>NZ_JBQXYA010000001.1:0-1114904 GCF_052645115.1 Vreelandella sp. V005 | reverse complement strand
CGCCTGACGACCATAGCACGCGTGAACCACCTGATCCCTTGCCGAACTCAGAAGTGAAACCGCTTAGCGCCGATGGTAGTGTGGGGTCTCCCCATGCGAGAGTAGGTCATCGTCAGGCACTTATACCGCAGAAAACCCAGCCAACCGGCTGGGTTTTTTGTTGCCGGGAAGAAAAGTTTCCCTCATCCAGATTGCCGCGCTGCGCTCGCAATGACAGAGCTAACGGTAGTGCGGCTGAGGTGACAGAGCCATGTCATGGCGAGGAGCGCAGCGACGCGGCCATCTCAAGTCTGCGGCCGCATACTTCAAAGATTGCTTCACTGCGTTCGCTTTTAAAAAGCTATCGCCATTTGTGATGTTAAAGCAGTTGTTTTAAATTCATCTAGAACAATAGCTTGTGCATTTACTGTGGTATTGTTGCCAAGCAACATCTAGTATGATGATGCAAGTACCCATTGTAAAAATCTCAGGAGGAGAAACGATATGACGACGGAAATAGCCAAAAAGTTAGCAATTGCTCTATTCATGGCGTTAATGGCAGGCGGGTTGGTCGCTTGTGATGACCAAGGTCCTGCCGAAGAAGCGGGCGAAAGTATTGATGAAAGTGCAGACGAAGCCGGTGAGAGCATGGAAGAGCTCGGCGAAGATATGGAAGAAGCTGCCGAAGATTAAGTGGGCGCCATCTGCATTTTTAAATTAGCTAAGCAGCCGCTGAAAAGCGGCTGCTTTGTTTTTGTAGGGTGTCTATCATGGTGCTAATAACGATAAAAACGAGGTAAGAGCATGCAGCTACAACGGGATAAAAGTCTTCTGTTAATGGTCGATTTTCAAGCTGGCCTTCTGCCTGTCATTGCGGGTGGTCAAGAAGCAGCTGGCGAGGCGGCCTGGCTAGGCGAAATGGCTTGCTTACTTGAGGTGCCGGTGTGGTTGACAGAGCAAAACCCAGACAAGCTAGGGGGTATTGCATCATCTCTGTTGGCTGCACTAAGCAACTATCAACGTTGGCAAAAACAGCATTTTGGCATCATGGCAGAAACTGATTTTGTCACCGCATTAAAGGCATCAGGAAGAACCCAGATCATACTGTGCGGTACAGAAGCGCATATCTGTGTACTGCAAACGGGCCTAGGGTTATTGGCGGCAGGCTATAAGCTCTATTGGCTCAGCGAAGCATCAGCCAGCCGACGACCGCAAGAGGCAATGTTTGCCCGTGAGCGCGCCTGCGCAAGTGGTGCGGTGGGTGTGACAGCCGATATGGTGGCTTATGAGTGGCTGCATCGTTGCGACACGGCACAGTTTAAAGAGGCGCACCAGCGGCTCTTAAAGCCGCGCTCTTCACGCCCCGTACGTTTTTTCTAGGCCGCCTCTTGCGTTAGCGATCGGCTTCTTTGCGAGTAAACACGAAAGTATCGCCCTGAGAAGATGCCGCATCAAAACGATAGCCTGCCACATCGAACGTCTTAAGTTGGTCAGGCTCATTGATCTGTTGCTGAATGAGCCATGCGCTCATCATTCCCCGTGCTTTTTTGGCATAAAAGCTAATGATTTTGAACGTACCATTCTTCTCGTCTTTGAATACCGGCGTAATTACCCGTGCATCGAGTTGCTTAACGTCAACTGATTTAAAGTACTCATTAGAGGCGAGGTTAACCAGCACCTTGGAGCCACTTTCAGTGATAGCTTCATTGAGGGCAGGCGTTAAAACGGGCTTCCAATAGGCGTAAAGATCCTTGCCAGCTTGGTTAGCCAGCTTTGTCCCCATCTCCAGCCGGTAGGCTTGAATCAAGTCGAGGGGCCTTAGCAGGCCATATAGGCCTGAAAGGATACGCAGATGCGATTGCGCATAGCGGTTCTCAGCCGCACTAAAGCTTTCAGCTTGTAGACCAGTGTAAACGTCGCCCTGAAATGCCTGTGCAGCGGGTTTGGCATTATTCAGAGTGAAAGGAGGCTGCCACTCTTCGAAACGAGCGGCATTCAGGCCCGCTAACTTATCGCTGATGCCCATGAGCTCACTGATCTGCTGCGGCGAATAGTCGCGTAAAATGTCGATTAGCGTTTGGCTTTGTTCTAGAAAGGCGGGCTGGGTAACCTGCTTGGTGGTGGATGGGGTTTCAAAGTCCAGCGTTTTGGCGGGAGATATAACGCTCAGCATTGCATGCTCCTGTACGTGCCCAGGTAAGTAAAAGCCGCTTATAAGTGGCCTTAGTATACCAAGCCTCGGCGAAGGCCGAGGCTATAATGGCGATAGCCTGCCAATAACCCCACTGGCGGGCTAATTGGCCGGCGTTTTTAAGGGCAGGGATTGGGCATGCGGCGATGAATATTGTCGATGGCCTCTAGTACCTCGTCATCTAGCTTGAGGCTTTCGCTGGCTAGGTTGCTTTCCAATTGTTCCATCGTGGTCGCGCCAATAATGTTACTGGTCAGGAAGCTGCGCGAATTAACAAATGCCAGCGCCATTTGGGCAGGGTCCAAATCATGCTGCTTGGCCAGCGACACATAGGCTTGCGTAGCGGTTTCTGCTTCCGGTGAGGTGTAGCGCTTGAAGCGCTCATATAGCGTTAGGCGACCTTTCGGCGGCTGGGCGCCGTTAAGGTACTTACCGGAGAGGACGCCAAACCCTAGCGGCGAGTAGGCAAGTAGGCCAGCATCTTCACGATGCGCAATTTCAGCCAAACCGACTTCGAAGGTGCGGTTGAGAAGGTTGTAAGGGTTTTGCACCGAGGCGACCCGCGGTAGGTCCAGCTTGTCGGCAAGTTGCAGCGAGCGCATTACCCCCCAGGGAGTATCGTTAGAGAGCCCAATGGCCCTTACCTTGCCTGCATCCACCAGCTCTTTTAGTGCTGAAAGCGTTTCTTCTAAGGGTGTCGCCTCTTCGTCTTCGCTATGCACATAGCCTAATTTGCCGAAGAAATTAGTTTGGCGGTCAGGCCAGTGTAGCTGGTAGAGGTCAATATAGTCGGTATTTAACCGCTCTAGGCTTGTGTCAATCGCTTGATGGATATGCTCGCGCGTTAGGCGTGGGCCGCCCCGAATATGGTCAAGCCCTGGGCCTGCCGCCTTGGTCGCAATGATGAGGTCATCTCTAGCACCACGCTGTTTTAACCAACTGCCGATATAGCGCTCAGTAAGGCCCTGGGTCTTGGCCATCGGTGGCACTGGGTACATTTCAGCGGTATCAATAAAATTGATTCCAAAAGCCACGGCACGGTCAAGTTGCTCGTGGGCTTCGGCTTCGCTATTTTGCTCGCCGAACGTCATCGTGCCTAAGCAGAGTCGGCTGACCTCCATGCCGGTTCTGCCAAGTGGGCGTGTTTGCATTTTTATCTCCTTGTTTAAGGCGGAATTGCCACAAGATAATCTGCTATTACCAGAGTGGTTTACGACGTATGTAGCGCATGTTAGCGAGGCGCTTGGAAAGCAGCAAATTAATGGGGTTGAGTCGTCGCCAAGGCAGGCGTATGCTTGCCAGCCCATCGACCGGCTAAAGGCCGGTTTCTCGTGTGGTCGGTAGCAATAATAGAAGTGGCTGCTGGCCCAAGGTCCCAACAGATAGGCAGGGTGGTTTGCCATGCTGCAGGCATCAACGTTGTTTACTCAGCTAGAGTTTCGTCTAGCTGAAAGGCTGTTTCATAATCGCTGGTTGTTACCGCGTTCTCCGCGTACCCAGCGTTTAACGATGCGCTTGTTTAAGCGTTGTGCGGAGGCGGGTCACCCTGATGCGCTCTCCGTTTACGGCCATATGCTCTTTCATCGCAGTCAGACGCCGCAAGATAAAGCGCGCGGTGCACGATACGTTCTGGAAGCAGCGCATGCTGGGGACTTAAAGTCGCAGTACCAAGTAGCGCAAATCCATGAGCATGGCTGTGTGCAATATCCGCGTCGCGAAGATTACGCGGTGACGTGGTACGCACGCGCTGCCCAGGCGGGGCATTTTTTAGCCGCCGAACGCCTTGCCCGCGCCTATCGCCTGGGTGAGCTAGGCTTGACGGTGGATGATGAACGAGCCGCATACTGGCAGCGACAGGCGGATCAGCAGTCGCTAGATGACGTGGCCGTCGCATAAAGCGCTACCGCGTTCTGATTGAGTGAGGAAGGTTGTGTCCGAGACGCTACCCACAGTACTAGATATTGAAGCGTCCGGGTTTGGGCGTGGCAGTTATCCCATCGAAGTAGGCATTGCACGTGCCGATGGAAGCTGTTGCGCCTTTCTCATTCAACCATTAGACGAGTGGACGCACTGGGACCCGAAGGCAGAGTTGTTGCACGGTATTTCCCGAGAACGCCTTATTCAGGAAGGCTACCCGGTTCGCCAAGTAGCCCACTGGCTGAATGACGAGCTACGAGAGCTAGGCAAGGCCTACAGCGATAGCTGGGGTTACGACAATACGTGGCTTTCACTTCTGTTCCATCATGCGGGTATGCTGCCGCGTTTTCGTCTTGAAGCGCTCAGGATCCTGCTTAGCGAAAAGCAGCAGGCGCTATGGAGCGACACCAAAGAAACGATGATCGCCGAACGCGGCATTCACCGCCACCGAGCAGGCGAAGATGCCCGATTGTTGCAATTGACCTATCAACATACCCTCCGGCTGACCGGTCACGCGAACTTTTAAGTGCTGCTGTTCTGATGAGCGTTATAGCTGGGCTTCTAGGGCATCAAGCAGTTCATTCGGTGTCGAGGCGTCAAGCAACATATCGCGTGTCGCAGTGGCTAAAAAACCATGGCTAACGGTATTGTCTAAAAATGTGAGAAGCGGCGTGTAAAACTCATCGATGTTGAGCAGTCCCATGGGTTTTTCATGCAAGCCTAGATAACCCCACGTCCAAATTTCAAATAGTTCCTCAAAAGTGCCTATCCCGCCAGGTAAAGCAATAAAGGCGTCGGCGTTAGCTGCCATGGTGGCTTTTCGCTCGTGCATGTTACGCACCCGAATCAGCTCGCTTAATCCAAAATGTGCCTGCTCTCGATCTACTAGGTGATCGGGCATTACGCCAATCGCCTCGCCGCCCGCATCAAGTGCTGCGTTAGCCAGCGCTCCCATCAGGCCGATACGTGCACCGCCATATATCAATGTATGGCCGCGTTCGGCGAGCGCGCGCCCCAACGTCGCCGTTGTCTGTCGAAAAGCTGGGCTATTGCCTTCCCGAGAGCCCAGATAGACACAAATTCGAGCCATTCGTTTTACTCCCTTAGTGCTTAAAAAAATGAAACATGCCTGCTCCGCTCTTAAGGCAGGCAGCGATCGACATGGTGGTGTTGATCCATCCACTGGCCTATCACATTGTTACCGCATAAGTGGTGAGCATACTGAGTATGCAGGCAGCGCACTTGGTGCCAATTACTAATGCCGCCAATGCCGCGTTCGGTCATCACATCGGTGTAGCCCAATTGCGCAACGTCGTGCCGCTGTGCATCGCTCATATAATCCCAGCGAGCGGCCACATAATCGCGGTGGCTTTGCAAATAAGCCGCAAGGAAGTCTGGCTCTTCCTGAAGCCGCTGTTCAAGCGCTTTGATAACGCCAACGGCTTCAATGCGGGAAATCTCTACTTTCAGCACATCAGAGCAGAGCCAATACAGCGTAGGGAAGGGTTTGCCATCAACGATGGGGGCCATACGTAGCACTAGCGGGGTGCCTTCACCATCGGTAGCAGCCACGGCTTCGATCCCACGTGGTGCACGGCCAAGCTGTTGAGCAATAATAGCGAGCTGACGTTCGTCAGGCGCCTGATTGGTACGTATCACCATCGGGTTGGTCTCTCACAAATTTGTTAGAGCGGCCAACAGCACGGAAAAAGCAGCGGTTGAGCTGTTCGGGCGACGCGACATAGCACCACGTCCGCTCACAGTATTCAGCGGCTCGTGCCATTAGCACATCATAGAGGCGGTTGAAGGGGGCATCATAATCGTAGGGGTCTGCACCAAACAAGCGGATATGCGGATAGTCGGCGAAGCGCTCAATAAAGTAGTGTTCAAGATCCGCCTCAACGGCACGGTGTTGCGCAACGTTATCCGGGTCTATCCAAAGGTTGTAGCGGATGGCCATAAGCGTGGCTCCTATTGCCCCGGCAGCGTGGGTCAGCGTCAATTAGGCGGACTCAGGCGCATCTTGCAGATGCGCCGTTAGCGCCTCGCGTAGGTTGCCCTCGATGGGCATGGCGCACTTGGCTTGGTGATCGTACTGCACCATCACGGTGTGGCCCAGGTTGGTGAGCTTGCCGTGCTGACGGGCCTCTTGGGTCACCGTAAACGAACTATTGCCCAAGCGCGTTAAATACGTGCGTATTTCAATGTCGTGGCCGTAAAACAGTTCAGCGCGGTAATCGACTTCCATGCGGGCCATGATTAAGCGCCACTGCTTGGGGTTTAAATCAGGCGTAAACAGTTTGAATAAGTCGTTACGGGCAAGCTCAAACCACGCCGGTAGACGCGTATTGTTGATATGACCGAGGGCGTCGGTATCGTAAAACGCAGGCTCAATGGTGCGCGTAAACATGGTGTGTCCTTGTTTTTGGTGAAAGGTTAGTAATGACGGCTTGTTAATGGACGAGATTAGCAGTCGCACTCAGGATTAACCCAAGCAAGCGCTTGGTCAAGTAAAGCGGCGTCGATACCATGCCATTAGTTGCATCCAGCCCAGTAGCCATAGTGTCGCCGCCGCAAATCCTGCCAAGCTGCCCCACAATAGCCCTAGCGTTGGGTAAGTATAAGAAACACATAGCGTATAACTCAGCAATGAGCCAAGCCCCATCGGGTAGTGTTTGATGACAGTGGCCACCGGGGCCGCACCGTGATTGAGATGCAGGATCAGCAAAAAGGGCAGCATGGTGACAGGAAAGGCGGCCAGTGTTCCTGCCCATGCGGGCGGCAGCCAATGCGCTAAGCTCGTAATGGCAAAGATGATCGCGGCAGCAAGGCAGGCCCGTGCAGCAAGGGCAGGAAGCGAAAACGAGCGACTCGGTGGGCTTTTTACATCTGGAATAGGGCGGAACAGCAGGCTAAAAGCGGCAATAGCCCCTAGGGTGACCAGCGTGCCGCTGAACCGAGTAAAATCAAACTGGGCGAGTAGCGTGCTGGCGGCCAACCACGCACTGAAACCACCTAACAAGCCGCTGATCATGCCTTTAACACCGGATTGGCGTCCTGCTAGCCAATAACCGGCACCTAGCGCCATCGTTGCAGTAAACCCAGCCAGTGTATGTATTGCACTTTGGGTCGCAAACGCGGGCGAAATTTCTAAGCCGATAAAAAATAGCGCCAGTGCCGTGCCCAATGGGTAGCCCGCCAGCAGCCCGGCCATACGCGGGCTGGCGCGCACTGCAATGGCCCCTAGGCCCAGCACCATACTGATTGAGAGGCCGAGCTTTGCTAGCTGCCAAGTGAGCGGAATTTCTATCATGCGGCGTGTTCCTTACTGTTATTGTTTTGATGCGGTTGATACATCGCTTTTTATCAAACTATTTCGCGGTCGCGGTCGCGACCGCTTTGGCTTTGGAACAGCACGTACTGCTAATTAGACTAAACGCAGCCCTTGCTGGTCGCGCCAAGCGGCTTCGAGTGCCTCTTGCAGGGGCGATTTTAAGTGCGCAGGAAGCGCATCTTGAGCGGCTTGAAGGGAATCAAAGGTGCGGTTACGCAACCAGCAGTAGGCCCAGGCACAGGCTTCAGCATCGCTATCCGGCGTTGGGCGGGCAGGCATCTGGTTAAGTAAAAAGACCGCGGTTTTGGGCGCCCATAAGGGAATTTCATCGGCGTTAGCCGTACTCCACTTATCCAGTGTTGCGCCGCTGGGCGTCGCCTCGGGCTCGCCCAGCTTTGCCACCCGAGCCGTCTCCGCGAGAATCAACGCCAAGCGATCAGCATCGGCTTGGCCAAGTGCACGCCACTGCCGCAGCAGCGCGGGCAGTCCCGCCCGCATCTTGGTATAAAAGTCATCTTGCGGCATGCTTGGTATTACCTCTGTTCAATAAGTGAGATTTTCATGGCCTATGATTTTGCCACGCCTGTGGAGCGACGCCACCCAGAAGGTGGCTGGGCATCGCAAAAATGGCACCGCTACGCTAGCGAGGTGCTGCCGCTCTGGGTCGCCGATATGGACTTTCGCTCTCCACCAGGGGTAGTGGAAGCGCTGCAGGCAAGGGTAGCGCATGGTGTCTATGGCTATGGCGAAGTGCCTGCTACGTTAACAGAAACCCTGTGCCAATGGAGCGCCGAGCATTATGACTGGCCCATTCAGCCCGAGTGGCAACAGTGGCTGCCGGGGGTAGTGCCTGCCCTGCATTTGGCTGCGCTCGCGCTAACCGCGCCTGGCGATGGTGTGTTAACCGTTGCGCCCATCTATCCACCATTTCTGGCCGTGGCAGAGCGCACCGGACGGCTATCCCAGCAAGCCATGCTGAAGGCGCCCTCATCGCCCAATGAGGAGTGGCAGTTGGACATTGCCGCCTTGGAGGCAGCGATTACGCCACGTACTCGCTTGCTATTGTGGTGCCAGCCGCACAACCCGACAGGCCGTGTATGGCGGCATGAAGAGCTGGCGGCGCTGGCAGAGCTAGTCGAGCGCCATGACCTTTGGGTGGTGTCCGATGAGCTTCACTGCGATCTGTTGTTGGCTGAAGGCGCGCGTCACCGCCCTTTGGCGGCTGCATTTCCTGTCCTTGCCAAGCGCACCATCACCCTATGGGCGCCGTCTAAAACGTTTAATCTGGCGGGGTTAACCAGCGCCTGTGCCGTTATTCCCGACCCTGAATTGCGCCAGCGTTTTGCGACAGCGTCGAAAGGGCTCCTGCCCGATGGCAACGTGCTGGGCTTAGTCGCGGCGGAAGCGGCTTATCGTGATGGTGAGCCCTGGCGTCAGGCGTTGTTAAGCGTACTTCGCGAGCACCGCGCCACGTTAGCGGCACGCATAGCGAACTGGCCGGGTGTTGATTGGTGCGCCCCGGAATCGACGTACCTTGCGTGGTTGGATATGCGTGAAGCTGGATTGGGGGAGGCGCCGTATAAGGCGCTGTTAAAACAAGCGGGGGTCGCGCTTTCTGACGGAGCGGCCTTCGGCTGCCCCGGCTTTGTGCGGCTTAACTTTGGCACCACCGCTTCGCAATTGGAAGCGGCGTTATCACGCATGGATACAGTGCTAAAAAGGCAGTAGGCCTGCTTAGTAAAGCATGGCAAACAATTTACGGCGGTAGGTAACGGTGAGCGGGTGGTCGGCGCCGAGTGCGTCGAACAACTGCAACAGCGTTTTACGCGCCGCGTCATCGTTATAGGCGCGGTCCTGTTTCATCAGCGCCAGCAGTGCTTCCAGACCTGCATCGTACTGGCCGTCGGCCACCTGCCGCAGGGCACGCTGGTACTGTGCTTCGCTATCGGTGCGCTCACCGAGGGCCGCAATCTCCTCAACTGAGAGCGCCTGTTCGCCAAACTCGATGCTGGCCCGAACGCCCCGTGCCGGCGCTGCATCGCGCTCTTCCGGCGGTAGGTTATCGAGCACTTCACGGGCCTCGCTGCCACGCCCTTCAGCCACCAGCACCCGGGCGAACGCGACTTGATAAGCGTAGTGTTCCGGGTATTGGGTCATCAGGGTTTGATAAATGTCGCGCGCGCCTGCGATATCGCCTGCTTGCAATGCTTCTTCCGCCTGCTCTTCCGGGGTGGGAGGCGCTTCACCGGGGGCGGGGAAGTAGCGATTCAGCCACTCACGGACCTCCTTCTCGGGCAGCGCTCCCTGGAACCCATCTACTAAGCCGCCTTGGCTAATCAGCTTCACATCGGGCGCTGAACGCACGCCGAGCTGACCGCCAATTTCCGCATTTGCCTCTATATCGAGCTTGCCGAGTAAGAAGGCGCCTGCGTACTCCACCACTAATTTTTCGAGTACTGAGAGCAGGGTACGGCTGCTAGCGGTGGAAGGCGAATAACAGCCCATCAGCACCGGCACCTGCATGGAGGCTTCCAGCACTTGCTGAATATTGCCTGCGTTCAGCTCGATAATGACGTCTTCAGGACGCACCGCCGCACTCTCATTAGTGGGGGCAGCAGCATTGGTATTTCCAGTCTCCGCGGTGAGCGGTTTACCTGAACGGGGATCAATAATCGACATGGGTAGACTCGTCAGCAAAAAATGAATACTAGTTACCCATGATATGCAGGCATCGTCCGGCGGATTCAAGGAAAAGGAGGGAAATAAAGCGCTATTGGCGAAAAAACCGCAGTTTAACGATAACGGTTTTTCTGGGTCTTTTTACATAACGCGCGGACACAAAAAAACCAACACCCATAAAGGTATTGGCTTTTTTGTAATTTATAGTGGGCACTCCACTTATCTTATAGGTTACTAATGACACGTTGTTATTGATTCCCCTCTGCAAAAAAAGCATGGCACATCTGGGACATCACTCATACAGTTACAGCTTATGAAAATTTAAAAAAAGCTTGAGGGTGAGGCGTCATGGCGACACTTGAAAGGGTTATGTATGTTGAGGACGATCCTGATATCCGAGAAATTGCAGCCATGGCGCTGGAGGACGTGGGTGGATTAACTATTAGAGTTTGTGCATCTGGTGAGCAAGCTCTTCAGGAAGCAGCTGAGTTTTCTCCTCAGATGTTTTTGCTAGACGTGATGATGCCTGGCATGGATGGTCCCGATACTTTACTGGCGCTAAGGTCCCAGGGACATATTACCGAAGCGACTGCCGTGGCCTTTATGACCGCCAAGGTGCATCCTGAAGAGATTGAGCGTTATAAAAAAATCGGTGCAGTAGGTGTCATTTCAAAACCGTTTGATCCAATGGCTCTCGCTGACGATGTTCGAGCTATTTGGAGGGCTTTCCATGGTTGACCCAACTACTTCCCATGCTTTTAACGTACGGATGCAAAAGCTCACCGCGGCGTATTCAGTGCGTCTCAAAGGTGAGTTTGAACAGCTTAAAAGAATTGCTGAAAGGCTGACAGAAAAACCTTCATGCCCTAAATCCCTTCAGCAGTTAAATTCAGCATTGCACTCACTAGCGGGCTCCGCAGGCACCTTCGGATATGTACAGCTTGGCCGTCAGGCCCGTGAACACGAGCAGATGGTGGCAAAAGTGGTAGAGCTGCCAGCCGATGCCTCGCAGCCCTTGCCTGTTACGCAATGGGTTTCCCAATTAGAAAAAGCGCTTGAAACAGACGAAAATCAAAAAACGGCAGTGTGCATCGAGACCTCCAAAGTGGGAAATGTAGAAGGGGAACCCTCCATTTGGCTGATAGAGCGTGATGCCATGTTGGCTGACTATATGATTCAGCAGCTTCACAGCTTCGGTTTTCGAGTACGGCATTTGAATGATGCACAAGAGCTCGATCAAGAGAAAAATACACTACCTGATTTGATATTGGTCGATCATCGTGCCACTCAACTTGCAAATCGCCAGGCTAATCCGGTTACTGTTTGGCAGCGCCATTTAAATCGATTTACCTGTCCGGTTCTCTTTACTGGTACTGAAGAGAGCTTCACTGCACGTCTCCACGCTTTGCGCAGTGGAGGAGTCAATTACTTTGTTAAGCCTCTGGATACGATTAAGCTCGCTTCTTATATGGCGCAGTTGATTAAATCGACAGATAGCATGCCAGAGCGGGTGATGGTGATCGAAGATGATGTCGAATTGGCTCAATATATCCAATCTGTACTGGAAGAAGCGGGCATGCAGGTCTCAGTGCTTGAGCATCCCGTTGTGCTGTTCGAAGCGATTAATGAATTTAATCCTGAGCTGATTCTGATGGATCTTTGGTTGCCCGACGTTACCGGTGCAGAGTTGGCAGCATTGTTAAGGCAGCTGGAGCGTTGGTCAGAATTACCGATTGTATATGTGTCGGCTGAACCCAATGCAGGGCTTCGAGGCCAAGCTCTACTGAAAGGAGGGGATGCTTTTCTAGAAAAGCCTATCGACACTGATCTTCTTATCAACCTGTGCAGAACCCGTGTTAAGCGCCTACGTAAGCTGGAACAAACCAAAAATCGCGATGGCCTTACAGGACTATTGAAGCACGCCAGCATTAAAGAAGCGTTGCAAGATCAGTGGCAACTAACGAAACGGAAATCCCAAGCCTTTTGTGTGGTGATGCTCGACATTGATCACTTTAAATCAGTTAACGACACTCATGGACATGCCGTAGGCGACTTAGTGATTGCCGCCGTAGGCACCTTGTTGCGGCAGCGCTTTAGAAGTACCGACAAATTGGGAAGATACGGAGGTGAAGAGTTTACATTGGTACTTATTGACTGCACTGCCAACAATGCTTTACTCATGGTGAACACCCTCCGCGAAGATTTCGCTGCTATTAAGTTCACCGGAGGCGGTGAACGGTTTTCCTGCACCTTGTCTGCAGGCGTGGTAGACAATAAACATTTTCCTGACGACTCGGCAGATGCGCTACTTAACCGAGCTGACCAAGCGCTTTATAACGCGAAAAACAGTGGCCGTAACAGGGTCTGTCTGGCGGCAGAATAGCATTGTCAGTGAAGCGGCAGCGGAGTTGGAAAATGAAGGCACCACTGATCCCCAAAAATGAAACTGAACGCCAGTACGCGCTGGATAAGACGGGGTTACTGGGATGCAATTCAGAAACTCGTTTTAACCGCATTACGCGCCTGGCGCGTCACCTTTTTTCAGTGCCCGTTGCGGTTATCTCTCTCATCGACCAAGATCGGCAATGGTTTAAATCGTGCCAAGGGCTTGATGTTAAAGAAACTCCACGCAATATTTCCTTTTGTGGTCATACCATTTTAGTCAGTTCGCCATTGATTATTGAAAATGCGCTGAAAGACCCACGCTTTGCCGATAATCCTCTTGTCACCGATTCGCCCCATATACGCTTTTACGCCGGCGTGCCGCTGCACACCGGCGAGGGATATCGCATTGGTACGCTGTGCCTGATTGATACGCAACCGAGAAGCTTTTCATCTGAGCAGATTGAAATGCTTACCGATCTAGCGGCGACGGCAGAAGAGCTAATACAAGCCGATGAGATTCTTGTTAAATCATGCTCAAACCTTGAATCAGAACTGCTTACCAGCCGTGACAACTTAGCATCTCTGGTTAATAACATGCCTGGAGTAGCCTACCGCTGCTTGGCCGATAAGTGTTGGGAAATGTTATACATCAGCCCGCAAGTAGAGCAAGTATGCGGCTACACGGCGGAGGAATTGGTGGGTAGTCAAAGCATCTGCTATGCAGATTTGATTCACCCTGACGATGCGCCAGCACTAGAAGAGGCCGTGGCATCCGCCGTGGCAAAAAGCGAAGAGTGGCATGTTGAATACCGTATACGTCACCGCAATGATACCTGGCGTTGGGTAGAAGGGAGGGGCAAAAGTGCTCGTGACGATACGCATTACCTCGAAGGCTTTATTGTCGATATTACCCGTGAGCGACAAGCACTGAGCCAATTGAACCGGCACCATGAAGCGCTTGTACTACTCAACGATATTGCGTTTACACCATTCGCTACGCTGGATGAAAAAATCGACCAGGCTCTAAGAAGGGCCAGACACTATCTTAAGACAGATTTGGCTATCGTCAGCCAGGTTGAGAGTGACATCTATACAGTGCGTTGGATGAATGCCTTACCCGATATTCCTGTAAAAGCAGGGCAGCAATTCATTCTCAAGTCAACTTGGTGCCAACTAATTTTTTCTGGTGTTTCGAAAGAAGAGCGCGAACTTTTCCGGGCTAATGTCCCCAAAAGCGAGCTCCTTAACCACCCTTGTTATCAGGCACATCCATTAGGCACTTATGCAGGAATTGTAATTGAGATAGAAGGTCAGGCATTTGGCACCTTGAATTTCTCCGCTGCTCACCCCCGTCCAGAAGAGTTTGATGAAAGTGAACAGCTATTTGTACGCTTATTGGCACGCTGGTTAGCCGATACTTTAACCAACAGTCTCAACAACGAACGGCTGGTCAAATTAGTGGCTCAGATGCCGGGAACGGCCTACCAATTCCGCCTTTATACTGATGGCCGTATGACTTTCCCCTTCAGTTCACCGAAAATACAAGAGCTTTATGGAATAACGCCAGTACAGGGTGCTGTGGACGCTACTCCAGCGCTCGAATTAATCCATCCTGATGATCTCGAAGCTGTCAGCGCGGCCATCGAGCGCTCAGCCCTTACACTGGAAGAATGGCAAGTAACTTATCGTGTGTGGCATCAGAAAGGTAACTATCGCTGGATCATGGGACAAGCCAAACCAGAGCGTCTTATGGATGGCAGCACCCTATGGCATGGTTATCTGCAAGATATTCATGAACAAGAAGTGTCACGCCTTGCCTTACAGTACAGCGAGGCTCGCTTAAGGGGGCTATTTGAATTTTCACCCGTGGGTATTGCTTTGAATGATCTTGAAACAGGCCAGTTTATCGACCTGAATGACGCATTAATTTTACCAACAGGCTATACCCGCGATGAGTTTGTGTCACTGAGCTATTGGGATGTTACTCCTCAAAAATACCAGCCCGAAGAAGAAAAAGCGCTTTCAAGCTTAAAAGCAACGGGGCGCTATGGCCCTTTTGAGAAAGAGTATATTCGTAAAGATGGTAGCCGCTACCCTGTACGTCTACAGGGCATTCTAAGTCAAGATCAAGATGGTCGACAGGTGATCTGGTCATTGGTTGAAGACATCACCGAACGTCGCAAACTGGATAAGATGAAAGACCAGTTTGTTGCTACGGTCAGCCATGAATTGCGTACTCCCCTTACCTCGATTAAAGGCTCGCTAGGGCTGCTTAGTGGGGGTGTGGTGGGGCCCCTGCCCGATAAGGCTCAGGCTCTGGTAAGTGCTGCTGAACGCAATGCTCAACGTCTGTCCATATTAATTAATGATTTATTAGATATGGAAAAACTGGTGGCTGGCAAAATGCCGATGAACTTAAGCGTGCAATGGCTGGCCCCTTTACTTGATGAGGTCGTCGAGTCCATGAGCGGCTATAGCGAACGGCACCAGGTTTCTATTCAGGCGGCTGATGACTGGCCCAGCGTTCAGGTTAATATCGATGCGCTGCGTTTGGCACAAGCACTTACCAATTTATTGTCCAATGCGATTAAATTCTCTCCTCAGGGTGAAACCGTAGAGCTACGCGTTAAGCCTTATGAGGACACTATCGAGATTTCTGTGTGCGACCACGGCCCGGGCATTGAACCGGCATTTCGCGCTCATTTGTTCCAGCGTTTTACTCAAGCTGACGGCAGTGATACCCGTAAGCTACCAGGCACGGGGCTTGGGCTGGCCATTAGCCAAGAAATATGCCAGCAAATGGGTGGCCAAGTTGGTTACCGTGACGCGATAGACGGCGGGGCCAACTTTTTTATTGTATTACCAAGGGAAATGTCATGAAAAAAGCACCGCTGAGCGTACGAATTGTTCTGCTCGTGTTGGTTACGAGTGGCATTTTGGTCAGCGGAATGCTGGCAACTGTTTATCAGTTTTTGGTCACCGATTACGAATCTTTAGTGACACAGCGCGAAACCGCCGTGATAAAGCGCCTAGCCTCCGAGCTTGAACTGTCACAGCAGCAACGAATGCTGGGGCTGGAAGCGTTCGCTACCCGTTTACTCACCGATGATGGGCAACTGCGTAACAGCGAAGCGTTACAATCACTGCTGCGGCAGCCATCTGTAGCGAGTGATCTGTTTCCAGATGGCTTGTTTGTTTTTGACGCTGATGCCACTGCTATTGCAGAAGATCAATATGTTGCGGGCCGTTTGGGCACCAACTATGCTGACCGCCCTCACATGCAACGCGCTATGAGCACCAAACAGGCGGTAATCTCAGAACCGATTTTAGGGCGTACTACCGGGCTGCCGTTAATTTCATACTTGCAACCTATTTTATCTCCCGATAGCGACATTCTCGGTTACGCAGGTGGACTTGTTAATCTCGCGAACACGCCTCTCATTGAATCCCAAGGCGTGTCTGAAGCCGAATCCAACACGATTACCTTGATTATTGACCCAAAGCACCGCTTGTTTGTATCAATGCAAGAGGTATTCGACACCCCCGAGCCGTTGCCTGAGGATGGTGCAGATCCCCTAGTAGATGCGGCAATGGCCATCAGTCCGGCAGGAACATTAGTAGAGTATGAGCAACAGCAATATTTGGTAGCCAGCCAAAAACTGGACTCGCCGAGTTGGATTATCATTCGCGCAATTCCCTACAATGAAGCCATAGCACCAGCAAAAGCATCTTTTCGTCAATTTCTGCTAATTGCATTAATGGCCATGGCAATCGTTGGGTTAATAGGGGCATGGGTTGCACGCGGCTTAACCCATCCAATAGAAAGAATAACCCGTCGTATCGATCATATGGCTGACGATGCCCGTTTCGACAGTGATTTTCGGGAAGAGGGAGGTCCGGAAGTAAGAGCACTTGCTCGAGCAATGAACCGACTGGCAGAGGAACGAAAAGCCGCAGATAGCGCTATTCGCAAAGCCAAGCACTTCTTATCCAGCGTGTTTGATGCCGCCTCTGAGGTCGCCATTATTGCCACCGATAATACGGGGGTCATCACGGCCTTTAACAAAGGCGCCGAGAATATGCTTGGTTACGGCAAAGCAGATATGGTGGACAAACAAACCCTAATGAAAATGCACCTGGACGATGAGTTGAATTCACGTTCGGCGCGGTTAAGCAGTGAGATAGGCCAGCCTGTGAAGGGCTTCAGGGTGATCGTGGAAAAAGCCGAGCAAAATGGCTCAGAGAAACGGGAGTGGACCTTCGTTCATCAGGATGGCCATCATGTACCCGTGGCAATGGTTGTCACGGTTATGCGCGACAGTGCGGGTAAGGTTAGCGGTTATCTTGGTGTTGCTGAAAACATTGCCGAGCGTAAGCGCGCAGACAAGTTGAAAAGTGAGTTTGTGTCTACCGTCAGCCATGAGCTGCGTACACCGCTGACATCGATCTCGGGGGCGCTAGGGTTAATGGTAGGAGGTGGCTTTGGTGAGCTGCCTGAAAAAGCCGAGAAGCTCCTGAATACTGCCCATCGTAACAGCAAGCGGTTGGCTCACTTGATTAATGACTTGCTGGACATAGAGAAGATAGCTGCTGGAAAACTGCATTTCGATATGCAGCTTTGTTCATTATCGTCCTTAATTGAACAAGCACTGGAGTCTAACCGCCACTATGGCAGCAACCGGAATATTACACTTGCATTGGCAGGTAATGCGCCGGATGTACTTGTCTACGTTGATCAACAGCGGTTTATGCAAGTGCTCTCCAACTTGTTATCGAATGCTATCAAGTTTTCACCAGACGGTGGAACGGTGAAGCTTGCGGTGGAATCTAAGAAAAACAAGGTGATTGTCAGCGTTATTGACAATGGCCCCGGCATCGCCAGGTCGTTTCGTGAACACATTTTCCAGCGCTTTGCTCAAGTGGACTCCTCAGATACTCGCGCAAAAGACGGTACTGGTCTTGGGTTAGCCATTACGCGCGAACTGGTGGAACACATGGAAGGCAGGATTGATTTTGAATCCACCGAAGGGGAAGGATCACGCTTTTTCATTGAGTTTCCCATATTCCATGAGAATTTAGAAGACACGCAACATAGGCCTGCCATTGAAAATAACCAGGCTCCCCGCATTTTAGTTGTCGAGGATGATAGAGACGTTGCTAACCTGTTATGTATCATGCTCAAGGATGCTGGATATCAGGTTGAAACCGTTTTTACTGGCACCGACGCGCTGAGCCGTCTGCAACAAATGCATTACGACCTACTAAGCCTTGACTTAATGCTGCCAGACATTGGTGGGCTGGAGATTATTCATAAACTACGACAACAACCAAATACCGCAGACTTACCGATCGTGGTGGTATCGGCAAGAATAGAACAAGGTCTTTTAACGATAAAAGGTGATATAACCAATATTGATTGGCTGGCTAAACCCATTGAACAGCATCAGTTAATAGATCTAGTTCAACGACAGTTATCGGCCAAAAGCAAGGCTTATCCCCACGTGCTGCACGTTGAAGATGATGTCGACTTACATGAAGTGATTTGCGCCATGGCTGGTGATAGCTTCTCTTTTGAAGCGGCCCTCACATTAAAAGATGCTCGCAAACGATTAGTGCAAAGCGCGTTCGACGTTGTGCTCCTTGATATTGGACTGCCTGATGGGTCGGGTTGGGAGCTAGTATCTGATATTCGTAATTACCAGCCTGAAGCTACAATAGTCATTCTTTCAGGGGCTGATATGTCACAGCAACAGCATAGGCAAGTTGAAGCTGTTCTGCTTAAATCTAGGTTGTCGAGAGATACTTTGATTAATAGTATTAGTGCTCGTATTAAAGCGTTTCAATCAACGAAAAATTCACCTAAAAATCATCTTATTTAGTTTCATTGAAGCGCCTTTTGCGTGAGATACACTTAAGCCCGCCGCTGATCGGCAACGTAGTGCTATACCCATTGAGTTCGTTCAAGCTCGTCTGCTAGCATGGGCTTGGCTGTTAAAAAGCCTTGATATTCATCACAACCTAGCTGAGATAAAAAATCTAACTCTGTATTATGTTCCACACCTTCTGCAATCACCATCATATTCATGGTCTTCCCTAGTTGTATCATTGTTTTTAGCAATCTTGCATCACCGGTATGGGTCCAATGTCGAATGAAACTCTGGTCAATTTTTAATTTAGCGGCATCGATACGCTGCAAATAACTCAGGGAGCTATAACCGGTTCCAAAATCATCTAACGCTAGACGAACGCCTAAATCTTTCAGTTTACGGAGCAAGTATCGAGTGTGCTGCCAGTCGGATAGTAGTAAAGATTCTGTGATTTCAAGGACAATGCGCTCTGAATCTAGATGGTAGCTTGACAATAATGATGCCAAGATATTTAGAAAAAGTGGTTTTTGAATGTCTCGCGCGGACAGGTTAAGTGACAGGAATAATTCAGGATGTTTAGACTGCCAAACAGCAAACTGTGATAACGATTGTGTCAGCATCCGCTCAGTGAGAAGGGAGATTAAACCTTGTTCTTCCATAAGAGGAATAAACTCACCAGGCCCCAGTATGCCTCTGTCAGGGTGCATCCAGCGAGCTAAGGCCTCAACCCCCACCATTTTACCTTCATTTACCGTAAAAATGGGTTGGTAAGCGGCTAAAAACTGATTAGAGGCAAGCCCTTCTTTGATAGCATGTCCTAAGAAAAAACGCTTCTTTTGGACTTCTTTCATTGACTGGTCAAAATAGCATACGCTAGGCAGTATTGATTTTTTAGATTTAAAGACAGCCGTGTCTGCATTATCAAGCAGCTCTCCTGCACTGCTGATGCTTTGTGAGGCAAATGCAACACCAATATCTACTGAAAGCGCAATGGTGCCTTGGCTAGATGTTATATGGATGTCTTCTATTGCTTTAACCAAAGATTTAATATAATGAGCTATCGCGGCTTGGCTGCCGTAGCTATTGGTGAGAAGCATAAACTCATCGCCGCTTTGCCGATATAGAGTGTCTCCTGTATTTATGCATTGGGCCAACTCCCAGGCAAGTCGCTGTAATATATCGTCGCCGAAGTAATGGCCGTGTAAGTTGTTAATAGAGTGAAAGTCACGAATATCAATTTTTATGACAGCGGTTATTATGTCGGGATTTTGGTTTTTAAGTGCGTCATCAATATCAAGTCGTAATTTTGAAAGCATAGGAAGAGCTGTTAAAGGATCCTGGCTGACTTGTGTCTCTGCTACTGTTAAAGAGCTAGAATGGGTTCGGAAGTAACGTCCCTTTGTGACTCTAGATTTGACCACCATTAATAGCCGCCATAACTCTATCGGCTTATTGATAAACTCATCGTTAGCCAATCGAGCACAGGCTAACTGCATATCGGTATCAGCTTCTGCTGACATGAAAAGTAACGGAATGGTAGCAAATTCTTCATGTTGACGAATAATTTTACCCAGCTCAATGCCATTGCAACCCGGCATGTAAACATCTATCAGTATCAACTCGGGATGACTGTGATCTAACAGGCTTAAAGCATCCTGTGCGTTAGTTGCACTAGTTACTTTATACCCCGCTTCTACGAGTAATGACCCATATAGGCTAAGTAAATCACTGTCATCGTCCACTAACATCACTCGATAAGGATCACTTGGGGCAAGCCTCAGTTCAGAATGTAATAGCGATAACAGTTTGGGGATATCGATAGGCTTTCTTAAAAAGTGGGTACCGCCTGCACGCACTGATGCTAAACGTAGGTCAAAGGAGTCATGCCCGGATATAAAAAAGACGGGCAGGGGGGCCCCGTCTTTTTGATGCCATGTACGCACCTGATTTGCTCCTGCAAATCGTTGGCCAGAAAAGTCCATATCCACAATCAAAGCTAATGGCTCATATTGTGCAATTGCTTGATTTAGTTGATGGATATCTTCTTGGTAATGAATGCAGTAGCCGTACTGTGTAAGTACCTCTGTCAAATTTGCTGAAAAATCAGGGTCATCATCAATTAACAATATATCAATCGTCTCGGCGATATCTCTTTCACAGGTTGTATATATAGGAAAATTATTGGTTAGCCTCTCTTCATCCTCTGTAGATGAGTCTCGCTCAAGGACATTGAGCAATGCACGCAATGGACCGGATATAATGGATGTAGAATCTGTTAGTAGTAGGTGACGAGCTGTTTCACAGGCCTGCTCAAGCTCATTGGCTAATTGGGACAATTCTGCAAAGCCATAAACCTTTCCAGAGCCATTCAGTCTATGAGCTATGCTCATGATATTTTCAAAGCGTCTGTCATCCTCGTTTACTGCTAACCACTCCCATTCGAGCTCAGCTTTGTACGTCAGCAATCGATTCCTGTAAGCGGATAGCAATTTTTGCATTTTCTTGTGGTGCGAGCTGTTCATTTGGCTACCTAATCGCATATCTAATTTTGTGCTAATGTTTACTTATGTTCTTTTGCTTTTTTATTAAAAACAAGAAGTTAAATGTCATGTGTATGCTGAATCTTTAGCTTACAATCTTCTGCAGCACTGATCTTTTGTTTGTCTTATGGTAATTTCATTACAGGTTATCCACTGATAGAGATATTTTATTTCTGCCCACCACATTTGAACCAACCTTCGTATGAGCGATGTGTTTTTTATAGTACTTAGCTCAAATTTTAGCCACAAAATGCACTGAGAAATAAAATTTATTTAGTATTCGGTTGTCATAATTGTCAATCCCATTTTTTGGTCCTTTTGGGAAAGCTCCGAACAAGCCTCAAATCAGCGAAAATATAGCCATCGTCGCCAACCTAGGATTCATTACTGACAATCCCGTCCGACCCTGAGTAGCAAGCAGAGTATGAAGAGCCCCACTCGAGTCTTTGGAACGAGTGAGAGCTAGTCTTTAAAGCAGTTAGAGAATAAAGCCGCTTGCTGCTAATCCAGTGTCCATCTATGAGGGAGTCCGCCATAATCCTGCTTGTCTATCTTCTGAGCGCGATTTCCCTATTTAAAGGAGGGATTATCCATGGCTGCAAAATTATTATGTTTCTCTAATAAGTAAATAGCCCCGTGAGTAGAGCTAGAGTCAGGAGATATGCTATGCCCATAATTCAGTTGTGCGATGGGCTGCTTGAATTTTGACGATAATCGAGAGAGGGAAATAGAAGGGTGAAGAAGTGAGAGCGATGAGTGGCCTGAAGCTTGTAAGAATAAAGTTCAAAGTCAGCATCTAAGTGAATATGCCAGAGGAAGTTAGCAAAAAAGCAAAACCAAAAAAAGCAGATCAGTAAGATGCTGATCTGCCTTTCGAAATATTGGTAGCGGGGACCGGATTTGAACCGATGACCTTCGGGTTATGAGCCCGACGAGCTACCAGACTGCTCCACCCCGCATCAACGTGTGGCGTATTTTACAGTGATTTTACGTGAAGTCAATAGCGGTATTAACACGTTCGGCTTATGGCAGTGGCGGGTTTACTGCTGCAACATGAAGGGAGTGCAGCTATGCTTCAGGTAGCGATAACAAAAAGCTTACGTTGGTGCATTGCTCAAGCCAATAATGCACTAGGGTAGTACAAGCGCAGTCGCGCTTTTTCACAATGGCTTGCGGCGCAATGTGCGTGCGGTTAGATCCAAGCCATTTGTCATATCAGGGAGGTAGTCAATGGCCAATCAAGCCCCCGTCGCCTGGGTAACTGGTGGAACTGGTGGTATCGGTACGGCAATTTGTCGTTCGTTGGCAGAGGCGGGTTATCTGGTTGTCGCGGGTTACCGCAACCCCGATAAGGCCAAAACCTGGCTCGAGTCGCAGCATGCTGACGGCTATCAAAATATCGAATTGTCCGGTGTCGATCTTGCTGACCACAACGCCTGCCTGGAAGGTGCCCGCGAAATTCATGACAAGTACGGTCCCATCAGTGTACTGGTGAACTGTGCGGGTATTACCCGCGATGGCACCATGAAGAAGATGTCGTATGAGCAGTGGTATGAAGTGCTCGACACTAACCTCAACAGCGTATTTAACACCTGCCGCAGTGTTATTGAGATGATGCTTGAGTCTGGCTATGGCCGGATCATCAATATTTCATCCATCAATGGCCGTAAGGGGCAGTTTGGTCAGGTTAACTACGCGGCAGCGAAAGCCGGTATGCATGGTTTGACCATGTCGCTGGCGCAGGAAACAGCGACCAAAGGGATTACGGTGAATACCGTTTCGCCTGGCTACATTGCTACCGATATGATTATGAATATTCCAGAAAAAGTGCGCGAAGCCATTCGGGAAACGATCCCCGTGAAGCGCTACGGCACGCCAGAGGAGATTGGCCGACTGGTGACTTTCTTAGCCGATAAGGAGTCCGGGTTTATTACTGGCGCTAACATCGATATCAACGGTGGGCAGTTTATGGGCTAGCAACAAGTCCTAAGCGCATCAACGCTAACTTCCCTACCGGGGAGAATGTAAACGGGAGGCTATCAGCCTCCCGTTGTTATTGGTGCGTTTGTTAACTGCTAAGGCAACGGAACGTTTGCCAATCGGTTTAGCAGGTTATCCAGCTCTTCTACCTCAGCGGCCCATAGCGTCGCAGGCATCGGCCCTAGTGCCAAAAGCGCGACGAGAATATCGTTGACCTCTTGATCACGGCTGCGCTCCTGATTAAACCCTTCGTTCAAACGTTCTACCTGGATGGCTAATCGCAGTGGCTCGTCGCTTTGCCGTACGCTACCTATGGCCAGCATCGAGAGGTGCACCCGCAGTCGTGCAAGAGATTCCGCCAGCTTGGCATGCTCTGCGTCGGACAAAGGCGCCTGCGTGCCATGGCGCTGCTGGTTTCGGGTGTGGTGGGCCTCTTTAAAGGCTGTGGGAAGCGGGACGCTGAGCACTGTCTGCGCAACCACATCGTCGGGCGCTTTTTCGGTTAAGTAGCGCTGGTCAGCCGCTAAGTGAGCATTTACTAATGGCATGATGGCATGCCACTGCTGAACCGTGCGGGCGACGGCAAGACGATTTAGGCGTTCGCGCCGTGCTCGCACAATGCCACTCATTCGTCGCTGCATGCCTTCACTACGGCGATTCCGTGGCAGCGGTTCCAACTGGTTGGCTTGGTCAAGAAAGCTATCCAACGTGGCGGCTTCGCTGGCCTCATTGGGTTGCCAGCTATCCATTTGGTCGATGAGGGCTTGCATCTCATCCAGTTGTTGTTGCTGGCGTGCTGCCTGCTCATTTTTATGCGCATCACGCTGGGCAAAAAGTTGGTCACACTCGTGACGGAAAGTTTTCCACAGCGTTTGCTCTTCACCTTTGGGCGCACGGCCTAGCGCTCGCCACTGCTGCTGTAGCTGCTTGGTTTGGTGAATGCGTTGTGCCAAGGGCTGGCTGTCTTCATCGCGCAGTGCGGCGACCTGGCTAATTAATGCGCGCTTCTGTGAGGCAATCGTGTCAGCGCGCTGATCGATGAGCGACTGCAGCTGGTGGCGAATTGTGCCAAAGCGTCGGCCAACGGCTTCTGAACGGTCACGGGGCACCGGACTATAATGGCGCCATTGGTGGCGTGCTTTGTCGCGAATTTGCCGAAGTACATCGGGATCGGCGTCTTCAGCAGGTTGAGCCAGCAAGCTTTCAAGTTGCTCGCAAAGTGCTTCTCGGGCGCTGAGGTTGGCTTCGCGCTCTTCGCTCAACTGCTCCCGCCAGGGAGCTAAGCGTTCATGAATGCGATCCGAAGCGCTACGAAAGCGCGTGGCCTGTTCGCGATTGGCCGCGGCATCGCCGAGCGATTTCCACTCTTTGACGAGCTGATGATGATGGCGGTCAAGCGCCTCTTCCGCCATATATTGATCGTTGGCTAACGCTTCAATGCTGGCACATAGCTGTTCTCGCTTGGGTCCGGCGACAAAACCACGCCAATCGCGCAGTTCTGCCAGCCGAGCTGCTAAATGTTTCAAGCGAGTTTTAAGCGGTTGAGCGGCAGCGCTTTCGAGCCCTTCAATTCGTGGCTTCAGCCGCTGATGGAGGCGGCTGGCGCTTTTAAACGCGCCACGCTCAAGTAAGCGCTCAAAGGAGTCGAGCTCGCCCGCATAGGTGCTGAGGGTGGCTTGATCCTCCACTGGTGGCGAGGGAGTGGTCGTTTCATCGCTAAGCACTGCCTGGGCACGTCTGAGCAGGGCGGGTGGCGTTAAGGTGTCGGGCCATTGGCATTCGTTAATGTATGCCGACAGGGTGGCGTCATCGTCATTCGCCAGCGCCGTTTCGATGCCAGTGCTCACCGTACACCAGCGCTGCCACGCCTCTAAACACTGGTCATAGTGCTGAATGGCCAGGGTATAACGCTGGCGCATGGTCTCGCTCGGCGGATGCATATCGGAAAGCGTTTGCCAGCGCTGACCGAGTAGCTGGCGCTGGGCGCGCAGGCTATCAATATCCTGAATGGTCATGGCTGCCGCGTGGCACAGGCCATCCAGGGTCTCTTCTATCCCTTCCAGTAATTGCTCACGAGTGTTTTCGGCTTCGTCGCGGCGCTCGGCGCTTTGTTGGCGAGCCTGCTCCTGCGTCGCGTGATCGTGCAATGTTTTGCGACAATTGAGCAGCGCTTGATGAAACCTTTGCTCCTGCTCAACGCTGGGCGGCTGTGTTAGCTGTTCCCACTGGCGTTCAAGATGGCGGAAACGCCCACCGTAAAGGGGCTCCCAAGGCGCACGCGCGTGCTGCTCCAGTTGGTTGAGTAGCGTTTCACGCTGCTGTGCTTCCGCTTCCAGCCACTGCGCGTCGCTGCGCAAACGGTTGAGGCGCTCCCGTGCTAAACGAGATACTTGGCGATCACGGCGTGCTTCTTTTAGTAAGCGCTTAAGCCCCTCTTCATCCTCAATGCGCTCGGCAGCTTGATGACGTACGGCCGCAACGCCGTTATGGCAAGCCTGATGAATCAAATCATCCTGCTCAGTCAGCCTGCTAAGCGCCAATAAGCGTAACGTTAGATTGTCGGCCTGTAAGGCAATCGCGTTTAACGCTCGCGGCTCTTCAAGACGCTCGACCAGCGCTTGGCGTTGCTGTAGATCCGTGTGGCCTTCACGCCCGCTGAGCCGTTGGCAAACCGCATTGAACCACGCTTCATCCTGCTGGTGACGCGGATAAGCATCGACTAAGCCTGCGCAGTCATCCAAGGCCAGCAGCGCGGCAAGGCGAATCTGGCTATCGGTATCTTGTGAAAGCGACTGAAGCGCTTGGCGCTGTTCTGCCTGTTGTGGGTCCAGTCGCTGGAGAGCCTGACGGCGCACTTCGGGGTCGGGGTGTTGCCATCGAGGTGCGAACAGGCGTCTTAACAGTCCGTGCATGGATCATCCTGCTGGTGCGTAGCGTGAAAAAAATCGTTAGTCAGCCACACGGCGGTTGCAGTCGCCGGCGCTGTCGCTTAGCTTGGCCTTACTATTTTGTAATAAGCATGGTGTGGTAAGCGACTATTTTCTAGACCACAATGCGTGATAGTACGCTACCTTTAACTTATCTGAACATGACAGGGAGTTCGGCCATGAGCCTTAATGTGGATAGTGCCGCAGTGGCCTTTACCTTCAAAGGCGGCATGCTACCGATGACCGTCATGGAGCTAAGTAGCGCTGACCCGGAACGAATCCGGCAGCAGTTGGCTGGTAAGCTTTCCCAATCGCCTGCTTTCTTTCAGCATACACCGGTTGTGCTCAGCGTGGAAAAGTTGGATGAACCGCACTTAGCCCTAGAGCGTATTTGCGCCGTGTGCCGCGATCATAAACTGCTCCCCGTGGCGGTTCGCGGTGGTTCTGAGCCGGTCCGTCAGTCGGCCTGGGCGCTGGGGCTGGGTTGGTTCCCTCCGGTAGAGGAGGGGCGCCCACGAGTGCTCGAAAGCGTTGATACTTCTCCCGTGCATGAAGTCACCCGAGACGACACGCAAGTCGGCGGTATAGATGCTCCTGCGCTCGCCACTCGCCTCTATCGGGGGACCGTTCGCTCGGGCCAGCAGGTAAGCGCTGCCGAGGGAGATTTGGTCGTTATCGGGGCTGTCAATGCAGGCGCAGAAGTATTGGCCGCTGGCAGTATTCATGTTTACGGCGCTCTGCGGGGCCGTGCACTGGCGGGTATTCATGGCAATACCCACGCGGGTATTTACTGCCGTGAGCTGGAAGCAGAATTGCTCTCGGTGGCCGGTAATTACAAACGTTTAGAAGATATTGACTCACAGCTTCTGGGACGGCCCGCAGAAGTTCACTTTACAAAAGAACAGCTTGAAATTAAGCCATTAGGTTAAGGTCTTTTTATGAGCGCGCAATGGTGTTTCATCTTTAGCGACGCCGAAGGCGCTATCCGTTACAGTATGGCTTGTTGATGACATTGACGTTCCTGTTATGCGCAAAGCGCCAAATGAGCTGCGCTCGCGATGAACGACTTCAAGAAGGAAGTGACTCTTGGCCAAGATAATTGTAGTGACCTCTGGTAAAGGAGGGGTCGGTAAAACCACCAGCGCGGCAGCCATTTCAACTGGCCTTGCCCTGCGCGGTAAAAAAACCGTTGTGATCGATTTTGATGTGGGCTTGCGTAATCTCGACCTGATCATGGGTTGCGAGCGTCGCGTTGTGTACGACTTGGTCAATGTGATTCAGGGCGAAGCGGGACTTAATCAGGCGCTGATTCGTGATAAGCGCGTCGAAAACTTGTTCATTTTGCCGGCTTCGCAAACCCGCGATAAAGACGCTTTGACTCAGGAAGGGGTCGCGGAAATTCTCGAAAAGTTGAAAGAAGACTTTGATTACATACTCTGTGATTCACCCGCTGGTATTGAGCGTGGTGCGCAGTTGGCAATGTATTTTGCCGACGAAGCCATTGTCGTCACCAACCCCGAAGTTTCTTCAGTGCGCGATTCGGATCGCATTTTAGGGCTGCTTGCCTCTAAAACCCGACGTGCTGAGCAGGGCGAAGACCCCATCAAGGAGCACCTGCTGGTAACGCGTTACAATCCGGAGCGCGTTACCTCTGGCGATATGCTGACGCTGGACGATATTCGCGAAATTTTGGCGATCAATCTGCTGGGCTTGATTCCTGAGTCGGAGGCTGTCTTGCGTGCTTCCAACCAAGGCGTGCCTGTTACGCATGATATTTCAAGCGACGCTGGCCAAGCCTATAGCGATACCGTATCGCGCCTGCTTGGTGAAGACATGCCGCTGCGCTTCCACGAAATGCAGCGTAAAAGCCTGCTGAGCCGCATGTTTGGGGGAGGTCGTCGATGAAACTGCTGGAGTTCTTGAAGCGTGAGCGCAGGAAATCCGCCTCGGTAGCCAAAGAACGTTTGCAAATTATTGTAGCGCATCAGCGTAGCCAGCGCGGCCAGCCTGACTATATGCCGCTACTTGAGCGTGAGCTGTTAGAGGTGATTCGCCGTTACGTACATGTAGACGACGATGCCATTCAGATTTCATTAGACAGCGAAGACAACTGTTCGGTGCTGGAGCTAAACGTCACCCTGCCCAAAAGCTAATCTTAACCGCAGATCTTCACCGCTAATCAAAGTGCGTAAGACGCGGCGAAAGGGGTGGCGGGTGTGCTACGCTTGGGCTTTTCATTGCCCAGCGGAGTGTTAGTGCATGGCGCCACCCAATGCTGCCCCTGCCAGTTTTCTTTGGCATGACTATGAAACCTTCGGGGCTGACCCGCGTCGCGATCGGCCCGCCCAGTTTGCCGCGCTTCGCACCGATGCCGACCTCAATGAGATCGGTGATCCCATCGAGCTTTACTGCAAACCGGCCGATGACTATCTGCCTCATCCCACGGCCTGTTTGATTACCGGCATCACGCCTCAAAAAGCCCAGCGCCATGGTCTCCCCGAAGCCGAATTTGCGGGTGAGATTCAGCGCCATATGAGCGAGCCGGGCACTTGCGTAGTGGGCTACAACAGCCTGCGATTCGATGATGAGGTGTCACGGCATCTTTTTTACCGCAACCTGCTCGACCCCTATTCTCGCGAGTGGCAAAACGGTAATTCCCGCTGGGATTTGATTGATATTGTGCGCGCCTTCTATGCGCTGCGCCCGGGTGGCATTGAGTGGCCGCTACGCGATGACGGCTCACCCAGCTTTAAGCTTGAGCATTTGACGGCGGCGAATGGCATTGCCCATGAGGGTGCCCACGATGCGGTAGCCGATGTGCGGGCGACGATTGCGCTGGCCCGTTTGCTCAAAGCGCGTAATGCCAAACTGTTCGACTATCTGCTTGGCCTGCGCGGTAAGCGCGCAGTGGCGACACAGCTCGACCTGCCCGGTGCCAAACCACTGCTGCATATCTCCCGCCGCTATCCCGCCAGCCGAGGCTGTAGTGCGTTAGTCATGCCGCTGGCCGAACATCCGACAAATCCGAATGGGGTGATCGTTTACGATTTAAGCGTGGACCCCAGTGATATGCTGAGCATGTCCGCTGAGCAGGTTCGTGAGCGCGTGTTTGTTAGCCAGCAGGATTTAACCGAAGGCGAGGCGCGTATCCCGCTGAAAGTGATTCATATCAATCGCTGCCCCGTGGTTTTTCCTGCGAGCGCCCTAAAAGATGTCGATGGGCCGCAAAAAGGCGAATACGGCACTATTGTAAAACGCTTAGGCTTGGATATGACGGCCTGTCGGCAGCATTGGAAAACCTTGCGCGATGCCAGCGGCGTGGCCGACAAAGTCGCCGAGGTGTTTAACGCAGGCTACGAAGAGGCACCGCAAGACCCGGATCTAATGCTCTATTCAGGCAGCTTTTTCTCTGCCGCTGACCGGCAGCAGATGGAACGAGTGCGTGAAATGGAGCCATGGGACTTGGTGGGGCAACGATTTGCGTTTCAAGACTCACGCCTGGAAGAGATGCTGTTTCGCTTTCGTGCGCGCAGTTATCCCGACACGCTGGAAGGCGAAGAGCGGGAGCAGTGGGAGGCGTTTCGCTGGATGCGCATTAACGACCCTGCGTTAGCAGGCTTTACGCTGAAGGCGTTTGCGCGGCAAATCGAGCAGTACAACCAGCAAACCCTCACTGATCGAGAGCGCCAGATCCTGGAAGAGCTCGTCATGTTCGTGGAAGCGATGATGCCTGCTCAGGCGTTTGACGCCTGAGCGGCTTAAGTTGAGTGATGATGCGTTACGGGGCGGCTTGCTCTACACGCACGTTGGGCAGTGGTGAGAGGCTCTCCCGATAATGGCTGACATCGCTCGGTTCATCGCCAGGGTTGAAGCGCACATCGAGCATGTGCTCACGCAGCGATGGCCAAAGCGCCTTGATGTCATCGAGGCTGACGTCGAGGACTAACTCCGCCAGTTGGTCACGGCGGTCAAAACGCACGTCTTCCAGGGCAGTTGCCTGCCAGTACCGGTTGGCCATGCCAGGTAAGCTCGTATCGCGCTGGCGCAACTGGTCGTGTACCGCTTGGCGATAGGGAGCTAATGCTTCATCGGTTAACGGCTCGAGACGTTGGCCTGCCTCCTCCAGAAACGTATCAATGCGCTCGGCGATGGTGTCGCTGTCGACATCCGGTGATTGCACCACTAGCGCAATACCAGCCGCTTCGAGAAGCGGCGAATAGCCCGCGTTAACGATGTAGCCGAGCTGCTGCTCAGTGCGTAACTGCTGATAGAACGGCGTATCTAGCCACTGGGCAATCACGCTCGTCGTCGCTTGTTCCTCCAGCGTTTGATCGCGGGCTTGCAGATAGCGCAGCACCAATGATTCATCTCGCGAGCTATGCGGGTGTAGTACCGCATGCGCTTCATCCGCTGCGAGAGGGGTTAGGTTAGGGATCTCATCGCGGGTTAGCCGTGGGCGCAGCTGGGCGCGCATTAACTGTGCCTGTTCGCGAGCCAGCGCTTCATCAAGGTTGCCGACCGCCATGGCATCGACATAAAGGTTTTCCAGAAAGCGTTGGCGAAAATCCTCTAAATGATGACGCTCAAAGCGGTCGCTGGCGGCAAGCAGTTCAGCAGTCGACCACTGTGGTGTGAGCAAGGCTTCGCCCAGCATTCGGCTGGCTTGGCCATATAGCGATGATTGAGGGGCGTTGCGCCATTCACGCTGCAGTTGATAACGCACACGCTCGAAGGCGCTGTCGGTGATCGGCGCGCTTTTGAGTTGTTCAATCGCCTGTTCGATCAGGGGCGTTTGTCCATCCCGCCAGCCTGAGAATGAGAGCGTCATGCCGCGGGAGTGCGGGTAAGCGCTAAAGGATTGGCCTGCCAGCCATGCTGGGTAGAGCGATTCATTCAAACTGTCGTTAAGCCAACTGGCCAATAAGCGTGTTAACACCGCCTCGTCGGGGGAATAGCTGGCGGTTGGGTTTTGTAGGCTGACGCGCCACTCGACGCTCGGCGTATTAAAGCGCGCATCCTGCATGTGCCAAGCGGTAAATGACGGCGTATCGACCAGCAGGCTGGGATGATCATCCTGCCCCTCCAGTAAGGTTAAATCACTGGCAATAAAGGGGTTGGGGCCGGGCAGTGCCAGGCCGCTTAACGCCTGGCCCGGTTGGTCGGGCGTCTGCTCTTTCCACTGCGTGTTGAACCATGGTGAAACGGTATCGCTCTCCACGTCAGGCCCCGAGTAGAAGCGCAGCATGTTATCGGCCGTTAGCGCATCCAGATAGGCTTGCTGACGCTCGGCATCGGGGCCATCCATGCGGTAAGCCGCGTATTGCACGTCTTCGACCGGATAGCGCGATAGGCTCATGGAGAGGCGAGTGGCTTCCTGTTGTGGGGCGCCGTGCTGTTGGAAGCGGAATCCCTGCTCGTTGAGGTCTGCTTGTTCCTCGTAGCGCCACTCGGCGAGGCCGTCATTGCGCAGTTGTTCAATGGCTGCCAACAGTGTGGCTTCAATATCGTCCAAACGTTCGGCGCCTGCGGGCGTCAGGCTGATAGAGATAGTGAAGAGCGCTTCGTTACCGTCACCACGACCAATGCCAGCGGAAAGCCCATCGGCCAGCCCGGAATCGCGCAGCACCGAGAGCAAGCTGCCATCGCCTTCGTCACCAAGCAGATGCGCAATAAGCTGTGTTGGCTTACTGCGGTAGTCATCGGTAGGGTCGGGCACCGGGAAATAAAAGCGTAGCTGACGACGATCTTGGAGCGATTGCCGTTCGATGTAGCGCGGCAGCGTGTCAGTATCGATCAGCGGCGCGTCAATGGTCGGCGCGCTTAGGTCTCGGTCGGGAATAGCTGCAAAGCGTTCGGCGACCCATTTTTCTAACTGATCCAGTGGCTGGGGGGCCACAATCGCCAAGTTCATTACGTTGGCATCGTAATGTTGGTGATAAAAATCAATCACTCGCTCACGCAGCGGCGTTTCGCCCTCTGGCGGGCTGGCAAGTGTCTTACGGCTACCCACGGCAAAGCCGGTGGTGGGGTTTTCAGGGTTTAAAAGCTGATTCAGCACATCGTTTTCACGGCGGGATTCGTCACGGATCCGCGCCATATACTCCGAGTGAACGATATTGCGTTCACTCTCCAGGTGGTCTGCATTAAACAGCGGCGAAAGGAAAAATTCGCTGAAGCGATCTAACGCCCCCGGCAGCGCCGATGGCTCAATGTCAAAGAAGTAATTGGTGTCCTGTTGGGCGGTAAAGGCGTTGTGCGAGCCGGCGTTATTAGCAATGTAGCGCTGATAGCCGTCGGACTCAGGATACGGCTCTGTGCCTAAAAAGAGCATGTGCTCCAGAAAGTGGGCCAACCCCTGAAGGTCGTCAGGGTCCTGAGCGCTGCCTACGCGAACGTTCATTGATGCGGCTGCTTTATCTGCCTCGGGGTCGCTGACCAATAGCACATTGAGGCCATTTTCAAGCGTTAAAACCCGGTAGTCGCGGCTGTCATAAGGACTGGTGATCGGTGTGACGGTTTCTTTAACAGCGTCTCCTGCGTCCGTATCGGCAATGACCTCATTGTCGGCGGCTAACGCGAGCGGCGCTACCCAGAGGCTTATGATGACACCGAGCAATGCACGCCGAGGCAGGTGATGCCAGTGCTTTAAACAAGGGGGTTGCAACATTACAGCTCCTGAGGCACAGCCCAGCGCAGCATAGACCCGGTAGGATGGGCGCAAGTCGATGACTGATAGGCGGGATTGTTGACATGTTTAGATACCGGAAAAGCGCCCAACAGTTCCAAAGGCGCGGGTGTTAATAGCGAATTAAGTGTGTCGGTATCGGTATCTGGGTTGAGCCAGGCGGATAACGCATGGCTGGGAATGATGGCAGGGAGACGATCCGTGAGCGGTGAGAGCAGAATATTAGCGGGTACGGTAATCAGGGCAGTGGAATCGGTGAATGCCGTTAAGGTGGTGTGATAGCGGCACCACAACGCGCCCAGTAGTAGCGGCGCCCGGGATACCTGCGTCACTAGATAAGGCTGTTTACTGCGTGGCTGTGTTTTCCATACATAGAAACCGCTCACCGGGATAACGCAGCGCCGGGTGCCGAACGCATCGCGAAACATCGCCCGTGATTCCAAGGTTTCAGACCGGGCGCAGTGGGGGGCGTGATCCAGCACTTCTAGCCAAGGAGGTGTCAGGCCCCAGAAAACCGACGCGAGCCGATACTCGCCCTGTTCAAGGCGAATCGCCGAAATAGGTCGCCGAGGCGCTAAGTTAGCGGACTCAATCAACGGGTCCTGGCGATCAAGCGTTGGCAATAAACGGGTGAGCGGTAAATTTTGCACATGCAGTCGACCCGTCATGCCTGTCTCCTTAAGCAAAATCGTCGTGGAAGTGGCCCTGGACGCGAGGGACTTCGCGCAATAAAGCACGAAATGTAGTGTTTTAGTGTCGAAAACAGTGTTCGATGTAAGGTATCCTATATTACCTCTTGCTCCCGCTAAAGTGCAGTGAGGCATTCCTCCTCGTTTGCCGTTGACCTTAAGAGATCGCCATGGCCCGTCCTAGACAGCATGCGCCCGATGCCCTCCATTCTCAGGTCATGCACGCTTGTGATGAATGGTTGGCTGAGCAGCCAGTCCATGGACTTTCACTACGTGCTCTGGCCAGGGAAGTTGGCTGCGCCCCCAGTACGCTACTTAAACTCTATGGCAGCTTCAATAACTTATTGCAGCACGTCAATGTGGAAACACTGGCGCGTTTGCAGCACACCATTACCAGCCTGGTGGATGATGATCCTGAGCCGTGGTTGCGTTCGCTAGCCCGTGCCTATTGGCTTTTCGCTGAGCAGGACTGCTACCGCTGGCAGTTGCTTTTTGATTACCCGCTGGCGAAAGAGGGTGAGCTTGATCAGCGCCAGAGTGATTTGATTGAAGCGCTGTTTACGCAAGTGGAAGCATCGCTCAAATCTTATCAGCCCGCCTTGGACGACCTTGAAGCTCGCCGTTTGGGGCGTACGCTGTGGGGCAGTGTGCATGGGCTCGTCCAGCTTGGCCTGAACGAGCGCCTGGGCTACTGGCAAGGCCAGCAGTTGAAAGTGGACGAGCTGCTGGATCAACTGATGAGTACCATTCTGGCGGGCTTACGCCATCGTGAGGCGATAACGTGACGGGGTGGGTGAATGCGACTCGCCAAGTGCTGCGCTGGCTGATTTTTATCTCTATGCGCCTTTGCTACCGGCTGCAGGTGCATGGTCGCCAGCATATCCCCGCTCATGGGGCGGCGCTGGTGGTGTGTAACCACGTAAGCTTTATGGATGCCCTGGTGCTCGGTGGCGCTAGCCCCCGGCCATTACGCTTTGTGATGGATCAGCCGATTTTTGACTCCCCTTGGCTTAAGTGGTGGTTCCAGCTGGTGGGCGCTATTCCCATTGAGTCTGAGCGGCGCAGTCCTGGCGCACTGAGGCGCGCCTTGGACGACGTTAGCACCGCGCTTCGCCAGGGGCAGGTCGTGATGGTCTTTCCCGAAGGCCGACTGACCCCAGACGGTGAGATTCACACTTTTCGCCGTGGATTGGAGACCATACTGGCCAGGGATGACGTGCCGGTTATTCCGGCTGGGTTGGCGGGTCTATGGGGCTCCTGGACGTCTCATCATGGTGGCAAGGCGCTGAAGAAGTACCCAAAGCGGTTTCGGGCGCCGGTGAGCTTGCACTTTGGCTCACCGCTCAACCGTTTGGATGCCGATGATATGGCGCTGCGGCGGTTTCTAGAAGCCAGAGTGAGGGCGTTAAAAGCAGCGGCCGATCAGGATCTGGCCAGCCGCCGTTAAGCTTTTTTTGGGCTCTCTCTTTAACTTAATCCTTCGCCTTTATCGCCGCTTAACGGCGTGGTGTCCGCAGCTTTTGCCAGCAGCGCGCCGAGGTAATGAGATTATCGCGAATCTCTAAAATCTCCATGCGCATGTTATCGATCTGTAGGCACGCAGGGCCTTCAGGGAAGGCCTCAAGGTGCTCCAGAATTAAACCATTGAGCGTTTTGGGGCCATCGGTAGGTAACTGCCAGCCAAGCATCTTATTAATTTCGCGGATGTTGGCAGTGCCTTCGATGACGTGGCTGCCATCGTCCTGCTGGTGAATCTCTTCATCTTCAGAGACGTCGGTGGTGAACTCGCCAACGATCTCTTCGAGAATATCTTCCAGCGTGACCAAACCCTCAACATCGCCATACTCATCCACCACAATGCCAATGCGCCGTTTCTGCTTTTGAAAATTGAGCAGTTGGGTATGCAGCGGCGTCGACTCGGGAATGAAATAGGGCTCACGGGCTTCCTGTACGATGGACGCTTTGGTGACTTCGTCCCGGGAGAGGAAGCGTGCCGCGTTGCGCAAATGCAGCATGCCAATAATATTGTTGATATCGCCTTTGTAGACAGGTAAACGGGTGTGCTGGCTGGTACGAATCTGGGTCAAGATATCTTCAAGCGAATCATCCAGATCAATACCCAATACCTCGTGGCGGGGCACCATGATGTCGTTGACGGTCACGTTCTCAAGGTCAAGAATCGACAGCAGCATGGCGCGGTGCCGGTAAGGAATTAACGTGCCCGCTTCGTGAACCACCGTACGCAATTCATCACGGGTTAGGCTGTCACCGCCGTTATCCACGCTTTTAACGCCAACCAGCCTAAGCAGACCGTTAGACATAACATTAACTAACCAGACCAACGGGTAGAGCAGTTTCAGCAGTGGCTCTAGCGCGTAAGAGGTGGGGTAGGCGATCCGCTCAGGCTTGATGGCTGCATAAGTTTTCGGCGTTACTTCAGCGAAAATCAGAATGGTAATGGTCAATAGGGCGGTGGAGATGGCCGGCCCCGAGACATCACCAAAGAAGTGAATAGCAATAATGGTGGCAATGGATGCGGCCAAGTTATTGACAAAATTGTTGCCGATCAGGATAACGCCAATCAGGCGGTCTGGACGAGTGAGCAGGCGCATGACCCGTTTGGCTCTGCGATCGCCGCTGTTGGCCTGATGGCTCAAGCGGTAGCGGTTGATCGACATCATGCCGGTTTCAGAGCTGGAGAAGAACGCAGAAAGCAGTATTAGTAAGGCTAGCAGGCCGAACAGTAATCCCAGAGGGAAGTCGTCGCTCAAGTCGAAAAGTCCTTTATGGCGTATTAAGCTCGATTTGTAGAAGGTCGCGTGTAGTGTGTCAAGACAACCAAAGGTGTGGTTTGCGCCCTTAAGCGGTTATGCTGCTATCGGTTGAGTAAGATTTCGAGTACAAACTTGCTGCCAAAGTAGGCCAGCACGAGCAGGCCGCAGCCACCGAGTGTCCAGCGAACGGCACGCATACCGCGCCAGCCAAAGCGATAACGTCCAATCAACAGGATTGTGAAAATCACCCACGCCAGCAACGAGAGCACGGTTTTGTGTGCCAAGTGCTGGGCGAAAAAGTTGTCCAGAAAAATAAGGCCGCTCGCAATAGAAAGGGTCAACAGAATAATGCCTGCCCAGACTAACTCGAAGAGTACTCGTTCCATGGTTGTAAGCGGGGGGAGCGACTGAACGATGCCACGAATGTGATGATGGCGCAGCGCTTGGTTCTGTAGGCCAACCAGTACGGCTTGAACGGCGGCAATCGCCAACACGGCAAAGGCCAGTGCTGAACTTATCGCATGCAATAAAATGCCCGGTGTCAGTCCGGTATGGCCGCCCTGATTGGGTAGCCAAGTGGCGGCGAGTAGCGCAATACCCGCCAGCGGGAAGAGTGCAATCCCGGCGTTAAGCACCGGCTTGAAAAGACTGGCAACCAGCACGACATTGACCGCGACCGCCATCAGCAAGGTGGCACTAGTGGTAAAGCCAGGCAGTAGCCCAGGGGATTGGCCGACTAATTTGACCACGACGGGAATATGCAGCAACAAACCCAGCACGGCGAGCAGGCGTACCATACCCTGGCGGGGCGGCACACGCCGGAATAACGTCATGCCCTGCCAAATAGCAGCGGCAACGTAAAGAACAAAAGCAATCGTGGCGAAAGGGAGCGCCTGCATGATGCTATCCGTGCGCCTTGCAGCGCGGTTCAGTGAACAGATTAACGAACTAAGCGAAATTACGACTAAAAATCACGCCACTACTATAACGAATCCAAACGGCGTCGCACAGCAGTACAAACACAGTAAAATAGCCAGAGCGCTGAATACCCCCCCCATGGAGACTCAAGGCGTGAGCGCGTATAATCGCCCCAAACCAGTTCATGGCGTGCGCGCCGACGGCAGTGACGGAGGCAGAGAGGCCCCATGTTTCAGAATCTAAGCGAGCGTCTTTCCCAGACGTTAAAGTCGATTAAGGGTCAGGCTCGCCTGACCGACGACAATATTAAAGATACCCTGCGCGAGGTACGCCGCGCCCTGCTTGAGGCCGACGTTGCATTGCCGGTCATCAAGGAATTCATTGAGCGCGTGCGCGAGCGGGCGGTTGGGCAGGAAGTATCCAAAAGCCTGTCGCCGGGTCAGCAGTTCGTCAAAATCGTCCAGCAGGAGCTGGAAGCGATTATGGGCGAAGCCAATGACGGCTTTGTACTTAAAGGCTCTCCCGCCGTTGTGTTGATGGCTGGCCTGCAGGGGGTGGGTAAAACCACCTCTGTGGCCAAGCTGGCCCGTTACCTGCGCGAGCGCGAGAAGAAGAAAGTATTGGTGGTGTCTGCTGACGTTTATCGCCCGGCGGCGATCGACCAGCTCGAAACCCTGGCCAAAGAGGTCGAGGTGGATTTCTTCCCCTCACGCTCTGACCAGCAGCCGGTCGCGATTGCCGAAGCAGCCATCAAGCACGCCAAAATCCAGTTCCACGATGTGGTGCTGATCGATACCGCGGGTCGTTTGGCGATCGATGAAGCGATGATGGCGGAAATTCAGGCGCTGCATAAAGCGGTCTCCCCCCAAGAGACGCTGTTTGTCGTCGACGCCATGACCGGTCAGGACGCTGCCAATACCGCCAAAGCGTTTAGCGAAGCGCTGCCGCTGACCGGGGTAATCCTGACCAAGGCTGACGGTGATGCCCGTGGCGGTGCGGCGCTGTCGGTACGTCACATTACCGGCAAGCCAATCAAATTTATGGGTGTCGGTGAAAAAGTCGACGCCCTGGAGCCGTTCCACCCAGACCGGGTTGCCTCGCGCATTCTGGGCATGGGCGACATGCTATCGCTGATCGAGGAAGCCGAGCGCACTGTCGATAAATCCAAAGCCGAGCAGTTGGCCAAAAAGGTCAAGAAAGGCGACGGCTTTGATTTAGAAGATTTTCGCGACCAGCTTCAGCAGCTCAAGAAAATGGGTGGCATGGGGGGCTTGCTAGGCAAGCTGCCTGGCATGGGTCAGATGGCTGAAATGGCCCAAGGTCCCGGCCCTGAGAAAGAGCTGGGCAAGCTAGAAGCGCTGATCAACTCCATGACGCCGAAAGAGCGCCGCAAGCCCGATATTATCAACGGCTCGCGCAAACGTCGTATTGCTTCGGGTGCTGGCCTGCAAGTGCCAGACCTTAATCGGTTGCTCAAGCAGCATAAACAGATGCAGAAGATGATGAAGAAAGCCGGCCAGAAGGGCGGCATGCAGAAAATGATGCGCGGAATGTCAGGCATGATGGGTGGCGGTGGCCCCGGCGGACCAGGTGGAATGGGCGGCCCCGGTGGCATGGGCGGAATGGGTGGTCCAGGCGGATTACCTCGGCGTTAACACGCCCGCCGCAAAGTGCTGATGCGCTTGGTAAGGTTGACGGCCTATCAGTTTTCTGGCTGTCAGGCTTTCCAAGCCGAGCGCATTTGCGTAGAATGCGGCCTCTTCATGCGTGGGTGTTGCCTAAAATACGTTAAAAACGTAGCGGTAACAGTCTCGGTGAAGGTCGTAATGGCGCTAAGCAGGCTTTGCGCAAGCATAGCGTCAAGAAAACAGCACGAAGAGTGTTCCGATAGCGGTTAGCGCTAACAACACACTCTCGTAACCTCAACCGAAGGATAGTTATCGTATGGTTACCATTCGTTTGGCCCGTGGTGGCGCCAAGAAGCGTCCCTTTTACCACCTGACCGTTACAGATTCTCGTAACGCGCGCGACGGTCGTTTCATCGAACGTATCGGCTTCTTCAACCCGGTTGCCCGTGGTCAGGAAGAGCGTCTGCGCGTTGACCTAGACCGCGTTGTTCACTGGCAGAGCCAAGGCGCCCAGCTGTCTGGTCGTGTTGCTGAGCTGGTTAAAGAAGCACGCAAACAGGCATAAGCCTGCTTGTGGAATAGATTTTCTGAGAAATAGGTTCTCTGAGAAAGTGAGTGCTGGGTTAGCTGAGGTCGTCAATGACGCGTTTTGAAGTAAGCCAAACTGACGACACGCATGTGGTGCTAGGCAAGCTGACTAGCCCTTATGGGGTGAAAGGTTGGCTCAAGGTGTACTCCTACACCAGCCCAATGGACAGCATTCTCGAATACCCAGAATGGTGGGTGCGCCAGGGTGAAATCCTTAAGCGTATAAGCATCGTTCAGGGGCGTCGACAAGGTAAGGGAATAGTCGTGCAGCTTGAAGGCGTCGATGACCGTAGTGCGGCGGAGGCATTAGCCCAAACGGATATTTTGATGCCCAAAGAAGCACTGCCTCAACTTGCTGAAGACGAATACTATTGGCATGAGCTTGAAGGCATGGCGGTCTTCACTCAGGCCGGCGAGCGTTTAGGACGGGTAAGCTACCTGTTTGAAACCGGCGCCAACGATGTCATGGTGGTTCGCGGTGATTCAGACGCAATCGACAAGCGCGAGCGGCTGCTGCCCTTTTTGCCAAACGATGTCATTGTCGAAATCAGTTCCCAAGAGGGCCGCATGGTCGTCAATTGGGATCCCGAATTTTGAGCGAGATGAACAGTGACAGGATGGCTGACTCGATAGAGCCGGACATGGGCAATGAGGTTGTGACGCCTGCCATGTGGATTGGTGTCGTGTCGTTGTTTCCCGAGATGTTCGACGCGTTAACGCAACAGGGCGTGGTCGGGCGAGCGGTAGAGAAACAGCGTATCGCACTGGAGTTTTGGAATCCGCGGGATTATGCCACTGACCGCCACCGCAGCGTCGATGACCGCCCTTATGGCGGTGGTCCAGGCATGTTGATGAAAGTCGACACCCTGCGCGCAGCGATCTTTGCAGCCCAGGAACGGGCGCAGCAAGCCACCGGCTTAGTGCCGACGGTGATCTACCTTTCGCCCCAGGGGCGTAAGCTGGATCAGCAGGGCGTTCAAGCACTGGCTTCCGCCGGCCCTTTAGTGGTCGTGGCAGGACGCTATGAAGGCATTGATGAACGCGTGGTGGAAAGTGACATCGATGAAGAGTGGTCGATTGGCGACTATGTGCTGAGCGGCGGTGAGCTGCCGGCAATGGTGTTGATCGATGCAGCGGCAAGGCTGATTCCCGGCGTGCTGGGCCATCAGGATTCCGCTGTCGAAGACTCGTTTAATGACGGCCTGTTAGACTGCCCGCACTACACCCGTCCAGAAGTCATTGACGGGCGCCAAGTGCCGGATGTGCTGTTAAGCGGTAATCATGCAGCCATCAAGCGTTGGCGGTTAAAGCAGTCACTTGGCCGTACATGGCAACGTCGTCCAGATCTGCTGGAAGGGCGATCGTTAGATGCCGAACAGCATAAGCTGTTGAACGAGTTTATCGAAGAACACGCTCTGTCAGCTAAAACTAAGTAGACCAGAGCGGCGGTGCAGGGCGGACAAGGCGAGTAGTTTTTAGATAATAGCCAACGCACCTGTGTCACCCATAACGACTCCCGCGTAGCTCGTTTTGAGCGCCGGGATCACGGCTTCCGCCACCCATGATTGAGCGGTCAAGCCAACACGTTATTCAGGAGTATGATGATGAGCAGTAAAAGCAAAGTGATCCAGGCGATCGAATCTGAGCAAATGGGCAAAGAAATTCCTGCCTTTGCCCCAGGCGACACCATTGTCGTTCAGGTAAAAGTAAAGGAAGGCACTCGCGAGCGTCTCCAGGCGTTTGAAGGTGTGGTCATCGGTAAGCGTAACCGTGGCCTGAACTCCGCGTTCACCGTGCGTAAAATTTCACACGGCGTTGGCGTCGAGCGTACCTTCCAGACCTACAGCCCGCTGGTTGACTCGATCGAAGTCAAGCGTCGCGGTGATGTGCGTCAAGCCAAGCTTTACTACCTGCGCGAGCGCAGCGGTCGTTCTGCACGTATCAAGGAAAAGCTGGCTTAAACGCCACTCTTCTGTGGGCGTGCGCGGTGCTTTTGACGCGTCGCGCCCAGATACTAAGACCCCGTCACCGCTTTGCGGGGCGGGGTTTTTTTATCTCAATGCATGTTTATGCCGCTTATCCAAAACGGCTGGAGACTGCTGACGTATGAGCGTTATCGATGCATTTTTAGATGCTCTCTGGCTTGAGCAGGGCGCCAGCGACCATACGTTAGCCGCCTACCGGCGTGACTTAACCGCTTGGCAGGCGCATTTGGATAGCCATGGCGAAGCGCTGGTGGCGCCGCCACCGGAACGCATTAGCGAATGGTTTGCTAGCCGCCGTGAACAGGGCTACCAACTGCGTAGCAATGCCCGGCTGCTGTCGACATTACGTAGCTTCTATCGTTGGGGGCGTTTAAATAATCAAGTGGCGAGCGACCCGCTCACTGATATCAAGCTGCCGCGAGTAATTCCTGGCTTGCCAAATACGCTGGAAGAAGATGAGGTCGAGCGGCTGCTATTGGCACCCGATACACAGACGCCGTTAGGTGTGCGTGACCGCGCCATGCTGGAGTTGCTTTACGCCTGCGGCCTGCGAGTCTCTGAGCTAGTAGGGTTAACCGGGGATGCGGTTAACCTTCGCCAAAACGTAGTCAGGGTGCGCGGTAAAGGCGATAAGGATCGCCTGGTGCCGATGGGTGAAGAAGCCGCCGATTGGCTGGCCCACTATATGAAGACCGCGCGACTGGCGTTAATGAGTGACCCAACACGCCCGGCACTGTTTCCCGGGCGGGGTGACAAAGCGATGACCCGGCAGACGTTTTGGCACCGCATCAAAGTGCATGCCATTACCGCGGGAATCAACCGACCGCTGTCACCGCACACGCTGCGCCATGCATTTGCCACTCATTTATTGAATCATGGGGCCAATTTGCGAGTCGTACAATTGCTGCTGGGTCATAGTGATCTTTCGACGACCCAAATTTATACCCATGTGGCCCAAGCGCGCTTGGAAACGCTACATGCAGAACATCACCCACGAGGTTGAATTGATGATGCGTCAAGGCCGTTTTTTAGTCGTTCCGTTCCTAATCGCGGGTAGCTTATTGCCGGCTGCTGTACAGGCGGATGCAGTGTCAGACCGCTTGGCTGAATCGCTTAGCGTTAATGGTCAGGCGATGCCCGTGGAAGCGGTGGCAGAGACGCCAATCAGCGGTATCTACCATGTGCAGCTGGAGAGTGGAGAATCCTTCTACACCAATGCGGATGGCAGCTATTTCTTGGTTGGTGACCTTTATGAAAATACCCCTGAGGGGTTGGTTAATCTGACCGAGCAAGAGCAGAACCAAGTGCGTGCGGATGCGTTGGCCGCCGTCCCTGACAGTGAGCGCGTAATCTTTCGTGGGGCCGATGAACCCAAAGCGACCATCACGGTATTTACCGACCCCACCTGCCCCTACTGCGCGCGTTTGCACGACACCATTCCCGAACTCAATGAGCGCGGCATCGCCGTTCATTACTTGGCCTTTCCACGCGCTGGCATGGGAAGTCAAGCGGCTACCACGCTCCAGCAGGTATGGTGCTCGGATAACCGCAGCGAAGCGATGAATCAGGCCAAGGAGGGCGATGCCATTGCCAGCGCAGCAGACTGTGACAACCCGGTCGCCGGTCAATATGAGCTTGGCAAAGCTTTGGGAGTGCAGGGTACCCCAGCGATTATTTTGCCTGATGGGCAATTAGTGCCTGGATTTGTGCCCCCCGAACGGCTCACCGCCATGTTAGGCTTGGATGATAACTGAAACAAACAAGCGTGCTGCTTAAACTAGGCGGCTAACAACGCTGAGATACTGTCTTGAGATCCGCACCGTCAGGTGCACGACACGAAAGGGGAAGTATTTTGAAACCGGTAAGAGTAGGTATTTGTGGTTTAGGCACTGTCGGTGGCGGCACCTTCAACGTATTGACCCGTAACGCTGACGATATTATGCGTCGCGCTGGCCGCCCTATTGTGATTGAGCAGGTTGCTCATCGCAGTATTCATCCTGACTGCGATATTACCGGCATCAATGCGACCTCTGATGTGTTTGACGTGGCCACCAACCCCAATGTCGATGTCCTGGTGGAATTGATTGGCGGTTACGATATCGCCCGCGAATTAGTGCTAACGGCGATCGCCAATGGCAAGCATGTGGTGACTGCCAACAAAGCGCTGATTGCTGTGCACGGCAATGAAATTTTCAAAGCTGCTCACGAGAAGGGCGTTATCGTAGCGTTTGAAGCCGCAGTCGCGGGCGGTATTCCGGTCATCAAATCGCTGCGTGAAGGCCTGGGCGCCAACCGCATCGAGTGGGTGGCGGGCATTATCAACGGCACCGGCAACTATATCCTTACTCACATGCGTGACGAAGGCCGTGCCTTTGAAGATGTACTCGCAGAAGCCCAGGCGTTGGGTTATGCCGAATCTGATCCCACCTTTGATGTGGAGGGCATTGACGCTGCCCACAAGCTGACGATTCTAGCCTCGATTGCCTATGGCGTACCGCTGCAGTTCGAGAGAGCCTTCACCGAAGGTATTTCACGGATTACCGCGGAAGATGTCGAGCAGGCCGATAACCTCGGCTATGTGATCAAACACCTGGGGATCTCCAAACGCACCGATCAAGGCCTAGAGCTGCGCGTGCACCCTACCCTAATTCCCAAAGAGCGCCTGCTGGCCAATGTGCATGGTGTGAAAAATGCCATTGCGATTATGGGCGATGCGGTTGGGCCGACGCTCTATTACGGTGCCGGTGCAGGCGCCGAGCCGACTGCTTCAGCGGTCGTGGCCGATCTGCTCGATGTGGCGAGGGATATCTCTACCGATCACCACTACCGGGTGCCTTACCTGGCGTTCAGCGGTATTGATGAAGATGTCAGCCAGTTGCCCATCATGCCGATGGAAGACATTACCACCGCCTACTACCTGCGTCTGCTAGCGGTAGATCGCCCGGGCGTGCTGGCGCGAGTAGCTACGATTCTGGCCGAACAGGGCATCTCTATCGAAGCGCTAATTCAGAAAGAGGCTACCGAGGGCGAGCTGGTTCCCATCATTCTGCTGACGCACCGTACGAAAGAGAAACAAATGAACGATGCGATTCGTGAAATCGAATCCATGGCCGATATCGCTGGGCCGTTAACGCGTATTCGCGTGGAAAGCCTGGACGAAGGGGAGTAAGCACAAATGCGCTATATCAGCACGCGTGGGCAGGCGCCCGCGCTCTCGTTTGAAGAAGTTGTGCTTACCGGCATGGCCAGCGACGGCGGCTTGTATGTGCCGGAAACACTGCCTGAGTTTTCTCATGAAGAGCTAGCCGAGATGGCCGGGCTCTCCTACGCGGAGATCGCTTTTCGAGTGATGAAGCCGTTCGTCAATGGCGAGATCGATGATGCGACGTTCCGCAGTATCGTCACCGAAGCCTACGCGACGTTCAATCACGATGCGGTCGTGCCGCTTAAGCAATTGGATGCCAATCACTTCCTGCTCGAGCAGTTTCATGGCCCGACCTTGGCGTTTAAAGACGTGGCGCTACAGTTGCTCGGTCGCCTGCTAGATCACTTCCTGAAAAAGCGCGGCGAGCGCGCGGTGATTATGGGCGCGACCTCGGGTGATACCGGCTCCGCGGCGATTGAAGGCTGTCGCCACTGCGACAACCTGGATATCTTTATTCTGCATCCTCACAACCGGGTCTCGGAAGTACAGCGCCGTCAAATGACCTCAGTACTGGCCAATAACGTCTTCAATATTGCCATCGAGGGTAATTTCGACGACGCCCAGGCGATGGTCAAGGCAAGCTTTGCCGACCAAACGTTCCTGAACGGTACGCGACTGGTGGCGGTGAATTCGATCAACTGGGCACGCATCATGGCGCAGATCGTGTACTACGTCGCCTCAGGCGTTGCGTTGGGTGCACCGCACCGCGAGGTGAGCTTCTGCGTACCGTCGGCTAATTTCGGTAATGTGTTTGCGGGCTATATGGCTTACAAGATGGGACTGCCTGTGAAGCAGTTCATCATCGCCACTAATGCGAACGATATTCTGCACCGCACCCTGACCGCTAACGACTTCTCCAAAAAGGAGTTGGCGGCCACCCTGGCGCCCTCTATGGATATTGTCGTGTCGTCCAACTTTGAGCGGCTGCTGTTTGACGCCTACGACCGCGACGGGCTCGCCGTGGCAGCGCTGCTTGAGCGCTTCCAACAGGAGCCAACGGCTCTGGCGGATGCACCGCTTGCCAAGCTGCGTGAGAAGTTCGCCAGCTACAGCGTGGATGACGCAACAATTTTGGAAGTCATCCGCGAGGCCCATAAGCGTACCGGCGAGATGCTCGACCCGCACACCGCGACTGGCTATCGTGCTGCCGAGCGCGCGCGTATCGATCAGTCCACGCCGATGATTACTCTGGCGACGGCACATCCGGCCAAGTTTGCGGAAGCGGTCGTCAAAGCGGGTTTCCCGGGCGTACCGCTACCGCCACATATGGAAGATTTGATCGAGCGTGAAGAGCGTTATACCGTGCTGCCTGCCGAGCTTGCCGCCGTGCAGCAGTATGTCGCGGAACATCGGCGTTAACACGTTGATGGCAGAGCTACCCCATAACACGCTGTCCGCTAGCACACTTTCGTTTAGCAAGACCGAGCCACGTTTAGAGCCTCGTCCAGTGGATGAGGCGCTTTACGCCCGTGCCCAGGCAGAAGGGTTAAGCGAGCTTCAGGCACGGCTATTGGCTTCCCGGTTACCCGGCTACAGCGGCGAGCTGTTGCCGTTAATTTCGCCTAGCCTGCGCTACCTAGTGCATCCCGAGAAGCTTGCGGATGGTCGCCGCGCTGCTGAGCGTATCGCCCAGGCGGTGGCAGAGGGCGAAGCCATTGGTATTCTTACCGACTACGATGTGGATGGCATTACTTCCCATGTGGTGATCCGGCGCACGTTGGTGGAGCTGTTCGGCGTGCCTGAGGGTAAACTGCATAGCCTGATTGGCCATCGTATTCACGACGGCTACGGGATTAGCCTGCCGCTGGTAGAGCGTACCCTGGCGCAGAAGCCGTTTCCCACCCTGGTCATCACCGCCGACTGCGGCAGCTCCGATGAACCGCGTATTGCGCGTTTGAAGGCGGCGGGTATCGATGTGGTCGTTAGCGACCACCACGCGCTGCCGGTGGAGGGGCCGCCAAGCTCAGCATTTGCCTGCGTTAATCCTACCCGGGATGATTGCGACTACCCCGACAAAACCATCGCTGGCTGCATGGTGGCGTGGCTATTGATGTCGCTTGCCCGCAGTGTGCTGATTGAGTGGGGGGCGCTATCGGAATCGACGCCCAAGCTTTCGCCCTGGCTCTCTTACGTCGCGTTGGGCACGGTCGCGGATTGCGTCTCCTTGGGCGGTAGCCCCGCCAATCGCGCGGTAGTTAATCATGGATTAACACTGATCAATCGCATGGACGCCGCCTGCTGGCGCGCCATGGCCACTAGGCTAGGTGCCGACAGCGTGCCCTTTAACGCTGAGACGTTAGCGTTTCAAATGGGTCCGCGCATCAATGCCCGTTCACGGCTGGATGACCCCTACGCGGCGCTGCACTTTATGCTGGCCGAGAACGATGGGGTCGCCAATCGTCAGCTCGATGTACTGGACCAGGATAATCAGTCGCGCAAAGCCATCGAGGCGGATATGGCTGCCGAGGCGCGCACCTTGGCGGCGAGCGCCCTGAGGGCCGATGAACCCGCGGTGGTGGTGTTGCTGGAAGATGGTCACCCCGGCGTGCAGGGTATTGTCGCGTCGCGGTTGGTGCAGGCTTATGGCCGACCGGCACTGGTGCTCACCCAAGCGGCAGCCCCTGGCATGTTGACAGGGTCTGGGCGCTCGATCGACGGGCTGCACCTGCGCGACGCCCTTCAGCGCACGTTTGAGCTTGCGCCCCAGGCTTTGCCACGCTTTGGCGGCCATAGTGGCGCGGCCGGGGTAGGCGTGCCACGGGAGCAGCTTGACGTCTTTAAAGCGGCCTTTCTCCAGGCGGTAGACGAGCAGTTGGAGGGGCGAACTCTCTACCCGCGGCTGTGGACTGATGGCGAACTTTCAATGGCGCAGCTTTCGCTGACCACCTTGCAAGAGATCGAGATGCTTGGGCCCTATGGTCGAGAGTTTGACCCGCCGCTGTTCGAAGGCCGCTTTATCGTCGAGGCGTTGCGCCCGGTGGGAGCCGAAGGCTCGCACCTGATGCTGGAGCTTTCCACGGGCCCGGTGACCTGCAAAGCGATCTGGTTTCGTGCCTTAACGCCAGGAGAGCTGCCTGGTTTTAACGTGGGCGATACGCTGCACTGCGCCTATAAGCTTAACCGTAATCGCTGGCGCGGTCGTGAGACGCTCCAGTTGATGGTCGAGCATGCCAGCCTAATTTGAGCGACAAATCGTAAAATCTACTCACCCTTTAAATAAGGACGCACTATGCGCGTGGAAGATTTACCCAAAGATCAACATCGCCCCTACGAAGATGTGATGGCGATGCTGCTGGGCACGTTCTTTGTCGCGCTGGGAGTGACTTTTTATACCCATGCGGTGCTACTCACCGGCAGTACCGCCGGCTTAGCGCTACTGCTCAGCTATATGACCAGTAGTCTCACCGGTTGGGGTTTTGGGGTATATTTCTTCGCTATCAACCTGCCATTTTACTATTTGGCGGTTAAACGAATGGGCTGGAGTTTTACCCTCCGCACGTTTGCCGCCATCGGCCTGGTCTCGCTGTTTTCGGAGCTGACTCAAGGCTGGGTGCAGTTTGCCAGCGTGCCTTCGATCTACGCTGCGTTAATGGGCGGCGCACTGATGGGGATCGGCATGCTGATGCTGTTTCGCCACCGCACCAGTCTCGGTGGCATCAATATTCTCGCGCTCTACTTGCAGGATAAACACGGCTTTCGTGCAGGCTACGTTCAACTGGCGATTGATGGCGTTATCTTGCTAATTGCGCTGACCCAATTACCGCTGGATCGTGTGGGTTATTCGGTACTAGGGGCGTTGACGCTTAATCTGATTATCGCCCTGAACCATAAGCCAGGGCGCTATATAGGTGTGAGTTAGATAGCGTTCAGCTAAGCCAGAACCACCACACTATTAACGCGATGAGACCCACGCCTGCCACGTTGATCAGTAAGCTCATGAGGCGTCCTCCTGACGTGGGGATTTCCACAGCCGCAAGCGGTTGGCATTACTCACCACGGTGATGGAGGAGAGCGACATGGCAGCACCGGCAATCATTGGCGATAACAGCGTGCCCGTCAGCGGATAGAGTGCCCCCGCCGCGATAGGAATACACAAAAGGTTATAGCCAAACGCGCCCACCAGGTTCTGTTTGATATTGCGCAGCGTGGCGCGGCTGATCTCTATCGCTGATGCCACACCGTGCAGCGAACCGCGCATTAGCGTGATACCTGCGCTCTCAATGGCCACATCGGTGCCCTGGCCAATGGCAAAGCCTACGCTCGCCCGGGCCAGCGCCGGGGCATCATTGATGCCATCGCCCACCATGCCAACGATTTCCCCCGCCTTTTGACGGCGCTCGATCTCGGCGTGCTTATCTTCAGGCAACAAGCCTGCGCGGTACTCATCGATGCCTACTTCTTGAGCAATAGCCTTGGCAGTGTGCTCGTTATCCCCGGTTAACATCACGATGGTTAAACCGTCTTTTTGCAGGCGCTTGATCGCGGCCACGGTATCGTGGCGAAGCGGGTCACTGATGCCAAACAGGGCGGCCAGCTTGCCATCCACCGCTAGGTACACCAGTGTGCGGGCCTGTTTCTCCAGAGCACGGGCCTGCTCTTCACCCGCGTTGAGATCCACGCCGGCTTCGCTTAACAGGCGCGCATTGCCCAGCAACAGCGCTTTGCCGTCGGCGGTTTGGGCTTTTACCCCGCCACCGGTCACGCTGTCGAAACCATTAATCTCGGCAGGGAGAGCGTTGTGTTCATCCGCGTAATTCATTAACGCTGCTGCCAGCGGGTGCTCGGAGCCGCGCTCAAGCGCGTGCACCCATTCCAGCGCGGTGGATTGCTCAACATCAAACAGTTGCGCATCGGTAACGCTAGGCTTGCCCTGGGTGAGCGTGCCGGTCTTATCGACGACTAACGTGGTCAGCTTGCTAGCGGTTTGCAGCGCCTCGCCGCTGCGTACCAGCACCCCGTGCTCTGCTGCTTTACCAACACCGATCATGGTCGAAATCGGCGTCGCCAAGCCCAGTGCGCAGGGGCAGGCAATGATCAGCACGGTGGTCGCCGTGACCAGCATATGAATCACCTGGGGGGCGGGCCCAACGTTGAACCACACCAAGGCGGTGAGGACGGCAATAATCATCACCGAGGGTACAAACACGCTGGACACCTGATCGGCGAGCTCGCCAATCGGAGGGCGCGAGTTTTGAGCGCTCGCTACCTGTTCGGTAATCTGGCCGAGCCGCGTATCGGTGCCTATTCGCGTTGCTTTATACACAAGCCCGCCGCGGCCATTTACCGTGCCCGCGCTGACGTCATCACCCGCCTGTTTTGCTACAGGTACCGGCTCACCGGTGAGCATCGACTCGTCGATATGGCTTTGGCCTTCGGTTACCTGGCCATCTACAGGTAAGCGTTCACCAGGGCGGACTCGGATCTGGTCGCCCACCTGCACGGCATCGATCTCAATCTCCTGCTCGTGTCCGTTGCGAATCACCCGTGCAGTGTGGCTCTGCAGGTCGAGCAAGCGCTTCAAGGCATTGCTGGTGCGGCCGCGAGCGCGCAGTTCCATGGCATTGCCAAGCAGGATCAGCCCAATCACCATGGCAGAGGCTTCAAAATAGATGCCCTGAGCAACTTCCGGCAGCCAAGGTGCGAACAACACGACCACCATGGAATAAAGCCAGGCGGTGCCGGTACCCATCGCGACGAGCGTATCCATATTGGCTTGGTGGTGTTTAACGCTCTTCCAGGCGTTAACGAAAAAGTGGCGCCCAGGAAAGGCCATGATGCCCAGCGTTAATAAACCAATGACCAGCCAATAGAGACGTCCTAAGCCCATTGGGTGAGGGTGGAAAAACAGCATACTCACCATAAGGGGAATCGCCAGTGCCAACGAGATGGCACTGCCGCGAAGCCGTTTCTGATAGGTCTTGGCCTCCTGTTCACTGCGCACGCGTTCCGCTTCGCGCATGTCCACAATTGGCTCAGCGCCATAGCCCACCGATTCAACGGCGGCGATCAATGCCTGTGTATGAGCACTGCCAAACACCTGCGCTGAGTGGCTACCGAAATTAACGCTGGCGGTATCAACGCCCTCGGTACGCTCAAGCGCCTTTTGAACGCTTTTAACGCAGCTGGCGCAGGTCATCCCGCTAATGGCCAGCCGCTGTTTCTTGCCTTGCCCTTGCAAATGGGAATGGGCGCTGGCGGTTTTTTCAGTGTCTGGAGTAGGCGCTGCAGACGCTTCATTCTGGCTCGCTCCGCCACGGGCCGTTTCATCTGCTGCCGTTTTGACGGGCGGGTAGCCCGCATCGCTTAACCCCTGGTCGAGGTCAAGGTCAGGCAAGCTTGTGAACACTTCAAGGCGTTTCTCATCAGGCGTGCCAGTTACCTCGGCACTTGGGTCGAGGCGTTGAATAGCCTCACGCATGCGTTTTACGCAGCCTTGGCAGCTCATGCCTGGAATGGACCGCACGGCAGCGCCGGTGCTCATCGAAAAGGGGGTGTGACGGCCAGAGGAGTCGCTCATGGGGTCTCCTTGGTAGACGGTGAGTCAGGAAAGCTTTCGATTAAGCGGCATACGCTATGCCCGTCAGGCGTGCCATCGGGCATGTGTTGCCAGCTCTCTAGGGCATGCTCCATGCGCTCGGCCAGTGCTTCGAGTTCGGCAATGCGCGCCCGGATTTGAGGCAGCCGACTGGCAAGCAGGTCACGCACCAAGGGGCAGGGTGAGTCGCCTTGGTCGGCGTGACCCAGAATGTCGCGAATTTCGGCCACGCTAAACCCCAGTTTGCGTGCCCGCTGGATAAAGCGAAGCCGCTCTAAGTCAGTATCTGAAAAGAGTTGATAGCCGTTATCGGGATGCCGCTGTGGGACGAGTAGCTGCTCACGCGCATAGTGGCGCACGGTTTCGGCGGTGACGCCGCCGCGTTTAGCAAGCTCGTTAACCTTCATACCTGTCCTCCCGCCCAGCTAAATAGTCACTTTATCAGTGTAGAACCTATGGGTAACCCATAGGTCAAGGGTGCCTTCTTATCTCAGTCAAAATTACTAAAACACTGATTTAAAACGAGCGTGCGACTAATGTATAAGGTAAAAATAAAATAAAACGCTCGTTTGCCCTTGAACCTTTGGCGCAGTTGAGAGAAAACAGTCATGTAAAAAACAAAGAGAGTGGATCGTCGGTATCCACTGGATCATCGGGAAGAGAGGCCCACTATGAATAATAAATTTAATAAGCTCACCCTGGCCGCTGCCATAACAGCCGCCTTCGCCAGCCAAGCCCATGCAGGCGGGTACCAAATCAATGAGCAGAGCGTTAGTGGGCAAGGTTATGGCCATGCAGGACGTAGCTCGAATGTGCATGATGCCACCATCGTCTATGGCAACCCGGCGGGCATGTCGTTTTTAGACCGGGCTCAGGTGACCGTGGGTGGCACTTATCTAAACGTAAAAACAGATATAGACAACGCTTCAGCCAGCCGTTCTTTGCAAACTCCAGCAGGTGCATTGCCTCTGGGCTCGGTAGCTGGAAGCAATGATGGCGATATGGTACCAGGGACACTGGTGCCTTTTGCCTTTTACGCGCAGCCGGTCAATGACCAGCTAGCCTTTGGTTTTGGGGTGTATGCGCCTTTTGGTTCAAAAACCGAGTATGAAGACGATTTCCAAGGGCGTAATCAGGGTAACTATACCGAAGTCAAGGTGATGACCGCCCAGCCAACCGTCTCCTATCGCTTTAATGAACAGTGGGGCGTGGGGGTAGGCGTTACGTATAACCGCGTAGAGGGTGAGCTGCGCCGGCAAGTGCCTGTTGCCGTTGGGCAAGCACCGAATGGGGCACCTATTATTACTGAAGTCGACTCACGCGTTGAAGGTGATGACGAGGCGTGGGGCTATAACCTGGGGGTAATCTATCAGCCAGTGCCGGAAACCACGCTCGGCTTGACGTATCGCTCGAAAGTGGATTTCAACCTGGAGGGCAACTTCTCTGCAAGCTCGCCTGTGCTAGACCAACTAGGTATCGGCACCGTAACCGATACTGCTGCGCTGGATTTAACCACGCCTGAAACGGTTAACTTTTCGCTGACTCAGCAAATGAGCGACAACCTTAAGTTGATGTTTGGTGCTTCCTGGGCGCGCTGGAGCGAATTTGACCAGATTCTGGTCACCGGTACCGAGCGTGGCGAGATCACTAACGAGCAGCAGAATTACTCTAACGCTTGGGCCTTCTCCACTGGCGGCGAATATCAATTGACGCCTCAGCTTGCCTTGCGTGCCGGCGTTGCACTTGACTTTACCCCAACCCAGGATGAAACGCGTAGTGTACGGATTCCGTCGGATGATCGGCGTATCTTCTCAATCGGTGCTGGCTGGAGCCCCACACCAGACCTGACCGTGGATGTAGCGTACTCTTATCTGACCGAGCGTGGCACCCAGGTAGATCAGTCCAAAACCGACAGTTTCACAGTGGCCGGTCAGCGCACGCCGCCCATCACATCAAACTACTCAGCTGATTATAAAAACGAAGCCCACGGTATTGGCGCGCAGTTAACCTATCGCTTTTGAGCCCTTACAGCGTTAATCTCCACCGAAACCCGGCACCCGCCGGGTTTTTTATTGCCTTGAGAAAGGCGCATTGGATGCGGGGCGTGTCGGCTTTCGTTACACTATGCGCCTTTCTGATGAATACACCCTGTACGATCAGGCACAGCAAACGCTAGGGCGATCCCATGTTGGAAACCAACCCGATTCACAACCAGATCAAGGACCTGTCTGAGCGGACAGACGTTCTTAGGGGGTATCTTTGACTATGCCGAGAAGAAAGATCGGCTAGAAGAGGTTACCCGCGAACTGGAAGACCCCAATGTCTGGAACGATCCAGACTACGCGCAGAAGTTAGGTAAAGAGCGCGCCTCCCTCGAAGCCATTGTGGCCACCATTGATGATCTTGAGCAGGGCCTTGGCGACAGCCGGGATCTGTTGGAGCTTGCTGAAATGGAAGAGGACGAAGGCACGGTCGATGAGGTGCGCCAAGAGCTGGACGTTATGCAGGCAGCGTTAGAAAAGCTTGAGTTTCGGCGCATGTTCTCCGGTGATATGGACCAGAACAACGCTTACTTGGATATTCAGTCCGGCTCCGGTGGTACGGAAGCCCAAGACTGGGCCAATATTTTGCTGCGCATGTATCTGCGCTGGGCGGAGAGCCACGGCTTCAAAGCCGATATCACTGAGATCTCGGCGGGGGAAGTAGCGGGCATCAAGTCGGCGACGGTACACATTCAGGGCGACTACGCTTTTGGCTGGCTGCGCACCGAAACCGGTGTACATCGTCTTGTGCGTAAAAGCCCGTTCGATTCCGGCGGCCGTCGACACACTTCTTTTGCGTCGGTATTCCTGTCACCGGAAATTGACGACAGTTTCGAGGTAGAGATTAATCCCTCGGACTTGCGCGTTGATACCTACCGCTCCAGCGGCGCGGGCGGTCAGCACGTAAACACCACCGATTCGGCCGTGCGGATTACCCACGAGCCGACCGGTATTGTCGTGGCCTGCCAAGGCCAGCGCAGCCAGCACGCTAACCGCGACTTTGCCATGAAGCAGTTGAAGGCGCGTCTGTGGGAGCACGAGATGCAGAAGCGCAACGCCGCCAAGCAGGAGGCCGAGGACTCCAAGGCGGATATCGGCTGGGGCAGTCAGATTCGCTCTTATGTGCTTGACGATCAGCGCATCAAGGATTTGCGCACCAGCGTACAGTCCAGCAACTGCGATAAAGTGCTCGACGGGGATATTGATCAATTTATCGTCGCCAGCTTGAAGCAAGGTTTGTAATCTTTTTAGCGTTTGAACATGAACAGGGTGCCCCATGGCTAACCAAGACGCGTCTTCTGCAGACAACGAAAACCACCTGATCGCCGAGCGCCGTACCAAGTTGGCGGCTCGCCGCGAGCGTGCCAATGAGCAGGGAAAAAGTGCGTTTCCCAACGATTTTCGCCGCGACAGCTTAACCGTTGAGCTACAAAACGCCTTCGGCGATAAAGATAAGGCCGAGCTTGAAGCGCTGGATCACCACGCCGCTGTGGCAGGTCGTGTGATGCGTCAACGGGGCCCCTTTATTGTAATTCAGGATGTGGCCGGCCAAATCCAGCTCTACGTGGATAAAAAAGGCCTACCCGCCGACGTACTTGAGGACGTTAAAAGCTGGGATATCGGTGACATCGTCGCCGCCCGTGGGCCGGTACACAAATCCGGCAAGGGCGATCTGTATGTGATGATGAAAGAAGCCCAGCTGTTAACCAAGAGCCTGCGCCCGCTGCCGGATAAGTTTCACGGCCTAACCGATATGGAAGCCCGCTATCGTCAGCGCTATGTGGATCTGATCATGAATCCGCAGTCGCGCAAGGTGTTTGAAACCCGCGCGGCGGTCATTAGCTCCATGCGTCGCTTCTTTGAAGCGCGCGGCTTTATGGAAGTGGAAACGCCGATGCTGCAGCCGATCCCCGGCGGCGCGGCGGCACGGCCTTTCATTACGCATCACAATGCGCTGGATATCGACATGTATCTGCGCATTGCACCGGAGCTTTACCTCAAGCGTTTGGTGGTGGGTGGTTTTGAAAAGGTGTTTGAGATTAACCGCAACTTCCGCAACGAAGGGTTATCCACGCGTCATAACCCAGAATTCACTATGGTGGAGTTCTACTGGGCGTACGCGGATTATCGCGACCTGCTCGATATGACCGAAGCGATGCTGCGCACCGCGGCGGAGGAAGTGCTGGGCAGCGCGGTGATCGAGTATCAGGGGGCGAGCTACGATTTCGGCAAACCGTTTACCCGCTTGACGCTGCGTCAGGCGATTCTTGATCACGGTGACGGCATTGCCGACAGCGATTTGGATTCGTTGGAGGCGGCGCGGGCAACCGCTGAGAAACTGGGCATCAAGGTCAAAGAGAGCTGGGGCCTGGGTAAGGTGCAAACGGAGATATTTGAAGAGGTGGCTGAGCATAAGCTCGACCAGCCGACCTTTATCACCGAGTACCCGGCTGAAGTGAGCCCGCTTGCCAGGCGTAACGACGCCAACCCCTTCGTCACCGACCGCTTTGAGTTCTTTGTCGGTGGGCGCGAAATCGCCAACGGTTTCTCGGAGCTCAACGACGCTGAAGATCAGGCCGAGCGCTTCCGCGCCCAGTCGGCGGAAAAAGACGCTGGCGACCTGGAAGCGATGTACTACGATGCGGATTATGTGCGCGCATTAGAGTACGGCATGCCGCCTACTGCAGGTGAAGGTATCGGTATTGACCGTCTGGTGATGCTGTTTACCGACAGCCCTTCCATTCGCGATGTACTGCTATTCCCGGCGATGCGCCCTGAAGTGGGTTAAACCGTTCAATAGCGGATGAAAAGTTGGTAAGGGCGCGTTATAGCGCCCATAATGGTCAACGTTTCGACGGCGAGGAGAATCCCATGAAACTGCTTAATCGCTCCGCACTGAGCGTCAGGCCGACCCAGCCCTTTGTGGACTGGATCAACGCGCTGGAACCCACCATGGGAGACGACGACCTGACCCTGGACGACGTCGAACGTGAAAGTACCATTTATCTGATTCCAGAAATGGATACCCCAGAGGCGCTGGAAACCTTTGTGCGCGATCGTTGCGTAGAAATTCTTGAAACTGAGCTACGCGCTTGGGAAGAGGATGAGCGTCAGTGGCCCGATAAAATCGACTGGGCGCTGTTTCAAGAGTTTGTACGCGTTGAGCATAGCTATTTAGCGATCGATTTGGACGATGAGACAGCCCTTGAAATTTCCGAAGTGGATGATGCGCTGTTGTTAGACAGTGAGCAGGATTAGCGTGCTAATATTTTAGCCAAGCTTTGTTTGCTTGCACGGCGCTTTGATATGACTGCTTGGCGCATGATGAAACCGGCTTAGGCCGGTTTCTTTGTTTTCGATAAAGTAGTTTTGAAGACAAAAGTTTAGCTTTTTCGATTAGCAACACGCCTGCCTAGGAACTTCGCTATGCGTCTGTTTGAAACCCGTCCTGGAGACGATGGCCTGCCGGGGCCCGAACGTGCCTTGGCCGTGCTGGCGTTGGTGACCGGCACGTTAATGGCGGTGGTCGATACCACCATGATCAATTTAGCCCTGCCTACCATCGCCGCAGATTTAAACGTGTCGGCCTCCCGTGCCGTGTGGATTACCAACCTTTTTCAGGTTGTCTGTGCCGCGTTTTTGCTGGTATTTGCGGGCGTCAGCGAGTTGATTACCCGGCGTCGGCTCTACCTGTTCGGGCTGGCCACCTTTGTCGCCGCTGCGCTGGGGGCAGCGCTGTCGCGTAACCTGGAAACGCTGCTGGTGTTTCGCGCTTTCCAGGGGCTGGGAGCGGCCGCCACGCTCTCCATCGGTCCGTCGCTGTATCGGGCCATTTTCCCCTCGCGCCTGCTGGGCAGCGCGCTGGGCTTAAGTGCCTTGGTGGTCGCGGGCGGTTATGCGGCCGGGCCTACGCTGAGCGGGGTGATCTTATCGTTTGCCGACTGGCCCTGGCTGTTTGCCTTGAATGTGCCGCTGGGCCTCTGCTCGCTATGGTTGGCCAAGCGTGCCTTGCCCCAAGACGAGCCGCGAAAAGGCAGCTTCGATGTGGCTGGGGCGCTGCTCTCTATCGTGATGTTGGCGAGCTTTTTTATCGCCATGGACGCTGTCAGTCATGCAGCGCCGATTTGGCAAAGCGGTGGCTGGGCGTTACTGGCGGTGCTGGCCTGTAGTGGGTTTATTGCGCGCCAGCGTCGTGCGCCTTATCCATTGCTGCCGCTCAGTGTGTTTGCCGAGCCACGCTTTACGCTGGCGGTCTCTGCCTCAGGGCTTGCCTTTATAGGCCAGGGCCTTACGTTTGTGGCGCTGTCGTTTTTCTACCAGGAGCAGATGGGCTTTTCACCGCTGGAGACCGCTTGGCTGTTCACTCCCTGGCCGCTGGCGATCATGCTTGTTGGCCCCATTGCCGGGCGCTTGGCCGACCGCATCAATCCCAGCATTCTCTCCAGTACGGGGCTTGGCTTGCTGATCATTGGCTTGGTGGCGCTGGCGCTCGTCGACGAGTCAACCGGGGTGGCAGGCAGCCTATGGCGCACCGCGCTATGCGGTATTGGTTTTGGGCTGTTCCAGCCGCCCAATAACCGCGAAATGATGGGTAGCCTGCCGCCGGCGCGCAGCGTCAATGTTTCTGGGGTAATGAGTACCACCCGCACGGTAGGACAGTCGTTCGGCGTTGCCTTGGTCGGTGCAGCGCTGGCGTTGGGGTGGCCTGTCCAGGTAACACTCTGGCTGGGGGCGGGCACGACGCTACTGGCACTGTTGGCAAGCGTGGCGCGTATGCCGCTGGCAAAGCGTGCATTACACGCTCGTCGGGCATCGTCTGCTGGCCCGTAAGCGCGTACAATAAACTGGTTTGTGATCTCAAGGAGAACCCCATGACGCTGCAGACACAGATTGAGCAGAAGTTAGCGGCACTCGCGCCGGACGTGCTGCAGGTTGAAAATGAAAGCCACATGCATAACGTGCCCGCCAACTCTGAAACGCACTTCAAAGTGACGCTGGTCAGCGATAGCTTTGACGGCCTGATGCCAGTCAAACGTCATCAAAAGATATATGCCCTGTTGGCCGATGAGCTGTCAGGCCCGGTCCACGCCTTGGCGATGCATCTTTATACGCCTAGCGAGTGGCAAGCCCGTGGCGGTGATCGGCCTGATTCTCCCCACTGTCGTGGCGGCGGCAAGTGAATCAAGAAGTCACACGGCGCCACTATTTGGATGCCATGGGCATCACCAGCTGGGGTGGCCGCTATCAGCTTCCCAATGCGCGGCCTTCTGAGGCCTGCGAGTGGGAAGACGCTGCCCCGGACGCTATACCCCCCCGGGAGCGGCTGCAGGCCCTGCTGGATGACGCTCCTTCGCCCAAGCGTCAATCGTCAAAACCTCAAGCGACCGAATCCCCGGTCTCAACTGAAGCCATAGCATCCCCTTCGGCGGTGCGGGCACTGCTGGGCCAAGACAAGCCAACACCGCAGAAGCAGGCGTCAGACAAGCCGGTAACGGCTGATCCCGCTACCTCAGCGCTCTCTGCTGATGCAGCGCCTGCTGCGCGGGCCAAACCACTCGCGTTTGCGCTTTCCTGTCTATGCCTTAACGGACGTTGGCTAATGCTGCAGGCTGGGGAAATGAGCGCACTTGAACGGCAGTTATTGGCCAACCTGCTGCACGCGGCGGGCGTCCATCGCGGTGAACTGCCTCAGGTGACCCACTTCTCATGGCCGCCAATGACCAATGCGTTTGCGGTTGAGGATCCACTCGCAGAGGCGCGTGAAGGAGTAGCGGCGTTTATCGAGGGGCAGGCAAGCCGGCAAGGGTGGCAGTTAGCGCGGCTACTGTGGTGGGGAGAACTGGGCAGTGAGCAGGCACCGCTGGATAACGTTCTGAATATAGCGGAAGGTCACAGTAATACGCTCTCGCTGCCGGTGTGGCAGGGCCCCACGCTGGCTGCCCTGCTGGAGGGGGCTCGTAGTAAGCGTGATGTGTGGCCAGCACTACGCGCACTCGACCAGCAGTGGACCCAGGATAATTCAGTGGCCGCGGGGCCAAATGCTGATGATCACTGAACTCAGCGTTGACCATCTAGCTTTACTCACAGCATTGGAGCGACACGTGCAAAGCGGCAGCTCCGATTCACAATTGCTTGAAGCCCTGGGTAGCCAAGATGCCAGCGTATTGGGTTGGTGGCATGACCAGCAGTTGCGCGGGTATGCCATCGTGGCACGGTTGCCGTTTGAGGCGGAGCTGCAAGCGCTAGGAGTGGTGCCGGAATGCCGGCGAAGTGGCGCAGGCTTGGCGCTGATGGAAGCCGTTTTAGCGCAGGCTCAGCGCTGGGCGAGTGAACGGCTGCTGCTGGAAGTACGGGTGGGTAATCTGAGCGCTATTCGCCTCTACCAGCGCTGCGGTTTTGGCGAAGACGGGCTTAGGAAAGACTACTATCCGGGCAAGGTTTCTCCTCTACCCCCGCACGACCCGGCGGCTCCCATCACCGCCGGACGTGAGGATGCGCTGCTGATGTCGAGAGCGCTTTAAGCGAGGCGTTAGCAACCCTCGAGGGTAAAGGCTAAACGAGGGTAGAGATTAAGAAGCGCTGGTGGTATCGAGGCTGTCGAATTTGCTGAGCAGGCTATTGAGACGACGCTCCCACTCTTCACGCTCCTCTTTGAGCTTGGCGTTTTCGCCGCGCAGCTCTTCATTTTCCAGCTTCATCATTTCCAGCGCATCAACAGTATCAGTGACTTTCTGTTCAAGCTGGTTAAATAGTTCCAAACTCATGTATGTCTCCCAAGCGTAAATACGAGAACCCAAAATCGGTTGCTTACAAAGTGCCCAAAATAACAAGCGGAAAGCTTGCTAACAGGCACGAATGTGGCGAGCGTAACGCCACTGCTGCGCGGCGGCAAGCGCTGTTTATAGCGGGTGGCGTTGATAAAGACGCGCGGTGCTTTCCCCTGCCTGGGTTTCACGGTGTAATTGCCAGTTAGCTGGCACGTTAGGCGTCAGGGATGTCTCTGTTTCAAGGTAAATCATCGCCTCTGCGCTTAACCAGCGGCCCTCTTCTAACGCTGAACAGCAAGGCTCGGCTAACTGTTGATGAAAGGGCGGGTCGAGAAATACCAAAGAATAGGATTTGGCAGGCCGTGCCAAGTAGGCCTGGACATCAGTCACATGCACGGGACTTGAGGTAATATTAAGGGTGGTAAGATTTGTTGACAGCTGCGCTGCCACGCTTGGATCGTGCTCGACGAAATCGACACAGGCTGCGCCACGGGAAACGGCTTCAATGCCAAGCGCGCCAGTGCCTGCAAATAAGTCCAATACCTGTTGACCATAAAGCTGTTGGCCTAGCCAATTAAACAGCGTTTCTCGCACGCGGTCAGGGGTTGGGCGCAGGCCAGGGCTATCTAGTATGGGTAACTGACGACGGCGAAACTCGCCACCGATAATGCGTAATTTACCCACTGGCTTACCCAGTGGTTTGCCGGCCCGCGGCGAAGTTGAACGGCGGGACGCAGATGAGCGGGAAGAGCGTTGTCGTGTCATGGAACGGATTGTAGCGGCCCGCTTATCCAAAGTCTTGGTCTGCGGTGGTAGGATGGCGTTAATGTTCACTATTTATGTCGAGTAACACACATGTTTGGTTTTTTTAAGCGTAAGCACAAGCAGGACCCACAGCAGGCCCCTCAAGATACACAGCAGGCAACTGAAGAAGAACAACGTCTAAAAGAGCCCCCTCAAGAGCGGGCTGATGAAAAGGAAATTGAGGCCCCCGAGACCTCTTCGGAAACTGTTGAAGAGGCCACGCCCGTGCCGAAGACTGTGCCAGAGCCAGAGCCAGAGCCAGAGCCAGAGCCAGAGCCAGAGCCAGAGCCAGAGCCAGAGCCAGAGCCAGAGCCAGAGCCAGAGCCAGAGCCAGAGCCAGAGCCTGTGCGTGAAACGCCGCCTCCTGCTGCATTGCAAGAGAAGCCTGGCGCGAAAATAAGTGGGCAGCAAAGCGAACAGAAAGGTTGGTTTGCACGCATTAAATCCGGCCTGGGTAAAACCCGTGCGAATCTCTCGGATGGCATTGCCGATCTGTTTTTAGGTAAGAAGCAGATTGATGACGAGCTGCTGGAAGACCTGGAAACGCAGCTGTTGATGGCCGACGTGGGCATTGAAGCGACGACCGAGATTATCGGCCGCTTGGAAGCGCGTGTCTCGCGCAAAGAGTTAAATGACCCTGAAGCGCTCTATCGTGGTCTTCAGGAGGAGTTGACCAGCATGCTGGCGCCCGTCGCCAAACCGCTAGCGATTGAGCCGCCGTTACTTGAAAACGGTCAAACGGGCCCGTTTGTCATCTTGGTCGTTGGCGTCAACGGGGTCGGTAAAACGACCACGATTGGCAAGCTGACCCAGCGTTTTCAGCGTGAGGGTAAAAGCGTCATGCTGGCGGCCGGCGATACCTTTCGCGCGGCCGCCGTTGAGCAGCTCAAGGTTTGGGGCGAGCGTAATCGCGTGCCCGTAATCGCTCAGCACACCGGTGCGGACAGCGCCTCGGTCATTTACGACGCCGTCGCGGCTGCCAAGGCCCGCGGTATTGATGTACTGATTGCCGACACCGCAGGACGCCTGCATAACAAAAGTCACTTGATGGAAGAGTTGAAAAAAGTCCACCGGGTCATGCAAAAACTGGATGCCACCGCGCCCCATGAAGTGATGCTCGTGCTGGATGCAGGCACCGGCCAAAACGCCATCTCTCAGGCCAGCACCTTTAATGAGGCGGTACCGGTTAGCGGGATTACCTTGACTAAGCTGGATGGAACCGCCAAAGGCGGCATTATCTTTGCTCTGGCCAAACAGTTGGAAACGCCGATTCGCTTTATTGGCGTGGGGGAGGGAATTGATGATCTGCGCCCCTTCGAGGCCAAGGATTTCGTTCATGCACTGTTTGATCGCCAAGGGGACGATGCTAGCGCATGATCGCCTTTGAGCATGTGGGAAAACGCTATGGCGGGCGCTTTGAAGCGTTGGCGCATCTGAATTTTCGCGTTGCCCGTGGCGAGATGGTGTTTCTGACCGGTCATTCCGGCGCAGGGAAGAGTTCCCTACTGCGCTTAATTATGCGCCTTGAAAAGCCCAGTCGTGGCCGCGTGGTGGTGGCTGGCCACGATATCGCCCAGTTGCATGCCAGTCAGGTGCCTTTTTATCGGCGCCAGATTGGCGTGGTGTTTCAAGATCACCAGTTGCTCTTTGATCGCAGCATTTTTCATAATGTCTCGTTACCGCTGGAAATCCAGGGAGTCGAGCCTCGTGAAGCCGGCCGGCGAGTACGCGCCGCGTTGGATAAGGTGGGATTGCTGCACCGGGAAAAAGCGTTGCCCATCGAACTTTCTGGCGGTGAACAGCAGCGCGTCGGGATTGCGCGGGCAGTGGTTAACAAGCCTGCCCTCCTGCTCGCCGATGAGCCCACGGGCAATCTGGACCCCCAGCTCTCGGCGGATATTATGGCGCTGTTCGAGGACTTTAACCGCATTGGTACCACGGTCATGATTGCCAGTCACGATTTGGCCCTGATCGCTCGGTTGCGCCATCGGATCCTGCGTTTAAGCGATGGTCGGCTGGTAGCCGATGAGGGAGCCTTATGAAACCCTCCGCCACGCCAAAGCGCCGCTCGGGTGCCGCCTTGAAAACACCGCGCAAACCTGTTGCCAAGCCAGCGGCCGATAAGGCTTCACAGCGGGGCGCAAGGTCACAGCAAACGCGATTCTCCAGCCGCCTGCGTGCTTGGGGTCGCCATCACCGCAGCATGGCATGGGATAGCTTTCATCGCCTGATACGTTATCCGTTAGGTAATCTATTGACCATGCTGGCCATCGCCATTGCGTTGGTGCTGCCCGCCGCGCTGTGGTTGACCTTGGACAGTGCCCGCCTACTGGATGCCGAACTTGATGAAAGCGCTACCCTGACGGTTTACTTGGCGCTGAGCACAGATGACGCTCAGGCAAGCCGTATCGAAGAGGCAGTCAACGCCGAGCCGAGTGTGCTTGAGACGCAGATGATCAGCGCTGAGCAGGGTATGGCAGAATTTCAGCAGTCATTGGGACTCGATGATGCCTTGGCAGGGCTGGAAAGCAATCCGCTGCCCATCAGCATCGTAGTGCACCCGGCTAGCATCAGCCCAGCCGCCATGGAGCAATTAGCCACTACGTTGGAAGGGCTCTCAGGGGTCGATGAGGTACGCGTTGATCTGGCATGGGTGGAACGGTTAAGGAATCTGGCCGAACTGGGCAGGCGCGTTGCGCTAGCGTTAGGGGCGCTGTTTGGCCTGGGGGTGCTATTGGTGGTGGGCAATACGATTCGCCTGTCGGTAGAGAGCCGCCGTCGGGAAATTGAAGTGGTGATGCTGATTGGTGCCACCCATGCGTTTGTTCGTCGGCCGTTTCTGTATAGCGGTGCGTGGTACGGCGTGGGCGGTGGTTTATTAGCGCTTGGCCTGCTGGGGTTAGGCAACCATTGGCTCTCCTTGCCAGTGGCCGCGTTGGCTGCCAGTTATGGCGCCAGTTTTTCATTACCACAACTTGACGTGACAGGCTCTACAATTCTGCTATCTTGCAGTACACTACTAGGCTGGCTAGGCGCTTGGTTGGCGGTTACGCGCCATCTCTCAAGTATCCGACCACGATGAGCACGATGGTTAGCCGGGCGACGAACAGTGTAAGACTGACGCCACTATTTATATCGCAGCAACAGCAGGCGGGGCAGCCATTTCTATCTGTGCTGTATGGCTCCGCGGGAACCTTATCCAAGCGATAAGGTCTTTGTAAGACAGCGACATTGTAATAGGTTATTGATAACGTGCTAAGTCAACCACGATGGGTTACAGGGGAGACCACCTGCACATGAGCACTAGTCTTCTACCGGTTGGGCAACTTTCACCAGGCGGCGATCTGGGCGGTTATATCCGCGCGGTCAATGGAATTTCGGTTTTAAGTGCCGATGAAGAGCGGGAGCTAGCATACCGTCTTTATGATGAAGGTGACCTTGAGGCGGCACGCCGCTTGGTCATGTCGCATTTACGCTTTGTCGTTCATATCGCACGTAGCTACTCCGGTTATGGGTTACCCCAGGCGGATCTGATTCAAGAAGGAAACGTTGGCTTGATGAAAGCCGTCAAGCGCTTCGACCCGAATCAGGGCGTTCGTCTCGTCTCTTTTGCTGTGCACTGGATCAAGGCGGAAATCCACGAATTTGTGTTACGCAACTGGCGAATCGTCAAAATTGCCACCACAAAGGCGCAGCGCAAGCTGTTCTTCAATCTACGCAGCGCTAAAAAGCGCTTAGCTTGGCTGAACAACGACGAAGTCGACGCCATCGCTAAAGACCTTGATGTTAAGCCAGAGGTTGTGCGCGATATGGAAGGGCGCCTCTCCTCTTACGACGCAGGCTTTGATGCGCCCGCTGGCGAAGATGAAGAAAGTACTTACCAAGCGCCCGTGTATTTCCTGGACGATGCGGCGTCCGACCCCGCTACGCAGCTTGAGGACAGCAACTTCGAGGAAGACTCGACCCGCCGCCTGCAGGTCGCGCTTGAAGGCCTCGATGAGCGTTCGCGGGATATCCTCCAGCGCCGCTGGTTAGCTGACAGCAAAGAGACGCTGCACGACTTGGCCGATGTGTACGGTGTCAGCGCAGAGCGTATTCGTCAGCTAGAAAAGAATGCGATGAAAAAGCTGCGCCAGAAAATGGGCGAGCCGATGGTGGCATAAGCCATCTACATACTATGTGTCGTAATACCATGCGTCGTATAAAAAAACCGGCCCTTACAAAAGGCGCCGGTTTTTTTGTACTTTGCGATGGTGGTTGGCTCTAGGGCCCGTGGTGGTTGGGGCTAGGCGGGCTGCACCGCAGCGCGCAGTAATTGCGCTGACAGCAGCGACCACTGATCTTCCCAATGTTCGGTCGGCAGGCGCTTAAAATCGCTACGCACGTACTGCGAAATTCGCCCTTCCGCCTGTGCCGCCAGTAAGTTGGCTGCGGCGGAGGCGGGGATGGTTGGGCGAAGCCCTTCACGTAGTTCGGCCTCGCGCAGGATCTGCTTGAGCTGTAACTCCAAGCGTTCGAACAGTTGATTAACCCGCTGTCGGAGTCGGGCGGTTTCGCCAGTGAGCACGTCGCCTCCCATTACCCGAGCCAAGCCAGGATTTTTTTCGGCAAAGCCGAGCAGCAGCGCGAGTATCGTGCCGCATCGGGTCATAGCGTCGGGTACGTCGTCTAAAATGCGCGTAATGCGTTCAAAAATACTCTCTTCGATAAAGTCGATCAGCCCCTCGAACATACGCGCTTTGCTGGGGAAATGACGGTAGAGTGCCGCTTCAGAAACGCCTACTTGGCGAGCGAGAGCGGCGGTAGTAATACGTTTACCACTGTCTTCTTCAAGCATTAATGCCAGGGCTTGGAGTATCTGCTCGCGGCGGCGTGGTTTTTGATCTTCGCTCATAATGTGCCCTCCGTCGCGGTTAGCTCGCGTCCGTGATTAGGGTGCCCACCCCAGCATTGGTGAAAATTTCCAGTAGCACCGCGTGGGGAACACGGCCATCGATAATGTGCGAGCTATTCACGCCGCCCTTGACCGCATCCAGGGCACAGCGAATTTTGGGCAGCATTCCACCATAGATGGTGCCGTCTTCGATCAACGCGTCGACTTGCGTGGTGGTTAAGCCGGTGAGCACCTCGCCTTCAGCATTCATTAAGCCAGCGACATTGGTGAGCAGCATCAGCTTTTCGGCGTTGAGCGCTTCGGCAATCTTGCCTGCTACCAGGTCAGCGTTGATGTTGTAGCTATGACCAGCAGCATCCACGCCGATCGGCGCAATAACCGGGATAAAGTCGCGAGCCGCCAGCATCTCAATCAGCTCAGTAGAGATCGATTCAACTTCACCCACATGGCCGATATCGATAATCTCTGGGGCCGTCATTTCGGGGCTTTGATGTTCGACCTTGAGCTGGCGGGCGCGAATTTGCGCGCCGTCTTTGCCGGTCAAGCCGATTGCTTTGCCACCGCTTTGGTTGATCAGGTTGACGATGCTTTTGTTAACCAAGCCGCCCAGCACCATTTCAACCACGTCCATGGTTTGCGAATCGGTCACCCGCATGCCGTTGACGAAGCGCGACTCGATGTTGAGCTTTTTGAGCAGATCCCCGATTTGTGGCCCGCCACCGTGCACCACCACTGGGTTAATGCCGACCTCTTTCATTAACACGATGTCGCGTGCAAAGGAGTCGATCAGGGTGCTTTCGGTCATGGCATTACCGCCGTATTTGACCACCACGGTTTTACCGGAAAACTGCTGAATGTAGGGGAGGGCTTCGGAAAGCACCTCCACAACGACCTGCGGGTCGCGACTGACTGAACTCATGAGGTTGTCCCTTGCGAACGTTTATTATGCTGCTAACGTTTATGCTGATTTATTGTTGAGGGCCGCGCTTTCTAAATGTGCGTGGTCCCTTCGGCGCTGAGCGGTTATTGAGGTAGCTCTAGGTCAGGCGCAATACGCTTTAACGCGTCATTAAAAACCGTTTTGATACGTGCTAGGGCAGCGGCACTCTTCCCTTCAAAGCGCATGACGAGGGCAGGGGTAGTGTTAGAAGCGCGACATAGCCCCCAGCCATCCTGATAGTCAACGCGAATACCGTCCAGCGTGGTTTTGATACCTTCGCCGAAGTCGCCCTCGCGAGCAAGCTTATCCACCAGAGAAAATTTGTTAGCGTCGGTAACCGCGATATTAATTTCCGGCGTGCCAATGTCCTGGGGAAAGTGGGCGAAAAAAGTATCCGCATCGTCGGGCTGGTTGGCGAGAATTTCCACCAGACGAGCAGCAGCATAGAGCCCATCATCAAAACCGTACCAGCGTTCTTGGAAAAAAATATGGCCGCTCATTTCCCCGCCCAGCTGAGCGCCGGTCTCTTTCATACGTGCCTTGATCAGCGAGTGACCGGTGCGCCACATCTCCGGCTCACCGCCTGCCTCGCTGATCACCTTGACCAGATTGCCGGTGCACTTGATATCAAAAATGACCTTGGCGCCGGGCTGGCGCGTGAGCATGTCGGTGGCAAATACCATCAACATGTGGTCGGGATAAATCAGCTTGCCCGAGGGGGTGACCACTCCCAGGCGGTCACCGTCCCCGTCAAAGGCAAGCCCGATATCGGCGCCCGTTTCTTGTACCTGGCGCATCAGGTCCAGCATGTTTTCCGGCTTGCCTGGGTCTGGGTGGTGATTCGGAAAGTGACCATCGACCTCGTCGAACAGAGCAATCGTTTCAATGCCCAGGCGAGCTAGCAACTGTGGGCCGAGTTCGCCAGCGACGCCATTGCCACAATCGACTACCGCCTTGATAGGCCGGTTGATACGAACATCACCCAGGATGCGCGACAGATAGGTTTCCCGCAGATCCTGCTGGGTGATGCTGCCTTGGCCTGTTGCCAGCGCACCGGACTGTATACGTTCAAACAGCGCCGTAATCGCATCGCCTGACAGCGTTTCGCCGCTTAGCACGATTTTAAAGCCGTTATAATCAGGCGGGTTATGGCTACCGGTGACCATCACGCCTGATTGGGTGCCCGCCAGTACATGCGTGGCGAAGTAGAGTACTGGTGTGGGCACCATGCCAATGTCGATCACGTCGCAGCCTGCGGCGTTAAGGCCACGCATCAGCGCCGCCTGTAGCCGGGGGCCTGAAAGACGCCCATCGCGCGCAACTACCACGCTTGACTCACCTCGCGCAGCGGCTTCAGAGCCCACCGCACGTCCAATCATTTCTACCGTGTTTTCGGTGAGCGTGTCATCAACGATGCCGCGAATGTCATAGGCGCGAAAAATCGAAGCGGGTACGGTCTGTGCGTTCATAGGCTTCCCAGCTAATCAGAAATGGCCTTGTAAAGTTTCATGCGCGCTATCCTGGCCGCTGTTACTGACTTCCGGTACTGCCAAACCCACCGCTGCCGCGTGATGAGTCTTCGAAAGCGTCCACGAGAGTGAGCTCGGCCTGTACAACAGGGACAAGCACGTACTGTGCCAGTCGGTCGAACGGGGTAAGGGTGAAGGTGCTCACCCCCCGGTTCCAGACCGAAATCATCAATTCGCCCTGGTAATCAGAATCGATCAGGCCGACCAAATTGCCCAGCACAATGCCGTGCTTATGCCCCAAGCCGGAGCGCGGTAAGATCATTCCAGCCAACGTCGGGTCTTCAATATAGATGGCAATACCCGTGCGCACGAGTTGGCAGTCGCCAGGGGCCAGGGTCAGAGGCGCGTCGAGTAGCGCACGTAGATCCATGCCTGCAGAGCCTGCCGTTGCGTAAGAGGGAAGATAGTCGTGCAAACGTTCATCTAACACTTTGCACTGCAGACGGGGGCGGGGGCTCATAACGGCTCTCCAGAAGCTTCGTGAAACTTTTTAGGGGGTTAATGGGGTGTTTTCGCCGATAGGAGAACGAGCGCCTGATGAATGATCGTAGCGGCCAGTTGGCGTTTCGGCTGAGGGGCTTCTGTTCGGCTTTCTACGCCTTTTGCGGTTCGCCATAGCAACCAAGCGGCATTCTGGTCGCTGCCGAAACCCAGCCCAGCCTGAGAAACATCGTTGGCGACGATCATGTCTAGTCCTTTGCGCGTGAGCTTGTCCTGCGCATAGCGCTGTATGTCTTGGGTTTCGGCGGCAAAGCCAACCACCAGCGGGCGCTGTTCAGCGGGCAACGCCGCTATGTTGGCAATAATGTCGGGGTTCTTGACCAGGGTGAGGGTAAGGGTGTCGTTACCATCCTGCTTTTTGAGCTTATGCTCGGCAGGCGCCGCTGAACGATAATCAGCAACCGCCGCGCAACCAATAAACAGCGAAGCCTGAGGCGCTAGTCGCTGAGACTCGGCGTGCATCTGCTCGGCAGACGTCACATCAATTCGCGTGACGCCCTGCGGCGTGGGTAAATTGACCGGCCCACTCACTAGCGTTACCCGGGCACCCACGGCGGCGGCGGCAGCGGCCAGGGCGAAGCCCATTTTTCCTGAGCTATGGTTAGAAATGTAGCGAACTGGGTCTAGCGCTTCGCGCGTCGGACCTGCGGTAATCACGACATGTGGCGCATTGGCACGAGGCGTGGTCAGCAGCGTCGTGACGGCGCTAAAGATAGCGTCGGGCTCGCTCATGCGGCCAGGACCGACGTCGCCGCAGGCCTGATCGCCAGCGGCGGGGCCAATTTGCTGCCAGCCATCGTCTTGAAGCTGCATTACATTGCGCTGCGTGGCCGGGTGGCGCCACATCGCCTGGTTCATTGCCGGGGCAATCATTTTCGGTGCTTCTGAGGCCAGGCAGAGCGTAGTGAGGAGATCGTCAGCCATGCCGTGAGCTAAGCGAGCGATTAAGTCGGCAGTGGCCGGCGCAATCAGCACCACATCTGCCCAGCGGGCGAGTTCGATATGGCCCATGCCTGCCTCGGCTTCCGGGTCCAATAACGAGGTGCGCACTGGCTCGCCGGAGAGCGCCTGCAGGGTGAGCGGGGTAATAAAGGCCTGGGCTCCGCTGGTCATCACCACGCGCACCTCGCAGCCTGCCTGCTTGAGCAGGCGCACAAGCAAGGCGCTCTTGTAAGCAGCAATACCGGCGCTAACTCCCAGTAGCACCCGCTTGCCAGCAAGCGTAGACGCCGTGGTGAAAGCGTTGGTCGGGGTGCTTGTTGTGTCAACAACAGAAGCCATGTCAGTCATCCGCATCAGCGTTCGTGAGGAGGCCTACCATACCACTGGCATCATCAATTTGGCATATATGGGGGAAACAAGGGTAAGCTAGGTTTACTGAGGCTGATCGTCGTGGGCGGGGTTGGCGACGGTTGGTGTTAATTACCAAGGGTATGCAACGCGGGAAGGTGCGATGGGAATCAATCACTGGCCAGAGGGTGAGCGGCCCCGGGAGAAGTTATTAAACGCAGGGGCACAGGCGCTTTCGGATGCTGAGCTGTTAGCGATTTTTTTGCGCGTTGGGGTGCAGGGGCGCTCGGCGGTCGATTTGGCGCGGGACTTATTGGCAAGCTTTGGTGGGTTGCGCCAACTGCTGGAGGCGGACCAAGCGAGCTTTTGTAGCGCCCGGGGATTAGGCGCCGCAAAGTATGCTCAGCTCCAAGCCACGCTTGAATTATCGCGTCGCCATTTGGCTAGCCAATTAGCGCGTGGCAATGCGCTGACATCACCGGCCTTGGTGCGCCATTACTTGAGTTCACAGCTACGCCATTTAGGACATGAAGAGTTTGCGGTGCTTTTTTTGGATACACAGCACCGAATTATTCGCTATGAATCGCTATTTCGCGGTACCCTAGACAGCGCATCTGTTTACCCCCGCGAAGTTGCCAAGCGCGCATTAGAACTTGGCGCTGGCGCTGTTATCCTGGCGCATAATCACCCCTCTGGTGTGGCAGAGCCAAGCGATGCTGATCGACGAATCACTGAACGTCTAAAAGACGCGCTCGCTCTTTTTGAAGTGCGCGTGTTGGATCATTTCGTGGTGGGAGATGGAGACGTGGTCTCTTTTGCCGAGCGTGGCTGGCTGTAAGCAGGATCAATACGCAGTGCGCTATGAAACATTGATTAAGTAAAATGAGCAAAAAGGCGCTTTTTTAGCCTTTTTGTGGGTTTTGCTTGCTGCAAGTCGGGTGCTCTGGTATAAAGTGCCACCTTTAAACTTGGGTTGAATAACGGATTTGGATAAAGCTTGGCGGTTAACGGCGCCGATACCTTCCCTGCTCCGGTTTGCCCGACAGTTTTGAACACTCAGGTAATCATATCCTGGCCAAGCAGTTGGAGGCTCTAATGTCCAAAGTATGTCAGGTTACCGGCAAGCGTCCGGTAACTGGAAACAACGTTTCACACTCCCAGCGTAAGACACGTCGTCGTTTCTTGCCAAACCTGCACACCCACCGTTTTTGGGTTGAGTCTGAAAACCGCTTCGTCAAGCTGCGCGTTTCCACTAAAGGAATGCGCATCATCGACAAGAAAGGTATCGACACAGTTTTGGTCGCTATTCGTAAGCGCGGCGACGCTATCTAAGTAAGCCTATTGGGAGAGTTGAACCATGCGCGATAAAATCAAGTTGGTGTCTAGTGCCGGTACAGGTCACTTCTACACCACTGATAAGAACAAGCGGAACACCCCGGATAAGTTCGAATTCAAAAAATTCGACCCGGTCGTCCGTAAGCACGTTATCTACAAGGAAGCCAAGATCAAGTAATCGCGTAAGCGATCATGATCGGCTTTCTCTGCAGGCGAGCGCCTGTTCAAAAACCCGGCCTCAAGCCGGGTTTTTGCATGCACGCTTTTTATGCCCAGCGAGCTTGGCTAACCCATCTTCATTAGGCTGTCATCACTAGCCGTTACGATGCTCAACTATGCCTGAATTGCCCGAAGTTGAAACGACCCGACGCGGGATTGCCCCTTATATCGAAGGCCAAGAGGTCACCGAAGTGCGGGTGCGCCAGCCGCGGCTGCGAGTGCCTGTGCCTGATGATTTCGCTGAGCGGTTGGTGGGTGCACGCATCGGTGTCTTGAAGCGGCGTGCTAAATACCTGCAAATACCCATTCACTCTATACCGCCATCCGGTAGTGCTGATGCTACGCTGCTGTGGCACCTTGGCATGTCGGGCAGTTTACGCATTGCTAACGTGGGTGATTTGCCTAAAAAGCATGATCACGTCGATGTGGTTACCGCCAATGGCTATGTGTTGCGCTACCACGACCCGCGTCGGTTTGGCTTTGTGGACTGGCAGGCCGATGACGAGACGCAGGATAGGCGTCTTGCACATCTAGGCCCCGAGCCCTTGTCCGATGCGTTTAACGGCAAATGGCTCTACAGCCTCTCGCGCAACAAGCGGGTGGCGGTAAAACCCTTTCTGATGGATAACCAGGTGGTGGTGGGTGCCGGTAATATCTATGCGGCAGAAGCGCTGTTTATGGCGGGCATCGATCCCCGCCGGGCAGCGGGGCGAGTTTCCCGCGCTCGCTACGACGCTTTAGCTCTTGCCGTGAAAGAAGTGTTGGCGGCGGCGATTACGCAAGGTGGTACTACGCTGAGAGACTTTGTCAGTGGCCAGGGCGAGCCCGGCTACTTCGCCCAGCGGCTGAATGTTTACGGCCGCCACGGCCAGCCCTGTTTACGCTGTGGTGCAGAACTACGCCGCATTACGCTAGGTCAGCGCGCCAGCGTGTTTTGCCCTGGCTGTCAGCGTTGATGACGGACGCTTAAAGCGACCTTGCGCTATTAATATCGATTGTTTCTTATGTGTGATTGCTTTGCTTACGTTTTTTGGAGATTGTTGTGACCCAACGCCTGCGCCTGAATAAAAATGCTGACCGCCGCCTTAAAGCGGGCCATCTCTGGATCTACTCCAATGAAGTGGATATTAAAGAGACCCCCTTGAAGAACTTTGCAGCAGGCGAAACCGCTCTGGTAGAAGCCTCCAACGGAAAAGTCATGGCGGTGGCTTACGTTAATCCCCATTCGTTAATTGCAGCTCGAGTCATGTCGCGTGACCCTGAAATGCGTTTGGATCGTTCGCTGTTTGTCCATCGCTTTAACCAAGCGCTGGCGCTACGTCAGCGGCTTTATGATCAGCCCTATTACCGCTTGATTCATGGTGAAGGCGATCTGCTGCCAGGCTTGGTGATCGATCGCTTTGGCGATGTGCTCGTCGTGCAGCTCAATACGGCCGGCATGCAGGCGTTGGCGGATGAAATCGTGGATGCACTGGAAAAAGTCATCAAGCCGGAAGTCATCGTCTTCCGTAATGACACCGGCGGTCGTCGTCAGGAAGGGCTCGAGGCCCATGTGGACGTCATTAAAGGGGCGCTGCCGGACGAAGTGGTGTTGGAAGAGAACGGCGCTCGCTTTATTGTGCCGGTTCTCAATGGCCAAAAAACCGGTTGGTTCTTCGATCACCGCGTTAACCGCGAGTGGCTTAATCGCCAAGTGGCGGGTAAGCGCGTACTGGATGTCTTCAGTTACGTGGGTGGTTGGGGCGTTCAGGCCGCCGTTCATGGCGCGCAAGAGGTAATGTGCCTAGACTCTTCAGGCCCAGCGCTAGACCAAGTCGCACGCAACGCTGAACTGAATGGCGTGCAGGATAAGGTGGCTGTTAGTGAGGGCGATGCGTTTGAAGCCTTGGCAGCCTTGAAAGCTGACGGCAAAGAGTTTGATGTGGTCGTTCTTGATCCACCCGCCTTCATTAAAAAGCGCAAGGATATTCCTAGCGGCGAGCGTGCCTATGCCCGCTTGAACCGCGAAGCGATGCGCTTGCTGGGACGTGATGGTCTATTGCTGTCGGCCTCTTGCTCGATGCATTTGGCACCCGAGCGGCTGATGGACGTAGTGCGTGGTGCGGTTCGCCACCAGGATCGTCACGGTCAGGTGATTTTTCAAGGCCACCAAGGCCCTGATCACCCCGTTCATCCAGCTATTCCTGAAACGTCTTATCTGAAAGCGTTGGGCGTACGCGTGTTCCGCGACTAGTTTATGAGAGTCAGGATAAAGAGGAGCCAAGGATGGAGTGGGCGCTGTCCGATCCGTTTGTGATCGATATCGATGTGTCTGATGAGGCGATCGATGCCTATCAGCACGTCAATAATAGCGAATACCTACGCTGGGTTGAGCAGATTAGCTGGGCGCACTCGGTCGCGCTCGGCCTCTCTATCGAGCGTTACCGAGAACTTGACCGGGCAATGGTGGTACACCGCCACGAGCTGGATTACCTCGCGCCGGCTTTTGCAGGCGACGCACTTCAATTAGCAACCTGGATTGTCGATTGCGATGAGCGCTTCAGTTTGACCCGTCGTTTTCAGTTAGTGCGCGTTAGCGATGCTAAAACGCTGCTGAAGGCCCGCACACGCTTTGCCTGCGTGGCGCTCTCAACGGGGCGGCCCAAGCGTTTACCCAGCGAGTATCGGCGTATTTACGGCAGCGCGGTTATTGTCGAGTGACGCTGGGTGGAGTGGATTTTTTCGTGCAGAAACGGTAATCGCTAGATTTTTCTCCTAAAAAACGCCTTAACCGGCGTTTTTTTTGTTTTGCATTCCTGGGGTGGTGGTCAGCGTTGGCTGTGCTGTAATTTGCTTAACAAGACCGCTGACCTTAAAAGCACAGGGAAAAACCAATGCAAATCGCCGTCCCCAAAGAGATTAAAAATCACGAATATCGTGTAGCGTTAACACCCACTGGTGCGCGGGAATTAACCGGACGTGGCCATCAGGTCAGCGTTCAAGCGGGGGCCGGTGAAGGTGCCGGCTTTGCCGATGCTGATTATCAGGCCGCCGGTGCCCAAATAGAAGCCGATGTGGACGCTTTGTGGCGCAATGCCGAGCTGATCCTCAAGGTGAAAGAGCCACAGCCGGACGAGGTGGCACGCCTCACTTCACGGCACACGCTGTTTACCTATCTGCACTTAGCCGCCGAAGAGCCCCTTACCCGCGGGCTGATGGAGAGCGGTGCCACCTGTATTGCCTACGAAACGATTACCGATGCCCGTGGTGGTTTGCCGCTACTGGCACCGATGAGCACCGTCGCTGGGCGCATGGCCGTGCAAGCGGGGGCCCACAGCCTGGAAAAAGCCCAGGGTGGTGCAGGTGTGCTGCTGCCCGGTGTGCCCGGTGTGGCGCCGGGTAAAGTGACCGTCATTGGTGGCGGTGTGGTGGGCGAGAACGCCGCTCGCATGGCGCTAGGTTTGGGCGCTGAAGTGACTATCTTAGATAAATCTCTAGCGCGTCTGGAAGTGCTGGATGACCGCTACCAAGGGCGTATTAAAACGGTTTACTCCACCGCAGACGCGTTGGAAACCGCCACGCGCGAGTCGGATATGATTATTGGTGCGGTATTGGTGCCCGGCGCCGCTGCGCCCAAATTAATCACTCGCCGGATGTTGGCTGGAATGAAGCCTGGCAGCGTATTGGTCGATGTGGCGATCGATCAGGGCGGCTGTTTCGAAACTAGTAAGCCCACGACTCATGCCGAGCCGACCTTCATTGTCGATGGGGTGGTGCACTACTGTGTCGCCAACATGCCCGGTGCCGTGGCCCGCACGGCTACTCAAGGGTTGACCAACGCCACACTGCCCTTTGTACTAGCGTTGGCGGATAAAGGCTGGCAGCAGGCGCTACGCGACGACCCGCATTTTCTTCCCGGCCTTAACGTGCACGCAGGCCAAGTCACCTACCAGGCTGTGGCAGACGCTTTCGGGCTAGCAAGTAGTGATCCTGATAAGATGGTGAGAAGTTAAACAATAGAAAGTGACTGGCTAGGCACTGGCTTAATCTAGGCACTGGCTTAATAGTGTGGCGGAAGTTCATCCTCAGGGCGCGGGCCGCTCTGGGGTTCGCTTGTTTGAAGGGCCTGATGCTGCTCACGTAGGCGTTCTCGCATCAAGCCGCTTAGCTGCTCAAGTTTTTCCAAGCGGCGTTCCTGCTGCACCACGGCTTGATCGAGTGTGTCGAGCCAGTGCTCTTGATGCGCTAAGCGGCTTTCCAAAGATTCAACAAGTTGAGTCAGCTCAGTGGGCGATAATTCGTGGGTCATGATAACATTGCAACCTTATGTAGTAGTATGCCGGTGCTATTGGGAATGGGCCTGATAGTGCGGGTATTGTCCTTCGTCTGTTACCCATACAACAAGAGAGCTTTTATTTTCTATGAACCCAAAAGTTGTGTTTCGCTGTTTCTTAATCAGTGTATTACTTGCCGCCCCCACGCCACTTTTGTTGGCGGGGATTGTTCGTTTAACCGATAGTACCCTCGCGGAGCAGTGGATGGCCGAGCTGGCCATTAGTGGCGTTAGCGGTATCTACATTGCCGTTGCGATAGGGTGTTTTATTGTTCTCTGGATTGCCACGTTAGCGTCTGCGGCGTTTGCACCCTCGGTCGTGGTAGCGTCTGATGTGGTGGCGCGTTCTAAGCCCGTATCACGCCAGCCCCAGGCGCCCGCTCCTATGGACGATGAGGAAGAGGATATCATCGACCCCAATGATGGCCGTGAAGAAGGGGAAGTGAAGTGGTTCAATACCAACAAAGGCTATGGTTTTATCACTCGCGATAATGGTGAAGATGTCTTTGTACACTTTCGCGCCATTCGTGGCCGTGGCCCGCGTATGTTAGCTGAAGGCCAAATTGTGCGTTACCACGTGATTAAAAATGAGCGTGGTTTGCAGGCCGACGATGTGAGCATTATTGAGTAAACGCAAGTTGAGTAAGTAAAAGTCGAGTGAGCAATAAGCGAGTTTGTTAAAAAGTGCTAGTAAACGACCCCACTCCGGTGGGGTCGTTTACGTTGGGGCTATTAACGACCCGAATCGGGCCACTCGATCGCTCTCTCCTGGCCGTCGGGCAGCACTTGCCAGAAACGGTCCGGGTCATCGCCAGGGTTCCAGCCGCCCAACGAGCATCGTACTTCGGTCTGAAGCGCCTCGGCGGCTTGCTGGGCACACTCTTGATCGGTCAACCAAGGTGTGTGGTTGCTATCAAACCATAGGCTGGCAAAGCCATCGGCGGCTTTGTCTACGAATAATACCGGCACGCAGTCGCCCTGATACTGACCACGGGTTTGCCATTTGCCTTTGCCTGCTGGGCTAAGGGGTGGTGCTATTAGCGTGCTTTTAAGCCACTCATTGAGCGCCTCCAGCGAGACGCTGGCCAGGTAGATTTCTATATCGGGGTAACGCTCCATCATACGTTTACCTCGCCAGATATAAGCAGCGCCTGCAGTGTCGCTTCATAAATCCGACTCAAATCATCGAGGTCGCTAGCGCGCACGCGCTCATTGACCTTATGGATGGTGTCGTTCAGCGGGCCTAGCTCGACCACTTGGGCGCCTAGGGTGGCAATGAAGCGGCCATCAGAGGTGCCGCCGCTGGTCGATAGCGCTGGGCGCTCGCCAGTCACCGCTTCAACGCCTTTGATGACAGCATCGACAAGCTCGCCTTCAGTGGTCAGGAAGGGCTCGCCGTTCAGCGTCCAGTCTATCTGATACTCCAAGCCATGGTGCGCGAGAATAGCCTCGGTGCGCGCTTTGAGCTCATCAGAGGTCACTTCGGTCGAGAAGCGGAAGTTAAACACCACTTCCACATCGCCAGGGATCACATTGGTAGCCCCGGTGCCTGCGCGTAGGTTGGAAATCTGAAAACTGGTAGCGGGAAAAAAGTCGTTGCCAGCATCCCAGTGTTCGTTAACCAGCGCATCGAGTGCTGGCATCGCCTGATGAATAGGGTTGCGCGCTAAATGCGGATACGCCACATGGCCTTGTACCCCCTTGATGTGCAACGTTGCCCCGAGGGAGCCGCGTCGGCCATTTTTGATCATATCGCCTAGGCGCTTGGTGGACGAAGGCTCGCCGACGATGCAGTAATCGAGGCGCTCATTGCGCTCGCGGAGATGCTCAACCACGGCGCGGGTGCCGTCGACTGCCGGGCCCTCCTCATCAGAGGTGATCAAAAAGGCGATACGGCCATCGTGCGCCAGGTTTTTTGTCACAAAGCGCTCAACGGCGGTCAGCATGGAGGCCAAGCTGCCTTTCATATCGGCAGCACCGCGCCCACATAGCATTCCCTCTTCATCGATACAGGGCTCGAAGGGCGGGTACTGCCAGTTGACATAAGGGCCGCTGGGCACTACGTCGGTGTGGCCGGCGAATGCCACGACGGGGCCGTGATGGCCGCGAACGGCCCAGAAATTCTTCACATCCCCAAAGGGCAGCCGCTCAATAGTGAAGCCGAGCGCTTGTAAACGCTCGATCATGAGTGCCTGGCAGCCTTCGTCATCCGGTGTCACCGATGGTCGGCTAAGCAGCTCAAAGGCGAGTTGCAGCGTCGGTGACAGCGTTTCAGGCTCAGTTGTGGGCATGCAACGCCTCATTCAGGGCGATGGCGGTTTTGTTCGTCAGGCACTCGATGCGACCATTCTGCGAATTGCGGCGCCACAGCTGATCATCTTGACCAGCAAGCTCGCGGGCGGCGACGGTATTCACTTCCTGGCCCTGGTCATCCAGCAGGGTCACTTTGGAGCCTGCCGTGATATAAAGCCCCGCTTCCACCGTGCAGCGGTCGCCTAGCGGAATGCCGATGCCCGCGTTGGCGCCGATTAAACAGCCTTCGCCGACTTTTATCACGATATTGCCGCCGCCGGAGAGCGTGCCCATGGTCGAGCAGCCGCCACCGAGATCCGAGCCTTTACCCACCATTACGCCTGCTGAGATGCGACCTTCAATCATTCCTGGGCCTTCGGTGCCCGCATTGAAGTTGACGAAGCCTTCGTGCATCACGGTGGTGCCTTCGCCCAGGTAAGCGCCTAGACGAACCCGCGCTGTATCACCGATGCGGATGCCCGTCGGCACCACGTAGTCGGTCATTTTGGGGAACTTGTCAACGCAATCCACGGAGAGTGCACGCCCCGCCATGCGCGCCTTCAAACGGCGTGCAGGCAGCTCTTCAATATCGATCGCGCCTTCGTTGGTCCAGGCAATATTGCGTAGCAGGCCAAACATGCCGGTCAGATCCACCCCATGGGGCTTCACTAAACGGTGGGAGAGCAGGTGTAGTTTGAGATACACCTCGGGAGCCGTTTGCGGCGGCTGGTCGGTGTCTAGGAACATGGCAACTAGCGGACGCTGGCTAGCGGAAAGCGCTTCAGCAAGCTCTGCCTGGGCAGAGTGCCCAGTGGCTTCTAGCGCTTTTGCTAAGCGTGTGCAGTCTTCTGGCAAAAAGCTAATGGCGGCGTTGCCTTGGGGAGCGTCCAGGGCTTGCTGAGCGGCCTCCACCAAGCTTGCCGCCGGGTTGAGCAATGGTGCCGGATAGTAGATTTCCAGCCAGTCGCCCTGGGTGTTTTGGGTGCCGATTCCAAGCGCAAAGCTCAACATAATAGAGTTTCCTGTAGTGATGAGTCGGGGAGAATAAAGAGTGAGTGCGGCTAAGCGATTAACCGCTCAGCTTGTCGTAATCGCCGTCGCGGTAGCCAACTAAAATGGTCGAGTCGTCTACTTCTAGTAGCGGTCGCTTCAGTAGCGTGGGATGTTTCATCAGCACCTGACGGGCAGACGTATCGAAGGCGTCTTTCTCTTCTTGAGGGAGGTCGCGCCAGGTTTTGCTGCGCTTGTTGACGACATCGACAAGCGGTACCCGTTCTAAAATATGCTCAAGCAGACCCGCCGAAAGGCCATCTTTGCGCAGGTCGTAGGTCTTGAACGCAATACCTTTGCCTTCCAACGCTTTTCGCGCCTTACGGCAGGTGTCGCAGGTGTTGATAATATAAAGCGTCAGCATACAGCCTCCATCAAGCAAAGCGTTATCGCGGTTAACCGCGCTCAATTAGATGACGAATACGCTGAGCCGCTTCCAGCGTAGGCGCCAATTCGGCCACCAGTGCTAACCGCACGCGCCCAACGCCTGGGTTGATGCCGTTTGCTCCCGTGCGCCCCATTAAGCTGCCGGGCAGCACGCTAACATGCTGTTCGGCAAACAGGCGCTGGGTGAAAGCAATGTCGTCGCCGCCCGGTACTGCGGGCCAGAGATAGAAACTGGCTTGAGGTGCAGGGAAGCTCATGACAGGCGCAAGCACATCGGTCACAGCGCTAAATTTCTCCCGGTAGGCATCGCGATTAGCGCGCACATGCTGCTCATCCTGCCAAGCGGCAATAGACGCGTGCTGAATGGGCAGCGACATGGCACAGCCATGGTAGGTTCGGTAACGCTTAAACGGCGTGAGCAGGGCTGCATCGCCCGCTACAAAACCGGAGCGCAGGCCGGGCAAGTTAGAGCGTTTGGAGAGCGAGTGAAACACGATACAACGACGATAGTCATCGCGACCCAGCTCGGCGCAGGCTTGTAATAGCCCGGGCGGTGGGGCGGTCTCGTCTAGATACAGCTCCGAATAACACTCGTCTGAGGCGATGATGAAGTCGTGCTCATCGGCCAGTGCAATGAGCTGCTTGAACTCCTCAAGAGGCGTCACGGCGCCGGTGGGGTTGCCCGGTGAACAGATAAACACCATCTGCACCTCGCGCCATGTAGCGGCAGGCACCGCACTAAAGTCAGGTCGAAAATTGTTCTCAGCGATGCAGTCCAAATAGAGCGGCTCACCGCCTGCCAGCAGCGTTGCACCTTCATAAATCTGATAAAACGGATTGGGTACCGCGACTTTCGCCGGCCGTGTGCGATCCAGCGCTGCCTGCACAAAGGCAAAGATGGCCTCCCGAGTACCGTTGACCGGAACGACGTGCCGTTCGCTGTCGAGTTCGCGTAGCTGAAAGCGTTGGGTTGCCCAGTTAGCGATGGCTTCACGTAGCGCAGGTAAACCGTTGGTGGCGGGGTAGCGGGCCATTTCCAATTGGTGCGCTACTAATGCTTCCAGCGCCGCGGAATAGGGGGCGTGCTGGGGCTCACCGATGGTCAGCGGGATAGGCGCCAAGCCGGCTGGGGGCGTTAACTCAGCTTTCAGCGCGGCCAGCTTTTCAAACGGGTAGGGATGCAGGGCGTCGAGGTCGGCGTTCATGGTATGTCCGTTGATGGCTGGCGGCGTAAGCCGACGATTATAGGCAAGCCCCGGTGCAGGCTCAAACCTAACCGGGGTTGGGAAGAGGCTTAAACCCCTAACACTTCAATCAGCCGCTCACGTAGCTGCTGTTGTCGTTCAGGGTCGGTCAGTGGTTCGCCTGCCTTGGTGGTAATGAAAAAGACGTCCTCCACCCGCTCGCCAAGGGTGGCGATTTTCGCCGCCGAAAGCGAAATATCCTGCTCCATGAAGATCCGCCCCACGCGGGCCAGTAGGCCGGGGCGGTCGGGGGCCGTTAGTTCCAGCATGGTGCGCTCATTGGCCGGGTCCTGCTCGATAAGCACCTCGGTGGGTACCTTGAAATGCTTGAGCTGGCGCGGTGTATGACGCGTGACGATATCCGGGTAGTCATCGGGGTCATCGAGCTCTTCCACCAAGTGCAGTCGCATCTCCGCGATGTGCGCAGGGTCGCGAATCGGTTGGCCGTGGCTGTCGAGCACAATAAAGGTATTGAGCGTCCAGTCGTTGTGGGAGGTGGCAATGCGGGCGTCGTGGATCGACAGCCCCAGTTGCTCCATGGCAGCGGCGGTGGCGGCGAACAGGTCATCCACTGAGCGCGTATGGATAAACACCTTGGTGCCGCCTTCGGCCATGTCGGCAGTGGGGGCGCTGATCAGCACCAGCGGCAGCGGCGACTGGTTATGATTGAGGATCCCTTGGGTCTGCCAGACAATTTCGCTAGGCGCGTATTGGAGAAAGTAATCCTCGCCGAGGGATTCCCAGAGCTGGTCGATTTGTGCCCGGTTGACGCCGATGGTTTGCAGCAGCGAGCGTGCCTCGGTGCGCGTTTCGCGCACCCAGTCGTCACGGTCGGGCGGGTTGTTCAGGCCACGCCGCAAGGCGCGCTTGGTTTCGGCGTGCAATTGACGCAGCAGCGACGCCCGCCAGCCGTTCCACAGCGTCGGGTTGGTCGCGTTGATATCGGCCACGGTGAGGACATAGAGGTAGTCGAGGCGGGTTTCATTACGCACCACCAGAGCAAAATCACGAATCACATCGGGGTCGCTAATGTCGCGCTTTTGCGCGGTCATCGACATCAATAAATGGTGCTCCACCAGCCAACTGACCAAATTGGTATCGTGGGGCGAAATATGATGCCGCTGGCAGAACTGTTCGACGTCTCGGGCGCCGATTTCCGAGTGGTCACCGCCACGGCCCTTGCCAATGTCGTGAAACAGGCCGGCCATCCACAATAGATCCAGCTTGGGAAGCTGCTGCATCAATGCTGCCGCTACCGGGAAATCACCCTTTGCCTCCGGTTTGCGGAAGCCGTGCAGAAACTTGAGTAATCGCAGGGTGTGGGCATCGACGGTGTAGATATGAAACAGGTCGTGTTGCATCAATCCCACGGCGCGCCCAAATTCGGGCAAGTATTTGCCCAAAATGCCGTAGCGGTTCATGCGGCGGAGCTGGCGCGGCACGTTACCGGGGGCGCGCAAGATAGCCATGAAGAGCCGCTGGTGGCGCGGCTCCTCCCGGTAGTGGTCGTCAATTTGGTGGCGGTGGTCGCGAATTAGCCGGATGGTGTCGGCACGTACCCCTTCGATCTCAGGGTGCTTTGCCATCAGCAGAAACAGCTCCAGCATGGCGGCGGGCCGCTCGCGAAACAGGTTGCGTGAGCGCACCTGAATATAGCCGCCTTTGGTCTCGAAGCGCTCATTCAGCTTGACGGTCTCCAGCGCTTCCTTTCCACGTAGGATCACTTCGTCAAAGTGCTGCAGCAGCATGTCGTTGAGACCCGCCAGCGCAGTGACATGCCGGTAGTAACGCTTCATGAACTGCTCAACCGCCAGCCGCTCTGGCGTATCACGGAAGCCGAACATCTCAGCGATAGTGCGCTGATGGTCAAACAGCAGACGGTCTTCGGCGCGGTCGGTCAGCATGTGCAAGGCATAGCGCACCTGCCATAAAAAGGCCTGCCCCTGGCTTAAAATGCGTAGCTCGGCATCATTCATAAAGCCGTTAGCGACAATGTCGGTGTACTGTTCGGTGCCGAAGTGGCGCTTGGCCACCCAGCCGATCATCTGGATGTCACGCAGCCCGCCCGGCGAGCTTTTGAGGTTTGGCTCCAGGTGATACTCAGAGTTGTTGTAGCGGTAGTGGCGAGCAATTTGCTCCTGCCACTTGGCCTCAAAGAAGCGGTCAGCGGGCCAAATATGCTCGGCGCTGAGGCGCTCGCGCATCGCTTCGCGCAGCGCCTCGGGTCCTGCGATCAACCGTGATTCGAGCAGATTGGTAATCACGGTCACGTCAGCTTCGGCTTCCCGTTCGCAGTCGTTGAGCGAACGCACGCTATGCCCGATCTCTAGGCCAATATCCCATAAAAAAGTGATAAAGGCGGTGAGCGGTTCGCGGTAGGCGGTGTCGTCGTCCTGCGCCAGCAGTAGCAGCAGATCGATATCGGAGTGCGGGTGCAGTTCGCCCCGGCCATAGCCGCCGACAGCGACTAGCGCAATGCCGTCATCGGGCCACTCGTGTTGCGCCCAGGCAATCGCCAGTAGCTGATCCAAGTACCAAGCGCGGCCACGCACTAGATCACGGATATCCGCCCCGGTGCGAAACTGGTCATCCAGCCGCGCTTGCAGTTCGCGCAGCGCTGCCTTGAAAGGGGTAACCGGCGAACGCGAGCCAGCAAGCTCGGTACGGAACAGGTCTAAGTCAAAAAGCGAGGTGTCCGGTTCAAACCGGTAGTGGTGGAGAAGCATCAGTTGGACAAAAAACTGAAGTCTTCATCGCTGCGCGCGGTTAGGACTTCAACACCGGCCTCGGTCACCAGCAGCGTGTGTTCCCACTGGGCAGAAAGGCTGCGGTCTTTGGTGACGGCGGTCCACCCATCGCGCAGTACCTTGGTTTTATAGCCGCCGACATTAATCATCGGCTCGATGGTAAAGCACATGCCCGCGGCGAGTTTAATGTCGGCGTCCGCTGCGTAACCGTCGTAGTGCAAAAATTGCGGCTCCTCGTGGAAGTCAGCGCCGATACCGTGCCCACAGAAGTCACGCACCACCGAGTAGCCGTGCTCTTCGGCATGCTTTTGAATCACTCGCGCCAGTTCGGAAAGGCGCACGCCCGGTTTCACCCGCTCAATGCTTTTATACAGGCACTCTTGGGTGATGCGGCATAACCGTTCGCCCTGAATGGTGTCGCCGATCACGAACATGACACTGGAGTCGCCGTGATAGCCGTCTTGGGTCTTTACGGTGATATCCAGGTTCATGATGTCGCCGTTTTTGAGCTTCTTGGCGTCATCAGGAATGCCGTGGCACACCACATGATTGATAGACGTGCAGGTTGCCTTCGGAAAGCCGTGATAGTTCAGCGGCGCCGGGGCTGACCCCAGCTCATTAACGATATAGTCGTGACAAAGGCGGTCAATTTCCCCCGTACTCACCCCGCCCTGAATATGCGGCGTGATCATTTCAATGACGCTAGCCGCTTGGCGCCCGGCTTCGCGCATGTGTTCGATTTCAGAAGGCGTCTTGATGGGAACGTTCATGAATGCTCGATATGGGTTCTGGATGGATAATTGGATGGCGCAATTTAAGACCGTCAAACCGGGTGCGACTTCATCTTGGCAATGATCTATGGTATAAAGCCGCGCGCTTTCCTGCAATCGTGTTTCCGAGCTTCTTGGCTGGGAGAGACGGCAGTAGGGCAGGGCGATGAATCCGCAGCGTGCCTTTCAAGCGTCATGCTGCTTGATTAATCACTAAAAACATCAAGCCTTAAAAACACACATGCACCGGCACATGGTCCCGGGTGCCGCTGGCAGCGTCTAACGTGGTCAACGGTCGGATCCATGGGGTGCGTGGAGGCCTAACCCGAGTTTCAGGAGTTTTACCATGTCTCACGTTAATATGCGTGACCTGCTCAAAGCAGGTGCTCACTTCGGCCACCAGACCAAGTACTGGAACCCGAAAATGAGCAAATTTATCTTCGGCGCGCGTAACAAGATTCACATCATCAACCTCGAGCACACCCTTCCGGCGCTGAACGAAGCGATCGATGTGGTCGAAAAGATGGCGGCATCCAACAACAAAATTTTGTTTGTTGGCACCAAGCGCAGCGCAAGCAAGGTAATTAAAGAAGAAGCGAATCGTGCAGGTCAACCGTTCGTCAACCATCGCTGGTTGGGCGGCATGTTGACTAACTTCAAGACCATTCGTCAGTCGATTAAGCGTCTGCGTGATCTTGAAACCATGCGCGAAGACGGCACGTTCGAGAAGCTGACCAAGAAAGAAGTCCTGATGGCGACTCGCGAGCAGGACAAGCTTGAGCGTTCTATCGGCGGTATCAAGAACATGGGCGGCCTGCCGGACGCACTGTTCGTGATCGACGTTGACCACGAGCGTATTGCGATCAACGAAGCCAACAAACTGGGCATCCCGGTTATCGGCGTGGTGGATACCAACTCCAACCCCGATGGCGTTGATTACGTAATCCCAGGTAACGATGACTCTATCCGCGCTATCCAGATTTACGTTAAAGCGATTGCGGATGCGTGTGGTCGTGCCAAAGAAGGTAACGCTCAAGAGTTCGTTGAAGTGACCGAAGAGGCCGCTGCAGCTGAAGACAACACGGCTGCCGAGTAATCGCAGCCGTGGGTGCGGTAAGTAGAAGTGCCGCATCAAGATAAAGGGGGCTATGCCCCCTTTTTCCCGCGACAGATGAACCGTCTGGGCGGAAGAATTTGCCGGCACTCGATACCGGCCCCGCAATACAGAGAGACATAGGGCAGCGTGATACATGATGGTCATTTATCATGCCTATACTCTGTGTTGCGTTTAACTCTCATAGAACCATTTCAGAGGTGAATTCTCATGGCAGCTATCAGCGCCTCTCAGGTCAAGGAACTTCGCGAGCGTACCGGTCTCGGCATGATGGAGTGTAAAAAAGCACTCACCGAAACTGACGGTGATATCGAAGTTGCGATTGAAAACCTGCGTAAAAGCTCAGGCCTAAAAGCGGCTAAGAAAGCCGACCGCATCGCCGCAGAAGGTGTGGTAGTAACGCGTGTAGCGGAAGACGGTAGCTACGGCGTAATGGTCGAAATCAACTCCGAGACTGACTTTGTTGCTCGTGATGATAACTTCATCGCGTTTGCCGACAAGATCGCCGGTGCTTTCTTCACTGCAAAAAGTGAAGATGTTGCCGCCGTCATGGCGGGCGAGCTGGAAACGGCGCGCGAGCAGCTGGTACAGAAAATCGGTGAAAACATTGGCGTGCGTCGTGCCGTAGTGGTTAACGCTGCTGACGGTGGCTTGGTCGGTGAGTACGTCCACGGTGGCCGCATTGGCGTTTTGACCGTGCTGACCGGTGGCTCATCGGAAGTTGCGAAAGATGTGGCCATGCACGTGGCGGCGATCAATCCCTCCGTTGCCCATCCGGAAAACATGCCTCAGGAAGAGCTGGACGCTGAAAAAGCGATTATCCTGGCACAGCCAGACATGGCTGGTAAGCCGGAGCAGATCGCTGAGAAGATGGTTCAGGGCCGCTTGAAAAAGTACCTGGCAGAAAACAGCCTGACCGAGCAGCCGTTTGTAAAAGACCCGAACCAAACCGTTGCTGAGTTCGTCAAAGCCGCGGGCGGCGAAGTGGTTGGTTTCACTCGCTTCGAAGTGGGCGAAGGCATCGAGAAAGAAGAAGTCGATTTCGCCAAGGAAGTTATGGAACAGGCTGGCCGTCGCTGAGGTCAGAGGTTTCAGAAAGATGATGGCGTGCGCGCGAGCGCACGCCTTCGTGTATCCGGCCCTTGTATAATCGCTGCTAATATAACCGGCTATTTTATACCGGTTTTATAAGTTAACAATTTTATACATAGGGGCTGCCCCGCCTGCCTGTATTCAGGTCTGCCTCAGGAGAGATGCCATGTCACGTGATGTTCAAGAGTCTACCCCCCACGTAGCACCCAACAAAGGCAACGCTGAGAGTTCGAAGTCAAAATACAAACGTATTTTGCTCAAGCTTTCTGGTGAAGCGCTGATGGGTGAGCACGATTTTGGTATCGACCCAAAGGTGCTTGATCGCATGGCACTGGAAATTGGTCAGCTCGTCGGCATTGGGGTGCAAGTCGGTATCGTGATTGGCGGCGGTAACTTGTTCCGTGGCGCGGCGCTCAATGAAGCGGGTATGGATCGAGTCACCGGCGACCATATGGGTATGTTGGCCACTGTTATGAATGCGTTGGCCATGCGGGACGCTTTAGAGCGCTCCAATATCCGTTCGCGGGTGATGTCGGCCATTCCGATGAGTGGGGTGGTCGAGCACTATGATCGACGTACCGCCATTCGTTACTTAACCTCAGGGGATGTGGTGTTATTCTCTGCGGGGACAGGCAACCCCTTCTTCACCACCGACTCTGCTGCTTGTTTGCGTGGTATTGAAGTCGATGCGGATGTGGTGATTAAGGCGACCAAAGTCGATGGTGTTTACAATAAAGACCCGGTAAAAAATACCGACGCTGTGAAGTATGACCAACTCTCTTACGATGACGCCCTGGATCAAAAATTGGGCATTATGGATTTGACCGCTATCTGCCTGGTACGTGACCATAATATGCCGGTGCGGGTATTTGATATGAATAAGCCTGGTGCCCTACTGAATATGGTTGTAGGGGGCAAGGAAGGCACGCTGATATACAGAGGGTAATGACGTGATCAACGATATTAAGAAAGATGCCGAATCGCGCATGAAAAAAAGCGTTGAGGCGCTGCACAGTAACTTTAATAAAATTCGTACCGGCCGTGCTCATCCGAGCATTTTAGACGCCGTGACTGTGGATTATTACGGTAGCCAAGTACCGCTTAGCCAGGTGGCCTCGGTCAACGTTGAAGATGCCCGTACGCTGACGATTGCGCCGTGGGAACAGGGCATGGTGCAGAAAATCGAAAAAGCTATTATGACTTCCGATCTGGGTTTGAATCCGGCCAGCGCAGGCAACGTGATTCGTGTACCGATGCCGATGCTGACCGAAGAAACCCGCAAAGGTTACATCAAGCAAGCGCGTAGCGAAGCCGAAAATGCGCGCGTGGCAGTACGTAATGTTCGCCGTGATGCCAACGGTGATTTCAAGTCACTATTGAAAGATAAAGACATTACCGAAGACGATCAGCGTGAAGGCGAAGATGCGATTCAAAAGTTGACGGATAAGTATATCGCCGAGATTGATAAAGCGCTGGCCGCGAAAGAGCAGGATCTGATGCAGGTGTAAGCCTGCACTTTATGCAGCCGCGGGCAGCTTATGCTGCCCGTTTTGCCACACTCTGGCTGGTTTTTTTATGACTGATCTTTGGGGCAAGAATCCATGACGCCACCGCAGCTTCCTGAAGGACAGCAGGATCAAGCCTGTGCACCTTCTCAGGCCGGGGAGGCGCCGCCGTCTCACGTTGCTATCATTATGGATGGCAACAATCGCTGGGCGCGCGCGCGCGGGCTTTCAGGCGTCCGTGGGCACCGAGCAGGGGTGGAAACGGTACGTGCCGTCATTCAGCGCGCCGCAGAACGCGAGGTGAAAACACTCAGCCTGTTCGCGTTCTCTAGTGAAAACTGGAAGCGCCCAGCGGCGGAAGTTAACGCGTTGATGGAGCTGTTTTTGATGGCGCTAAAGCGTGAAGTCAAAAAACTCAATGAACGTAATGTTCGTCTTTCCATTATTGGCGAACAGCGCGGCTTTTCTCATGCTATCCAGAAGCACATTCAGCGTGCTGAAGCACTGACGGCGCACAATACGGGCATGCACCTGGTGATTGCTGCTAACTATGGTGGCCAATGGGACATCGCCCGCGCGGCACGTACATTAGCCGAGCAGGTGGCAAAGGGAGAGATAATACCTTCAGATATCGACGAGTCGCGCTTTGATACCGCGATGGGAGTCGCCGATATACCGCAGGTAGATCTGTGTATTCGCACCAGTGGCGAGCAGCGGCTCTCGAATTTTATGCTTTGGCAGCTGGCTTATGCCGAGTTGCACTTTTCACCCCTGCTATGGCCTGATTTTGGTGCGGATGCGTTTGATGCCGCACTAAACGACTTTTGCCATCGCCGTCGTCGCTTTGGCATGACGGACGAACAAATAGAGGCGCAAGGTGCTTAAACAGCGGATTATCACTGCAGCTTGGCTAGCGCCGCTGGTGTTAGCTGGCCTGTTTGGATTAGAGGGAGGTGCCTTTGCGCTGTTTACGGCGCTGATTGTGCTTCTTGGCACCTGGGAGTGGGCCAATTTAGCTGGCGTCACCCGCGCCGCGCAGCGTGCTCAGTGGGTGGCCGTAATGGCCGCATTGATGCTGGTAATGTGGCTGGCGGGTGCCGCAACGTCGGCATGGCCGCTATGGGTGGCTGCTGCTGGGTGGTTAATCAATTTTTACTGGGTGATTCGCTATCCAGCAGCAGGTTATCAGTGGCAAGCCACTACGCGGCGACTAGCGATGGGGTTGTGGGTGTTGTTGCCTTGCTGGGTCGGCTTTAACGTACTGCGTGAGAGCGGTATGGCTTGGCTGCTGTTCGTGCTGCTGCTTGTCTGGTGCGCCGATATTGGTGCCTACTTTGTAGGGCGCAACTGGGGGAAGCGTAAACTGGCACCTCGCGTCAGCCCTGGTAAATCATGGGAGGGTGTTTACGGCGGCTTAGCGACAACAGCGCTTCTCGCCATCGTATTTGCCGTATGGCTATCACTGGATATGGCCGGGAGTCTCACGCTCATGCTGGTGACGGCAATCGTTACCTTGACCTCTGTGCTTGGGGATCTGCTTGAAAGCATGCTCAAGCGCCACCGTAATATCAAAGATTCAAGCCAGCTGCTGCCAGGCCACGGCGGGGTGTTGGATCGCATCGATAGCCTGACGGCGGCAATTCCGCTGTTTGCACTGTTTTACCTTGAAGTGCTGGTGCCTGTTCTGGCTCAGGGGCAGCCGCTATGAGCCAACACTGGCATCAGCAAGCGAGTTCGTCCAAGCAGCGCGTAACGGTGCTAGGTTCAACCGGCTCTATCGGCACCAGCACGCTGGATGTGATTGGCCGCCACCCCAACCGTTATAGCGTCTATGCGCTGACTGCGCATACCTCCAAAGAGTCCCTGTTAGCGCAATGTTTAGCGCATCGGCCTGAGGTCGCCGTGCTTGACGGTGAAGTCGACGCCGCTTGGCTACGCCAAGAGCTCAAACGTTCTGGCCAGCAAACTGAGGTCCATTCAGGTCCTGACGCGCTGTGCGAGGTTGCCCGAGATGCTAGCGTTGATTGCGTGATGGCGGCCATCGTGGGGGCTGCCGGTTTATTGCCTGCACTGGCGGCCGCTGAAGCAGGCAAACGCATTCTGTTGGCCAATAAAGAAGCGCTGGTGATGAGCGGCGCACTGTTTATGGACGCTGTTTCGCGTTCAGGCGCAACGCTATTACCGATTGATTCCGAACATAATGCCATTTACCAGTGTCTACCTGCTGAACATCGCGGCGGCTTGGCGCGCCACGGCATTAGCCAACTGATGCTTACCGCTTCCGGGGGGCCATTTCGGACCTGGGGGCAGACCGAGATCGACAAAGTCACACCCGAGCAGGCCTGCGCCCACCCTAACTGGTCCATGGGGCGTAAGATCTCCGTGGACAGTGCCACGTTGATGAACAAAGGGTTAGAGCTCATTGAGGCCTGCTGGCTTTTTGATGCCACGCCTGAACAGATTCAGGTGGTGGTGCACCCGCAAAGTGTGATTCATTCCATGGCGGCGTATCATGATGGCTCGGTGATTGCGCAGTTGGGTAATCCTGATATGCGAACGCCTATTGCCTATGGTTTAGCGTGGCCTGAACGAATCGATGCGGGTGTCGAGACGCTGGATCTCTTTCAGGTGGCGCGGCTAGATTTTGAAGCCCCCGATGAAGTCCGTTTCCCGTGTTTGGGACTTGCCCGTGACGCGATGCAGCAGGGCGGGATGGCACCGGTGGTATTGAACGCGGCCAATGAAGTCGCCGTCGATGCCTTTTTACACCGCAAACTCGGCTTTACAGCCATTGGGCAATTGGTCGCCGAGGTTTTATCGTGCCCCTATGAAGGCCAAGTTGATAGTCTAGAGAGCGTTTTAGCCACCGACCAATGGGCACGGCAGCAGGCATTAGCGTTAGTCACAAGGTGGTCCGCTTAAGCATTCGCTGAGCTGGTCGTTAAGCGCGGGGCGTTAAGGAGTGCAGTGTGGGCCTGATACAGAATATTTTAGCGGTCATTGTAGTGCTGGGCCTGCTTGTCACTTTTCATGAGTTTGGCCACTTTTGGATGGCCAGGCGTTGTGGCGTCAAAGTGCTGCGTTTTTCGGTAGGTTTTGGCAAGCCGCTATGGTCACGGGTAGACCGTCAAGGTACTGAATATGCCATAGCCGCCATACCGTTGGGTGGCTATGTCAAAATGCTCGATGAGCGTGAAGCGCCGGTACCAGAAGAGCAACTCGACCAAGCGTTTAATCGCAAGACAGTGTGGCAGCGCATTGCTATTGTGGCAGCCGGACCAATTGCCAATTTCTTACTGGCGATTGTGGCTTACTGGGCACTGTTTGTCGCAGGAACCACGGTGGTTTCGCCCATGGTGGGCAGTGTGGCGTCTGGCTCTCCGGCTGCTGAGGCAGGGCTTTCCAATGGCGTTGAAATCGTTGCCATTCAGGGCGATGAAGTGCGCTCTTGGGAAGATATAAATCTAAAGCTAGTGTCGATTATTGGCTTCAGTGGTGAGTTGGATGTCGACGCACGCTCTGAGGGCGCCACTGACACCCAGCGCTTTTTATTACCGGTGACTGATTATTTGGTGCGCCAAGATCCGCCCCAGCCGCTGCAAACACTGGGGATTACTCCTTGGCAGCCTGAGTTCCCGGCAGTGTTAGGCCAGGTGGTCAGCGGAGAAGCAGCGGAACAAGCAGGCCTCATGGCGGGCGATACCATGGTCGCAATTGACGGCGAGCCTGTGGATGATTGGATGCACTTCGTCAATATCGTGCGAGGTAGTGCTGGCGAAACGCTGCGACTCACCTACGAACGTGATGACGAGCAGAAAACCGTTAATTTAACGCCCGGGCGTAATAGTCTAGAAACAGGCGTTGAGATTGGTTATATCGGTGCGGGTGCCGAGCAAGTCGAGTGGCCGGCTGCGTTTCAGCGTGAAATCCGTTACGGGCCTGTTGAGGCGGTAGGTCAGGCATTATCGCGTACCGGAGAAATGACGCTATTAACCGTCGATGCCATACGGAAAATGCTAGTAGGGCTCATTTCGCCTTCCAATCTGTCGGGACCGATCACCATCGCGCAGGTCTCTGGCGATTCAGCGCGAGCAGGGATGGAAGCGTTTATTGGTTTTCTAGCGTATCTTTCTATCAGCCTTGGGGTGCTTAACTTACTGCCTATCCCGGTGCTCGATGGTGGCCATTTGCTTTATTATTTTATGGAGGTCGTGCGTGGACGACCAGTCTCTGAGAAAACCCAAGCTGTAGGATTGCGCATTGGGCTTGCCATGGTCGGCACCCTAATGTTGATGGCTCTCTATTTTGATCTGATGCGCCTGTGGTAATGACGCGTGTAGCGTGCGGATGGCCTTGTCATCTGCCTGCACAAATGTATATGGTGCCTTTCTGGAATGATAGGCAGACCAACGCGAGCGAATTGACTGCATGAAAATCAAGACCCTTGGAATGGCGGCACTCTTGCTGGCAGGCGCCAGCGGCGCCCAAGCACAATCCTTTGATGTTTCAGACATTCGAGTGGAAGGACTGCAGCGGGTATCCGCCGCCTCGGTCTTCAATGCATTTCCGGTGAGCGCCAACGAGCGCGTCAGCGAAGCGCAGTTGGCTGCCGCTGCCCGTGACTTGTTTGCTACCGGATTATTTGATGATGTCTCTCTGGCACGTGAGGGGGATGTGCTGGTTATTCAAGTGGTTGAGCGTCCAACCATTGCACGGCTAGATATTAGCGGCAATGACCAGATATCCGAAGAGGATCTGCGCAATGGTTTGCGTGAGTCGGGGCTGTCGGAAGGACAAGTGCTTGAGCTCTCAACCCTGGAGGAGATTCAGCGCGAACTGGAAGGTGTTTACCAGTCTCAGGGCCGCTACAGTGCAAGCATCGACACCGAAGTCGAAGAAGTTGATGAAGGCCGGGTCCAGGTCAATATCAATATCAACGAAGGCGAAGTCGCCAAGATCCGGCAAATTAATATTGTCGGTAACGAAGCCTTTGACGACGAAACGCTGCGTGAAGTGTTCGAACTGAATGACCGCCCTGGACGCATTTTCGGCTGGTTCTCTAGCGACGAGTACTCCCGTGAAGCGCTATCCGGCGACATTGAACGACTGCGTTCGTTTTACTTGGATCGTGGCTATGTCAATTTCGATGTCACCTCAACACAGGTGTCGATTGGGCCGGAAAAATCTGAAATCTTTATCACTTTAAACGTGGATGAAGGTACGCAATATCGTGTTGGTAATATTCGTTTCGCGGGCGATCTACAGATCAGCGAAAACGAAGCTCGCCAACTGCTGACCGTTGAAGAGGGTGAGATTTTTTCCCGCGGCGATGTCAATACGTCTACGGAAGCGCTACGCCAGCGTTTAGGTGCTGAAGGTTTCGCTTTTGCTGACATTCAGGGCGTTCCTGAAATGTCAGACGACGGGGAAACGGTGGACCTGGTCATTGCCGTCAATCCTGGTGAGCGAGCCTATGTACGTCGTATCGAGTTCTACGGTAATACCACCACTCAGGATGAAGTGTTGCGGCGTGAAATGACACAATTGGAGGGCGCGCCTGCCTCCACTGAGGCCATTACGCAATCGCGTCAGCGACTGGAACGCCTGGGCTTCTTTAGCCAAGTGGAAGTGGATACCCAGCCGGTGCCTGGTGAGCCAGATTTGTTGGACGTGACCTATAACGTCGAAGAGCAGCCTTCCGGCTCTGTCTCTGCAAGCGTGGGTTTCTCTCAGAGTGCTGGTGTTATTTACGGCGTAGGCCTATCGCAGAATAACTTCCTCGGTACGGGTAATCGCGTCAACGTGGGTGCGCAGCGCAGTGATACGTTTACCAGCGTTAACTTTGGCTTTACCGACCCGTACTGGACGTTGGATGGCATTTCTCGCGGCTACAATCTGTTCTACCGCGAAACTGACTATGCCGACTCGGACATTTCGACATTCTCGACGGATGCTTATGGGGCCGGTATCAACTTCGGTTACCCTGTTAGCGAGCTGTCGCGGCTTAACTTCGGCGCCAGCGTTGAAGACCTCACGGTAAAAACCTATTTCGATACGGCTTCGGAAATTCGTCGTTACGTCCAGGACGAGGGTGAAGATGCGCAAAGCCTGAAGCTGACCGCCAGTTGGACACGTAACAACCTCAACCGCGGCATTATGCCAACGGATGGTAGCTATCAACGTCTGTCTCTAGAGACGGGAGTGCCAGGCAGCGATGCGGAGTACTACAAGCTGCGCGCGCGCGCTCAACAGCTGTTTCCGATTAATAATGATGAAACCTGGGCGTTCAAATTTACCGGCAATGTCGGCTATGCCGATACGCTGGGCGGCAACGAACCCTTCCCCTTCTATGAAAACTTTTACGCAGGCGGCCTTGGCTCAGTGCGCGGTTTCACCTCGAATACGCTTGGTCAGCGCACAACACCTGCAACCGAAGGCGGTCGTGATCGCACCCTAGGTGGTAATGTTTCCATCGAAGGCAGCGCCGAAATTATTTTCCCGATGCCCTTTATTGAAGATCAGCGTGCGCTACAAACCTCGCTGTTTTTGGATGGCGGCAACACTTTCCTGAGTTCGTGCTACGACGTGCTTGCAGAAGATGCTGCCCGTCAGCAGTGTAACTCCGGTGTTGATCTTGGTGATCTACGCTACAGCGCTGGTATTGGCCTCTCTTGGCTGACGCCGGTGGGCCCGCTGACCTTTAGCGTCGCCGAGCCATTGAACGATGAGAGCGGGGACGATACTCAGTTCTTCCAGTTCTCATTGGGACAAACGTTCTAATTTTGCTAGACCGCGTGCCATGGCGGCGCGCGGCTGGCGTGACCTAAGGAGTTAACACAATGCGTAAGCTGACAGCAGTTGTATGCCTGTTGGGCGCGATGATTTTGCCTGCCCACGCTGCGGAAGTTGCCGTATTGGACTGGCGTGCGGCGCTGATGAATACTCAGTCTGCACAAGCATCAATGAGCACCCTGGAAGGGCAGATTGGCAATCAGCAGCGTGAAGCGCAGAATCTAGGCAATGAACTGCAACAGCTGCAGCAGCGTCTTCAGAACGAAGGCGAAACCATGGCACAGTCCCAGCGCGAGTCGCTGATCAGCGAATTGCAGCAAAAGGGCAGTCGCTTCGAACAGCTTCGTCAAGAAGTCATGCAGGCTCAGCAACGCTCTGAACAGCAGTTTTTAGAAAATGCTGAACCGAAGTTGGAGCAGGCAGTTGCGCAGGTACTTGAACGTCACGGTATTGATGTACTGGTCGAACCCCAGGGTGTGCTCCACTCCGGTGTGGATTTGCCCAATGTGACCGACGAAGTCACACAGATTTTTGATACCCTGAACTAAATTTAAATGCTACTTGGTGTGGCCCGTCCACACCAATGCTTCCTTGGGCTCTCATGACGCACGCTTCTCATCACCTCACTCTTGCAGACATTGCGCGACAGCTGGGCATTTCCGTTAGCGGCAATGCCCAGCAGCCGATACGTGGTTTGGCGACGCTAAAAGAAGCGCAGCCTGATCAAGTGGCCTTTTTAGCGAATCGCGCTTATCTGAAAGATTTAGCGACCACCAAGGCAGCGGCGGTGCTCCTGCACCCTGAGCATGGCAAACACTGTCCGGTACCGCGTCTTGAGATAGAGAATCCCTATTTAGGTTACGCCAAGCTTTCTCAGCTGTTCGATCCGTTGCCCGCCCGCGACATCGTGGGCATACACCCAACCGCGGTCGTGGCGGACAATGCGCAAATCGGTGCCGATGTGTCCATTCAGGCACATGCAGTGATCGAGTCCGGCGTCGTTCTGGGTGACCGAGTTGTCATTGGTGCTGGTAGCGTGGTCGGAGCTGACAGCATTATCGGCGCAGAAACGCGCTTGCACGCCAATGTCACGCTTTGCCATGGTGTGGTGGTGGGTAAACGCGGCATCTTACAAAGCGGTTGTGTCATCGGTGGCGACGGGTTTGGTTTTGCCCACGATGGCGCAGGCTGGCATAAGATTGCCCAGTTGGGTGGCGTTGTCCTGGGAGATGACGTTGAGGTCGGCAGTTGTTCGAGCATCGACCGTGGTGCGCTGGGTGATACGGTGATTGGCAATGACGTCAAAATCGATAGTCAGGTGCAAATTGCTCATAACGTGACCATTGGCGATCATAGCGCCTTAGCTGGCTGTGTGGGAATCGCGGGCTCTACCAAGGTAGGTAAACACTGTATGCTAGGGGGTGGCGTGGGTCTCTCAGGGCACCTGACCATCTGCGACGGTGTTCAAGTGACGGGGATGAGTTTAGTCACGAACTCAATCCATGAACCAGGGGTCTACTCCTCTGGTACTGGCGCCATGGCCAACACCCAATGGCGTAAAAACGCAGTTCGATTTAAACAGCTTGATGACATCGCTAAACGTCTAGCGAGGCTGGAAAAAAAACAGCGCAATGAGTAAGCGCTTTGGGTCGTCGCTGTGCGTTTTACCACTGCTGGCTTGAGGCTAAGTAGCAGTGGGGTATAATTCTCAGCCTTTTAATCAGCAGGCGTGCTGATATTTGCCTGAAGCTCTTCATGAGTTCCAGGTTTTTTGTCATTTTAGAGGTCGCTACGATGGTTATGGATATTAATGAAATTCGCGAGTACTTGCCCCACCGTTACCCCTTTTTGTTGGTGGATCGAGTAACGCAATTAACCACCGGCGAATCCATCGTGGCGTATAAAAACGTCAGCATCAACGAACCGTTTTTTAACGGTCATTTTCCCCATCACCCGATTATGCCCGGTGTCTTAGTATTAGAAGCACTGGCTCAAGTATGTGGCATTCTGGGTTTTAAAACGGTCAACAAACTACCTGCCGATGGTTACGTTTATTATCTGGTCGGCAGTGATAACGTGCGCTTCAAGCGCCCGGTAATGCCGGGTGACAAGCTCACGCTCGAAGCTGACGTTATCAAAGGCAAGCGGGGTATTTGGAAGTTCGCATGCCGAGCCACGGTGGATGGCGAATTGGCTTGCGAAGCAGAAATTATTTGTGCCGAGAGGAAGGTGGCTTGATACATCCTACTGCACTTGTCGACCCGACGGCGCGTCTTGCTGACGATGTTGAGGTAGGCCCTTTTAGCATCATCGGCCCCGACGTCACTATTGGCGCTGGTTCGGTGATTGGTCCGCATGTGGTGGTGAAAGGGCCCACCACACTGGGCGAGCGTACGCGTATTTTTCAATTCGCCTCGGTAGGGGAAGACTGCCAGGATAAGAAATACGCAGGCGAACCAACGTGGTTGGTAATGGGCGACGATAACGTGATTCGAGAAGGCGCTACGCTGCATCGTGGCACGGTACAGGATCGCAGTGAAACGAAGATTGGTTCTCGCAACCTATTCATGGCTTATGTCCATGTAGGTCACGACTGCGTCATTGGTAGTGACTGCATTTTGGCCAACCAGGTCACCCTCGCTGGCCATGTGACCATTGGCGATCATGTCATTTTGGGCGGTCTCGCAGCGGTTCACCAGTTCTGCCATTTTGGTGATCATGCCATGGCCGGTGGCGGCTCGATCATCACCAAAGACACGCCTGCGTATATCATGATCAACGGCAACCCAGCCGAAGCGCGAGGCTTGAATCTGGTAGGACTGAAGCGACGTGGTTTCAGCCGTGAAGCGATAAGTGCACTAACGGCCGCCTACAAGATGGTCTATCGCCAAGGGCTGACCACCGAACAGGCGCTCGCTGAAATGCGCAGCCGCTTTGAATTACCCGAAATCGAGCATTTCGCTGCCTCCATTGAGCGCTCGACCCGCGGTATCACCCGCTAATTTATGCTAAGCCGTCTGTGATTATGCAATGATGACCCTGCAACGTGTCTACCTCGTGGCTGGGGAACTCTCCGGCGATATCCTAGGCGCTGGACTGATGCGCGAGCTTAAAGCGCGCCACCCTGGCGTCGAGTTTCGTGGCATTGGCGGGCCTCGTATGCAGGCGGAAGGCATGGAGAGCCGTTTCCCCTTAGAGACCCTCGCGGTAATGGGCCTGGTTGAAGTACTTAAACACCTCCCCGAACTGATCCGTGTGCGACGTACCCTGAAAGCCGAAGCCTTGGCCTGGCAGCCGGATATTATGCTCGGCATTGATGCGCCTGACTTCAATTTAGGCTTGGAGCGACAGCTTCGCGAAGCGGGCATTACCACCGCTCATTACGTGAGTCCTTCGGTATGGGCGTGGCGCCAGGGGCGGGTGAAAGGCATCGCCAAATCGGTAGACGGCATGCTGACACTGCTGCCCTTTGAGGCCGCCTTCTATCGTGAACACCGTGTCCCCGTCGCCTTTGTGGGCCATCCCCTGGCCGACGAAATGCCGCTGGAGAATGATCGTGCTGCCACCCGGCAAGCGCTGGAACTGTCGCCAGATAGTCAGGTATTAGCGCTGTTGCCCGGCTCGCGAGCCAATGAAATTCGTTTTTTGGGGGACACTTTTCTTAAGGCCGCCGAACAGCTCTGCCAGCGTCATCCTGCGCTTAAGGTAGTGATTCCCGCGGCCACCGCTGACCGCCGCTATGAAATTAGCGCGCTGCTGACTAATTACCCTGTGCTTGCGGAGCGCACGACACTGCTGGATGGTCAGGCCCGTGAGGCCATGGTAGCGAGTGATGTGGTATTGCTGGCCTCAGGCACTGCCGCACTGGAAGCCATGCTGTGTCACCGCACCATGCTGGTGGCCTACAAAATGGCTCCCGCCACTCACTGGTTGGCTAAACGAATGGTGAAAACTCAATGGGTGTCGCTGCCCAATTTGATTGCCCAGGAAACGCTGGTGCCGGAACTGATTCAAGACGCCGCCTCGCCGGAGGCGATTGCTGACCAGCTCAGTGGCATGCTGGCAGATGAGGCAAGCCGCCATGGGTTGGAAACACGCTTTGCCGAGATGCACGCGACACTCCAGCGCAACGCTAGTCGGCGCGCCGCCGAGGCGATCAGCCAGCTAGCAGCAGGTCAGCCACTGGAGATTGTTGATGGCAATTGAGCATTGGTTGATTGAGCACAAGGATTTTCAATCGCTAGAAATTACTTACAGTGGTGAGCGTCTGGCAGGGGTGGATGAAGTAGGACGCGGGCCGCTGATCGGCAGCGTGGTGGCCGCAGCGGTCATTTTAGATCCTGCTCAGCCGATTGAAGGTCTCACCGACTCCAAAAAACTGACTGCCAGTAGGCGTGAAGCGTTGGATAGCCAAATTCGCGAGCGGGCATTAGCCTTTGCCGTGGCAGAAGCCAGCGCTGCCGAAGTGGATTCACTGAATATTTATCACGCCACCCACTTGGCCATGCGTCGAGCGATTGATGCACTGGCACCGGCGGCGGAATACCTACTTGTCGATGGCAACAAATTACCTGGCCATCTGCTGCCTGGGCAGGCCGTGGTAAAAGGCGATGCGCGTCACGCGGCCATCGCCGCCGCATCCATTCTGGCCAAGGTCGCCCGGGATGCCCAGATGGTCGCCTTGGATGAGTGCTATCCTGAGTATGGTTTCGCGCGCCATAAAGGCTACCCGACCAAAGAGCACCTGACGGCGCTTGCAGCTCACGGGCCACTGGCCGAACATCGTCGTAGCTTTGCGCCGGTGCAGCGCCAGTTGGCGCTGCTTTAACGTATTTCTTCTTTATCTAGCGTTTTCTGAGAGTCCCATGACGGTCCCGTTCGTTCATTTACGTTTGCACAGTGAATACTCCCTGGTCGATGGCCTGGTTAAGCTCAAATCGCTGGTCAGCACGACTGCTGAGCGGGCGATGCCAGCGCTGGCCTTGACCGATGAAACCAACCTGTTTGGTCTGGTCAAGTTTTACAAAGCCGCCCAGGGTGCGGGTTTAAAGCCGATCATTGGCAGCGATTTATGGCTGCAGAACCCTCACGACGAGTCGCACCCTTACCGGCTAACGCTGCTGGCTATGAACGATATTGGCTATCGCAACCTGACCGAGCTGATCTCGAAGGGCTGGACCCATGGCCAGCGTCAGGGCCGTGCCATTCTCGATAAACAGTGGGTGCTGGAACAGAGCGAAGGGTTGATTGCGCTGTCTGGTGCACGAGAGGGCGAGATTGGCCGTCATCTGCTCTCTGATCATGAGCGTGAGGCGCGGCAACTGCTTGAAGAGTGGCAGGTCGCGTTCCCTGATCGTTTTTATTTAGAGCTGGTGCGCACTGGGCGCCCGCTAGAAGAGACTTGTATTCACGCCAGCGTCCAACTGGCGATTGAAACCGGCACGCCGGTAGTGGCCACCAACGACGTACGCTTTTTAGAGCGCGAAGATTTTTGGGCGCACGAAACTCGCGTTGCCATCGGTGAAGGCAAGGCGCTGGACGATCCACGCCGTGAGCGCCGCTACACCGAAGAGCAGTACCTAAAAAGCCCCGACGAGATGGCGGCGCTGTTTGCCGACATCCCCGAAGCGCTGGAAAACAGCGTGATGATCGCCGAGCGCTGCAGCGTGGACGTGCGGCTGGGTGAGATTTTTCTACCCGAGTTCGAGATCCCTGAGGGCATGACCCAGGATGAGTTTTTCCGCAAGGTGTCACACGACGGCCTAACGGATCGCCTCGACTTTCTCTTTCCCGCCGAGCGCTATCCCCGTGAAAGCGATGAGTATAAAGCGATTGACCAGCGCTACCGTGACCGGCTGGAGTTTGAGCTCAACGTTATTATCCAGATGGGTTTCCCCGGCTATTTCCTGATCGTGATGGACTTTATCCAGTGGGCCAAGGACAACAGCGTCCCGGTAGGCCCCGGACGTGGTTCCGGTGCCGGTTCGCTGGTGGCTTACGCGCAAAAGATTACCGACCTGGATCCGATCGGCTACGACCTGCTGTTTGAGCGCTTTTTGAATCCGGAACGTGTCTCCATGCCCGACTTCGACGTCGACTTCTGCATGGAAAAACGCGACAAGGTGATCGAGTACGTGGCCGAGCGCTACGGGCGCAACGCGGTTTCTCAGATTGTCACCTTTGGCACCATGGCGGCCAAGGCCGTAGTGCGAGACGTCGCCCGAGCCCAGGGCCGCCCCTATTCGCTGGGGGATAAGCTATCCAAGCTGATCCCCTTTGAAGTGGGCATGACCCTGGCCAAGGCCATCGAGCAGGAACCGGCGCTCAAAGAGTTCATCGGCAACGATGAAGAGGCCGAAGAGATCTGGGAAATGGCGCTCAAGCTCGAGGGCACCACGCGGGGCACCGGTAAGCACGCTGGTGGCGTAGTAATTGCACCTACCAAACTGACCGATTTTTCACCGCTGCTCTGCGATGAAGATGGCGCCGGTTTAGTCGTTCAGTTTGATAAAAACGATATTGAAGAGGCCGGGCTGGTCAAGTTTGACTTCCTGGGCCTGCGAACGCTGACGATTATCGACTGGGCGCTGGAAATGGTCGATAAGGTGCGCAGCGTCAATAGCCAGGGGCCACTCAATATCGACAGCATCCCGCTGGACGACGCGCCGACCTTTGAGATGCTCAAGCGCGCCGAAACCACCGCGGTGTTCCAGCTAGAATCCCGCGGCATGAAAGAGCTGATCAAGCGCCTGCTGCCTGACTCGTTAGACGATATGATCGCCCTGGTGGCGCTGTTTCGCCCCGGCCCCCTGCAGTCGGGCATGGTTGACGACTTCATCAACCGTAAGCACGGTCGGGCAGAAGTCTCTTACCCACACCCGGATTACCAGCACGAGCTGTTGAAACCGGTGTTGGCGCCCACCTACGGCATCATCCTCTACCAAGAGCAGGTCATGCAGATCGCTCAGGTGATGGCGGGCTACAGCCTCGGCCAGGCCGATATGCTGCGCCGGGCCATGGGTAAGAAAAAGCCCGAAGAGATGGCCAAACAGCGCGATGGCTTTATGGAAGGCTGCGCCGCCAACGGTATCGATAAAGATCTGGCCGGTAACATCTTTGATCTGGTAGAGAAATTCGCCGGTTACGGCTTCAACAAGTCACACTCGGCCGCCTACGCCTTAGTTTCCTACCAAACCGCGTGGCTCAAAGCCCACTATCCGGGGCCCTTTATGGCCGCCGTTATGTCCACGGAAATGGACAACCTGGATAAAGTGGTACCGCTGATTGAGGAGTGTCGCAACCTTCGGCTCACCGTGACGCCGCCGAACGTTAACGTGGGCGGCTATAAATTTACCGTCGATACCGATGCGCGGGTGGTTTACGGCCTGGGCGCCATTCGGGGGGTGGGCGAAGGACCCATTGGCGCCATTGTCGAAGCGCGCGAGGCCGATGGTCCGTTTAAGGATATCTTCGACTTCTGTCGTCGTATCGATTCCAAGCGGATGAATAAACGCACCCTGGAAGCGCTGATTCGCTCCGGTGCGCTGGATACGATAGGTCCCAATCGCGCGGTGCTGTTTGCCGCCATGGAAGACGCGCTAAAAGCAGCAGCACAGAACCATGCCAACCAGAATCTAGGCATGCTCGATATGTTTGGCGATGCCTTTAGCAACGATGCAGAGGCCGGTGAAGGCGACAGCAACGTTTACGTCGAATATATCAATGCCCGCGAGTGGACCGATCGCGAACGGCTCTCTGGAGAGAAAGATACCCTGGGTCTTTACCTCACAGGACACCCGATCGACGAGTACGAGCGGGAGTTAAAACGTTTTGTCTCCACGCGGATCAGCGATTTAAAGCCTTCTCGTGACCCACAGCGGGTTGCTGGATTAGTGGTCGGCGTGCGCACCATGAAGTCCAAACGTGGTGATACCATGGCGTTTATCACCCTGGATGACCGCACTGGACGTATAGAAGCGTCGCTGTTTGGGGAGCTTTTTGAGCAGTTGCGCGGTCAGATTGAGGCCGATCAAGTGTTGATCGTGGAGGGCGAGGTTTCCAGCGATGAATTCTCTGGCGGTTTGCGTCTGCGCGGCAAGGATGTCACGCCGATGGTGACGGCGCGCATACGCTACGGTCAGGCAGTGGAGCTCGCCCTGGATGCGGGGCAGATCAATGGGCGTTTGATCGAGACGCTGCGCGACAGTTTAACGCCCTATCGTGATGAGGAAGGCTTGCCGGTGAGGCTGCAGTACCGTCACCCAGCGGCAGTGGCTTGGCTGGAGCTCGCCGACGAGTGGAAAGTAGCGCCCAGCGATGATTTATTGCTGGCGCTTAGGGATGTTCAGGGCCAGGCGGGTGTTCAGTTACGTTATCGTTAAAGTACCGTAAGGTAGGCACTCAACTTGCGTAGCAAGGTCAGGGTGCGATAATGCTCATTATTCTCTCATTGCTTATCAATAATTACTTTGATCAGGCTTGTTTTTTACAAGCAGCTTATAGGCAGCGCCGATGAATCCTAACTATCTCGATTTTGAACAGCCCATTGCCGAACTACAGGCAAAAATTGAGGAGCTGCGTTTAGTCAGCTCCGATAGCCAAGTCAACCTTTCCGACGAGATCTCTCGGCTGGAAGAGAAAAGTCGCAAGCTGACGGAATCGATCTTCAAGGATTTGACTCCCTGGCAGGTTTCCCAACTATCCCGGCACCCCCAGCGCCCTTATACGCTTGACTATCTAGAGCACGTCTTTACCGATTTCGACGAGCTGCATGGCGATCGTAATTTCGCCGATGATGCCGCGCTAGTCGGTGGCATCGCGCGCTTGAACGACTCGCCGGTGATGGTGATTGGCCATCAAAAAGGCCGCGATGTAAAAGAGAAAGTTCGCCGCAACTTCGGTATGCCCCGCCCTGAGGGCTACCGTAAAGCGTGCCGCCTGATGGAAATGGCCGAGCGCTTCAAAATGCCGATTCTGACGTTTATCGATACCCCTGGTGCTTACCCCGGCATTGATGCGGAAGAGCGCGGTCAATCTGAGGCTATCGCCTACAATCTAGCCGTTATGTCGCGGCTGAAAACACCGATTATCTCCACGGTGGTGGGCGAAGGTGGCTCCGGTGGCGCGTTGGCCATTGGCGTCTGCGATGAGCTGCAGATGCTGCAGTACTCCACCTACTCGGTGATCTCGCCGGAAGGCTGCGCCTCGATTCTATGGAAGAGCGCCACCAAGGCTTCTGATGCTGCACAGGCCATGGGGATTACCGCTGAGCGTCTAAAAGAACTGGGCTTTGTCGATTCGTTGATCAAAGAGCCGCTCGGTGGGTCTCACCGTCACCCGCTCACCACTGCCGAACGCGTCAAAGAGGCGCTCACGGCGAGTCTGGAGCGCTTGCAGGCGATGGATACTGACGCGCTATTAGAGCGCCGTTATAAGCGCTTGATGAGCTATGGCGCCTCAGCCGCTTAATACGCTTGAAGGCTTGCTCAACGACGCCCTGGCGGAAACCCCGTCGGGGCGCTCTATTTGGGTGGCACTTTCGGGCGGTTTGGACTCGTGCCTAATGTTAACGCTGGCCGCCGGGGTCTGCGAGCGAGCTGACCGTCGCCTGCGGGCCATTCATGTCAACCATGGCTTACAGGTGGCAGCATCAAGATTTGAAGCCCACTGCCGGACGCTGTGTGAACGCATCAATGTGCCGTTATCCGTCGTCGAGGTGGCAGTGGACACCCACGGCGACGGTATTGAGGGCGCGGCGCGCAATGCTCGCTACGAGGCCTTTTTTGCCACGCTACCCGCGGGCGATACGCTTTGGCTCGCCCAGCACCAGAACGATCAAGCCGAAACCTTTCTGCTGGCGGCCCTGCGCGGCAGCGGCATACGTGGTCTGGCGGGTATGCCGTACCGGCGTGATACCCAGGGCATCACGCTGCTGCGGCCGTGGCTAACCCAGGGTCGGGAAACGCTTGAAACCGTTGCGCGGTCACTGGCTCTCGCCTGGTGCGAAGACCCCACCAATCGTGATGTTGAGCTTGATCGCAATCGCCTACGCCACCGGGTGCTACCGGCGCTGCGTGAGCGTTGGCCAGCGGCAGAAACGGCGCTGGCAAGTAGCGCCCAACACGCCAGTGAAGCCGACACCTTGCTGTATGAATATGCCCAGCAAGAGCTACAAACGCTGCTAGGTGACAGCCATTCCCTCATGATTAACGCCCTGCGGTCACGCTCTCGCCCCCGGCAACGACTGCTGGTGCGCACGCTCTGCCAACAGCAGAGCTTGCCAACGCCTCCCCAAAAACGTTTGGAGAGCCTGTTGGATCAGCTACACGCCAAACCCGATGCCGCCGTATGCGTCGAATGGCCGGGCGCTCAGGCGCGCCTGTGGCGCCAGCGGCTCTATCTGATGGCGGCTCTTGAGCCGCTACCGGCGTGGGAAGTCAGTTGGGATGGTCAAGCGCCCCTGGAAACGCCCATCGGGCCGCTGGGCTGGCAAGTGTCCACGTTAAAAGCGCCATCCCAGCCGTTCTCTCAACCGCTCAGGGTCACCTGGCGTCAGGGGGGGGAGGTCATTCGCTTGGCTGGGCGTGGTAGGCGCGATGTGAAGCGACTGCTGCAGGAGGCGGAAGTGCCGCCCTGGGAGCGTGAACGGCTGGTGGTGATCATGCAGGAATCAGCGTGTCTGGGAGCGATTGATCCCGCCGGCAAGCTGCTTTGGCAAGCCGAGGGGGTCGCCTTTACGCGTCTGACTTTGTCTACTGAATTAAAAGCTTGAACCCGGCGGCTTCCATGAAAGCCTGCTCTTGCTCCAAGTCGGTGCTCAGTAGTGTGGGTTCATCGCTTTCCGGAAGTGTGATGATCAAGCTATCGCTGTCGGCGCTTATCGCTGGCAGCGGGGGGGCGTTTTCAGGCCGCGAATGGTTGAGCAGTACGGCTAAACGCAGCAGCCTGGCAAGCTTCTGAGTCACGGCCTGCTGCGCGTCAGGCAGTGCCTGCCACTCTTTCAAGGGGAACTTGCGACGATGAGCCCGCACCAAAAAAGCTAATTGTCGCTGTTCAGGGCGTGAAAAACCAGCGAGATCGGAGTGCTCCAGCAGGTACGCACCGTGGCGATGAAACTGGCTATGAGAAATGGCTAAGCCGATTTCATGCACGTGGCTGGCCCACTGCAAATAGCGCCCTTGATCAAGGTTTAGTGACCACGCATGGCGTACCCGTTGAAACAGTCGCTCGGCAGTGTCGGCAACGTTAAGCCCCTGGCGGTTATCAACATCGTAAGTGCGCTGTAGTGACTCCAGGCTTTTCGAGCGCGAATCTTCGGCGGTATTACGCCCGGCCATGTCGTAGAGAACGCCTTCACGCAGCGCGCCGTCGGCGAAGCGCATCTGGGTTAAGTCAAAGGCTTCAAAAATCGCCCCAAGAATGGCGATCCCCGCTGGGAAGACTTTGGCGCGGTCGGCCTTGAGGCCTTCCAGCTCGACTTTGTCCAGCTGTTTGCACTTGAGTAGGCGCTCGCGCAATTTCTTCAATCCGTCACGGGTGATAACACCTTCATGAGGCGTATCGCCATAGGCGTGCAGTATGCTGGCGGCGGCCTTGATCGTGCCGCTTGAGCCGACCGGGTCGTCCCAGCCCAGACGTTGATAAGGGCGTTGAATATTGGCCAATTCCGAAAGGGCGGCCAGCTCGGCGCGGCGCATGCGTTTTTCGTTCAATTCACCGTCGGGAAAGAAGCGCCGGGAAAAGGTAACGCAGCCCATGCGCAGGCTTTCCAGTGCCTTGGGCTCAAAGGCTTCACCGATGATAAATTCGGTCGAGCCGCCGCCAATGTCGACTATCAGGCGTCGGCCGTTTTCAGCCAGCGCGTGAGCGGCGCCGAGATAGATCAGGCGCGCTTCCTCGCGGCCGGCAATAATTTCGATGGCATGGCCAAGTTGGGCCTCTGCGCGCTCAATAAATGCCTGGCTATTGCGTGCGTCACGAAGCGCGTTAGTACCTACAACGCGCAGGTTGGCATTGGTAATATCGCTTAAAAAGGGCGCGAAGCGGCCTAGGCAGTCCAACGCGCGCTGCATAGCAGCTTCACTCAGCATGCCGTCATCGTCTAGGCCCGCGGCGAGCTGCACTTTTTCACCTAAACGAGCCACCACCTGAAGTCGTTCATGCTGGTAGTTGGCCACCAGTAGGTGAAAGCTGTTAGAACCCAGGTCAATGGCGGCTAAGCGCTGTGGCGCACCGTTGTCTGCCTCAGTGGCAGGGGTGTCAATGGGGAGCAAAATGTCCTTGGGCATGAGCTTTCCTTCGTGTTGGCTGTGCCAAGGTTGCGGTGACCTCCATCTATTGTCAATTGCAAAGCTTGCGTTTGTCGCAGCGCTTGACTACCATCGAACAACTGGCTTGATCTGACCTAGTTAATTAGCGTGTCCATAAGCACTGCGCTGTTAAGGTTAATGATTTAGATTGATTAGATAAATCACCTTGCACGCGTCGTTCAAGTACGGCACCTTGGTCACCCCAGACGTTATTTACTGTTTATGCTGTTAGCGTCAGCCAGAATTCCAAGTCGTCAGATAGCCCACTGGTTTAACCACTCTCCTGTGGTAACCAGAGTAGACAAGTGTTAGCACCCTCGAGTTGAGTCTTAATAACAACTAGCAGCAGCGTTGTTAGCTAAGTCCAACGCCGTTCCTTTCATCTTCGAGCTCGTGCCTTTACCGGGGTCTGAACGCATCACACGGCGTCACTTTCACGCCTCCTGTCTTACTCCCGGCGCCTGGCGCCCAGCTTCCATGAGCAACTTTCTAACACACCGATGAATCTCACTGAACTCAAGCAAAAAACCGTTCCCGAGCTCCTCGATATCGCCCGTGAAATGGGTATTGATAACTTGGCCCGTTCGCGCAAGCAGGACATCATTTTCGCCATCCTCAAGAAACACGCCAAAAGTGGTGAGGATATCTATGGCGACGGTGTGCTGGAAATTCTCCAGGATGGCTTTGGCTTCCTGCGTAGCGCTGATAGCTCCTATCTCGCCGGTCCCGACGATATCTACATATCGCCTTCACAGATCCGCCGTTTCAATCTGCGTAAGGGTGACTCCATTTCCGGCAAAATCCGTCCGCCGAAGGAGGGTGAGCGCTATTTCGCCCTGCTGAAAGTCAGTCAAATCAACTTTGACCGTCCGGAAAATGCCAAGCACAAGATTCTGTTTGAGAACTTAACGCCACTGTTCCCAGACGATCGTATGCGTATGGAGATCGGTAACGGCTCCACGGAAGACCTAACCGCGCGGATCATCGATCTAACCGCGCCGATCGGTAAAGGCCAACGTGGTTTGCTGGTATCGCCGCCCAAGGCGGGTAAAACGCTGATGTTGCAGAACATCGCTACCTCCATCACGCGCAACAACCCAGAGTGCCATCTGATCGTACTGCTGATCGATGAACGCCCTGAGGAAGTGACCGAAATGTCACGCACCGTGCGTGGTGAAGTGGTGGCGTCGACCTTCGATGAGCCGCCTGCGCGTCACGTGCAAGTGGCCGAAATGGTCATCGAGAAAGCCAAGCGTTTGGTTGAACACAAGAAAGACGTGGTCATCCTGCTCGACTCGATTACTCGCTTAGCGCGTGCTTACAACACTGTGGTACCCAGTTCTGGCAAAGTGCTCACCGGTGGTGTCGATGCCCACGCCCTTGAGAAGCCGAAACGTTTCTTTGGCGCGGCGCGTAATATCGAAGAGGGCGGCAGCCTGACGATTATCGCCACGGCGCTGGTAGATACTGGCTCCAAGATGGACGAAGTCATCTTCGAAGAGTTCAAGGGTACCGGTAATATGGAAGCCCACCTGGACCGCAAACTGGCCGAGCGTCGCGTCTTCCCAGCAATCAATATCCGTCGTAGTGGCACACGTCGCGAAGACCTGCTGGCCTCTGAGGATGAAATGCAGCGTATGTGGATTCTGCGTAAGCTGCTCAACCCGATGGAAGATACCGCCGCTACGGAATTCCTGATTGACCGTCTGAAAGATACCAAGACCAATCTTGAGTTCTTTGAAGCGATGAAGCGCCGCTAGCTGGTCTTAGAAAGAGCGCCGCTAGCTTGTTGAGGGAATAAGCGCCGCTAGCTTGTAGTCAAAAAGAGCGCCGCTAAAGCGGCGTATTCGCCAGCCAGGGAGCGTGCCTTGAAGTACAAAGACTTGCGTGAGTTCATCGCGGCGCTTGAAGCCCAAGGTGAACTCAAACGTATCCACGTCGAAGTCGATCCTTACCTGGAAATCACCGAAATTTGCGACCGCACGCTGCGTGCCGGTGGCCCGGCGTTACTGTTTGAAAACGTCAAAGGCCACGACATGCCGCTGTTGGGGAATTTATTTGGCACCCCCAAACGGGTCGCGCTAGGGATGGGGCAGGATTCGGTAGAGGCGCTAAGAGAAGTGGGTAAGCTATTGGCGTTTCTTAAAGAGCCTGATCCGCCCAAGGGCTTGAAAGATGCTTGGGACAAGCTGCCGATCTTCAAGCAAGTGCTCAGTATGGGGCCCAAAAACGTCAAGCATGCGCCGGTACAAGAGGTGGTGTATGAAGACGATGAGGTCGATCTTGGTCTGCTGCCGATTCAGCATTGCTGGCCGGGCGATGCAGGGCCTCTGGTGACCTGGCCACTGGTGATTACCAAAGGGCCGCTCAAGAAGCGCCAAAATCTAGGGATTTACCGACAGCAGAAAATCGGCAAAAACCGTCTAATCATGCGCTGGCTTTCCCATCGTGGCGGCGCCTTGGATTTTCTCGAGTTCCAGAAAGCCCACCCAGGCGAGCCTTTTCCGGTGGCCGTGGCGCTGGGTGCCGACCCTGCGACCATTTTAGGTGCGGTTACGCCCGTGCCGGATTCGCTTTCAGAATATGCCTTTGCAGGCCTGCTGCGTGGTTCGCGTACGGAACTTGTAAAGTGCGGCCATGCGGATCTTGATGTGCCTGCGTCGAGCGAGATTATCCTCGAAGGCTTTATCTATCCGGATGACATGGCGGCGGAAGGCCCCTTTGGTGATCACACCGGTTACTACAATGAGGTCGACCACTTCCCGGTGTTTACCGTCACGCGAATGACCATGCGCCGTGATGCGATTTACCACTCGACCTATACCGGGCGTCCGCCGGACGAACCGGCCATTCTCGGCGTGGCCCTGAACGAAGTGTTCGTGCCCATTCTGTGCAAACAGTTTCCCGAAATTGTCGACTTCTACCTGCCGCCGGAAGGCTGTTCCTACCGCATGGCGGTCGTCACCATGAAGAAGCAGTATCCCGGCCACGCCAAGCGCGTAATGATGGGGGTATGGAGTTTCCTTCGCCAGTTTATGTACACCAAGTTCGTGATCGTGCTGGATGATGACGTGGACGCGCGTAACTGGGAAGACGTGATTTGGGCGATCACTACCCGTATGGATCCCGCACGCGACACCGTGATGGTTGAGAATACACCCATCGATTATCTCGATTTCGCCTCACCGGTCTCAGGGCTCGGCTCCAAAATGGGGCTTGATGCCACCAACAAATGGCCAGGCGAAACCGATCGCGAGTGGGGTACTCCCATCGTGATGGACGAAACCGTCAAAGCGCGGGTGGATGAACGCTGGGAAGCGTTAGGCATTGGCCTTGAGCTGCCGCCCGCTCGCCTTTAAATGCGCTGTACCGCTGACCGAATTTGTTAAAAGAGGCTTTCATGAGTGCAAGGACGTTGACTTGCCAAGTCACCGAGGTTGAAAACTTAAACCCCGATGTGTTTGGCGTAACGCTAGCCGGGCGCGCCGAAGCCATGCAGCATGCCCCGGGGCAGTATTTAGAGCTGAAGTTAGACGATACGACGTGGGTGCCGTTTTCCATCGCCAGCGCTGAACGGGGCGATGGCATCATTGAATTGCATATCCAACACTGGCCGGAGCGAGATAACTCCGCGCGGCTACGTGAGCTGCTGCAGGTGGCCAACCAACTGACGTTGCGCCTGCCGGGAGGCGAGTGCGTACTGGACCGTCAAAGCGAGCGGCCACTGATGTTGATAGCGGCGGGCACAGGTTTCTCCCAGATGAAAGCGATCATCGAAGCGGTGCTTCATGAGCAGCCGACGCGTGAAATTTCGCTATGGTGGGCCGCACGCGAACACCGCGATCTCTATTTAGAGCAGTTGGCCAGCCAGTGGGCGCAAACCCACGTCAACGTCGCGTTTCATGCTGTGACCGAGCTGCCACTGGAAGAGCCATTGGCCGCCGGAGAGAGCATCCATCATCATCTGGGGCGCATCGATCAAGTGTTGCAAGCTGCCGAGATTACCCCAGATACTCATGATGTGTATTTATCAGGCTCTCCAGGCATGGTCTACGCCTGTCTGGATGTGCTCGACGCTAAGGGTGTGCCGCTTGAGCGCGTGTTCTCGGATGTGTTTGCCTACGCCCCGCGAACTACTTAATATGACCTCATATTTTTGAATTCACTGATATAGCGTTGATAAAAAGGAGGCTAACATGGCCCATCACGACGAAGATTTTAAAGACGACTCGGGTTTTCTCGCCATTTTCCTAGGCGTGGTTGTGCTCGTTAGCATAACGGCACTGCCGGCGACGATTGGTTGGTTGCAAGCTTTTAGCGGTTGAGTGTTGCCATTTACAACGCTTGCAGGCAGGATAAAACCACAACGCCATTGCGGTAGCCCAATAGGCTATTTATTACTAACGGAAGCAACCATGCAGTCATTCATCTCCACACACAGCGTTAAGCAACAGCCAGAGATGGCTGGTGGCGTGCGTGTGGTCATGAATCGTGCGGCTTCTTATTGGTATTGGTTTAGCCACGGTGTGCCCCTGGCCGACGCCTAACGTCGCGCCACCAGGCACACCACTCGGTTGCCTGCCGCAAGCACAGAAGCCCCGGTCGGTAACCCCGCCGGGGCTTTTGGCGTTTTGGATCTCTGCTATTGACGGGGTTGGTCAATTTTCATCGTTTTTACATCAAGGAGCAGCATCATGATTTATCGTGCACTGACGAACGCTTTCGCAACTGGCTATGTGGGCTATGGCTATGGTTGGCGATTTAGCGACGCGCGGTCGGTGCTAGCTGCCACCTCCGACCGCGTTTGCCTGGGTGGTCACTTAGTCAAACGATGTAAGATTTCGGAGAGTTAATTATGAATGCGCCCATCAGCACTGTTGTCAATCACCCGATCACTAGCACGGCCCAGGTCGCTATGCGAAGCGCCTTTAAAACCACGGCCAAAAGGCTGCCCACCCCTGCCGAACTCCGTCAGCACCTACCTCTAAATGGCGCTTTAAGTGAGCAAATTGAGCGCCAGCGCCATGCCGTCCAGCAAATTTTAAATGGGTACGATGACCGTTTGCTGGTGGTCGTGGGCCCTTGCTCGGTGCATGACCCAGACGCCGCGCTTGAGTACGCCGACCGCTTGGCGGCACTCAGTGAAGAAGTGAGTGGGCAGCTATTACCCGTTATGCGTGTCTATATTGAAAAACCACGCACCACCGTGGGCTGGAAGGGGCTGGCCTATGACCCAGACTTAGATGGTAGTGGCGATATGCCCCGTGGTTTGACATTGTCCAGGGAGCTAATGCACGCCGTGGCCGCGCGTGGTCTGCCGGTGGCTACCGAACTGTTACAGCCGATGCTGGCACCTTACCTGGATGACTTGCTGAGCTGGGTCGCGATTGGCGCGCGCACCACCGAATCCCAGCTGCATCGCGAGCTGGCCAGCGACCTTAGCGCTGCCGTCGGCTTTAAAAATGCTACCAGTGGCGATATTCAAGTGGCCATTGATGCCATGCAGGCCGCAGTCCACCCCCACCAGCGTTTCGCCGTCGATCCTCAAGGCTTCCCGATCGTCCAGCAGTCCGAAGGCAATCCCCATACCCATGTGGTGCTGCGCGGGGGGCACGGTGAGCCCAACTACCAGGCCAAGCACGTGAGAGCGGCGACCACTGCGCTGCGTAACGCAGGCCAAAACCCGCGACTGATGGTGGACTGCAGCCACGCCAACGCGCGTAAGGATCATCGCCGTCAGAGTGAAGTGATGCTGGATGTGTTGGCGCAGCGTCAGGCGGGTGATGCCAACCTAGTAGCGCTGATGTTGGAAAGCCATCTATTTGAAGGCAAGCAGCCGCTCAAGCCAGGCGCTATGCGCTACGGTGTGTCGGTGACCGATGCCTGCGTAGGCTGGGAGACGACCGAGCACTTACTTAAAACCGCCGCGGAGCGTTTGAGTTAAGCCTCGCTAACACTAGTACTTGTTTGCCCTGGCCAGCCCCGTATCATAAGAAACTTATTTTGATGATGAGGCTGGCCATGGTTTTTACCCTAGAACACCACGACCCCGAGACCTACCGGCGTAAAGCCCGCATGATCAGCTTTGCCATGGCAGGGCAGCTGATTATTTTTGGCCTGCTGTTCTCCATGCTCCTCACTTCCACCTTTGGCAGCAGCCTCTGGCTTAATGCCCTTGGTGTGTTCCTCGGCTTGCTGGCGACCAGCGCGCTCTTTGCCGTGCTACGTGAGCGCCCCTGGATGACCGAAGTACGCTATGTCTGGCAACTCAAGCATCACTTGTCGCAAGTCAGCGGCTACCTCTCCCCACTGCGCAAAGCAGTGGAAGAGAATAACCGCACGGCGCTGGATCTGCTCACCTTCTATCATCAGGGCATGACGCAGTTGGCGGAGCTTAATGGCCGCACCACCGACGACGACGCGGAGCGGCTAGCTGAAAAAAGTCAGGTTAAGAGCAAGCGTGAAGCGCTAGGGTTACCCCCGCGGGTGGAGCGTATCGATACCCATGACCTGCAGGCGTTCAAACGCGGATAAACACTATAGACAGCAAGAGCATCAGACACAAAGGGAGCGCGTTGTATGAATAGGTTAAAAACATGGAGTGGCGCCATTGCCGCAGCAGGCATGATGGTCGTCATCGGTGGCTGTGCAGCGGCGCCTTCCGCTGAAACGACGACAGCTAACCAAGCCACACTGGATAACCGAGCCCCTTTTTTACCATCGGCACTTTTTCCCGGCTCGGCGCAGCGCTTCGATGCGTGGCACTGTAGTCCAGCGCGTCAGCATTTAATCACCGCTGTCGACGGTGAAACGCTGCGTCTTTGGTCGCTGCATGGCGCCTGGCAGCTGCCTCAAGCGGTGGTGGCTAGCGGCGCCCGCTATCAAGACGGCGAAATCAGCTTCTGGAATCGCGGTGAGCAGGCATTGGTCGAAACGCCCCGCGGTCAACTCAAATGCGAGCTGGCTGATAGCCGTGATGCCTCAACCCGAAAGGATCATCCAGGCGTAATGTTCCGTGGCCAGGGCAACGAACCCGGCTGGTCGGTTGCCTTGGCGAACGATACCCCCACACTGACGATGGAACTTAACTATGGGCAAGAGAGTGTCCAACAACCCTATATGGTCAGTGTGATGGACAACGAAGCAGGCAGAGTGGTTATCGAAAACGCGGATGTGGAACCTTTCTTTCGCGTTCGCATTGAAGCCGGCGCATGCTTTGACGACATGAGCGGCAAGCCTTTCCCTGCGAGGGTCACGCTAACCTACGGTGGAGAGCAATATAGTGGCTGTGGCCAAGGTATTGCCCCCTAGGTTTATCTAATAATAGTAGCTCAGCAGCGGTAGATAACACGCTCGGCCCGCCACTGCTGTGCCACGAAATCGCTGGCGCAGAGAGCCGAGGTGTTGCCCGCGGCGCGGGCGGCAAGCCGGGAGAGCGTTGTCATATGAATACCGCGCGAGCTTTCTACCTGTTCGCTCACTGCTAGCGGTACCCAGCGCTCCTCCTCTAAGGTTGCCAGGGTAAAGCTGAACGGGTGAAAGCCTGGAAAACCGAGCCGTATGTCAGTGGCAATGAGCGTCTCTTTGCCGTTCAGCCAACGGGCTTCATAGCGCAGAAAAGGCCCGGCAAACCATGCCAAACGCTGTCCTTGCTGGCTGGCTGAAAGGGGCGCTTCCAATGCTGCATTACGAATGAGCGGTTCCAGGCGGGGCGGGCTATCACCATCAAACACACTGATTAAACTTTCATAATAGCGGTCACCCTCCACCACGGTGGCGCGCCACAGCACGATATTAAACGGGGTTGGCTGTATCAACAGGGGCGCTTCTTGCAGCCCCTGCTCCGCCAGCAACGGGGTGATACGCTGTTCGACCATTAACTTCGCCCCCGCCGCTAAAGCAAGATACGTACAGCTAATGGCAAGCCCCCAAGTACAGGCCCTTCTAACCCGCAAAGAGACCAAACCGACGCCCAGGGCGATGAGCAGTGCAAGGGTGTAAAGCGGGTCGATAATGAAAATGATCGGCCACGCAGCAGGCGCTATATCGAGTGGCCACAATAGCTGAGTACCGTAAGTGGTCAATGCATCGAGCAGCGGGTGCGTCAGCAGAATAAGCGAAAAAAAGCACCACCAGCGGGCTAAACTAATCGTCCGAACGGGCGCGAAGCGAGGGCACAAAAATGCCAGCAGAGTAGCCAAGCCCGTCAGTACAAACAGTGAATGGCTAAAGCCACGATGCTCGGTAACATTGGCCACGGCGTCACCGTAATCCAATATCACATCAAGGTCCGGTAAGGTGCCCAGAACAGCGCCAACGAGAATGGCTTTCCGGCCCAAACGTCGACCTAGCACGGCACCGCCAATGGCGGCGCCAAGCGCAGCTTGCGTGACTGAATCCACAGGTTTCTCCGACGGGTAAACCCAGCTAAGATAAACGTTATGATTTAATTGTACAGCGTTGCGGCGTTTTATTCGCGCTGTCACGCTTTTGTAAAGAGTGGCTACGCTCTTTTTTCTCAGGAGTCGATATGCAATACCTACATACAATGGCACGTGTGAGTGATCTAGATGCTTCGCTGCGTTTTTACTGTGATTTGCTTGGTCTTAAAGAAGTCCGCCGTAAAGAGAACGAAAAAGGCCGCTTTACGCTGGTGTTTTTAGCCGCCCCTGAAGACGAAGCGCGCTCCGAGCGCCTGACAGCGCCCGAGCTAGAGCTGACCTATAATTGGGATCCAGATGAGTACACTGGCGGGCGCAACTTTGGTCACTTGGCCTATCGCGTTGACGACATTTACGCCCTTTGCCAGCACCTTCAGGACAACGGCGTAATCATTAATCGGCCGCCTCGCGATGGTCATATGGCGTTTGTAAAATCGCCCGATGGCATCTCGGTCGAGCTGCTGCAAAAAGGCGACGCGCTCGAGCCGCAAGAGCCCTGGGCGTCAATGGAAAATACCGGTAGCTGGTAACTATTCCAGAAAGGCTATCAAACAAGGACGATTCACCATGACCAAGAAAAGCTGGCGTTTATTGCCACTGCTCGCCTCCATCGTGCTCCTTTTAAGCGCCTGTAGCAGTGCGCCAGGGCCAAGCACATCGCCGCAAGGGCCAAGTGGTTCCTCGCTTTCGGGCGCCATTGTCGAGCAGCGCTGGAACCTGTTGTTGGTGGGCACCGATGAGCGGCTGTCGATGCCGGAAACACCATTTTTCCAGATATCACGTGATGGAAGCGTTAGCGGTCATGACGGCTGTAACCGCCTGACGGGCAAGGTAACGCTGGGTGAGAATCAGCGCATTGCGTTTAGCGAGTTGGCCACTACGCGTATGGCATGTCCGCAAATGGGCGATGCCAAGCGCGTCACGGATATGATGGAAACCGCTTACCGCTACTTGATCGACCATGACCGCTTGGTCTTTTTTGGGCCAGATAGTCGGGTGTTAGGCGGCTGGCGCGAAGGCAATTAATCCAGCCATTTAGTCTTTAATGGGCGGGTTGAAGCGGGCGATAAAGCGCGCATCGATCCGCTTTTTCCATAGCCATACCCACTTGCCGGCAAAGCCGATAGCCCCGCGGCTGGCGATAGCATGGCCGTCACCGGTACCAATCAGTGCCAGCACGCGGCGGGGTGGCTGCCAAGGCGTCAATGTCTTTTGGTGGCAAGCGGCACGCAGGTTGTCTGCCAGTAAAGGTCCCATGCGCACCGCATAAACGCCTGCACTGGGCAGCGGTGGTGTAAACGCCGCGCAGTCGCCGGCGGCAAAAATCCCCGATTGGCCGCTGACTTCCAGCGATACGTTAACACGGATAAAACCCTTCTCGTTCAGCGGCAGGAGCGTATTTTTTAACCATTTCTGGCCCACCGCGCCGGTCGCCCAGAGCACGATGTCGGCCTTAATCCGCTCGTCTACGTCATTACTTACCCCGCCCGCTACCAAGGCGTGGCCCCGTACACCAGCGTGTACGCTAATACCTGTACGCCTCAGTGCCCGCGCCATTAACCAGCGGGGCAACCTACCAGCGCCCGGCAGCAGCGTTTTGGAGGCGCTAATCAACGCGCCTTGCCAGTCAATATCCGGGCGCTGGCGGCGTAGCTGTGCCAATACGCTCATCAGGGTTTCGCAGCCCGCTGCACCGCCGCCCACGCTAACGACGTTCTGCTGCGTACCTTGAGGGAGCTTGGCAACCTCTTCTTTTAACGCCTGCCAGCGTTGGTGCAGGGAACTAAGCGGGCGCATGGCCAGCAGCGTGGGCAGCGCTTCATTATTGTTTTCCGTGTTAAGCGCTTGGGGCAGTTGGAGGGTCGAGCCCACGTTGAGAGATGCCACGTCAAACGGGAGAACGCTGCCATCCGCCAGCGTTACTTGGCGCTTGGTGGTATTGAGCGCCACGGCCGGAGAGGCGATAAACTGAGCGCCCACACGCTGGCACAGCGCGTCGATATCCATTTGAGTTTCACGCAGCGTGCATTCCCCGGATAGCCACGCCGGCACGCTACCGGAGTACGCCGCGAAGGGAGCGTCGCTAACAACGGTAATCGCGATGTTCGGATCGGGTCGTTTGGCAAAGGCTTCGAGAACAAAAGCGTGGGCATGGCCCGCACCGATGAGTAATAGCTGCTGCATGGGTATTGCCTATGAAAAACACGCTGCCAGAGATTAGCAAATAACGACTTGGTTTTTACCCGCCACCTTGGCCAACGTCATGCCTTGGTCTGCGCGTTCAAATAAATCGCGGGGCTGGTCGCCGGGCTGGACAAGCGTCAGTCCGACACTGATGGTCACTGGCTCGTCGATGGAAAAGATATGCTGCTCTACGCTTAGGCAAAGCCGGTTGGCAAGTTTAAGGCTAGCGCCCTCGTGAAGCCCTTTGGCAACAACGATAAACTCCTCCCCTTCCCAGCGGCCAAGGTGGTCATCGGGTATTAGGGTTTGCTGCATCAAGTGGGCAATATCACGCAAGATAGCATCGCCCACTGCATGCCCATAGGTGTTGTTGATACGTTTAAAATCATCGATATCAACCATCAGCATAGCAAAGCTGAGGGTTGAGTGGCTCAAATCCTCAATGACCAACTCCGTATAGTAGCGGTTCCAGCATTTGGTCAAAAGATCGGTATGGGCAAGCCCTTCAAGGCGTTGATTGGTTTTGGTGAGCTGGTGATTGAGGTGTACGACTGCTTGGGCCGTAATGGCTAGGGCCAAATCATCTGCCAACTCCACCATCATAGAGGCTCCCTGCGGCATCCAGTAGCTCAGCGAGTCTGAAACTGCCGCGGAGTTCAACGATTTCGTCCGTAGCGTTATGTCGATTTAACGGCTGCAAGTGATGAAACAACTGATGCTTGGATGGGTACTCACCGAAGTAAGCGTCTTCCCAGTAGTTTTATCGGGCCTGATTATTTTAAAACCAATGATTTATTCACCTCGGCGCCAGTGGAAGTAACGCTTTAAGAGCGCCAGTACTCTTTCAGGCTTGTGGGCGTTTTTCCATACGCCCGCCGTGGCTTTGGCAGCTTCGCCAAGCGTGGGATAGGGGTGGATGGTGCCTAGCAGTTTATTGAGTCCCAGTCCGTGTTTCATGGCGATGGTAAATTCGCCCAGCCATTCGCCAGCGTTTTCGGCAACGATTGTCGCACCCAAGATTTTATCCTTGCCGGGCAGGGTAAGCACTTTGATAAAGCCCTCAGTGGCGCCTTCGGCAATAGCGCGGTCGCTTTCGCTCATGGCGTAGCGGGTCACTTCATAGGCAATGCCTTTAGCCTTAGCCTCTTTTTCGTTCATCCCCACTCGTGCTACTTCCGGCTGCACATAGGTGACTGCAGGCATAAAGCGGTAATCCACTGCGAAGCTTTTCAGTTCGCCAAACAGCGCATTGACCGCTGCGTGCCACGCTTGGTGGGCCGCCGCGTGGGTGAGTTGATAAGGTCCGGCGACATCACCGCAGGCCCAGATATTGGGTAGACGGGTTTGCAGGCGCTCGTTAATTTCAAGTGTTCCCACGTTTGTGGTTGTGATACCCAGTGCCTCCAGCCCCAGGCCCTCCAGATTGGCTTGGCGACCGGTACTCACCAGCAGGTAGTCAAAGGCTAGCAGCTGTCGCTTGCCGTGATGTTCCACCACGAGCTGATAGCCGCCATCGTCGTTGAGCACTTCCAGCGCCTTGGCATGGGTCATTACCGTTACGCCTTCGCTCACCAGGGTGCTTTCGACTAGCTCACCAACCTCTTGATCCTCGCGGCCCAGCAACTGGGAAGCGCCTTCCACTAGGATCACCTGGCTGCCCAAGCGGGCAAAGCTCTGGCTCAGCTCACAGCCGATGGCTCCACCGCCTAACACCACTAAACGTTTGGGTAGCTCAGTAAGCGCCCAGAGATTCTCGGAGGTTAGAACGGGAGCGCTCTCTATGCCTGGCAGCGACGGCACCCGGGGGCGTGCACCGGTGGCGAGTACGATATGACGGGTAGTGAGCGTTTTATCGCCCAACTGCACTTCCCAGGGCGAGATCAACTTGGCGTGCTCTTGGTACACTTCAACGCCTAGGCCGTTATAGCGCTCTACGCTATCGTGGGGTTCGATATCACTAATCGCTTGGTGCACATGGCCCATTACTTTGGCGAAGTCGACCGCTGGCTCGCTGGCGGTGACCCCGAACCGATGGGCGGTACGAATCTCATGGGCGGCGCGAGCAGCGCGGATTAACGCCTTGGAAGGCACGCAGCCAGTATTCAAACAGTCGCCGCCCATTTTGTGCTTTTCCACCAACGCTACTTTGGCGTTCACCGCACTCGCAATGTAGCTCGTGACCAGCCCCGCCGAACCGCCACCGATGACCACAATGTCGTAGTCAAAGCGGTGGGGTCGGGTAAAGCCTTTGTAGGCCTTGCGCTTTTGCACCAGCAGCACGATGCGCCGGGCAATCCAGGGAAACACCGCCAGCAGGGCAAACGAGGCTAACAGCACCGGTGACACGATCCCTCCGAGACTTTCCAGCTCCCCCAGCTGCCCGCCCGCGTTCACGTAAACCGCCGTGCCGGGCAGCATGGCCAGTTGGCTCACCCAGTAGTAGGTAACGGTGTTGATCCGCGTGAGCCCCATTACCAGATTGATCATGAAAAACGGGAACACCGGTACCAAACGCAGCATGAATAGGTAGAAGGCGCCCTCGCGCTCCACGCCACGATTCACCGCTTCAAGCTGGCGTGGAAAGCGCTTTTCGATAGGTTGACGAAAGAGAAACCGCGAGAGCAAAAAGGCCAAGGTCGCGCCCATGGCGCTGGCAAACGAAATGATCAGCAACCCCCAGCCAAGGCCGAAAAGTGCACCGCCTAGTAGCGTTAACAGCGTGGCGCCCGGCAAGGAAAGGGCGGTCATCGCTACGTAAACGGCAAAAAAGATACCCGCGACTCGCCATGGGTGCTGCTCGAAGGCGGCTTGGAAGTCGCTTTGGTAAGCCTTGAGGGTGTCCAGCGTGAACCACTGATGGGCACCAGTGATAAAGAACACACCAATGGCAATGACCAGTAGCGCTGCGATCAGTAAACGTTGTCGGGTCACGGTAAGCTCCGGCGGCAGGGGGTAAACAGAGTGAACGTTGCTAACTCAGTGGGCAGTCGCGCTGTTTCCTTACAGCGCAGCGGCTACCCCTTTCCAGCGCTGCCAATCTTCGGGCCGGTCTATATCCCAAATGGTGGCCGGGTAAGCGGCGCGAAGGCTAAGCGCTTCGATACGCTGGCGGGTTGCGCTTAGCACTTGATGGCTCCCCCAGGGAATGCTTTCAAAAAGGCCCGGATAGTCGCGCTGGGCGCCGATCAACCCGTAGCCACCATCCTCAGCGGGTAGAATGACCACTTCATAACGGGTGAGTTGCTGCGCGCAAGCGGTGATGAGTGCGCTAGTAATGCTCGGGCAGTCGCTGCCCATCACCATGGCGGGCTCAGGCGTATGGTTCAATGCGTGACGTATACGTGCGCCTAAGTCGCCATCGGGCTGGCGCTTTAACGTCAAGCCAAACTGCTCGTGAAGCTCGATGAATAAGGGGTGCGCATGGTCAAGTGCTGTCCATAGCGTGACGTTTTCGGCCGGTAGCGCCTGACAAGCATTTGCGACGCAGTGGCGCAGCAGTTCCGCGTGGGCATTAGCGGCGCCTTGATTGCCCAGTAAAGGGGCCAAGCGCGTTTTCGCCTGCCCGGCTAGCGGGGCCTTGGCCAGCAGGTGGAGCTGCGGCAGCGCCAGTCGGTTGGCCAGCGTTTCAGCGGGCATCACGATACTCCTTGGCAAGTTGGGTGGCGCTGACGCCGCGCCAGTAGCGATAGCGCAGCCGCCACATTAGGCGGATCGTTTTCCAGGCACCGAACTGATCCCAGCGCCTCCCCGAGCTTATCACTTTCGCTGTCAGGCAGGCGGGTGGCGATACCCGTTTGAGCCGTTTGGTGAGTTCAATATCCTCCATTAACGGCTGTTCGGGAAAACCACCGATTGCCTGGAACGTGCTGGCACGCACAAAAATGCCTTGATCGCCGGTCGCGATGCCGGTGAGTCGGGAGCGCTGGTTGATCATTTTACTGACCACTGGGAGCCAGCGGCTGTGTCCGGCGAGCAGGATATCGAAACGTCCCCAGGCGTGGGTGTTAAGCGCGTGGAGCAACTGTTCGACGGCGCCTGTCGGCAAGTGGGTATCCGCGTGTAGAAACAGCAGGGCCGGGGCGCTGGCATGCTGAGCCCCTAAGTTCATCTGCACGCCTCGGCCGGGAGGGCTGCTGAGCACACGGTCCGCCAGCGGTTTCGCACTACGCACGCTGTCATCGCCACTCCCGCCATCCACCACGATCACTTCGACCCCCTGGGCACGCAGCGTTTGTAGCGCCATTAAATGGGTTGCCAGCGTAGGCGCTTCATTGAGCACCGGGATGACGATGCTCAGGCGCGGCGCGCGTTCAGCCGAGCGCAATGACAGGCCCTCCCGCCGCGTCCGCATCAGCATGGTCGTGGGTGACCAGCAGCGCAGGTAGGCCGGCATCACGCAATCGGCTAAACACTAGCGAGCGCATCTCCTCGCGAAGTGCGGTATCCAGTTTTGAAAACGGTTCATCCAGCAGCACCGCCTGGGGCTTAGAAAGCAGCAGGCGCATCAGGGCTACTCGCGCCTTTTGGCCACCGGAAAGCGTGGTCGGGTCGCGCCCTTCAAAACCCGCTAGCCCTATCTGTTCAAGGGCTTGCGTGACTTGTTGATGCTTATCCTTACTTTGCCGCGGTAGCCCAAAACGCAAATTGCCCGCCACACTCAAGTGAGGAAATAAAAGCGGGTCCTGAAACAGTAGCCCGATGCCGCGCGCCTCCGCGGGGCGGTTTAATAGGTCACGTTCACCCAGCCACACTCCGCCACTGGCAGTAAATGTGCGGTCAAGAAAACCTGCAATATACGCCAGTAAAGTGGACTTCCCCGAGCCCGAGGGACCCATCACCGTTAGCACTTCGCCGGGGGCAATGGTGGCATCCACCGCCAACAGTTCGCGACCTGCGAGGGCGATGGAAACCTGCTCAAGGCGTAGCGATGCGTTAGGCGTAGCAGTCACGGTCATCCCTTTACGTCGAAAGTTCACGGCGCCCAACGCCCAAAAAGCGGGGAAGCGCCAAGGCAAGCATAAAGCCAATCAGCGGCAGGCCCGCTTGCACAAGCGCCCACACGCCAATCAAACGTCGGTTACTGCCCGACGCCAGTGCCACCGCCTCGGTGGTGACGGTGGTCACACGCCCGGCACCCAGCAGCTGGGTAGGCAAGTACTGGCCAATACTGATTGCCAAGCCCACCGCAAAGGCGGTTAACACCGGTGCGAGCAGTAACGGTAAACGAACCCGCCAAAAAGCAGCGCTACGCGAAACACCCAATGAGCGTGCCACCTGTAGCCAGCGTGGATCCAGGCGCCGGTACGCCTCGGAAAGCGACAGGTAAACATAGGGCAGCACGAACAGCAGGTGGCCGGCGATCACCAGCCCGAGCTGGGGGCGAATATTCAGGCTTTCCGCGGCTACTACCAGGCCAAATAGAAAGGCGATCTGCGGCACTAGCAGCGGTAAATAAAGCAGCCACAGGGCGCGCTTGGGCTTTAGATGTTGGCGGTGTTCGTTTTCCAGTGTTGCCAGCACGAGTGCTGTGGCAAGGCTTGTCGCGATAAGCCCAATCAGGGCGGTATTGACCAGCGGCGTGATCAGCATGGCGCCACTTCGCTGCCAATGGTCAAGGGTAAACATTTGCGGCAGTAGATCAGGGAAGCGCCAAAAACCGGCCACTGAAAACAGCCCCAGCCCGACCAGGGCGGCCAGCGCAGTACCCGTCGACACCAGCAGCGACCAGCGGCCCACGGTACGCAGGAAAGCGTCGCCCTGGTGGCGGTGGCCATTGGTGAGCCAGTTGGCCCTTAGGTTGCGCGTCAGCTGTTCCAGCAGCCACCAGCATAACAGTGCCGCCAGCGTCACACCCAGTTGCAGCACTGCGGCCGCCGAGGCCATAAAGCGGTGGTTGATATCTGGGTCGTTAAACCAGCTTAAAATCGACACGCTCAGCGTAGGGGGCAGTGTGGGACCGAGAATCATCGCCATGTCGACCACCGAGGTTGCATAAGCGATCACCGCATAAACCGGCAGGCGAATCAGCGGGTAGAGCGAAGGCAGCACGGTTTTTAACCAAGCAATGGTGGGCGCATAGCCCAGCGACCGCGCCAGCATCAGACGCTTTTCCGGGGCCAGTTGCGGTAGCGCCGCCAGGCTCATCAGCAGTAGAAACGGCACTTCTTTCAATACCAGCCCCGCCATTAAGGAGAGCCCCCAGGGATCGTTGATGATCAATACATCCGGCGGGCGCTCCCAGCCCGTGAACGCAGGGGAAAACAGCCGGGCCATGAGGCCCGAAGGGGCGATCAAGAAGGCAAAACCAAACGCAACGGCGGCATGGGGGATGGCCAGCAGCGGTGACACCAGCCGCCGAATAGCGCGGTCCAACCAAGTGCCCTGGCTGGCCGCCAGAAACAGCACCACGATCATCAACGCCATCGCCGTGCTGACCAGACCACTGGTAAAGCTGACGGCGACAGAACGGCCAAGCCCCGGTTGAGAAAACAGCATTTGCCAGGGCGCTAGGCTAAGGCTGTAGCTGCCAAGCGCTGGCAGGTAGCCGAATGCTGGCAGCAGCACCATGAGTAACCCCGCCCCAACGGGAAGTACCAGCAAGGCGATGATAAACGCCGGGGCCAGTCGCAACATGCGCTAGTTGACGCCGTAGCGCTCAAGCCAAGCGTCTTGCAGGGTGGTCATCCAACTGGGGTGGGGCTCGGGTAAGGTGTTCGAGAGCGCGTCCGCCGGTAGCTCTGACGGGTGGCGTTCGCCCTGTTGAAAGCGGGCTTGATCAGCGGCATCGAGCTGATCGATATCCAGCACGCTACGGTCGCCCCACATGGCCAGCGACTGCTTTTCGGCCTGGGCCGTTGGCGAAAGCAAAAATTCGGCGAGCACCATGGCGCCGGCTTTATGGGGGGAGTTATAGGGGATTGCCACAAAGTGAACGTTACCCAGCGTGCCCTCTTCCAACACGTAGCTGCGCACGCTGTCGGGTAGCTCATACTCCATGACCGCCACGGCAGCATCGGTGGGGTAGAACGAGAACCCCAGACTCAGCTCGCCGTCGCTCATCAGCGTGCGTAGGTTGGGGCCAGAATCGGGGAAGGAGCGCCCGCTGCGCCACAGGTGTGGATGTAACGCGTCCAGGTATGACCACAGTGGCGCGGTGACCGCCTCGAAATCGCTCTCTGCCACCGGCTGATAAAGCGCCTCATCCTGCTCGGTCAATTCGATCAGCGCCTGCTTCAGAAAGGTGCTGCCGGTGAAGTCAGGAATACGTGGATAGCTGAACTGGCCGGGATTGGCTCGAGCCCAGGCGAGCAGCGCCGGCATGTTTTGGGGTGGCGACTCGGTTTGGGCGCTGTCGTAATAGAAAGTGATCTGCGCCTTGCCCCACGGCGATTCGTAGCCTTCGGTGGGCAGGGTAAAGTCGGTGACGACCTCGGGATTGTCCGCGGCGTTGGTTAGGGCGAAGTTGGGCAGCGCTTCGGCGAAGGGGCCGAACAGCAGGTCGCTTTCACGCATTGCGGCAAAGTTTTCACCGTTGATCCAGATCAGATCGATGCTGCCATCGTCGTCGTTGCCCGCCTGCTTTTCGGCCAACACCCTTGCCACCGCGCTGCCGGTGTCGTCCAGCTTCACGTGTTCCATCTCAATGCCATACTGCGCCTGCATTTGTTGCGCTACCCACTCGATATAACGGTTGGTGCGCGTATCGCCGCCCCAGGCATTCCAGTAAACGGTTTGGCCTTCGGCTTCTGCCACGACACCTTGCCAGTCGGCTGGGTCAGGGTTAGCCACGGCCGGTAGCGCAACGGCTAGCAGAGTGGCGGTAAACGCAGCAGTCAGGGGCTTGCCCGCACGGAGATAGTGAGTTGGCATCGCGTACCTCATCGAAGAGAAAATAAAAACGTTATAGGGAGGCTTGCAAGCACTGCAGCTCGCCGTGTACATGGTCAATGATCGGCAGCGAAAGGTAGTGCTCCACGCGGTCACGCACGTGGTCGATGACCGCGGGGTCGGTGAGTTCCGCCGACCAGTCTTCACCGCGCTGCTGTGCATCTTTAGCATTCAAATGCTGGGCGCGCCACTTGGCACACCACGTCAACGACCACAGCCAGGTCGCTCGACGGCAGGCGACCAGCGTGTCGACATCGGGCGACGTCTCCGTCGCCGCTTGCCAGCGACGGTAAAAACCAATCACCTCATCAAGGCTTAGCACGGCCTGACTGCTAAGATCCCAGGTGGTCGAGGTGTAGAGCGACGTGTGGGCAAGGTCGATACCCGGCAGACCGTAGCGGCATTTCTCCAAGTCCACCAAGACCGCGCGGCCGTCTTCGTGGATCAAAAAATTGCCAGGGTGGGTATCAAAACTGATCAGCGTCGGTGTCTCATCGCTCAAGCGCGGCGGGAGCAGATCCAGCTCCTGCTTGATACGCTGGGTGACTTTGCGTGCCAGTTGAGCGTCGGCTAGCCAGTTTGCCTGCTGGCGCACCTCTTCAACCATCGCCTGCCATGGGTTTTCAGGCGCAAGCAGCGGGGCTTTCGCCTCGCTAGCGGGCAACGGTTGGCGGTGTAGGCTGGCCAGGGCATCTGCGATAGCGGCGAGGTCTTGCGGTAGGTTGGCTTGGCGACCACGGATCGCCTCGACCAGTAATCCGCCCCGCGGCAGTGCTTCGCTCGGCGGCAGGGTGTCATGCAGGATTGGCGTATGCCCGCCTGGGCTTGAGCGGCGGTAGCAGGCCGCCTGGTAGGCAAGGTTTTCAGTCGGGGACAGATTCATCTGGCTCTGTTTGGGTAGCCGCGCTACCCAGTCATGGCCATCGTGGCGATGCACCCAGACATGGTCATGCGCCAGGCCGGTATCCGCCATTGGGACAAGACCGCGGTGCGCAATCCCGGCCTGCTCAAGTTCAGTCCTCAGCGCTTCTAATCGCGCCTCAGTCGGTGTTGGCATAGAGCTTTCCATGTCGTTGCTGAATCAGCGATGCCACTTAGTGGTCGTGGTGCTACCGACCTTACACCTTTCATAAGAAAAAGTGGTTCAGGTGGATTTAAGATGGGGGAGCATCTCGTTAGCTTAGTTAGGCTTCGAGTTGTCCTGGCTAAGCGAACAGCGAGGACCAAACAGAAACGGCCCCTTAGCGGTGCCGTTTCTGTTTCAGCGAGCTTAATTAACCGCGCCTACAATGCCTCGATTTTCGCGCGCTGCTCTTGTAGTAACTGCTTGGTGGCTTGGAACTCGGCGAGCTTGCCGCGCTCTTTTTCGACCACGGCGACCGGCGCCTTGGCGATAAAGCCGTCGTTGCCGAGTTTCTTCTCAATGCCGCCGATGAGCTTGTCCTGCTTTTCGATCTCTTTGCCAAGGCGGGCCATTTCGGCGTCTTTGTCGATCAAATCCGCCATCGGCACCAGCACTTCCATATCGCCCACCAACTGCGTCGCTGAAAGGGGGGCATCGTCAGGGTTGTCGAGCCACGTGACACTTTCCAGTTTAGCGAGCTTGGAAAGGAAGCGGCGGTTGCTCTCCAGGCGCTCGGCATCTTCGGGCTTACCCTTGGTCAACAGCACATCGAGGGGCTTGCCGGGGGCAATGTTCATCTCGGCGCGGATGTTGCGCACGGCAATGATGACGCCTTTGAGCCACTCAATGTCCAGGCTGGCCTGTTCATCGATTTTACTCTCATCGGCTTCTGGCCAAGCCTGCAGCATGATCGACGCGCCGTCACCCATAAATACCCCGGCGAGTGGCGAGACGCGCTGCCAGATCTCTTCGGTAATATACGGCATCATCGGGTGAGCAAGCCGCAGGATGACCTCCAGCACTCTCACCAGTGTGCGCCGCGTTCCTCGCTTTGCCTCCGGCGTGGCATTTTCGTCCCACAGCACGGGCTTGGAGAGTTCCAAATACCAGTCGCAGTACTCGTTCCAGATGAATTCATACAGCGCTTGGGAGGCGTGGTCAAAGCGGTACTCATCCAGCGCCTTGGTGACCTGGGCTTCGGTTTTCTGTAGCTGCGAGATGATCCAACGGTCGGCCAAGGAAAGCTCAACCTCGTCGCCGTTAGTGCCGCAATCTTCGCCTTCGGCATTCATCAGCACGTAGCGTGAGGCGTTCCACAGCTTATTGCAGAAGTTGCGATAGCCATCCAGACGGTTCATATCAAACTTGATATCTCGCCCGGTGGTGGCCTGGGAGAGGAACGTAAAGCGCAGGGCGTCGGTGCCGTGGGCTTCGATGCCGTCCTTGAACTCATCCTTAGTGGCTTTGGCAATCGCCTTGGCCTGTTTGGGCTGCATCATGTTGCCGGTGCGCTTGTCGAGTAGCGCGTCCAGCGTAATCCCATCGATCAAGTCGATAGGGTCGAGCACGTTGCCCTTGGATTTAGACATCTTCTGGCCCTGGCCATCGCGCACCAAGCCGTGCACGTAAACCGTCTTAAACGGCACCTGCTTGGTGAACTTCAGGGTCATCATGATCATCCGGGCCACCCAGAAGAAGATGATATCAAAACCGGTGACCAGCACGCTGGAGGGGTGAAAGGTCTCAAGCTCCGGCGTTTTTTCCGGCCAGCCTAAGGTACCAAACGTCCACAGGCCCGAACTAAACCAGGTGTCGAGTACGTCTTCGTCCTGTGTCAGCACGACATCGGGTTCAAGGGCGTGCTTCTCGCGCGCCTCTGCTTCGCTGCGGGCAACGTACACATTGCCTTCGGCGTCGTACCAGGCGGGAATGCGGTGACCCCACCACAGCTGGCGTGAGATACACCAGTCCTGCAGGTCGCGCATCCAGGCAAAGTACATGTTTTCGTAGTTTTTAGGCACGAACTGGATGTCGCCATTTTCCACCGCTTCGATGGCAGGCTTGGCGAGTGATTCCACGGCCACAAACCACTGATCGGTGAGTAGCGGCTCGATCACATCACCGGAGCGGTCGCCATAGGGCAGGGTATTGTTAACGGCTTCTACCTGTTGCAGCAGGCCTAGGGCATCCATGTCGGCCACGATCTGCTTGCGTGCTTCAAAGCGGTCAAGGCCTGCGTACTTGGCCGGTAGCGTGGCGTCTTCATCGGGCTGTGGCTGCCCTTTAAGATCGAAAATCTCGGCGCTTTCAAGGATGGTGGCGTCTTTAGAAAAGACGTTGATCAGCAGGTGGTTCTGGCGCTTGCCCACCTCGTAGTCGTTGAAGTCGTGCGCAGGGGTGATTTTCACACAGCCCGAGCCTTTCTCCATATCGGCGTGCTCATCGGCCACAACAGGAATGCGACGACCCACCAACGGCAGTTCGATAAACTTGCCGACCAACGAGGCGTAGCGACCGTCTTCGGGGTTGACCGCCACGCCGGTATCGCCCAATAGGGTTTCCGGGCGCGTGGTGGCCACGACCACGTAGTCTTTACCGTCGGCCGTTTTAACACCGTCCGCCAGCGGGTAGCGGAAGTGCCAGAAGCTGCCTTGCTGCTCTTTGTTTTCGACTTCCAGATCAGAAATGGCGGTGTGCAGCGTTGGGTCCCAGTTGACCAATCGCTTGCCACGGTAAATCAGCTTTTCTTCGTGCAGACGCACGAACACTTCTTGCACCGCTTTGTAGAAGCCGTCGTCCATGGTGAAGCGCTCGCGCGACCAGTCGACGCTGGCGCCCATGCGACGCAGTTGGCGGGTAATATGCCCGCCGGATTCGTGCTTCCAATCCCACACTTTATCGATAAAGGCGTCACGGCCCAGATCGTGGCGGGTTTTACCCTCTTCCGCGGCGATTTTACGCTCTACCAGCATTTGCGTGGCGATACCGGCGTGGTCGGTGCCTACCTGCCACAGGGTGTTGTTGCCCTGCATGCGTTTCCAGCGCGTCAGGGTATCCATGATGGTGTCCTGGAACGCATGGCCCATGTGCAAGCTGCCGGTTACGTTGGGCGGTGGAATCATGATCGAAAATGGCACGCCCTGGCCGGAGGGTGCAAAACGGTTATCGGCCTCCCAGCGTTCGTACCAGCGGGTTTCGATCTGTTCGGGTTGGTAGGTCTTTTCCATGGAGAGTCGGCTCACAGCTGGCAACAAAGGTGAAAATGTATAGCGCGAGAGTATACAGCGTGAGTGCCTGGGACGTCAGGTGCTACTCACGCTCGTTGTGGGCACCAACCATTTAAGAAAAGTGTTTATGGGTAGCAAACCCGCGCATGGCGAGTAGTCCGAGGATGGGGCCCGGCAATAGCCACCAAATGACCGCAAGCGATTGGCTCGACCAAAGGGCGGTGACCAGCGCAATAGAAGGGATGGTCAAGCCAAAGCCGATAGCGTTCATCATCGCCAGGGCTGCCCCCAGCCGCTCGGGTGGTGCTGTAGCCGAGGCCAGCGCTGAAAATTGAGCGGAATCGGCAATGACGCTGACGCCCCATACGCCTAGCAGGGCCAGCAATAGCCAAGGAGAGGCGCTGCCCAAGAGTGGATATACCAGACACAACGTGCCAGAAACCGCCAGCGCCAGACAGGCGACGCGGTCGCTGCCAATGTGGCGGCTGAGGGTGCCCGCCAGTACGCAGCCGGGCAAGCCGAGCGCAATGACTGCAAAGCTTAGCCAGGGTTGGGCGCCGTCGGCAGCGCCAAGACGCTGCAACTCGCGAGCGACCAGAAACGGCACCAGCGCCCATAAGGCATACAACTCCCAGCAGTGGCCGAAATAACCCAGCGCGGCGGCACGAAAGCGCGGCTGTTTAAAAGCGGCCAGCCCGGCCCAGGGGCGCCCGCTTTTGGCGGTCGCCGGGAGGTGCGGTCCAACGCCCAGTTTGAATATCATCAGCGCGGCGACCAGCGCCAACAATGAAGCCAAGAGCAGCGGCCACTGCCAGGGCAGGTGCAGGGTTAATCCGCGCAACAGGTGCGGCGAGGCGATGCCCAGTGTCAACATGCCTACTAGCCAACCCAGCGCGGCGCCCGCGTGGCTAGGTGTCCAGCTCACCACCAGCTTCATGCCAAGCGGGTAAATACCCGCCAAGCAGAGCCCAGTCGCAAAGCGCGCCACGGCTGCCAGCGTCACGCTTTCGGCGATACCGATAAAGGCGGCGTTGACCAGCGCGCCGAGCACGGCGGAAACCGCAAACAGGTGGCTGGCGCGCACTCGGTCGGCAAGGCCGGTGGTGGCGATCAGCAGGGTGCCGGTAATAAACCCGGCTTGTACGGCAATCGTCAACAGCCCCAAGTCGCTTTCGCTAAGACCCACGGCTTCCTGCAGCGCAAGCCCCACGCCATTGACACTGAACCACAGCGAAGTGCCGAACAGTTGGGCGATGACGATAACGGCTAGTGGGTAAGGTGTGAGCAGCGATGCGGGCATATCAGGTCTCTTCCGCTGAGTTGTCGTTGTTAGAAGCTTGTGAGACACGTAGGTTTTTTTAACCCAGCTTGTGTGGCACGACCTCATGGCCCAGCTCTTTATAGCGCTGCCAGCAGGCACGTTTGGCGACCAGCACCTGTTGGTGCTGATTGATGATTTCGGCAATGCGCGCATAGCGCTCAACGCCTTCGGGAATATCTGGGTGCAGATTAAGCAGCGCGGTTTCTTCTGTCGGCACCGGCAACTGCTGCCAGCCTAGTGTGATCGGCACGCTGGCAGCCATCTCGCTATCTTCCAGGGCGTGGGGTAAATAGGCATCGGGGCGGAAATTCCACAGCGCGCTGTCGGCCTGCTCGGCAAGGGCTTTGTCTTCACAGTGCAAGTGCAAGCGATAGCCTTTGCGCCAGATGGTCTCGGCCAGTTTGCAGGCGAACTGTAAGCGCGCTTCCAGCGTGGTATCGGGCAGGATATAGAAATCAATGCGCGCCATAGCGGTTCCAGGTAAGCGGTTTCAGATACATCGGTGGCAAACAGCACCGCCGCAAACATGCGGCGGTGCTGAACGTGGGTACTAAGCCCGCTTAAACCAGTTGGGTGAGCCAGCCGTGCTTATCTTCACTGCGGCCGTACTGAAGATCGAGCAGTGTGGTACGCAACCGCATGGCGATCTCGTTGTTGCTGCTCGCCGTTAGCTTGATACGCTCGTTTTCAGTGACCAGTTCGCCCACCGGAGTGATGACCGCGGCGGTGCCACAGGCAAAGACTTCGGTGATTTCACCCGAGGCCGCGCCTTCACGCCATTCATCAATACTGATGGGGCGTTCTTCAGGGGTAAGGCCTGCGTCTTTGGCCAGCGTTAGTATGGAGTTACGGGTAACCCCTTCGAGAATGGTGTCGGTCAAGCGCGGCGTTACGAGGCGACCATCTTTGAACACGAAGAACAGATTCATGCCGCCTAGCTCTTCAATCCACTTGTTTTCTGCCGCATCGAGGAACGCTACCTGGCCACACTGGTGTGCCTCGGCCTCTTTTTGTGCCGCTAACGAGGCAGCGTAGTTGCCTCCGCATTTGGCAAAGCCGGTGCCGCCGGCGGCGGCGCGCTTATAGTTTGAAGAGAGCCAGATCGATACCGGTGCAACACCTCCTTTGAAGTAGGCCGCCGCTGGGGAGGCGATCACGTAGTAATCGACTTCCTGCGAAGGGCGTACGCCTAGAAATGCTTCCGAGGCGATCATGAACGGACGCAGGTAAAGGCTGCACTCATCAGACGCGTTAGCTGGGGTAGGCACCCAACCATGATCTTGAGCCAGCAACGCTTTTAGCGAACCAATGAAGTCTTCACCGGAAAGCTCCGGCAGCGCCAAACGACGGGCGCTGCGACGGAAGCGCTCGGCATTTTTCTCGGGGCGGAACGTCCAAATCGAGCCATCGGCATGGCGGTAGGCTTTAATACCCTCGAAAATTTCCTGGCCGTAATGCAGCACCGAGGCGGCAGGATCAAGAGTCAACGGGCCGTAGGGGCGCACTTGGTGGCCGTGCCAAGCGGCGTCGCCGGTCCAGCGTATATGCGCCATGTGGTCGGTAAAGTAGCGACCAAAACCGGGGTTTTTAAGAATGTTGTCGCGAATCTCATCGGCCATCGGCTGATTGGATGGCAGGGTTTCAAAACTGGTTTCGAAGCTGGCAGTGGGCACGGCTGTTACTCTCCGCTGAACCGGCCCTGTAAGAGGGGCGGTTGGGTGTTATTGACGAAACGCTAAAGATTCAGCGAGTTTAAGCCCGCTGTACCTTGATATATTCAGGTTTAACGGTTGCCACGCTGAAAGGCAACCGTTGCGCACCGATCTTGTTGACCTGCGGCGCCATCAGGCGTCGCTATTTTCTACCTGGGCATCGGTTTCGCGGTCCAGCAGGTACTGGGTTAACAGCCCGACAGGGCGGCCAGTGGCGCCTTTTTGTTTGCCAGAGTGCCAGGCGGTACCGGCGATATCCAAGTGTGCCCAGGGGAAGTGGTCAGCAAAGCGTGATAAGAAGCAGGCTGCCGTGATCGTACCGGCCGGTCGGCCACCAATGTTGGCCAAGTCGGCGAAATTGGAATCCAACTGCTCCTGATACTCATCCCATAACGGCAGGTGCCAAGCGCGGTCCCACGCGCCTTCGCCTGCATCCAGCAGATCAAGGGCGAGGTCATCGTCGTTGGAGAGCAGGCCGGTGGCGTGGTGGCCCAGGCCAACAATGACGGCGCCAGTGAGGGTGGCGATATCGACCACGCTGGCGGGGGTGAAGCGCTCGGCGTAGGTCAACGCGTCACAAAGCACCAAGCGCCCTTCGGCGTCGGTATTAAGCACTTCGACGGTCAGGCCTTTAAGGGTCTTGATGATATCACCGGGCTTGGTGGCATTACCGTCGGGCATGTTTTCCGCAGCGGCAACGATAAACACCAGGTTGAGCTTCGGCTTGATTGCCAGTACCGCTTTGACCGTGCCGAATACGCTGGCAGCGCCGCACATGTCGAACTTCATTTCGTCCATGCCTTCGCCAGGCTTGAGCGAAATACCGCCGGTATCAAAAGTAATGCCTTTACCGACCAGCACATGGGGCGCTTCTTCAGCACTTTCGGCGCCCTGATACTTCATGACGATCAGGCGTGTCGGCTCTTTGCTGCCGCGACCCACGGAAAGCAGAGAGCCCGCGCCCAGGGCTTCCAGCGCTTCTTCATCGAGAATGTCGACCTCGAGCGCACCCTGGGAGTCGCGGCCTAGTTGTTCTGCCTGCTCGGCAAGGTAGCGAGGGGTGCAGATATTGGCAGGCAGGTTGCCGAGAGTGCGGGTGTAGTTGATGCCCTGGCCAATCGCATTGCCCACCAGAGCGCCCTGTTTGACCTGGGGAGCCGCATCGGTGTCGCTGATAAACAGCGTTAGCTTGGCCAAGCTGAAAGCCGGGGCTGGTGAGGATTTGAATTGATCAAAGCGATAAATGGCACGCTCAGCCGCTTCCATCACCTTACGTGCTTTCCAGGCCGGGTCGCGGTCCTCGAGTGGTACATCACCGAAGACCACGCTGGCTTCATCAATAGGTAGTTTGACCAGCGCAGCCATGGCGGCATCCAGCGCTTTGATGAAGGCAGCTTCCTGGCATTTTTCGCGCTCACCCAAACCCACTAGTAAGATGCGCTCAGCGCCCAGGCCCGGCGCAAAAGGGATTAGTTGCACGTTGCCCAGCGCTGCGTCAAAGTCGCCGCGTTCCAACAACTGACCAATCAGTCGCTCGCTGGCATCGTCCAGTTTGGCAACGGAGGGCAAAAGGTCGCTTCCTTTGAAAACCGGTACCAGCAGGCAGGCCGTTTCGGTTTTGGCCGGGTTCGCAGTCTGAACGGAAAATTCCATGACGGCTCCAACAAGACAAGCATCGAGGGAATCGGGATAATGCCTCGTTGCTTTTGATTATGAAAAGAACAGTGAAGAGTTTGATTAGTGTACCCAAGCCATCCACTTATTGCATGGCATCCTGCACGACTAGCCGGAGAGCGCGTTGATTTTATTTCGATATCTCACTCGCGAAGTGTTACTCACCATGTCGGCGGTCGCTGGCATTCTGTTGCTGGTGATCATGGGCAGCCGCTTTATTCGCTATTTTTCGGACGCCGCGGAAGGCGATATCCCGGTCGCCATGCTAGGCAGCCTGATGATGTTTCATCTGCCTGGCTTTATGGAACTGATTTTACCGCTGTCGTTTTTTTTGGGCATCCTGTTGGCCTATGGGCAGCTCTACATGAACAGCGAAATCACCGTCATGGTCGCTTGTGGAATGAGCCCTACGCGGCTGCTGAAAGTGACGCTGTTGCCTGCCAGCGTGGTGGCGGTGTTAGTCGGTGTCTGTAGCCTGTGGTTGACGCCTTATGGGGCGCTGCAGACCGAAACGGCGCTCGAAGAGCAGCGCAGCCGCCTGGACGTTTCCGTGCTGGCGCCGGGGCGCTTTCAGGAGTTTGGTGGTGGTCGTACCGCGTATATTGGTGGCTTCTCGAGTGACGGCACGGAAATGCAGGATGTATTGGTGCATGAGCAGAGCCAGCAGAGTGACGAAGGCACCCACGACTTCGTGACCCGCGCCGCATCGGGCTATCAGGAAACGCGGCTGGAAACCGGTAGTCGATTTTTGGTGCTGGATGATGGCGAGCGTTATGGGGTGACGCCAGGTGAGCAGAGTGCCGAGCGCCTCACCTTTGAGCGTTATACGTTGCGCTTAGGGCTAAACCGAGACCGGCAGGAACTCGATTCCTTGGAGTACGCAACCACCTCTGAGCTGTGGAACGACCCGCGCCCGCGTGCCCAGGCCCAGTGGCAGTGGCGTGCTGGCCTGCCCTTGATGGTGTTTGTACTGGCGCTAATGGCGCAGCCGCTTTCCCGGGTTAATCCCCGCCAGGGGCGCTTTGGAAAACTGTTACCCGCCGTTTTTTTATACGTAGCCTATCTCAGCTTGCTGCTGGCAGCGGTCGATGCCATTGGCAGCGGTACCTGGTCCAGCCTGTTGGGGGTATGGCCGGTACATGGATTGTTCTTAGGGCTGGGGCTACTAATGCTGTGGCGCTCGCAACGTAAGGGGATGCGCTAATGGTGCTTGACCGTCTTGATCGCTACATTGCCCGTAACGTGCTGGCGGCCATTGTTGTCGTTCAGTTTGTGCTGTTGGGCTTGGATATTACCATTGCCTATATCGATGATTTAGGCGATGTGCAGGCAGGCTACACGGCTTTAGATGCGCTGCTTTACCTGCTGATGCGTACCCCTTGGCGTTTCTATCAATACGCGCCGGTAGCGGTATTGATTGGCGCGCTGATTGGCCTGGGCAGCATGGCCTCCAGCAATGAACTCACCGTTATGCGCGCCGCTGGCCGCTCGTTGGCGCGCATTGTATGGGGCGTAATGAAGCCCGTGCTGCTGGTGGTGGTCGTGGTACTGCTGGTGGCTGAGTATCTCAGCCCGCGCACCGAACAGTATGCCGAGGCGTGGCGTTTGGAAAAACTTCAGGGCGAAGGCGCCATGCTGACCAGCCGCAGCGGCTGGCAGATCGAAGGCGACAGTGTTTATCGTTTTGGGGCGATTCGAGCGGATGACGTGGTGCTAGATTTAACCCGCTACCGTTTTGATGACCGTCAGCTGGTCGAAGCCACCCACGCCCAACGTGCACGTTGGGATGGCGACGCTTGGCAATTGGAAAACATCGCGACGACACGCATTTTCGATAATCACACCGAATCTGATCAATCGGCGAGCATGGGATGGGACACTGCTTTTACCCCCACCCAATTGGAGCGATTATTGCGCGATATCGAGAGCCAAGCACCTAGTGAGCTGTGGGCCTACGCCCAGTTCCTTGAGGCGCAGGGCCTGCAAAATGATCAGGCGCTGCTCTACTTTTGGCAGAAGATGCTGATGCCGCTCACCATGGGGTCGTTGGTGTTGATTGCTGCGTCTTTTGTGTTTGGCCCACTGCGCACCGTTGCGGCGGGCACCCGGGTGTTTTATGGCGTGGTGACCGGGCTGAGTTTCAAGTACGTGCAGGATTTGCTGGCGCCTGCCTCGACCATTTTTGGTTTCTCCCCCGTCTGGGCAGTGCTAGTGCCGACATTGGCCTGCGCGGGGGTAGGCGTCTACTTCCTACGTCGCAATGGGTAATACCATCATGGTAAAAGCTTGCTTTCTGCTCACCCAGGCGCGACTTGATCACCCAATGGCATATAAGAACGGATAAGAGAGAGTTATGGGAACACGACGCTTTAACCAGTTGGACAGCGTTTGGCCCGCAGGCCTTGGCCGCCGCTTGGGCGCCATGTTGTATGACGGCTTTCTGGTCACCGCTATCTGGATCGCGGTGACCGTCGTACATATGGTGTTTTATCGTTATGTACTCGGTCAACAGCCCGAGGAAATTGGCACCACGGCGGGCGATATCTGGAGCCTGCGTCTCTTGCTGCTGTTTTTCGTCACGCTGTTCTTTGTCTTTTCCTGGAGGCAGGGGGGAATGACGCTAGGCATGCAGGCGTGGCGGCTGCGAGTGCAGACGTTGGAGGGCTGCTCACTAACGGTAAAACAGTCACTCATTCGCTGCGCGGTGGCGTGGCTGTCGCTGTTAGCGTTGGGCTTAGGTTACCTATGGGTGCTATTCGATAAGCAGCGGCGCAGTTGGCCGGATATTGCATCAAACACGCAAACAGTGGTGCTGCCGAAAAAATAACGGTCATTGCTTCATGTTTTTTGAAAGCTGAAAACACTGCTAAGCCAGTAGGTTAACGCGACCCTCCTAATTAGTAAGACGAATGAATAACAACAAGCAGCCATTTCTACTTGAAAAGACCTATGCGAATCATTTACATTCACCTCATGACTTTTATGAGGTGTCGCCATGTACGTTTGTGTGTGCAAGGGAGTAACCGACCATCAGATTCGCCAGCAGGTTAGCGACGGAGCGCGCAACTGGCGAGAAGTACGCGAGGCAACCGGCTGCGCAACGCAGTGTGGTAAATGTGCGTGCTATGCAAAATCTATTACCCGTGATGCAGTGCTAGAAGCGCGACAAGAAGCCGATATGGGACTCGCTTACGCTGTGTGACGCGAATCACTATTATTAGGGTTATCTTTAGCAAACAACTGATTTGCTTGAACTTTTATTCATCTTATCTATACTCTCTGGAACGCTGAGAGTATAGATGTATGCTTCTATACTTCACTCCAAACGTAACTGCTTGATCGCATTGTCTAAAGTAGATTAAACATCAGCATTACAGTAGAAAAGGTGACGTCATGAAAGGTGATATAAAAGTTCTTGAGCATCTCAATAAAGCGCTCGGTAACGAATTGGTTGCGATCAACCAGTACTTTTTGCACGCCAAAATGTATAAAGATTGGGGGCTGAAAGCGCTGGCTAAATGGGAATATGATGAATCTATCGAAGAGATGCAGCACGCCGACAAGATCATCGAGCGCATCCTGTTCCTGGAAGGTATCCCCAACCTGCAAGACCTTGGCAAGCTGCACATTGGCGAAAACGTCAAAGAGATGCTCGAAAGCGATCTAAAAATCGAGCACGATGGCCGTAACGACTACATCGAAGCCATCACCTACTGCGAGAGCGTTAAAGATTACGTGACCCGCGATATGCTGCGCGATCTGCTCGCCGATGAAGAGGGTCATATCGACCACATCGAAACAGAACTGAAACTGATCGAACAGGTTGGTATCCAGAACTACTTGCAGCGTCAAATGCAGATGGCGGGCGAAGAGTAAAACGCTTTCCCCAAGCTATCAGCCAGCTTTTCAGTTTAGCAAAAGCGCAATGTAAAACGGGCAGCCTAATTGGCTGCCCGTTTGCTTTCGTAGCTGCTTAACGTGGGTAACGTAAACGCTAGTACATTAAGCGCTGGTTGCCAACGTATTCTCCCTGGCTACACCCAGCTCTGCAGGTTCATCAACCGCAAAGGTCGTGCGGCTCAAGCGGCGTACACGCTTCATAAACAGGGCGATGCAGATGAGTGTGCCCAGTGCCGCCACTACATAGCTTAAGTGCAGCGGTAAGCCAAAACCGATCGGTGCATAGGCCAGATAGGTAAAGGTGGCCATGGTCATAAAGGTGGCCGGGATCGACGTGATCAAGTGAGGTTTACGCGACAGCACTAAGTACATGGTGCCCACCCATAGCGCGATCACGGCGGTGGTTTGGTTCGCCCAGGAGAAATAGCGCCACAGCAGTGTGAAGTCCATGTGGGTTAATGCATAAGAGACGACAAAGAGCGGCAACGCGATCATCACACGCTTCATGATCGGCTTCTGATCGATCTTGATGTAATCGGCAATGATCATGCGTGCGCTGCGGAAGGCGGTATCGCCAGAGGTGATCGGTAACACAATCACACCGAGTACGGCCAGGGTGCCACCGATAGCGCCGAGCATGGTCGTAGAGACTTCGCTTACCACCGCAGCAGGGCCGCCAGCAGCCAGTACATCGGAGAGTGATTGGTCGCCGTAGAACAGACTCATCGCCGCCGCCGCCCAGATCATCGCAATGATGCCCTCGGTGATCATCATGCCATAGAAGATTTTGCGCCCATTGGTTTCATTTTCAGTGGTGCGCGAAATAATCGGCGTTTGGGTAGCATGGAAGCCTGAAAGCGCACCGCATGAGATCGTTAAAAACAGCAGCGGAAAGATCGGCGCAGCTTCAGGGTGCATGTTTTGGAAAGAAAGCTCGGGGATTGGGGCGCCCGTGACAATCAAGCCGATACCAATGCCCGCCGCGCTAAACAGCAATAGCGCGCCGAAATAGGGGTAGATGCGCCCGATAACTTTATCAATCGGCAGCAGGGTGGCGATCAGATAGTAAATAAAGATCGCAACGATAATAAGCGTTAACGACAGCGAGGTCATATTGGCCAGCAGCGCTGCAGGTGACGTAACGAAGACGGTCCCGACTAATAGCAGCAGCAAAATCGCAAAGCCATTCACCACGTGCTTCATCGCTTTGCCGAGGAATTTACCCGCTAACTGGGGTAAATGGGCACCATGATTGCGAATCGAGATCATACCTGTCAGGTAATCATGCACCGCACCGGCAAAAATGCAGCCTACTACTATCCAGATAAAGGCCACTGGGCCATACAGCGCGCCGAGAATAGGACCAAAAATAGGACCCACCCCCGCAATGTTCAATAACTGAATTAGCGAGTTACGCGTTGTGTTCATCGGTACATAATCGATGTTGTCGCGCAGGGTAAATGCTGGCGTACGCCGTTTGCGGTCGGTGACGAACACACGCTCAACAAACTTCCCATAGGTGAAGTAACCCGCTATCAGCAGCAGGATCGATACGATAAAAGTGATCATCTAGGGTACCTACAGCAGTAAGGGAGAGGGGCGAGTGCGCCAATGGCACACAAGCAGACACTTTTTTAGCCGAGGCGAATTTACAGATAAGCGCTAGGTAGCACAGCTAGACTTTAGTTGATGGTTACCGACAAAACGGGCAGCGCTATGGCTGCCCGTTCAACTGCTCTCTAAGCACGCTTATTTTAGGATTCAATGGCACCACAGGCCATACGTGTTCCACCACCCCCTAAATGGGGCTCATCTTCGTAGGTGTCACCGCCTTCGTGAATCATCAGCGCACGGCCGGGCATATCTTCCATGCTCAGACGAGGAGCCAATACAGGTAAGTTAGCCTCGCCGTCTTCATTAACGGTTAGCACGGGTAAGTCACCCAAGTGGCCTTCACCATAAGGGCCCTGATGGGTGCCTGTTTCCTCAGGATCATAGTGACCACCTGCTGATAGTGCCGGCGTCATTTCGCCGCTATCATTTTCAGCCGGTTCACAGCTGGCATTTTGGTGAACGTGAAAACCGTAAACGCCAGGCTCAAGATCGGTTAGGGAGGGTGTCAGCAACAAACCGTGATCGGTATGCTCTAGGGAGACGGTACCAATGGACTCTTCAACTCCCTCGGCACTCACTTTATGCATTTCAACATCAAGCGTCTCGTTAGCGTGCGCCGCTGAAGCGGCGAGCAGTAGTGAGGCAGTCAACGCAGTAACGGGTAGTGTATAGCGCATATTGATCTCCTTCCTGATCCATGGAAATGCTTTGCAATGTTGCTTATTTAAGGTAGCTGCCAAGCGATTTGTTCGCCAACTTGCCCGACAGATGACATCTCGAGGCCCAGCCGCGACAATAGCGGGCTGTTTTATAATGGACGACGTTTTTTGTCGCCAGCTTTTACCAGGGAGCGTTATGACGCCACTCAACATCCTTTATCAGGATGAGCATCTCGTCGCGGTACATAAGCCGTCAGGGCTATTGGTGCATCGCTCGGCGTTAGCACGTGGCGAAACCGAATTTCTGCTTCAGCGGCTGCGGGATCAGTTAGGTAAGCGAGTCTATCCCGTTCATCGGCTGGATAGGCCGACGTCGGGAGTGATTGTATTCGCGCTCTCTTCAACGGTGGCCGGCCTACTCAGTGAAGCTTTCAGTGAGCGGCAGGTAGAGAAGCGCTACCTGGCAGTGGTGCGTGGGAAAGCCCCGGAAAGTGAGCGGCTGGATTACCCGCTCCGGGAAGAAGACGGTACGCGCCCTAAGGCGGAAATGCCGGCCATGCCCGCCATGACCGATATTCGTCGTCTCGATAGCGTGGAGCTGCCCGTGCAGGTCGACCGCTACCCGGTGGCGCGCTACTCGCTGGTAGAGACACGCCCGCTGACCGGGCGACGCCACCAAATTCGCCGCCATCTCTCCAGGCGGGGCTATCCCATTATCGGCGACGCCAAGCACGGCAAAAGTGTTCACAACCGCTTCTTTGCCGAGCAGATGGGGGCGCCACGCTTACTGTTGGCAGCGACCTATCTAGCCTTTGACCATCCACTGTTGGCCAAGCGTGTACAATTAAGCTGCGCCTTGGACGACACGATGATCGCGCTGTTTAATCACCTTGGCTGGGCAGGGCATTTGCCGCTGGATAGCGTACGAACACCGCCCATTGCCACGCCTTCCGCCTTGCAAGCACTGTGAGCCTGCCGTTATGTCATTGAATGAGACCCCAATCTCTCCTGTTTCAGCGTCGAGCGACTATGATTTTCGCTTTGGCGGTATTCGCCGCCTGTATGGCCAGCGTGCGGCGCAGGCGTTTCGCCGTGCTCATGTGGTCGTGGTCGGAGTAGGCGGTGTGGGTAGCTGGACGGTAGAGGCGTTGGCCCGCTCGGGCATTGGCAAGCTCACGCTGATCGATCTAGACGATGTGTGTGTTTCCAACATCAACCGCCAGCTCCACGCGCTGGATGGCACTATTGGCCAGCCTAAAGTGGCGGTGCTTGCCGAGCGCTGCCGCCTAATTGCCCCCGAGATCGAGATAATTGCGGATACCGCCTTCGTCACGCCCACCAACCTGGCCGAGCGCATTCCCGAGGATGCCGACCATGTGGTGGATGCCATCGACAGCGTCATCGCCAAAGCCGCGCTGATCGCCTGGTGCAAGCGGCGCAAAATACCGATTACCGTGACCGGCGCGGCGGGTGGTCAAACCGATCCAACACGTATTCAAGTGGCAGATTTAACCCGCACCGAGCACGATCCGCTGCTCTCCAAAGTACGCTCAAGGCTGCGCCGCGATTACGGCTTTTCCCGCAACCCCAAACGGCGCTTCTCGGTGGAGTGCGTCTACTCCGACGAGCAGTTGGTCTACCCCAGTGCCGACGGCGAAGTGTGCCTGCAAAAGCCTGGTAGCAATGAGGCCACCCGGCTGGACTGCGCCTCCGGCTTTGGCGCGGCGACGTTTCTGACCGGCACCTTTGGCTTTGTCGCCGCCTCCAAAGTGCTGGAGCGTCTGGCCAAAAAAGCTAATCAGCCCGCCGCCATCAACGCGACTCAAAAGGAAAGTGAATGACTGCCCCCGTTCCCGGTATTTATCGCCATTACAAAGGCAACCTTTATGAAGTGATGGGTACCGCTCAGCACAGCGAAAGCGAAGAGACGTTAGTCGTCTACCGCGCACTCTACGGCGACTACGGCCTCTGGGTGCGCCCGCTTGACATGTTTACCGAAAGCGTTACGAAAGAGGGGCACACCCAGCCGCGCTTTGCGTTGGAGAAAACGTTCTAATCGTTCTCTATTGCTTATATTCCATAATCAGCTATTTTTATAACAATTTTAACGCGGCAGGGTGGCTGCTTGTAGCCTTGCCGATACAGGGCTGGAGTTCGCATGAAGACCTTTGCCATTTCTCAAAGCACGTGCGCGGGCTCGCCGGACGTGGCGGGCTTTTTTGATCCGCGCACTTTTAGTATTCAATACATCGTTAGCGATCCCGCCACCAAGCAGTGCGCGATCATTGATCCGGTGCTGGATTTCGACGAGAAGTCAGGCGCAACGGCGACTTTCTGTGCTGACGCACTGCTGAAGCATATAGAGGAAAAAGACCTGACGGTGGCGTGGATTTTGGATACACACCCACACGCGGACCACTTTTCGGCGGCCCAGTACCTAAAAGAGAAAACCGGCGCGCCGACGGCGATTGGCCAGTACGTCACCAACGTGCAGTCGCTGTGGAAGGAGATCTACCACTGGCCGGACATGCCCACCGATGGCCGCCAGTGGGACACACTGTTTGTCGAGGGCGATACGTTTGCCATCGGTGAGCTCAGCGCTCGCGTGCTGCACTCTCCTGGCCATACGCTGGCCTCTATTACCTACGTGATCGGTGATACCGCCTTTGTCCACGACACTTTGTTTCAGCCTGATTTTGGCACCGCACGCGCCGATTTTCCCGGTGGCAGTGCCAAATCCCTGTGGCACTCCATTCAGCAGATTCTCGCGCTGCCGGTCACTACACGGCTGTTCACCGGTCACGACTATATGCCCGACGACCGTGAGCCGCAGTGGGAAAGCAGCGTCGATGAGCAGCGAGCCAACAACCCGCACCTAGTGGGTAAAAGTGAGGAAGAGTACATTGCACTGCGCCACCAGCGGGATAGCGAGCTGCCTATGCCCAAGCTGATGTTGCACGCGCTGCAGGTGAATACCCGCGGTGGTCGCTTGCCGGAGCCAGAAGCCAACGGCAAGCGCTATCTGAAAATCCCCCTGGATGCGCTGGAAGGTGCGGCCTGGGATTGAGGTTTCCGCGGCTACTACTCCTTTCAGGCTTAGCTGCTCCTAATTTCCCGACATTGGAGAAAACAGCGTGAACACGTTAGGTTAGCCGCTGATGCCTTGACGACTCTCCAGGAAATGGCCATGACCTCAGCTTCGCCGCAGCAGACGCTAAAAGCAGTATTCGGTTTTGACGACTTTCGCGGCGGCCAGCAGGCAGTGATATCGCACGTCTTGAAGGGGCACTCCACGGCAGCCATTTTTGCCACTGGGGCGGGGAAATCACTCTGCTATCAGCTTCCTGCGCTGCACCTGCCGCACCTGACACTGGTGGTGTCGCCGTTGCTTGCCCTCATGCAGGATCAGCTTGCTTTTCTGCAAGCCCGCGGCATTGCTGCCGCAAGTATCGACTCCACCCAAGAGCGCGAGGCCACCCGCGATGTCATGGAGCGGGCCAAACGCGGCGAGCTAAACATCCTCATGGTCTCGGTGGAGCGGTTGAAAAACGAGCGCTTCCGCAATTTTCTGCGTCAGGTACCGATATCACTACTGGTCGTCGATGAAGCCCACTGCCTCTCCGAGTGGGGGCATAACTTCCGACCTGATTATCTCAAACTGCCGGATTACCAGCGTGAGTTTGCCATTCCCCAGGTATTGCTGCTCACTGCCACGGCCACTCCCGCGGTGATTGCCGATATGCGCGAAAAGTTTGCCATCGCCCCAGAACATGTCGTGACTACCGGCTTTTATCGCCCAAACCTTGAGCTGCTGGTCGCGCCGTCCATGGAAGATCGCCAGCAGCAGCTTGTTGAGTGGCTAAGGCCACAAATGCAGCCTGGCGGCGAAGCGCCCACGATCATCTATGTCACGCTCCAGCACACGGCAGAGCAGGTTGCTAGCGCCCTACAGGCTCAGGGCATCGCTGCTCAGGCGTACCACGCGGGACTGGCGTCCCAGCAACGTGACGAGATTCAGCGCCAGTTCATGAGCGGCGAGTCGCACTGCATCGTGGCCACCATTGCCTTTGGCATGGGCATTGATAAGGGCAATATTCGCAACGTGGTGCATTATGACCTGCCCAAATCCATCGAGAACTACAGCCAGGAGATTGGCCGGGCAGGTCGCGATGGCCTGCCTTCCACCTGCCTGACCATGGCCGGGCGTGACGGTCTGCGGGTGCTAGAGAACTTCGTCTACGGCGACACGCCTGAATACAGCGGTATCGTTCGATTGCTTGAGGAGATCGCCTCCGCCGCCAACACGCCAGACCGTCAGTGGGAAGTGCTGCTCAATACGCTTTCCCGCGATACCAATATTCGTCTCCTACCGCTGAAGACGCTGCTGGTGCGGCTGGAAATGCATGGGGTGATTGCACCGCGATTTGCATTTCTGGCCGAGTATCGGTTGCGCTATCACATCGAGCCGGTGGCATTGGTGAGCCGTTTCGAAGGCGAGCGTGCAGCCTTTGTGCGTCTACTGGTCGATCATATCCCGATTGCTCGCACCTGGGGCACGGTAGATTTCGAGCGCTTGCACCGCGCGGGGCAGACACAGCAGGTCGACGCCTCCCGCCACCGGGTGATCACCGCGCTTGAGTACTTTCAGGACAAGAGCTGGCTGACCCTGGAAGGCAAGCGGATGACCGACGTGTATGAGATCTGCCAGCCGAATGTTCCGATAGAAGCGCTGGCTCGCCAGCTATACGACGACTGCCTGAGCCGTAAACGCAGCGAGATTGAACGGCTACAAGCGATGTTGGCGCTCTTTGAGTCGGAGAGCTGTCTGACGCGGCGGTTAGCGGAGCACTTCGGTGATCGCACGTTTGATAGTCCATCCGACACCGAGCAGGGCCGTTGCGGGCACTGCTCGGTATGTTACGGGCAACCCGTAGCGCTGCCGGACGCGCCGCCGCTGCCTGCCCCGAGCGATGCTGAGTTTCAGCGCCATGCCGCCTCGTTCATTCAACGGCACACCGAGCAGTTCGGTCAGCCGCCCAATGCGCATCGGCTGGCGCATTTCCTGTGTGGCTTGACGATGCCTGTGTTTACCCCGCTCAAAGCCCGTCGTCTTGAGAGTTTTGCCGTGTTCGAACAGCGCGCTTACCCACAGGTGCGTGAGTGGGCTGCGCGCCATATGTCGCATGGGTAAGAGACTTAGGGAAGTGCGGCGGAACTGAGCTTTAAGTGCAGCAGCTCGGCGGCACTTTTGCCGGCCACTGCGCCCAGCACGACGGCACTCAGCAGCCCGTTGCCGGAAAGGTAGCCACTGTCGTTGGAGCCCGACACCCCACGCGCCGCACCGCCTGCGGCAAAAAGGTTGGGCAGCGCTTGGCCGTGGGTATTGAGCACGCGGGCCTTACGATTCACTTCTAAACCGCCCTGGGTATGAAATAGCGCCCCTGTCACTCGAATGGCGTAGTAGGGGGCTTTCAGCAGGTTGGCGGGGTCAAAGCGGCGGCCAAACGCATCGGCCGTTAGCTGCTCAGCGTGCTGCTGCATTTGGGTGAAGGTGGGTTGCAGTGCCCCAAGGGGAAGTTTCAGGCCAGTGGCCATCTCTTCAAGGGTTGAGAAACTGCGTACTGCGCCGCTCTCCTGGGCGTTACGGTAATCTTCGAACGCCTGGGCAGACTCATGAATGCGGGCGTCATACAAATTCCAAGCCACTTGCTCCGGTTGCGCCAGCACTTTGGCCGCCTGTTCGGAGTAGCCACCGTGCTCATTAGAAAAGCGCTCGCCCTTGATGTTGACCTGAACGCCCCCTTGCATCATGAGCGCCCAGCTAATCAGCGTTTGATGGGGGGTGGCGAGCGAACCGTGGCCTTGGCAGGCACCTAAGTCTTTGGTGCTCGCGCCCATTTCCTGGCCCCATAGCAAGGCGTCACCCTGGTTGCCCCCGTGACCGTAATACAGCGCGTGTTTCAGCGTGGGCAGATAACGTGCCACCAGCTCTGGGTTGCCGCCATAGCCGTTGCAGGCCAGAACCAGCGCATCGCAGCCAATGCTTTCGCGGCTGCCGTCTGGGCGCTCCATGGTGACGCCCCGTATGCGCTGGGTGCTATCCACGTGCAAATCCACCACCCGTGCCTGGGTCAGGATATCAATGCCTGCCGCTTCAGCGGCGTTGAGGAGCGCGCCCATCAGCTCTTCACCGGTGCGCCGTGGCGTGGCGTGCATGCGCAGGTGACGGTGGCCGGGGTAAAGAAAGCCTTCCACCAGCTCAAAGGGCACGCCGTGCTGATCCGCCAGCCATTCGATGGTTGGGCCGGATTGGCTGGCCAGCAGTTCGACGATGGCCGGGTCGGCCTCAAAGCCATTCTTCTTTTGAATATCTTCTGCCATGGCCTCAGCAGAGTCCGTGACGCCTAGCTCATGCTGAAAGCGCGTATTGGCGGCGGGAATAAACCCCGACGACATCGCTGTGCTGCCACGGGGCAGGGCGTCGCGCTCTAAAACAGCCAGCTCAACGCCCGCTTCCTGGGCGGCCAGGGCTGCTACCAGGCCGCAGGCCCCCGCTCCGATAATCAGCAGCGGCAGGTGGGCATCAAAGCCGTCATGTGTGTAGGGGATGATCGCCATTAAGCCTGCTCCGCAGCTTGGTGGAAGGCATCTAGAATTTCACCCGCCGGGGCCTGCCATACGTCTGGATGCCCGCTGATATGCGCCAGTACTTCTTCCAGGCAAGCAATTCGATGGGGCTGACCCACCAGCCAGGGGTGCAGGTTCAGCGCAAACAGGCGCCCGCCCTGTTCACGGGACTCTTCCAGCAGGAAATCGAAGGCGTCTTTAACCTGTGTCACCCAAGCGTCTTCCGAGTGCAGGTTTTGACTCATCACAAATTGGTCTTCAATCTCGGTGGCCAGCGGCATCATGGTCAATCTGCCGGTTTTGGTTTCACAAGCATAAGGCATGTCGTCGTTCACCCAATCGGCGCAGTACGCGATGCCGTTTTCTGCCAGTAGGTCAGGGGTGTTGAAGCTCTGGTGCTTGGCGGGGCTTAGCCAGCCGCGTACGGGTTGGCCGGTGACGCGGCGCAGGGTTTCCACAGAGCGCTTGATCAGCTCGGCCTCTTCTTCAATCGGTTGGCCGCCGTAGTGCAGGTGATCCATGTTCCAGCCATGGGCGATAAATTCACCGCCGTGCGCTTTCAAGCGCTGCACCAGGTAGGGCGTCTGCTCGGCGAGCTGAGCATTGATAGCAAACGTAGGCGTAACGTTGTGCGCGGCCAAGGCTTTGAGCACGCGATAGATACCCACCCGGTTGCCGTAATCGCGCAGCGAGAAGTGGCGCAGATCTGGATAGGGCATGGTCATGCCGTTAGGAACTTTGAACGGCTCGCCGCGCTGATTGAGTGGGTAGAACTGCAGCGAAATATTGATCCACACTGCCAGGGTTTTACCCTCAGGCCACGTTACCGGGGGGCGTTCACTTAGCATCGACCATGCATAGCGGTCGTGGTCGTAGCCGTGGCGGCGCAAGGGGTAGTCGAGATAGTCGTCATTAAGCGCCATAGCGTTATCCCTTTTTGCCTACAGTGGCGGATTGGGCCGCCATGCTGTCGAGAGCGGCATCGTAATAGTGGGTCATATAGTAGTCGGCGATCTCGCGTCCGGTGGCGACCCATACATCCGGGTGCCCAGTGATGTACTCCAATGCCTCTTCAAACGCCTTGATGCGGTGCGGGCAGCTCACCTGGTAGTTGTGAGTGGGAATGCACATCACCGTGCCAGACTCCGCGCCCTCTAAATACAGGCGGTCAAAGTGACGCTTGAGCATGGTGGCGTACTGGCGCGGCTCTACTTTATTTACCGCATAGACGATGGTGTCATTCATCTCCAGCGAGTAGGGCATGGAGATAAACCGCTTGCCTGAGCGGACGCTGATAGGCGTCGGTTGGTCGTCATGGAACAGATCGCAGGTATAAAGCCCGCCCCGCTCGCCGAATAGCTCTGCACCTACTTCGGCAAATAGATCCAGGGTGAGCTCTGAGTGTGAGAGCGCAGGCGCCAGATACCCCGCGCAGGCTTGGCCGGTGTGGCGATGAATGGTTTCCATACTGTCGCGGATCATCGCCCGCTCTTGGGCTTCGCTTAGCCCATAGGTGTAGCGGGTGTTGTAGATGCCGTGGCTAAAAAACTCCCAGTCGCGCTCTTTGCACATCTGGATGATTTCCGGATGGTGCTCGCAGAGCGCTACGGAAAGCGATACCGAACCGCGAATCCCGTACTTATCCAGCAGGGCCATTTGGCGCTGGTGGCCCACCCGGTTACCGTAATCGCGAATGCTGTAGCCGGGTACCGAGGGGTGTGGGTGTGGCCACGGCTTGCGGCTCGGGTTCTGCGGCGGATCGAGTTCGTAGTACTCGATATTGGGGGCGACCCAGAAGGCGACCTTTGCGCCGCCGGGCCAAGTAATTTTGGGGCGCTGGTCGTAGGCCCAGTAGTCGTAAACGCCGAGAGACTCTTTCATCGCTAGCTCCTCGCCTTATACATCGCCTTCAAGCCACGCCAGCACGTCAGCAACGGGCATGACATCGGTGTATTTGAGGTGCAGGTCGGTCAGGTTGGCGTAGTGGTAGCTTTCATGTTTATCCGCGACGCACTCCATCGGGACAATGGTGCGATAGCCACGGGACAGACTCTCCACGGCAGTCGCGCGTATGCAGCCCGAGGTAGAGCCGCCGGTGATGATCACCGTGTCGACCTGGTGCCATACCAGCAGTGACTGCAGCGGCGTTTCAAAAAAGGCCGAAGGCATGCGCTTGGTGTAGATCACGTCGCGGCTGCGGTCGATCTCGCAGCGCTCGTCGAACTCAGCACGCTCGGAGCCGTACTTGATGTTTTGCAGTGAATCGGGAGTGTCGGTGCGGGTGCCCCACACGCCCGCATCTTCAGCGGAGTCCAGGAAGGCGACATGAGTCCAGACCACCGGCCAGCCCTTACCCCGAAAGCCACGCGCCAACTGGTTGGTGTACTCCAACTGCTTGGGGTCGGTTTCGTAGGCAGTCTTGAAGAGATCGGTACGGGTGTAGGCCTTTTGGGGGTCTACATTGACCAGCACGGCTTTGTTGCCAAAGCCAAAGGGCACCCGCTGGGGGTTGGCCATGACGTCGTTAAAAATCTCTTTTGCCGTTTTATCGGTGGTCTGCATCGTCGTCTCCTGAGTAGTCGTTATTAGTGGCTAAGCCGTCAGTGCATGGATACGGTTGGGTTAGCGATTGTCGTACTGTTCGCCAAGTTCCAGCATCGCCTGGGTGCCTAGGTAGTCGTTGAGCTGTTTGAAGTCGAGCATCTGGTCGCGGAAGGCATCGGTAGTACCATCCTGTTTCAGCGTGGCAAAGAAACGGCTGGCCATATGGGTAATCGCCCGCACCAGTGCGCCGGGGAAAATCACCAGCGAGAAGCCAAGGTCTTCCAGCGCCTGGGCGTTCTGCAGCGGCGTGTCGCCGCCCTCGACCATATTGGCCATGATCGGCACTTTGCCTTTGAACTGGGTCATGATCTTGCTGATATCTTCGTCGCTGCGAATACCTTCGATAAACAGCATATCCACGCCCGCTTCATAATAGGCTTGGGCGCGCTCGATGGCGCTGTCGGTGCCTTCCACGCCCAACGCGTCGGTGCGGCCGATGATAAGCGTGTTATCGCTTTCACGGGCATCCAATGCAGCATGCAATTTACCGACCATCTCGCCTTTTGAGACCAACGTTTTACCCCGCAAATGGCCGCAGCGCTTCGGGTAGGTCTGGTCTTCCAACTGAATGGCGTTAGCGCCTGAACGCTCCAGCAAACGTACGCTGCGCATCACGTTCATGGCATTGCCAAAGCCGGTATCGCAATCCACCACCACGGAAAGGTTGGTACGTTCGCGAATATGCGACATGGCGGTGCAAATTTCGGTAATGCTGAGCAAGCCAATGTCAGGCCGCCCGAGTTGGGTGTAGGCCAGGCTGGCACCGGAAAGGTAGACCGTATCAAAGCCTGCCTGCTCGGCAAGGGACGCGCCGAGTGCATCAAATACGCCGGGTGCGACCACGATGGGGCTGTCTTGTAACTGCTGTTTGAGCTGGGCGGGCTGGTGTGGCGTTTGCTGTTGGCGTGTCATAACTATCTCGTCATTGTAAGGTAAGCGAAAGGTACGTTAAGCGTTAGCAGTGGTTGTTGGTTCTAGCGGCAAGAGCCAAGTCATTCCAAACGTCCTGGCGGGTAATCAGGCCATCGGTTAATTCAAAGCGGTCAATAAAGCGCACACCGGTCGATGTGCTGCCATCCAGCCACTCCACGGCTAGCTCGCCATGGCAGACCACCACGCAGTGGTTTGGATATAAGCATTGATCTACTGCGTGAAATGTTTTGCTCACACGGCGATAGCGGGTTTTTGCCCACTCCACGACTTCGTTTAGTCGCTGCATGGGCGGCGCGCCAGGGAATTGCATCACCACGTGAGTCGCAAGGTAGCGCTCGGCACTGGCTAGGTCTCGCGCTTCCATGGCGGTTAAGAAGGCGCGTACCTGCTCTGTGCTGTGGTTATCTGCGTATGACATCGTCAGTTCTCTTTACGCCAGCGGTGCCCCTTAGGCCATGTCGTAAGCGATACCCAAGGGCGCTGGTTCTGTAATAATGACTTTCAAACGACAGTAATTGTGTTATTGATTAGCTGTCGATATGTATTATATATAATACATTTTTATGTCTATTATTGTCCCTGCGTCAAGCCTGTTATGAATTTTTTGAACCACATCCTGAGGAGAGGCATGGATGAGTGAGGCAAAAACCTCTGCGGTGGGTGGCACCAAATCACACCGCATTTATCTGCTTTTGAAAGATGCCATCTTGAGTGGGCGGCTGCCTGCAGGCAGTAAATTAGCAGGTGAAAATAAGCTGGCGGAGCAGCATGGAGTTTCGCGCGTCACCGTTCGGCGGGCCATGGAGGCGCTGCAAGCGTCAAGAATGGTAGAGCGGAAGGCGGGAGTGGGTACTGTAGTGCTGGAGCAGCCGCTGGACGCTACGGTGATGACCGCCAGCGTGTCTAACCTGATGCCCAACATGGTCAAAATGAGCCAAGCGTCCCAGGTGCGCTTGTTGGAGTTTGCCTATGTGCTACCTCCGGAAATGATCCGTGAGCGGCTGGGTATGGCGCAGAGCGGTAAGGTTCAGCGTTCGGTGCGTGTTCGTATGGTCGACGATAAGCCATTTTCCCACCTGGTGACCCACGTACCGGAAGCGATCGCTCTGCACTACAACGAGATGGATTTAGCCAATACGCCGCTGTTTGTGCTGCTTGAGCGTAGCGGAGTGAAGGTGGATCACGCTTCCCAATCGATCTCTGCTACGTTGGCCAGCCATGAGGTCGCGGAAGCGCTGGATGTACCCGTAGGTTCGCCGCTGATCTCGCTGACCCGTGTGGTGTTTGATGAGCTGGGGCGAGGCGTTGAACATCTGGATGCGCTCTATCGTCCGGATCGGTATCGCTTCCAAATTGATCTGGAGCGTAATGGCGACGATAACTCCCGCTACTGGGAGCCCAAGGTAGGTGGAATGCCCACCAACGGGAAGGATGAGTAGTGGGATTGGTTGATTTTTTAATGTATTAAATTTAATACAGATTTAAAATTAAAAAAAATACATTTGACCTGTGTTGTTAAATTGCGCTAGTTGTATTGGGTGAGAATGATAAGTCCAACGAAGGCCGAGGCAACGAGCGAAGACCATGAGTACCCCAACAACGCTGTTTGACAAAGTTTGGCGCGCCCACGAGGTTCACCGCAGTGAAAGCGGACAGAGCCTGCTGTGGATTGATCGTCACTTTGTCCATGAAGGCTCCTTTCATGCGTTCAATAAACTCGCTGAGCGAGCCCTGCCCGTTGCCCGGCCCGATCTGACCTTTGGCATTGCTGACCATTACGTACCGACGCTAGCCCGCGATTTGGCAGGCGTTGCCGATCCCAAAGTGCGCTCAATGATCGAGCAGCTCTCCCAAAATACCCAGCAGCATGGGGTGACGCTGTTTGGCCTGGATGACCCACGCCAGGGGATCGTGCATGTTCTCGGGCCGGAGCAGGGGCTCACTCAGCCTGGGATGGTGATGGTGTGTGGCGATAGCCATACCGCTACTCATGGAGCTTTTGGCAGTATTGCCTTTGGCATTGGCGCATCAGAAGTCGCCCACGTGCTGGCCACACAAACGTTGTGGCAAAGCAAGCCCAAGGTGATGCGCATCACGGTAGAAGGCCAACTGGCCGAAGGTATCACCGCCAAGGATATCGCGCTCACCTGGATTGCCCGTTTGGGTGCCGATGGTGCGCGGGGCTACGCCATCGAGTACGCCGGAGAGGCGATTCGCTCGCTCTCCATGGAAGCACGGCTCACGCTGTGTAATCTCTCCATAGAGGGCGGTGGCCGCTGCGGCATGATCGCGCCGGATCAAACCACCTTCGACTATTTGCGCGAGCGCCCCTGGAGCCCTCAAGGGGAGGCTTTCGACCAAGCCTGCGCTTACTGGTCCACGCTCTACAGCGACCCAGGCGCCAGCTTTGATCTTGAAGTGACGCTGCATGCCGATGAGATTGCGCCGACAGTGACCTGGGGCGTCTCGCCGGAAGAAGCGTTGCCGATTGACCGGGCGGTGCCTGATCCTGACCAGCTAGGTGACCCGGCGAAAGCGCGCCAAGCCCGGGATAGCTTGTCCTATATGGGGCTAACGGCGGGGCAAAAGCTCACTGATATCACCATTGATCGGGTGTTTATTGGCTCCTGCACCAACGCGCGTATCGAAGATTTGCGCGCTGCGGCGGCGGTAATGGCGGGCCATAAAAGCCGCGTGCCCGGTATGGTCTCGCCCGGCTCCACGCTGGTGAAAACCCAGGCAGAGGCTGAAGGGCTGGACCGCATTTTTATCGATGCCGGGCTTGAGTGGCGCCACTCCGGCTGCTCCATGTGTGTGGGGATGAACGGTGATCTGGTGGCAAGCGGCGAGCGCTGTGCTTCCACCACCAATCGCAACTTCAAAGGCCGCCAGGGGCCAGGGGCGCGTACGCATCTGATGTCACCTGCCATGGTGGCCGCTGCGGCGGTCAGTGGACGACTGGCCGATGTGCGGACGCTAACGGCGGGCAGTGACTCATCCGTTCAGGCTTCAGGAGCGCAGTAATGCAACCGATTACCGTACTAGACACCCTTGGCGTTGCCCTTGCTGCCGCTAATGTGGACACCGATCAGCTTATTCCCGCGCGCTTTATGAAAGAGCCACGCAGCGTAGGCTATGGCCAGTTTTTGCTTTACGACGTTCGCCACGATGAGCAGGACACACCTAACCCCGAGTTTATTCTTCATCGCCCTAACGCAAATGATGCCGAAGTGATGGTTAGTCGCCGCAATTTTGGCGCAGGGTCATCTCGTGAAGCGGCGGTTTATGCGCTGGTCGACTACGGCTTTCGCTGTGTGGTGGCGCCGAGCTTTGGCGATATTTTTGCGTCGAACGCCGTCAATAACGGCTTGCTGCCTGCGGTGGTGGAAGAGGACGACGCCGAGCGTTTGCTGGCAGCCCTAAGCGATGCACCCGCCGCGATACACGTCGATTTAGAGAAGCAGATCGTCCGTGTGGCAGAAGTAGAGGTCAGTTTTTCGATTAGCCCGGTTTGGCGCACTAAATTGCTAAATGGCTGGGATGACATTGATATGACCCGCCAGCATGCTGACACCATTACCGATTTCGCTGCTCGATATACAGCTCAGTTTCCCTGGACGTCGGCGCAGCCGCCAGAAAACGCCATTATAAGTAAAGGGTAGTGGCAGCAATGGCTACCCCAGAATGAGTTTCAATAAAAACACCACGCACGCTTGCAGCAGACGTTTATAAGAAAGGTTAATCAAAAACAGCTTTATAAAACGACTTATAAGAATGCAACAGAAACAATAAACGCTATAACGCAGACTACCTCGTGCAGGAGACTAACGAATGAAAAAAGTAACGCTTACCCTGGGCATGCTCACCGCCCTAGCTTCCGCTCAAGCGCTGGCCGTTGATGAAATCACCGCCGTGCATGCCTTTCCACCTTCGCTTATCTATACCCAGAGCTTTCTGGAGTTCGTCGACAAGGTGAACGAACGTGGTGAAGGGGTAGTGCAGATCAACGTGCGTGGCGGCCCTGAAGTGATCGGACTTTCTGAACAGCCTGATGCCGTGCGTAACGGCGTCGTAGACATGGCTTACACCGCGGCAAGCTTTTATGCTGGCACCGTGCCAGAGCGCGATGCCATGGTCGCCTCGAACACCAATGCCATTTACGCCCGTGAAAATGGCGGCATCGACCTACTTAATGACATTCATCAAGAGAAGATGGGCACCTACTACTTGGGCTGGTTCGACAGCGGGGTCAGCTACAACTTCTATACCATTGATGAGCCCACTATTGATGACGACGGTAATCTAAACGTTTCAGGCCTACGCCTACGCAGCAACCCGGTGTATGACGCCTTCTTTCAGGACTACCTGGGCGCGCAGCCAATCAGCCTGCCAACCACCGATGTTTATGCGGCCCTGGAGCGAGGCGTAGTGAACGCGACCGGCTGGACGCAAATTGGTCTGAAAGACCTCAATTGGGATCGTTTCCTTAACTACCGGGTTGACCCTGCCTTCTTCTCTACCGATATGGGGGTGATCGTTAACCTGGATAAGTGGAGCCAGCTCAGCCAGGAGTCGCAGCAAATTCTTCAGGAAGTCGCCATTGAGCATGAGCGCGAGAGCACTGAGAAATTGGCTGAATTAGCCAAAGAGCAGCAGGCGCAGCTCGAGGCTGATGGGATGCAGGTAATCACGCTGGAAGGCGAAGCTGCTCAGCGATTCTCCGATGCGGCCCGTGATGCCACCTGGGAAAGAATGCGTAGCCAGATGGAGCGCCATCCCATGGGGCTTGAGCACTACGATACATTGATCGAGAAATTCAACGATCTATAGCAATGACGGGGCGCCGAGTGATCGAGCGCCCCCTTTGTGTGGCTAATTCTCAGGACTTCTTATGCGCTACGCACAACGCGGCTATTTGCTGCTGCTCAATGGCATGGCTTTGCTGGCCGCTATCATGCTGGTCTGGTTGATGGTGGCAGTGGTGCTCTCTGTGGTCATTCGCAACTTAGGGCTCCAACCGTCGGCATGGTTCTTTCTCTCCACTGAGTACGCCATGTTCTACCTCACGCTTTTGGGCGCGCCTTGGTTGGTGCGCCACAAGGGGCATGTGCACATTGAGCTGTTGACCTCCGTGCTACCGTTGCCCGTGCTCAATATTCTTAGTCGCGGCGTTTCATTACTGTGTGTAGTGGTGTGCGGTGTTCTGGCGTGGAAGGGGCTGGACTTGGTGTTGCTCAATATTGAACGCACCGATTATGACGTTCGGGCTTTCTTCGTACCGAAATGGATACTGACCATTGTGTTTCCCATCAGCTTTACGTTGATGGCGATCGAGTTTGGCCGCTTTGTCGTCGGCCATGAGATTCTTCACAGTGGCGAAGCGGGGATTAAAGAATAATGGAATGGTATTTTGCGCTCGCCTTTTTGCTCTCACTAATTCTGTTTTTTATGGCCATTGGTACGCCGATTGCCTTGGCTTTTTTAGCCGCCAACGTTATTGGCGCGTGGCACTTTATGGGAGGGCAAACGGGCATCTTACAAATGCTCAATAACGGCTTTGGCGCTCTCTCTAGCTTTAACTTGGTGCCCATTCCGCTTTTTTTGCTGATGGGCGAACTGTTTTTTCGCACGGGTTTGGGCATGAAAATGTTCAATGCCGTCGACCAATTGATGGGCAAAGTGCCGGGGCGATTGTCTTACGTGACGGTGGTAGGCGGTACAGCATTCTCCACTTTGAGCGGTTCTTCCATGGGTTCCACCGCGCTGATGGGGTCCTTGCTGGTACCGGAAATGGAGCGCCGGGGCTATAAGAAGAAAATGGCCATTGGGCCGATTCTAGGTACCGGCGGTTTGGCGATTATTATTCCGCCTTCTGCGCTGGCGGTACTGTTGGCGACATTGGCAAAGGTGGATATCGGCGCCCTACTGATTGCCGGTATTCTGCCGGGGCTGACGTTGGCAGGCTTCTATATTGTCACCATTTTTATACAAACTAAGTTGGATCCGTTAGCCGCACCCAATTACGAGCTTGAACCGGTACCGCTGAAAACCAAGTTAAAATTAATAGTCACCGATATCCTACCTATGCTGAGTGTCATGGTCATTATCGTGGCGCTCATGCTGATTGGTTTTGCTACGCCGTCAGAAGCCGCGGCCTTTGGCGCCCTAGGCGTGATTATTCTGGCGTTTATCTTTCGCTGCATGACCTGGGAAGCATTCAAGCTTTCCGTCACCGGGGCGCTAAAAGTCACCTTGATGGCTTACTTGATCGTGTTTGGTTCGGCCACGTTCAGTCAGTTGCTTGGTTTCTCCGGTGCCTCGGGTGGTTTAATTGGCTGGGCTACCAGCTTTGATCTCTCCCCGATCCTGATGCTATTGGCGATGTTTGCGGTGCTGTTGGTGCTAGGTACCTTTATGGAGCAGATCTCCATCATGATGCTCACCGTACCGATTTTCTTTCCTCTCGCTCAGGCGCTGGGGTTCGATTTAGTGTGGTTCGGGATAGTCGTTCTGCTCGCTTTAGAGATTAGTTTCTCGACACCGCCGCTAGGGCTGCTGCTTTTCGTCATGAAAGGCGTCGCACCTGCCGGTACCAGCATGCGAGAAATCTACTCAGCGGCGATCCCATATATCCTCTGTTCGATGCTGCTGGTCGCGGTGTTGATCGTTTTCCCCAGTTTGGCCACTTGGCTGCCCAGCATGCTACAGTAATTTATTCCATAGTGTTGCGAACTACCCCCTGTGCCATTAATGGCACAGGGAAAATTTAATAGTTCTAAAAAGCTTGACTCCTGTGTAAAAGGTAGCTAATTTTTAATCCATGGTGGTCTGACCATCAGATGATAGGTCCATAAAGTTATGTAACAAAGAGCAAATAACTAATGAAAATTGAGCCCCTTGAGAAAAAAAGTTTAAGTGATGATGTTGTCGCAAAAATAAAGTCAATGATTGTTAGTGGTGAGCTCAAAGAAGGGGATCGAATCCCAAATGAGAGAGATCTTTGTGAGCAGTTTGGAGTAAGTCGAGCTTCAGTTCGCGAAGGCCTTAAAATACTTTCTCTGCAAGGTTTATTAAATCGAACAAATGCTGGCACCGTTATTACTACTAATTTTTCTTCTATTTTAGAAGAAACTCTCGCATTAAAAATTTTACTAAATGACTGTAGCTATGAAGATGTTACTGAAGCGCGTATGTTTCTCGAGAAAACGATGGTTGGTTTAGCCGCTAGTCGAATTGAAAAAAATGATCTAAATATTATGGCTGAGCAGCTAAAGTTAATGATACAGGCAGAAGCGGAAGATAATAATGATGATTATGTATTAGCGGATGTTGCATTCCATCAGCAAATCGCAAAGGCCTCTCACAGTCGTGTATTAGCAAGTCTATATAACTCCATTATTACTTTGGTGTTCCGTACCCAGAAAAGCGTTGGATATGACAAGCCAGTAATGAAAGAGTCCATCAAGTTTCACGGCAAAATATTGGAGGCTTTAAAGCAAAGCAATGCTGTGTTAGCAGAAAGGGAAATGGAGCTTCATTTAATGGATGTGCAGGAGAGGTTAAACCACCTAGTGAAGAAAGAAATGATAAAAACAGGAGTCTAAAAAATGTATGTAAGATATAGATATAATAATAATGAATACTGCGGTTTTATGAAAAGTGGAGAAATTACTAAGCTCATTGGTGATATGTTTGAAAACGCCGAACTTAGCGCGGAAAGAGTACCCGTATCATCAGTAACGCTGTTGCCACCATGCCAACCTACCAAGGTAGTCTGCGTAGGGCTTAACTACTTAGATCATGCTAAAGAAATGAACGAGGAGCTTCCACAAGCACCGCTGCTGTTTTTAAAACCGCCGACTACTGTTATTGGTAATGAGGACGATATAGTAGCGCCCGCCAATGCCGGCAGGCTAGACTATGAAGGCGAGTTAGCTATCGTAATCGGTAAAAAAGCAAAAAATATATCCTCTGCGGAAGCAAAAGATTATATCTTCGGGTTTACCTGTGCCAATGATTTTACCGCCCGGGAAATCCAGTTGAGTGATAAACAGTGGACGCGCGGTAAATCCTTTGACACTTTTTGTCCCCTAGGCCCTGGTATTGTTAAAGAAGTTAACCAAGCTAACGCTAAAATTCAGTTGAAGGTAAACGGAGAATTAAGACAAAACTCTAACATAAATATGTTTATCTTTGGAGTGGACGAAGTAGTGAGTTATATCTCGCAGTGCATGACACTGCAACCCGGGGATGTAATTCTGACAGGTACCCCCCATGGGGTTGGTCCTGTCAATCCGGGAGATGTCATGACCGTTACGATCGAGGGAATCGGTACCCTTACCAACACATTGCGAATAAGAAAAAGTTAAAAAAAGAAATAATAATCGCTTTTTATATTGGACACAACGACGATATGGTTGTTCTGACTATAAAATAACAATTATAAGTGAGGTGATAACATGAGTTTATCGGTTCTAATGACAGACACTATCTTTCCTGATACATCGCTGGAAAAGGATGTTTTCAAGCAGGAAGGTATCGATTTTAAGTTAAGTCCCGCCAGTGATGCAGGTACGCTTATTGAACTAGGTAAAAATGCTGACGCGCTACTGGTTGTTTATGCGGAAGTAAATGCCCAGGTTATTGAGAGACTTGAGCGTTGCAAAGTTATTGTTAAAGCAGGTATAGGGTATAACAATATAGACGTAGATGCTGCTACAAAAAAAGGCATTATCGTCGCTAATGTTCCAGACTATTGTCAAGGTGAAGTTGCAGACCATACTTTCAGTATGCTTTTAGCATTAGCCAGGAAAACCTGTAGCTTGAGCAATCAGGTTAAAAAAGGTACTTGGGATGCAAATCAAGGCAAAGATGTTCCCCGGATTAAAGGTAAAACATTAGGCCTGCTTGGGTGTGGTGCAATCGGACAGCAGGTTGCGGCGCGCGCTGAGCCGTTTGGTTTAAATGTAATCGGCTTTGATCCCTATAGCTCTCCAGAAAGACTTGAAAAATATAAAATTGAGAATATAACCAACTTTGACGTGTTTCTAAGTAAGGTTGATTTCCTTTCGCTACACCTTCCTTTAGCAGAAAGCACAAAAAATATTATCAGTAAAGAAACACTGTCTAAGATGAAGGAAACAGCCTTTATAATTAACACGTCTCGAGGAGGCCTAATCGACGAAAACGATCTCTATAGCGCTATTCTAGAAGGGAAACTCGCAGGCGCTGCCCTGGATGTGCTCGAAAAAGAGCCGCCGAGCGAAGCACCAAAGTTATCCCAGTTGGATAATGTCATTATTACCCCTCATACCGCTTTTTTATCTCGAGACTCTGTTGCGGATCTGAGAAAGAAAGCATCCATGGAAATTGCCAGAGCGCTTACTTCCGGTTTCCCCAATAATCCTGTCAACAAAACAAATAACAAGACCTAAACAAAGGATACAGAGATGAAAACTAAAATAAAAAATATTGTCGCCATACACGCCATTGCTGTTAGTGCTATATGTACAGTATTACCACTAAACGGATTTGCTCAGTCTAGTGTTAACATCAAAATGGCCCACAACGGTAATACAAATCCAGAAGACCCCCAGAACGTCGGCGTACAAGCCTTTAAAAACATGGTGGAAGAGCGTTCTGATGGTGATATCAGCGTTCAGATTTACCCCGCAGGCCAGTTAGGAGATGCCCGTACCATTGTTGAAGGTATTCAGTTAGGCACTATTGAAATGGCAGACGTTGAAAACGGCCCTATGGGCGGTTTCGTACCAGAAGCCATGCTGTGGGACCTTCCATTTATCTTCCGCAATATTGACCATGCCCATAAGGTATTAGACGGCGAAATTGGCCAGGCCGTACAGGAAAAGTACACAGACGTAGGGATTCGCCACTTGGCATACAATGATGGAGGATTTAGGTACTTCACTAATGACCAGCGGCCTATCCATTCTATGGAAGACCTTGAGGATCTCAAAATCCGCGTTATGGAAAGTGAAGTAATGATCAATACCATAAACGCGTTTGGCGCCTCAGCAGTGCCCATGTCTTTTGGCGAACTCTACACTGCCTTACAGCAAGGCGTTGTCGACGGCCAGGAGAACCCAATGAACCTGATTTATAGTCAGCGCTTCTATGAGGTTCAAGATTATCTTTCACTTAGCGAACACTTCTATTACCCCCGCCAGTACATTGCTGCTGAAAGCTGGTGGCAAACGCTTGATGAAGAGCACCAGAAAATCCTTGCCCAAGCGGCGGTAGAGGCTAGCAATATCCAGCGGGACTCTCTCGTTGAATATGAATTAAAGATGCGTAGTGTTCTCGAAGAAAACGGTATGCAGATTAACGAAGTAGAAAAAGACGCTTTTATCGAGGCCGCGTTTGAAGAAATCTACCCAAGCTTCTATGCAACGCTGGGTAGCGGTGATGCTTCACGGGGAGAAGCGCTAATTAGAGCCATTATGGAAACCGAGTGAACCACTGCGCCGGAGCGGAAAGTTTAATGCTCCGGCGCTGCTTTCTCACAATTATTATAACGAAAGGAGGCAGTGGTGATTAATAAGGAACAACTTTCTTTAGTGCGCCACTTGGATAGGCTAATTAAGATCAGCCTCGTTGCCATGATGATTACCATCGCTATGCTGACATTCTACCAGGTCATAATGCGTTATGGTTTCAACAAATCCAGCTCTTGGAGTGAAGAAGCGATACGCTTCACCTTTATCTGGAGTAGCTTTCTTGGTGTTGCCATGGGAGTTCGCGAAAAATCCCATATCGGTATTAGCATCTTGGTTGAACTGTTTAACCAGAAAGTGCAACGGGTTGTAGAAGGAGTGGGGTATCTCGCCATTATGGCATTTTCTGGTTATCTCATTTACTACGGATGGAAAGTGGTTATAGCCACAAGTGCCCAAACGTCACCAGCGCTGGGTGTGCCCATGAGTTGGATCTACTTGTCGATTCCCGTCATGGCGTGCTTAATATTTTTCTACAGTTTTATCGCAATTATTAATATAAAAAACACTTAAAATAATCTTTTAGAGGTTATGACATGCTGACGGTTCTCCTCACTTTTCTTGTGATCTGCTTTATGATCAATATACCCATCGGCTTTGCAATGGGTATTGCAGCATTAGCGAGCCTGGTGGCCAGTGGAATGATGCCGATAGAAATGCTACCGCAACGCATGGTAGCCGGTATAAATTCATTTCCACTGCTGGCAATTCCTCTTTTCATGATGGCTGGGTCGATTATGGAGCGAGGAGGAATATCCAAAAGAATTGTAGAGCTAGCCAGCGCTTTGGTGGGGCATTTCAAAGGAGGACTCGCAGCGGTTTCGGTCATGGCTTGTACCTTCTTCGCTTCGATTTCCGGCTCTGCTCCCGGCACAGCCGCCGCAGTAGGAGAGCTCACCATCCCTGAAATGGTGAAACGTGGTTATTCAGTCTCCTACGCCTCGTCTGTCGTCGCCTCAGCGTCGTGTTTAGGGGTCGTTATCCCACCCAGTATTACTTTTATTCTTTTTGGAATCGTGGCTGATGTGTCTATCGGGAAATTGTTCATTGCTGGAATTTTACCTGGCGCGCTGTTGGCCATCGCGTTAATCGCTATCAGCATTTTACGTTCCCATCAGCTAGGTTACCCAGCAGAAAAAAAGCAGAGCTGGCAGCAGCGATGGCAGAAATTACTGCATGCTTTTTGGGGTATTTTGATGCCAGTTATCATCCTTGGCGGCATCATGACGGGGGCCTTTACCCCCACGGAATCAGCCGGTATTGCGGTGGTATACGGCTTATTTGTCAGCATGTTCATTTACAAGGAGCTCCACTGGAGAGACCTCGTTCCGGTTTTTTATAAAGCGTCTTTAAACTCGGCAATGATTGTACTTCTCATCGCTGTAGCAAGCCCTTTTGGATGGATCATGATTATTGAGCAGGTTCCGCAGATGGCCTCTAGTGCAATTCTCGGGCTATCAACGAACGTTTATCTCATTCTTTTGCTGATGATCCTGCTATACCTAATACTTGGAACGTTTATGGAAACAGGCGCGATCATCTTGTTAGTAGTGCCCATATTTACACCCATCGCACAGCAATTAGGTATTGATATGGTGCATTTTGGTGTTATCACAGTGGTTGCTTTGGCCATTGGCATGGCAACGCCCCCGGTGGGCATTACCCTTTTTGCTACCTGTAGTATTTCCGGCGTTTCAATTGGTCAGTTATCTCGTATGGTAGTGCCGTTCTTGCTGGCTTTGATTGCCTGTTTGTTACTACTTACCTTTGTGCCCGCTATATCGACTCTTCTACCGAGCCTAATGTTTTAACTACAGGGCGGGGACGGCATTAGCTGAGTTTCTTGGTCATTGCGTTGCTCAAAAGGAGCTCACTGCAGGGATGAAAAATATCCCACAGTGAGTTCAACGCATAAGGGCTAGTTAATCCTCACTCCCAAGCAGGGAACGGGTCGGGTAGTTGTTTCCACGCCTCCATACCTTCCAGCAGCTCGTCCTCGATCAGCAGGCAATTATCCAGCGCTTCGCGCATTCTGGCTTGATCGAGGTTTTGACCGATAAACACCAGCTCTTGGCGCATATCACCAAATGGCTCCTGCCATTTTTCCATAATAAACTGACGCGTTTCGGGATCTGTTGGCCAACGTTCTTCGGGAATCGCTTTCCAGAACACGCCTGCCGGGCCGTGATGGGCGATGCCGCCTGCCTGACTCCACTGGCCTGCGGATTGGGGGCGGGTGGCTAGCCAGAAGAAACCTTTGGAACGTAACAGGCCTTTGCCGAACCACTCCTGGTTGAGCAGATCGTGAAATTTCTGTGGGTGGAAGGGGCGACGGGCATGATAAGCAAAGCTGCCAATCCCATATTCTTCGGTCTCTGGCACATGATCTCCGCGCATCTCTTTTAGCCAGCCTGGTGCGAGCTGGGCGCGCTCGAAATTGAATTTGCCGGTATCCAGCACTTTATCTAGCGGCACGCCGCCTTGAGTAATCGGCACTAATTCAGCATCTGGGTTAAGCGAGCGTAAAATCGCCTTAAGGGCTTCCAGCTCTCTATTGCTGATCAGGTCGGTCTTGCTAATGAGCAGCACATCGCAAAACTCGATTTGATCGACCAGCAGGTCGGCGACATTGCGCTCGTCGTCTTCACCTAAGCTTTCGCCCGCTTCAGCGAGGCTTTGCGCTTCGCGGTACTGCTCAAGAAAATTGGCCCCATCGACAACGGTCACCAGGGTATCTAACCGGGCGACGTGGGAGAGGCTCTGGCCGCTTTCATCTTCAAAGGTGAAGGTTTCCGCCACGGGCAGCGGCTCGGAAATCCCGGTGGACTCAATCACCAAGTAATCGAATTTTCCTTCTCGAGCCAATTGACTGACTTCTTCCAGCAAGTCTTCGCGCAGGGTGCAGCAAATGCAGCCGTTGCTCATTTCTACCAAACGTTCTTCTGAACGGTTGAGTGCCACGTCGCCATCCAGCGTCGATTCGCCAGGGCCGCCGCGCACCAGTGCACCATCAATGTTTACCTCGCTCATATCGTTGACGATCACCGCGACACGACGACCTTCGCGATTGGCCAAAATATGGTTGAGCACGGTGGTTTTACCAGCACCTAAAAAACCCGACAGCACGGTGACGGGTAGGGGAGAAAACGCAGTCATTGCTAGCAGGCCTCTAAATGTATTTATGTTATGTGATAATATAACAATATAGACGTTTAGATAAAGGCTTGTTTTGGGAACTGTCGTATCAGCGCTTATATTGCGTTGGACAGTAGCCGCGTAGAACACTCGGTGAACGCAACGCGGTATGTTTGGTTGCTCGGCCAGTGACGCGCTTCCGCCATAGGTGAAACGACGCGGGTTTGAGTTGGTGGCGCATTACCTCAATAACATCCGGTTCGGCTAAACCAAACAGCGTTTCTATCGCTTCAAACGGCGTTCGGTCTTCCCAGGCCATTTCGATAACGCGTGACTGCTCGTCATCGGGTAAGCGACGAAAGCGTTTAACGGGTGCTTTTGGCATCGATCACCTCAATGTATTTGAATGATGGGCATTTAGGTGGCGGGCAGTGTAACGCTTTTTAACATACCAGCGTAGCGCATCGATCACGATAAACATCGCGAGACTAACGCCTAAAACGGGGAGCGCCATACCGAGTGCGATAGCAACTAACAGCATGCTGAGCTTGGCTTTGGTCGGAAGCAATAACCATGGCTCGGAAACCGTCGGAAAACGCTGGCCATTTGCCGTGCGCAGTCGCCGCCATGCCATGACATAGCCCCACAACATCAGGGTGACAAGCCCGGCAGCGATCAATGCCAGCACGATTTGATTGACCAGACCAAACAGTACGCCCATATGCAGGTCAATTCCCCAACGAGTGAGCTTGGCGGCTAGTGGGAAGCTGGTAAAGTCGGTTTGATCGGTGACCGTCATGTTGCTCGGGTGCAGCGCGACTTGATCCACCTGGGTGGGCCAGCGCCGATCAATTTCTGCTACTCGCCAAGCCTGATTTTGACTGGTTGGTGGGGAGAGTTGAATGCGATCGGCCATTAGCCCTGCCGCACGTGCAGCCGTGAGCGCACGATCAAAATCTTCTGGCAGCAGCGGTGTGCTGGCTGAAACGGGGACTGCGTGACGGTGGTGCTCGGCATGCTCGTCAGTGATTTGGCTATCTCTATCGATTAGCGCCGTTGAAGCGCTAGGGGTACTCCACCCCCAGGCGTGGCGCAGCTCGGCAATATTACCGCCCGCCCACTGGGACCAGGTGAGGCCCGTCGCCGAAAAGAACAGTAGGCCTACGGCGAGTAACACACCTAAGGAAGCGTGGCGCCGACGGGTAGCGTGGGCAGTTGAAAGTGATTTCAACGAGCGGCGTTGCCACGCCCACAGTAGTACACCGCCTAGCGCGGCCAGCCAAAGCCAGGAAGCGGCCAGCTCGCTGTAAAGCCGACCCACATCTCCCATTAACAGTTGGCGATGAAAGTGATCAATGGCGGTACGAAGCGGTAAAATTCCGCTGGTGCCATAGACCGTTGTGTCACCCGTTACTGCCAGCGAAACCGGATCAATAAACAGCGCACGATGTTCCGAAGGGCCGAGACCGGAGGCGTTATACATCAGGCGTGTGGTCTCACCAAGCTCCGGAGCCGGACGAACGGCGTTGGGTAATGCCTCTTCACCTAAGTAGTTTTGAGCAGCGACAATCTGGCTAGCAAGTGGCTGTGATTCCCCCTCCGTCACGCCGTAAAGCGTGTCGTGATAGAGCCACTCTTCAAGCGGTGGGCTTAATAAGTAAGCAATCCCTGAAAGGGCTGCGATAAGGATGAAAGGCCCGATGAAAAAGCCAATATATAAATGCAGACGGCTGAACAGGGCAAACAGTAACTTTCCGGTACGAGCAGGGGAGCGCGGCGGCATGGCATTCATCCGAGTATGATCGGCAGAGTAGCTTGCCAGAGTAGACAATCCCCTACGCTATCGCTAGCGTTTTGGCGGCGGTAAAAAGTCGCATCTTCAATAACTAGTCACGTAGACTTGGCGGCCAGCAAGGCACGGAATAGGCCCTTCATAAGCACCGATTCATCGTGACGGATCTGGAATCCAGCCTCTGTGAGCAGGGGCTGGGCTTGGCGGGTAATATCAGTTGCCAGCGCTGATGTCAGATGATTCAGCAGGCGGCGACCCGCCCCAGCAGGCTGTTCATCCGGTTGAAATTTATCCATTACGCATAGCTGCCCACCTGGTTTTAGCACGCGATATGCCTCAGCAAGGCCTTTCCGTGGATTAGGCATGACCGCAATAATGAGATGCATAATGACAGCGTCAAAATGTTCTTCCGGGTAATTGAGTGCCTCGGCATCCATCACGCGGCACTCCACATCGCGATGTAGTGCCTCTGCGCGTTTAGCCGTCCGCTTCACCATAGCGGGCGCTAAGTCGGTGGCATGCACTTCTATATCTTGAGGCAGAAACGGCAGGTCTAGCCCCGTCCCTGCTCCTACCAATAACACCCGCATGCCAGGCTCCCAATCCACTTGGCCTAGCGCAATGCGCCTTGGCTTGCGAAATACGCGAGCGGCAACCGCATCATAAAACGGCGCATAAGCACTATAGCGTAGGCGATTCCAAGCGGTAGTGTTGAACATAAAGCCTCTTTGCAGCGCAACGCTGCGATGGCTGAACGGCGGGTACTGGTAATCTATAGCATAGACACAATTCCACCACCAACAGGGCATGCTAGCGACTTAGTATTCATTTCTCATTAGTGGCAATTTAGTGTGGTCAAACGTTTATAAATTCAATCTTGTTAACCTGCTATAGGTGCGATAAGTAAATTATTAAATAATGAGTATAATGATAAGTTACTTGGCTAGATTTTCGTACGTGTAGTGCTATTGTGGCGTGGCATTAGCAGGCTAATGATGCATGGTAAACCGTCTATTTAATTAACCTTTTTGCAACCGCTTGGTGAGGGCTTCAATCGTATCAATGATGAGTGTGCGATCCTCTGGGTTTAAAGGTGTTAGCAGTTGTTTGATTCTGTTTGATTGATCATCGACGTGAAAGCTTGCTTGGCCAAGTAATTCAGCTGCTTCGCAGTTAAAAATCTCAGCAAGTTCTATAAGTCGTAAGATGTTGGGTATTACTCGTCCGCGTTCTATACGTGAAACGGCTTCATTACCCACCCCTAAACGCTCAGCGACTTCTTCTTGGGTCATTTTGCTACGCACCCTTTGTTTGGCAATGGCCTTGCCAATACTGCCAGCTAACCGTTTCTGTTCAGTTTTATTCACAACGCCCTCCATTAGACCTAGATGGTTGGGGAACGACCTATTGACATGAAGGACTGTTTGGGTTGAATATCATCCTCTAAGGTTGGTTTGGATGATAAAGGTAACTGTTTGTTTCACCTGGTTACTCCTTGATGTTCAGCGGAAAGTGGAATTTAATTTAATTGGGCATTCAGTGAAGGAAAAAGGGGCTAGTCATCAGCGATAAGATGGGACCTGCCATGCAGGCAGATGTAAGCCTTGCGTTATAAAGATGATAAGTAAACGCATCGCAAGTAAATGGCAATTTCAATCCGTATTGATTGCGAAAGTGATTTTTTACTGAGGAAATAATAATAAAGAATTAAAAGCTTGGTTTTGAGTATTCATTGAGCGTTGTCCTATACAAAATTTGTGAAGTCCAATCGGTGACTGGAAATGTTTTTATGCAGCGGGTAGGGAAGCGTGTTTTCAAACATGGTATTCAAAAAGCGCTAGCAAAGAGCTTGTTTTTTGGCACGACTATATTCAAAGGCGTTTGATAACATGCCTCCTACTACTGCACCAGAAATTTTTCGACAGTTAGCGGATAAGCTGTCCAATGTCAGTGAAGAAGGTTTCTTTCACTACCTGGTGAGGTCGTTGGCCGATATGCTCAAGGTTGATTATGTCGCCGTAGAGCATGTCGATAGCCATCAGGAAGTAGCGACCACACTGGCAATGTGGTCGCAGGAAGCATTCAGGGAAAGGGCACCTTATTTTGTGGATGCCACGCCTTGTCAACAAGTTGCCTTCCTTTCAAAATTTTATGTTCCTTCCGAATTCCCTCAGCAGTTCCCAAGCGATGGGCAGCTCGCTGCCATGCGCGTTGAAAGCTATTTAGGTTTCGCCATCACCGCCCCTGATGGAGGCTTTTTAGGTGTTATCGCATTGATGCACACCTCTCACATGGTGCTTCCTCTCTATGCTGACGACTTATTACGTATTGCTTCGGCGCTGGCGGGCGCTGAGCTGGCACGACAGTTAGCCGAAAGCCAAACCCGCGAGCGGCTGTTATACAAGAAAAGAGAGCTGCAGCGCATTGGCCGTCGCAATGAAGTATTGGTTAACACGATTAATGAACAGCAACGCTTTCAGCAAGCGGTCATTAACGTAGCGACAGCGGTGTCGGCTGAAAATGGCGAAGCATTTCTGCATCAATTAACCATGCATATGGCCGAAGCTTTGTTTGCAGAGGTGGGATTTATCGCGTTGTTGGATGAGCAGGACCCAGATGTCGCGTATACCATAACGCTGTATGTAAATGGACAGCTTCAGGATAATTTTGCCTACTATTTACCCGGTGTTCCCTGTCATAAGGTAATGGTCGAACAAGAGTGCGTTGTTCATGAGGGCGCGGCCATTATGTTGCCTCGGGAGAGCAATGGGGCGCTGAGTTGGGTAAACGGTTATGTCGGCCGTCGGCTAGATAACAGTCACGGCCAGCCGATGGGCCTAATTGGAGTCATGTTTAAAAAGCCACTGAACGATGTGGAGATGGTGCGTAACATATTACAGCTATTTGCAGCGCGGGCAGCCTCTGAACTTGAACGCCAGCAAGATGAAGTGCGAATACGCCAACTAGCTTTCTGTGACCCAGGCACCCAATTGCCCAATCGGGCCGCTTTTATGCGCCATTTGGAGCGCGCCTTTGCCAATGAACACACGTCAACGCTAGCGCTTCTGCTGTTAGATCTGAACCACTTCAAAGAGATCAACGATACCGCAGGACATGACCTGGGCGACTTGGTGCTTAAGGCCGTTGCAAGGAGCTTTGCAAGCTCACTCGGCAAGGATGAATTTTTGGCTCGCTTAGGGGGCGATGAGTTTGTCGTCGTCTGCCCAGGGATGGGGGCGAGTGGCGCGCTAGCGACGGCACAGCGGCTGTGCGATAGCATCCTTCGTCCGCTTATTGTTGAACAGCACTCATTTGAAGTGTCGGTGGGCATCGGTGTTTCGCTTTATCCCCAACATGCGGCAACGCCACTAGAGCTATTGAAGCATGCCGATATCGCCATGTATCAAGCGAAGCGGCAAAAGCTTTCCGCGTGTTTATTTGAGCCCTGGATGGGCCGAGTGGTTGCAGAACAGCTACATATCGCAAAGCGCTTAGCATCTGCCATTGCAGAAAAACAGTTAAGTCTGCACTTCCAGCCCCAGGTTGATCTAAACAGTGGCGCATTGATCGGAGCAGAAGCGCTGTGCCGGTGGCATGATGAGGAGCTTGGCGATGTATCACCAGGTAAGTTCATTCCCATTGCCGAAGAGCGCGGCATGATCGTTGCGCTTGGGTATTGGGTGGTCGAAGAAGCCTGTCGACAGCTGGCGCAGTGGCACGAGCAGGGCTACACCATGCCAGGGCAGTTAGCGATCAATATTGCGGCCCAACAGTTTGATGAAGAAAACCTGGTCGCTAATCTGCTAAATAGCTGTGCTAATTTCAGCATCACCCCCTCACAACTTAGTCTAGAAATTACCGAAAGCGGCATTATGGACAATCCTGAAAAAGCGATTGCCATGACTGAGATGCTGAAGGGGCACGGGCTGGGACTATCCATTGATGATTTTGGCACCGGCTACTCCTCACTTGCTTACCTGAAGCGCTTTGCCGCCGATAAAATCAAAATCGATATCTCCTTCGTCCGCGATATGCTTACCAGTGATAATGACCGTGTTATCGTGGCTACCATCATTGCCATGGCGAACACGCTTGGGCTTGAGACCATCGCGGAAGGGATTGAGCGCCAAGAACAGATTGCGGCGCTGATGGTGATGGGGTGCACTCAGGGGCAAGGTTACTACTTTGACCGGCCATTGGCCGCCGAGCAATTTGTTCAGCGCTGGCTCAACTAAACCTGCTGCTCAATAATAGAAGTAGGCAACCAGCCTAGAATAGCGCCTATCCCCGTGGCTCAACCTATTGAGCAATTTCTAATTTTTGCCTCAGTCCTTTCAAAAAGCCCGGACAGTCAGGGTGCCAAGTAGTCTAGACTCATGCTATACCTAAAATGTAATCTAATCTTTACATGCGCGCATGGTGTGAGTCTGAGCGGCGGCGAGCATTATCAGAAAGACGCATTTAGCTGATCGAATGGACTCTATCGTATGTCGATACGGCAAAAAAGCGAAGTTGAATTCAGTCAAAGGATTGTACAGGAGCATTGCGCTAAATGAGTGGATCTACCCCGCGAAGTAAATTTTCACGTCGCAAACGTTTTTTATCGCTAGCCGCGCTAGGTGGATTGCTTGTTAGTAGCATCCCTCTTGAGGCTTTCGCGTTTGGCTTCGATGATGTCGCTCGCCGAGCAGAGGAACTCGCTCAGCAGGGCTACCGAGCCCCAGAGACGTCGTTGCCAAATGAGCTGCGTGAGCTTAACTACGCGGAGTATTCGCAAATACAGTACAAGCGTGATCGCGATGTGTGGAGCGGTAATGGCGTACCTTTCACTCTGAGCTTCATCCATGAAGGGATGCATTATGACAGTGCCATCCAACTAAACAGTATCGATCAAGAAGGCGAGGTCCATGGCTTTGCCTATAACCCTGATGATTATACTTACGGCGATTTAAATATCTCCGACGACGTTAAGAATAGCGATGGCCTGGGGATTGCCGGCGTTAGGATCAACCATGCCCTCAACGATGGGGATCGTAAAGATGAGGTGATGGTGTTTCTTGGGGCAAGCTATTTTCGCGCTATTGGTAGAGGGCAGGTTTATGGTCTTTCCGGACGTGGGCTGGCCGTTGATACAGGGCTACAATCCGGCGAAGAGTTTCCCCGCTTTAGCGAAATGTGGATCGTTGAACCTAACCCTGAAAGCCAATATTTGACGATTTTCGCTCTGCTTGATTCTCCTAGCGTTACCGGTGCCTATCGCTTCGTTCTTCGTCCTGGAGAGGACACTCTAGTCGATGTTCAGTCGCGCCTATATTTGCGTCGGGCTGTCGAGAAACTAGGCGTAGCGCCGCTCACCAGCATGTATCTATACGGCCCGGAGCAGCCCTCTTCGACACAGCACTATATTCCGGCTATCCACGACTCTAATGGTCTGTTAATTGATGATGCTCAGAATGGTTGGCTGTGGCGGCCGTTGACTAATCCGTCCAGATTGATGATGAATAGGCATGCTACGCCTCAGTTACGCGGGTATGGCCTGATGCAGCGTGGCCATAAGTTTAGCGATTATCAGGATATCGACTCACGTTATGATCTGCGCCCAAGCGCCTGGATTGAGCCACAAAACGAATGGGGAGCCGGTAGCGTCGAGCTGATTCAAATTCCAACTGACAACGAGACCAACGACAACATCGTATCGATGTGGTTGGCCGATGAAGCACATGATCCTGAAACACCGCTCGCATTCGATTACCGTATTACGTTCACAGATAATGAAAGCCGTCATCTTGATCCGCAACTTGGATGGGTTGAAGAAACACGTCGTTCACGGGGGGAAGTGATTCGCGATAACTTGGTGCGTGAGCCCGACGGTACGCTCGCTTTCGTTCTCGATTTTATCGGGCCCTCGCTTTCCGGTATCGGCAGCGATGCAGATATGATCGTTGAGGCAAGCGTTGGCGATAATGGCGAATTAGCCAAAAGTCGCGTTGTTCATAATCCAGCGAACAACGGTTGGCGTGTGTTTGTCAATGTGAAGCGCGATAATGGCAACCAGCCTTTAGATATCAGGGCCAAGCTAGTACTCGATGGCAAGCAGATGTCCGAAACGTGGTACTACAGGCTGCCCGCTAATGGCTGATGTAATGACTTCAACAAAGACAACGTCAACGGATTTTTATTTAGAGCGGTTGGCGTTGGAGACCCAGGATCGTAAGGAGCGTTACCAGTTACTGGTGGGTGATCTTGATCAACATGACATCGCTTCGCTGCATGCTGCATTGGGTGGGGATAACGAAACAGACAGTGAAGACAATACTGATCCTGCCGCACTGTCAGTGGGTCGACGCTTGGCGCTTGCCTATGCAGAGCCTCCTTTAGCGCCGCCAGAGGTATTATCAACGGATACCACCGGCATTACGAGCCTGCGCACAGCGCCCCCCATGCAACGAACGCCGTTGGCCCCCCAGCAGTGGTCGACCAACCCATTTGTGAATATTGGTCGACGTTTCAAGCGTTGGGCGAACGGTGATTTTCGTCGACGCACAAGAGAGTCTCCCTCCGCGTCCTGGAAGTGGGTGGCCAGAAGGCGCCGTTGGGTTTTATTGGTGCTGATTTTTGGCCAAAGTATTATCGCTGCCAACCAGATGCGTACGGTCCTTCCCGGCCAAGGCCTACAGTGGCTTGAAATCACTATCCTATCGCTGTTTGTACTGCTGTTCGCCTGGGTATCCGCCGGGTTTTGGACGGCTTTAATGGGGTTTTTCCAGCTATTACGCAGCCATGACCGCTACGCCATCGATAGCGAAGTGGGCGATGAGCCGATTGTTGATGAGGCCCGCACAGCGCTGTTGGTGCCTATCTGTAACGAAGACGTGGCCAGAGTGTTTGCCGGGGTGCGCGCCACGCTGGAATCACTGCGCAGCACAGGTAATGACCGGCATTTTGATATTTTTATTCTGAGCGATACGTCCGATCCGGATATTGCCATTCAGGAGACCTATGCCTGGCTGGTGATGTGCCGTGATCTGGAGGCTTTTGGGCAGGTTTTTTATCGTCGTCGACAGCGCCGCGTCAAACGCAAGAGCGGTAACCTTGACGATTTTTGCCGCCGTTGGGGTGCACTCTATCGCTACATGGTAGTGCTGGATGCCGATAGCGTCATGAGCGGGCAGTGCCTGACTCGGCTGGTGCAAATGATGGAGGTGCACGCCAGGGTCGGGATTATCCAAACCGCGCCACGCGCTTCGGGGCGTCTCAATCTATACGCACGCATGCAGCAGTTTGCGACGCGGGTTTACGGGCCGCTGTTTACCGCCGGGCTCCATTTTTGGCAGTTGGGCGAGTCGCACTACTGGGGACATAACGCGATCATCCGTCTGGCCCCGTTTATGCAGCACTGCATACTCGCGCCGCTGCCCGGTAAAGGCTCTATGTCCGGTGAGATATTATCCCATGACTTTGTCGAAGCCGCGCTGATGCGGCGCGCGGGGTGGGGGGTGTGGATTGCCTATAATTTGGAAGGCAGCTATGAAGAAATGCCACCTAATTTGCTGGATGAGCTCAACCGTGACCGGCGCTGGTGTCACGGAAATTTGATGAACTTCCGGCTGTTTTTCTCACAAGGCATACACCCCGTTCACCGTGCCGTCTTCCTGACCGGTTTAATGTCCTATCTTTCAGCCCCGCTATGGTTACTTTTCTTAGTCCTTTCTACGGCTCTTTTAGCCGTGCATACCTTTAGCACGCCCGATTACTTTCCTGAGCCGGGGATGCTGTTTCCTGTTTGGCCGCAATGGAATCCAACCTTGGCGGTGGGCTTGTTTGGCGTGACGGCATTACTGCTGTTCTTGCCTAAGTTGCTGAGCGTATTGCTGGTGTGGATAAAGGGCAGCCGTCACTTCGGCGGTCCGCTCAAGGTATTGATGAGCATGGTGCTTGAGTCGCTTTTCTCCATGCTATTAGCGCCAGTGAGAATGCTGTTTCACACTCGATTTGTGCTGACGTCATTGATGGGCTGGGCGGTTCAATGGCGCTCACCATCCCGGGAAAATAGCGACACGACGTGGGGAGATGCCATCCGTACCCATTGGAGCCAAACCCTACTAGGGGCTGTGTGGGCAGCGGGCGTGTACGCAATGGAACCTACCTTCCTTTGGTGGCTTTCGCCTATCGTCGTCGCGTTAATGCTCTCAATTCCGGTGTCGGCACTATCGAGCCGTGTTTCGCTAGGACAAATCAGCTTTCAACACCGGCTGTTTCGGATTCCTGAAGAAACCCAACCGCCTCGGGTGCTACGGCGCATGGTGAGCTTACTTACCCGTATGAACACAGGAATGTCGACCCCCTCTTTTGCCCAAGTGGTGGTAGACCCCGTGCCTAACGCGTTGGCAACAGCTTTAGGAACATCACGGCATAACGAGGTCGCGCCAATTCGTCAGCGTCGAGAAGAACGGGTTGCTCGCGCTGTATCGGTAGGGCCTGCGGGGATGGGCCGATTGGAGCGGTTGGATTTTCTGGATGACCCAGTGATGATGTCGCAACTGCATTACCGTGTATGGGGCGACAGCAGGGCGCATCGAAGCTGGTTTGAGTTAGGCATTCCAGGGCGCGAATCCAAGCACCTGCCTACGTTCAACTAAGCTTGCTGTTTTATTTAACGACGCTCGCGTTCAAACAAGCCGGCTGAGAGGCTGGCTTGTACGAGCGCTATGACCACTGGCTCATAACGTTTTCGCATTCAGTGTATGCGACGGGCACTCACCGAACTGCTGTTTATAATCGTGGGCAAACTGCCCCAAATGCCAAAATCCCCAATAAGTGGCAATTCCTGTGACCGACTGCTCGGGCGATGCCGCACGCAGTGCTCGGCGCACGCGGTTCAGCCTGGTCAGTCGTAAAAACTGTAGCGGGCTAATGCCTAAAATGGCTGTAAAGCTGTACTGCAGTGTTCGGCGGCTAACGTGGGTCAGTTGGCAGAGCTCCTCCATCGTCACTGGCCCGTCCAAATGCTCATCTACATAGCGCTTAACGCGGTCAACGACTTCCTTACGATGGGCGTAGCTAGGCGGCAGCTCGGTGCTGGGCTGCTCCCGCTGTAATAACGTCAGAAGCGCCATGAGCAGTATGTCTTGGTGAATATGGCTGGCAATTGCCAATGTCTGGCTGTTGAGCAGGCGCTCAATGAGAAACGATACAGAGCGCAGGGTATCGCGAGCTGCTTGCCGACGCGGCATTAAGTGCCAATGTGTATCTAAGCGAATCCCCTGTCGCTCGGCTGCCGCTGACAACGCAGGCAACTGGATCACCAGACCATAAATATCGAATTTTTCCGGCGTCACCAGTTCAAAATCACACCCGCCAGGGCGGCACATTACCTCGCCATCGGTGAGCGTTTGCCCATTGATGCGCGAACCTTGCTGGTTGGCGGGAATGCCGATCCATAGCGATTCTGGCCACACTTTGCACTGCTGTCGCAGCGCTTGGCCTGTATGTTCTTTGAACACCTGCATGGTTTCTAACGCCACTTCATCCAGCCGCCCGTAGAAGCTGCCTGGGCTGAGCTGGTCGTACTCCTGCTGCCACCGGGTTAAGTTTTGTGCATGCTCATCGGCATCAAATGCTTCCTGAATGCATCTTTTTGGTGCAAATGTGCTGTCGAGCGTGGTCATAAAGCTCTCCCCAGGGTGTTAGCGGCATTAAAAAACACTTGGTAAATGCATTAAGCAATTGTGTTTATTAGATTAAAAGGAATGTCGGCGAGTTTGCCAAAACTCGATACTCCCTCTCTAGTGATAGCGCTATGGTGGAAACAAGCAAGTTTTGTACCTCAACGCGCAGTCAGCGCGATGTAAAGCCGTCATGATAAAAAGGAACGCTCTATGGCGCAGACCTATCAAACTACGGTGGGGGGCCGCCACTACCGCTTTGCAAGCCTGGCGGAGTTGATGGCCAAAGCCACACCGCCGCGTTCCGGCGACCGTTTGGCTGGCGTGATGGCAGAGAGCGCCGAAGAGCGCGTGATCGCGCAAATGGTGTTGGCCGAACTTCCGCTGACGATTTTTTTGAACGAGGCGTTAATTCCTTACGAGGATGATGAGATCACCCGGCTCATTATCGATGATCATGATGCCGATGCTTTTGCCCCGCTTCGCCATCTGACGGTCGGGGACTTTCGTAACTGGCTACTTTCCGATCACGCGAGTAGTAACGTACTAACGGAGGTGAAAGCGGGGATTACCCCCGAAATGGCCGCTGCTGTTAGCAAGCTGATGCGCAATCAGGACTTAATTCTGGTGGCTAAAAAGTGCCGGGTCACTACCGCTTTTCGCAACACAATTGGTCTGCCGGGGCGTCTCTCTACTCGACTCCAGCCCAATCACCCGACGGACGATGTGACCGGCATTGCCGCAAGCATTCTCGACGGTTTGCTCTATGGCAGCGGCGATGCGGTGATTGGCATCAATCCCGCCACCGATAACGTCGCCCAGAGCGTCAAGCTGATGCGCCTAATGGATGAGGTGATTCAGAAGTATCAAATACCCACCCAATCTTGCGTGCTCACTCATGTCACCAATACCTTGGAAGCGATCGAGCAGGGCGCCCCGGTCGATCTGGTCTTTCAGTCGATCGGCGGTACTGAAGCCACTAATCGCAGTTTCGGCTTTGATTTGAGCACCCTCGCCGAGGCCGAAGCGGCGGCGCAGTCGCTCAATCGTGGCACTGTGGGCCGCAACGTCATGTATTTCGAAACGGGGCAGGGCAGCTCGCTCTCCGCCGACGCCCATCACGGGCTCGATCAGCAAACCTGCGAAGCCCGCGCTTACGCGGTAGCGCGTAAGTTCAATCCACTGCTGGTCAATACCGTGGTGGGCTTTATCGGCCCCGAGTACCTATTCGACGGCAAAGAGATCACCCGTGCGGGCCTTGAAGACCACTTCTGCGGCAAGCTGTTAGGCGTGCCCATGGGTTGTGATGTCTGCTACACCAACCACGCCGAGGCGGATCAAAATGATATGGATAACCTGCTCACGCTGCTCGGCGTGGCAGGCTGCAACTTCATCATGGGCATTCCTGGTTCTGACGACATCATGCTCAATTACCAGACCACCTCTTTCCATGACGCTTTGTATGCGCGGCGGGTGCTGGGGCTGAAGGCCGCGCCGGAATTTGAGCGCTGGCTCGAAGAGATGCAGATCTTCCAGGATGTCAGCACACATCGGTTAAACGACCAGCTCCCGGCCGCCTTCGCCAACAGCCTGCGTCACCTGCCCAAGGAGCCGCGCCATGGCACATGATCCGTCATCCCCCATCGTGGTGGAAAACGCCTGGGAGCGGTTGAATGCCTTTACCGATGCGCGCATTGGCTTGGGGCGTGCGGGCATCAGCCTGCCAACCAGTAAGCTGCTGGCGTTTCAACTAGCACACGCCCAGGCACAGGATGCGGTCCACTGCCCGTTAGACGTGGAAGCGCTCTCCAACGAGCTGACCCAAACCCTGGATTTATCTGAAGCGCCGCTGCGCCTGCACAGTCAAGCTCAAGAGCGCGCCATGTACTTGCAAAGGCCCGACTATGGGCGTCGCCTTAACGATGAGACCCGTGAGCACCTGCAGCAAGCGGCTGCGTCTCAGCAGCGCTTTGATTTGGCGGTCGTGGTGGTCGATGGGCTTTCGGCGCTGGCCGTGCAGCAAAATAGCGCCCCGTTTCTTCGCGCGCTTTACCAAACGTTTGATAGCGATGCCGCTGATTGGCAGCTAGCGCCGTTAACGATCGTCGAGCAAGGGCGGGTGGCCATTGGCGATGAAATCGGCGCACTGCTCAATGCTGACGCCGTGCTGGTGATGATTGGTGAACGACCCGGGCTTAGTTCGCCGGACAGCCTGGGGCTTTACATGACCTGGGCGCCTGAGCCGGGACTAAGAGACGACCGACGCAACTGCATTTCCAATGTTCGCCCGGCTGGCTTGCAGGTCGAGGAAGCGGCAAGACGCTTCTTTCTGCTGTTAAAAGAGGCCCGTCAGCTCAAATTGTCGGGGGTTAAATTAAAAGACCGCAGCGAAGACGATGTGCTGGAAGGTGACTCGGCATCAGGCGCCGCAAGCTCGACGCGAAACTTTCTGGTTGCTGATTAACAAACGTACACATCCAAGACCAGCACCCCAATAACAACACATACACAACAACATGGAACAACGTTGATAAACAACAGCACGCCGCTGACGACGATTTCGTTCCACACTGAAAGGGCAAAACGATGACACAACCATCGATTGATCAGGCGTATCTGGCGAAACGTCAGCTGCGCAAAGGCACCGCGGGCTGGATACTGCTGGCGGGGCTTGGGGTTTCCTACGTTATTTCCGGTGACTTCGCCGGCTGGAACTTTGGTATTGCAGAAGCGGGTTGGGGTGGCTTTGCGATAGCGGCCTGTTTAATGGCGTTGATGTATTTGGCACTGGTGCTGTCGCTTGCCGAAATGTCGGCAGCGATTCCCGCCGCGGGCGGCGGCTACAGCTTTGCCCGCCAGGCCATGGGGCCTGCCGGTGGTTACTTAACCGGGCTGGCGGTTTTGATCGAGTATGCCCTGGCACCGGCGGCCATTGTAATTTTCATTGGCGCCGCCGTTGAGTCGTTGCTGGGTATCAATGGCCCGCTGGTCTATCTCATTTTCTACGCGCTATTTATCGGCATTCACTTAGCGGGGGTAGGGGAAGCGCTAAAAGTCATGATGGTGATTAGTGGCTTGGCGGTGTTCGCTATTCTCGCCACCGCGGTCGCGCTGATCGGTGATTTTGATGCCGCTAACCTGTTCGATATTGCCGCCACCGATGCGGCGGGGGCGAGCACCTTTATGCCGTTTGGCTGGTACGGCGTTTGGGCGGCGCTGCCGTTTGGCATGTGGCTATTTCTGGCGGTGGAAGGCGTACCGCTGGCGGCGGAAGAAGCCAAAGACCCCGCCCGGGACATGCCCAAAGGCATTATCGGCGCGATGCTGTTCCTGCTCTTCACCGCGCTGCTGGTCGTGGTGCTGCTGGCCGGCGCCGCGGGCGCCGAGATGATCGGTCAAAGCGGCGTGCCGCTGGTGGATGCGTTGAACGCAGCGGGCAATCCGACCCTGGCAACCGTGGTGAACGTACTGGGCCTGGCGGGGCTGATCGCCTCCTTCTTCTCGATTATTTATGGCTACAGCCGCTTAGTGTTTGCGCTCTCCCGTGCAGGGTATTTACCCAAACCGCTGTCGCTAACCAGCGGCCGTAAAGTGCCCTATCGTGCCCGGCGTGTTTGGCTTTCTGGTGTCGTTGAGCGGTGAAGGCGATCTGATGCTGGGGATGGCCGTGGTGGGGGCGACGATCTCTTACGCGCTTATGGCGCTCAGCCATATTCTCCTGCGGGTAAAGCAGCCCGACCTGCCGCGCCCGTATAAAACCCCTGGCGGTGTCGTCACCTCAGGGATTGCGCTGGTGCTTTCCCTGGTCGCGCTAACTGGGGTATATGCCTTCGACCCACGTGCCTTCAACTACACCATCGTGCTGTTCGTTGTGGGCGCTGCCTACTTCTTCCTCTACAGTAAGCATCACCTTGTCGCGAAAACCGCCGAGGAGGAGTTTGCGCTGGTGGTGGCGTCACCGGAAGAGCTGAATGATAGTGGTTCAGACCCAGCGGTCACGACAGCGAAGCTGTAATTTGCGAGGCTAATCGCCTAGGCTGAACAAGCCTCTTTGCCCAGCGGCAAAGAGGCTTTTTTGGCTAATGATAAGGAGTCGTCATGTCGTTGACATTTGATAGCCCAAACGAGCAGCAGCGCTGGTACGCGGTGGATGATGGCGTAATGGGCGGTGTTTCACAGAGCACGTTTAGCGTTACTGACAACGAAGGCCACTTTCATGGCGAGATGTCGCTGGAAAACGGTGGTGGCTTTGCCTCCGTTCGCCGGGACCCTAACGGTTTTGAGCCCACCCTAGCGGATGCCCAGGGCATCGCGTTGACGGTGCGGGGCGGTGGGCGTACCTATCAACTGCGCCTTAAAAGCACCTCCCTTGGCAATGCCTCAGCGTACCGAGTGAAGTTTACCCCTTCACAAGATGCCTGGGAGACGCTGCACTTTTCATGGGATGCTTTTGAAGCAGTGCGGCGAGGCACCGTTCTAGATGATGCCCCCGCTATAACACCAAGTGACATTCACCAGCTCGGCTTCTTGATTGCTGACCGCACTGCTGGGCCTTTCTGTTTACGCGTCGAGCGTATTGAGAACGTGCGTTAATTAGCGTGGGCTACCCACCAAGGTCGTCTCGCATGTAGTTTTCCGTTACGCGAAGCTGGTAAAAATGATCAGGAGTTTGGCCCTTGAAACACTCTCCAGCGTACCGCTTAGCCACGACTATTTTGCACGGTTTTGATGAATACAGAGCGCGCTTTAAGGAGATTACCGCCGATGCCAGCCGCCGCTTCCGCGATGCCGCTTGGCGCGATGCGCAGCAAGCCTCCGCCGAACGAATCAATCTCTACAAGGAGAAAATCGACGTTACGCTTGGGCGCTTAAAGCGCACCTTCGACCCCGACCTCGTCTCACACTGCGAGAGTTGGCGCGAAGCGCGTCACCACTACGCCGAGCTGATTAGCCATCGGCTTGATTACGAGCTGGCCGAGACTTTTTTTAACTCGCTGTTCTGCGCTATTTTCCATCATCGCCATATCCGCAACGACTGGATGTTCGTGTATAGCTCACGGGAGGATGCTGCCCATCGCTCGGGAATTGATCTCTGCCGTCGCAAACAGGTGGATGGCGACTGGCAGGCGGCGCTCAAATGGGCGCTTATTGATGCGCCCTTCGAAAACCGTTTTGCGGCAATAGACCAAGATACCCATCTCGGCGCCACTTTTTTACAGCAGCACTTACCCGCCGCGATGTTGAACGCCGGTGATGCTGAAATCGAGTTACTGAATAGCGTCTTTTATCGCAATAAAGGCGCCTATTTGGTCGGGCGAATCCTGGGCGGCGGCGAGCAAGTACCGCTGGTGCTGCCGGTACTCCATGGCGAGGGATTTGGCGAGCAGCAGGGAGGCGACCCCTGCCTACACCTGGATACGGTACTGATCGAAACCGACGAGGTGTCGATTATCTTCTCTTTCACCCGCGCCTATTTCCAGGTGGAGGTGGCGGTACCCAGGGAGTTTGTCGATTACCTGCAGCAGCTGATGCCGCACAAACCTGAGGGCGAGCTTTACGCTGCCATCGGCTTCTTCAAACATGGTAAAACCGAGTTTTTCCGAGCACTGAATCGTCAGGTCGCCAAGCGCGAGGATCAATTTATTATCGCCCCAGGCGTGCGCGGTATGGTAATGGCGGTGTTCGTGTTACCCAGCTTTCGCACCGTATTTAAAATCATCAAAGATAAATTCGACCCGGCCAAAGATGTGACCCACGCCGTGGTACGCGAAAAGTATCGGCTAGTAAAACGCCATGACCGAGTAGGGCGCATGGCCGATACTCAGGAGTTCTCCAATTTTATTGTCCGCCAGGATCATTTTGCGCCGGAGTGCCTGGAGCACTTACTGGAAGTGGCGCCCTCAACCGTTGTGTTGAAAGACGACAAAGTCATTATCAAGCACTGCTATACCGAACGTATGATGACGCCGCTGAATATTTACCTAGAACAGTGCAGCGACCAAGAAAAAGCGATGGTGCTGAAGGATTACGGCAACGCCATCAAGCAGATGGCTGCGGCGAATATCTTTCCTGGCGATATGCTGTTGAAGAATTTCGGTGTTACCCGCCATGGCCGCGTGATCTTCTACGACTACGATGAGGTCTGCTACCTCACCGAATGCCGTTTTCGGCAACTACCCAAAGCTGTCGGCAACGATTATCAGGGGGGCGATACGCTATCCATCGGACAAAACGATATTTTCCCTGAGGAGTTCGGCCCCTTTATGTTCGCTAACCCGGTGCTGCGCCGCCTGTTTATAGAGCAGCATCCAGAGCTATTTGACCCCGGTTACTGGTTAGCGCTGCAGCAGGCCATAGTGGATGGTCGCGTCATTGATGTTTACCCTTACCGGAATAAGCAGCGTTTCGTCGGTAAGATAGGACAGCTGGTCTATTAGATTTTTATTTAGGTCGCCAACCAGTGACGATGAGGTAACCATGGCAGCAAACCCCCATTTGGTGGTGTTTACCGGTTCCGGAATTAGTGCCGAAAGTGGTATTAAAACCTTTCGTGCCAGCGACGGCTTGTGGGAGAACCACCCGGTCGAAGAGGTGGCCACGCCCCAGGGGTGGAAACGAAATCCCCAGCAAGTACTGGATTTTTACAACCAGCGCCGTGAGCAGATACGGCGTGCCAAGCCCAATGCCGCGCACAAGGCGTTGGCTGCTCTTGAGCAAAATGGCTTCGGCGTCAGTATCATTACCCAGAATATTGACGACTTGCACGAGCGGGCAGGCTCGCGCCATGTGCTGCACTTGCATGGCGAAATTTTAAAAGCGCGCTCATCGGTCGATGAACGCATGCGCTACCCGCTTCCCAAAGGCGGTATCGAGCTGGGCAATGTGTGCGATAAGGGCAGCCAACTGCGACCCGATGTGGTCTGGTTTGGCGAGGCGGTGCCGCTATTTGCGGAAGCCTGCGAACTGGTGAGTCAGGCGGACTTTCTGCTGGTCGTCGGAACGTCGCTGGCCGTCATGCCTGCGGCATCACTGTTATCCTACATTGACTACGATACCCCCTGCGCACTGGTCGACCCGGAAGCGGATATGCTTAGCCCGCCCGGCGTGTTGGCCATTAATACCACCGCCGGTGAGGGCGTTCCGGCGCTGGTCAATCGCTGGAAGCAGCAGGGTAATTTGCTGCTTTCCTGAGATTAAGATGACTCAAAAAACCACGCTTTCATGACGCTGGTAATTTGAGTGATTTCTGCTGTCGAGGTGATGTAGGCGGGCATGGTATAGAGCCAGCGCCCGATGGGGCGCAGCCAAACGCCGCGCTCGCGAGCGAAGTCGCCTATACCCTCTAACGCTTCAGCGGAGTGCGCTTCGATCACGGCGGTGGCGCCGAGCACGCGAATGTCGGCCACGGCCGGGTGTGCATTAAGTACTTGGTCTTCGAGTAGCTCACGCTGCAACTGCTGGCTGAGCGTGGCAATCTTGCCCAGATAGTTATCCTCCTCGAAGACATGCAGGCTTTCCAACGCCACGCGACAGGCCAGCGGGTTGCCCATAAAGGTAGGCCCGTGCATAAAGGCGTGTTGAGGCGTGTCGCCGATAAAGGCGTTATGGACGCGATCCGTGGCGAGCGTTGCCGCATGGCCCAAATAGCCGCCGGTCAAGCCTTTGGAGAGCACCATGATATCTGGCGTGACATCCGCGTGGTCGGCAGCAAACAGTTTGCCGGTGCGGCCAAAGCCGGTGGCTACCTCATCAAAAATCAGCAGCACCCCAAACTCATCGCACAGTTCCCTGGCGCCAGTAACATAGCCAGGTGAGGTCATATTGAGCCCGCCTGCTGCTTGTAACAGGGGCTCCATCAGCAGCGCGGCGATCTCATCATGGTGTCGCTCAAGCACGCTACGCAAGGCGCTAAGATCGTGCTCGACCTGCTCAGTGGTAGCATTGAATGGGGCAGTGGGGGCCGGGGCAAAATGGTGCTGTGGCAATAAGCTGGCGAACAGGCTGTGCATGCCTTCTGCGGGATCGCACACCGCCATGCAGCCGGTGGTGTCGCCGTGGTAAGCCTTCATCAGTGAGAGCATCTTTCGCTTACCGGGGTGGCCGGTGAGTACCTGGTACTGAAGGGCCATTTTCATTGCCACTTCCATGCCCACCGAGCCACTGTCCGAATAGAAAACGTGGTTCAGTCCGGTGGGGGTGATACGTACCAGTTCACGGGCCAACCGGTCGGCGGGCTCATGCGTCAAGCCGCCGAGCATGACATGACACAGCTCGCCCGACTGTTCGCGAATGGCAGCCACCAAACGCGGATGGCCGTAGCCGTGAATCATGCACCACCAGGAGCAGGTGGCATCCAGCAGACGCTCGCCGCTCTCGAGCACAAAGTGAGCGCCGTCACCGCCCACCACCTTGGGCGCGGGCGTCTGGGTTTTTAGGTGAGCATAAGGGTGCCAAACTGGCGTTTTCATAACGGCTCCAGGGAGAGATAGGGGGCGGCATTCTCGGCGTCGGGGGCATCAAGATGGGGGATGATGCCTAAACAGGGGGCCGCCAGCTTGGCGTTCAAATGGGCAATATTGGCCTCAAAGCGGTCTGTGTCAGCCGCAAAGGCGGGGTCTACCACGCTGCCAACCCATCCTGCTACTACCAAGCCGTCGGCGCGAATGGCTTCTGCCGTTAAGCGGGCATGGTTTAAGCAGCCTAGTTTTAAGCCAACCACCAGAATTGCCGGCAGCTCAAGCGCTATCGCCAGGTCGGAGAAATCTTCCTGCTCGTTTAACGGTACGCGCCAGCCACCGGCGCCTTCAATCAGGGTGACGTCTCTGGCTGTTTGTTTGATCGTTTCACTCAGCCAGTGAGTAACAGCGCTAACCTCAAGCCGCTGTCCCGCCTCTATTGCAGCTAGGTGCGGCGCGATGGCGGGGGCAAAGGCGATGGGATTCACCGTGGCGTAGCCGACCAGCGGCACGCTTTGATGCTGAAGGGCGAGGGCATCGCTATTGTGCAGGCCTTCATGCGTCGCTTGGCTGCCCGAGGCGATGGGTTTTAAGCCCAGCGTGCTCAACTGCTGTTGGCGGGCGGCATATAGCAAGCCGCTAGTCACCAATGTTTTCCCCGCATCGGTATCGGTGCCAGTCACAAACCAGACGTTCATAGCGATTTTTCCAATTGCAGCGTTAAGCAGTGGTAGCTCACGGGTAGGCCTTCCGGCTGGCGGAGTTGTTCAAAGCGCGCTTGTGCGGCGGCGATGTCATTTCGACTAAGGCTGGCTTGTGGCCGGGCAATCTGAGCGCCGACACCTTTGATAGACGCCATTACCGCCTTCAAGTCAGGGTAATAGAAGCGCTCAACGGTAGTCGTCTGCCGGGTGATGGTTAAGCCGCTTTCGCCGATGGCTCTGGCGACGCTGGCGCGATCAGGCGTTTGTAGCAGCGCCTCGGGGCGCTGCCAGGCAAAAGCGATCTCCCTCAGCGTGCCTGGCAGCAGCGTCGTCATATGCGCCTGCCCGCTGGGCGTGAGAATTCGGTAAAGCTCATCCATCACCGCGCCAATCTCGGAGCACCACTGCACCGCCAAATTGGAAAACACCAGATCGAAAAAACACTCATCGAATGGTTGGGCAGCAGCGTCGCCATGCTGCCACTCGATGCTGTCACCGTAGCGCTTTCGCGCCTGTTCCAGCATGCCGGGCGCTAAATCTAACCCGGTGATCTGAGCGCATGGGTAACGTTTCGCCAATCGCTGTGTCCAGTAGCCGGTGCCACAGCCTATATCCAGCACGTGGCGAGCAACCGGTGGTAGCGCATCCCAAAGCCGTTGACCTATCTGGCGCTGGGCCGTGGCGAGTGCATCGTAGCGGGGAGCGGCCCGGGAGAAGGCGTGGGCGACACGGGCCTGCCAGTTAGTTTCGCTGCTCAGCGTTAAATCACTCATAAAATTGCCGTGTTGGCGTTAGCCATCAAAGTGGTATGACGAATAATCGCAGTGGCAAGTGCCTGGGGCTGTGAGAGCATCGGGCAGTGGCCGACACCGTTTAGAATTACGCTATTGCTGCGTTGGGGAGGGGCGATTAATGGATCATGTTCGCCAATAAAACGCACAACCGGGCAAGGCGGCGCTGCTAAGCGTGAGCGATTATCAATCGATGCTAGCCAGTGCAGGCCCGTCGCTAGGGTGGTGTTATCGGCAGGCGGCATATCGCCCAGCCAATCACGCAGTTGCCGGTAAGCCTGCCGAGGGCTGGACTCTCCTTGTGCTTGCCAGCGCAAGAAGTGTTGCCACGTCGCGGTGGGGTCGCGCTGGCAGGCGCGTTGGAAGGCGCTCAGCTCGGCGCTAGTGACACCCCCTTTAGCACTGACCTCGTCTTTACTACAAAACGCATCCCCTGCACCGAGCAGGATCAAACCCCGGGGTGGGGGAAGATACGCCAGTAGCGCCGTCGCCAGTAGTCCGCCCATTGACCAGCCGACCCAGACCGCGTCGCTTGCTAGCGGCTCGGCCATAGCATCTGCCAACTCTTCCAGCGACGCGTTGGCCGCAAGCGGGTAAGTGTCGCCGTAGCCGGGCCACTCTACCGCCTGGACCGTTAGGCTGGTGGGCCAGAGCGCCTCAAGCGGCTGCCAAATACGCTGGTCGACTCCCCAGCCGGAGAGCAGTATTAAGTGCAGGGGCTGCATAACGCCTCTTGATGCTGGCAGTGGTGGAGCGCGGTTAATAGCTGGTCAATATCGTCGTGCTGATGGCGAGCGCTTAAAGTCACACGCAGACGGGATTCACCCTTGGGCACCGTTGGCGGTCTAATCGCCCCCGCCTGTATACCCTTGTGCTGGAGCTGTAACGCCCAGCTTAGGGTGCGCGCTTCCTCTCCCAGGATCAGCGGCTGAATGGGGGTAGCCGAATCGCTAAGAGGTAGCTCCAAATGCAGCGCCTCGCGTCGAAAGTAAGCGATATTGGCGTTTAGCTGAGCGCGGTGTTCGGGCTCCTCCTGAACGATCGACAGCGATTTGAGGGTGGCCGCAGCAATGGCCGGGGGTTGGGCGGTGGTGTACACATAACTGCGCGAAAACTGAATCAAGTGTTCGATTAACGCGCTATCCCCGGCCACAAACGCCCCAGCGGTGCCTAATGCTTTTCCTAACGTGCCGACAAGAACCGGCACGTCCGCGCTACTCCAGGTGCTGCCCACACATCCGCTGCCATTGTCGCCTAGTACGCCTACGCCGTGGGCATCATCAATCATCAGCCAGGCGCTGTGCTGCTGACTGACTTCGACCAGCGTGGCAATGTCGGCGATATCGCCATCCATACTGAAAACGCCATCGCTGACCACGAGCTTATGCGGGGACTCACTGCGCGCCAGCAGGCTTTCCAGATCAATGGCATCGTGGTGATGAAAGCGTCGCGAGCGGGCACCGCTTAACGCGGCGCCATCAATTAGCGATGCGTGGTTGAGGCGGTCTTGGAAAATAGCGGTATGGCGGTCGGCTAGCGCTTGTAGCACGCCAAGATTGGCCATATAGCCGGTAGAAAATAGCAGCGCACGTTCGCGGCCTGTCCAGCGCGCTAACGCTTCTTCCAGGGCGTCGTGAACCTCCAGGTGGCCGCTAACCAAATGCGAGGCGCCGGCGCCCGCCCCGTACCGGCGAGCGCCTTCCGCCTGGGCTTCAAAGACGCGAGGGTCCTGGGCGAGACCCAGGTAGTCGTTACCGGCAAAGTCGAGAGACGAACCGGAAGCGTCACTTGCCACAACTTGGCGGGTTCGCCAGCGTTGCGCCTGCTGGCGATCAGCGCAGGCATCGGCTAGCCGCTCTCGCCACGCTTCAGACACTGGCGTCTACCGCCAGCTCGGCGACGCGTTCGGCGTGCACCTGCTGCTGTGCCTGTTGGGCAAGGCGTGCCGCTTGGGTATCCTCGCTTTCGCAGGTCTCGCGCTTCTCAGGGTGCAGGCCCAGCTTGGCAAATAGCGCACGGTCGCGATCCACTTGAGGGTTGCCGGTGGTCAGTAGTTTGTCGCCGTAGAAGATTGAGTTGGCGCCTGCCAGAAACGCCAGCGCCTGGGTTGATTCGCTCATCTGCTCACGGCCAGCTGAGAGCCGTACATGGCTTTGCGGCATCATGATGCGGGCGACCGCAATGGCGCGTATGAACTCGATGGGATCTAAATCTTCGACATTTTCCAGTGGTGTGCCGGGCACTTTCACCAGCATATTGATCGGCACGGATTCAGGGTGCGGTGAGAGCTTGGCCAGCTGTTGCAACAAGGCGCTACGATCTTTGGCATCTTCGCCCATGCCGAGAATGCCGCCGGAGCAGACCTTCATGCCCGCGTCGCGCACATTGGAGAGTGTCTCCAAGCGGTCGCTGTAGGTGCGGGTGGTGATGATCTCGCCGTAGAACTCCGGCGAGGTATCCAGGTTGTGGTTGTAGTAATCGAGCCCTGCCGTGGCCAATCGTCTGGCCTGTTCGCCGTCGACCATCCCCAGCGTCATACAAGTTTCCAGGCCTACCGCTTTCACCTGACGAACCATCTCTTCGACTAACAGCAAGTCTTTATCACGGGGGCTGCGCCAGGCGGCACCCATGCAAAAACGGCTGGCGCCGGCTTGTTTCGCTGCCTTGGCCTGTTCGACCACCTTCTCAATTTCCAGCAGCTTCTCTTTTTCAAGCTGGGTATTGTAGTGGCCGGATTGGGGGCAGTATTTGCAGTCTTCCGGGCAGGCGCCGGTTTTGATCGATAGCAGGGTAGAGACCTGCACCGCGTTAGCATCAAAGTGGGCACGGTGAACCTGCTGAGCTTGAAACAGCAAATCATTGAACGGCAGCGCAAAAAGCGCGTTGATCTCTTCTAGCGTCCAGTCGTGACGCTGCTCATGAAGAAGCTGTTCGTAATGCATGGTCATCTGTAAACCTTTTTACCTTTAATGGTTGACGAGACTTTAGCGGCGTTGCGCTTTGGGTGTCAACGCTGAGATATTTTTAGGTTTACAGTGGTGTTGGAAATATTCGTCAAAAGACGACGCGCTCATTTATACTCTGCGCCCTTTTAGTCTTAGTTTCCCTACTCTTTGGAGCGCGGATGTCTGCTTTTGAAAGCTCTGTTGATGAGAGTGCTTTGAACGATCGCTCTATTGATCATGGCACCGTCACTCATGATTCAGATGCGGAGCACCCGCGCCCGCCCAGGCGTGAATTCAAAGCTCGCGGCAGTTTTGTTACGCGCTGTGAAGGTTGCAATTTACCGGCGCTAAATTGTTTGTGTCCCTATCAAGTGAAGGCGCAAAGCGTTGCTCAGGTATGGCTGTTAACGCATCCGATAGAGCACTACAAACCGACGAATACAGGTCGCTTGATTGGTGATGTGCTTAGCGAGACTCGAATCTTTACTTGGTACCGTAAGGCGCCGGATGCACAGCTGGCAGCGCTGTTGAAAGACCCCCGCTATGCCCCCTTTGTGATTTTCCCCGATGACCAACCCGACTATGCGGATCGGGTAGTGGGTATCGAGGCGGTTCACAAGGAGAAAGAGCAGGCGCGTATTCCAGTGTTTATCATTTTGGATGGCACTTGGCGTCAGGCACGGCGGATGTTTCGCAAGAGCGCTTACCTTGATCCACTTCCCGTACTGCCGTTGAATACCGAGCGGGAGACGCGCTATCGGCTGCGCAAACCGGCGTCAAAAGCGCATTTGTGTACGGCGGAAGTGGCGATTGAACTGCTGCGTCAAGGCGGGGATACGGTTGCTGCGGATGTGCTGGATGATTACTTTGAGGTGTTTAACGATAGCTACGCGGCAAGCCGCTTGCACCACAGAATCGACTCACCGACTGCGGCGATGCGGCGCCTATTAGCCAAGCAAGAAGCAGCGCCCATTGAGCAATGAGCGCTGTGATAGTCTATTTACGCGCTGCCACTGCCAAATAGAGCGCCGGCGATTCTGAACCCGGCTACCCAGGTGCCAATGGCAGACCCCAAGGTGGCCAGAATGAACACCAAAAGGGTGCGCGATACACGGTTTTGCCACCAGCCTTTTAATTGCGTGACATCATGGCGCAGCGATGAAAAATCGCGCACTTTGGGTTTGCGCATATAAAGCTCAACCCCAGCGGCGACAAAGCCTGCTCCAATCGTTGGGTTCAACGAGGTCAGCGGAGCGGCAAAGAAAGTCGCAATCACGGTCACCGGGTGCGCCAGGGCAATGATGGTCGCCCCGCCAGAGAGAATGCCGTTAATCAAGAACCACTCAAGTACCAACTGCCAGCCAAGGTCGGTATTACGCGAAAAACCAATCGCAAAGCCGGTGAGGACCAGCGCGGTAATCAGCCACGGCAGCGCTTTCCACAGTTTGGACGGCGGTGGCGTGGCTTCCAGCGATTCGCGCTCTACTTTAGGGTCGGCGGGCAGTGGGGCTTCCAAGTGTTCGCCGGTGCCTTTTAGGTGGCCCGCACCGATCACCACCAGCACATGCTGGTAACGCCCCGGCGGCGCCTCTTCGGCCAAGCGAAGCGCCATGTAGCGGTCGCGCTCGCGAATCAGCGGCGAATACAGCGCTTCGGACTCCGCGGCAAATTCGCTGAAGGTCGCTTCCAGCATATCACCCTCTTTGAGCTTTTCGATGTCTTCTTTAGAGACATCCTGCCGGGAAAGTACGCTGCCGATAAGCCCAGAAAAAAGCGAAAAGCGCTGCCACCACGGCACGTTGCGGTAGATGCGCTTCAGCGTTACGCCTACATCCCGGTCAACTAAGAGTAACGGTAGCTGGCGCCGGCTGGCTTCTTCCACGGCGGCGCGCATTTCTGCGCCAGGCTGGATGCCGGATTGATCGGCGATCCGTTGTTGAAAAGCGCCGAGCGCCAGGCTCGCCGCGACCATGCCTGCCTTGCCTTCTCTGAATACCTGGAAAAGATCCTGCTCGCCCATGGCGTCGGGGTTCGACATGCTGTGGTGGCGGGCATCACACAGCTCAATAGCGACCGCATCAAAAGCGTCACTTGCCAATAGCGCCCGCACATCGTCGGCGCTTTCAGCCGACACATGGGCCGTTCCCAGCAGCGTGTAGCGGGTTTCGCCGATCGTGAAGGTTTTTAATGGCCCGCTAGTGGCCGGCAGCGAGCTGGGCGTTTGCGCCAGTGGCCCACGCGCTTGCTGAGAAGCTTCTTGGTGAGACGTATCATCTTGGTTCATTAACAGCTCTCAAATCGATCAATAAGGGGCAGGCGTGAAGTGCTTAACGCCGCCAGAAAGCGGGCGTAAACAGTACGAGCACGGTAAAAATTTCCAGGCGTCCTAGCAGCATGGCCAGTACCAGTATCCATTTTGCCAAAATGGGCATTTCGCCGTAGTGGGCGCTAGCCTCACCCAGTGCGGGGCCTAGGTTATTAAGCGCTGAGCCCACGGTGGTCCACGCGGTTACCTGATCAACGCCGGTCGCCATTACCCCGACTAACATGAAAAAGAACAGCAGTACGTAAACGGAAAAGAATCCCCATACCGCTTGGGCAATGCTGTCTGGCACGCTGACCTTGCCCACTTTGACGGCAATGACCGCATTGGGGTGGATTAAGCGCATGATTTCGCGCATGCCTTGTTTAAGGATCAAAATAATCCTTATCACCTTCATGCCGCCACCGGTAGACCCAGAGCAGCCACCCACAAAGGCGGCGACAAACAGCAGAAAGGGCAGGGCGCCTGGCCACATGGAGAAGTCAGCGACACTGAAGCCAGCGGTCGTGGCGACCGAGACCACCTGAAAGACGCCGTGCCGTAAACCACGCAGCGTATCGTAGGTGTCCGTTAGCCACAGCGACAGCACGGTCACGACGATCAGGGCCAGCAAAAAAAGCATCAAAAAACGCGCTTCAGGGTCATGAAAATAGTGCATCAAACTTTTTTCACGCCATGCAATGAAATGCAGGCTGAAACTGAACGCTGAAATAAGCATGAAGGCGACACAGATCAACTCAATCGTGGCGCTATCAAAATAGCCAATGCTGGCATCGTAGGTAGAAAAGCCACCGTTGGCGATGGTGGAAAAGCTGTGGCTCAAGGCATCGAACCAGCTCATGCCCGCCAACATATAAGCCACCATGCAGGCCACAGTGAGCGTGGCATAGATATACCACAGCGCCTTGGCGGTTTCGGTGATGCGCGGCGTTAGCTTGGAGTCCTTGAGAGGGCCTGGTATCTCGGTACGGTAGAGGGCCATGCCGCCGACCCCGAGCGTGGGCAGGATGGCAACGGCCAGTACGACGATCCCCATGCCGCCCAGCCACTGGAGCTGCTGGCGGTAGTAAAGAATCGATTCGGGCAAAAAGTCGATGCCGGTGATCACCGTGGCACCGGTGGTGGTCAGGCCGGAAAACGACTCGAATACCGCATCGGTAATGCTTAGCGAGCCTTCGCCAAACAGCATTAGGGGGAGTGAGCCGAACAGGGCCAACACCGTCCAGAACATGGCAGCGATAATAAAACCATCGCGGATACGCAGCTCTTTTTGCGAACGTCGATTAGGTAAATACAGCAGCAGCCCGGTGGCCACCGAAATAGCGATACCGCTGATGTAAGCACTCCAGACGCCGTCGCGAAACCAGAGAGAGATTAGCGTTGGGGGCAGCATGGTAAGACTGAATAGCATCAGCAGCAGCCCCAAAATGCGCAAAATAACCCGCAGACTCATGGTTGTTGCATGCTCCTGTTATTGGCTGCCAGCGGCAGTGGTTCGGGGGTTATCAAAAGAACGTGAGACCGACTTGGAACAAGCGCTCCACATCACGAATGCGGCGTTTGTCGATCACAAACAGAATCACGTGGTCGCCGCTCTCCACCATCACGTCGCCATGGGCGATGATGACCTCTTTACCGCGCACAATGGCGCCGATCGTGGTGCCTTCGGGTAGATCGATCTCACGAATGGTGCGCCCAACCACTTTAGAGGACTGCTTGTCGCCGTGGGCGATCGCTTCAATCGCTTCTGCGGCACCCCGGCGCAGTGAGTGGACATTGACGATGTCGCCGCGGCGCACATGGGTCAGCAGGCTGCCGATGGTTGCCTGCTGAGGCGAAATGGCGATATCGATCTCGCCACCTTGCACCAAGTCTACATAAGCGGCGTTGTTAATCAGCGTCAGCACCTTCTTTGCGCCTAACCGCTTGGCCAGTAGCGACGACATGATATTGACCTCGTCGTCGTTGGTCAGCGCGCAGAAGATATCGCACTCTTCGATATTCTCTTCTTCAAGCAGCCGTTTGCTGGTGGCGCTGCCGTGAAGCACCACGGTGCGATCAAGCCGCTCAGAGAGCGTGGTGCAGCGTTCCAGGTTGTGCTCGATGATCTTGACCTGGTGGCTATGCTCCAGATGCTCCGCCAGCCGTTCGCCGATATTGCCGCCCCCTGCAATCACCACCCGGCGAAAATCCCGCTCGACCCGGCGCAGCTCGCTCATCACCGCGCGAATATCCCGCCGAGCGGCGAGGAAGAAGACCTCGTCGTCGGCTTCGATGACCGTATCGCCACGGGGAATGATTGGTCGGCTACGGCGATAGATCGCCGCCACGCGGGTATCCACATTAGGCATATGGCGGCGCAGAAACGCCAAATCCTGGCCCACCAGCGGGCCACCATAGAATGCTTTTACCGCTACTAGTTGCACCAGGCCACCGGCAAACTCCAGTACCTGTAGCGCACCGGGGTGCTCAATCAGGCGACGCACGTGATCGGTGACCACCTGCTCAGGGCTGATCAGTACGTCGATGGGAATCGCTTCGTGGGCAAACAGCCCCTTGCGGGTGAGGTACGCTGTAGCGCGCACCCGGGCAATTTTGGTGGGAGTGCGAAACAGTGTGTGGGCCACTTGGCAGGCGATCATATTGATTTCGTCGCTATTGGTCACGGCGATCAACATGTCGGCGTCTTCGCAGCCTGCTTGGCGCAGCACGATCGGGTAGGAGCCCGCGCCGGTCACGGTGCGGATATCGAGTTTGGTGTGCAGATCGCGCAGCTTTTTCGCGTCGGTATCCACGACCGTAATGTCGTTTTCCTCGCGAGCGAGGTGTTCTGCCAAGGTGCCGCCGACCTGGCCGGCGCCGAGAATGATGATTTTCATTGCTGAGCATCGGTTCCATTAAAAGCGCCAGCGCGATGTCGTTAAGACCAGAAGGCGGTCTTAGGACGCTGTTCTGACCCGCAAGGGGGCAGGAGGGTCTATCATGCGCTGCAATAAAGACGGCGGCCAGTGTAAACCAGCCGCCGCTGAAAAGCAGGTGAGGCTTATTCTAGCGTAAAGCCGACTTTAACCGTCACTTGCCAGTGCGCCACTTGGCCATCTTCAATGTGGCCACGGGTGTCGACCACTTCCAGCCAGCGCATGTGCTGGATGGTTTCGGATGCTTTGGCCAGTGCGTTCTGAACGGCTTCTTCGATCCCTTTCTCTGAAGATCCGGTCAGTTCTACGTGCTTGTAAGTATGATGACTCATAGTGTCTCCTTCCTTGTCATAAATTCACTGCCTTGGCATCAGTGGTGCCTAGACAGACCGCTTCTCTAGTCTGGCATAAAAAAAGCCATCGTGGCTGCCCTGTGCCGGAAACAGTTGGCGACCCGCGCCGCTGACAATGCCCCAGGCAACGTCGTTAGGCGTAGTCACATGAGCGTCAGGCGTGCGGGCAAGAAACGCCTCAATTTGCTCACTGTTCTCTTCCGGCAGAACCGAGCAGGTGGCGTAGAGCAGGGTGCCGCCTTCGCGCAGCATCGGCCAGAGGTTGTCTAACAGCTGGCGCTGAAGCTTGGCCAAGGGGCGAATATCGTCTTTACGGCGCAGTTTTTTGATATCCGGGTGGCGGCGGATAACACCGGTACCCGAGCAAGGCGCATCGAGCAAAATGGCATCAAAGGGCGTGCCACTCCACCAGTCACGCTCGGTGGCATCGGCGTGTTCGAGCACCGCTTCGACGCCTAACCGATTGAGGGTATCGTCTACCCGTGCCAGGCGCTGGTTATCGCTATCGATTGCGATTAGGTTGATATCGAACTGCTCCAGCAAATGCGCGGTTTTACCGCCAGGCGCACAGCAAGCATCCAAGACGTGGGCACCGGGGCGAGGCGCTAAAGCAGGCCCCAGCAGCACTGCCGAGAGCTGCGCCGCTTCGTCCTGAACGCTGACGTGCCCCGCGTCAAAGCCGGGAAGCGTGCTGACATCGCAGGGCGTTTCCAGCGTGATCGCATCGGGGGCGTGGGGGCATAAGTGGCCGCTCAATCCCTGCTCGGTCAACAGCGAGAGGTAGGCTTCACGGTCGTTGTGATGCTGATTCACTCTTAACGTCATCGGCCCCGGCTGGTTATTGGCTTCTACAATAGCGCGCCACTGCTCAGGCCATGCCTGACGCAAGGCGTTAAGTAACCAGGACGGATGCTCTAACGCTACACTCTCCTCCTTATCTACCTGCGCCTGAAGCGCCTCTGACTCGCGCTGTAGACGGCGCAGGCAGCCATTGAGTACGCGGGTGGCCCACTCTTTCTTGAGTAAGCGCGCCGCCCCTGCGGTTTCGCCGACCGCCGCATGGGCGGGAATACGCATGTAGAGCAACTGGTAGATACCCAGCAGCAGCAGAGCCTGCACATCGCTATCGCGTTTCTTGAAAGGCTGCTTAAGCAGAACGCTGGCTAATGCTTCCAGGCGGGGTAAGCGGCGGCAGGTGCCAAAGCAGAGCTCTTTGAGCAGCCCACGATCACGGGCCACCACACTATGTTCGTCCAGCCCGGCCAATGAACCTTGGTCGCTGAGTACCGGCGCCAGTGCGCGGGCCGCAGCGGCGCGTACTTCCTGGCCACTGCCACCGCTTGGAGGGGGGCGCTTTTGGCTCATGGTGTATCTCCTTCACTGGCCTGAGCCGTTGGTTTGCCTAAGTGAGTGCCGGTAGCAAGGCGCGCGTGGCGCGCATTGAGTAGCTCTCGAACGGCCATCGCTTTGCCGCCGGGCAGCTGCGCGATGGTGACACACAGCACGTCGCGACCATCGCTGCCGCAGGCAATGCGCAGATGGTCGTCACCGTGCTCAAGTAGCGTGCCGGGTTCGTTCGGCGGGTGGTCGCCTGTTTCGGCGCTTGCCATCAGCAGTCGCAGGCGATCATCGCCCAGCGCACACCAAGCAACCGGCCAAGGATTGAACGCACGAATTTTGCTGGCCAATTGGAGAGCGGGCTGGTGAAAATCGAGTTCGGCTTCCGCTTTGCTGAGTTTAGCGGCGTAGGTCACGCCTTCCTCCGGCTGCGGCGTGGCGGTAATGGCGCCCTTAGCTAGATCATCCAGCACGGTCACGAGTGCATTGGCGCCTTGAACCGCGAGGCGGTCATGTAACTCGCCACCGGTGGTGCGTGACGTAATCGGCGTGCGCACTTCAGACAGCATTGCGCCGGTATCCAAGCCCGCGTCCATCTGCATGATGGTGACGCCCGAGACGCTATCGCCCGCTTCGATGGCCCGCTGAATGGGCGCCGCGCCGCGCCACCGGGGCAGCAGCGAGGCGTGAACGTTAACGCAGCCTAAGCGCGGTATGTCCAACACGGCTTGGGGAAGCAGCAGCCCATAAGCGACCACGACCATGATGTCCGCATTCATCGCCGCTAGCTGGGCTTGTGCAGCGGACTCTTTTAAGGTTTGGGGCTGATAAACGGGCAGGTCGTGCGCTAGCGCCAGCTGTTTGACCGGGCTGGGCGTGAGTTTGCGGCCCCGCCCGGCAGGGCGGTCGGGCTGGGTGTAAACCGCGACTACCTGGTGTTGGCTTTCCAGCAGCGTTGCCAGACTCGAAGCGGCGAATTCAGGCGTGCCGGCAAAAACAACGCGCAATCGTGACATAAGTTGAGGGCTACCTGGCGTATCGAAAATGTAAGCAGGAAAAAGGGATCAGTAGAAAAGGACTTAGGCGTCCTGGATCTGCTTATGGCGTTTCTGCATTTTTTTGAGAATACGGTCACGCTTAAGCGGCGACAGGTAATCAACAAACAGCACGCCCTCTAGGTGGTCGTACTCATGTTGAATACAGTGTGCCAATAAACCGTCGGCCTCAAGCTCATAAGCATCGCCATTACGATCCAGCGCATTGAGCGTCACATTAAGATAGCGTGGCACTTCGGCGTAATACTCGGGAATCGACAGGCAGCCTTCTGACAGCGGCTCTTTTTCCTCGCCTATCGGCGTGTAGCGCGGATTGATGAGGACCAGGGGTTGGGAGTTGTCGTCGCTGACATCCATTACTACCACGCGCCGGTGGACATCGATCTGCGTGGCGGCGAGACCGATACCTCGGGCGTCATACATGGTCTCCAGCATATCATCGACGAGTTTACGCACTTCATCATCGACGGTTTCCACCGCGGCTGCCTTGGTGCGCAGGCGCTCATCGGGGAATTCAAGAATAGGAAGTTTGGCCATGGCGTTACAATCACCGTTATGCTGAGTCTAAATTAAGTCAAGCTAGGCAGTGACGAGCGTCTTCTCGCCTAGGTACTTTATGATGGGTCACTATATCATGCTGTCAACGTTTCTGGGCATGGCTGGCTGGAGCGAGGGGCGTGTTATCAATCATAGTGTATTCGTAAGGATACCCTCACAAGGGAGAGCAGGATGGCGGCGAAACAACACGCCTTTCGTGACGCTTTTGGGGCACTGCTGCTGAGTGCAGCCTTGCTAATTAGCGCGGATACAGCGGCGTGGGAGCGTCTGCGCAGCGATGCACCCGAGCGCTATCAAGTGGCTGCTGGCGATACGCTGTGGGCTATCGCCGGGCGTTTTCTATACGCCCCATGGCAATGGCCTCAGCTGTGGCAACACAACCCGCAAATCGCCAATCCACATTTGATTTACCCAGGTGATGTGTTGGTGCTGAGCGACTGTCAGGGCACTCCCTGTTTAGCGTTGGAGCGTGGCCAACAGGTGGTAAAGCTTTCACCCCAGGTGCGTACATTGCCGCACCGTGAGGCGATTGAGCCCATTCCGATGGCGGTGGCGCGCGCCTTCCTGCGCGAACACCGCGTGGTAGATGATCGAGAAGGGCTACAAGAGTTGGCGTATGTCGTCGCAGGGAATGATCATCGCCTGATCAGTGGTGCCGGGGATCGAATCTATGTGCGCGGTGAGGTGCCGCGGCTTGGCCGAGTGGGGATTTTTCGCCCATCCGAGCCCTACCAGGCGATGGATGGCACGCCGCTGGGGTTAGAGCTGATCAGTGTGGGGCAGGCTCGCCCTATCAGCCGTGAAGGCGATCTGGCGCAGCTTGAGGTCATCAGTTCACATCAGGAAGTACGCATTAACGATATTATCTTGCCGCTGGAAGAGCGCGAGCTAAACAGCGAGTTTATGCCCCGTGCCCCGTTAAATGACGTCGAAGGGCAAATTATTGCCGTGCCAGGGGGCGTGCGCTTTATTGGTCGTTATCAAATCGTTGCGCTTGATCGGGGGACCCTGGATGGCTTGCAGGCAGGCCATGTGCTGCGCGTTAATCAGCAGGGGGAGTTGATCAATGATCCTCGTACCCAGGAACTGGTTCAGTTGCCCAGCACTGAGGCAGGCGTGGTGATGGTCTTCAAGCCCTATGATCACGTCAGCTACGCCTTGGTGATGCAGGCGTCGCGTGTATTGGCAGTCGGCGATCAAGTTGCGTCACCGACTAACGAGCGGGCGCAATACTGAGTGATTAAGGAGAACCTATGGACGCCCAGGCGTGGCTGGTGGTCAATTCGTTAACTGGCATGGGCGCGTTGCGTATCGCCCAGTTAGTGGCACGTCAGCCGGCGTGGCCAGCGGGTTGGTTGGCCGCACTGCCCAGCCGCGCGGCCAACGAGCTGCGCCTTTGGCTGGAACATCCTTCTCGCAGCCCGCTGCAAAAGGTGGTCGATGAGACCCTGGCGTGGCAGCAGGGCGGGCCAAGCCGCCACCTGTTGCATCGCGACCATCCCGCTTGGCCTGCATTGCTAAACGAGTTACCCGACCCGCCCGTGGTACTTTGGGCCCAAGGCGACCTTGGCGCGCTGGAGGGCCCCAAGCTTGCCATGGTGGGCACCCGCCGCCCGACCAGCGAAGGTACCCACAACGCCCAAACCTTTGCCCGCGACCTGGCCCGACGCGGTTGGTGCGTGGTCAGCGGCATGGCATTGGGTGTCGATGGCGTCGCACAGCGCGCCGCACTAGAGGCGGGAGGGCGCACCGTTGCGGTACTCGGTTGCGGTGTCGATGTGATTTATCCCGCTTCTCATCGCGATCTCCATGAGCAGCTCAGCCGTTTACCTGGCGGGCTGCTGTTGTCAGAGCATCCGCCTGGTACCATCGCACGGCCCGCGTTTTTTCCTCGCCGCAATCGCATCGTTACCGGCCTGTCACTCGGCACACTGGTGGTGGAAGCGACCGAAAAAAGCGGCTCGCTGGTCAGCGCGCGGCTCACCTTGGAGCAGAATCGTGAGCTGTTTGTGCTGCCGGGCTCGTTGCACAACGTGCAGGCCCGCGGCTGTCTGACACTGCTGCGCCAAGGCGCGGCGCACCTGGCCTGTAGTGTTGACGATATCATCGCCGATCTCGGCCACTGGGCGGAGGCGTTTATTCCACTCGAAGACGCCGTTCAGCCAAGCTTGTCCGCTACGCCGGCTGAAAACTTACCCGATTCCTTATTAGCATCCCTCTCGGCCACGCCGACACCGATCGATCTATTGGTACATGCCACGGGCGTGACGGTGAGTGACTGCCAACAGCGCCTGCTGATGCTTGAATTGGAGGGCTGGGTAAGCCAGCAGGCGGGAGGCTGGGTGCGGCTACCGCGCTCATGATAGGATGCGGGCATGTTCGCCCTGACGGTGAGGAGAAACCATGAGTTTAGCTGCTGATCTAGCCCCTGCCATTAGCGCGCTGCGTGCCGGGGGCGTGATTGCCTGCCCCACCGAAGCGGTTTGGGGACTGAGCTGTGACCCCGAAAACGACGAAGCCTTGGCGCACCTGATGCGCATGAAAGAGCGCGACCCCGCTAAAGGCGTTATCCTCGTTGCCGCCCGTATCGAGCAGTTCCAGCCCTGGTTGAGCCAGCTTCCGCTAGCGCTACATGCGCCTTTGGCCGCTAGTTGGCCGGGGCCTAATACATGGTTAGTGCCTGATAACGGCCGCAGCCACGGGCTGGTCAGGGGCGCCCATGAGCGCGTAGCGCTGCGGGTCACCGACCATCCGATGATGAAAGCCTTATGCGACGCCTTTGGTGGGCCGCTGGTCTCGACCTCGGCCAATCGCGCCGGGGAGCCCCCCGCCATGAGTGCTGCCGAGATCACCGCGATCTTTGGCGATGAAGTCGCTTACTTGGTGGAAGGTGAGCTGGGGGGCAATGCCAAGCCCAGTACGATTAGGGATTTAGTCACGGGCAAGGTCATGCGTGCTTAACCGGCACTTCGCAACTCACCACTGACGGCTACCCACTTACCGCGTTACATTCACTATTTACCTCCAGGAGTTCCCGTGGCACACGAGCACCTTGATGACGTTAAACACTACCTTCTTGATCTGCAGGAGCGGCTTTGCGCGGGATTAGCAGACGCCGACGGGGCTGCCCGGTTCCAAGAAGATAGCTGGGAGCGTGAAGAGGGGGGCGGCGGTCGTTCGCGAGTGATGACTCATGGTGGCGTGTTTGAAAAAGGCGGTGTTAATTTCTCGCATGTCTATGGCACTCAACTGCCGCCGTCGGCCACTGCTGCGCGCCCAGAGCTTACCGGGCGTAGCTTTCATGCGGTGGGCGTTTCCTGGGTGCTGCACCCGGAAAATCCCCATGTGCCGACCAGCCATGGCAATGTGCGCTTCTTTATTGCCGAGAAAGTCGGCGAACCGCCGGTATGGTGGTTTGGCGGGGGCTTCGACTTAACGCCCTTTTACCCCGTGATGGAAGATGTCGTGCACTGGCACCGCGTGGCCAAAGCCGCCTGCGACCCTTTTGGCGAAGACGTTTATGAACGCTATAAAACATGGTGTGACGAGTACTTTTACCTCAAGCACCGCAATGAAACCCGGGGTGTGGGCGGGCTGTTTTTCGACGACCTGAACGACGGCGAGTTTGCCGAGTGCTTTGCCATGCAGCGCGCGGTGGGCGACAGTTTTTTAGACGCCTATCTCCCCATTGTCGAACGCCGGAAAAATGCCGCCTGGGGCGAGCGCGAACGCGAGTTCCAGCTCTACCGCCGGGGCCGCTATGTCGAGTTCAATCTGGTCTGGGATCGCGGTACGCTGTTTGGTCTACAGAGCGGCGGGCGCACCGAATCGATCTTAATGTCGATGCCACCGCTGGCGCGCTGGGAGTACGCCTTTGAACCCCAACCTGGCAGCGCCGAAGCACGTTTGCAGGATTTTTTGCATCCCCGCGACTGGCTAGGCGAAGCTGCTGAGGATGCAACCTCTAACGATAGCGGAGAGCCATCATGAGCGATCGCTACTGCGTATTTGGCAACCCCGTTAAGCACTCCAAGTCACCGCTGATCCAGTCTGAATTTGCCCATCAAACGCAGCAAGCGTTGGAGTATTCCGTCCAGGAAGCGCCGCTTAATGGTTTTGCCGCTGCATGGCGCGCCTTTGTTGACGCAGGCGGGCGCGGTGCCAACGTGACCGTACCATTCAAAGGCGATGCCTTTGCGCTTTGCGATACCTTGAGTCATCGCGCGCGCCGGGCTGGCGCGGTGAATACGCTTATTCTGGGGGGGAATGGCCGCACTTACGGCGATAACACCGATGGCATTGGTTTGGTGCGCGATTTGACCTATCACCGTGTGGCGTTAGCCGGAAAGCGTGTATTGGTGCTGGGCGCAGGCGGCGCCGTACGTGGCATTCTCGAACCACTGCTGGCCGAGCAGCCCGGCGAGGTGGTGGTGGTCAATCGTACCGCCGCCAAGGCCGAACAGTTAGCCAGTGATTTTGTCGATCTGGGGGCTATTCAAGGCGGCGGTTTTGATACCGTCAACGGCACTTTTGATGTGGTCATTAACGGCACCAGCGCCAGTCTCTCTGGCGATTTACCGCCGCTACCGGACCGTTTGTTCAATGCCAACGCCTGGGCCTACGACATGATGTATGGGCCCGAGCCGACGGTGTTTCTGCAGTGGGCAGGCCCGCGTGGTGCAAAGCTACTTGACGGTTTGGGCATGCTGGTCGAGCAGGCCGCCGAGTCGTTTTTCCTGTGGCGCAACGTCAGGCCAGATACCATCCCCGTGCGTGAAACACTACGCCAGTCGCTTAACTATTGATAACCTCCTCCAGGCAATAGCACATAAAAACGGGGGCGGATAACTAATCCGCCCCCGTTTTTATGGGGCTGCTCTGGGTCACTTTGCGCGTTTGACGTAAAGTCCTACCATGCACATTGCTAGGCCAACCACCGAGAGTACCATCCCACCATTGACCAGGAGGGGAGAGCGCTGCAGCCAAGACACGAAGGGCTGCGGCGTGTCCGCGCAGACACTGTCGATATAGTTCCAGTGGCCGCCGTCTAACTGGCACGCACGCACATCGTTCAACTCCCAGAAAAAGACGCCCATCAGTACAAACAGCGGCAGCACCAGCAGCAGTAACCCTAGTCTAATCATTTAAACCTCAGAGCATGACGCCATCAGGCCACAACGTGAGCCGTTACGGGCGTGGGCAGTTGGGGGTACGACCATTGCTGCGAGCCTGCTCGTAAAGGGCAAGGGCTTGATCCATATTGCCTTGCAAGCCTTCAATGCGTTGGCCTTGGCCAGGGTGGGTCGACATCCACTCGGGAGGCGCACCGCCGCCTGTGGCTGCCTGCATGTTTTCCCACAGGGTGACGCTCTCACGGGGATTGAAACCCGCCTGGGCCATCAGATCCAGCCCAATCACATCGGCTTCGCTTTCATGGGCGCGCGAGAAGGGTAGAACGATGCCGTACTGTGCGCCCATGCCGAGCACCCCCATCAGTTGCTGGCCACCAGCGGATTGCATGCCCGAAGTGCTGGAAATAACCGACAGGCCTAACGAGGTGGCGCTCTGGGTCGAGGCGCGCTCGTTGGCGTGATTAGCCAGTACGTGACCAACTTCGTGACCAATCACGGAAGCAAGTTGGTCTTGGCTAGTCGCAATATCCAGCATGCCGGTATTCACCCCCATATAGCCGCCGGGAAGCGCGAACGCATTCGGCTGCTCGGATTCAAACACGCGGATTTGCCAGTCTAACTGCCGCTGTCCGGCGGGCAGTTCCGCCACGATGGCATCGGCAATACACTGCACATAGCGCTGACTGGCTTGACCAGCGCTGGGAAGCTCCTGCTGATATTGAGAAAATGCCTGACGGCCCATCTCATTGAGTTCACCGTCAGAGAGCAGCAGCAACTGCGAGCGCCCGGTGGGCGAGGTGGTACAAGCAGCGATAGACACACATAGGGCGGTAACAGCGAGAGGGCGAAGCCAGCGCATGAGACGGTTTCCTTATAAATGAATGGTTTTCCTGCACACAAGATAACCGCTGACAGCAGTAAATCAATCCCCCATCATAACCCACCTAGCGGCTGAGCAGGGAGGCTGAAGGGGGTTAGCGCTTAACGCTGGGGAATTAACTGCCCATCAGCGCCTACGTTTAGGCGCAGGGTGGGTGTCAACAAACCTGCTGGCAGCCGCATGCCTAAACCGCGCAGGTCGCCAGGCGTGACGGCCAGTTGACTGCCGGTCGGCAGTTCGCCCTGAGATGCCAGCTGCTTGGCAAGCTCCAGCATGGGGGCCATGCGCTGAGTGTCGGTGGCAAGCACATCAAAGGCGACCGGTAGGCGCAGATTGGCATCGCCACCAGAGGTCAGCGTGACATCCTGCTCATAGTTACCCTGCACAGGGGCAACCCCCGGCATATCCAGCGACCAGCGGAAGCCCGACATTTCCACCGGGGGCATGCCCGCCGGTAAGCCAAGCCCCATGGCAATGGTGGCCTGCACGGGCAGGCTACCGGCGCCTAGGCTTGACGCAATCAAGCTGGTTAAATCACTGGTGTCTAGCCCCGCATTGATGCTGTAAGGGCCAATACGAACATCTTCGACTCCCAGTGAGGTCACCGCCAAACGAAACGCAAACAGGCCGGTTTGTGGCAGAGCGAGACATCCAGTGAGTAGGCTGGCAACGCCAAATAGAGTCAGCCATCGCCAGTAGCGAGCAACATGAAGCATAAGACTCCCCTTAAGTAGGGCGTTAGTAGTGGAGTAACGATGCTGAGGGTAAGGTGCTAATGCGAACGTACTAGGTTCGAGCTAATAAGCGCGGCTATTTGAGGTCTGAAGTCCTTTTCTGTCAAGCGAATTTACGCATTTAGCGGCCGGTTTGATTTGAGGCTAAAATCAAAACGCCCGCTTGACGGTGCAAGCGGGCGGATTTAAATAACGATCAGTGGTTAAAGCGTTTAGCGACGGCTTTTGCGCGCCTCTTTGGTGCGGTTAAGCTCACGCTTTTTGGCTTTCTCTTTATCGCTGGCACCCGCCATGTCATCGAATGGGTTGTTGCCCGAGCGGAATTCAAAGCGAATCGGCGTGCCACGCACCTTGAGTACCTTGCGGAAGGTGTTGGTCAAATAGCGACGGTAGGCTTCGGGTAGCGACTCGGTTTGGTTTCCGTGGACAACGATAATCGGCGGATTGCTGCCCCCCTGGTGCGCCATGCGCAGTTTAATACGACGGCCGTGCACCATGGGCGGTGGGTTCTGGCTTACCGCGTCCTGGAGCAGGGTGGTTAAGCGGTTGGTCGACCAGTGGGCGTTAGCGGCGTCGAAGGCGCGATCGATCGACGGGTAGAGATCCCCCACCGCGGTGCCGTGCAGGGCAGAGATAAAGTGCAGCTCGGCGTAATCGGCAAAGCCTAGGCGACGCTTCACTTCGGTGCGCATCTTGTCCTTGGCTTCGGTCTCCAGGCCATCCCACTTGTTGACTGCCAGTACCAGCGCGCGGCCGGTGGTCAACACGTAGTCGAGCAAGTGAAGATCCTGCTCCACCAAACCGCTGGAGCCATCCAGCACCATGATTACTACATGGGACTCTTTGATCGCATCCAGGGTTTTGATGATGGAGAATTTCTCGGCGATTTCGCGCACGTTCTTACGCCGCCGGATACCCGCGGTATCGATCAGTACATAGGGCTTGCCGCGGCGCTCGAAGGGAATCTCGATAGCATCACGGGTCGTGCCCGCCTCGTCAAAAACGACGACCCGATCTTCACCGAGCAGGCGATTGACCAGCGTCGATTTGCCTACGTTCGGGCGACCAATCACGCCGATGCGAACGCCTTTGCTACCGGTGTCCGCGGGAATGCTGGCATCGCGCTCCGGGAAAGGAGCGAGCACCACATCGATGAGGGTCGACACATTACGCCCGTGAGCGGCTGCAATCGGCCACGGGTCGCCTAAGCCGAGCGACCAGAAGTCGCCCATTGCCGAGTGCTCTTCCAGTCCGTCGGTTTTATTCACCACCAACCAAGTTTTCTTCTGGTTGACCCGCAGGTGGTTGGCAATCGCCTGATCAGCGGCGATAAGCCCAGCGCGCGCATCGACCATAAACAGCACGATATCGGCTTCATCGATGGCGGCCAGGGACTGCTCCGCCATGGCGGCGTCGATCCCTTCTTCATCGCCACTAATGCCGCCTGTGTCGATGACGGTATAGACTTTATCGCCCAGCATGCCGTTGCCGTACTTGCGGTCACGGGTGAGGCCAGGAAAGTCGGCCACCAATGCATCACGCGAACGCGTTAGGCGGTTAAACAGCGTCGATTTGCCTACATTAGGCCGACCGACTAAAGCAATGACGGGTGTCATGGAGTGACTTCCAGGGTTTCCAGGCGACCGTTATTGGCCTGGACATGAATGGTGCTGCCTTCAGTGACCGGGCGTACGCTGATGCCCGAGCTGTGCACCCGAGTGCGGCCGACGATATCGCCTTCACGGGCATCAATGAGGTGAAGATAACCCTCGAAATCGCCAAAGACTAAGCGTCCATCGGCAAAGGCGGGCGCGGTGAGCCAGCGATCCTGTAGGTCGTCATTACGCCAAACTTCACGACCGCTATTCGCATCCAGCGCCACCACTTGGCTGTCGTCGGTGACGACAAACAGCAAGTCGCCGACCAGGATAGGGGTATGGCGGCTGGAGAGGTCCGCTTCCCACAGCAAGTCGCCTTGCGTGGCTTCCAGGGCAACGACGCGGCCGTTATAGCTGGTCACGAACAGGCGCCCATCCGGACTGATGATCGGCTGGCCGGAAAGATCGACCAGGCGTTCCACTTCGCTGCGGCCTTGGGGCGTCGCAATCTGCATATCCCATAGCGGTTGGCCGCTGCGGTTATCCAGCGTGGCTAAGCGACCATTGGCCAAGCCAACAAAGCTGACCGGGTCAATGGCCATCGGTGTACCGGTACCGCGCAGGGTGAGTGAAGGTTGCGAGCTGGTGTAAACCCAGCGCTCTTCGCCGCTGGCGCGATCCAACGCAGTCACGCGGCCATCGACACTCTGAACGATCAGCAGTTGCTGGTTGGCCTGGGGAGCCGCCAGCACTTCGCTGGAGACCCGAGAGCGCCAGCTTTCGCTGCCGTCACGCTGATCCAGGGCGATGACTTCACCGTTACCGGTGGCTAGATAGACCTGTCCGGCAATGGCATTGAGCGCGCTGGAAATGGTGGTTTCCAGGTCGATTTCCCACTCGACGTCGCCGTTATGGGCGTCCATCGCCATGACCACCCCTTCAACGTCAGCGGCAAACACCGTGTCGCCTTCACGGGAAGGCGCGATAGGGTAGCGAGCATGGCCTAAGCCATCGCCCACGTTCCGATCCCACTGGGTGTCTAGCGAGGAGGTCTCATCGAAGCTGCGCAGCTCTTTGGGTGTAAAGGCGGGCTCACCTTTGCTGGCGCAGCCCGCCAAGAGAGCCAGTGTCAGCGCGCCCATACTGGCGCGCATCAGCTGTTTGGAAAATCCTCGGGTAGTTAGCATGCTCATCGTCATTGTGTCGCCTCCTCAGCGCCGAGATCATCAAGCTTGAACTGCACGCCGTAAAGCGGCTGGTCTTGGGTTTGAGACACTTCTAACGCGGTTTCCCATGCCTCACGGGCCGCCTCAGTGTCGCCCTGGGCAGCAAATGCATCGCCGCGCACGTTCGCCCGTTGGGCCGCCAGTGCGTCGCTGATCGGTTCGTCCAGCAGCGCATGCGCCTGGGTGGAGTTGCCGTCAGCGAGTTCGACCCGTGCTAGGCGCAGCCACGCCAGGCTCTGCACATAACGACGCGACGAGTCAGCAGCGCTTTCCAGCGCGGTGCGCGCGCCTTCCAGGTCACCCTGCTGTACCGCCAGGCGAGCATCGAGTAGGAGGGCGAGTTCGGCATATAGCGTGTCGCCATGCTCATCGGTCAGTTCGGTGACCATATCGCGCGCACTAGCCAGTTGGTCGTCTTCAAGCTCGTTACCAGCGGTCATGCTGACCAGCTGCTGGTAACGCATAGAGGCGGCTTCGGCTTGGCCCTGCTGATAGTTCTGCCAGGCATTCCAACCGAACACACCCGCCGCTGCCAGGACAGCGCCTGCAATCAACGACATGCCGTTCTCTTTCCACCAGCGCTTAACAGCGTCTAGCTGCTCTTCTTCGCTTCTCAGCTCCACCACGGGCGGGCTCCTATTTCTCTATTGTCGTAGACACAAACAGTCGTAGGCTAAGCGCCTGGGGCTAATAGCTCACGCAGCGTAGAGCCTAAAGTGGCGAGTGGCACACGCTGTTGTTCGCGATCATCGCGTAAAAACTTGAGTGTCGCCGACTGCTGCGCGATTTCATCTTCGCCGAGGAGTATCGCCATGGAAGCGTCACTCTTATCGGCTTTTTTGATCCGGCTTTTGAAACTACCGCCCCCACAGTGAAGTTGCAGCTGCAGTTCGGGCAGTTCGCTGCGTAAATTTTCCGCCAGCGTCATCGCCGCCGTCGTGGCGTTATCGTCCATGGGGAGCACATACACGTCACAGCCGCCGAGCGCATCCTGGGGAATCAGTTCCAGGGTGTCGAGCAGTAGAATCAAACGCTCAATGCCCATGGCAAAGCCAACGGCCGGAGTAGGTTTACCGCCCAGTTGCTCAACCAAGCCGTCGTAGCGGCCGCCTGCGCACACAGTGCCTTGGCTGCCCAGTGCGGTGGTGGTCCACTCGAAGACAGTGCGGCAGTAGTAGTCGAGCCCACGCACTAAGCGAGGGTTGATCACATAATCTATACCTGCCGCTTCAAGCATCTTGGTCAGTTGCTCAAAATGCGCGCGGGACTCGTCATCCAGGTGATCCATCAACTGCGGAGCAGCATCCAGCATCTCGGCCATGGCCGGATTCTTGGAGTCGAGAATACGCAGCGGGTTACTGGTGAGGCGACGCTTGGAGTCTTCATCGAGAGCGTCTAGATGCTGTTCGAAGTAGGCCACCAGCGTGTCGCGATAGGCCGCACGCGCCTCAGACGAACCCAAGGAGTTAAGCTCAAGGGTAACGTGCTCCATGAGCCCCAGCTCTTTCCAAAGACGCGCCGAAAGCAGAATCACCTCAGCGTCGATGTCCGGACCATCAAACCCGAAGGCCTCGATACCGATTTGGTGGAACTGACGGTAGCGGCCTTTTTGCGGGCGTTCGTAACGGAACATGGGCCCCTGGTACCACAACCGCTGGGTCTGGTTATACAGCAGACCATGCTCCATCGCCGCGCGTACGCAGCTCGCGGTACCCTCAGGGCGCAGGGTCAGACTCTCGCTATTACGATCGTCAAAGGTGTACATTTCTTTTTCGACGATATCGGTCACTTCACCAATAGAGCGTGCGAACAGCGCCGTCTGCTCAACGATAGGCGTGCGAATTTCGTTGAAGCCGTAGCGCAGCATCAACTGGCGTACCCTGGCTTCAAAAAATTGCCAGCGCGGGCTGTCGCTGGGCAATAGGTCGTTCATACCACGAATGGCTTGAATCTTTTTAACGGCGGACTTGCTCAATGAAAACTCCTTATTCTGCCATCAGGCGCTGGTTGCCCAAGCTGGCAGTGAGTCCCAGCGGTTAAACGCTGCGGACAATCATCGCGTCTTGCTGCTGCTGCTTTTCGCGTACTTTCTCGCGAATCAGCTGCTCCAGGTCGTCGACCAAGTGGTCGTTACGTAGCTTGCTAGCCGGTTTGCCATCGATATAGACCAAGTTCGCGGGGCTGCCACCGGTCAGGCCGATATCGGTCTCTTTCGCTTCACCGGGGCCGTTGACCACGCAGCCAATCACCGAGACGTTCAGCGGCGTCATGACATCTTCTAACCGCTCTTCGAGCTGGTTCATGGTGCTGATGACATCGAAGTTCTGGCGCGAACAGCTGGGGCAGGCAATAAAGTTAATGCCTTTGGAGCGCAGCTTGAGGCTACGCAGCATATCAAAGCCGACTTTGATCTCTTCGACCGGGTCTGCCGCCAGAGAGACACGAATGGTGTCGCCAATGCCGTCCATCAGCAGCATGCCCAGGCCAATCGATGATTTCACCGTGCCCGAACGCAGCCCGCCCGCTTCCGTAATACCCAGGTGAAGCGGCTGCTCGATACGTGTAGCGAGATCGCGATAGGCAGCCACCGCCATAAACACATCCGAGGCTTTGACGCTGACTTTGAATTCTTGGAAATCGAGGCGATCCAGGTAGTCAATGTGGCGCATGGCGGATTCCACCAGCGCGGCCGGCGTGGGTTCGCCGTATTTCTTCTGCAGGTCTTTTTCCAGCGAACCCGCGTTGACGCCAATACGAATCGGAATGCCATGATCACGGGCGGCGCTAACCACGGCGCGCACGCGGTCTTCACGGCCGATATTGCCGGGGTTGATGCGCAGGCAGTCAACGCCGAGTTCGGCAACACGCAGGGCAATCTTGTAATCAAAATGAATGTCGGCAACCAGTGGGACATTGACCAGCTTTTTGATCTGACCAAAGGTTTCGGCGGCGTCCATATCGGGAACAGAGACGCGTACGATATCAGCACCGGCTTTTTCCAACTGCTGGATTTGCGCCACAGTGGCGGCGACATCCAGCGTGTTGGTGTTGGTCATGCTTTGAACAGAAATGGGCGCATCACCGCCCACGGCAACGCTTCCGACCTGAATTTGGCGGGAAAGACGGCGTTTTATCGGAGAAGGGGCGTACATAGGACGGGTCACTCTCCCAAGGTGAATCGGGCAACATTGTTGGCGCCTGCACGGGCGGGAAGATCGACTTCCTCGCCTAAGTAGCGCAGCTCAACGCCAGTGGCATTACCCACGGTTAAACGGAAAGGGGGCTCGCCTTCGACGCTTGTCGAGGTGCCAGGCGTTTGTAGACCAACGAAGACACGCTGGTTGGTGGCATCAAAAATTTCAGTCCACGACTGCTCGTTAAACGTCAGCTCGAGCAGGTTGGCATTGGCAGTCTGCTCCGCGGCAGCGGTTTGCTCGCTGCCGTTGTCGCTTTGCTGTGTATCATTCTGGGCGACACTGTTTTCTTCATCGCTATTTTGCTCAGCGCTGCTTGGCGCACTGCTTTCGTTGGCAGTGCTGTTCTCGCTGTCCAAAATGGAGTCGTCAAGGCCCGCGACGGCATCAGCGTCACCCTGTGCGCTGGGCGCTTGCTCCTGTGTCGCCGTAGGTGAGGGCGTGACCCTAGCCGCATCACTGGGTAGCGAATCGCTTTCTTCACCACTGGTGAAGCTGGAATTCTCCGCAGTACTCTCTTGCTCTGCTTCTGCCGGTTCATTGGCAGGTTCCGCTGGAGCGCTGGCGCTCTCCTCGGTGGACGTTGAGCCAAAACCAGGTGGCTCGTTACCTCCGCGGCTCTGCCACCACATGACGGTGACGGCAATAAGGCTGACAATCACCAGCAGGGTAACCAGCTTGAATAGCCAGGCGCCCACGCGGGAGGGGGGCCGGGCGGTAGAAACCGGGGCCACTTTGCGTTCGGTGTCGACATTGCCATGACGGGCTTGATACGCCTCAAGCACCAGTCGGTCATCCATCCCCAGATATTTCGCGTAAGAGCGCAGGTAGCCGCGGCGATAAGCGGCGACTGGGATTTCTTGATAATCATCCTGTTCAAGCCCCCCAACCACAGCGGGACGAAGATTCAATGCTTGAGCCGCCTCGGCGAGCGGGATGCCGAGCTGTTCACGTTGGCGAGCAAGCAGTTCTCCGGGTGAGGCGCCAGGGGTAGTATTTTCGATAATGTTTTCTTGTGACTGTGTATCGCTCATGGCTGAGCATCCTTCATTAAATAAGCGGTGATCAGGGCATCAATCAGTCAGTCGTTACCAAGCAAGCGCTGGTAGTCGGCAGCGACGTCATGCTCGCCGCGCTTCTGGGCGATATCAACCGCCATTCTTAGCGCTGCTTGGTCGGGCTCGGCGAGCTGTAAATACGTTTGCAGCGGTGCCCAGGCCTGAGAGAAATTGCCCTGCGAATATTCGAGTTCAGCTAACATTAAATAGCCGCGTGCGTTACGCGGATCAATACTCTGCGCGCGCGCCAATCGAGCACGCGCTTTATCAAATTCTTTCAGCGCCAAATAACACTGCCCTAAATTGGTAAATAGCTGGGCGCGGTTGGCGTACTGGGCATCCTCGGATGCGGTCTCTAACTGTGCACAGGCAGCGTTGAACTGGCCTTGCCCGTATAAAAACGCCGCGTAGTTGTTGCGGGCGCGCGTGTAATCAGGCTCGGCGTTAACCGCCTGCTGAAAGTAGTCGTTGGCAAGCGCGCTTTCCCCCTGGCGCTGATAAACCAGCGCGAGTGCTTGCAGTGCCTCGGCATGGTGTGGGGCAATTTCAAGCGCCCGATCCAATGCATTGAGCGCGCGGGGAAGATTGTTACGTTCCAGGTAAGCAGCGCCTAACTGGGTGTAGGCGTCAGCCGCTTCTGGATTGGCTTGAGGTGCCTGGGTACTGGACGAAGCACAGCCGGCAAGCCACAGGCTACCGATAAGCACGGTGAGCATGGGCACCCTGGAGGGGTGTTGGCGCCTGCGGTGAGCGATCATGTAAATCCTCTTGTGGTGAACGTCCAACAACTAGCCTGATGCTACATAAAAACCGTGACCATCAAAGCGCCGTGCTAGGTGGAAGTCAAGATAAGCCCTTTACTGCGCTCAGTAGACTCGCCGTACATGCTGGCCAGATAACGTTAGTCGGCATCGAGCTGTACCGACTGAATATAGCGGGCACTGCGTTTGGTGCGGTCTTTAACACGCCCAACGAGCTGGCCGCAGGCGGCATCGATATCTTCGCCGCGGGTCGTTCTCACCGTCGCGTTATAGCCCAAATCGTAGAGCCACTGCTGGAAACGCATGACTTGGTTTCGCGATGGCTTTTCGTACCCTGAATTGGGGAACGGGTTAAACGGAATAAGGTTGACCTTGCACGGCAGCTCTTTAAGTAGTGCAGCGAGCTGCTCGGCGTGTTCCTGCTGATCGTTAACGTCTTTAATCAGCGTATATTCGATCGTGACCTGACGGTTGTCGGGACACTTGGCCAGGTAGCGGTGACACGCATCCAGCAGGGCACGAATATTGTACTTACGATTGATCGGCACCAGCTCGTTGCGCAGCTCGTCGGTCGAGGCATGCAGCGAAATCGCCAGGCTGACATCCATTTCATCGCCGAGCTTGTCGATCATCGGCACTACACCCGAAGTCGACAGCGTCACACGGCGCTTGGACAAACCGTAACCGTTGTCATCAAGCATTAGCTTCATGGCGGGCACAACGTTGTCGAAGTTGAGCAACGGCTCGCCCATGCCCATCATGACGACGTTAGTCACCGGGCGATTTGCCGTATCTCGACGCGGGCCAACGCTACGCTGGGCAACCCAGACCTGGCCGATAATTTCAGCCGCGGTTAAATTGCGCTGAAAGCCCTGCTTGCCGGTAGAGCAAAAGCTGCAATCCAGCGAGCAACCGACCTGAGAAGAGACACACAGCGTACGGCGTTTGCCATTTTCGGCTGGGATCAACACCGTTTCCACGTAGCTGCCATCTTCCACCTCCAGCACCCACTTACGGGTACCGTCGCTGGAAGTCCCTTCGTACACCACGCCGGGCCCGCGAATTTCTGCCAACCGGGCCAGCTTTTCACGCAGCGGTTTGGAGAGGTTCGTCATGGCAGCAAAGTCATCGCTGCCCTCCTGGTGAATCCACTTCATTAGCTGCGCAGCACGAAACTTCTTTTCGCCGATCGACAAAAAGAAGGCTTCCATCTGCTCACGGGACATGCCGAGCAGGTTTTGGCGCTCAGGCGTCGCTTTTGCAGCAGGCGTGCTCGCGGCGTCAGTACTATTCGTTTCAGCACTATCAGTTTCAGTACTGTCGGCGCCGGGACGGGGGGCGGGCGTATGTTGGGCTACAGTGGTGGTCATGGCGGTCAGCGTTATAGAAAGGGGCGGGGGCGAGGCCCCCGCAAAATGGCCGGCAACGAAAGTTGATACGGCAGCGCTAACGGAAGGGCTTAGCGCGGGCAGATTTCGTCGTTGCCAAAGAAGTAGCTAATTTCACGTTCAGCGCTTTCAGGAGAATCTGAACCATGGACAGCATTCGCATCGATTGTTTCCGCAAAATCGGCGCGAATAGTACCGGCTGCCGCTTCTTTCGGGTTGGTAGCGCCCATCAGGTCACGGTTTTTAGCAATAGCGCCTTCACCTTCGAGCACTTGTACCACTACCGGGCCAGAGGTCATGAAGCCAACCAGGTCTTTAAAGAACGGACGCTCTTTGTGTTCTGCGTAGAAACCACCCGCTTTCTCTTCAGAAAGGTGAACCATCTTGGCAGCAACGACCTTTAGGTTGGCTTTTTCAAAGCGCGCGATGATCTCACCGATAGCATTTTTAGCAACGGCATCCGGCTTGATAATAGAAAGTGTACGTTCAGTAGCCATGGTAGTGGTCTCCATAAAAAGGGGCTAAGCAAAATTGCCGCCCCAGAAAGCCAGGGCGGCCTAGAAATAAATCGGCTAATAGCGTTCCAGCAGCTAGCGCTTTACAAGCAAACGGGCGCACCCGGCTGCCTGTCGTTAGGTACCCAGGGGCGCGATTATAACGCTTAAGCCAAGGGATGAATACCGGTGATGAGGCCTGTCCGAACAAAGGCTAAACCGTAAAGCTTTCGCCACAGCCGCATTCATCTTTGACATTGGGATTGTTGAAGCGGAAAAAGCGGTTCAGTCCTTCGCTGACATAATCCACTTCGCTGCCGTTAAGCATTTCGACGGCATCGGGGGTGACGTAGACGCTCGCGCCATGTGCTTCAAAATGCACTTCTTCTTCGCTGACGGTGTCAGCAAAATCGAGCACGTAGCTATAGCCGGAACAGCCGCTTGGCTTGACCGAAACGCGCAGGCCAAGCCCTTGGCCACGCTCATCAAGCACGTGACGAATCTGTTGTGCGGCAGCCGGGGTAATATTGAGTGTTGCCATGAGGCGTCCTCCTTAAAAATAGTCAGCCGCTTAACGGGGCGGTGTTCGTAAACCGCTCACCGCGTGGCGTATGAGCGTTAGCGCATGATCAATGTCGGCTTCGGTGGTAAAGCGCCCGAAGCTAAAACGCAGCGATGAAAGCGCAAGCGCTCGCGGCGTGCCGATGCCAAGCAGTACGTAAGAGGGATCGACGCTGGCCGAGTTGCACGCCGAACCGGTAGAAACGGCTACATCGCGCAGCGCCATCAGTAGCGATTCACCGTCAACCCCTTCAAACGCTAGGTTGAGAATGTTGGGAACCGCATTGTCGAGTGGCGTGTTAGCAAAAACACCATCAACGCCCTCAAGGCCGCGCAAAAAACGCTGCTGCAAATTCGTGATATGGGTGTTGTCTTCTTCGTACTGTTGCTGCACCAGCGCAAAGGCTTCTCCCATACCGGCAATTTGGTGCGTGGGTAAGGTGCCGGAGCGCATGCCGCGTTCATGACCGCCCCCATGGATTAAGGCTTCAACGCGAATGTCGGGGTGGCGCTTTACATACAGGGCGCCGACACCTTTCGGGCCATAGGTTTTGTGCGCGGAGAGCGACATCAGATCAACCTGTTGGGCCACTACATCCAGAGGAATACGCCCCACCGCTTGAGCGGCATCGGTATGGAAGACCGCACCAAACTCATGGGCAACGGCGGCCAGGGCGGCAATATCGTGGATGCTACCTAGCTCGTTATTGACCGCCATGAGTGAGACAAGGGCGGTATCATCGCGCATCGCGGCGCGCAGCTGCTCGGGTTGGATGCAGCCATCCTGACCAGGCGTAAGCCACGTCACCTCAAAGCCCTCTTTCTCCAGTGCATGGGCAGTGTCTACGATGGCTTTATGCTCAATCGTCGAGGTCACCAGATGCAAGCCGCGTTCGCGATTGGCACGCATAAAGCCAATCAGCGCTAAGTTATCCGCTTCGGTGGCACCGCTGGTCCAAACGATTTCACGCGGGTCGGCGCCAATCGCGTCGGCCACTTGGCGGCGTGCCTGCTCAACCACCTGTTCCGCCTGCCAACCTAACATATGGCTGCGCGAAGCCGGGTTGGCGAACAGCTGGTCAACCGTTAGGTAGCGCTGCATCACCTCGACCACGCGGGCATCCGCCGGCGCGGTGGCGGCGTAATCCAGGTAAATGGGCAGCGTGGGTGTGGTCATCGTTACGTTCCGGCGGTTGATCGGTGCATTAATGGGGCAGCGTTAGCTCAGGGTGAAGAGGCAAGAATGCCCGCCTCGGCACGCTGTTTCTGTCGTGTCGCAATACGTATGACATCAGGACGCAGCATCAGTTGTGCCAGCGTCATTTCGTCAAGAAAATGGCGTATCTGCACAGAAAGCTCGCACCATAGGTGGTGCGTCAAACACGTGTCACCCTGCTGGCAGTCGGAAAGCCCCTGGCAGCGCGTGGCATCCACACTTTCGTTCACTGCGTCAATCACTTTGGAAACGCTGATGGCTTCCGCGGGCTGCGATAGCAGGTAGCCGCCGCCTGGGCCGCGCACGCTATTGACCAAGCCTGCACGGCGCAGGCGAGCAAAAAGCTGCTCTAAATAGGAGAGCGATATCTCCTGGCGCTGAGAGATATCGCTTAAGCTGGTCGGGCCGTTATGAGCATGCAAGGCGAGATCGAGCATGGCGGTAACGGCGTAACGGCCTTTGGTGGTCAAGCGCATGGCAAGCCCCTCGACGCTGAACACTCAGCGTACTAACGGCAAATGTGACGCCATTATGGGAAAACCTGAGTGCTTTGGTCAACCATTACGCGGCGGCTGCGTTTCATGCGCGTTCGCTTGTTCGGCAGAGGAAGGTGGCGCAGAGCGTTGGCCAACGCCTGGGCAGCCGGTGTCGTGTTCATCGAGAATGTCGGCAAAATCTTCGTCACGCAGCGCCGGTAGCTGGCCGTCACGGTAGTTACCGTCCAGTTTGCGCAGGGTCGAGCACATGCGTTCGATACGCTCGTCTACAGCGTGCATATGATCCAGCATGGCCTGCATGGAGCGCGCCACCGGGTCGGGCATGTCCTGGCTAACACCGTAAGCATCGAAGCCAAATTTTTGGCAAATCGCTTCGCGGCGGGCGGGGTCGACATCCAAGGCTTCTTCTACGTCGGGGTCGGTGCGCTTGACGATTTTGCCGGGAATACCGACCACTGTCGCGCCCGGCGGCACTTCCTTGGTGACCACCGCATTAGAGCCAATTTTCGCCCCAGCGCCCACCGTGAACGGGCCGAGTATCTTGGCGCCCGCGCCCACAATCACGCCATCGCCCAGGGTCGGGTGGCGCTTGCCTTTATTCCAGCTGGTACCGCCCAGTGTGACGCCCTGGTAGAGCGTCACGTTGTCGCCGACCTGGGCGGTTTCGCCAATCACCACGCCCATGCCGTGATCGATAAAAAATCGCCGACCAATCGTGGCGCCGGGATGAATTTCAATGCCGGTGAGCCAGCGTGAGAACGTCGATAGCGTCCGTGCCAGCCACTTGAGGTTTTTTTTCCACAGCCAGTGGCCGCAACGATGCAGCAGCAGCGCATGCAGGCCAGGATAGTTGGTCAGCACCTCAAGAAAGTTACGTGCGGCCGGGTCGCGGTCAAATACGCTATTGATGTCTTCACGTAGACGTTGAAACATGAGGTGATCCTTGGGCGGTAGAGGTGCAGTCACTCAACTAAAAATGCATCGTATGAAGAAACAAAACAGACCCTCAACGTGGGGGCGTTAGCTAGCCTCTTCAAGTCAGCTTCTTTCAGCCTAATCAATTATGGCTTGGTTTGCTTGGTATTGGCTGCCTTCTCGGTGGCCGACAGAATCCCGCGCAATATATTCATTTCCATCCGCTCTGGTCGGGCGCGCAGATACAAGCGGCGCAATCTTGCCATTAGCTGGCGTGGCTGATCGGGGTCATGAAAATCGATACCGATCAGCGTGCGCTCCAAGTGCTCAAAATAGCGCTCAAGCTCGTCGTGGGTCGCCAGTTCCTCGTCATCGCTCGCAACGGCCGCGGGCGCATCCGCTTGGCCATCTGCTTGGCTTAGCCAGGCCATGCGGCACTCATAGGCGAGCACCTGCACAGCTGCGGCCAAATTGAGCGAGCTGAAGTCGGCATTCGTTGGGATATGTACGTGCGCGTGGCAGCGCTGTAACTCGGCATTGGTGAGGCCGCTGTCTTCGCGACCAAACACCAGCGCCACGCGGGCGTCTTCGGGCTGACACTCGCTAGGCAAGCGGTCGGCTAACTCCCGGGGGGAGATCATTGGCCACGGCAGCGTGCGCGAGCGTGCGCTAGCGCCCACGGCCAGGGTGCAGTTCGCCACGGCTTCTTCCAGCGTGGCATACACACTCGCTTGATGTAGAAGATGATCCGCACCCGAGGCACGGGAAATGCTGTCCTGGGTAATCACCTCGCAGCGGGGAGCGACAAGGGCTAAATCTGCCAAGCCCATATTGTGCATGGCGCGGGCGACGCCGCCGATATTACCAGGATGGCTAGTGCCGATAAGAACAATACGAATGCGCTCAAGCATGAATAAGGCTCGGTGAATAAAAAGTTTCGGTGAATAAAGAGGGTGATGATTATCGCGTAAAGCGCGCAGTCTAACATGAGTCGGTGGTATGCCCGAGAGCGGTCTGCTAGAATTGCGCGCCAAAGGCGGCACCTGCGCCTATTGATGCGCTAATGCTACGCATCACGTTCTTTAACATCACTGTCACAAGGTCCGATCATGAATCCGATGGTCCAATTTACGTTGCGTGCTGCACGCGGCGCAGTTGAACACTTTCTACGTGTACGTGAACGCATTGAAAATGCTCACGAAGAATTTAACCTTGACCGCCTGCTCGACGAGACGGCGCGCAAGGCCGAAGCGACGATTGTTCAGCAGTTGGAGCGCGGTTACCCCCAGCACGGTGTTACTGGCCGTTTCACGCCGCATCGCGCGGGTGAAGGCGAAGGCGCGGAAATCGTCTGGAAGATTGAACCGATGCACGGCTACTCTAACTTAGCCGTTGCCGGTAAGGGCTTTGCACTCTCAGTGGTGTGTCTTATCAAAGGTCGTCCCGAGCACTCGGTCGTCATCTGCCCGTTCTCCGATGACGAATATATTGCCAGCCGCGGCCGTGGCGCCCAGCACAACGACAAGCGCATGCGTGTGAGCAAGCCTACCGCCATTAGCGGCACGCGTATGGCCATGAGCCTGCCAGAAGTTTGGCTGCGCCCGCGCAACTTACCCGCCTATTTAACCGTTTTACAGCAGCTGGCCCCGCAGGTAGAGAACCTGCAGGCTACGGGCTGTGGCCTGTTGGATTTGTGCGAGTTGGCCACAGGGCGAGTGGATAGCGCGTTCGTGCTCGGCTTGGAAGAGCAGGACATGCTGGTAGGAACGCTATTCTTGAAAGAGGCGGGCGCCTTGATGGGCACGCCAGACGGTCAGCCCACGGTGAAAGTGGAAGGGCAGCTAATGGCCGCCGGCCCGCGCCTCTATAAGGCGCTGATCAAGCAGCTAACGCCGCACTTCTAAACCGCGCCGCTAAGCTTGATCAAGAAAAAGCCCCTGCTGGGTGACCAGCAGGGGCTTTTTTGTCGGCTAAATAAGAGGCGTATAGAGACGAGCCGTTACGGTAGCTCTTCCTCTTCTTCGTCGAGCTCTTTCTTGGTGGGAATCAAATCTTCCCGCGACAGCTTTAGCGGTAGCAGCAGCGCTGCGGCAATATAGATGGAAGAGAACGTACCCACCACGATGCCGACCAGCAGCGCAATGGCGAAGTTCTCAATCATATCGCCGCCCAACAGTAGCAGCGCGAGCAGCACCAGCAAAGTGGTGCCCGAGGTTGCCAAGGTGCGTGACAGCGTCGCGTTAATCGCTTCATTGAAGATCTGCGGCATATCGTCGATTCGCGAAGTACGGATAGCCTCGCGGACGCGATCGTAAACCACGATGGTATCGTTCAAGGAGTAGCCGATCACCGCCAGAATGGCCGCCAGTACCGTGAGGTCGAAATCGAGCTGGAAAAGCGCGAAAATGCCGACCACGATCACGACGTCATGCAGCAACGCCAGCAGTGCGCCAATCGCAAACTTGTACTGAAAGCGGAACGCCACATAAACCATGACCACGCCGAGTGCGACCAGCAGGCCAAGGCCGCTCTGATCGCGTAGCTGGTCACCTACCTGGGAGCCCACAAACTCAGAGCGTACCAGGTTGACCGTGTCGCCATCGGCGCGCAGCAGGTTAACGACTTCGCCACCCACATCGGCATCAAACGCCTGCTGTAGGCGGATCAATACCTCGGTGGATGCGCCGAAGGTTTGCACAGAGACATCCTGGAAGCCGCTCTCTTCGAGCAGCACGCGAATAGCATCGAGTGAAGGTGCCGCGCCATAGCGCACCTCAATCAGCGTGCCGCCAGTAAAATCCAGGCCCAGGTTGAGCTGCTGGAACAGGATGGCGCCAATCGACACGATCAAAAGCAGTGCGGAGACGATATACGCGAGTTTGCGTCGCCCCATAAAGTCGATTCGCAGGTGTGATAGGGGTTTCATTACCACCTCTTAAGTTCTGGGCTAAGCACGTGGATCAGCTTCATGCGTTCAAATCCACAGCTTTTTGACGGGTTTACTACCATAGGCCAGGTTGACCATGGCGCGAGTCACCATTAGGGCGGTGAACAGCGACGTCAAAATGCCGATAGAGAGCGTGACGGCAAACCCTTTCACCGGGCCAGAGCCAATCGAGAATAGGATGACGGCCACCAGCAGCGTGGTGATATTGGCGTCAACGATGGAGGTAAAGGCGCGCTCATAACCAGCTTGAATGGCTTGCTGAACCGATAGGCCATTACGTATTTCTTCACGTATACGCTCAAATATAAGCACGTTGGCATCCACCGCCATACCCAGCGTCAGCACGATGCCGGCAATACCCGGCAGCGTTAGTGTGGCACCCAGCATCGACATCACCGCGACTAGTAGCGTTAAGTTCAGCGCCAGGGCGATGTTGGCAAACACACCAAATACTTTGTAACGCACCAGCATGAACAGCACGACCAGCAGCAGGCCGATTTGCACTGATAGCAACCCACGCTCGATGTTCTCGGCGCCCAGGCTTGGCCCAATAGTGCGCTCTTGCACGAAGTAGATGGGCGCAGCGAGTGAGCCGGAACGCAGCAGCAAGGCAAGCTCGGCGGATTCCGTCGGCGAGTCTAGCCCGGTGATCCGGAAGCTGTTGCCCAGCGCGCTTTGAATCGTGGCCAAGCTGATCAGGCCGCGCTCAACGTAGGGCTCGCGCTCGATGGTTTCTTCGCCGGTTTCCGGGTCGGTCACCACGGTGTCTTCGCTCTTGTGCTCAATGAACAGCACTGCCATGTTGCGGCCAATATTGGTGCGCGTGGCGCGGTTCATTAGCGTGCCGCCGGTGCCGTCCAGATCAATATTGACCTGCGGGCGACCGTTTTCATCGAAGCTATTGCTGGCGCTGGAAACACTATCACCCGTAATGATCACATCGCGCATTAGCTCAGCGGTGCGCGCAGGCTCGTTACGAAACGTCAGGGTTTCCGTTTCGTTTTCCGGCGTGTCGGGGCGGGCTTCCAGGCGGAATTCCAGATTGGCGGTGGCACCGACGATCCGCTTGGCGGCCACGGTGTCTTGAATGCCGGGCAGCTCTACCACGATCTGATTGGGTCCTTGGCGCTGCACCATCGGCTCCGCCACGCCCAGTTCATTGACCCGGTTGCGCAAGGTAGTCAAGTTCTGGTTGATCGCGTAGTCCTGAATTTCGTTCACCGACTGATCGCTAAGCGTCATGACCAGCGTGGAGGCGCGGCCATCGCCTTCGCTGGTGTATTCAAATTCAGGAAAGTCACGACTAATCAGGCTACGTGCCGTATCACGATCTTCGGCACTGGCGAAATCGATCGACAGCGTGCGCTCTTCCACCTCCGTATTGCGATAGCGGATGCGCTCACTGCGTAACAGTTCACGCATGGCGCTGGCGTTAACTTCCAGGCGCTGGGTTAATGCGGCATCCATGTCTACTTCGAGCAGGAAGTGCACGCCACCACGCAGATCAAGGCCCAGCGTCATGGGTGAGGCAGAGAAGGCCTGTAGCCATTCGGGCGTTGCTTCGGCAAGGTTTAACGCCACGGTGGCATCATTGCCCAATAGGTCAGCGGCAATGTCGCGTGCAGGAAGTTGGTCGTCATCATGACGAAGACGAACTAACCATTGTCCGTTCTCTTCTTCGAACGCTTTTACTTCGATATCGTTTTCGCTAAGCGCAGTTTCGACGCGCTCGATTTGACGCTCATCCAGCGAGTCGCCTTGGGCGCTGCTGATTTGAATAGCGGGATCTTCGGGGAATAGATTGGGAAGCGAGTAGATAAGGCCAACCACCAGGACGACCAGTATCAATAGATACTTCCACAGGGGGTAACGGTTGAGCATGCAAGCCCTGCCTTCAATTACAAACGGAATGCTGTGCACGGGCACACCGTGCACAGCAAAGTTCACCATCATTCATACCATGTCACCCCTGCCGGGGTGGCTGGCACTAGCTCGGCAGGGGTGGTGCAAGGATTAGATGGACTTGATGGTGCCTTTAGGCAGTACGGCGGCAACGGCATTCTTCTGCACGTTAACTTCGGTGCCTTCAGAGATCTCGATGGTCAGGAACTCGTCGCTCACCTTAGTGATACGCCCCACCAAACCGCCGCCAATGACGATCTCATCGCCTTTGTCCAGGTTGCTAACCAGTTGCTTGTGCTGTTTAGCGCGTTTGGCCTGCGGACGCCACAGCAGGAAGTAGAAAATCAGCACGAAGCCGACCAGCATGACGATTTGCGCAATACCACCGCCAGCGGCGGCTTCTTGGGCATGGGCTGGTGAGATGAAGAAATCCAGCATTTTAGAGAGCTCCTGAGTTAGAAAAAGCTTAGGTTTTTAGATGCCTGGTTTTTAAAGGCTTAGTTTTTAAAAGCTTGGTTTTAAATATGACCAAACAGTTTAAACCACCCGCCATGGCGCGTGGCGATTAATTCGCTAGATTTTAGGTAGCAAGGGGAGGCACCGGCAGGCCGCGCCGCGCATAGAAGCCTTCCACAAAGGTCGTCAATGTACCCGCTTCAATTGCCGCGCGCAAATCAGCCATTACACGCTGGTAGTAGCGTAAGTTGTGAATGGTATTGAGCATTGAGCCAAGCATTTCATTGCAGCGGTCAAGGTGGTGCAGGTAGCCCCGCGAGAAACTCTTACAGGTATGGCAATCGCACTCTTCATCGAGAGGGCGGGTGTCAAAACGGTGCTTGGCGTTACGAATCTTGACCGTGCCTTCCGAGGTGAACAGGTGGCCATTCCGTGCGTTGCGGGTGGGCATCACGCAATCGAACATATCCACGCCGCGACGAACGCCTTCCACAAGGTCTTCGGGTTTGCCGACGCCCATTAGGTAGCGCGGTTTCTCATCCGGCATCCAGGTGGGCAGGTAGTCGAGCACCTTGATCATCTCTTCTTTCGGCTCGCCGACAGAAAGCCCGCCAATCGCCAAACCATCAAAGCCTATTTCTAACAGCCCTTTGAGCGAGCGTTCGCGCAGCTCAGGGTGCATGCCGCCCTGAATGATGCCGAACAGCGCGGAAGGCGAGTCACCGTGGGCATCCCGTGAGCGCTTGGCCCAGCGTAATGACAGCTCCATCGACTTTTCGGCTTCGTCAAAGGTGGCCGGGTAGGGCGTGCACTCGTCAAAGATCATGACCACATCGGAGCCCAGTGAGCGCTGAACCGCCATTGACTCTTCCGGGCCCATAAACACTTTGCTGCCATCCACCGGCGAGCGGAAGTGCACGCCCTGCTCGGTAATCTTGCGCGTCTCGCCTAGCGAAAAGACCTGGAAGCCGCCGGAGTCGGTCAGAATCGGTTTGTCCCACTGGGCGAAGTCGTGCAGGTCGCCGTGGGCTTCAATCACCTCGGTGCCAGGGCGTAGCCACAGATGAAAGGTGTTGCCCAGGATGATTTCGGCACCGATCTCTTTGACGGAATCCGGCGTCATGCCTTTGACCGTGCCGTAGGTGCCCACTGGCATAAAGGCCGGGGTTTCCACCGTGCCGCGGGGAAAGTGTAAGCGGCCACGGCGGGCGCGCCCATCCTCGGCCAGGCGCTCAAAGCGCATGAAGCATTCGTTTCGCATAAATAAGGTAACTCGTTAAGCTCGTTCGTTTAGCGCAACAGGTGTCGGGTCAGCGGGCAACACTAGCGGGTCAGCAGCATGGCATCACCATAGCTGAAAAACGCATAGCGCTCGGCCACTGCCCGTTGATAGGCGTGCATGATGGTGTCGTAACCCACAAAGGAGGAGACCAGCATCAGCAGGGTCGATTCAGGCAAGTGGAAGTTGGTAATTAAAGCATCCACGCAGCGCCACTGGTAACCGGGGTAGATGAAAATATCGGTATCACCGCTATAAGGCGCGATCTGCCCATCGCCGCTTTTTTGGCAGGCGCTTTCCAGGCAGCGCACGCTGGTGGTGCCCACCGCAATCACGCGCTTGCCGGCCGCCAGGGTGTCACGCACTTGCTGGCAGGTCGTTTCCGTGACCTCAATCCACTCGCTGTGCATATGGTGTTCGAGGATGTTGTCGACGCGCACCGGCTGAAAGGTGCCCGCGCCTACGTGCAGGGTAACAAAGGCACGGTTAATGCCTTTATCCGCCAACGCATCCAGCAGCGGCTGATCAAAATGCAGCCCGGCGGTCGGCGCCGCGACGGCGCCGTCACGCCGAGCGTAGACCGTTTGGTAGCGTTCGCGGTCGCTAAGTTCGTCTTCACGGGTGATATACGGTGGTAGCGGCATATGGCCGTGTTTTTCGAGCAGCGCGATCATCGGCGTATCGCCTAAAAAGCGTAGCTCGAACAGGGCATCACGGCGGCCTTCTACAATGGCGTGAATGTCACCCTCGAAAATCAGCTCGGTGCCGGGCTTGGGTGACTTACTCGAGCGAATATGCGCCAAGCCGCGGTGGGCATCCAGCGGGCGCTCCAGCAGCATCTCCACCTTGCCGCCGCTGGCTTTATGGCCGTGTAGGCGCGCCGGAATCACGCGGGTGTCGTTAAACACCAGCAAGTCGTCCGGCTCTAACAGCTCAAGCAAATCAGGAAAGCGGCGGTGCTCAAGCGCGCCGCTCTGGCCATCCACACACAGCAAACGGCAGTCGCTACGCTGTTCAGAAGGGTAGCGAGCAATTAATTCCTCGGGTAGCTCGTAATGAAAATCCGCGCGCTGCATGGCGTATAACTCTTAGCGTTGATCAAACAGGCGGCATAGGATAGCGCTTTGGCTGCATAAAGTCAGTCAATGTGATTGACCTACCTAGAAATTTACGTATACTACGCACGCATTGCCGGTATGGCGGAATTGGTAGACGCAGCGGATTCAAAATCCGCCGCCTTTACGGGTGTGCCAGTTCGAGTCTGGCTACCGGCACCAAACATTAAAATCAGGCGCTTAGGCGCCTTTTTTTGTGTCTGCAATTTGTGTTGTTTCTTTCCCTAAATGCTTGAGTGTGTCCACAAAGTGTCAACGCAGTTTTCCGCACTTACTTTCTCGCCATAACCAAACGCTCAGCCACAAGCTTTCGATAAAGACCCACCAGCTCCGCACTCTTGGCATCCTCGTGCCAACTAGCCGCGTAAACTTGAGCGCGTTCGGCGAGCTGTTGGCGCAGGAGCTCATCGCTTAGCAGGCGGTTAACTTTGGCGGCGAAGTCGTCATGGTGTTCCTCGGCGATTAGGCAGCCTTCTCCCTCTTTTAATACATCCAGCGTGCCCATCATGGCGGTGGAAACCACTGGCGTACCGAGTGCCATCGCTTCCAGCAGTACCAGTCCCTGGGTTTCCGTGCGAGATGCAAACACGAAGACGTCGGCGGCGCGGTAGGCGGCTTGGAGCGCGCCGTTGCGGTCGAGATAGCCGAGGAACAGTACGGCGTCTGCCACGCCTATTTGTTGGGCGCGTTTGACGAGCGAATCATGGGCCGGGCCTTCGCCGGTAATGATTAGCCGGGCGGTCGGGTGCTCTGCTAACACCTGCGGTAGCATATCGATCAGAAAGTCGATGTTCTTTTCAAAGGCGGCGCGGCCGACATAAAGCAGCAGCCGCGCTTCTTGTGGCAGGTCATAGTGAGCCCGAAAGTCGCGCTGATCTTGAGGCTGGCATAACGCCTCCAGCGCTAAACCCGTGGCAATGACCGTAATGGGCGTAATAACGCCGTAGTGGGTGAGTGCTTGCTGCATTGCCCGTGAAGGAGCGACCAAGGCGTCGAGCTGCTGGCACTGGTGCACCGAAAGCCGGCGTGCCGCAAAGCGCAGCCAGCGTCGTGGAAGCCAGCGGATATAGTGATGAATGTACTCTTCGAAAAGCGTGTGATAGGTCGCCACTACCGATAGCCCAAGCCGACGCCCCAGCGCTACACCGGCATAGTGGGCGGTAAAAGGCGTATGCACATGAATGAGATCGAACGCCTCATCTGCCAAGTTAGGCGCCAGGGCGAGCAGATCACGGTAGCGCATCATGCGGTCTTCGGGGTCGCCGGGCACGCGGCGAGAAGGAATGCGTAGCACGCCGGGTTCGTCCACTTGGCCCACTGGGTAGTCGGGGCAGATCAGCGTGACCAAGTGGCCCAAGCGTTCCAGGGTGCCGCGAAAGCTGGCAATAGAAGTGGAAACGCCATTGACGCGAGGAAAGTAGACATCCGAAATCATGAGCACTTTCATGCTTCCCAGCGGCAGCGGGGTGGCGCATGCCGTTGCGTGGAACAGCGTTAATGCTGATGCCAGCCGCGCCTCACGCTCTGCTTCGCGATGCTGGGCTAGGGCGTTGCCCTTGGCGAGCTGAGTGAGGGCTTGAGAACGGGCTTTTGAGAGAGCAGCGAATTCTGACTCGTCGAGCCTATTATGGTTAGAGTGGCGTCGAAGTGATGGCATATCATGAGGACTCTGGTGGCCGCTTATAGTCACCCTAAACGGCATCCGTGACTGGCGGATGACAGCACCCCTCGTTGAACGTTAACGCACAGCTGGCCGCGTCCTCGCTTTTTGTTGCCTAGCCGTTTTATAGTGAATGAATCGCATTCGACGCACAGACGGTATTCCACCATGGCTTTCTTTGAGCTGCATAGCCGCAATTTAGCCCAAGAGGAGGTGGCCCATACCCACGACTTCCATCAACTGATTCTGGCCACGTGTGGCGTAACGGAGCTTTCGATGGAAGGTCAGGGGGAGCGGGTCACCGCTCGTCGTGGGTGTCTGATTCCGTCGTCGCGCCATCACGAGTACCAGGGCGATGGCAGTAACCGCACCTTGGTGTTGGATATTCCCGTTGCGCAGTTGGCGTCGCTTGAAAAGGGCAGCGAGATCGAGCGCCTGTTTGATAGGCCGCGCTTTTTCAGCGTGCCGCCCGCGTTAAACCAACTGACCCACGCCCTGGCGAACCAGCTCGAGCAGTGCCCCGCGCTGCAAAATGAAATCGCCATTCTGCTGCTGCGTGCGCTAACCATGTACCTGCACGACGCCACACCCGCCGCGGTGGGCCAGTTGGGCCAGCACTGCATCAGTGAACGCCTCGATCTGGCCCGCCTGGATGCTTGGTTGGATCAACACTTGGCCGATGAAATTCGGGTGGAACAGCTGGCCGCGCTGTGCGCGCTCAGCCCTGGCCACTTCCACACCTGCTTTCGCGAACTGACCGGCGTAACGCCGCTGGCTTATGTGCAGCGCAGGCGCCTTGAGCACGCCCGCACGCTCGTTCGCCACAGCGCGCTCAGCTTGGGGCATATTGCCATGCTGGTGGGCTTTCGCGATCAAGGCAGCTTTTCCCGCGCTTACCGCCGCTATTTTGACATTTCCCCTTCCTCGGATCGGTAGGCATCGCACCCGTTAGGCGCTTCCTGACAATCCCTGCATGACTTACGGGCAAACTTGCCAGAGTTTGGGGCAAGTAATTTGCGGCTCTGCGCTTTAGTCTCTTAAGGGACACCTTCCAAGGAGAGACTTCATGAGCGTTACCTACCAAGACAGCAATGCACGCATGAGCCAAGTAGCGGTTCACAACGGTACCGTTTATCTCGCTGGCCAAGTGCCTGCCGATGCCACCGCCGATATGCGTGGCCAGACCGAACAGGTATTGGCGCGTATCGATCAACTGCTCGCCCAGGCAGGTACCACCAAAGAGCACCTGATTTCAGCGCAAATCTGGGTCACCAGTATGGCGGAATTCGATCAAATGAACGCTGCCTGGGATGCCTGGGTCGTGCCTGGTCGCCCGCCGGTGCGTGCCGCGCTTGAAGCCCAGCTCGCCAAGCCTGAGTGGAAGGTGGAAATCATGGTGATCGCCGCGCTGCCGGAGGCCTGATATGCGGGTTGTTTCTGCCGAAGAGGTCGCTCGTTACCTGAGCTGGGGCGGCTTGATCCAGCGGCTGCAGGCAACGTTCGTGAACGGCGTGGAGTCTCCTCCCCGCCATCACCACGCTATGCACCGTCCCGATGGCGAAGCCACCATGTTGCTCATGCCCGCCTGGGAAGCGGCGGGCTATATCGGCGTGAAAATGGTCAACGTGTTTCCGCAAAACGCCGACCACGGTATCCCGGCGATCTCCGGGCTCTATTTGCTCAGTGAAGGTAAGCACGGCCAGCCGTTGGCCTGTATCGATGGCAGCGAGTTAACCCGGCGCCGCACCGCGGCCGCCTCCGCGCTGGCCGCCCAAGCGTTGGCGAATGAAAACGCGGAAACGCTGCTAGTGGTGGGCACCGGTAAGTTGGCGCCCATGGTGATCGAGGCTCACGCCAGCGTGCGCCCCATCAAGCGCGTGCTGATTTGGGGCCGTAATCCCAGTAAAGCGGCAGCGATTGCCGACGAGTACGCCGAACGCTTCGAAACCCATGTAGTGGAGCAGTTGGTGGATGCTGTCGCTGAAGCGGACATTATTAGCTGCGTAACGCTCTCTACCCAGCCGCTGATTAAGGGCGAGTGGCTGTCACCGGGCACTCACCTGGACCTAATCGGCGCGTTTCGTCCCCAAATGCGTGAAACAGATGCGTTGTGTCTGCGTCGCTCAGAGGTGTTTGTGGATACCTACGCCGGTTCCAAAGGCGAAGCGGGCGATATTCTGCAAGCCATTGAAGAGGGCGAGTTTCAGTTCGAGCAGATTCAGGCGGAGCTTGCCGAGGTGCTAAACGGGGCCAAGTCGGGGCGCTCTGGGCCGGAGGCCATCACGCTATTCAAATCGGTAGGCGCTTCGCTTGAAGATCTGGCCGCTGCCATTGAAATCTGGGAGTCCTTGCCCGAACAGCCATAACGCTTTCTAAAACGATTTCTAAAACAACAATGACATCGCTGCCCGGTGGGTAGCACCGCCACTCATAACGAAGACCGACCAATAATCAAAACGAGGTGTGTTATGAATGCTAAAAAATCTGTACTTTTCGCCGCTTTGGCAGCAATTCCGCTAGCTATTGCCAGCGCTAATGCGCAAGCGCAATCCTATGAAATGGTGATTGCCACGCAACTGCCCGAGGATATGAGCAATAACGAAATCTATCCGGCGCTGGTGCACTTCAAAAACTTGGTAGAGGCGCGCACCGATGGAGATCTGGAGGTCACCATCTTCGGTGGCGGCCAGCTCGGTTCTGAGGTGGAAAACGGCTCGGAAGTGCAGGGCGGGCGTACGCTACAGTCAACGATCATGTCGGCGGGGGCGATGTCCTCCTTCTACGAAGACTACCAAGTCGTTACGGCGCCCTTCCTGTTTACCAACTGGCGCCAGGCGTGGAGCTTCTTTGACAGCGAATGGTTCGCTGACTTTATGTCCGGCACCGTCGAAGCCGCCGATATGCGTTATTTGGGCACCTTCGACGATGGCGGTGGTTTTGTCGCCTTCACTAATAACGTGCGTTTGATCGAGACCGTCGAAGATTTAGAAGGCCTCAATATCCGTACCGAAGAGAATCCCGCCCACGTGGCGATTATGCGCTCGCTAGGCGCTTCTGCTACGCCGCTGCCCTGGGGTGAGCTCATCACCGCACTGGAAACCGGCTTGGCCGATGGTCAGTTCAATGCGCCGGTGCTCAACACCACTTTCAACTTCGATGCGGTCACCGACTACACCACGCTTACCGGGCATGTGTATAACAGCGCCCCTTGGGTCGTCAGCGAGTCCTGGTACCAGTCGCTGCCAGAGGAACATCAGCAGGCGGTGATTAGCTCCGCACGTGAAGCCATTCAACTGAGTCACGGCATGTCAGGCGCCTTGGCTACCGCCAGCTGGGTGGAGTCCTGCGAGCGCTTCGAGGAGTGCTACTTAATGCCTGACGCAGAGCGTGAGCGGATGGCAGAGATTGCGCGGCCCGCTTGGCAGGCGTGGATCGTCGATGACTTCGGCATGGACGAAGCCCGAGTGCAGGGGCTGCTGGATGAAGTCGAGCGTGTCGGCCAGCAATTGGCAGAAGACGACTACCGCATTTATGGTCAATAAAACTGTGGATAAAAAGAACCAGGCCAATAACGGTTAGCGAACGATAAACGCTGGGGCGATGTGAAGCCCCAGCGTGAGGAAAAACCATGGGTGTGTTAACTCCTTTGCGCCGCGTGAGCGACCTCGTCAATCAGGTAGCCATCGTGGTGTGTGTGGGCTGTATCCTGGCGATGCTGGGCATCTCGTTCACCGCGTTTATCTACAAGCTGATGACCGGTAGCGCGCTGAGCTGGACCTACTCGCTGGCGCGGCTGTTTCTGCCCTGGATCGGCTTTCTTTCCATGACGATTTCGTTGCGCTATGGCGAACACGTCGCCATGACCCTGCTGGTTCGCAGCTTGCCACGTGTGATGGTGCAGGTGGCGGCCGGGCTCTGCCTGGCGGTGATTGGCCTGTTTGCACTGATGCTGACCTGGTATGGCTGGGACTACTTTATCAGCGCCACCCAGGTCTACATGGTCTCCGATCAGATCCGCGTTCCCAGTAAAGTCACCGCTATTGTGGTGCCTCTAAGCGGCGTCATCATCCTGTTGCACTTGGTGCACGGCTTTGCTCTGTTGGAACACTTCATTGATGAGCAGGACATGATTGGCGAACTCATCGACACCTCTGATCGGGAGCGCCGCTCATGACCCCTGCGATTATTGCGTTTATCGTGCTGCTATTTATCGGCGCGCCGGTGGCCGTGGTGATGGCCATGTCGGGGCTAGCGGGTGGCTTTGCGATGGGCGGCGAGCGTATGCTTGGCATTATTGCCGACCGCATGTTCTCCGGCGTTTCCGGCTTTCTACTGATTGCCGTGCCTTACTTTATTTTCACTGCGGAGTTGATGAACCAGGGCGGGCTGACCCACAAACTGATTGCGTTCAACAATGCGCTGTTTGGCCGGGTGCGCGGGTCGCTTTCTCACGTGAATATCTCGGTCTCGGTGTTTTTTGCCGGTCTCACCGGCGCGGCGGTCACCGATACCGTCGCCATCGGCAAAATCATGATCCCCGAGATGAAAAAGCAGGGTTACGATGCCGAATACGCCGCGGCGGTCACCGCCTGTTCATCGATCATCGGGCCGATCATTCCACCCAGCGTGGTAATGGTGGTCTACGCCACCCTACTGCGGGATATATCGGTGATTGACCTGTTTGCCGGTGGCATTATTCCCGGCCTGTTGATGGCGCTGGCGCTGCTGGGCGTCAGCTTCTTTTTGGCCTGGAAGCGCAACTACCCGAAACAGGCGCCGACGCCGTTTAAGATGGCGGTGATGTCGTTTGTGCTGGCGCTGCCCGCGCTGGTGGTGCCGCTGATCATACTTGGCGGCATTCTCTCGGGGCTCACGACGATCACGGAAGCCTCGGGCTTTGCGGCAGTTTACGCTATCGTGATTGGCGTCGTGTTCTACCGCAACCTGACCTGGCGCAAAATTTGGGATGCGCTGGTCACCACGGTTCGTTTTTCGGGTGTGGTGTTTTTTCTGTTGGCAACCTCGGCAGTACTGGGCTGGTTCGTTACCCGGTCGGGCATCGCCAGAGATGCCGCCAGCATCATCACCACCTTCAGCGATGTTGCCTTTTTGCAGTTGATGCTAGTGTGTTTGCTACTCTTGATGATCGGTACTGTAATGGATGTGCTGCCTGCCCTGGTGGTCATTGCGCCGGTGCTGGTGCCAGCGATGATTCAGCTAGGGTTTGACCCGCTGCACTTCGCGATCTTGATGATTGTGGTACTCAATATCTCCAATGTGACACCGCCGGTGGGGATGACGCTGATGACCGCCGCGCGCATCGCCGAGGTGCCCTACGAACGGGCAATCGTGGCATCGCTGCCGTTTTACGTCTCGTTTCTGGTGGTGATTGTATTGCTGGCGGCGTTCCCAGTGCTCTCTACCTGGATCCCGTCACTGCTCTGACTAGCTAAGGATTGCGACCCATGAAATGTTTTTATCACCCTGACCAGGCGTTGCATGCGCCGCCTACCTTCCTGCTACGCGGCCAGCCCGTGCCGTCGCCGGAAGGCCCGGTGCGCGCAGAGCTGCTGACCCAAGGGCTTGCCCGTTCAGGGCTGACGCTGAGCACACCTAAAGATGCCGACTCGCCTACGCTGCGTAAGCGCCTGGAACAGATTCATACGCCGCGCTACCTAACGTTTCTGGACACCATTTACGCCCGATGGCAGGCGTTGCCTAACGCGTCTGAGTTTGTGGCACCCAATATTCACCCCTGCGGGGGTGGCCACCACTACCCGCGCCACCCTATTGGGCAATCGGGCTGGCATCTGCACGATATGGCCTGCCCGCTGAGTGCGACGAGCTTTCAAGGCGCTTTAGCCTCCGCGGCGACGGCGGAAGCGGCGGCTGAAGAAGTGCTTAATGGCGCCCCAACGGCCTACGCGCTGTGCCGCCCGCCGGGTCACCATGCTGGGCCGGAGCGCGCCGGGGGCTTTTGCCTGCTGAATAATTCAGCACTGGCGGCGACCGTGCTGCGTGAACGCTACGGCAAAGTCGCGATCATCGATGTGGACCTGCACCACGGCAACGGTACCCAGGATATTTTCTATCATCGTAGCGATGTTTGGACAGGCTCACTGCACGCTGACCCTAGCGACTTTTACCCGTTTTTCTGGGGCGGTGCAGAGGAAGAGGGTAGCGATGAAGGCGTTGGAACCAATGTTAATCTGCCCCTGCCGGTAGGCAGTGATGGCGACGTTTATCTCGATGCCCTGGCGGTTCTGATTGATCACCTGCAACGTTATGAGCCGGGTGCCGTGGTGGTAGCGCTGGGGTTGGATGCCCATAAAGATGACCCGTTGGCAGGGCTCAAAGTAGAAACAGAGGCGTTTGTTGAAGTAGGTAAAAGATTGGCGGCGCTTTCGCTGCCCATGGTGATTGTGCAAGAAGGCGGCTATCCCACTGAACACCTAAGTGCCAACCTGACCGCCTTTATGCAAGGTTTTACGGCATGAGCAGAACCGGTTTCTATTGGCACGAACGCTGCTTCTGGCACGACCAGGGCGCGATAGGCGTGTTCTCCGCGCCGGGCGAGTACTTGCAGCCCCAGGCCGCCTCGGAAAGCCCGGAGAGCAAACGACGTCTGAAAAACATTCTTGAAGTGAGTGGGTTGATCGACGAGCTTCACGTGGTGAAGCCTCCTGCTGCGACGCTTGACGACTTGCTGCGCTTTCACACGCCACGCTATTTAGACAAGCTCCAGGCAGGGGATCGAGCACGCGGTGGCAACGGCGGCGACTGCGCCCCTTATATGCCCGGCAGTTGGGCGGCGGCCACGCACTCCGCAGGGTTAGCTGTTGCCGCCGTGGAAGCCGTGGTGCTGGGCGAGGTGAGCAATGCCTACGCCCTATGCCGCCCGCCGGGGCATCATGCCGAAGCCGACCAGGGCCGTGGATTCTGCCTGCTGGGTAATATTCCTGTGGCGGTCATGCGCGCCCGCGCCTTAGGGCAGGTTAACCGCGTGGCGGTACTCGATTGGGATGTTCACCACGGCAACGGTCAGCAGGCGGCGTTTTATAACGAGCCCGATGTGTTGACCGTTTCGATGCATCAAGCGGCCAACTACCCGTTGGAAACTGGCGGCTTTGACGAGCAGGGCGAAGGCGCAGGCCTGGGTGCCAATCTCAACCTGCCGCTGCCACCGGGCTGTGGCCTGGGTGCCTACGCCTACGCCATGGAGAAGCTGGTGTTGCCCGCACTGGAGGCGTTCAAGCCTGACCTGATCGTGGTGGCGTGCGGTTTTGATGCCTGCGCCAAAGACCCCTTAGGCAAAATGTTGCTCAACAGCCAGGCCTTCGCCGACATGACCGCTCAGCTAAAAGCGCTGGCTGAGCGCTGCTGGGATGGCAAGTTGGTATTCATACATGAAGGCGGTTATTCAGAAGGTTACGTACCGATCTGCGGCCACGCAGTGATCCAGACGATGGCAGATAGTCAGATTGCTGTGCCCGACCCGCAAAACGATGAAATTGCTGCTTGGGGCTATCAGGCCCTGCAACCGCACCAGCAGTCATTGATAGATGACTGGTGCCAACAGTGGGAGCAACGCAAACAATGACACCGCTTTATGACCGCGATGGCTGGATTTGGCACGACGGTGAATGGCTGGAGTGGCGCGAGGCCAAGGTGCATGTCTTCACCCATACGCTGCACTACGGCATGGGCTGTTTTGAGGGTGTACGCGCTTACGCTGGCCCTAGCGGCACGCATCTATTTCGTGCTGCTGAACATACCCGCCGCTTGGCAGAAAGCGCCCATTCGCTGGATATGCCGCTGTCGTTTAGTGAAGCGGAGCTAATCAATGCTCAGCGCGAGTGCCTGACCAAAAACGGCCTGAGCAATGCCTACCTGAAACCTACCGTGTTTTTTGGTGCGGAAGGCATGGGGCTGCGCGCCCAGGGACTGACTACTCACGTGATGGTGGCCGCCTGGGATCTAGGCCCCTACATTTCACCCCAGGCCGCCACCCACGGCTTGCGCGCGCTGACCTCTTCCTGGTCGCGCCATCACGTCAATATCAGCCTCTGCCGGGCGAAAACCAACGGTCACTACGTTAACTCGATATTGGCACTGAATACCGCAATCAAGGCCGGGTTCGATGAAACCATCATGCTCGACCCGGAAGGCTATGTAGCCGAAGCCTCGGCGGCCAATGTCTTCTTGCTACGCGATGGCGTGTTGCATACACCTGAAGTGACCTCGTGCCTGCAAGGCATTACCCGGGATAGCGTGATTCAACTGGCGCAAAAAGTGTTGGGCATCGAAGTGCGCGAGCGGCGGATTACCCGTGATGAACTCTACACCGCTGATGAAGCGTTCTTAACCGGCACCGCCGCCGAAATACTCCCGCTTCGCGAGCTGGATGGCCGCCGCATTGGTGGACGCGCGGGTGCACCACCCGCCAACGAACCCATCAGCCAAGACAGCGTGACGGCGCAACTGCAGGGCTTATATCGTCAGGCGGTGCGCGGCGAGCTGGATAATTTCAGGCATTGGTTAACGTCGGCTTAAGCCTTAATAGCCTGTTCGAGGGCCGCCAATCTTCCCGGCTCCAGCGCTGCTTGTACCGCCGTAATACGTATCACATTGGCAAGCTCTGGGTGTGTCAGGCGCGTGACTAATACACCTTCTTCGAGCAGTTGCTGATGTACCTCGGCGGCGAGTTCGGCGCTGGGCAGGCGAATGCCGATAAAGTTAGTAGCGCTGGGCAGCACATCAGCACCCAGTGCGCGAAAGTGCTCAGTCAACTGCCCACGGCGAGCTTTTACATCAGTGACATGCTGGTTCACCTCGTCAGGGTGATCGAGCACCACTTCCGCAGCGGCCAGGGTCAACGACGATACAGCGTAGTGAATGCGCACCTTCATCATCATCGCTAGCACCTCGGGGTCGGCGATGGCGTAGCCAATGCGCAGACCCGCCAGCCCGTGAGCCTTGGAGAGCGTGCGTAGGCGAATCACCCCCGGTATGGCTTTGGCAGCAAACTCGCTACCCGCGTCATCGCGGAAATCTCCGTAGGCTTCGTCTAACATTAGCCAGCAGGTGTCGGGCAGCGCCTCGCGCAGCTTGAGGATGGCGCTGTCGCTATGTAAGTGACCACTGGGGTTATCCGGGTTGGCCAGATACACCAGCCGCGCGTTTTCTTGATGCGCCGCTGTAATAAGCGCTTCCAGATCGGGGGCCAGCACGCCGGGCGCCTCAACATAGCTAGGTTCAATCAGGCGGCAGCCCTGGCCTTTGGCGAAATAGCCCAAGGTGGGGTAGGTGCCTGCAGTGCTCACCACGGTTTCGCCCGGTTCGCAGGTAGTGCGCAGGGCCAGAGCGATTAAGCTATCGGCACCGGCATCTACCAGTATCGTTTCCAGCGCAATACCCTGCTGCGCACTCAGACGTTGGCGCACCCCCAGCGCTTCGGAATCGCCGTAGCAGTAAACGTGTTCGGCCAGGGCGTCGCCAAAGTGGTCGCGTAGGGCGCGGTGGGGCATGTCCAGGCCTTCGTTAGAACCCAGCCGGTGGGGAATCTTCCGACCAAGTCGACGCTCCAGTACCTTAATGCCCGGAAACGGATTAACAGGGCCTTCACTCAGTAAGTGATTGGGATAACGGGGCGTGCTTTGAGAAGGCATAACGATTCCTAAAAACGATTTTCAAATCAGTATTAACGATTAACGTAGCCCGTTTATTTAAAGCACCTTTATTTAAAGCACTTTACCGGGATTTAACAGATTAAGCGGATCGAGCGCCTGCTTGAGTGTATTCATCAGTGCGATCTCGGCGCTGGAGCGGCAGGTACTCAGCCAGGGGCGCTTTTCCAGCCCAATGCCGTGCTCGGCGGAGACTGAGCCGCCAAGTGCTGCCAGCGGTTGATAGACCATCGCTTCCACTTCACGGCGCACCTCTAATTCAGCGCTTCCCACGCTAACGGAAATATGCAGGTTGCCATCGCCTAGGTGGCCAAACACCACCAGGCGCGCCTCTGCCCAGCGCTGGGTTAGCTGCGCTTCCAAGGCATCGGTGTAGCGCTGCATATCGGCAATCGGCAGACTGACATCGAAGGTAAGTACCGGCGCAAGGCCCTTGACCAGTCCCTCGATATCTTCACGAATCGCCCAAAGTCCATCGCGCTGGGTCGTCGACTGGGCAATCACCGCATCGACAATCAGCTCGCTCTCAAGCGCGCTTTCTAATGCTTCGCTAAACTGAGTGGCATTGCGCTCCGCGTCGCTGCCCAGGGAATCAATGATCACATAAAAGGGATGCTCGGTGGCAATCGGCGGGGTGTGGCGTCCCAGCGTTTCGGTGAGTAGCCGATAGTGGTTCTGCCACATCACTTCAAACGCACCCAGGCTGCCGCCGAGCGATTTACCCATATGGCTGAGCAGCCCGGTTAACGCCTCAAACGAAGGGCAGGCCACCAATGCCGTTTGCTCGCTAGGGGTAGGTGGCTGAAGGCGCAGCACTGCGCGGGTCACAATGCCCAGTGTGCCTTCGCTGCCGATGAATAGCTGCTTTAAATCGAACCCGGCATTGTTCTTCAGCATGCGGTTCATGGAGCTGACCACGCGGCCATCGACCATCACGGCCTCCAGGCCAAGTACCTGTTGTCGCATCATGCCGTAACGAATCACCCGAACGCCGCCAGCGTTGGTAGCGATATTGCCGCCAATGGTGCAACTACCCCGAGCACCCAGGTCCAGCGGAAACTGCAGGCCGACCTCTTTCGCGGCTTCCTGAACCCGTTGCAGCGGTGCCCCGGCCTGTACGGTGAGGGTGCCGCCCACTTGGTCTATCTCCTCAATGGCGGTTAGCCGTTCTAGAGAGATCACCAGTTCATCCGGGCTGGCTTCTGCGCCGTGAACAAGGCCGGTGAGTCCGCCGTGCGTCACCACCGGTTGCTGCACCTCATGGCAGGCACGCATCACGGCAGCGACCTGCTCGGTATCTGCCGGGCGAACAATGGCGCCTGCCTGGCAGGGCGCGCCGGTCATCCAGTCCACGCGGCGGCTATGCACATCGTCGCCGGTCAATACATGTGCCGGGCCAACAATGGCGCGCAGCGCCTCCAGAGTTATTTGCATGTGTCTTCCTTAGCCTATCTTGTCCATTCGTTAAACTCACTTTTGAAAGCCTGCTCTGCAAACTTATGCTGTCGCCGCCACGGGCGCTTCGCGGCCGGGAATCGCCTTGAGCAGTTCTTGGGTATACGCCTCTCGAGGGGCGAGAAAAATCTGCTCGGCGCTGCCCTGCTCGACAATGCGACCATGCTGCATCACCACAATACGGTCGCAGATATGCGCGGCGACGCGCAGGTCGTGGGTGATGAACAGCAATGAAAGCGAGAGCCTCTGTTTCAACTCTTCCAACAGTTCCAGTACCTGGGCCTGGATCGACACATCCAACGCTGATACGGCTTCGTCTGCAACGATCAGCTCGGGGTTGAGCGCCAGCGCTCGGGCAATGCCGATACGCTGACGCTGGCCGCCGGAAAACTCGTGGGGAAAGCGCTCCACGGCGCTGGCCCCCAAGCCCACCATGTCGAGCAACTCGCCCGCCTGTTTAAGCGCCGTGGCCTTGGGTGTGCCATTGGCAATCGGCCCCTGGGCGATTGCCATGCCCACTTTGGTGCGGGGGTTGAGGGAGGCGTAAGGATCTTGGAAGATCATCTGTACCCGGTGGCGTTCTCGGCGCAGCGCATCGCCTTTGAGCTGGGAAAGGTTGACGCCGTCTAGCAGCAGCTCGCCGCTGTCGGGGTGTTCCAAACGCACCACGCAGCGCCCAAGGGTGGATTTTCCAGAACCAGACTCACCGACAATCCCCACCGTTTCACCCCGAGCCAGCGTGAGCGAAACATCGTTAAGCGCATGCACTTCCCGGGCAGGTTTGAGCCAGCCGCCCCGAGAGCGAAAGACCTTATTGAGCTGCTTGATCTCCAGCAGTGGGGCGACCTGGCTGGTCTCCCGGTGGGGCGGCACCGCGTTACTGGGAATCGCGGCAATCAGCGCTTGGGTATAGGCGTCTTGAGGATTCTCAAGCACCGGCTTGGCATCCCCCAATTCGACGATCTTGCCGTGGCGCATGACGCAAACGCGATTGGCGATTTCGGCTACCACGCCAAAGTCATGGGTAATAAACATCACTGACATGCCGCGCCGCTGCTGAAGATCACGTATCAGTTCCAGAATCTGCGCTTGCGTGGTGACATCCAGCGCTGTGGTGGGCTCATCGGCAATCAGCAGAATAGGCTCCAGCGCTAGCGCCATGGCGATCATCACCCGCTGGCGCTGGCCGCCGGAAAGCTCGAACGGATAGGCGCGAATGGCCTTCTCCGGCTGTGGGATACCCACTTCGATCAATAGCTCAAGCGCGCGGGTCTGGCGCTCCTTGGTGGTGAGCTGGCCGTGGGCCTCGAACACCTCGGCAATCTGTGCGCCCACCCGCATCAGTGGGTTAAGGGCGGTCATTGGCTCCTGAAAGATCATGCCGATTTTCAGGCCCCGCAGGGCGCGGTGCTGCTTTTCCGTCAGGGCAAGCAAGTCCTGTCCCTCGAACAGTATTTCGCCCTGGGTGGCGTTTACGCCCTTGGGTAGCAGCCCCATCACGGCGTTGGCGGCCATCGATTTGCCGGAACCGGACTCACCCACCACGCACATGATCTCCCCGCGCTTCACGTCGTAGCTAACGTCCTCCACCGCCAAGGCGCGATCCGCCCCTTTGGGCAGCGCAATGTTCAGGTCGCGAATGCTGAGGACGGTGTCAGCCGATGGATTCTCTGTAATAGGCATATAAGGTCCTTAGCGCTCGCGTGATAGTTTGGGATTCAAGGCATCATCTAACCCTTCACCGACGAGATTTAACGCCAGTACGGTGAGCAGAATCGCCACCCCCGGAAAGAAGCTCAGCCACCACGCCTGACGAATCACCGTGCGCGCTGCGCCGATCATATAGCCCCAGGACATTACGTTAGGGTCGCCCAAACCGAGGAACGACAACGCCGACTCCAGCAAAATCGCGGTAGCCACCATGAGCGATGCCAGCACGATAATTGGCGACAGCGTATTGGGCAGAATCTGACGCAGAATGATGGTGGTGTTGGACTGGCCGACCAGGCGCGCGGCTTCCACATATTCCCGGTTACGCAGCGACATGAACTCTGCGCGCACCAAACGGGCCACCGGCGGCCAGCTGACAATCGCAATTGCCAGCACAATCGAGGTGATGCTGGGCTGCATAATCGCCACCAGCACGATCGCCAGCGCGAAGTTGGGGATGGTCTGGAAGAACTCGGTAAAGCGCATCAGTACGTCATCGATGATGCCGCCGTAGTAGCCTGCAATAGCTCCCAGGGGAACGCCAATCAGCAGCGCTACGCTGGTGGAGACCAGCCCGATCAACAGCGACACCCAAGCGCCGTGCATCAAGCCTGAGGCTACGTTGCGACCCATGGTGTCGGTGCCCAGGGGAAAACCATCTTGCGAGAGCGGCGGCAAAAAGGGTCGCTGGACCATGCGCCAGGGCGATTCAGGAAACAGCAACGGTGCCAGTATCGCCATGGCGATAATCAGCAGCAGGATGATCAGCCCAACGAGGGCGCCACGGTTTTGCGCAAAGCGTGCGAAAAAGCTCATGCGGCCCCCTTCTTGATACGTGGATCAGCCAGGCTGTAGACCAGATCAGTGATGATATTGAAGACGATGACCAACGCCGCCGAGAAGAAGAAAATTCCCAGCAGCAGGTTGTAGTCGCGCTGCTGCAGCGCTTCGAACATCAACCGGCCGATGCCCGGCCAGGCAAACACGGTTTCGGTCAGGATTGCGCCGCCGACCATTTGCCCCGCCTGTAGGCCCGCTAAGGTGATGATCGGCAGCAGGGCGTTTCGCAGCACATGGCGGCGCTGAATAATGCTGGGCTTTAGGCCTTTGGCACGGGCGGTTTTGACGTAATCCTGCTGAGCGGCATCCAGCATTGATGTGCGCGTCATGCGGGTGTAAATCGCCATAAAGAACAGCGCCAGTGTGGTCGCCGGGAGCACCAGATGCTGGGCGACATCAAGCACCAGCGCAAACCCCGTATGGCCTGCGCCCACGGTGTAAAGCCCGTAGGCGGGGAGCCAGCCCAGGTAGACGGAAAACACCACCACCGACATGAGCGCGACCCAGAACAGCGGCGTGGCGTAGAACACCAGCGCCAACGCCATGATGAGCGAGCCAGACGGCTTCTTGACCCGCGCGGCGGCCATGGAGCCCGCCACGATACCCAGCACCAGTGAAAGCACGAAAGCGGTGCCGGTCAGCAGCAGGGTGGCGGGCAAGCGATCCATAATCAGATCAAAAACAGGAACGCCCAACCGGTAGGAGTAGCCGAAATCAAGCATGGCGATGCCGGAAACGTAGTGCCACAGCTGCACGTACATCGGCTGGTCGAGCCCAAAGCGCTCGCGCAGTTGGTTGAGGAACTCCTGATCCGCAGCGCCCGCTTCACCAGCCAGAATCGCTGCTGGGTCGCCGGGGGCCAGCTGAATCAGCAGGAAGTTAAAGATAACGATTAAAAACAGCACAATCACGGCTTTAAACAGCCGCATCAGAATGAGGCGCGCGTAAACCATAAGTCGTTTCCTGGCTAATACCTTCAAGACATGGCGAAAAAACCCAGGTAGCTCGCGCTACCTGGGTGGCTTGGGTTTAGCGATCTAGCCAAGCATCTTTAAAGCCGTCGTTTACACCCACGCCGGAAGTAACCAGGTTCTGCACATCACAGCGGTACAGGGTCGGGAAGCCCAACTCCATTAGCCAGCCAACCGGCACGTCTTCATGGAGGATTTCCTGTACTTCGCGATAAAGTTTTTCGCGCTCTTCGTCGGGATAGGCCGTAGCGGCCTCGTTGAAGAGTTCGTCGACACGCTCGTTTTCATAGCCTTCCACGTTATTCCAGGGCGAGCCCTTGGCAATGTTGTCGGAAAGGTAGGTACGTGAAATGCCCAGCGCCGGGTCGCCGTACTGGTAGAGATAGGTAAAGGCGAGGTCGTAATCCCAATCGCCCAATCGCTGGTTCCAGCCGCCCACGTCGGTGGCTTGGGTTTCGACATTGATGCCTACTTCGCGCAGGTTCTGCTGCACGGCTTCAGCCCAGCGGGTCCAGGTTTCGCCGTAGGGCAGGGGCAGGATGGTGATCTCTTCGCCGTCGTAGCCCATTTCATCCAGCAGCTCGCGGGCGCGGTCTGGGTTGTAGTCGTAGGGTTCCAGGTCATCGTTCTGGAAGCGCGCATTGGAGCCAAAGGCGGAGAGCGGGACATTGCCTAGGCCGTTCCACAGAACATTTTTGGCAAACTCGCGATCCATGGCGTACATCACCGCCTGGCGAAAGCGTTTATCAGCGGTGGGGCCTTCGCGGTTGTTCATCCACAGCATGGCAAAGGGGCTAAAGTACTCGTGGCCCTCTTCGGTCATGCAGACGTTATCCATCTCGGCCAGGCGGGGAATATCGAAGTTCTCGACGGTGCCGCTGGGCAACACGTCAATGGTCTCGTTCTCGAATGCCACTGCACGGGAAGCGCCGTCAGGAATAACGTGCCAATTCACGCCGTCCAGGTAAGGCAAACCTTCTTCGTAATACTCCTCGTTCTTGACCAGCTCGATGACGGTGCCGCGTTCCCAGTTTTCGAACTTGAAGGGACCGGTGCCAATGGGATGATCATTGTGTTCGTTGTTGCGGAAATCGGTACCCGCGTAAAGGTGTTCGGGCACCATGGTAAACGTGCCTGCTTCAAACGAGAGCAGGAAAGGACCAAAAGGCTGCTTTAGGGTAAACACCACGGTGTGGTCGTCAGTAGCTTCGATGCTTTCCACATGCTGCAACACGGCGCGGGCACTGGGGTTCAATTCACGGTGGAACACATCGGCAGAGAACACCACGTCTTCGGCGGTGAAGGCTTCACCATCGTGCCAGGTAACGTTTTCGCGCAGGTGGAACGTGTAGGTACGGCCATCCTCGCTGACCTCCCACGACTCTGCCAGCTGTGGCATGGGTTCTAGGTCGGTGGAGTAGCGCAGCAGGCCTTCATAGATATTGCCCGACACGGTACGGGTGGGCGCGTTCTGAACCATACCCAACACTAGGCCGGGCGGCTCCGGCTGGATAATGGTGTTAACCACACCGCCCTCTTTGGGGTCATCGGCCAGAGCGGCGGAGGTAAAAGCGAATGCTGCAGCGGAAATAGCCAAAGCTAAAGGTTTTTTCATGTTTCCTGCTCCTCGGTTATTAGCACGTAATGGGTTTACGTAGTCGTTAGGCGAGCGAGGCGTGGCGTGTTAGGCCCAGTTTTGTGGGTTATTAGAGGGCCTTTTTGAACCTTGCACTTTGAACTTAGCAGCATGCGGCAAAACTGTCGACAGTCGGCAATCGTTCGTCGACAAAGAGGTATTTTTCGTCATACTGGAAATAACGTGTCATCTCCAACGAGTAACTTTTATGGCCTTATCATCGGCGGCTCCCAGGCCCTTTATCCAACAGCAGAACCTCGTCGAGCAGGTGGCTGACTATTTGACCCAAGCGATTATTCAGCAACACTATTTACCTGGGGAGCGGCTCTCGGAAGTACAGCTTTCCCGTGACTTGGGAGTTAGCCGCGCACCGGTGCGTGAGGCCGCTCGTTTGTTGGAAAGTCGTGGCTTACTCATATCAAAACCCCGTCGCGGCTTCTTTGTTCGCGCGTTGAATGCCGTTGAACTCGAAGATGTCTTTGATTTGCGACTATGCCTTGAGAGGCACGCGATTCACCGCTTGGCAGAGCGCTATACGCCGGAAGCCCAGCGCGCGCTCAAGCAGCAGGTAGAAGTGCTCTGTGAAGCGGCCGCCAGTAACGATGGCACCCGTCGGATTGAAGAGGATCTGCAGTTTCACCGCCTGATGCTGCATTACGCAGGCAACGAGCGGCTGCTACGTGCCTTCGACGACCTCACCCATGAATTGCGCCTCTGTATCACGCTAATCACCAAAACCCATGAAGCCCCCGATACGATCGCGACTAGTCACTATAAGCTGCTCGACGCGTTGGATAGCGGCAGCCCTGCCGAATGCCGTGAGGCGATTGATTACCACATAGGCGTTGCACGCAAATTCGTGGTGAAGGGTGTGGGCGAAACCGGAGATAGTTCTGATGAAGGATAGTTCTGATGAATATAGTGCCGATGAAGACCTTCTTCCACGCTGACCAGTGTCTGCATCAGCCGCAAACCTACTTCTCCCGCGGCAAGATGCGCACGCCCCAGGAAGTGCCTGATCGCGCCACACACCTGCTGGCCGCCGCCCAGCGGCTCGGATTTGCTATTCAGGCTCCCATGGATCATGGCGTGGCGCCGTTAAGGGCGGTGCACTCGCTGCCCTATCTACGCTTTCTCGAAAGTGCCCACCGGCGCTGGCACACGCTTGGTGAAGATTGGGGAGAAGAAGTGATCTCCAATATCTTCGTACGTTCACCCAACGCCCTGCGCGGCATCTTGGCGGAAGCCGGTCGTTACCTGGCTGACGGCAGCGCCCCGGTGGGCCAGCACACCTGGCAGTCTGCTTACTGGTCCGCGCAGAGTGCGGTCGCTGGTGCCGAAGCTTTGTTAGCCGGTGATCGATTCGCCTATGCGCTATCGCGCCCGCCGGGCCATCACGCGGGTATCGACTCTGCCGGTGGCTTCTGTTTCCTCAACAATGCCTCCATTGCTGTCCAGCATCTTAAAGCGCGCTACCCGCGCATCGTGGTGTTAGACCCTGATATGCATCACGGCCAGGGCATTCAGGAAATTTTCTACCAGCGCGACGATGTGCTGTATATCTCGATCCACGGCGATACCACCAACTTCTACCCGGCGGTAACCGGCTTCGAAGATGAGCGCGGGCAGGGGGCGGGGCTGGGTTATAACCTCAACCTACCGATGCCCCACGGCTCAGCGGAGTCAGTGTTTTTTGACCGCCTGGAAGAAGCCTGCCAGGCCATCCGCCTGTTCGAACCGGACGCCATCGTGCTGGCGCTGGGGTTCGATATCTACGAACTCGATCCCCAAGCCAAGGTCGCCGTTTCTACGGCGGGTTTTGCTGAACTTGGCCGCCGGGTAGCAAGCCTGAACGTACCCACGCTGGTGGTACAGGAGGGCGGTTACTACCTGGAAGGACTGGAAGCCAATGCGGTGAGTTTCTTTGAGGGGCTGCTCGGCAAGGCGTAATCAGTAAGACAATCCATCAAAGTGTCTGGCAAAATGGCTGCTTTCAGCGATCTGCAAAACGATCCGGATCGTCATTGAGATCGCCCTTGAAATCGTCATTGAAAGGACACGGCATGGCCCACCTGCTACGCATCGTGATGATTCACGGCCACCTGGAAGGGGTGGTCGAACTAAGTGTGGACGGCCACACCAATATTTGCGGCACCAACGCCTCCGGCAAGACCACGCTACAGCGGTTGGTGCCGGTATTTTACGGCGAGCTACCCAACAAGGTCGTGCCTAAGACGCGCATGAAGTTTGATGCGTTTTACCTGCCTAATCGCAATAGCTACCTGGTGTATGAATACCGCCGCGAAGCGGGCAACATTTGCCAGGCGGTGTTGACGCGTAAACAAGAAGGCGGGGTGGAGTACCGCTTTGTCGGCGCGCCCTACCAGCCGGAAGACTATCTGGTGGAGAGCGAGGCGGGCGTGGCGGCGCTGGATTATACCCAGTGGGCCAGCGGGCTACGGCGCAGCGGTACGCCGGTGTCGCCCAAACTCGGTGCTACCTCTGAATTTCGCTCGGTGATCCAGAACGACTTTACCCAGCTGCACGGCAACAGCCGCGACGGCCTCAAGCTGCGCCAGATTGCGGCCCAGTTCAGCCTGGTGAAGCCTGAACGGCGCATCCGCCATATCGAAAAGCTGGTCTCGGCGGTGCATGCCAAAGAGGGCAAGATGGATACCCTCAAAACCATGCTGGCGGCGATCTTCGAAGAGGATGGCGTTGAACTCCCGGTGACCCGGATTCGCAACACCAAGGCGCGGGAGTGGATCGCCCAGATGCGCCAATCCATGCGCCTGGAACCGCTGCAGGCATCGCTGGCCCGGCTGGGCGGGATCGACCGCGAACTCGCCGACCTGGATGCCACGCTTTGGCAACTGAAGCCCCAGCTTGAGGATGACCGCCAGCGCGCCGAGCGCCAAATGGCCGATGTCGATGCTGAGCTGGCCCGCCACCAGCGCGAGTTCCAGCAGCGTGAGAGCGACTATAGTGAGGCGCGGGACGAACTCAACGACCGCCACAGCGAAGTGGTCAGCGATTTGCAGCAGACACAACGCCGCCTCAACGACCTGCAAACCCAGTACGAGCAATACGCTGATGCGGATATGCCCGCCCTGGAGCGCGACATCAATGCGCTGCCCCAGTGGCGCGAACAGCGCGACCAGCTGCGCGCCCACCTGAATGTGATGCAGGATGCCGTCAAGGAGAGCCAAGCGCGCCTCGACGGTCGCCTGCGCGAATTGTCTGAGGCGCTGGCTCGCCAGACCCGTGAATCCCAGGAACTGATCGACGCTCTGGTGGAAGAGAAAGCCCTGCGCCGGGAGCAGCAGTGGGAGTCCGAACAGCAGCTTAACGAGCGCTACCAGCAGGAGCGCCAACGCCTGGAGGGCGAGTATCAGGCGCAGCTGGAACTCGGCGTCGAGCAGCTCGCCGAACTCAAAGCCCAGCTCTCGCTCTCCACCCAGACCGCCGAAGAGGCCGAGGAAGCGGAGCTTGCTCAGGCGCGCCTGGATCAAGCCCAGCAGGAGCGCAGCGCCTCCGCCGCTACCCTGGATGGCCTGCACCGCGAGTTTGAAAGCCGCAAACGCGAGCGCGATAGTGCCGAACAGCAGCTGGTACAACTTCGCCAGCAGCTTGAGCGCGCCGAACAGCGCAGTTTTGCCCTCTATCAGCAGCGTGACCCGGAGCAGGGCAGCCTGCGCCACTTCCTGCGTTATCACCGTCCCGGTTGGGAGCAGCAGTTAGGCAAGGTGATTGCACCGGAGCTATTGGAGCGGCGTGATCTTGCCCCACAGCTGGCGGAAGGCGCAAGCGATGATCTGTTCGGGCTGGCGCTGGATCTTTCCGCCATTGCCCTGCCGGATTACGCCCAGGATGAAGCCAGCCTGCTGGCCGCTATCGAAGAAGCCGATAGCGCCAAACGCCGGGTGCAGTCAGAGAGCCAGGCCGCCGAGAAATCACTCAAGCAGCATAACGAGCGGGTGCAGCAGGCCGATGAAGCCCAGGATCAGGGCCGCATGGTCCACAAGCGCGCCGAGCAAGAAGTCGAGTTTGCGCTGGAAGCCCGCCGCCAGCAGCAGGAGCGCCACACCAAACGCCAGCAGGAGCGTCGTGCCGCCCATCAAACTGCGTTGGCCCGCCAGGAACAGGCGCAAAAGGAGCTGCGCGAAGAGAAGCAGCAGGCCCTCGCCGCCCTTAGCGAAACCCATCAAAGCCAACTACTGGAGCTTAAGGCCGATGGCCAGAGCCAGGTAGATAGCCTGGATGCCCAACTACGCCAGTATAAGCAGCAGTTGAGCGACGCCAATACCGAACACCAGCGCCAGCGCGCAGAACTGGAAGAAGCCTTTAGCCAGGAACTGGCCGAGCAGGGCGTCGATCCTGCCAAGCTAAAAGATACCAAGGCGCGGCTGGCAAGCCAGGAGGAACGCATTCGCGTCACCGCCGCCCGTCAGGATGAACTCACCGAATACACCCGCTTTATGCGCGTTGAGTGGGGGCAGCATAAACCGCAGTTGGTCGCTCAAGAGGCAGAGCTGGAGCAGGCGGAGCAAAAACTGCAGCGTGATAAAGAGCACCTGAAAAACGGCTTCCAGGCCGCCCGAAAAACCCACCAGAGCACGGTCAGCACGCTGAAAACCCAGCGAGAGAGCCAATACGCCTGCCTGGAAGCCCTGAAGCCGCTACTCACCCAGCTGGAAAGCCTAGCCATCGAGCCCGACGGCCAAGCGCCCGGCAAGCCCCTGGGCGATGTGGACGAGCGCATCGAGCGCGCCCGCCAGGCTTTGGGCAATCGCCATCAGCAGATCGAGCAGCTGCGCCGCGGCTGCCTGGAAGTGGAAAGCCAACTGATCAAGGACGCCAGCAGCGGCTTTGCCGAAGCGCTGGAGAGCGAGCGCAGCAAGCTGCAAAGCGACAACCCGCGCCTACAGCTGCCGCTACTGCGCGACATGCTCAAACTGCTCGAAGACCAGCAGCAGCAGCTGATTCAGGAAGGGCGCAACCTCAGCGACGACCTGGATAAATTCTTCACCGTGTTCCGCGATTTGAACCGGCGCATCAGCGCCCAAAGCCGTCGGCTGTCGGAAGAAGTCGCCGACGACCTGCGGCTGGAAGGCATCACCAAAGCCGAAGTGCGCATCCAGTCCACCATTGATGAGCTAGGCTTCTGGGAGCCGCTGAAACTGTTCGCCCAGCGCTATAAAGAGTGGCGGGAATCCGGCCAGACGCTACCCAGCGATGACTACCTCAACGCCCTGGCGGACGTGGTCGATCTGCTGCGCAGTGACCAGCAGTACAGCTTCGAAAGCCTGCTGCGCCTGGAACTGCACCTTAACGAAGGCGGCACCGATCTGGTGATCAAGAACGACCGCCAGCTGCTGGAGTCCTCCAGCCACGGCATGGCGTATCTGATTCTGTGCAAGTTCCTGCTCGCCTTTACCCGCCTGCTGCGCGGCGATGCGGAAATCGCCATCCACTGGCCCATCGATGAGATCGGCACCCTGGCGTACCACAACGTCGAAAAACTGTTCGACGCCTGCGACAGCAACCACATTCATATCGTCGGCGCGTTTCCCAACCCCGAGTCAGATGTGTTGCTGCTGTTCGCCAATCGCTACCTGATCGATCGCGATGAAGCCAATCCCAACAAGCGGGTGTTAAAACGCATCGAACCACGGCTAAGCCGCCTGGCCGAACGGCTCCAGGAACGTCAGCAGGAGGTAACGGTATGATCGAACATGGCCCACTGCTAGAGCGCCTGCTGGCCGGTGAGTTTGTCTGCCCGATCAGCGATGAAAGCGGCTATCGTCATCTCACCAATGAAGAGACCCGGGAAGAGATCGATACCTACCTGCGGCCGCTTAACCGGCGGCTGGCCAGCAACGAAGACGGCAGCGTCTACTTTCTGGCCTGGCGTCAGCTCAATGACAACGCCCGCGATCAGCTCTCCCGTCAGCTCGGTGAGACGCTCAATAGCCTGCTGCCGCTGCTGGAGTGGCTGCAACTGGTTCAAGAGGCGTTGGGCCGCGACACCCTGGCCGCCCCCGGCGATGTGCTCAAACCCGCCGAGTTCAGCGCCAAGTGCGAAGATAACCAAAGCCTGCGCGAACGCCTGGAGCGCCTGGCCACCGACAGCTTTTTTGGCTCGCAAAGTGACCAACTCGATGCCCAGGTAAAGCAGGTCTTCAAGCGTCTGAAAGAGCACGGCTACCTGCTTCAGCCCCATTCAGAGCGGCAGGTATTCGTGGTTACCGGCAAGATCGACTATCTGGTGGATCTGGTGCGCTTTATTCGCGATGAAGAGAACCTGCCTATTGAAGAGGGCAGCGAGGAGGGCTCTGGCGCTCAGGAGGCCCTTCTGTGAGTACCGGTGAGCATGCACTCGACAGCCGCCTGCTCAAAACCGGCAGCGAACGGCTGGCGCTGCTCGGCAAGCATTCTGAGGCGCTGATGCAGGCCTACACCCGCGATGAAGTGCCGCTGGAATCACTCAGTGATAGCGCGCTGCGCAAGCTGCTGGCGGCGCGCATCCTATGGCGCCCGGATGAGCAGAGCGGCGTGAAGCTGGCGCCCAAGGTGCGCGAACTGATCGCTGAGATGCTCGCCGATGAGACCCGCCGCCATGTGAATGCTGATGTAGCGGAAACCCTGGAGCTGATTCGTGCCCTGGTACATAGCTACCGGGAGGCGCGCAGCCGCGGCGAACACTGGCGGCTGGAGCAGCAGTTGATGCGCCTGCGCCAGGAAGTCGACGACCTGAACGGGCGCTTCGCCGATGCCATCGACAGCCTATGGCAGCGGCTCAATAGCGATTTTGGCTTTGTCAGCCAGCTCAACGACAAGATCCGCGAAAACGACCGCGCCCAGAAACAGATCGCAAGGCTGCTGGATGGCCTGGCGCTGATCGACTTCGACGAGCTGATCGAGCTGGTGGGCAGCGATGGCAGCCTGCGCAAGCTGTTGATCAGCCAGCTACAGCAGCAGTTAAGCCAACACTACACCGGCCTGCGCGAAGTGCAGCGCCGCTTGATCGAACTAATGGCGCGCTTTCGCAAACAGCAGGCGCGCAGCCGCCTGATCAGCGGCATGGCCGCCTTTATGCGCGAACACCCAGGCTTTGTGCCGGGCAATTACGCCCGCCGCAGCGAGGTACCAGGGCTGGTCAATCAAGCCGCACCGCTAAGCGCCGCCGCCGCCCCGGCGCTGGATCGCAACCTGGATAGCCGGTTGCTCGCCGAGCTGTTGCACCAGCTACCCCAACCGCGCCACACCACGCAAACGGTTGAAGCCGCGGCCCCGGCCCAAGCCCAGGAAAGCAGCCTAGCCGCCGCCCGCCAGCAGGCGCTCAAGCAGGATGTGGAACACTTCTATTTGAGCGTGATCGACCAGCCCCAGGCGGCGCCGGTCAGCGCTCTTGAGTATCTGCGTGAAAGCCCACTGGAATGGCCAGATGAGATCTGGCTCTTCCAGGTGATTTCCGAATACCAGGGCCTGCCGCGCAGCGATCAGAAAGCGTTTCGGCTCAAGCAGCAGGAGAGTCAGGCTAGCCAATTCAACCACCTGCGCCTGATCCACGATGTAGAACTGCAGCTGGCCGTATGAACCTACCCAGCCGTGCACGCAATGGGCTCAACGGCGTCGCCCGCGAACTTCTCCGCCAGCCCGCGGTGGAGAAGCCGCGCCGCCAGTGGGTAGACGACGTAGTGGCCTGGTGCCACCAGCACGACATTGACCTGGCCTCGCGAATTAACAGTAAAGCGCTGCGTTTTGACGCCACCTTGCTGGCGCAGATCAATGACGTACTAGAGAGCGCCCGCATAGCGCCACTAGGCCGCTCACTCAGCGGCCTGACCAGCAGCGCCCAGGCGAAAGAGGGCGTGCAAGAAGACAAAGCAACCCGCGAAAATCCACGTGCGCGGCGGGTACTCGTCAGCTTTGCGCCCCAGCCAATAGCAGGGCTTGCCAGTGAGCCGCGCGCTATTCGTGATGTGGATGTGCTGGGGCTAAAGCTGAGCGCCTTTAGCGCCCTAATTCAGGTCGAAAACCTGGACAGCTTCTATGAGTTCTCTACAGAACAGCCAGCGCTAAGCGGCTACGTAAACCCGCTGGTCGTCTACCGCGGCGACAGCCATTACGGCGGTGGGTTTGCCTTGCTAGCGGATGCTTGGCACAAAACCCGCCGAACACATATCTACGCCGGTGACTTCGATGTAAAAGGCGTCACGCTAGCGCTCGACAGCAACGCCACCCACTTGCTCCTGCCTAACATCGAATGGCTCATCCAAAACGCCACGCCGCTGCATGTGCCTGCTGAACAGTTTCCCTACCAGCGCAGGCTGCGCAAACACCTCGCCGCGCTGCCATCTGCCCACCCATTGCGCGAGTATCTGACGCTGTTGCTGGAAAAGCAGCGGGGGCTTAAGCAACAGTGGTTTGGTGGGGAGATGGGATGTGTGGTGCTTAGTTAGGAACAATTTTGTTCGTGCTACCAATCAAGCTCGCTATTTCACGATTTTCCTTGGTTGGTTGCCAACGGGCTCATCAGTGTAGTAGACCTGATTCCCACAGCGTAGTAGTGCTTTTCTAGGCTGAATGATTAGGTAGAGCAAAATGAGCCAATATGCGACTTTTAGATATGCCATCTATTTTTTCTTTGCCTACAGGCGAATCAGTGGGATAGAGTCAAATGAGGCGGCTAAATAACCTCAATGAATGAGCGGGTACGTTTATTGAGCTTATGCAGCCTACCGTGTAATCACTGTTATACGGAAAAAACCATGCATCATCTGACTGAAATACTTGCACAAGCTTCTGCCGCAATTCCAAGTCTGTACTTTCAACTGCCTGTAGATGGACAAGAGGATCCGATTTATAGAGAGAGGGTTTATTGCTACGAGCTATATCACCAGTTGCGTAGCATTTGGCCGGAAAATTGCGGCTATTCTCTTGGGGGAGAGGTTGATAAAGCTGGACACAGATTAATTAGAGGAAATGATCTGGATAACACGAAACCGGATTTTTTAGTCCACGTCCCCGGTGATATGGGTGGTAATCATGCTGTCATTGAAGTTAAACCGGCACATGCTGCCAACAACGCAATCCGTGCGGACATAGAGACTTTAAGAAGATTCCGTGACTACGCCGGATATGAGAGAGCAATTTTCTACATTTATGGCAGTTCTGAAAATGGCAATGCAAAGCAAAGGGCGACAGATTTTCTGGCTGAGCTTCCAGGCACAGAGGTTGAGGTTTGGGTTCATGAAGAAGCTAAGAGTCGAGCAAAGCGTGTTGTGTAAAGCAGCCGTACAATCAGTGTGATTTTAAGGAAAAATTTCCGCTACGCTTCAATTTGCCGTAAATGCAGGCATTAAACAGGCAGGGAACTGTCGGCATCGAGATCTAATATGAGTTTAAAGAAAAATCAGCATGAGCTGTTTCGACAGTTCTTTGAAAAGCCAACCCGTGCTTTTTTGAGTCAGGTGCTCAAAGAAAACATTGGTGAAACTGATTACTTAGATTTTAAGGCGGAGTGGCCTAGGTTAGAGCATGTGGCAAAGCATATGCTAGCCATGGGGAATTCTGGCGGAGGTGCCATTGTTTTCGGTGTCACAGAGGAGCAAAGTGGCGAGTTTGATTCTAAGGGTTTAGAAAAGCTTCAAGATAGGGCTGATCTCAACAAGAAGTTCAGAAAATTTGTTCCGGAGCAGCTAAATTACGAGCTGTTCAATTTCTCATACGATAAGACGGAGCCGTCACTGGAAGGGAAGAATTTTCAAGTCATCATGATTGAATATTCAGAGAAAATTTTGCCCTTGCTAGCCCTTAAAGAAGGTCCTGGCATCCAATCCAACGTTGCGTATGTCCGAAGTGGGACTGAATCAATTCCGGCCAACCGTGAGCAGTTAGAGCAGTTGATCAATGCCCGAATTGACACAGAGTACTCGTCCACTCCAACTTTAGAGCTCACGCACCATTTGGAGCAATTAAAAACATTATGCGAGCATGTCGATAAACTGGAATATGAAGAGCTACTCGATAGCGGATCATTTATGAGAGAAATTTTGGAGTTTGCTGGAGACGACGACTATCGAGATTTCTTAAATGAAATAATCTCTTCTAAGAAACAAGTTATAAGGAAAATAATACACTGATGGTTTAATAATCGGCTGCACATCGACCGGTTTTTCGCCGCTTCGCGGCTCCGAACCGGCGCGTGAGTCGGTCGTTATATTTAATTAAGGAATAAGATGGCTGACATTTTCAAGAAAAGATTCAATGAAATTCATCAACAGATGGAATATCTGCTTAATTCAAAGGAGTCTAAATACAATAGCTTCTTGGAGAAAAATCAGATTGAAATTGAAAGCAATTCGCTTCTTGAGTGGAAAGTTAAAGCCCGCAGTCTATTGAATAAAGCGTGTGGTGAGAATTCAGAACATTACAAAGAATTCTTGAAGAACGAAGAAGCCGGTTTATATGGAACATCACTTGCTACTTTGGAGCGATTGAAGGCTATTTTTTTAGCGGCAAAAGAGGATTATGAGGGTGGCTATCTGAAAGAGACTCGTTCGTTAATTCAGGCAGAAGTGTTTGATTCTGAGCTTGAACAGTCTATGGCACTATATAAAGCCGGTTATAAATTACCTGCTGCGATAGTCGCAGGTGTTGTACTCGAAACAGCATTAAGAGAGCTATGTGATCGAGAGGGTATTGGTCACGGTAAATTGGATAAAATGAATTCTGATCTTGCAAAAGCAGGAACATATAACAAGTTACAACAGAAACGAATCACGGCATTAGCTGATATTAGAAATTCAGCCGCTCATGGAAAACCATCAGAGTTCAGTGATCAAGATATATTAGATATGGTGAGAGATATTGAGCGATTTTTGGGGGATCATATATAAAATGAAATATATCCAGTTGCTTCACCCGACCAAAAAAACGTGATGCGGCTTTTGTCGGGTGAGCTTCAACGTTAGTCATATCTACAAAAAAATATTTCCGTGTGGCACCTGAATTAAAGGGAGCTCAAGGTTGCGATTAGTATGGTATTTTCCGGGTTTAATAGCTTATTCGCCTTTGCTGTACAGATTGGCCGTTGGTGACGCATCTTTCGAGCTATGGATGCTGCTACTAATTCCACTTTTTTTTATTCTTAATTTAGTGCTCTTTCTCATAATGTTGCGGCTAGGTTGGACTGGGGCAATAGTTTGGCGAGAGATAAAAGAGGAGAAGAGCTTTTACGGGTTAGCTTATGTTCTGCTCTTCATGGTTGGTCCCTTGCTTTTCTTATTCTACTACGGGCGTTAAGAGCCAGGTGGCATGATGGTGCCGTGACTGCCAACAGATCGCGAGTTTTTACAGGTAGTTCATGACTGCTATCTGGATAAATTCGGTCAGTTCGAACGTTATAATCCAAACAATGGGAGGTAGTCGAAGATATACGTACCCATCGACTACGCAGCTATTTATTTGAGCAAAATCCATGAATCTACTCTTCCTAGGCACCTCCGCCGGTGTGCCCACTAAAACAAGAAACGTCTCCGGCGTCGCTTTGCGTGAGAGCAAAGGAAAGAGCTGGTACCTAATCGATTGCGGCGAGGGCACCCAACATCAGGTCTTACACACAAAGCTGTCATTCCATTCATTGAAAGCCATCTTGATTACCCACGTGCACGGCGACCACTGCTATGGGCTGCCGGGCATTTTGGCCAGTGCGGCCATGGGCGGGCGCACAGCGCCGCTGACTATTGTGGCGCCGGCGGGTATCCAAACTTGGCTGGAAGCCACGTGTGCGGTAACGCAGCTCAGCTTGCCCTTTGCTCTGGAGTTTATCTGCTCCGATGACCTGCCCAGCGTTGAGTTTGAGAACATGACGGTGGCGACGTTTGAGCTTTCCCATCGGGCTCCGTGCTATGCCTATGCGTTCACTGAGCGCAACGTGGATGCAGCCCTAGACGTAGATAAATTAGATCAGCAAGGGATTCCCAGAGGGCCATTGTGGGGGCAGTTGAAGCAGGGAAGGGATGTGGCGTTTGAAGGCAAGCAGCTGCTCAGCCAGGATTATCTGCTGTTCAAACACGCCCCCAGAAAGGTGGTGATTGCCGGAGACAACGACCAGCCCGAGCTGTTGGCGCAGGCATGCGCCGGGGCGCAGGTGTTGGTGCACGAAGCCACCTACACCGAAGAGATGGCCGAGAAGGCCGGTGAGGTAGGGCATAGCTACGCCAAGCTTGTCGCCGTGTTTGCCGAATCGGTACAGCTTCCCAACCTGGTGCTGACGCACTTCAGCCCTCGTTACCAGCTCAACCCCAATGCGACGCCCTCCATCGAAGATATCCGCAAAGAGGCCGAGAACGTCTATTCAGGCTCGCTTTATTTGGCGCAGGATTTTAGCGAATACACCCTGGATAAAGCGGGCCACTTTGCTGAACTGGCGGTCGAATAAATACTTTCACCCCGCTGCTCCTTGAGTGCTTGCCACGTAGGTCATTCGCGCAGCTCAGTCGCGACAATAGCCTTCGCCTGTTGCGACTACCAGGCAGTCTTCCTTTTCCAATAGCCACTTCATACCGGTAGCTTCGCCGTCGCCCGCGCGAAGCAACTGTGGGCCGTCCTCGCGGTTGAAGCGAATGCCCTCGGCGGTGGCCTGTCCTTCGAAGGTGCCGATTTGGTCGGCATCTAGGCCGTAGCGCATGTGAAGGAGATAATGGCCCGGGCCTGCAGGCTTGTCCTTGCTGATTTCCAGGAATAACCCTTCTACGCCAGTCCATCGGCCGACCCATTGGTCGGTTATCTGATGGTGGGGCTGGTTTTGCTCGGTTGATGTACCTGAGTCCGGCGTGCCTGATGCGGCGGTGTTGCTGTTTTGGGCGCAACCGCTGATAAGTAATAGGGTGCTTAACGCTAACGCTGTTTTTGCCATACCTGTCTCCTAATCACTACTGCCGTTACTCACAATATACACGTACCATGCTTTCTTTAGTTTGATCGAATTTTGGGATATGTCGAAGGAGTAAATAAAATGCAAAAGGTAAGAATTGACCTGGTGTCCGATGTAGCCTGCCCTTGGTGCGCGATTGGCTACCGGCGCTTGGAGCAAGCGTTAAAGACACTCGATGGCGAGATCGACGTTGAGCTGGTCTGGCAGCCTTTTGAGCTGAACCGGGATATGTCGCCCGAGGGCGAGCCGATCCTGGAGCATTTGTGCCGCAAGTACGGCAAGGACGCGGCCAGCATGGAGCAGTCCCAACGCGAGATCATGGCCGCCGCCGAAGAGCTTGGGCTGAATTTCAGTGGTGCCCTGGAGCGCCGGGCGAACAATACTTTCGCTGCCCACCGCGTGCTTGCGTGGGCCGGAACGCAACACCAAGAGACAGCCCTGCAGTTGGCACTCTTCGAGGCCTACTTCGGTGAGGCGAAAAACCCCGCCGATCCAGAGGTTCTGCGGGAAAAGGCCATTGAGGTTGGGCTGGACGGTGATACCGCCGAGGCCATCGCCCGCTCCGATCAGTACGCGGATGAAGTGCGCACGGCCGAGCAGCGCTTTATGGACGCAGGTGTGAGCGCGGTACCAGGTTTCATTCTTGATGGACGTTACCTGATTTCTGGCGCCCAGCCCGCTGAAGTGCTTGTCGATGCGCTTCGTCAGCTGGCCGAGGAAAACGCTAGCCGCTAGTTCTACAGGCGCCTACCTGAAATGAGGTTAGTGCTAGTTGTTCATCACCCAGCCTCGCAACGGGTGCACAATCTTCGCTTCATGCCGGTTTTATAACCGGTGATGGCAGGCGCTATAAATATTTATAGCGCCTGAGGGTGCCAAACTGTAAACGTTTTTTCCTAAAATAGATAAAATCAAAAGTTGCTTAACATGCCAATTAAGTCTCGGTTAAATTGCTGATTAGTGACCACGCCCTGCTCTAAATCAAAGTTGTCGAAAAAGCTAGGTAAGGAAAGCGCACCTATAACGGTTGCTGAAAAATAGGGTGCTGACGCTTGTGCGGAAGCTAAGACACTTTGTGCCCCACCTTGGCCAGGGGAGGTAGATAGCATAAGTACGGGTTTATTTTGAAATACTTTCATATCTATTCGTGATATCCAGTCAAATAGATTTTTATAGGCTGACGTATAAGATCCGTTGTGTTCCGCGAATGACATGACAATGACATCTGCCTCACCGATAGCGTTGTAAAAAGCATGTGCCAATTGAGGGATGCCAGACTCCTTTTCTCTGTCTTCGCTAAATATTGGCATTTCAAAGTCGTTAAGGTCGATTAACGAAATGTCTGCATCGTTGATTTGTTGTGCTGCATAAAATGCCAGCTTTTTGTTGATGGAGCTTTTGCTGTTGCTCGCGCCGAAGGCAAGTACTTTCATTTTAAAATCCTCTGGGTTGATTTTTTAAAGGGCTTTGGTTTGGTTTTAGTTACGCATTTTTAATTAAATGTCATCTCTGGCGATAATTTTGAGTTAGCTTTGGCGTCGGGCTATTCTGAAACCTCAACTTAGGTTGAGGTCAAGAGGAGGGTGAAAAATAATCTTATAGACATTTTATGTGAGCTTGAAGAGCTTCCGAATCATGCCCGTGTCACTCTTGTTGGTTGGGAAAATTGGGTTCTAGGTGGCGAGGTGATCTAAACAGGAAGATAAGGCAGTTAATTGAACTGAGAGGTATGATGACAGACTGTATCGGGTGTGGTTGCCTTTCTCTTGAAAGGTGCGGGCTTCTTAACCTTTACGATAAATTAGGCGAAAAAGGAGCGGGTCCCGAAGCACGACTGAATAAAATGTGCGTCTCGCATACCGAGTTTAATCAGGGCAGTCAATATAGGCGCTATGACTTGTTACGTGTTGCCAACGTCAGCTGGGAGCTTGGATATCGCTAACATCTCTGGGCCTTCGTTACGTCAGTCGATATTGTTTTTTGATTGGCCGCCGCCTTTATCCGATATATTGCTAGTGGCAATGTACCGGAGGCAGACATGGTTGATTTCACACTTCTGTTGATAGTGGCGGGTACGTTCTTGATTGCGGGAAGCGTTAAGGGCGTCATTGGTCTTGGCCTCCCACCGGTTAGCCTAGCGCTGCTTACCGTCGCGCTGGATCTGCCAACCGCCATGGCGTTGATGCTTATTCCCTCATTTGTCACCAACGTTTGGCAGTCAATGGTAGGTGGAAACGCAAGGGCCATCTTGGCTCGCATTTGGCCATTTCTGGCGATGGCGGCCCTTACTGTCTGGATTGGTACAGCCGCACTGACGCGCGTCAATCTCACGTATCTAACGGCGCTCCTGGGCAGTTTGCTGATTATTTACGCTGTCGTGAACCTGGCCGGGATCAAGATGGTTGTACCCAGCCGCCATGAGGTTTGGGCAGGGCCGTTAATCGGCTCTGCGAATGGGGTGCTTACCGGGATGACGGGGTCATTTGCTGTTCCGGGCGTGATGTTTCTTCAGGCTATTGGCCTTCCGAAAAACATGCTGATTCAAGCGATGGGCATGCTATTTATGGTATCCACGGTGGCTCTCGCGGCGGCGCTGCAACAGGCCAATTTTTTGACACTTCAAACTGGCGTAATGTCGGCAGTAGCGGTGCTGCCCGCGCTCGCTGGTATGGTGGTTGGCCAGCGAATTAGAGAGCGTTTATCCGAGCAGGTGTTCCGTAAGGTATTCTTTATGTCACTTTTGTTTCTGGGTGCTTACATTATTATTAATACGCTTCAGAAGCTTTAAGTGCCTTTCAAAAGCAATAGTGGGCGTTAAGACGACATCAGAATCGGGCGCTGGCTCTAACCTAAAGCCAGCGCTGAAGATCAATTAATTCAGAAACGCCCGCAACGTATCACTCGCCTGGTCAATGGATAGCACGCCATCCAAGTGGCCTCGATTACCTTCCAGGGTTTCTAGCGTCACGTCGGTGCCATCAGCTTCCATCAGCTCGGGGTTGCGGCGCACGCCTTGGGGCGCGAAGACGAGGTCGTTTTCGCTATACACCATCAGGGTCGGTGCTTCGATAGGGTAAGTCTCACTTCAAAACTTTGCTTTTATTCCGAGCTTAAATTTTTATTGGTGCTTGATGCGCAACACGCTACAATATTCTTATGATTAAATCATTCCGTCACAAAGGACTGAAACGGTTCTACGCTAATGGCAGCACTGCTGGCATACAGGCAGGTCACGCTAAGAAGTTGCGTCTGCAGCTTGCTGCTCTGGATACGGCTATTTCAGTGGAAGACATGGATATCCCCGGCTTTCGGTTGCATCCGTTGAAGGGGAAAGACAAAGAGCGATGGTCGATTTGGATCAATGGAAATTGGCGCATGACGTTCGAATTCCGGGACGGCAACGCTTACATTCTTGATTATGAGGATTATCATTAATGACGATGCATAACCCACCGCATCCCGGCGAATTTATTCGGGAGGTTTACCTAGCGCCCTTTGGCATCAGCTCCCGCCAGCTTGCTTCCAGTTTGGGTGTTTCACCCTCTACGCTTTCAAGGTTGCTGAAAGGGGGTAGCGGTATTAGCCCCGAAATGTCTTTGCGTTTGTCGAAGGTTCTTGGACGTAGCCCGGAGAGCTGGCTGGCAATGCAGGATACGTATGACTTATGGATGGCTCGCAGCACAATTAATTTGGACGATCTTCACCCTTTGGATTTTGAAGCCGCCTAAATAGCGCTGGCTTTAGTCTAAAAGCCAGCGCTCCCCCTCTTACTGTAAAAACTCACGCAAAGTATCACTCGCCTGGTCAATGGATAGCACACCATCCAAGTGGCCTCGATTACCTTCCAGGGTTTCCAGCGTCACGTCGGTTCCGTCTGCTTCAATCAGTTCGGCGGTGCGGCGCACGCCTTGGGGCGCGAAGACGAGGTCGTTTTCGCTGTAGAGCATCAAAGTGGGCGCTTCGATAGCGGCAAGCCCTTCTTCTAACGAGTCGCCATGGCCTGCCATAAAGGTTTGGTTGGCACGCACCAGATAGAGCAGATGATTGGCATCGGAGGTGGCAGCACGGGCAGCGGCGACGTCATCCAGTGTTTTCTCAATTGCGTAGCGGGCGTTGATATCCTGCGCGGGATCGCGCGCTTCGTCGGCCCAGTCACGATTAAACGTCTCGTTGGCCCACTGCCAGTGGTTGGCGTTGAGCGTCACCAGCTTCAGCGCTTCTTTTAGCCCGTCGGTGGGTGGTTCGCCGTCGTAGTAATCGCCTTCATTCCAGTTGGCATCCAACCGAATCGGCGCGGCCCAGGCGCTCAATGTTGCCAGTAGCCATGGGTCGGCAACGCCGCCACCAATCACTGAGATTAATCGCTCGACGCGATCAGGGTAGGCGCTGGCCCACTCGATGGCCTGTAGCGCGCCCATCGAGGCACCCATCACCGCATGCAGCGATTCAATGCCTTGGCTCTCCAGTAGCTCGCGCTGTACCTCGACAAAATCACGGATGGTGACGACCGGGAAGTCCATACCCCAGGGTTCGCCGGTATCGGGGTTGATGGACGCGGGCCCGGTGGTGGTGACGTTGGGGTCATTGGCGCCTAGATTGACTAGCGTATCCGAAGAGATGATGTAGTACTCATCGGTATCGAGTGGCTTGCCGGGCCCAATGATCGCATCCCAGTAGCCGGTCGCCTGCCCATCTGCCTCATAGCGGCCTGCCGCATGGCTGGTGCCAGAGAAGAAGTGGGTAATCAGAATGACGTTATCGCGGGCGTCGTTAAGCTCGCCGTAGGCTTCCCAGCCCACCGTGACGTTGGGAATCGTATCACCGCCCTGAGTCGTGAAGCTGTCCATTTCAAAGGTCTGTTTCTCAACGACGCCATCCCAGGCCCAAAGGGGAGAAGCCAGAAAAAGGCCAAACGCGGAACATAGCGTTGCCGTAAGCAGCGAGTGTTGTGTAGATGCCATCGGGTTACCTTTAACGAGAGTTTATTGTGATTGTTATAGGCCACCGGTAGTGGCCACCCTCTCAGCGTAGTCGACCTTAGCGCATTTTGAACGGATTCAACCCATTAGCTTGTTGCATCATCATGCGTTTGGCGAACGGGAAGCGCTCGGCAACTTGCAGGCTTAGATCGCCTAGCTGGCGCAGTGGTTTGGCACCGGTAAACAGATGATGAAAACTGTCGGTGGCGGCAATCATCGCTTGGTTGGCCACGCGGCGCTGGCACTCAAAGCGCAGTAGGTTGACGTAGTCACCGGGGTCGCGGCCTTGAATGATGATCTTGGCCAGGGTGTCGGCGTCGTGCAGGCCGATATTCAAGCCCTGGCCTGCCAACGGATGCACCACGTGGGCGGCATCACCAATCAGCGCTAAGCGCTTGCCGATATAGCGCTGGGCGTGTTGGCGCTTGATGGGAAAGCTGGCTCGCGCGACGATGCGGATAAGATTACCCAGGCGTTTGGGGAAGGCCATTTCGATGGCGGCTTTCAGTGTATCGTCGTCCAGCTGCTCGCGGGCTTTGGTGGTCTCGTCTCTGTCGTACCAAACCAAGGAGGCGTTGTGGCCGGGCAGCGGCAGCATGGCCAAGGGGCCGGTGGGGGTAAAGACCTGCCAGCTAACGTCCTGCTGGGGCAGTTCGGTTTCCACATTAATGATCATCGCCCGCTGATGATAGTCATAGTTCGTCACGCTAATGCCGGCCAGCGAACGTAGCGTAGAGCCAGCACCATCGGCGCCGACAATCAGGCTAGCACTTAAGGTTTTACCGTTATCGAGTTCCAGTAGGCGGTTGTTCGTCGCCGACACGGTATTTAACGGTGCGCACTGGGTATAACAAGTAACGCTGGGCAGCTGTTCTATGCGCTGCCATAGCGCATACTGTAGCGTGCGGTTCTCGATAAAAATGCCGAAGTCTTTCATGCCGCTATCTGCAGCGGAAAACAGCGAGTGGCCGGTGCCGTCCTGGTTGGAGACATCGATATGGCGAAACGGGCAGCAGCGCTCTTCCGGCAGGGTGGTGCCGCTTGCCTTGATAAATGCCAGCGAGCGCGCATTGAGTGATGAGATGCGCAGGTCATAATCGCCGCTGGGCGGAGTCGGGGCATCGCCCTGTTCTACTAGCCCGACAGAAAAGCCGGTATGGCCCAAGCGCGCCGCCAGTGCCGCGCCGACCATGCCGCCGCCGACAATGATGACATCATGGTCGTGCTGCCCAGAACGTTGCTCAGACTGTTGCATTATATGCTCCTTAAAATGAGGTGCTTTTGCGCATTGCGCAGGCGTTGCTTGTCATACAGTATCGTTGAGTTTGAGCAATATTGCCTAGAGGTGAACGATTGACGCAGGCCGTGGAAATAGCCAATAGCATGACCCAGGCGGGTGAAGAGCTGGGAGCGTTTATTCAGCAGCACCCCAAGCTATGGGTGATTACCGGTGCGGGCGTAAGTACCGACAGTGGCATTCCGGACTATCGCGATGCGGATGGCCAGTGGAAGCGGCCGCCGCCGGTGCAGCATGGCGACTTTATGAGCTCTCATCACGTTCGCCAGCGCTACTGGGCGCGCGCGCTGATTGGGTTTAGCGCCATGCGCGAAGCCCAGGCCAGCGGGGCGCACCGGGCGCTGGCCGCGCTGGAGTCGCAGGGCTATATCCAGCAGTTGGTCACTCAAAACGTTGACCGTTTGCATCAGCGGGCTGGTTCCCGGCGGGTGATCGACCTGCATGGCCGAGCGGACATGGTGAAGTGCATGGTGTGCGACTACCAAATGATGCGTCACGCCATGCATGCCGAGATGGCGCTAATGAATCCTAGCTTTGCAGGTTTGCAGGCGGGCCACGCTCCGGATGGCGATGCCGATTTAGAGACTGACTTCAGCAGCTTCCGCATTTTCGATTGCCCACGCTGCAGCGGTATCTTAAAGCCTGACGTGGTGTTCTACGGTGACGTGGTGCCCGCAGAGCGAAGGTTGGCAGCCCAGGTAGCGCTGGCCAAGGCCGACGCGGTGTTGGCCGTGGGCACCTCGTTGATGGTGTTTTCCGGCTACCGTTTCTGCCGCGCCGCCCATGAGCGGGGCATGCCGCTGGCGTCGCTCTCGCTCGGCGTTACTAGGGCGGATGCGCTATTGACCCACCAGTGGCGCGCGCCGTTAACACCGGTGCTTGAACACGCCGTTCGCTGTTTGCAGCCCTCTTAAAGACCGCTATTAGCGCGCTTTCGATACCCACGGATTATCTTCCAACCAGAGCCGCCACGGGGCATCGCGGTGCTGGGGTTGGGCGTAGTCGATGCCAACACGTGGGCCGCTCACTATCGAAGCGTCGTGCGCGGCGGCACTAATCCACAGCTTGTCACCCTGGGTCATATCATGGCCATACAGCGCTTTATCGATCGTTAAGGCGCGTGTAAGTTTCCCCGGGCCATTGCTGAGCTGCTTGCCTAGAGCTTGACGGGTAGCGCGCATGGCGGCTTCGTTGGCTATGGGTTCCACGGCACGAATCAACACCGCGCAGGGCGAGTCTTCCGGCTCGGTCACCACGTTCAATAGCCAGTGCATGCCGTAAACCAGATAGACATAGGCGTGGCCGGCAGGGCCGAACATCGCTTCGGTGCGCGGCGAGCGGCGTCGGTGGGCATGGCAGGCGGTATCTTCAGCACCGCAGTAGGCCTCGGTTTCGACGATTCTTGCCGCCATCTGCTCGCCGTTATGTTCACGCACCAGCCTACAGCCCAGTAAGTCTCTCGCCACTTCGAGCGTGTCGCGATTATAAAAGTCGCGGGGGAGGGGCGTTAGCGCGCTGCTTTTAACATTAGGCAAAGTTGGGCACGGTTTTAACATCATCGCCTCGGCGTTTACTTGAGTAGAGTGCTAGGGTATTAGCTAACCACAGCCAATTGAAGCGGAGTGTATCGTGCTGTCATTTGAACATCTTTATGCCACCTTGCCTGAACCCCTCTGGGTCGCTACCCAGGCAACGCCCGTGGCCAGCCCGGAGCTGATCGCATTTAATGCCCCGCTTGCCAGTGAACTGGGAGCGAACGACGTGCAAGAGGCTGCGACGCTTGCTCAGTGGTTTAGCGGCAACCAGCCCATGCCGGGCTCTCAGCCGGGCGCACTAGGTTACGCAGGCCACCAGTTCGGCAACTTTGTGCCGCAATTGGGCGATGGCCGCGCGTTGCTGCTGGGTGAGGTGATCGACCAACACGGCGTGCGCCGCGATGTGCAGCTAAAAGGCAGCGGCCGCACGCCGTTTTCTCGCGGGGGCGATGGCCGCTCACCGCTAGGCCCTGTGCTGCGTGAGTACCTGGTCAGTGAGTTCATGGCGGCGATGGGGATTCCCACCACCCGTGCGCTGGCAGCGGTGACTAGCGGCGAGCGTGTGGTGCGGCAAATGGCCGAGCCCGGCGCTGTCTTTACCCGTGTGGCGAGCAGCCATATTCGCGTGGGCACCTTTCAATTTGCCGCCGCGCAGCGGGATGAAGACTTACTCAAAGCGCTGGCGGACCATGTGATTGCGCGCCACTACCCGGAAGCCGCCAACGCAGAAGACCCTTATATGGCGCTGTTGGAAGCGGTGGTGGCCCGCCAAGCGGTGCTGATCGCCCGCTGGATGAGCGTCGGCTTTATCCATGGCGTGATGAATACCGATAACTGCAGCATTGCCGGTGAAACCATCGATTACGGTCCCTGCGCCTTTATGGAGCAGTTCGATCCGCAGAAAGTGTACAGCTCCATCGATCAAGGCCGCCGCTACGCCTTTGCCAACCAGCCAGCGATTGCCCAGTGGAACCTGGCGCGCTTTGCTGAAACGCTGCTGCCGTTAATGCGTGAAGAGGGCGACGCGCTGGTGCAGCAAGCAACGGACGTCATTCGCCGCTTTGAAGCACGGTTCAGCGCCGAACAGCTTCGCCTGCATGCCGATAAACTCGGCTTGGCGGCGGAAAGCCCCCAAGCCGCACCGTTGATGGAAGGACTGGAAAGCCAGATGCATCAGGGGCGAATGGATATGACCGCCACCTTTGATGCGCTCACTCACTACGCACTTTCGCCGAGTGACGAGCACCGTGAGGCGCTGCTGGCGCTGACGACTCAGCCCAACGAGTTGTCCGCGTGGCTGGAGACTTGGCAGGCCGAGCAAGTCGCCAGCCAAGACAGCCAGCGCTCCGCTGTCATGCGCAGCGCCAACCCGGTAATCATTCCCCGCAACCACCGCGTTCAAGAGGCCATTGATGCCGCTTACGAGGGTGATTTTGCGCCTTTTCATGCCCTACTGACGGTGGTCACACAGCCCTTCGATGAATCCGTTGAAGCGCGCCGTTTAGCAGCGCCCGCCACGAAAAATGAACAGGTACTGAGAACGTTCTGCGGCACCTGAGGCTGTGATAAACTGTGGTTTTTTACAGGTAGAAGGGTAGCCGGTGCGCAAAATCATTCACTGCGACTGTGACTGCTTTTATGCAGCAGTGGAAATGCGCGATAACCCCGCGCTGCGGGATATCCCGATTGCCATTGGTGGCAGCGTCGAGCAGCGTGGGGTGGTGGCGACCTGTAACTATCCCGCCCGTGAGTTTGGCATTCACTCGGCCATGCCGATGTCGCAAGCGCTCAAGCGCTGCCCGCATCTCACCGTGATCCGCGGTGAGATGGCCAAATATAAAGAGGTCGCCCGCCAAGTCTTCGCCATTTACCGCGATGTGACTGAACTGATCGAACCGCTCTCGCTGGATGAGGCCTTTCTGGATGTCTCGGAGGTCACGCTGCACCACGGCAGCGCGACGCTCATGGCTGAAGCGATCCGCGAACGGGTCAGCCGCGAAGTAGGGATCACCGTTTCAGCAGGCGTAGCGCCCAATAAGTTTCTGGCCAAGATCGCCAGTGATTGGAACAAACCCGACGGCCTATGTGTGATTACGCCGGATAAGGTTGATAGCTTCGTGCAGCAGCTACCGGTCAAAAAAATTCATGGCGTCGGCCCTCGCACGGCCGAGAAACTGGCGGGGCTGGATATCCACACCTGCGCTGACCTGCGTATCCGCACGCTTACCGATCTAGTGGAACACTTTGGCCGCTTTGGGCGGCGGCTGCACGAGCTGAGTTGGGGGCGGGACGAGCGCCCGGTAAAGACCCATCGAGAGCGTAAATCGGTCAGCACCGAGCAGACCTACGCCCAGGATTTGCCTAACCTCGACGCCTGTCGCCGTGAGCTACCGGCGCTGATCGAAGATCTGGAGCGCCGTTACGCACGGCTTGATCCGCCACTGGCGGTGCGCGGGCTGATCGTCAAAGTGAAATTCAGCGACTTTACCCAAACCACCGTTGAACACGCCGACCCAGCGCCTAACCTGGAGCAGTTCGAGACGCTACTTAACGTTGGCTGGGCCAGAGGCGAGCGCCCTGTGCGCCTGCTGGGCGTGGGCTATCGGCTGGCGGAAAACAGCCAAGAGCATCAGCTGTCGCTGTTTTAATTAGCCTGTTAATCCTTTTATGAATTGACGCTCCTTCAGGTCCGCGTTAAAACAGACGTATGATAGCCTGATTTATTTATCTCACGTTTGATTGCCCACGAGCCCGCCATGCCTGCTAATGCTGCCCAACGCCCCCGTTTAGTGTTTGCCCATGCCAATGGTTTTCCAGGGTTAAGCTACCGCAGCCTGCTCAATCCGCTGGCAGAGATGTTTGACCTGCACCCGCTGGATCGACTGGGTCATCATCCGGATTACCCGGTGAATCACAACTGGGGCAACCTGGTAGATGAGTTGCTGAGTTATTTGCCTCAAAGCGATACGCCGCTTTTAGGCGTGGGGCATTCGCTGGGGGGCACGTTGATGGCCATGGCCGCCGATAAACAGCCCGAGCGCTTCTGCGGCGTGATCATGCTGGACCCGCCGTTGATGCTGGGAACGGATGCGTGGGCGATGAAAGCTGCCAAGCGGTTCGGATTTGTGGACCGGGTAACGCCCGCAGGAAAAACCTTGGGGCGGCGCTCCGTGTGGCCAAGCCGCGAGGCGATGGCCAACTCGCTGGGCCGCCGGGGCTTGTTTCGCCGCTTTACCCCAGAAGCACTCAACGACTACATTGAAGCAGGAACACGCTTATTGGATGACGGCAGGGCGGAGCTGACGTTTGACCCGCGTATCGAAGTGGAAATTTTCCGCCATCTGCCGGATCACCTTTCGCGCCTGCCGCAGCGGCTGGGCGTGCCGATTGAGCTGGTGGCCGGTAACGAGTCGCACCTGCTGACGGCGTCTCGTATCAAACGCTTGAGGCGCAAGGGGTTATCGGTGAGCGAGGTTCCCGGCACGCATATGTTCCCGATGGAGCATCCGGATGAAACGCGTGCCTCCATACTGGCTGCCTGGCAGCGTATCGCCAGCGCCAGCCAGTCTTCTCATACAGCGTAAGGAGGCGTTATGTATCTTTCCGTACAGCTTAGCTATTACCCGCTGGCCGATGACTTCAAGCCGGTAGTCAAAGAGGTGGTAAAACGACTGGAAGCGACGGGGCTGGAAGTGCACACGAACCGCATGAGTACCCAGGTATTTGGCGAGTTCGATGAGGTAATGGCAGCATTAAGCGATGTGATGAAGTGGTCGTTCGATACCCATGGCAAGGCCGTTTTTACAGCGAACTTCCTAGAAGGCGACCGGCGACCGCGTTAATTCGCCATCTTGGCCATGCGGGGCTGAATCAATTCGTAGCACTCACTAAAACGCCGCCCAATTGGGCGGCGTCTGTTTGTGCAGCGTCAATGCCTAGGTCAACGATTCCAGGCAGGACTCAATGATATCCAGGCCTTCGTTGAGCACGTCATCTTGAATGGTGACGGGCATCAGAAAGCGGATAGTGTTGCCGTACATGCCGCAGGACAGCAGGATCAAGCCCTCTTCACGGGCTTTCTTGCACAGCGCGGCTGCCAGTTCTGGGTTAGGCGTGTGATCGGCTTTGCTCGAGACCAGCTCGAACGCGGCCATCGAGCCCATGTTGCGCACGTGATCGATACAATCAAACTTGCCCGCCCACTCATTGAAGCGCTTCGCCAGCTTGTCGCCCAGGGCTTGGCTCTTCTCGAGAATGTTCTCTTCTTCAAACACTTCCATAACCGCTAATGCAGCCGCACAGGCGGTGGGGCTGCCGGTGTAAGTGCCGCCCAAGGAGTTAGGGCCTGAGGCGTCCATCACCTTGTCAGTGCCCACAATCGCGGAGATGGGCATGCCGTCGGCCATGCTCTTGGCCATGGTCATGATGTCCGGCTCAACGCCGCTGTGTTCGATGGCAAACATTTTCCCGGTACGGCCAAAGCCTGACTGCACTTCGTCGATGATCATCAGGATGCCGTGCTCATCGCAGATTTCGCGGATCTTGGTCAGGAAGCTGGTAGAGGCAGGGTAGAAACCGCCTTCACCCAGTACCGGTTCCAGTACGATGGCGGCGGTGTCTTTGGGGTTGGCATCGGTTTTTAGCGTCATCTTCAGGCCGCGGATGGCTTCATCTTCGCTCACGCCGTGGTAAGGCACGGGGTAAGGGGCGCGGAAAACCGTGCCGGGCATTGGGCCGAAGTCGCTCTGGTAAGGCGCTACCTTGCCGTTCATCGCCATGGTGAAGAAGGTACGGCCGTGGTAGCCGCCATCAAAGCAGATCACGTTGGAACGACCGGTTGCGGCGCGCGCGATCTTGACCGCGTTCTCCAGCGCTTCGGCACCCGAGTTCGCCAACATCACCTTGGCATGGCCGCGCACTGGCACGACATGGCTGAGCTTCTCGGCGACTTTCACGTAGCCTTCGTAGGGCATGACCGTCTGGCAGGTGTGCATGAGCTTATCAAGCTGGGCTTTTACCGCTGCGACCACTTTCGGGTGACGATGACCTACGTTGAGTACGCCAATACCGCCCGCAAAATCGATAAAGCGGTTGCCATCAGCGTCCCAGATTTCAGCGTTTTCAGCACGGTCGGCGAACGCAGTCGCGGGGCTGGCAGCGCCCGCAGCGACATATTTGTGTTTCAGCTCGTTCAGTTCGGCATTGCTGCTCATGGCTTACTTCCTATTGATGAGGGATGATCTTTCAGCATAGCGCGTGTCTATCAACATAGTTCGTGTCTATCAACATAGTGCGTGTCTGTCAGCATCGTATGTATCTATCAGCATAGTGCTTAATAGCGTTGCTTACATGGATGACGATGCAATGACAACACGATTACGCCCGGCCTGTTTAGCTTGATACATAGCTTTGTCGGCACGATCAAGTAACCGTGTGCCGGAAGGTTCAATGTAACAGGCAATCCCGAATGAGAGGGTCACCATCAATTGGTGCTCAGTAAAGGGAGTTTGCGCCACGCTTTCGCGGACGCGTTCCATTGCCTGTTGGGCCTCTTCGGCGTTAACGCCAGGCATAATGATCAAAAACTCTTCGCCACCGAGACGCACATGCAGGTCGGTACCACGCAGTACGTCGCTAACCAAGGCCGTCATTTGCTGAAGCACCGCATCGCCAGTGCCGTGCCCATAGGTATCGTTGATCGCTTTGAAGTCGTCCAGATCATAAATCGCGATGCTAAAGATGGTGCCGTATCGCTCACAGCGTTTTATTTCTTCATCCAGGCGTTGCAGCCCCGCACGGCGATTAAACAGCTCCGTTAGTTCATCGTGGTAGGCAAGGTGATCCAGGCGCTCATTGGCTTGCTTCAAGCGCACTTCCAGCTGTTTGCGCTGGTTATATCGATAATAAAGGTGACTTTCCGCGACTGACCATCTTCACCTTCGATACGTGCCGCTTCGGCAATAATCGTGCGCAGTTCACCGTTTTTCGTCACTACATCCCACTCTTGGCGCAGCTCGAACGTTTCGTTGCCCTGCATGAAATCGTCGTGAAGGGCCGAAAGCCGGGCACGGTAAACATCGGGCACTACCAGGGTAAAGTGCAGGCCCAAGAGCTCTTCTTGGCGGTAGCCGTAAAAATCACAGTAAGCCGGATTGACCATCTCGAAGTGGCCAGTGGGGTTGGTGATGCAGATCCCTATAGGGGCGGCTTTGATAACGTTTTCGGTATTGCGCTTTGAACGGTTAAAAAGTCGGTAAAGCTGATCAGGACTAACTTCTTTCATTCACCGCTCCTAGCCCTGCTTGTGCTTCGGTTTTCAACTCGGCGAGCAGTAGGTCAATGTCATCGCCGAGCGAATTCACTGCGGGCCTGGCAAAATAGAAACCCTGCTGGCGGACAATGCCGGCACGCGCCAGCCAAAGCACTTCGGCGCGGGTTTCTACGCCTTCGGCAATCAGCGTCGTGTTGAGTTCGTGGGCGAGTAGGATAATGGCGTTAAGAATGGCTTGACGACGTAAATCACTGTCACAATTCATGACCAGTTCACGATCGATTTTGAGCTTGTCAGGCGTTAAATCGGTAAGCAAGTCTAAATTAGCGTAGCCATTGCCAAAGTCATCCAGCGCGGTTTTAAAGCCCATCGACCGGTAGGCATCGATAATATTGCACAGGTGTTGGCGGTCGCGGACGCGCTCGGTCTCAGTGATTTCAAAAATCAGCCTGCTCGCTGGCCAACCAACTCGCCTGGAAACATCTAACGTTGCCTGAATACAGGCTTCGGGTTCATAAACGGCGTTGGGCAGAAAGTTAATCGAAAGGTCTGTTTGCATGCCCAGGGCGCTGGCCATTTCGATCGCTTTCACGCGGCAGGCTTGATCGAAGCGATAGAGCAAATCATCAGTGACTTGCGAAATGACACTCCAGGCGGATTCGCCTTGCACACCACGTACCAAGGCTTCGTAAGCGACGATTTGAGCCAGTGAAAGATCCACAATCGGCTGAAAGGCCATGGTGAACTTAAAAGGCAACTCACCTTCACAGCGTTTACAGCTGCCATTAACGCGTGCGCATTGGCTCATTACAGCTCCTGAAAGATCAATCGTGGCTAGCGCAAAACATGCAAAAAAATCTACCTATACGCTATATAGGCGCGGGGTGCGATAGTTATTTTAACCATTATCACACTTTCCGTATAGGTTTTGTATAGCAATTGTGCGCGTACTCACTCTTTGCTAATCAGGCACTATGCCCAGGTGGACAAAAAAGTGTGTAAAAAAGTGGGTATAAAAAAAGCGCCTAGTAAGGCGCTTAAGTAGAGGAAGGTGCCCACGCTATGTATTTCTAAATTAGGTACGGCTAGATAATGCCTGCTTGGCGTAAAGCCTTGCGCTGTTCAAGGGTAATGCCAAGCTCTTCCATCACGCTTTCAGTATGTTGGCCCAGATGGGGCGGCGCGGTGGTGGCACTCAGTGGGGCGCCGTTAAAGCGGATCGGGTTGGCCACTAAATTGACACTGCCCGCTTGGTCGTGGGGCAGGGTTTGTTTAAGCCCGCGGGCTTTGACATGGGGATCCTCGAAAACGCGATCAAGCGTATTGATGGGCCCGCTGGGTACGCCCACGGCTTCAAAGGCGGCCAGCCATTCATCGGTGGTGCGTTGGGCCAGCGCCGCTTCCAACTGCGGTACCAGCAGTTCACGGTGGTTCACCCTGGCGCCGTTAGTAGCAAAGCGGGGATCTTCCGCTAGGCCGGGTAACGAAAGTACGGCACAGAAACGCTTGAACTGCTCGTCGTTGCCGACCGCCATGATCATATGGCCATCCTGGGTGGCGAACGCTTGGTAAGGCACGATATTAGGGTGAGCGTTACCCAGCCGCTGGGGCACATTGCCTGAGGTCAGGTAGTTCAACGCCTGATTGGCGAGCACCCCCACCTGAACATCCATCAGCGCCATATCGATATGGCAGCCTTCGCCGCTATCGCGACGCTGATACAACGCGGCCAGTACCGCATTGGCCGCATACAGCCCGGTAAAAATATCGGTAAACGCGACACCGCTTTTTACCGGGCCACCGCCAGGTTCACTATCCGGCTTGCCGGTCAGGCTCATGATGCCGCCCATGGCCTGGATCATAAAGTCGTAACCGGCGCGGTGCGCGTAAGGGCTCTCCTGACCAAAGCCGGTAATCGAGCAGTAAATCAGCTTGGGGTTTAGTGCTTTCAGGCTGGTGTAATCCAGCCCATAGCGCTTAAGACCGCCGACTTTAAAGTTCTCGATCAGCACATCCGATTGCGCGACTAACTGCTTGATGACGGCCTGCCCTTCGGGCTTGGCCATATCCACGGTTACCGATCGCTTGCCGCGGTTAGCACACAGGTAGTATGCCGACTCTTCCGTGCCCGCCAGCCAAGGAGGGCCCCAGTGGCGAGTGTCATCGCCGCTGCCGGGGCGTTCTACCTTGATGACATCTGCGCCCATATCCGCAAGCATTTGACCGCACCAGGGGCCGGCTAGCACACGGGAAATATCGAGTACTTTTATACCGGCCAGTGGCTTGGTGGGCTCACTCATAAGGGGCTTGCTCATAAAGGCTGTTTCCTTGGCTGATGATCTACAACGGCTAATTCTTTAGGCGTGTTTAAAAGAACGCCTGAATGCCCGTTTGTGCGCGACCCAAAATCAAGGCGTGCACATCGTGAGTGCCTTCGTAGGTATTCACCGACTCAAGATTGACCATATGGCGGATCACGCCGTATTCGTCGGAAACGCCGTTACCGCCGTGCATGTCGCGCGACTGGCGGGCGATATCCAGCGCTTTGCCGCAGTTATTGCGTTTGATCAGCGAGACCATTTCCGGTGTCCAGTTACCGCTATCCATTAAGCGACCCACCTGCAGCGCTGCCTGTAAGCCCAAGGTGATCTCGGTTTGCATGTCGGCGAGTTTTTTCTGGATCAACTGGTTCGCTGCCAGCGGGCGACCGAACTGCTTGCGGTCGAGGGTGTATTGACGACCCGCGTGCCAGCAGAACTCCGCCGTGCCCATCACGCCCCAGGCAATGCCATAACGGGCCTTGTTTAGGCAACCGAACGGGCCTTTCAGGCCGCTGACGTTAGGCAGCAGGTTCTCTTCGGGAACGAAGGCGTTGTCCAGCACGATCTCGCCGGTAATCGAGGCGCGCAGCGAGACTTTGCCTTCGATTTTTGGCGTCGTGAAGCCTTCGGTGCCGCGCTCGACAATAAAGCCTTTAATCTGATTGTCGTGAGCCGCTGACTTCGCCCACACCACTGCGAGATCGGCAATCGGACTGTTGGTGATCCACATTTTGGCGCCGGTCAGGCGGTAGCCTCCATCGACTTTTTCCGCCCGGGTAATCATATTGCCGGGGTCGGAGCCGTGGTCGGGCTCGGTCAAACCAAAGCAGCCCACCATTTCACCGCTGGCAAGCTTGGGCAGGAATTTTTGCTTCTGCTCTTCAGAGCCGTAGGTCTCGATGGGGTACATCACCAGCGAGGACTGCACGCTCATCGCGGAACGGTAACCTGAGTCTACGCGCTCGACTTCACGGGCAATCAGACCGTAAGCGACGTGATTAACACCCGCGCCGCCGTACTCGGGGGAAACGGTCGCGCCCAGCAGGCCAAGCTCGCCCATTTCGGTCATGATCTCGCGGTCAAAACGCTCTTCGCGGAAGGCGGTCAGTACGCGGGGCTGTAGATTTTCCTGGCAGTAATCATAGGCGGCGTCGCGAATCTGGCGCTCTTCGTCGGTGAGCTGTTGTTCCAGTAGTAGCGGGTCGTCCCAGTTGAAATGTGTCATGGCGTGAATTCCTCGATTCGTCCTGTCGGTATTTTATGACGCCGACAGCAATGGATGGGTTGCATAACTGAATGTGTCCAATGTATCGCCGTTATTTTAAAATATCTACATTTTTTTAAAACGTAGAATATGAGTGTGCGCTTAACGAATGCCTCGCGCTTCCAGAACGCGGGTAATAATCGGTACCGGGGTCATTAAGTGGTCCCGCATTAAGCTGTCGGCCTGGGCAGTGGCACGGGCCAGAATTACCTCCACCAGTGCCGTGTGCTCTTGACGTTTCAGCTCTAACGCCTGGGGCGACATCACGGTTTCTTGTAACCACAGGTGGCGATAGCGCTCCACTTGATCAAATAGCGTGTTGCGCATTTGCAGCAGGTGAGGGGAGTTGCAGCCGCTGGCGATGGCGGTATGAAAAGCCTTATGCCGTTGGTCCCAAATATCCAACAGGTCATCGGGGGTACTAACATCGGTGACTTTCGCTAACCGGTGGGCAGTGGCCAGTACCGTGGCTTCCCAGTCATCGTCGCCGCGCTCAATGGCTAGGCGCAGAATCAGGCCTTCCAGTTGGGCTCGGGCATCATAAATATCGTTGAGTTCGGCCAGCGACATCGGCGCCACCCGGTAGCCGCGCTGGCTAATCGCCACTACCAAGCGGTCGGCCACCAGTTGTGACAGCGCTTCCCGCAACGGCCCGGTGCTGGCGCCGTAATGCGCTTTCAAATGACTCATTAACAGCTTCTGCTCAGGCGCGTAACGGCCACGAATAATGTCGTGCTTGAGTTGGCGATAAGCGCTGATGGCAAGGTTCTGACGCGGAGCGTTGGGCTCGCTAACACCCTGCTCATTAATCGCTAGCTGGTTAGCATTTGGCTCCATAGCTGAGTGGCTCCTGATCAAAAAGTAAGCGGCAGTCAATTAACGGCCATTATCATGAAATATTAACAATTTGGCATAGGGTAAGACATTCGTAGCAGATTTCACCATTATTAACTGTCTGATTGGCCCGGTTGGCCTGATCGATAGTGACCAATGCGGAGGGCAACCTTTGTTAAACGCGTAGCAAGGCTGCTGTACTGATAGCCGCCTATTAGCATCCAACGCATAAGCCGTGCTAACTTCTCCTCCACCGCTTCTGGTTGCCCATGGTGAGCAAGCAGAAGTTGGGGCTTCAACACCTCCTTTTTCGTCAACCATACCTATAAGTCCAAGCAGGACGGAGGAAATGCTCATGCGAACTCTACGCTCTCTACCCTACGCAGTTGCTGCCGCTTCTATGCTAGCAGTCGCGCTTCCCGCCAGTGCCCAACAACTTTCAATCGCTACCGGCGGCACGGGCGGCGTTTATTATCCGATCGGCGGTGGTTTTGCCGAAATGATCAACAACCACATCGAAGGCGCCCAGGCGACCGCTGAAGTGACAGGGGCTTCCGTTGAAAACATGGGCCTGATCATGCGTGGCGATGCAGACCTAGCGCTGGCACTCGCCGACACGGTTTACCAGGCGTACAACGGCTCGGGTGACTTCGAAGGTCGTCAGATTGAAAATATCCGTGCGTTGGCCTCGGTTTACCCCAACGCCGTTCAATTGGTCACCCTGGCGGAATCCGACATCGAGTCGATTGCCGACTTGGCAGGCAAGCGGGTTTCTGTTGGCGCGCCGGGTAGCGGTACCGAGCTGAACGCTCGCGCGCTGCTCGAAGCTAATGGCGTCAGCTATGAAGACTTCACGCCGCAACGTCTGAACTTCAACGAAACCGCTGATGCTATTCGTGACGGCGATATCGACGCTGGCTTCTGGAGCGTTGGCCCCCCGACCAGCTCGATTCTTAACCTGGCAGCCACACGCGACATTCGCCTAATCGGTCTTTCCGATGAAGAAGTGGCCAATGCTCAGGCGGAAGAAGAAGTCTTTGCCCCCTACGAGCTTGCCGCCGGTATGTATGACGGTATGGATGAAGCCGTGCAGACCCTTGGTATCCCCAACGTGCTCGTCGTTAACTCTGATATGGACGAAGAGCTGGCTTACCAGTTGACCCAACTGCTGTTTGAAAACACCGATGAGCTGATTGCCGTTCACCCGGCAGCGAACGACACGACGGTGAAGTTCACGATGGACTCTACCCCAGTGCCGTTACACCCAGGCGCGCTGCGTTACTTCGAAGAAACCGGTGCTGAGATTCCGGATCGCCTGCGTCCGTAACTGCTAACGTGTCTTGAAGGATATTGCCATGCAGTGGCAGCAACGCTTGGTGGCGCTACTGATTGTATGTTCTCCGTTCGCCGAAGTGGGGGCCTCCCCCGCTTCGGCGTCGGCGTTTATGCGCCTAGCCGTGGTAACCGAGCAAGGTGACACTCTGGTGGATGAAGCGGTGCCTGCGGGTGGACGCTGGTGTATTAAGTGGCAGCACTCCGTTGAGCATTTTACGGTGTTGGATTGCTATCGTAATGCGGCCGGTGTCATGCAGCTAGAGCGTAGCCATCAACCTGATTTTGCCGCCGGGCTCGGGCATATCTTTGGTCGCGGCGAGCAGGTGTCCGACGGCGAAGGCGGTTACTGGATTAATGGTATTAACGAGCCAGTCGCCAATAACCGGTACGTGTTAAGAGTCGGCTCTCCTGCCGTCAATCATCGCGTCGTGTGGCCCGGTGGTGAACATGCGCCGGTGAGCCTAAGTGATCATGCGGCTGGGCAACGCGTGACCATTCAGCTAATAGCCCCTCACGCATCCCCGCGTGAATAAAAACGACATTAGTTAACGCTTCCGAGGACTTCATGAACGAATCCAAGCAACCGCCGAGCGTGATGCCGGGCGGTAATGCGATTCAACCCCGCATGGTGCTGTGGTCAATAACCATTGTGGCGGTGGGTCTCTCCCTATTTCAGCTCTATTCTGCGGGTATTCAGCCGTTAGGGCTTTTTTATCAGCGCAGTATTCACCTGGCATTGATCATGATGCTGGCGTTTTTGATGTTTCCCGCCTTTGGCCCGACCCGCAAACGGGGCGTGTTAGGTTGGGGGCTGGACGTGGTGTTTTTAGCCGGTGCAGTGCTGACCGGCGGCTACCTAGTGTTCAATTTAGACGAGATTTTTGCGCGCGCCGGGTTTTGGAACAGCACGGATATTCTGGTTGCCTGTATCGCCACGGTGACGGTGCTGGAAGCCAGCCGTCGCGCGGTAGGCTTCGGTATGACGGTGATTGGCCTGCTAGCGATTGTCTATGCCTTTGCCGGGCCGCGGGGTGAGCTGCCGTGGTTGGGCGAGTGGATGCCGGGCATTCTGGAACACCGCGGCTACACCTTTGATCGGGTCGCCGGTCAGCTATACCTGGGGCAAGAAGGCATCTTTGGTCTGCCGCTGGGCGTTGCGGCGACCTATATCTTTATTTTTGTGCTGTTTGGTGCTTTTTTGGAGTGTACCGGGGCAGGCAAGTTCTTTATTGATATGGCCTATGCGGCCACGGGCCGCCAGCGTGGTGGGCCAGCCAAAGCAGCGGTGCTGGCCTCCGCTGGGATGGGGTCTATTTCCGGCAGTGCGATAGCTAACGTGGTCACCACCGGCGCCTTTACCATCCCGCTAATGAAGCGCTTGGGCTACAAGGCCAAGCAGGCGGGCGGTATTGAAGCGGCGGCCTCGACCGGTGGGCAGATCATGCCACCGCTAATGGGCGCTGGGGCGTTCCTGATTGCGGAATACACCAATACGCCGTATCTGGATATCGTCAAAGTCAGTATCCTGCCAGCGATTATGTATTTCGCGACGGTTTACCTGTTTGTCCACATCATTGCGCTTAAGCAAGGTATGCAGGGATTACCCAAGGACGAACTACCGCAGATGCGCCAGGTAATGAAAGAGGGCTGGCACTTCCTGCTACCGCTAGCGGTGCTGGTCTGGCTGCTGGCGATGAGCATGTCGCCGATGCGGGTAGGCTACTACGCGGTGGTCACCATGGTGGCCGTGGCGGTGATTCGCTATGCGCTGTGGTTCTTCTTTGTAGCGCCTCGCCAAGGGCAGCCGGTGACCGCCACTGCGGTTAAAGATGTCATTCGCGCCGGTGTTGCCAAATTGATCGAAGGTCTGGAATTGGGCGCGCGTAACGCGGTCGCGGTGTCGATGGCCTGTGCGGTGGCCGGTATCATCGTCGGGATCGTTGGCTTGACCGGTCTTGGGTTGAAGTTCTCTTCCATGATGTTGGCTTTCTCCGGCGGCAATATCTTACTGGCACTATTAATGGTGCTGCTGGCTAGCCTAGTGCTGGGGATGGGGCTGCCGGTCACCGCCAGCTACATCGTTCTGATCGTGCTGGTGGGCCCTGCGCTTACCCAAGAGTTTGGTATTCCGCTGTTGGTCGCTCACTTGGTGGTGTTCTGGTACTCCCAGGACTCCAACGTGACGCCGCCCATCGCCTTGGCAGGCTTTGCCGGGGCGGCCATTGCGGGCAGCAAGCCGATGGAAACCAGTTTCCAAGCGTGGAAGTTTGCCAAGGGCCTCTATCTGATCCCGCTGTTTATGGTCTTCAACCCGGAGATCATTATGGGTGGTCCGGTACCGGTAGTGGTCTGGAACGGAGTCATCGCCATTCTGGCACTGGGTGCGTTTGCGGCGGCCCTGGAAGGGTATCTGTTTACCCGGATGTCCTGGTTACCTCGCCTTGCGATTACCGCTGCCATTATTGCCGTGTTCTACCCTAATCTGCTCAGCGAGATTGCTGGTGTGGCGGTCATGGTGATTGCTATTGGTGCTAACTGGTTGGCCAGCAAGCGCGAAGCGCCTGCAGCACCCGTTAGCGGCTAATAGTTAACGCCAGGCACCAAGCAAGAAATGCTAAGTAAGAACGGTAAGTAAGAACGGTAAGTAAGGAAAGTAAGTAAGGAAAGTAAGTAAGAAACATAAGTAAGCAACGAAAAGGCCCGGAGCGCTAAGCTCCGGGCCTTTTGTTTGGTGGGGGAAAGGTTGGCTGGGTTAGAAGATCGACTCAGCGGTGCCTGAACCCTGTGAGCCGCTGGCTTCTTCCAACTCGCGGCTGATACGGCGCTGTTGGTAATCCGGCAAGTGATCCTGATGGAAAAGCTCTGCAATACCGCCAGTCTGCCCGTCGGCTAAGCGCTGGCCCGTCTCTGGATCAACTTGTGCGGTTACAATGGTCGCAGGGCGTTCGGGCACAGCACTCGGCGTATCTTCTAGGGCATCGCCCATAAAGGCTATCCAAATGGGTAGCGCGGCCTGAGCCCCATATTCAGAAATGGTTTCGTTACTGTCCTTACCCACCCATACAGTGGTTACCAGGTTGCTGTTGAAGCCGGCAAACCAGGCATCACGCTGGCTATTGGTAGTGCCGGTCTTACCCACGATATCGTCACGGTTAAGGCTTAGCGCGCCACGGCCAGTGCCTGAAGTGATAACGTCACGCAGCATATCGCGAAGAATATAAACCGCCGCCGGGTCCGCTACGCGTTTGGCGATGGGGTATTCACGCCCATCAATTTCAACCGTCTCTTGGTCATCGGCACAGCTTGGGCAGGCCACCTGCGGGGTGGCTTCATCGATAACTTCTTCATCACGTGTTATGCGTTCAATAAACCAAGGCGTTACCTGGAAGCCGCCGTTGGCCAGTACCGAATAGGCGTTGGTCATTTCTAGAGGCGTTAAACTTGCACTGCCCAGGGCTAGCGATAGGCCATTAGGTAGCTGGTCGGGAGAGAAGCCAAAGCCCTCTAAAAAGTTAATCGTGTAATCCAACCCCATGGTTTGCAATACGCGGATGGTCACCAAGTTGCGTGAGCGGGCCAGCGCCGGTCGTAAGCGCATGGGACCCTGGAAATCACGACTAGAGTTGACCGGCCGCCACAACGAGTTGCTGCCATCGTCGAGCACCACGGGGGCGTCATTAACCACGCTAGCGGCATTCATCTCGCCATCTTCAAGGGCTGCCAAGTAAATAAATGGTTTGAAGATTGAGCCCGATTGACGCCGCGCTTGTACCGCGCGGTTGAACTTACTGGCGTTAAAATCAAAGCCGCCTTGGAGAGCCAAAATAGCGCCTGTCCGCGGATCCTGAGCAACCAGCGAGCCTTCTGCGTCGGGGCGTTGCGAGAGGCGTAGCGAGCCGTCTTCATTTTCAACCACGCGAATCATGTCGCCGCGCACTGCAATATCTTCCGCCGAGCTGGGTTCAGCACCTCGACTGCGGGGGCTAAGGTAAGGGCGAGCCCAGCTCAAACCTTCCCAGGCAATGGTCTCGAGACCATCACTACGGGTAAGCACTTGCATTTCGCGGCCGCTGCTTTCCACCACGATAGCAGGCTGCAGAATGCCGTAATTGGGCGTGCGCTCAAGCACCTGCACCCAGTTACTCACGTCACCTTCGATCCCCTCGACCTCTGTTTGGCTGCGTTGGGCGGCCTGGCGGGCGGTTTGACGAATTTCGGGAGATTCGGAAAGCTCCTCTTCAAGGCCTTGGGTCGCGGTTTGCTCCTGTGCTTCAACGAGACTGGCGGCAATGTCGCTCTGTTCCGGCCCGCGCCAACCGTGGCGCAGGTCATAGTCCGTTAACCCATTGGCTAGCGCTTGGCGTGCAAAAGGCTGCAGCTCACTGTCGATGGTAGTGTAGATACGATAGCCTCCCGTGTAAGCGTCGTCGCCAAAACGCTCAATGGCATACTGGCGCGCCATTTCAGAGACATAGGCCGCTTCTACCTCAGCCTGAGTAAAGTGACGCCGCGCGGTGACAGGGTCCTGAACCGACACTTGGTAAGTCTCGTCGTCGATGTATCCCAGCTCGCGCATGCGGAACAGGATCCAGTTGCGGCGAATCAGCGAACGTTCGGAGTTAGCCAGCGGATTGAAGGCTGAAGGCGCCTTGGGCAGGCCGGCAATCATGGCCGTTTGCGCCAGGTTCAGTTCCGCAAGCGGCTTGTCATAATAGGTTTCAGCAGCGGCGGCGATGCCGTAAGCGCGGTTGCCCAAGAAAATCTTATTGACGTAAAGCTCGAAGATTTCCTCTTTATCGAGCACCTGCTCCATTTGCAGGGCCAGCAGAATTTCGCGGATTTTACGCGTAAAGGTCTGGTCCAGCGTCAGCATGTAGTTACGTGCGACCTGCATGGTGATGGTCGAACCACCGGATTGGATCGTGCCGCCACTCTGCACAAGCTCCACGGCGGCCCTGGCCAAGCCGCGTGGGTCGACGCCTGCGTGGTCGAAATAGCTGGCATCTTCGGCGGCGATTAAGGCATTGATCATATCCTGCGGGATTTCATCAAAGTTGATCGCCTTACGACGCTCTTCACCAAACTCGCCGATCAATTTACCGTCCTGGGTAAAAATGCGCAGCGGCGTATGCAGTTCGAAGTCCTGCAGTTGGCGAACGTCGGGCAGCCCCGGGGCAAAGTAAATGGCGGCACCTACCACGGCTAACGCGGTGGCCCCGACCAGCGATACCATCAGGAAGAAGAGCGACACGATAAGGGTTCGAAGAAACGTCATGTACAAAGAGCACCCTGGGAGAGTAAAAAGATCGGCATCTAAACGGCCGTATCATGCAATTGGCAGCCATTATAGGAACCTGAGGCGGCGGCCACCAGTGTTGATATGCCGTAAGTTGGTTCAGGTGTGACTTAGCTAAAAATCATGTAACCTCAAACGACATTCGAAAAACGGGCGACAAGCAGGTGGAGCCAGACCCAACATGCGCTTTCTAAAATCTGGTAAGGGGTTGATTGGCGTCGATATTACATCGGCGACCGTCAAGCTGCTTGAGCTAAAACAGTGCCACGATAATTACCAAGTGGAAAGCTACGCGGTAAGGCCGTTACGCGAAGGCGCCGTGGTCGAACGTCGTATCCGTGACATCGATGATGTCGCCAGTGTTCTCAGCCGCGCCGTAGAGCATGCCAAACCCTCCACCCGCAAAGCCGCGGTAGCCGTGCCTGCCAGCGCTGCGATCACCAAAACGCTGACGTTTCCTATCGGGCTGAGTGAAGAGGAAATTGAAGAGCGCATCGTGGCCGAATCTGACCGCCATATTCCTTTTCCGTTCAACGAGGTGGCATTCGACTTCGAGTGCCTTGGCCCCGCCCCCTTTGACGACGGTCAGCAGCAGGTAATGCTGGTGGCCTGTCGCCAGCAGGACATTACCCAGCTCACCGAGACGTTAGAGCGCGCTGGCTTGGAACCAGCAGCGGTGGACGTGGAAACCTTTGCCATGGAGCGTTCGCTGGCCGAATTGCGCCGCCAGTTGAAGGTGGACAATGACCCGACCGCCTGCGTTGGCTTGGTGGACATTGGCGCCAATATGAACGCTTTTCACGTCGTCAGGGGTGGTCATATCGTTTACACCCGCGATACCGTCTTTGGGGGGCGCCAGCTTACCGACGCGATTCGCGAACGTTACGAATTGAGCATGGAAGAGGCGGGCTTTGCTAAAAAGCGTGGCGGTCTTCCTGACGATTATAATGAGCGAGTGCTTAATCCCTTCCTGGAAACCGTGGTGCAACAGGTAGGGCGCTCGTTGCAGCTTTACTACACGGCCGGTCGGCAGCAGGAGGTACAGCACATTGTGCTGGCGGGCGGGTCGAGCGTGATTCCTGGGCTCGCCGAACGAATTGCGGAAGATAGCGGTATGTCGGTGAGTATTGCCAATCCCTTTCAGCGCATGCGGGTCAACAAGCGTTTGAACCTTCAGGCATTGACCAATGATGCACCGGCGATGCTCACCGCAGGTGGCCTGGCGATGCGGGTGAGCCAATGAACATCAACCTACTCCCCTGGCGGGAAGCGCAGCGTGAGCGCAGAACCCGAAAGTTCTATGTCGCCGTGGCCGGTATGCTGGTCGTTGGCGTAGCACTGGGTCTGCTGATCTCTCATTATTACCAGCTCAAGTTGGCAGCTCAGCAGCAGCGCAATGCCTATGTGAGTAATCATATCGAGCGTCTGAATAGCGAAATCGAAGGCGTGTCTCGCTATACCCGCGATGCCGAACGCTTAGGCGAACAGATTGCCGTGTTTCAAGCGTTACAGAGCGAGCAGGCGGACACCGTGCAACTGTTGAATGATATCGCCAACAGCGTGGCGAATGGGGTGATTTACCAACGCTTATCGAAAAACGGTGAGCGTGTCAGCGTCACCGCGGTAGCCGGTAGCGAGCGTCAGGTCTCTGAGCAGTTGCGCCGAATTGCCGCGCTGCCTGGGTTAGGGGTTCCTTCTTTGTCGGCGGTGGAGAGCGAACAGGACGGAACAGGGCGCGTATTTCGTTTTGACGTTGAACAGACCACGCCAGCGCCAGCGCAAGACAATGCCCAAGAGATGCCGTCGCCAGAGCTGCAAGCACAAAATGGGCAAGAGGGGAGAGCGCCATGAGCCTGAATCGCGAGCAGTGGGCCATCGAATGGCAGCGCCTGCGTGAGGTTGATTGGCGCGATTTAGACGTCAAGGAAGCCGGTAGATGGCCATTGCTGTTAAAAGCGTTGAGCGGTTGCTTGGCACTGCTGGCCGCCCTGGGCATCATGCTGTGGTTTGTCGTGAGCGAACAGCGGGACGCTTTGATGTCGGCTCAGCGCGAAGAAGTCAGGCTGTTGAGTGAATACCGCAGCAAAGCATCTGAAGCCGCCTTCTTGCCGGAAATGCGTGAGCAGTTAGCCATCCTCGAGGGGCAAATGGCGCGTTTGCGCATGATGCTACCCACCGATGCGGAAATCCCGTCATTGCTCGATAGCATTAGCGATGCCGCCGTCGATAACCGTCTCTCTATTGAAACGATTCGGCTGCGGCCAACGCTTACACAGACCCATTACGTCGAACAGCCGCTGGATATCCTGGTGCGCGGCGACTATCACCAGTTAGCTCGCTTCAGCGCCGATATCGCCTCGCTGCCGCGGATGGTGACGCAGCACGACTTCACATTGGAGCCTGTAGAAGGGCGCGGAGACACGCTGCGCCTTTCGTTATTGGCGCGCACGTACCGTTACCTAACGCTAGGCGAACAGCCCCTCTCTGACGAGGCGGAGCCGCTATGATTTTTAGGACTGTGATCCGCAGAGCGATGACCTACGCGGCAAAACGCTTAGGGGCGCCAGCCAGTGTGGCGCTGCTGGCAGGGTGTGCCGATGCAGATTTAGCGCAGCTTGAAGACACGCTAGCCGACATTCGTCGTTCGCCAGGTGGCCAACCGCCGGTAGTCACGGTGACGCTACCCGAGAACCGCCGCTTGGCCTATTTATACAGCGAGGAGCGCAGCCCCTTTTTACCCCCCGACGAAGTGGTTCAGGGGAGCGCTAGTCGCAGCGAAGGCGCTCTCGCACCCGACCAGCAGCGTACGCGAGAACCGTTGGAACGTTTTTCTCTGCAGGAACTGCGTTTGGTCGGTACGATGCGTATGGCGGGTCGGCAAGTAGCGATGATTGCCTCCCCGGATGGCAATGTGACCAGTGTGAAAGAGGGGAACTATATGGGCACGGACTATGGACGCGTTGCCCAGATAAGCGCTCAAGAAATTCGTGTTACCGAGCGTGTCTTCACCCAGCGGGAAGGTTGGCAAGAGCGGCAGGTGTCGCTTGCTATCAATGAAAACAACGAGTAAGCGGATATTAGCTCATGGCAGTAACAGCTTGGCGAATCACTTTTTTCATGGCCATGGCCGCCCTACTTTCACTGTTGCCTTCATTGGCAGCAGCGTCGGTATTGACTGATATTGACGTTCAGCCCGCCGACAGCGGTGGTGTTAACGTTGATCTTCGCTTTACCGGCGGTGTGCCCGAACTGCGCAGCTACCGCTTGGATACCCCGCCGCGGGTCTCGCTGGATTTGGTCGGCGCCCAAAGTGGGCTTTCCAGTCGGCGTATGAACATTGGCCGCCACGGCATCGAACAAATCACCGCTCTGGAAGGCAATGGCCGCACACGCTTGGTCGTCAGTCTCGCTGAACCTCAGACATTTACATCGCGCGTGATGGAAGATCGCCTACGCCTTACCTTTGTATCAGACGCAGCGCCTGCCTTAGCAGCGACGCCAGCCCCTTCGACGGCCTCTACTGCCAGCGTCTCGTCCGCGGGGCTTGAAACCGATGAAGGGCCGCAGGTTGAAAATATTGATTTCCGTCGCGGTGCCGAAGGCGCCGGTCGTTTAATGGTCACCTTTGATCGTGAAGGGGTCGAAGCAAATGTCCGAGAAGGCGGCCCCGATCAGGTGCTGGTTGATCTGAGTGATGTGGTGATCCCTGATTCGCTTAACCAAGTCTACGATGTCACCGATTTTGCGACGCCTATCACACGAATTACGCCCCGCGCTAATCAGGGGAGCACTCAGCTGGCGATTGCCACCCAGGGTGCTTATGCCATGATTTCCTCGCAAAATGGCCGCACACTAACGGTCGAAGTGCAGCCTGCCAGCCAGGAGTCGACGCTTTCACAAGCGACGGGTGAGCGATTTAACGGCGAGCGCTTGAGCCTTAATTTTCAAGACATCGAAGTGCGTTCGGTGCTGTCGACCCTGGCCGAATTTACTGGGTTGAACCTCGTCGCTAGCGATAGCGTAACGGGGCGCGTGACGCTCAATTTGAACGATGTCCCTTGGGACCAAGCGCTTGAATTGATACTGCAAAGCCAGGGGCTGTCGAGCCGAGAGCAGGGCAATGTGATTGTGGTGGCCCCTGCCAGCGAACTGGCCGATTTAGAGCGTCAGGAGCTGGAGGCGCGCAATCAGCGTGAAACCCTTTCCCCGCTGGTGACCGAGTTCATCGAGATCAAGTACGCCCGAGCTGAGGATCTGGCCCAGCTGCTGCGTGGCGGTGAAGGCGATGGCTTTGGCCTGCTGACCGAGCGTGGGCGTGTCAGCATTGATAACCGTACCAATACGTTGCTTGTGCAGGATACGGCTGATCAGGTGCGCGATATCGTGCGCACCATCGACCGCTTGGATGTCGCTGTTCGCCAGGTACAGATAGAAGCGCGCATTGTCATCGCCCGCGACACTGCTTCACGTGAGCTGGGCATCAACTGGGGGGTGTCGAGCACGCGGGGCTTTCAAGAGGGCGATAATGGCGTCTTCACTCGACGCGATATCAATCCCAATGGCATCAACCGTGCCCAAGGCGGCTTGGCCGTGGATTTAGGCGCCGCGACCGGGCCGGGTACCGGCTTTAGCTTCGGCTATTTGTCCGGTGATATTTTACTAGACCTGGAGCTACGCGCGCTGGAAAGCGAGGGTAAGAGCCAGACCATCTCCCAGCCGCGTATTATTACTGCCAACCAGCGCACCGCTCGCATTAGCCAGGGCGAAGAGCGCGCTTTCCAGAGTGTGGATGGCAACGATAATCCGGATACGGAGTTCAAAGAAGCCGAACTTTCATTGGAAGTTACCCCGCAGATTACCCCGGACAACCGCATTATCATGGATTTGGTGATCAAGAATGACAGCTTCCGTGAATCAGAATTTGGTGGCGAGCCACCGATCGATACCAACCAGATCGAGACTCAAGTATTGGTAGATAACGGCCAAACGGTAGTGTTAGGCGGTATTTTAACCACCGAAGAGCTGCGGCAAATCGCCAAAACCCCCTTGCTTGGCGATATTCCTTTGCTGGGTCGACTGTTTCGCTATACCGAAGAGAGCAATGAGAAGGTAGAGTTGTTAGTCTTCATTACTCCACGACTTCTAGACGATGGCTTAACGGTTCGCTGATGCAGGATTTACCCAACTTATTTCTCATAGGCCCTATGGGAGCTGGCAAAAGCACCATTGGCCGCCTGCTGGCGGCGGAGCTTTCGCGTCAATTTTATGACAGTGACCACGCCATTCAAAATCGCTGCGGGGCGGATATCCCGTGGATCTTCGATGTGGAAGGCGAGCAAGGCTTTCGGCTGCGCGAAATCCATATGATCGATGAGTTGACCCGGCTCTCCTCGGTGGTGGTTGCCACTGGCGGCGGGGCGGTGCTGCGCGAAGAGAACCGCCGCGCCCTGCGAGAGCGCGGCACGGTGGTGTATCTGCTAACTACCGTTGACCAGCAGCTAAAGCGCACCGCGAAAGACCGCAATCGGCCACTGCTGCAGTGCGCTAACCGCGAACAGGTACTCAACGACATGTTTGCGCAGCGTGACCCGCTCTATCGAGCGACATCGGACATTGCCGTGCGTACCGACCGGCGCAGCCCACGGGCCGTGGTCAATGAAATTCTGCGGCGGGTGCATCGGTTAGTGGACCCACTGGAGCCCGCATCGCCGCCGCATTCGTCGGGAACGTTTAATCATAAGGTATCGCAATGACCTCGCCAGCCAGCGCGCAACGCACCCTTAACGTTGCTTTAGACGAGCGTAGTTACCCAATTCATATTGGTACCGGGCTGATTGGAAAAGCCGATATGTTGACGCCTTACCTGGCGGGCCAGCAGGTAATGGTGGTCACTAACGAGACTATCGCGCCGCTCTATCTGGAAAAGCTCTGCGCTAGCCTGCCGGCGCATTTAGAAGTGCGCACGGTCGTGCTCCCCGATGGCGAGCAGTACAAAACCATCGAACAGGTCAGCCGGATTTGGGATGCGCTGCTCGAGGCTGGTTTTAACCGCCGCTGCACGCTGATCGCTTTAGGCGGCGGTGTCATCGGCGATATGGTCGGTTATGCCGCTGCTTCTTATCAGCGCGGGGTGGCGTTTATCCAAGTGCCGACCACGCTGCTTTCCCAGGTGGATTCGTCGGTAGGCGGCAAAACTGGCGTTAACCATCCGCTGGGTAAAAACATGATTGGCGCTTTCTGGCAGCCCAAAGCCGTGCTGGTGGATATCGATACGCTGAAGAGCCTGCCTCGCCGAGAGCTGTCTGCGGGGCTAGCTGAAGTGGTTAAGTATGGCTTTATCCGTGACGAAGCGTTTTTAAGCTGGCTGGAAGTCAACATGACCGCACTGCTGAATGTGGCGCCTGAGGTAGTCGCCGAAGCCATTGCGCGCAGTTGCCAAATCAAAGCCGACATTGTCGCCGAAGATGAAACCGAGCAGGGCGTGCGTGCGCTGCTCAACCTGGGCCACACCTTTGGCCACGCCATTGAAGCACATCAGGGCTACGGCAATTGGCTGCACGGTGAAGCCGTAGGCGCGGGCATGGCCATGGCGGCCACGCTCTCAAACCGGCTGGGTTGGATCAATGACGCAGCGCTAACACGCAGTCTGACCGTCATTGAAAGCGCTGGGCTGCCGTTAGCGGCACCTGCCAATATGTCCAGCGATGACTTTTTAGCCCGCATGCGCCTGGATAAGAAAAATATCGATACCCGGCTACGTTTGGTGCTGCTTAATGCCTTAGGGGATGCCTGCGTTAGCGATGCCACCCCCGGTGAGGTTCTCCGCACGCTGCTGGATAGCTATCCACGCCGCTGAATGGTCAAAACAAGCCTGCCCGTAAACGCATTTCCCCCGCTCAGATAGTGAAAGCCTGCGATGAGTGCCGCTCCACCAGAAGGAGTGGCTTTCTCGGGTGGGGTTAATCGTCATGGCCCTCTTTTTTAGCCTACATACAGAACGCTGTTTTTTTATAATCCGTATGCCTTATGCGCTATCGGCATGGGTAATTTACCATCCATTAGACTAAAGTCTAATGGAAAATAAAGCGCCTGATTGTTTTGTTTCGTTTCGTTACAAGTGTTTGAAGTGTATGTGTTTTTTTCTTGAATGGTAAGGCAAATACAGGATTTGAAAAGAGTTTCTCTAACGTTATAAGCGCTAGGCGATTGCGCAAGGTGGGCGCCAATCGCTATGCTGACCGGCCATTTTCTTGCGGCAGCGACGTTGGGAAATACCCATTCTGGTCAGGTTATAAGCACTATAAAAAAAGCGAAACCGGCCTTTATATCATAAGAACGCTGCTAAAAAAATACGCTGACTAGTAGAGGCACGCCCATGAATAGAGGTCTTCACCAGCCTGGCGAGTTTCGCGATAACTGTGGTTTTGGCCTGATTGCCCATATGGAAGGTCAGGCTAGCCACGATTTGCTGAAAACTGCCATTGAATCCCTGACCTGCATGACCCACCGGGGCGGTATTGCTGCCGACGGAAAAACCGGCGACGGCTGTGGTTTGCTACTCAAAATGCCGACCCCCTTTATGCAGGCGCTGGCCAAAGAGGCATTTGATGCCGACTTGGGCGACCGCTTTGCCGTGGGCGTCGTGTTCTTACCCAACGATGATGCGCGTGAAGCTAAGGCTCGCGATACCTTGGCCCACGAGCTTGAAGCACGCGGCCTCAATGTGGTGGGCTGGCGCGATGTGCCTACTGATTCCAGCGTTTGTGGCCCCATGGCCCTCGATTGCCTGCCGCGCATCCGCCAGCTGTTTGTGAAGCCGGGCTTGGGTGAGCACTTTGATGTTGATCTGTTTATGGCCCGTCGCCGTGCCGAACAGGCGCTGCGCAACGAAGAAGACTTCTACGTTGCTTCACTCTCGTCAGAAGTCATCTCCTACAAAGGCTTGATGATGCCGGAAGATTTACCGGCGTTTTACAAAGACCTGAATGATCCGCGTCTGGAAACCGCCATTTGCGTTTTTCACCAGCGCTTTTCAACCAACACGGCGCCGCGCTGGCCGCTGGCGCAGCCGTTCCGCTTGCTGGCCCACAATGGTGAGATCAACACCATTGAGGCCAACCGCGGTTGGGCGAACTCGCGTAAAGCCAACTTCGTTAACGAACGCCTGCCGGATATCGCCGAGCTGGATGAAATTGTTAACACCACCGGCTCTGACTCCTCAAGCATGGATAACATGCTTGAAGTGCTGTTGACCGGCGGCATGGAGTTACACCGCGCGGTGCGCATGATGGTGCCGCCAGCGTGGCAGAACGTTGAAACCATGGACGCCGAACTGCGCGCGTTCTACGAGTACAACTCCATGCACATGGAGCCGTGGGATGGCCCGGCGGGCGTGGTGATGACCGACGGCCGCCAAGCGGTGTGTATGTTGGACCGAAACGGCCTGCGCCCGGCGCGCTGGGTGATCACCAAAAACGGCTACATTACCCTGGCTTCCGAAACGGGCACCTACGGCTACAAGCCGGAGGATGTCGTGGCGAAAGGCCGGGTTGGCCCTGGTCAAATGCTGGCCGTGGACACCCAGACCGGCGAAGTGCTGCACACCGATGATATCGATCAGCGGTTAAAGTCCGCCTACCCTTATAAGCGTTGGTTGAAGCAGGAAGCCAGCTATTTAGAGTCGGCGCTGACCGAGCTTGCGCGTTTCCAAACCATGGATACCGATGCACTCAACGTGCAACAGAAACTGTTCCAGGTGAGCTTCGAAGAGCGTGACCAGGTGCTGCGCCCGCTGGCAGAAAGTGGCCAGGAAGCGGTGGGCTCCATGGGTGACGATACGCCGATGGCGGTGCTCTCGAGCCGTCCACGCCTGCTCACGGATTTCTTCCGTCAGAAGTTTGCCCAGGTCACCAACCCGCCGATCGACCCGCTGCGCGAGGCGATCGTCATGTCGTTGGAAACCTGCTGTGGCGCCGAGTTGAACGTGTTTAAAGCCACGCCGGAGCACGCGCATCGCTTGATTTTGACCACTCCGGTGCTGTCGCCGCGCAAGTTTACCGCGCTGGTGAGTCAGGACGACCCGGCGTTTGCCAGCTATACGCTGTCGCTGGGCTACGACCCTGAGCAGCAGAGCCTGCACCAGGCGCTCAAGGCGCTTTGTGAAGAGGCCGAAGCTCAAGTGCGCGCCGGTAAAGTCATTTTGGTGCTCACCGACGCGGAGCTGACGAAAGGGCTGATCCCCATTCAGGCCGCCTTGGCCGTGGGTGCCGTGCACTCTCACTTAGGCCGTTTGGCACTACGCCCCAATGCCAACATTGTGGTGGAAACCGGCTATGCCCGTGATGCCCACCAGATGGCCGTGCTGTTTGGCGTGGGTGCGACGGCGGTTTACCCGTGGCTTGCCTATCAGGTGATGGCGGACATGCACCGCACGGGCGAACTGACCGGCAACCCGGCCGATGGCCGTGAGAATTACCGCAAAGGTCTGCAAAAAGGCTTGTTCAAGATCCTGTCGAAAATGGGTATTTCCACCTTGGCCTCCTACCGCGGCTCGATGCTGTTCGAAGCGGTGGGCTTGGCAGACGAAGTGATGAATCTGTGCTTTGTCGGTATGGCTTCGCGCATTCAGGGCGCCGGCTTTGCCGAGCTTCAGATGCAGCAGGCGCTGTTGGCGAAAGATGCCTGGATTCCCCGTAAAGGGATTTCCCAAGGTGGCATGTTCAAGTATGTCCACGGCCACGAGTACCACGCTTACAACCCTGATGTAGTGATGACCCTGCAGGCGGCCGTGCAAGAAGGCAGCTACGTCAAGTGGAAGAAATTTGCGCAGCTGGTCAACGAGCGTCCGGTCGCTACCATTCGCGACTTGCTCAAGCTCAAGCCTGCGGAAACGCCGATTGCGCTTGAAGACGTGGAGCCGGTCGAAGATTTGCTGCCGCGCTTTGACAGCGCGGGTATGTCGCTAGGCGCGCTCTCGCCTGAAGCCCACGAAGCGCTGGCCCAGGCCATGAACGAAGCGGGTGGGCGTTCCAACTCAGGCGAAGGCGGCGAAGACCCGGAACGCTACGGCACGATCCGTAGCTCTAAGATCAAGCAGATTGCCTCTGGCCGCTTTGGCGTCACCCCGGCGTACTTGGTCAATGCCGAAGTACTGCAGATCAAGGTGGCTCAAGGTGCGAAGCCCGGCGAGGGTGGTCAGTTGCCAGGCGGTAAAGTAAACCAGTTGATTGCCCGGCTGCGCTATGCCGTGCCCGGCGTCACGCTGATTTCACCGCCGCCGCACCACGATATTTACTCTATCGAGGATTTGGCCCAGCTGATTTTTGACCTCAAGCAGGTTAATCCAGACGCACAGGTGTCGGTGAAGCTGGTTTCCGAGCCCGGCATCGGCACGATCGCCACTGGGGTGGCCAAGGCCTATGCGGATTTGATTACCGTCTCTGGTTATGACGGTGGTACAGCGGCCAGCCCGCTGACCTCGATCAAACACGCTGGCTCCCCTTGGGAATTGGGCTTGCCCGAAGTGCACCAAGCGCTGCGTATCAACGGCCTGCGCGACAAGATTCGCCTGCAGACCGATGGCGGTTTGAAAACGGGCCTAGACGTGGTGAAAGCCGCGATTCTGGGCGCTGAGAGCTTCGGCTTCGGTACCGCGCCCATGGTGGCGCTGGGCTGTAAGTACCTGCGCATCTGCCACCTGAACAACTGTGCCACCGGTGTCGCCACTCAGGACGACTTCCTACGCGGTGAGCACTTCCGCGGCACGGTGGATATGGTCAAAAACTACTTCCGCTTTATCGCCGAAGAAGTGCGTGAGCTGATGGCCATGCTGGGTGTTCGTCAACTGACCGACTTGATCGGCCGCACCGACCTGCTCGAAGTGTTGGAAGGCAGCACAGCGTCCCAGCGCAAGCTTGATTTAATGCCGCTACTGGCCAACGATTTTGTGCCTGCCGATGCGCCGCAGTTCTGTAAGGTTAGCCGTAACGTGCCACACGATCCCGGTGCTAAAAACCAGGAAGTGTTGGCAGCGCTGAAAGACGCCATTGAAAACCGCTCGGGTGGTGAATTTGATTTCACCATTACCAACTGCGACCGCAGTGTGGCTGCGTTAACGTCCGGCGCGATCGCCAAGCGCTATGGTGAAGAAGGCCTGGAAGATGCGCCGATCACTGCCCGCTTTACTGGCGTAGCGGGCCAGAGCTTTGGGGTGTGGAATGCCTGCGGCCTAAACCTCTACCTGGAAGGAGACGCCAACGATTACGTCGGTAAAGGCATGAACGGCGGCAGTATCGTGATTGTGCCGCCCAAGGTTAGTCAGTTTGAGAGCCACAAAACGGCCATTATTGGCAATACCTGCCTTTACGGTGCGACGGGCGGCACTTTGTTCGCCGCCGGTACCGCGGGCGAGCGTTTCGGGGTGCGTAACTCCGGTGCTTCAGCGGTCATCGAAGGTGCAGGTGACCACTGCTGCGAATACATGACCGGCGGTTTGGTCTGTGTACTCGGCGAAACCGGCGTTAACTTCGGCGCAGGTATGACCGGTGGGTTTGCCTATGTGTTGGATGAAGAGCGCACCTTCGTAGATAAATACAACCACGAGCTGGTTGAGATTCATCGCGTCAACACAGAGGCCATGGAGGCGTATCGTCGTCACCTGCGTGAAATGATCGAAGCCTATGTGGCCGCGACGGGTTCCGCGCGTGGAGCGGCTATTTTGGAAGACTTCAGCGACTATGCGCGCCACTTCTGGTTAGTAAAACCAAAAGCGGCAAGCTTAGGTAGTTTGCTGGATCAGTCTCGGCGTCAGCCGCAATAACCCGCTTATGCCCCTCACGCTGACAGGAGAGAGATCATGGCTAACCGTTTAAATAACGATTTTCAGTTTGTCGATGTGGGTCGTAAGGACCCACAGAAGAAAGATGCCCGTGCCCGTGCCAAAGAGTTCGCGGAAATTTACGAGCCGTTCAAGCCTACTGATGCGGCGAGCCAGGCGCACCGCTGCCTGCATTGCGGTAATCCGTACTGCGAGTGGAAGTGCCCGGTGCATAACTACATCCCCAACTGGCTTCAGTTGGTGGTGGAAGGCAACATCATCGAAGCTGCAGAGCTTTCGCACAAGACCAACTCGCTGCCCGAAGTATGTGGCCGCGTGTGCCCGCAGGATCGACTGTGTGAAGGCGACTGCACGCTGAACGACGGCTTTGGCGCGGTGACCATCGGTTCGGTGGAGAAGTACATCACCGATACCGCGTTCGCCATGGGTTGGCGCCCGGATATGTCTCACGTGACCTGGACCGACAAGAAGGTCGCTATTATCGGTGCAGGCCCAGCGGGCCTGGGCTGTGCGGATATTCTGGCCCGCAACGGCGTGAAACCGGTGGTGTTCGATAAGTACCCTGAAATCGGTGGTTTGCTGACCTTTGGCATCCCCGAGTTCAAGCTTGAAAAGAGCGTGATGGAGCGCCGCCGCGCGGTGTTCGAAGAGATGGGCGTCGAGTTTCGCCTGAATACTGAAATCGGCACCGATATCGAGTTCGAAACCTTGATGCAGGAGTACGACGCGGTATTCTTGGGCATGGGCACTTATAAATACATGGAAGGCGGTTTCCCTGGCGAAGATCTGCCGGGTGTCTATAAAGCCCTCGATTTCCTGATTGCCAACGTCAATCGTTGCCTGGGCTTTGAAAAAGACCCCAATGATTATATCTCGATGGAAGGCAAGCGCGTGGTCGTGCTGGGCGGCGGTGATACCGCGATGGACTGTAACCGTACGTCCATTCGCCAGAACGCGACCAGCGTGACCTGTGCGTACCGTCGTGACGAAGGCAACATGCCGGGTTCGCGCCGTGAAGTGGCCAATGCCCGTGAAGAGGGCGTTGAGTTTCTGTTCAACCGTCAGCCGGTGGCGGTCGTCGGTGAAGAGAAAGTCGAAGGCGTGAAGGTGGTGCGCACACGCTTGGGTGAGCCGGACGAAAATGGCCGTCAACGCCCTGAAGTGGTGCCCGGCTCTGAAGAGATCATTGCGGCAGATGCCGTGGTCATCGCCTTCGGTTTCCAGGCCAGCCCCGCGCCGTGGTTCGACAGTTCTAATATCCAAGTCGACGAACGCGATCGCGTTACCGCACCGGAGCACGGTCAGTACGCCTTCCAAACCAGCAACGAAAAAATCTTTGCCGGTGGCGATATGGTGCGTGGTTCTGACTTGGTGGTTACGGCGATTTACGAAGGCCGTCAAGCGGCGGAAGGTATTCTGGACTACCTAGGCGTGTAATTCGTCTTTACCCCGGCTGAGTGGGGCCGAATTGGCCCCGCGACTACCCCGGCATCAGGCCAACGCGAGGGCGCTGTGAACCCATCCATGGGCGCTACTTTCGCCATCCCTGGCGAAAGACCCTCGCTTAGGCCTGATCCCGGCGTCGCTAGGTGCATCGATCCATTGACTATCTTCGGCAGTTCAAATTGAGCCTTAGGTCGTAATCTGCTAGTCTGTCGACCCATCCTGGCGTGGCTTTCTGCCGTGCCTTCTGATCACGTTTCGACAGGTTATCCATGACACGATATATCTTCGTGACCGGCGGCGTTGTGTCCTCTCTTGGCAAGGGCATCGCCTCCGCCTCGCTGGCGGCGATTTTAGAGGCCCGCGGCCTTAAGGTCACCATGCTCAAGCTCGACCCGTACATCAACGTGGACCCGGGCACCATGAGCCCCTTCCAGCACGGTGAGGTGTTCGTCACAGAAGATGGCGCCGAAACCGACCTTGATCTCGGGCATTATGAGCGCTTTATTCGCACCAAAATGACCCAGCGCAATAACTTCACCACCGGCCGCGTTTACGAGCACGTACTGCGTAAAGAGCGTCGTGGCGATTACCTTGGCGGCACCGTTCAGGTCATCCCGCACATCACCGACGAAATTAAGCAGCGCGTTTACGCGGGCGGCGAAGGGTTCGATGTGGCGCTGGTCGAAATCGGCGGCACGGTCGGCGATATCGAATCACTGCCTTTCCTTGAATCGATTCGTCAGATTCGCAGTGAGCAGGGCGCCAACCGTGCACTGTTTATGCACCTCACGCTGGTGCCCTACATCAAGACGGCGGGTGAAACCAAAACCAAGCCAACTCAGCACAGCGTCAAAGAGCTTCGCTCAATCGGTATCCAGCCGGATATATTGATTTGCCGCAGTGAAGTGGAGCTGGAAGAGAGCGAGCGTCGTAAAATCGCCCTGTTTACCAACGTCGAAGAGCGTGCCGTGGTTCCTCTGCAGGATGCCGATACGATCTATCGCATTCCGCTTATGCTGCACGAGCACGGCCTGGACGAGATCGTTTGCGACAAGCTGCGTTTGGAAGCCCCCGAGGCCGATCTCTCTGAGTGGGTCAAGGTGCTAGATTCCAAACTCAACCCGCTCAAATCCGTTAGCATCGCCATGGTAGGTAAATACATGGAGCTGCTGGATGCCTATAAGTCGCTCAATGAAGCGCTGATACACGCTGGCATTCAGGGGCGTATCAAGGTCAATGTCGACTATATCGATTCCGAAGACATCGAGCGCCACGGCACCGAGCGTTTGGCGGGTAAAGACGCCATCCTCGTGCCAGGCGGCTTTGGCGAGCGAGGCGTAGAAGGCAAAATTCTTACCGCCCAGTTTGCCCGTGAGAACAATGTGCCGTATCTGGGCATTTGCCTGGGCATGCAGGTGGCCGTGATTGAGTTTGCTCGCAACGTGGCTGGCTGGAATGACGCCAACTCCACTGAGTTCACCCACGATACCCAGCATCCGGTGGTAGGCTTGATTACAGAGTGGCTGAACCCGGAAGGCAAGATCGAACTCCGCGACGCTGCGTCTGATTTGGGCGGCACCATGCGTTTGGGCGGCCAGGTTTGCCATCTCACGTCTGGCACCAAAGCGCGCGAAGCCTACGGATCAGACGAGATTGTCGAGCGCCATCGTCATCGTTTCGAGGTCAATAACCAGTTCATCGACGAGCTTGAAAAGGCCGGGTTGGTGATTTCGGGTAAGAGCGTTGACCAATCTCTGGTCGAGGTTATCGAGCTGGCGGATCATCCTTGGTATGTGGCGTGTCAGTTCCACCCGGAGTTCACTTCCACCCCGCGTGATGGTCACCCACTCTTCTCGGGGTTTGTGAACGCTGCGTTGGAGCATAAAACAGCGCGTAATCGCGCCCATGCGCATTCGCAGGAATAAGAGGGCAATAGCATGGCTTCTCAAGAGGTTTCTCAAGAGCGTCATATCAACGTTGCCGGCTTAACCGCCGGCAATTCGTTACCGCTGATGCTGCTAGGTGGCATGAACGTGCTGGAGTCGGCTGAGCTTGCTGACGAAGTTGCTCAAGCCTACGTCACGGTAACGAAAAAACTGGGTATGCCGTACGTATTCAAAGCCAGCTTTGATAAAGCCAACCGTAGCTCGATCCACTCCTATCGCGGCCCTGGTATAGAAAAGGGACTGCAGATATTGGCCGATATCAAAGCCCGCCACAACGTGCCGATCATCACCGATGTGCACGAACCCTGGCAGGCCGAGGCGGCGGCGGAAGTGGCCGATATTATCCAACTACCGGCCTTCCTGGCCCGCCAAACCGACTTAGTGGTCGCCATGGCCAAAACTGGTGCGGTCATCAATATCAAGAAACCGCAGTTTTTGGCACCCCACGAAATGCGTCATATCCTGAGCAAGTTCCAGGAAGCGGGTAACGATCAGCTCATGCTCTGCGAGCGAGGATCAAGCTTTGGCTATAACAATCTAATTGTTGATATGCTGGGCTTTGGCGACATGAAGCAAACCGGCTATCCGGTATTTTTCGATGTCACGCACGCGCTTCAGCGCCCTGGCGGCCGTGCTGACAGCGCGGATGGGCGTCGTGCCCAGGTAGCTGAGTTAGCGCGTGCAGGCGTGGCCGTTGGCCTTGCGGGGCTGTTTTTAGAGGCTCATCCTGACCCTGATAACGCCAAATGCGATGGCCCTTGTGCGCTACCACTGGACCAGTTAGAGCCGTTTCTAACGCAGCTTGCCCAGTTGGATGCACTGGTAAAAGGGTTTGAGCCGCTGACCATTCGTTAAAGGATGGCGTTCGCTGTCGTGGATGACTGATTAGGGCGTTATATTAATAATTTTATCTGACTTACCGTTAAGGAAACTGCCATGACCAAAATTGTTGCTATCAGTGCGTTGGAAGTGCTGGATTCACGTGGTAACCCGACCGTGCAGGCAAACGTTCGCCTGGCCAGTGGTGCTGTCGGTGAAGCCTGTGCGCCAAGCGGTGCCTCTACCGGCTCACGTGAAGCGCTAGAGCTTCGCGACGGTGATAAGTCGCGTTACTTGGGTAAAGGCGTGCTGAAAGCAGTCGAGGCGGTCAATGGCAAAATCCGCGATGCATTGTTGGGTATGGATGCGCGTGATCAGCGCGGTTTAGACGATGCCATGCTGGCGCTGGACGGCACGGACAATAAAGCCAACCTGGGCGCCAATGCTATTCTGGCGGTTTCCCTGGCAGCGGCTAAAGCCGCTGCCAATGCTAAAGGCGTGCCGCTGTATGCGCACATTGCCGAACTCTACGGCCAGCCGGGCCAGTACAGCATGCCAGTACCGATGATGAACATCATCAACGGCGGCGAGCATGCCGACAACAATGTCGATATCCAAGAGTTTATGGTGCAGCCAGTGGGCGCGCCTAATTTCCGCGAAGGGCTACGCATGGGCGCGGAGATTTTCCACGCGCTGAAGAAAGTTCTTTCCGCGAAAGGTCTTTCAACCTCGGTTGGCGACGAAGGCGGCTTTGCGCCTAACCTGGCGTCTAACGCTGATGCGCTAGCGGTTATTAAGCAAGCCGTTGCCGATGCTGGGTATACCCTGGGTAAAGACGTCACGCTGGCGCTGGATTGTGCTTCTTCCGAATTCTACCAAGACGGCCAATACAATCTTTCTGGCGAAGGCAAAAGCTTTGATGCTGCCGGTTTTACCGATTACTTGGCGGGCTTGTGCGCCGATTACCCCATTGTGTCCATTGAAGACGGGATGGATGAATCTGACTGGGCGGGCTGGAAAGCGCTAACCGATAAGCTGGGCGATAAAGTCCAGCTGGTGGGTGACGATCTCTTCGTGACCAATACCAAGATTCTCAAGCGCGGTATCGATGAGCAGATCGGTAACTCTATCCTGATCAAGTTTAACCAGATCGGCTCGCTTTCTGAGACGCTGGACGCGATTAAGATGGCGCAAGATGCAGGCTTCACCGCGGTGATTTCTCACCGCTCAGGTGAAACCGAAGACACCACCATTGCCGATTTGGCGGTGGGCACCTGTGCCGGGCAGATTAAAACGGGTTCACTGTGCCGTTCTGATCGCGTTGCTAAGTACAACCGTTTATTGGTGATTGAAGCCGAGCTAGAAAACGTCACTTATCCTGGCTTAAAAGCCATCAAAGGTCAGTGAATGCCCAACGTTGAATTAGTTTTGTAAGAGATGTCTCAAGATTTTGTAAGAGATCTCTTACAAATGCCGACGACAATCGCTAGGTTTGAGGTAAGAAAAAACGAAATTTTTCACTAATTTAAATTCAAGTTATTGTTTTTAAATAGAATGGTGGGAGTAAGGCGAGTCGCTAAGACTCGCCTTTTTGCATTTGGGCATTGTTGAGAAGCTGCCGTGTTCTGCGACAATGAACTCAGGACAAGGGGAGGCAAGGACGCTTCAGACAGGATGCAACGGGATGAAGGACGAATGCGCCGGGTGATACAGTGAGGTGAGCCCCGGCAGGGAAGTCATTTGAGGAGGTTGAACCAGGGAGTGGTCAGAGGAAGTGCTTGGAGCGGGCGGCCTACGGGCCGCCTTTTTTTGTCTAAAATTTGCCACCGCCGTTTTTTGCAGCCATAAAAAACCAGCGCTCGCTGTTTCACTCAGAAGCGCTGGTTTTTAAGCGAAGCACTGATCAGCGCTTAGCGCTCTAGCTTTTCCAGCTTGTCTGGTTTGCCATCCCACTCTTCGGCGTCAGGCAGCGGGTCCTTCCTTTCGGCAATATTGGGCCACACTTCCGACATCTCAGCGTTGATCTCAATAAAGGCCTCTTGCCCATCCGGCAACTCATCCTCTGAGAAGATCGCTTCGGCCGGACACTCGGGCTCACATAGCGCGCAATCAATGCACTCGTCAGGGTGAATGACCAGGAAGTTTGGGCCCTCATAGAAACAGTCGACCGGGCACACTTCCACACAGTCGGTGTATTTGCACTGGATGCAGTTCTCGGTAACGACAAACGTCATCTTGCTATCCCTCTTTCAGGGCCGGGTAACTCCCGGCCATGGTCAATCGTGAATGGTTATAAATCAGCCGTTTTTTATAAGCTAAAAGTTTGAGCGACATTCTAGTGGTGCGCCTACCTCGCGGCAAGCGCCTTATGGCCGCAGGGTGGTCACAGATAGAGGGCTGGCTGCCCTAATGCCTCACTTATAGGGCTATTAGATCAGGTCTCGCCACTGATACAACAGCGTTAGCGCTTCCCGCGGTGTTAAATCATCCATGTCGACATTTTCCAATGCTTCAACCACTGGGTGCGGCGCCGCGGCAAATAGATCGTTTTGCAGCGGCGTGGTGCGTGGCAATTGTTGTGTGCTATCTACATCACGCTGCTCAAGGCTCATTAGCTTCTCGCGGGCGCGCTTAATGACATGGCCCGGCACGCCCGCTAACTGCGCAACCTGTAAACCGTAGCTCTGGCTGGCGGGGCCTGCCTCAATGCGATGCATGAACACGATAGTGTCGCCATGTTCAGTGGCGGTTAAATGGATGTTAGCCACTCCTTCCATATGATCAGGCAGGGCCGTCATCTCAAAATAATGAGTGGCAAACAGGGTGAGCGCGCGCCCCTTGGCAAGATGTTCCGCACTCGCCCAAGCCAGCGACAAGCCATCGAACGTGCTGGTGCCGCGGCCTATTTCATCCATTAAGATCAAGCTTTGCTGGGTGGCATTGTGAAGAATATTAGCGGTTTCGGTCATCTCGACCATAAACGTCGAGCGCCCGCCCGCCAAATCATCTGAAGAGCCTATGCGGGTGAAGATCCGGTCCAGCGGGCCAATCTCGGCGGCATCGGCGGGCACAAAGCTGCCACAGTGCGCCAATAAAGCGATTAACGCTGTCTGGCGCATATAGGTCGATTTACCGCCCATGTTAGGCCCGGTAATGATCAACATGTGCTGGTCAGGGTTGAGCGTCACGTCGTTGGGCACAAAGGGCGTTTCGCTTACCTGTTCAACGACCGGGTGACGACCCGCTTCAATATGAATGCCGGTGGTCGCGCTGAGCGTTGGGCGCACCCAGCCGAGTGCTTCGGCCCGCTCGGCAAAGGCGCACAGTACATCCAGCTCCGCCAATGCTTGCGAGGTGCTTTGCAGCGCGTGAAGGCTGTTATTGAGTTCACCCAGCAGGCGGTCATACAGCCACTTTTCACGGGTCAGCGCGCGGGACTTGGCCGACAGCGCCTTATCTTCAAACTCCTTGAGTTCGGGAATGATGAAACGCTCGGCGTTTTTAAGCGTTTGACGGCGAATATAATCAGCGGGCGCCTGCTGTGCTTGGGAGCGGGGTAGCTCGATAAAGTAGCCGTGCACTCGGTTGTAGCCCACTTTGAGATTGGCAAGCCCGGTGCGCTCGCGTTCACGAATCTCTAGCTTAATCAGATAGTCGCCGGCGTTCTCGGCCATGCCGCGGTGTTCGTCGAGCTCGGTATCAAATCCATCTGCGATCACCCCGCCATCGCGGATTACCACGGGCGGGTTCTCAACCAGAGCACGATTTAGCGTGTCAGCAATTTCTGGATAAGGGCGAATATGCGGGCGCAGGTTGTCCAGTGCGCTGCCACTCTCCACTTCACTCAGTTGCTGCTCAAGGGTGGGCAGCGTCACCAAGGCGTCACGCAGGCGGGCTAGGTCCCGCGGGCGAGCGCTATAGAGCGCCACTCGGGCCAGAATGCGCTCCACATCGCCCACATCGCTTAAGGTGTCGCGCAGCGACATGTAAGCGGCATCCAGGCTTAACAGCGCCACGCCCGCATGGCGGTTTTGAACGAGTTCTTGCTGGCGCAACGGGCGATTGAGCCAGCGCTTGAGTAGTCGTGAGCCCATGGCGGTGGTGCAGGTGTCCAGCACGCTTGCCAACGTATTGTCAGAACTGCCGCCGAGGTTGATATCGATTTCCAGGTTGCGCCGGCTGGCCGCATCGATGACCACCGCATCGTCACGATTTTCCACGCTGATGGCGGTCACGTGAGGCAACCGCGAGCGCTGGGTGTCGCGGGCGTAATCGATCAGTACGCCGGCGGCTACCAGTGCGCTGGTAAGATGCGCACAGCCAAAGCCGCGTAAGTCCTGGACTTCAAACTGGTCGCATAGGCTGCGGGTGGCGCTTTCTAAATCGAATAGCCATTCGCCCTGGCGGCGCAGGCTGCGCTTTTGCGACCACGCATCCGGCAGCGTCAGGCTTTCGGGCACCAGTAATTCGGCAGGGGAGAGGCGGGTAAGCTCTGCCAACATCTCCGCTTCGCTCTCCACTTCCAGTACGTTGAAGCGGCCACTGGAGAGTTCCAGCCAGGCAAGGCCCCAGCTATCGTTACCGGGAGAGACAGACACCAGCACATTGTCACGGCGCGCATCCAACAGCGCTTCATCGTGCAGCGTGCCGGGGGTGACGATGCGCACGACCTGGCGGTCGACGGGGCCTTTACTGGTAGCGGGATCGCCAATTTGTTCGCAGATCGCTACCGATTCGCCACCGGCGACCAGGCGCGCTAGATAACCTTCAGCGCTATGGTAAGGTACGCCCGCCATCGGGATGGGTTTACCACCCGACTGTCCGCGCTGGGTAAGGGTAATGTCTAGCAGTGCCGCGGCGCGCTTGGCGTCATCAAAAAATAGCTCGTAAAAATCCCCCATTCGGTAAAACAGCAGTACCTCGGGGTGTTCGCGTTTGATCTTTAAATACTGTGTGATCATTGGCGTGTTAGGGGGAATGGCCTGTGACATGGGCGTCCTGATTGAGCGTGGCGCAAGCCATCGCGGCTTACAGCCTGTTCGTTGAAGATACTCTTTATGTATGTTCTTTATATAAGTGCTTTACGACATTTCTTTGAGAAAACTAAACACAGTATTCTACGCTGAACAGACGACTCACTTGAAGGAGCGACAACGGTGCCCAGTGTTTCTAGCCTGACAAATCTTGATTTAACCCTGTTAGCACAGCGCCTGGGTCGGCTTTGTCAGCAGTTAAACGTGGAAGTAACAGCTGCCGAGTCATGTACGGGCGGTGGAATCGCCAGCGTTATTACCGGAGTGGCGGGTAGCTCGGCCTACTTTACAACGGGTTATGTCACCTATGCGAATGCGGCGAAGTCGCGTTTGCTGGGGGTGCCCGAAGCGATGCTGAACGAACATGGTGCAGTGAGTGAGGCAGTCGTCAAAGCGATGGCTGCGGGGGCTTGTCGTGAAAGTGGAGCCGGTATAGGCGTAGCGGTTAGCGGCATCGCCGGGCCCGAGGGTGGCAGTGCTGAAAAACCGGTAGGTACCGTTTGGCTAGCCTGGGGGGACACCTCTCAACAAGAGGCTGAGTGCTTTCACTTACCTGGCGATCGCCAAGCGGTGCGCGAACAGGCCGTACGTTTGGCGTTGGCTGGGCTAGTGGCGCGCCTGGATACCCGCGTAAAGGCGGGCAAGAAAGCATAGAGGTGGCAAAATAGTTATTAGAAAGCGTGAACAAGGATTTGTTTACGGCGCAATCTTTGGCATACTACTGGGTAATTATACAGCTTGTTATGAGGAATCTCTGAATGGCTCAGGATGACAACCGCACTAAAGCGCTAAACGCTGCACTCACCCAGATCGACCGTCAGTTCGGCAAGGGCACCGTCATGCGCCTAGGCGATGCACCGCGTGTGGTCATGCCGTCGGTTTCTACGGGTTCGTTGGGGCTGGATATCGCACTCGGCATCGGCGGCCTGCCGTTTGGTCGTGTTTGCGAAATCTTTGGCCCAGAATCGTCGGGTAAAACGACGCTGACGCTTTCGGTGATTGCTCAGGCGCAAAAGCAGGGCAAAGTGTGCGCTTTCGTTGATGCCGAGCACGCCCTTGATCCAAGTTACGCAGAAAAATTGGGCGTTAACCTGGATGATCTGCTGGTTTCCCAACCGGATACCGGCGAACAAGCGCTGGAAATCACCGACATGCTGGTTCGTTCCGGCGGTGTTGACGTGATCGTTATCGACTCGGTCGCGGCATTGACCCCGCGCGCTGAGATCGAAGGCGAAATGGGCGACTCCCACGTGGGTCTGCAGGCGCGTTTGATGTCACAAGCGCTACGTAAGATCACCGGTAATATCAAGAACGCCAACTGTTTAGTGATCTTCATTAACCAGATCCGTATGAAGATCGGTGTTATGTTTGGTAGCCCGGAAACCACGACCGGGGGTAACGCACTTAAGTTCTATGCCAGCGTGCGTCTGGATATCCGCCGCACCGGCTCGGTGAAAGTAGGCGATGAAGTCACTGGTAACGAAACCCGCGTGAAAGTGGTCAAAAACAAAGTGGCGCCGCCGTTCCGTCAGGCCGAATTCCAGATTCTTTACGGCAAGGGTATTTACCATGCCGGCGAGGTGATTGATCTGGGTGTGCAATGTAACTTGGTCGACAAAGCCGGTGCCTGGTACAGCTATAAAGGCAAGAAAATAGGCCAAGGCAAGGCGAATGCTGCTCAGTACCTTGAGGAGCATCCGGACATTATGGTCGAGATTGAAACGCAGATTCGTGAGCAGCTGCTGGCCAAGCCCGACCCCAAAAAAGAAGAAGCTCCTGCTGAAGCATCCGCTGACGTAGAAGCGGGTGACGATGATCTGCTGTAAGCCGGTCTTCGCTAAGGCAAGCTGATGGCATTTGGCTCACAACGCGATGCGACGCCGCGTGACATCGCCATTGGCTTACTGGCTCGGCGCGAGTACTCTCGCGCCGAGTTAGTCCAGCGCTTGAAGAAAAAAGCGTTTGATGATGCGGCTATTGATGAGTGCTTAGCCGCCCTGGTTGAGCAGGGGCTTCAATCTGATGCACGGTTTGCGGCTAGTTTCGTGCGGTCACGCCTGTTGCGTGGCCAAGGGGTGATTCGTATTAAAGGCGAGTTGCGTCAACGCGGTGTTGATCAGGAGACGCTGAATGTCGCTTTCACAGAAGTGGAGGAGAGCGAGCAGGTCGATTGGTTTGAGTTAGCGCGTGAGACGCTGGCAAGACGTTTTGATACACCCGGTGAGAACCCCAAAGAGCGCGCTAGGCGTGAACGTTTTCTCGCCAATCGTGGCTTCGATTTTGAACAAATCCGTTATGCTCTCTCCTGTCTGTAATACGTTTTTCCTCGCCCTTTATGCTTTTCTTTCTGTCTGTTAAAACGACGCTGATGACGTTTCTGGTAGCGCTTTAATAGACAACTTTCCCCGATTGTTTGCCTTTGTGCCACTAAGTGCGGCTTTAGTCGTTTGACAACTGCGCTATAATGGCCCCTTTGCGACCCCTGAGGGTAGCGTCGACAGCGCCCTGGGACATCACGCTTTATTGTTACGGATACCCTATGAAAAGCGCAGAGATTAGACAGGCCTTTCTCACTTTCTTTGAAGAGCAGGAGCATACGATAGTACCTACCAGCTCTTTGGTGCCGGGTAACGACCCTACGCTGCTGTTTACCAATGCTGGCATGGTGCCGTTCAAAGATGTGTTTCTAGGTCGTGACCCTCGCCCTTACGTACGCGCAACCTCTGCGCAACGCTGCGTGCGTGCAGGTGGCAAGCACAACGACTTGGATAACGTCGGCTATACCGCCCGCCACCACACCTTCTTTGAAATGTTAGGTAACTTCAGCTTTGGGGATTACTTCAAGCGCGATGCCATTCGTTTTGCCTGGGTGTTTTTAACCGAAACCCTGGGTTTGCCCAAAGAGAAGCTGTGGGTAACGGTGCATATCAGCGATGATAAGGCCGAACGGATCTGGAAAGATGAGATTGGTATCGATCCCGAGCGCTTTTCCAAGCTGGACGAGGATAACTTCTGGCAGATGGGTGATACCGGGCCTTGTGGCCCCAGCTCGGAAATTTTCTTTGATCACGGCCCTGACGTATGGGGTGGGCCGCCAGGCAGCCCGGAAGAGGATGGCGATCGTTACATCGAAATCTGGAACTTGGTGTTTATGCAGTTTGATCGCGATGCGCAAGGCACGCTCAATCCGCTGCCCAAGCCCTCTATCGATACCGGCATGGGGCTAGAGCGTGTTGCCGCCGTGATGCAGGGCGTTCACTCTAACTACGAAATCGACCTGTTTCAGAACTTGCTGGCCGCTGCCGCTAAAGCCACTGGCCACCCGGACACCGCCACGCCATCACTGCGCGTGATTGCCGACCATATCCGTTCCTGTGCCTTCCTGATTGCCGACGGTGTGCTGCCTTCCAATGAAGGGCGCGGCTACGTGCTGCGGCGGATCATTCGCCGGGCGATTCGCCACGGCCATAAGCTAGGCGCAGTAGAGCCATTCTTCCACAAGCTGGTGGACGCGCTGGATGCGGAGATGGGCGGTGCCTATCCGGAGCTGCGTGAGGCGCATGCTCAAATAGCGCGAGTGCTATTGAAGGAAGAAGAGCAATTTGCACGTACTCTGGATCATGGCATGGGGTTGTTGAATGCAGCGCTAGCTGAGCTCGATGGCAAGGTCCTGCCAGGCGAAACGGTCTTCAAGCTGTACGATACCTACGGATTTCCGTTTGATCTCACCGCCGATGTATGCCGTGAGCGCGGTGTTACGCTCGACGAAGCAGGCTTTGAACAGGCGTTAGAGGCCCAGCGCGAGCGTGCTCGGGCAGCGAGCCAGTTTGGTGCCGACTATAGCGCTTCTATTGAGCTCGAGGGTGAGACCGCTTTCACTGGTTATGATCGACTGGAAGAGCAGTCCAAGGTCACGGCACTGGTCGATAGCGAAGGCAACCCACTGGCTGCTCTTGAAGTAGGGCAGAAGGGCGTTGTGGTGCTCGATCGTACGCCGTTTTATGGCGAGTCAGGCGGTCAGGTCGGTGATACCGGCTATCTCTATGTCGACGCCGGACGCTTCCAGGTAACCGATACCCAAAAGCAGAGCGGTCATCACCTTCACCAAGGCGTCATGGTGGAAGGCTCACTCAGCGTGGGTGCTAGCGTGCGTGGCGAAGTGGATGCCAGTCTGCGTACTGCCACCATCCGTAATCACTCAGCCACGCACCTGTTGCACAAAGCGCTGCGTATGGTGCTGGGCGACCACGTGCAGCAGAAAGGCTCGCTGGTCAATGCTGAGCGTCTGCGCTTTGACTTCAGTCACTTCGAACCAATGACAGCCGAGCAGTTAACGGAAGTCGAGCGGCTGGTTAATGAGCAGATTCTGGCTAATGCGCCGACGAAAACCGAGCAGATGAGCCTTGATCAAGCCAAAGCAAAAGGCGCAGCCGCGCTATTTGAGGCCAAATACGCTGAGAACGTGCGTGTACTGACCATTGGGGCCGACGACTTCTCTATCGAGCTTTGCGGCGGCACCCATGTGTCGCGCAGTGGTGACATTGGTTGCTGTCATATCATCAGTGAAGTCGGCATTGCGTCCGGTGTGCGTCGTATTGAAGCAATTACCGGTGAAAACGCGCTTAACTACTTCCGCGAGCAGGAAGCGAGTCTGGGCCGTTTGGGCGAACGCTTGAAAACCAAGCCTGAACAAGTAGAGGCGCGTGTAGAGTCCCTGGTTGAACGTAACCGGGGTCTGGAAAAAGAGCTAGAGCAGTTGAAAGCCAAGCTCGCCAGCGCAGCGGGTAGCGACATGCTTAGCCAAGCGCAAGACATCCAGGGGGTTAAGCTGTTAGCGACCCAGCTGGAAGGTGTCTCTGGTAAAGATCTGCGCGGGGTGCTTGATCAGCTTAAGAATAAGCTCGGTTCCGGGGTGATCATCCTTGGCGTCGCCGACGCTGCGACTGGCAAAGTAAGCTTGATTGCTGGGGTAACCCAAGATCTAACCGATAGAGTGAAAGCGGGCGATCTGGTTAATCATGTTGCTTCCCAGGTGGGCGGTAAGGGTGGTGGCCGCGCAGATATGGCCCAGGCTGGCGGCAGTCAACCCGACGCTTTGCCGGATGCGTTGAACAGCGTGCCGGCATGGTTGGAGAACGTACTTAGCTAAACCTTTGGGCCGGTGGCATGATTGTCACCGGCCTTATTTATTTAAAACTGATAACAATTTCACCCTCCATTCCCGAACGCATAGGAAAAACGGCATATGGCACTATACGTACAGAAGTTCGGCGGCACTTCGGTGGGCTCTGTCGAGCGTATCAAGGCCGTAGCGGAAAAGGTCAAGGGCTTCCGCGATCAAGGCCATCAGGTAGTGGTCGTGGTCTCCGCGATGAGCGGCGAAACGAATCGCCTCACGGACATGGCGCAGGCACTCAATGAAGACCCCGCACCGCGCGAGATGGATATGCTGCTGTCGACTGGCGAGCAGGTAACGATTTCGCTACTCGCCATGGCATTGCAGCAAATTGGCGTGCCAGCTACTTCCCACACTGGTGCCCAGGTCGGTATTCATACTGACAGCGCCTACACCAAGGCGCGTATTCAGCGCATCGAAACCGATGACCTGAAAGCTGACCTGGAAGCAGGCCAAGTGGTGGTCGTGGCCGGTTTCCAAGGGGTCGATGAAGACGGCAACATTACTACCCTGGGCCGTGGTGGCTCTGACACCACTGGGGTGGCGCTTGCCGCTGCACTGGGTGCCGATGAGTGCCAGATCTACACCGATGTGGACGGCGTATACACCACTGACCCACGGGTATGTACCAAAGCGCAGCGTCTTGAGCGCATTACCGTAGAAGAGATGCTGGAGCTTGCCAGCCTAGGCTCTAAAGTGCTGCAGATCCGCGCGGTAGAATTTGCCGGTAAATACAACGTGCCCCTGCGGGTGCTGTCGAGCTTTGAAGATGGCCCCGGTACCCTAATTGTTGCAGAAGCAGACCAAGACGAGGACGCTATGGAAGAACCACTGATCTCCGGTATTGCCTTTACCAAGAACGAAGCCAAACTGACCCTGCTCAATACGCCAGATGTGCCAGGCGTTGCTTCACGCATTCTTGGCCCGATTGCCGACGCCAATATCGAAGTCGATATGATCGTGCAAAACGTTGCTCCGGCCGGTGACTATACCGATTTCACCTTCACGGTGGCCAAAGGCGATTACAAGGCAACTAAAAAGCTGCTGGAAGAGACGGTAATTCCAGATCTTGGCGGCGGAGAGCTGCGTGGTGACGACAATATTGCTAAGGTATCCTTAGTCGGTGTCGGTATGCGCTCGCACGCGGGTGTGGCGTCCAAGATGTTTCGCGTTTTGGCCGATGAAAACGTCAATATTCGTATGGTCTCGACCTCTGAGATTAAAATCTCGGTCGTCATCGATGAGAAACATATGGAGCTTGCCGTTAATGCATTACATAAGGCTTTTGGTTTAGATCAAGCAGATATCGAATCTGAATAACATATATGCCTTAAACCTTCTACGCTGAAGGGGTACTTGCTGCCGTGTGGTGGTGAGCTTTCTTTCAACGGGAGGTTGAAGGTGTCATGGAGCCGGAGTCGTTGGTGACAGGCAACACTATGGCGCATAATGGCCTAGTGTTGCCTCCGGCTGACATATCCCGTTGCATAAACGTCTGAAAAGGAGATCAGCCATGCTCATCCTAACTCGCCGTGTTGGCGAAACCCTGATGATCGGTGATGAAATCACCGTCACCGTACTAGGTGTAAAAGGCAATCAAGTGCGTATTGGTGTAAATGCGCCGAAAGATGTCGCAGTGCACCGCGAAGAGATTTATCAGCGCATTCAGCGTGAAAGAAATAGCGAAAACGAAGTGGAATGAGACTTGCGGGCTTGCATGATGACACGATGCCTAAGACGTAAGCTTGACTGTAAGATATGGCCGGTGCGAAAAAAATCTGTGGAGGGCTAGACAAAAGACCCCCAAATCGGTAATATTCGCGCCGTGTCGTTAAGGAGAGGTGGCCGAGTGGCTGAAGGCGCTCCCCTGCTAAGGGAGTATAGGGTTTATAGCCCTATCGAGGGTTCGAATCCCTCTCTCTCCGCCAACCGCACGGCCAGGTAGTACTTTGTTAATGAGAATTTTTATTAATAAAAGTTTTGTTAAAAAGTACATGGTCACAAGGTATGCGCCCGTAGCTCAGCTGGATAGAGTACCTGACTACGAATCAGGGGGTCGGAGGTTCGAATCCTCCCGGGCGCGCCACCTTCTCAATGAATTGTTAGTTGTATGAGTAAACGTTAGTTGCAACATTACGCGCCCGTAGCTCAGCTGGATAGAGTACCTGACTACGAATCAGGGGGTCGGAGGTTCGAATCCTCCCGGGCGCGCCAGATTTCTAAACCCGCTCTCTAAACGAGAGCGGGTTTTCTGTTTCCAGCCTGATTTTTCTTTACCTAGCCTGAAGGTTCATATCTAGCCTGACTGCCTCTTTTCCAGCCTGACCGGTATATGCTCGCGCTCCGGTCTTGCGATCGTGTGTAGCGCCCCCGCTTTGCGGTAGGGCGCTTTTTTTTGGCTATAAACAGATAAGGCGTTGCGGAAAGGGGCGCTAGTCACTTTTCAGACAGAGCCTAAGCCAGGGTGGCGAGCTGCTCGTCAACCACAAGGCTATCGAGCAAAAGGTCCAATTCGGTAATGCGCTTCACCCGCTGAAAGTTCTGCTCGGCTTCAGAACTGCCTTGGCGCATTTGGGCAAGCCACTGCTTTACCAAAGAGACCACCACGCGATCAGGCAGCTGTTGGCGCTGAAGCGCGGCGTACTCTTTGAGCACATTGGCGCGCATCGCCCAACTGCTCTCAGGCAATCGTTCGCCGGTCTTGAGCCAGTGGCGGATACGCGGGGCAAGCCAGGGGTCTGCCAAGGCACTGCGCCCTAGCATCACGTCTTGACACCCAGAGAGCGTGCGAGCTTTCCAATAATCCTCTAACGTCCAAATATCGCCATTGGCGACCACGGGGATGTTCACTTGGCGGCGAATCTTGCCAATCCATTCCCAGTGCGCCGGTGGGCGGTAGCCCTCATCGCGGGTGCGCGCATGCACCACTAGCTGCGCTGCACCGCCCGCTTCGGTGGCTTGGCCGCAGGCAACCGCTAAGCGGCGATTGGCGAAACCGAGACGAATCTTTGCGGTCACCGGGATTTCGCCTTCCAGGGCGTCGTGAACCGCCTTGACCGCTTTGTACACGCGGTCTGGCTGGCGGAGTAGTGAAGCGCCGCCATCATGGCGGTTAACCAGTTTGGCCGGACAGCCAAAATTGAGATCAATGCTGACGGCGCCGAGTTTGAGCGCCTGCCGCGCATTGGCTGCCAGGGCGTCAGGGTCGGAGCCAAGCAGCTGTAAATGCACGGGAATGCCGCTTGGGGTCGCTACGGGCGGTTGCATAAGCTCCGGGCAATGCTTATAAAACACTCTTGGTGGCAGGCGCGCGTCGACGACGCGGACAAATTCGGTCACCGTCCAATCGAAGCCCGCGTGGCGTGTCAATAAGTCCCGCGTCAGGGCATCGATCACGCCTTCCATTGGGGCTAGGCCGATTCTGCCGTTATGTAGTAAATTAACAACCATGACTTCCACTATCGCGCCATTGCATTCTATTCTGGGTGTGGCAGGTTAGTGCATTCCCCTTACTGCGCCAAGCGCCTTTCATCGTATTGGCGCCGTTAGATGCGCAAAAATGGTACTTGAACTGTGCTTCAAGACACCAAGCCGCAAGGAGACCGCTTTATGCAGGATCAGGCACTGTTGCAAGATGGGCTGGCGTTGATGGCGCTCGGCATGGGTGTAGTGTTTGTTTTTCTTACGATTTTGGTCATTAGCGTTACGCTGATGTCGAAGCTTATTGGGCGTTATCAGCCCGCTCCTGTAGCGGTTGAAACGGGCAAAAAAGCGTCGCCATCTTCGGTTTCCTCCGCTCATGATGACGAGGTCATGGCCGTCATTAGCGCTGCCGTGCATCGCTACCGTTCAGCTCGGCGTCGCTAACTTTCTCAATTTTTTTCATTTCATCCCTCTTTTGGTTATTTTTTTGTTATTTTTACTACAAACCTAACAACTCTCTACGGTGAGCCAAGACTATGAATGAAACAAAACGCCCTTTAGGCATCACGGATGTCGTGCTACGCGATGCCCATCAATCGCTTTTTGCCACCCGAATGCGCCTGGACGATATGTTGCCCATCGCTGAAAAGCTGGATCGGGTTGGCTACTGGTCGTTGGAAACATGGGGCGGAGCGACCTATGACGCCTGTATCCGTTATTTGGGCGAAGACCCGTGGGAGCGCATTCGTGCCCTGAAAGAGGCAATGCCCAATACGCCCCAAGCGATGCTGCTTCGCGGTCAGAACTTGCTGGGCTACCGCCACTACGCCGATGACGTCGTCGATAAGTTCGTCGAGCGGGCGAAAATCAATGGTGTGGATGTTTTCCGTGTGTTTGATGCGATGAATGATCCGCGCAACCTGGAACGCGCCATTCAAGCTGTGCGTAATGTGGAAGGCCATGCGCAAGGCACGATCTCCTATACCGTCAGCCCGGTGCATACCCTGGATAGCTGGGTCGATCTCGCCAAAACCATTGCCGGTTTAGGTGCGGATTCATTGGCTATCAAGGATATGGCGGGGCTTCTTACGCCTTATACCGCCTTCGATTTGGTAACGCGGCTCAAAAAAGAGCTGTCGATTCCGGTACACCTGCACTGCCACGCCACCACCGGCCTTTCCACCTCGACCATCTTGAAGGCGGTGGAAGCAGGCATCGATAACGTCGACACCTCGATTTCCTCCATGTCGATGACCTATGGCCACAGTCCGACGGAGTCCGTCGTGGCCATGTTGAAAGATACCGGGCGTGATACCGGGCTGGATCTTGAGTTGCTAGAAGATATTGCCGGTTACTTCCGCGAAGTGCGCAAAAAGTACGCTGCTTTTGAAGGTTCGCTGCGCGGTATCGATTCGCGCATCCTAATTGCCCAGGTGCCGGGCGGCATGCTGACCAACATGGAAGGCCAGTTAAAGGAGCAGGGCGCAGGCGATAAACTGGACGACGTGCTGAATGAAATTCCTCGTGTGCGCGAAGATCTGGGCTTTATTCCGCTGGTGACACCGACCTCGCAAATTGTCGGCACCCAGGCCGTCATGAACGTCATGATGGGCGAGCGTTACAAGTCCATTTCCAAAGAAGTTCAAGCGCTGCTCAAAGGTGAGTACGGTGCGGCGCCTGCGCCGTTTAACGCCGAGCTGCAAAAGCGCGTGTTGGAAGGCGGCGAGCCGATTACCTGCCGCCCGGCGGATAATCTCTCACCTGAGATGGAAAAGCTGGCCGCAGAGCTAAAAGAGAAGGCCAGCGCTGACGGTATCCGCTTGGCCGAAGGCGAGCGCGAAGTGGATGACGTGCTGACCTACGCACTGTTTCCCCAGATTGGCCTGAAATTCCTCAAGAACCGTGACAATCCAGAGGCCTTTGAGCCTGCCCCGCAGGTGGCTGAGGCGAGTGCCGAAAAAGCGCCTGCTCCAGCAGAGAGCCGCGCGCCCGTCGCCAGCAGTGGGCCAGAAACCTACACCGTTAAGCTCAACGGCAAAGCGTATGTGGTGGAGGTCTCCGAAGGTGGAGAGCTTGGCGAGGTGCAAGAGCAGGCGACTGCGAGCAACAGTGCACCCCAAGATGAAGCCCCGGCGCCCAGTGGAGAAAGTATTGATGCCCCCTTGGCGGGCAACATATTCAAGGTCAATGTGCGCCCTGGCGAGCAGGTCGCTGAAGGGGATGTCGTCATCATCCTGGAAGCGATGAAAATGGAAACCGAGGTGCGTGCCAGCAGTGCAGGCACGGTGTCTAAGGTTAACGTCAGCGAGGGCGACAGCGTAGCCGTAGGCGACACGTTGATCGAGCTCTAAGGGCCCAGTAATGGATAAATTAGTCACGTTGTGGGAAGGCTCTGGGCTGTATAGCCTTGAGCTTGGTCAGGCGGCCATGATCCTGGTGGGCCTACTGCTGCTTTATCTGGCCATCTATAAGAAGTTTGAGCCGCTGCTGCTGGTGCCGATCGGTTTTGGCGGCATCCTCGCTAATATTCCTGAAGCGGGGCTGGCAATTTCAGCTCTCGACCAAGCGATTGAGGTAGCTAAACCCGCGGTGCTACAGCAGATGGCGGCCGCGTTGGGCGCTACGTTGGATCCGCTCGTGAAAGCGGAAGCGTGGCGCGAAGCGTTAAAAACGATTGCTCATGACGGCGCCGCGCCGGACCAACTGCGTGCGGCACGAGATATTGCCATTGGCGTTGGTTACAGCGATGGCATGCTTTACAACTTCTATAAAGTGGCGATTGGATCGGGCATTGCCCCGCTAATCATCTTTATGGGCGTTGGGGCCATGACGGACTTTGGCCCGCTGCTGGCGAACCCCCGCACGCTGTTTTTAGGGGCTGCCGCTCAGTTTGGTATTTTTGCCACGCTATTTGGTGCTGTGGCGCTCACCTCGATGGGGATCATGGATTTCTCGCTCAATCAGGCGGCCGCTATCGGTATTATCGGTGGGGCAGATGGTCCGACCTCTATCTACGTTTCCAGCGTGTTGGCACCTGAATTGCTGGGGGCGATTGCGGTGGCTGCCTACGCCTATATGGCGTTGGTGCCGCTGATACAGCCGCCGATCATGCGTCTTTTGACCACTGATAAAGAGCGTCAAATCAAGATGACGCAGCTACGGCCGGTCTCCAAGTTGGAGAAGGTCGTCTTCCCCTTGATGCTGTTGATTCTGGTCGCGCTTTTTCTACCGGATGCCGCACCACTGCTGGGTATGTTTTGCTTCGGTAACTTGATGCGTGAATGTGGCGTAGTAGAACGCTTGTCGGACACCTCGCAAAATGCGCTTATCAATATCGTCACCATTATTCTTGGCCTGTCGGTAGGTTCTAAGCTGATGGCCGAAAGCTTTCTGGCATTTGAGACGCTGGGCATACTGGGACTGGGCATTGTTGCCTTTGGTATCGGCACCGCGGCGGGGGTATTGATGGCGAAGCTGATGAACTTGGTTAGCAAAATGCCCATCAATCCGCTGATCGGGGCCGCAGGCGTATCGGCGGTGCCGATGGCCGCCCGAGTGGCTAACAAAGTAGGATTGGAATCTAACCCGCATAACTTCCTGCTGATGCATGCTATGGGGCCCAATGTTGCAGGCGTTATTGGGTCTGCGGTGGCTGCGGGTGTAATGATTAAATATCTGGGCTAGTCATTTACTGACTGTCATCGCGAACGAAGCGCGGCGATCCCGTTTTTGTGTTCCACCGCAAGACGAGATCGCCACGTCGCAAGCTCCTCGCAATGACCGGTAGGTGTCATTGCGAACAAAGTGAAGCAATCTGGGTTCGTTCTCAAGGTAAGACGAGGTTGTCGCGTCGCAGGCTCCACGCAATGACATATGGGGGTCTTCAGCCCTGCTGCGTCATGTCGTTGGTGCAGAGAGAATCTCAACAGCGCTCTTCAAGCGGTTTTCTAGCGGGGCAAGGTCAAGCGGGCAATCTCGCGGCCAGCCAATGGTCAGGCGGACGCCGTCGCCATCATAGTCTGCTTGTTCAATGGGGATATCGCCTTCTTCGCACCAGGCGCGGGCAATGGCTTCGTTGGCAAAGCTCAGCCGTAAGGTGTAACGGTCGCGTTCGACCACTTCCTGGGTAGGTAGCGTTTCGAGCGCATGGCTAACGGCCTGAGCGTAAGCGCGGGCCAAGCCGCCGGTGCCTAACTTGGTGCCGCCAAAATAGCGAATCACCACGCAACCAATATGGCCGAGTTGGCTGCCTTGAAGCACTTGGTACATGGGCCGTCCCGCGGTGCCGCCAGGTTCGCCGTCATCCGAAAAACCAATCTGATTCTGCTCGCCGGGCGGTCCGGCTATAAAGGCGGTGCAGTGATGGCTCGCATTGGGGTGCGCGGCTTTAGCCGCTGCCAGCATATGGCTGAATGCATCGATCGCTGCGGCGTGGCAAATCCAGGTGATGAATTGGCTCTTTTCTACTTCTATCTCAGACGTGTGCCAGGAAGAGGGGGAAAGCTCTGGAACCCGATAGCGCATTAATGCTCCGTGACAGTTGGCTTACTGTTCAGGCAATCTCTTGGATGAGGTTCAACACCCATCACCATGCCCAATACCTGAATATCACGGTTATGCAAAAAAAGCGCTGGCTGCACGGCATCTTCAGGCCAAAGTTCAACGCCAAAGCGGCTGATCGAAAGGTGCTTCAAGGCTATTGTTTGCTGGTTGATTTCGGCAACAGCGGTTTCTGTTTGGGCATCGTGTTGATAGCGCCGAATAATAATGACATCGCCGTCGAACAAGTTGCAATCACACAGTGCGTTACCGCGGATTTTAAGCGCGTAGGTATTACGGCGTGTCACGCTGGGTGCCATGGCGAAAGCCTGCGGTACTGGTTGTCTATGGCCGAAGGTCGCGGTGGGTACTGCCATCGATATCGTCATTGTGAAATCTCCAGTGCTGAGCTCGCCAGAACATGTCTTTTCATACAGTGGTTTTAGTATAGGCCTGTTTTTGCATACAGTGCTAGCAGTAATTAGTCGTAATGCTGATGGCGGTAGATCACGCTGCGACCCAGCGCCGCATAGAGTGAGTGGCGAGAAACGGGCTTTCCGTGTAGAGTTCGACCCGAAATCAATGTGCCTGGAGAGTCTCTTGAGCCTGTGTCTACAAGCCCGACAGCTGTCCTGCGAACGTGATGATCGCTCACTGTTTAAGGGGCTGGATCTCGATATTCGCAGCGGCGAGATCGTGCGTATTGAAGGGCCGAACGGCAGCGGTAAAACCAGTCTGTTAAAAATCCTCTCTGGGCAGCTCAGCGACTATCAAGGCGAATTGTTCTGGAATGGCGCACCCATGAAGCGCGTGCGTGAACATTTTCTCGCAAATTTACTCTATCTAGGGCATGCGCCAGGTATAAAAACAGGCCTTTCTCCGTTGGAAAACTTAGCCTGGTATCAGGCGCTATATGGTGAGAAAAACGCGGATGGCCACAGCGAGGACCAACGTCTGGACGCCCTTGAACGGGTAGGTTTGGCAGGCTTTGAAGATGTGCCCACTGGGCAACTCTCGGCGGGGCAGCAGCGCCGGGTGGCGCTGGCGCGCTTAACCCTGTCGCCGCGGGCGCTGTGGATACTGGATGAGCCTTTTACTGCGATTGATCGCCACGGCGTCGCCGCGCTTGAACGGCAACTGACGATGCATGCGCAGACGGGTGGCTGTGTGATTGTCACCACCCACCATGCGTTAACCGCCTCACCGCTGCTAAGGCGTATAGCGCTAGGGTAGAAGGAGACAGGGTTGCACAGCACTTCACACAGCACTTCAGACAGTACTTCACATAGTTCTGAAAATAGTTCTGCACACGGAGTGCCAGCTAGCGCTATAGATAGCTCTTTACCAGGGGCAGAAACCGCTAGAGAGGCACCGGCGTTGCCACTGCTTGAACATCAGGGCGGGCTGATGGTCGCCGTGAAGGCGACCTTGGTGCGAGATCTAACGCTGCTGCTGCGGCGGCGTGGCGAAGTGCTCAACCCGCTGGTGTTTTTTGCGCTGGTGATCACGCTGTTCCCGATTGCGATTTCGCCGGACCCAGAGCTATTGGCCGTTATCGCACCCGGCTTGCTGTGGGTGGCCGCCTTGCTAGCCGCGCTGCTGTCGTTGGACAGTCTATTTCGCAGCGATTATGACGATGGCAGCTTGGAACAGTTGCTGTTGGCGCCGCAGCCGCTGGCCGCGCTGAGCTTAGCCAAAGTGGCGGTCCATTGGCTACTTACCGGGCTGCCTTTAGCGCTGATGGCGCCCCTGCTGGGCATTATGCTCGCGCTGCCTGCGGGTAGCTACGCGGTATTGGCACTGTCGCTGGCGCTGGGTACAGCAAGCTTGAGCCTGATTGGCGCCATTGGCGCAGCGCTAACGGTCGGTTTGGCGCGAGGCGGTGTACTGCTTTCGCTGCTGATACTGCCGCTGTATATCCCGGTGCTCATTTTTGGCGCAGGCGCGGTACAGGCCGCTATTTTAGGTGACGGTGTTGCCGCGCACCTGGCTATTCTAGGGGCGCTGCTTGCCGCTGCGCTCATGTTGGCGCCGTGGGCGATTGCCGCATCGCTGCGTATCAGTATTAACGGTTAAGGACAGGACACGCTATGTGGGCCTTTATACATAAACTGGGATCACCCAAGTGGTTCTATGGCATTAGTGCCAAATTGCAGCCCTGGTTTTGGGCGGCAGCGGCGCTGCTGCTGGTGGTGGGTTCGCTGTGGGGGCTCGTATTTGCGCCAGCGGATTACCAGCAGGGCCACAGCTTCCGGATCATTTATGTCCACGTGCCGGCGGCGTTTTTAGCCCAATCCATTTTTATCTCCATGGCAGTGTCTGGGCTGGTGTTTATGGTCTGGAAAATTAAAGTGGCCGATATGGCCGCTGCAGTCATGGCCCCGCTGGGCGCTGCCATGACCTTTGTGGCGCTGTTTTCCGGGGCGGTATGGGGCGTGCCTACGTGGGGTACGTGGTGGATGTGGGACGCACGGCTCACCTCCATGCTGATTCTGCTGTTTCTTTATTTAGGCGTCATTGCGCTGCGCGGCGCGTTCTCCAGCCGTGATAGCGCGTCTCGGGCGGCCTCGGTGCTCGCTATGGTGGGGGTCATCAATATTCCCATCATCAAATACTCGGTGGATTGGTGGTACACCCTGCACCAACCCGCCTCGTTTACGTTAACCTCGCGGCCAACAATGCCCACCGAGATGTGGCTGCCGCTGGTCATTATGGTGCTGGGTTTTTACAGCTTTTTTATTGCTTTAACGCTGATGCGCACGCGCAGCGAGATCCTGCGCCGAGAAGCCAGCAAGCGCTGGGTGCAAGACCTGGTTAATGGTCAAGCGATGCACGTTCAGGCAGAGGAGACGCGCTAATGGCATTTGCCTCATTTTCAGAATTTCTTGCCATGGGCGGGCACGCGCCTTATGTCTGGTCCGCCTGGGGAGTAACCGCACTGCTGCTGGTGGCCACCGTTTGGCATGCACGCGTTGAGCAGCGTCAGTTATTGAATGGCATAAAGCGTCGGGCGCGGCGCGCAAACAGCTTGAGAGGTAACGCCCAATGACCCCTAAACGTAAACAGAAACTCTTCGTCATTATGGGTTTGGTGTCGTTAACCGCGATTGCTGTCGGGTTAACGCTTTATGCGCTGCGTGCCAATATCAATCTGTTTTTTAGCCCAGTACAAATCGCTCAAGGCGACGCCCCTATAGAACGCCAGATCCGCGCGGGCGGCATGGTGAAAGAGGGCTCGGTTTCCCGCGACCCTGAAAGCCTTGATGTAGCGTTTACCGTAACCGACTACGTCGATGATCTGGAGGTCTACTACAGCGGCATCCTGCCCGACCTGTTCCGTGAAGGCCAAGGCGTCGTGGTGGTGGGTGAGCTGCAGGCCGATGGCCGGTTATATGCCGATAAGGTGCTTGCCCGCCACGATGAAAACTACATGCCCCCGGAGGTAGCGCAGGCGTTGGAAGAAGCTGGCTATTCGCCAGCTGACTACCAGGCCAAAGCCGCCGAGGTTGGCCAACGCCTGGATGAAGAGGGCGTCCCCGAGGCAAGCGAATACTAGTTAATGCAACACCAGGGTTGGCAACTCAGCCTCATGCGGAGCACACATGTTCATCAAATTGATCCCTGAAATTGGCCATTTTGCGCTTATCATTGCGCTGTTAATGGCAATGGTGCAGGCAGTGATGCCACTGGCAGGCGCAGCGACTCGCCGCCCCCTGTGGATGGCTTATGGCCAGCCCATGGCGGCCGGGCAGTTTCTATTTGTCGCTATTGCTTATGCCTGCTTGACCGCCAGCTACATGCTGGATGACTTCAGCGTGGCAAACGTGGCCAATAACTCCAATTCGCTCCTGCCGTGGTACTACAAATTCAGCGCGGTGTGGGGCAACCATGAGGGCTCTGTCCTGTTATGGAGCCTGATGCTGGCGGGCTGGGGCTTTGCGGCCAGTCTGTTCACCGGCAACCTGCCGCGGGATATGGTCGCTCGGGTGATGGGTGTAATGGGCATGGTGTGTGTCGGCTTCTTACTGTTTATCCTGATCACCTCCAATCCGTTTGAGCGCCTGCTCCCCGATATGCCGCAGGATGGCGCTGACCTTAACCCACTGCTGCAAGATTTCGGCTTAGTTGTTCACCCGCCGATGCTCTATATGGGCTATGTGGGCTTTTCGGTGGTCTTTGCGTTTGCGATTGCCGCGCTGATGGGCGGGCGTTTGGATGCGGCCTGGACCCGCTGGGCGCGGCCCTGGACCAACCTGGCCTGGGCGTTTCTGACCGTGGGTATCGCGCTGGGGAGCTGGTGGGCCTATTACGAGCTGGGCTGGGGCGGCTGGTGGTTCTGGGACCCGGTCGAAAATGCTTCGCTATTGCCCTGGCTGACCGGCACTGCATTGGTTCACTCGCTGGCGGTCACCGAAAAGCGCGGCTCGTTTAAAAGCTGGACCGTGCTGCTGGCGATCTCGACCTTTTCGCTTTCGCTGATGGGCACCTTCCTGGTGCGCTCCGGCGTGCTCACCTCCGTGCACGCGTTTGCCAATGATCCTGCCCGCGGTTTCTTTATCCTGATGCTGCTGGCGATCACGGTCACACTGTCGCTGCTGGTGTTTGCCCTGCGCGCCCCCCGGGTCAGCCACAAAGTGGGCTTTAACTGGCTCTCCCGCGATGCGCTGCTGCTGGTGAATAATATCTTCCTGGTAATCATGACCGTGACCGTGCTGCTCGGCACCGTCTACCCGTTGATTCTCGACTCCTTGGGGCTGGGTAAAATCAGTGTGGGCCCGCCCTATTTCAATGCGTTGTTTGTCCCGCTCACCGTGGTGATGTGTATCTTTATGGGGCTTGGTTCGGTTACCCGCTGGAAGAGCATGGCGGCGCGGGATTTAGTCCACAAGCTATGGCTGGCGGGCATGGCTGCGCTGGTATTGGGCCTATTGATGCCGCTGCTTTATCGCGGGGAGTGGAATCTCTTCGTCTCCCTCGGCATTGTCTCTGCGCTCTGGATTGTGCTGCCGATGGTGCGCGATGTATTTGATAAAACCCGCCACGCCAGCTCGTTTGTCGCTGGCGTGCGCAAGCTCTCGCTCTCTTATTGGGGCATGGTATTAGGCCACATTGGGGTGGCCGTCACGATCGTGGGTGTGGCGGTGGTTTCCAACTACAACATCGAACGCAACGTGCGCATGTCGCCGGGTACCACGGTAGACGTCGCCGGCTATCAGTTCTCCATGCGCGAGCTGACCGAGCGCCGCGGACCTAACTTTCTCGCCGATACCTCGATTATCGAGGTGCAGCGTGGCGATTCCGGTAGCCGCTTTATCATGCGCCCTGAAAAGCGCCTTTATCTAGCGACAGGCATGCCGATGACCCAGGTGGCCCTGCGGCCGGGGCTGTTCCGTGATCTGTATGTGGCCATGGGCGAAGACCTGGGCGACGGCAGTTGGGCGATGCGCGTGCAGTACAAACCGTTTGTTCGCTGGCTGTGGCTCGGTGCACTGCTAATGGCATCCGGCGGGCTGTTGGCGGTACTCGACAAGCGCTACCGTCGTGCTGCCGTCCACAGTAGCGCGTCGAGCATGAAGAGTAATAGCGATACACCCAGGGAGGCCACGGCATGAAGCGACGGCTTTTACTATTACTTCTACCGGTGGGTTTCTTAGGCTTGGCACTGTTTTTCTACCACGGCCTGTCACTGGATCCCTCGCAGCGCGATTCGGCGTTGATGGCGCGCGAGTTTCCGGCCTTCGAGGCGACCACGCTGCGCGATGAAGCTCAGCAGGTCGATCAGTCGCTGCTCAAGGGGGAGGTCACGCTGGTTAACGTATGGGGTGAATGGTGCCCCGCATGCAAACAGGAAATGCCTCAGTTGTTGGAACTGGCCGACCACGATATCCGCATGATTGGGGTTAACTATCGCGATACCCGCGAAAAAGGCCTAGAGTTTCTAAGCGAATTTGGCGACCCGTTTGAGACCAATATTTTTGATCCGGAAGGCGCATTAGGCTTTGATCTTGGCGTCTATGGCGCTCCGGAAACCTTTTTGGTCGATGCCGACGGCGTGATTCGCTACCACCATAAAGGCTATGTCTCGCCGGAAGACGTACGCGAACGGATACTGCCGGAGGTGGAAAAATGGCGTTGATGCGTATCATCGCGGCACTAATGCTGTTGGTTATGACGTCAGGCGCCGTGGCGGCGGGCATTGAATTACGCGAGTTTGACGATCCCGTCATGGAGCAGCGCTACCGCGACTTGACCTCCTCAATGCGCTGTCCGCTATGTGAAAACCAAGCCATTGATGATTCCGACGCCCCTATTTCGGCGGATATGCGCGAGCGGGTCTATCAACTGCTGCAAGACGGGCAGTCGGACATCGAAATCGTTAACCATATGGTGCAGCGGTTTGGTGAATATATTCTCTATAATCCGCGATTAGAGAGTCGCACCTACCTGCTTTGGGGGCTGCCTATTGCGCTGGTATTGCTAGGCGCGCTGGTGGTGGTCTTGATGATTCGCGCCCGCCGACATGCTTCTGCCAAAGCGCTCAGCGTCGAAGAGCGTCGCCGCATAGAGGCGCTGATTAACCGAAAGGGGTCTTCATGACGCTGCTCTGGATTGCGATTGCCGTTTTACTGCTTCCCGCGTTATGGCTCTTGGTCCTACCGCTAAGAAACGCGCGCCGATTACATGACCAACAGCATGCGTTTGAAACCAATGATACTTCTGCCGAGCAAAACGTAGCGATATTCAAACGTCGGCTAAGTTCATTAGAAGCCGCGCGGGCGCGTGGCGATATTGGTGCCGAGCGCTTTGAAGAGGACCGCCTGGAGCTCGAGCGGAGCCTGCTGGAAGACACCGCTGCCCGCGAGCGTCGGCCGCTCAAAGCGGCGGGCGCAGGGCGCTTTGCTGTCCCGGTGGTCATGGTGGCCATGGTTGTCGTCAGCGTACTCTGGTATCAGCAAGAGGGTGCCGAGGGTGACCTTGTACTGCTGTCGGTACAGCAAGCGGTGCAGAACGACCCTGACGGTTCGCTGGCGCTGTATATCGAACGCATGGAGGAGCAGGCCGAGCGCCAGCCGGATAACCCTAACGTATGGAGCTTGCTATTCCCTGCCTATCGCGAAACCGGCCAGCTGCCCGAGGCGGTGGATGCGCTTGAGCATTTGATTGGCATTGAGGGGCGTATTCCGCCGCTGCTTGCTCAACTGGCGCAAATTCGTTTCTTTATGGCCGAGCGTGAACTCACCGATGAAGTGCAAGCACTGGTCGATGAAACCCTGGCGCAAGACCCGCGCCAACCAACGGTGTTGGGTTTGCTAGGGGTTAACGCCTTTAATAACGGCGATTACGCACAGGCGATTGATCACTGGCGTCGAGCGATCGCCAACATCGAAGACCCCAATACGGTTACCTCTCTACGCGAAGGCATTCGCGTGGCTCAGGAGCGCCTGGGTATCGAGCCTGAACAAACCAACGCCGAGAGCAGTGGCATTCGCGTGCACGTCTCGCTGGATGAAGCCATCGCTGAACGCGTTGACGGCGATGACACGGTATTCATTACCGCGCGTGATTTGGAAGGTGAACTACCGCCGCTGGCTGTCGTGCAGGCACAGGTGGCTGAGCTTCCCATGACCGTGGTGCTAGACAACAGCGTCGCCATGTCGCCACAGGCGCAAATCTCTCAGGTACGTGAGGCGCGTTTAGTAGTGCGCGTTTCGCCTTCTGGCCAAGCCATGCCCCAGCCGGGGGATTTATTTGGCGACCTGGAAAGCGTCAGCGTTGGGCCAATCTCAGACGATGAAGCCGCCGAGGTGGTGATTAACCGTGTCTTTGAGTAGCCTCGCTTTGAACCGCTCTGCTTTGACGCCGCGAAAAGTGACGCCGATATGCGTTTAACCTCGATACGCTTAGTCGGGTTCAAGTCCTTTGTGGATCCTGTCACGGTCCCTTTCGATGGCAACATGACAGCCATCGTGGGCCCGAACGGCTGCGGTAAATCCAATATTATTGACGCCGTGCGCTGGGTCATGGGGGAATCCTCCGCCAAAACCCTGCGCGGCGAATCGATGGCGGACGTTATTTTCAACGGTTCCACCGGCCGGAAACCCATCAGCCAAGCTTCGATCGAACTCAAATTCGATAATCGCGACGGCGGCATGGGCGGCGTTTATGCGCAGTATGCCGAAATCGTCGTTAGGCGCTTAGTGACCCGCGACGGGCAATCCAACTACTTCTTCAACGGCCAAAAGTGCCGGAGGCGGGATATCGCCGACCTGTTTATGGGCACCGGGCTAGGCCCGCGCTCCTACGCGATTATCGGTCAGGGCATGATCTCGCGGTTGATCGAAGCCCGCCCCGACGACCTGCGCTCGACGCTAGAAGAAGCTGCGGGTATTTCCAAATACAAAGAGCGCCGGCGTGAAACCGAAAACCGCATGCGGCGCACGCAGGAGAACCTGGAGCGTCTGGACGATATTCGTGAAGAGTTGGATAAACAGCTAGAACGTCTCAAGCGTCAGGCCGAAGCCGCCAAGCGCTACCAAGAGCTTAAAGAGCAAGAGTACCGACTCAAGGGCGAGTTGGCGCTGCTGCGGGGCCGCACCCTTCGCGCGGAACAATCGCACCAGGAGAGCCGCGTTCGCGAATTGGAAATAGCGGTAGAAAAAGACGTCTTTGGGGTGCGCCAGTGCGAAACCCGCTTGGAACAAGCCCGCGAGCAGCACGACGAACTTTCAAAAGTGTTGGATCGCCACCAGCAGCAGTTCTTTGAAACCACCACCCGCATTGCCCGCTTAGAGCAGGATCAGGCTCACCGCCGTAGCCGTGAAACGCAGTTGGCCAGTGACATCGCCACCGCCAAGCGTGAACTGGACGAGCAGCGCCGGGTGAGCGAAGGCGATCAGTCGCGTTTAGCCGCCATCGATGAGCGCTTTGACGATCTGCTTCCCGAGCACGAAGCGTTAGAGGAGCAGCTCGAAAGCCTGGAACAGGCGCTTGCTGATGCCTCTCCCGCGCTAGAAGCCGCCGAACAGCAGTGGAGCGATGCCGAAACCCGCTGGCGGGATGCCAGCCGCGATGCAGACCGCTCCCAGGATCAACTGCGTGACCTGGAGCAGCGTATCCAGCGCCTGCAGGCTGAAAATCAGCGCCGCCGCCAGCAACGCAGTGAGGTCGCCGATCTTACTGGGCTGCGCGAAGAGCATGGTGTGTGTGACGAACAGTTAGCTGCTGCCCAGCAGCAGGCGGAAAGCTTTCAAGCCCAGCGCGACCAGTGGCAGCAGCGCTATAGCGACGCCAAAGCGGCCTACCAGCAGGCCACCCAGTCACGCGATCAGCAGCGCGCTGAACTCAGCCAGCGCCAAGGGGAGTTGGCCTCGCTGCAAGCACTGATAGACGCGGCGTTGGCAGACCACGACCCAGCGCTCGGCACGACCCTTGAAGCGCATGGCCTGACAGAGGCGCCGCAACTCGGTGAGTTACTACAGGTCGAGCCCGGTTGGGAAGCGCTTACTTCCTGGCTACTCGCCCCCTGGCTCAATGCACGGCTTGTAACCCCTCAACAGCTGGCCGCCTTGCCTGAGGCTTTAGCCACCGACTGGCGCTTGATTGATAAAACGGCACCAGCCGCTTCAGCGTTTGGGCAGCGGCTGGACAGCCTCGTCAAAGGCGCCGGTGCGCTGGGCGAGTGGTTAGCAAGCATTCACTACACGCAAACGACAGCAGAAGCTGAGGCACAGGTCGCTCATCTCGCCCCCGGCGAAAGCGTGGTGAGCCAGGAGGGCGTATGGCTGGGGCGCGGTTGGCTACAGCAGCAGGCCAACGGTGAGGGCATCGACGGGCTACTGCTGACGCGCCGACGTTTCGCCGAGCTGACTGCGCAGCGCGAGCGTGAAGAAGAGGCGTTGGCGCTGGCCGAGGAGCAGTGCGACGTTGCTAGCGAAGCCATCGAAACCCTGGAGCAGGAGCGTGAACAACAGGCCGAACAAGAGCGCGCTCATGCCGTCAGCCTGCAGCAGTTAGCGGTTAAAGAGCGCAGCCTGGCGCAACGATTGGAGCACTTGGAAAGCCGCGCCAAGGAGCTGGATGAAGAGCTTGCCCAGCTACAAGAGGCTGAAGCAGAGTTAGCGCTTACTCTTGATGAGCAACGCGCCCGTTGGCATTTGGCCATGGAGCAACTGGAGAGCGCGTCGCAAGCGCGGGAAACCAACGCCGAGCAGCGCAACCGGCAGCGTGAGGCGCGTGACCAGTTGACGCAACAGCACGCCCCACTCAAAGCGCAGCAGCAGGCATTGGCATTAGAACGCGAACGCTTAAGCGCCGAGCGCGATAGCCTACGTTCTCAGCAGGCGCGCTCCAGTGACGCTGAGGAGCGGCTCTCGCTGCGCATTGCTGAACTGGAAGAAGCGCGAGAGATGTTGATCGAGCCCGACGAGCTGGCGGGGGAAGAGCTTGAAGAATTGCTCCATCAGCGTGAGCAGCAGGAAGGGCGATTGAATGCGACGCGTCAGCAAGCCCAGGCATTGGCAGAGCAACTGCGTAATGACGAACTTGCCCGCCAGCAGCATGAACGTAACCTAGAACAGAGCCGCGAGCAGTTACAGCAGCGGCGTATGGACGTGCAAGCGCTGGCACTTAAAGCAGCCACCCAGGATGAGCAGCTAACTGAGCTTGGCCATAACGTCGAGACCCTCGCCGAACAATTGCCGCAGGAAGCGACGGAAACCCGTTGGCAAGAGCGCCTGGAAAGCACCACGGACAAGATTCGCCGCTTGGGGGCGATCAACCTGGCCGCCATTGAGGAGTACGACCAACAGGCCGAGCGGCGCAACTACTTAGAAGCCCAGCACGCTGAACTCACGGAAGCACTGGAAACCCTTGAACGGGCGATTAAGCGTATCGATCAGGAAACTCGGGTGCGCTTCCGCGAGACCTTTGATCAGGTCAATAGCGGGCTGCAAGCGCTGTTTCCTCGTGTGTTCGGTGGCGGCGCGGCATGGCTAACGTTGACCGGGGATGATCTGCTGGAAACCGGCGTGGCGATTATGGCTCGCCCACCGGGCAAGAAGAACAGCACCATTCATCTGCTTTCGGGCGGTGAAAAGGCGCTTACCGCGCTATCGCTGGTATTCGCCATTTTTCAGCTTAATCCCGCGCCTTTCTGTATGTTGGACGAGGTAGACGCACCGCTAGACGACGCCAACGTGGGGCGTTACGCCAAGCTGGTAAAAGAAATGTCCGAGAACGTTCAGTTCATCTATATCACCCACAACAAAATCGCCATGGAAGCCGCCGAGCGCCTGATGGGGGTCACCATGCAAGAGCCCGGCGTCTCACGGTTGGTCTCGGTGGGTATAGAAGAAGCGGCGGCGTTGGTCGATTAAGCGCCTTAGCCGCTTACCCTTCACCCATAACTTTCATCCTTAACTTTCACCAAGCGCGCGCATGACGGCATAAAGTTTAGACTTCGCTTCGAAACCCACACCGGGAATGTCTGGCAACCCTACATAGCCATTCTCCACCTGAATACCATCCGCAAAACCGCCAAACGGCTGGAAAACGTCCGGGTAGGATTCATTGCCGCCTAGCTGTAGACCTGCGGCGATATTCAGCGACATCTGGTGGCCGCCATGGGGAACCACGCGGCGCGAAGACCAGCCAAGCTCATCCATGACCTGCAGGGTACGCATATACTCCACCAAGCCATAGGAGAGTGCGCAATCGAACTGCACGTAGTCGCGGTCGGGCCGCATACCGCCATGGCGAAGTAAGTTTCTCGCATCCTGATGCGAGAACAGGTTCTCGCCTGTCGCCATGGGCAGCTCATAATGGTTGGCAAGCTCCGCCTGCAGGGCGTAGTCGAGCGGGTCGCCAGCCTCTTCGTACCAGAACAGGTTGTAAGGCTTGAGCGCTTCGGCGTAGGCAATAGCAGTGGCTTGGTCAAAACGGCCATTGGCATCCACGGCTAACCGGCTGCCATCGCCGACTACCTTAATAACGGCTTCGATGCGGCGTATGTCCTCTTCTAGTGGCGCAGCGCCAATCTTCATTTTGACCACGTTATAGCCGCGATCCAAATAGCTTCGCATCTCGTCCTGCAGTTTGCTGTGATCCTTGCCTGGGTAGTAGTAGCCACCGGCTGCGTAGACCCAAACTTTATCGTCTGCCTGCCCGTGGCGATAACGATCAGCCAGCAGCCGGTAAAGCGGCTTGCCTTCGATTTTGGCCACTGCATCCCACACGGCCATGTCGATTGTGCCTACCGCCACGGAGCGTTCGCCATGGCCGCCGGGCTTTTCGTTGGCCATTAAGGTTTTCCAGATAGCAAAGGGGTCCAGGTTGTCATTGGCCTGATCAATCAGGCTTTCCGGGTCGGCCTCGCTGATACGGTCAAGAAAACGGTCGCGCATCAAGGCGCCCTGGCCATAGCGGCCATTAGAGTTAAAACCGTAACCAATCACGGGCTTACCGTCGCGAATAACGTCGGTGATGACCGCCACCACCGAACAGGTCATCTTGGAAAAGTCGATATAAGCGTTGGCAATGGGCGAGGCGATAGAAACGGTTTTTTCGCGGATTTCAACAATGCGCATGCTGTGCTCCTTAATGGGTGATGGCACCACATTAAGCGTGACAACTCGGCGCTACCAATGCTATTACTGCGCCACCCCATGCTGAAACGGCATTGCCCATGGAACTTGTTTGGCTCGAAGACTTTATCGCCTTGGCAGAACACGGCAGCTTTGTGCGCGCAGCAGAAGCACGCCACATTACCCAGCCTGCGTTTAGCCGGCGCATTCGCTCGCTTGAACAGTGGATGGGCGTCAGCCTGTTTGTGCGCACGCCCCAAGGAACCTCGCTCACCGAAGCCGGTGCCCATATTCATACGCGTGCATTCGAAGCGACAAGCCGCCTTTATCGGCTGCGCGCAGAAGCGCAAGAGGTGGCAGGTAAAGCAGCGAAAACCCTGCAGTTCGCCGCCACCCACTCGCTCTCCTTTACGTTTTTTCCACGCTGGATTCGCCAGGTGGAGAGCGGCGCGCCGATTGAGGCCATGCAACTCCACTCAGACAGCATGCTTGGCTGCGAGCAGTTGTTGGTGCACGGCGAGGTTCCCTTTCTGCTCTGTCACCGGCATCCAGAAGTGCCGTCGCCACTGGCCAAGGAGCATTTCGTCAGTCAGCAAGTCGGTAATGACACCCTCATCGCCTTAGTCGGAAGCTCGCTAGACAGACATGTCGCCACTCACCAGCTTCCCTATTTAGCCTATACCGAAGCGTCGGGGTTGGGGCGCATTGTGGCCCATCGTTTCCATGGCAATAGCGAGCAGTTAGCGCTTAAGCCGCAGTTTAGTAGCCATTTAGCGGCTGTGCTGATGTCGATGGCTCTAGAAGGGAAAGGTCTTGCTTGGCTGCCAAAAAGCCTTGCAGAACAAGAGATTATCGATGGGCGATTAGTGAGAGCTCTGGATGAACAATGGGATATTACAGTACAAATTCATCTTGTACGGCCAATAGCCCCATTAAGCGTTGCCGCCGAAAACTTTTGGACGCGTGTGTCAGATCAATGTGCAAGCAACTAACAAAGAGCGATTAATGTTAGGCTGAAAGCGTAAAAATATGTTCTTAAGCGCTCATGTTAACTATATTACCTCTATTAAGAGCGCGCTAGTGAAGGCTAAGCGATTTATTGAGGAGTTGGGCAACGGTAGCTGAGGCGCTTGTCAAAACGGCTTTTCTTGCTACTTTGTTTCCTTTATAAAGCTATATATAAATGTTAAAGCAAAGCGTGTAGCACTTTTGTTTGAAGTTGAGGTCGTATTTTCTTGGCTTAGCAGCGCCGAAAATTGGCGGAGACGTGAAAATCGCGTTAAATGCAGCAAAAATTGGCCATTTTCATAACATTCGCGCTATGCTTGGACTTATTGATGGCACGCATTTATTTAATAGCCGTTACCTATATTCAGATTCAGGCATGAATTTTTAGACGCAGTGCCTTAGCAACCGGCAAGATGACCATGGAACGTTCGACATGGAACTAAGAGAGTGGCTAATCATTTTAGGACTGGCGTTGGTATCGCTCATCGTTATAGACGGTGCGCGTAGACTTCAACGACAGCGGCGTGTACCCCGTTTGGATCAAGCGGGTCAGGATCTTTCTGCTAGTCAGCAAGAAGATCCCGATGAGGCTGCTAAAGCAGCGGAAATCAATTGGGAACTTCCCAATGGAGGAGCCCGCGTTGTTAAACCCGCTGACTATAGTGGCTTAGGTAATAAACCCAAGCTAGAGCGTCAAGAGCATCCTGGCCCTTCCAGGGTGCTTTCTGAGTTTAGGCGTTCGGCATCAGCCAAGGCAGCTAAGCGTAAGGCGGATAAAGCGGAATTCACTGCTAATAAGCACGCCGTGGCAACTGAAAAATCGCAACGTCCAGAAGTCGCCCAATCCACAGTGGCGCCTTCCATGCCGTCTGAGCATGAGCGACGCGAGCCCAGTATTTCGATGGCTAGTACGGCTGCACCGCAACCACACTCCGATCAACCGGCTGCTTCCACGCCAGCGCCCTCTGTAGCTGCTACCAGCGCACAGATAGACCTAACAGAATCTTCACCAGTCGCCACTGCAAAAGAATCCACCGCGGCGGTAAAAGAAGCGCCAGCGAGTACACCGCCCGCAGCTTCTTCTGACGCTGGTGCCATCAGTACAAGTTCCATCAGCACCCGGGATGCCGATACCGACACCACCGCTCAGCCTCATTATGAAGCGGAGCCGGTACTGCGCGCCGAGCCCGAAGATGCCGTGTTTGCCAAGCATGCTAATGAACACTCGCCTAAACGCCGCCAACTGCGCTCCGATACCGTCGGTGAGTACGACGAGCTGGGCGATGATGAAGTGGATGAGTATCGGTTAGTCGATTTTGAAGGCATGGGGCGCTCACTTAAGCGGCGTTTGATTGAGCGACGCAAAGAGAATCAGCGCAAAAAGGCTGAAAAAGCAGCGCGCGATAAAGCCTTGGCGCAGCAGAAAGCCGAGCGTAAAGCATTAGAAGCTGAGCAGCGGCGCGAAGCGAAAGAAGCCGCCGATGCTGAGCGAGCTCGCGTGGCTCAAGAGCAGGCGCAGGCACGTGAAGAAGCGGCGGCGGAAAGGCTCGCCGCCCAACAGCGTATGGATGAGCAGGCGCGGGAAGAGGCCCACTATGAAGCGCCGGGTTATGAAGCGGATTATCATGGTGATGTGGCTGAAAGCGACGATTATCTCGGCGATACAGGCTATGCACTTGATGAAACAGAGCGTGGTGAAACAGAGGCGTATGGGAGCAACGAGAGAGTTCGCATTCATCCCACGTTAGAAAAAGCCCTGCGCCACGATGTCAGCGGTGAACATGCCAAAGAGACGCTCTCCAGCGCGGAAGAAGTCGTGGTGATCAGCGTTCTTTCCCGCGACCCTGAAGGTTTTGATGGCAGCAAACTGCTCGAACTCATGATGGTGTGTGGCTTGCGCTATAGCCGTGAAATGGGCATTTTTCATCGCTTTGAAACGGAAAGTGATGACAGCGAATTGCAGTTTTCCATGGTCAATGTCGTCAAGCCCGGTACCTTCCCCATTGAAGAGATGGGTGAGTTCATGACGCCAGGCATTACCTTATTGATGCCACTGCCGGGTGCGCTCGATAGCGCGGCCGCCTTCGAGGCGATGGTCGAGACCGCTATGGTCGTGGTGCGTCATATGGGCGGCGAATTGAAAGATGAAAACCGCAGCGTGATGACCGCACAAACGATTGAGTTTGCCCGTCAACGCGTGCGTGAATTTGAACGTCGCCATCGCCTGCATCGGCACATGCAAGCCCGCTAATTTATGTTGGCTGTTCAACACCCGCCTTCTTGCCAGAAGGCGGGTGTTTTTGTTCAATACGCACTAATTTTGCAGTCATTTACTGTTCGCTTTCATTCTATTTTTTAACTGCTTAGGTTTGGCGTTGTCGCTGCCAAGTACTGGAACCCATTCTAATGAGCAAGTCTGATTCTCAACCTGTGGAAGAGATTACCCAACTGCGCGCCGCCCTGGACGAGGCCAACTACCGTTACTACGTGCTGGATGATCCTACCCTCACCGATGCCGACTATGACCGGAAACTGCAGCGTCTCAAGCAGTTGGAAACCGATCAGCCAGAACTGATCACCAACGATTCACCTACTCAACGTGTCGGCGCCGCCCCCGCTGATGGCTTTCCCTCTGTGGCCCACGCCATCCCCATGCTGTCATTGGATAATGCCTTTAGCCGCGGCGACATTCATGCTTTTGCCGAACGAGTAGCGGAACGCCTGGAGTGCACGGCAGACGAGGTGGAATTTACCTGCGAGCCGAAATTGGATGGTGCGGCGGTGTCCCTGGTGTATGAACAGGGCGTGCTGGTGAGTGGCGCGACCCGAGGCGATGGGCGCACCGGTGAAGGAATTACCTCTAATCTGCGTACACTGCGCTCGGTGCCGCTAAAGCTGATGGGCAAAAACACCCCCGAGTTACTAGAAGTCCGGGGTGAAGTGATTATGCGCCACCAAGGCTTCGAGGCGCTGAACGAACGCGCTCGGGAAGAGGGCAGCAAGGTATTTGCCAACCCGCGCAACGCTGCGGCTGGCAGCCTGCGTCAGCTCGACCCGCGCATTACCGCCAAGCGCCCGCTGGAGTTTCATGCTTATCAAGTTGCCCGCATCAATATGGCTAATTTGGATGACAGCGTAATTCCTACGCATAGTCGCCAGATGGAAAGGCTTAAAGATTGGGGCTTTCGATCAAGTAATAAACTTGAAATTGTTACAGGTCCCGAGGCGGTCGCCGATTACTGTGAGCAGTTGGGCGCAAAACGTGATGCCCTGGGCTTTGATATCGACGGCGTCGTCATCAAGGTGAATGACCTGCGTTACCAGCGTGAGTTGGGCTTTGTGGCCCGCGCGCCGCGCTGGGCGGTGGCGTTTAAGTATCCTGCCCAGGAAGAGGTCACCACCCTAAACGATGTCGAGTTTCAGGTCGGCCGCACCGGCGCGATTACGCCGGTGGCGCGGCTCGAGCCGGTCACGGTGGCTGGGGTGACGGTCTCCAATGCCACGCTGCACAACGCCGATGAGATCAACCGGCTGGACGTGATGATCGGTGACACGGTCTCTATTCGCCGCGCTGGCGACGTTATCCCTCAGGTCGTCAGAGTGCATGTGGAGCAACGGCCTGCCGATGCCAGAGTTATTGTTTTTCCTGAGCACTGCCCGGTGTGCGGTTCGGATATTGAGCGCATCGACGGCGAAGCGGTCGCCCGTTGTTCCGGTGGCCTCTATTGTGCCGCTCAGCGCAAAGAGGCCTTGAAGCACTTTGCCAGCCGTAAGGCGCTGGATATTGACGGCCTGGGCGAGAAATTGATCGTGCAACTGGTCGACCTGGATTGGGTGAAAACCCCGGCGGATCTGTTTCATCTCACCATTGAACAGCTCAAAAGCCTGCCGCGCATGGGCGAGAAATCGGCTACGAACCTGGTCAACTCCCACGAAAAAGCCAAATCGACTACCCTGGCACGGTTTATCTATTCGCTGGGTATTCGTGAAGTGGGCGAAGCCACCGCGGCCAACTTGGCCAACCATTTTGGCACGCTCGAAGCTGTTCAAGCGGCCGAGCTGGCAGCGCTGGAAGCGGTGAACGATGTTGGCCCGATTGTCGCGGCCCATGTGCATACCTTTTTCCGCCAGCCCCACAACCAGGAAACCATTGCTGCGTTGATTGATGCCGGCGTTACTTGGCAAGAAGCAGCGGTTACCCAAGGGCCGACGCCGCTGGAAGGCCAAACCTGGGTGTTGACCGGTTCGCTGGAAAGCATGACGCGGGATGAAGGTAAGGCACGCCTGCAGGCGTTAGGGGCCAAGGTGGCAGGCAGCGTATCGAAAAAAACCACGTGTTTAGTCGCTGGTGAAGCGGCAGGCAGCAAGCTGACCAAAGCCGAACAGATGGGCGTGGAAGTTGTCGACGAAGCCACTTTTATTGAACGTTTGGCAGAGTGGGAGCAGGGTTAATGAGTCGTTTTATTGAAGTGCCCGCCAGAATGTTGCCGCCGGAAACCCTCGATGCCTTGCTAGAGGCGTTTGTGACCCGCCAGGGTTACGACACCACTGATACCACGGGTGAAGGCATGCACGGCTGGGTAGCCGAGCTAAAAAAGCAGCTAGAGCGTAATGAGCTGATCATCGCCCACGACCTCGAGCTAGAGATGACCGAAGTCATGACCCTAGCACGATGGCGCTCGTTTGGCCGTGATATCGCTGATGACGAGGAAGAGGGAGATTATTGAGCGCGAATAATCGCGCTAATAATGCGCCGTCCTGGGTGCAGGTGATCGACCAGCGGCGCTTCCAGCGGCATCGGTTCGTCGCACATGCGTGAGGCAATCACCTCGGCGCATAAAGGGGCGCTGGCCAATCCGCGCGAGCCGTGTGCGGCGGATATCCACAGGCCCGAATAGTGCGCGCCGGGTGTGACGGGCACGCGGGTGGCATCTTTGCTCAGCAGGGAATAATCCGCCCGCCACGCCTCTGCTACCGGCACTGGCCCTGCGTAAGGGGTTTTATCGGGGCTGGCTGCACGTACCGCCGCACGGCCCTGAAGCTGCTCTGGGCTTAGCGCAATACCCGCCTGCTCCAATTCCGCCACCAACGCGGGCAGCGTTTGCCGCAGCTCCTCAATATTGCGCTGATGATCGTCGGCGGTTACATCGCTGGTTGCGTTATTAGGTAAAAAGCTGGCGCCAAAGGTCAGTACCCCATCTAGAGCAGGCGCTACATAGCCCCCGGCGCATACCACGCGGGTTGGGCCTGTTACCTCATCGGGTAGCTTTATCTCGCTTATCTGGCCGCGCACCGATTGCAGCGGCAGCTCAGCCGTTTGTGCAAAGCGATTGGCTAAATGGGCGTTGGCGATCACCACCTGATCCGCCTTAAGCGTACTGCCATCGGCCAAGTTCAACTGCCAGCCGGTGTCGAGTGGCGTAAGGGAGCTAACGTCACCCTGCAGGCAGGTCACGCCGGGCTGTTTAAGCAAGTGTTCACAGAGAGCTTTGGGCCGCACCCAACCTGCTTGTGGGTAAATTAGCCCATGGGGTGCATCAATGGGCATTGCCGCGGCTTCGCTGAGAGCCGGGTTGCTTAACCCGGTAACGACGTCGCTGGGCAGCGGGTGCTGTTCGATAAAACGCTGCTGGCGGCGCGCTTCTTTATCGCTACTCGCCAACTGCACCACACCGCAGGGCTGCCACAAAACGTGGGCGGCACGTTGCTGTGACAGCCAGCGCTGGCTATACAGCAGTCCAGAAAGATAAACCCGGCTTTGATGATTGGTTTCAGCCGCCAGTTTTACATACAGCGCCCCTTGGCGGTTGCCTGAGCCGCCTGCGCCGGGGGCTTCGCGCTCAATCACCGTCACCTTAATGCCACGTTTAGCCAGCGCCGCCGCCACGCTGCTGCCCGCAAGCCCTGCACCGACGATGGCTACGTGCATCGCAGCGTGCTTTACATTGACCAAGGGCGGTGGCGTAAACCAGGGCGTTGCTTGGCGGCGCTGATCCACAGGCGGCGTTTCAATACTGCCCGCGAGCATTTCCCGCTTGCGGCCATAGCCCGGTACTTTCTTCCAATCAAAGCCCGCTGCTTTCAAGCCCCGCTTAACGATGCCTGCACAAGTGAAGGTGGCAAACGTCGCGCCGGGCCGCGAGCGGGCGGCCATGGCATTGAATAGCTCGGGTTGCCACATGTCGGGGTTTTTGGAAGGCGCAAAGCCGTCTAAAAACCAGGCGTCGACTTGACCATCCAGTTGCGTCAGGCGTTCGGTGGTATCGCCGTAATGCAGGTCGAGGGTGACGCGCTCGGTCAAGTGCAGGCGGTGGATACCACTGACGCCCGCGGGCCACTGATCACACAGCACGCGCGCATAAGCCGCTAGCGATGGCCAGGCAGCCAGGGCCTGTTCCAACGCTTCTCGCGCAAGCGGAAACTTCTCTGTGGATATCAGGTGTAGCCGTGCAGTGGGCGCTGCATGCTGCTCAAAACAGGCCCAGGCGCAGAGCATATTAAGCCCAGTGCCAAAGCCGGTTTCGCCAATCACAAAGGGCCGTTTGGCTTCCCAGGCGGCAAAGCGTTGAGGAAGGTGGTTGGCACCGAGAAAGACATGCTCGGTTTCAGCACGCCCATCCCCACGGGTGAAATAGACGTCATCAAATGCTGCCGAATGGGGCGCGCCCTCGTTCCAGGTAAGCAGTGGCGACGTTAATGCCGCGAGGGCAGGCAAAGCATTGGAACGTTGGGTCACGCAGATATCCGTCTAAGTAAAAAGCTGGTTAAAAAATGATCAATTTGTCGCCGCTGGCGCTGGCTCTGGCTTAGCGCAAAGCGTCCGCCGGGTTTGCACAGAGTTTTCCACAGGCTCTGTGAAAAAGCGGGCGGACCCTCCACACTCGCCTATTGGGGTCAAGGCAAAACTTTTTTGAACGGCTTAACAATTACCTTGGCATAGACCCCTGCAATCATGTATGGGTCGGCGTCGGCCCATGCATTGGCGTCTTCCAGGCTCTCGAATTCGGCCACGACCAAGCTGCCGGAAAAGCCCGCATCGCCTGGGTTTTCAGCGTCGATGGCAGGGTGTGGGCCAGCCAATACTACGCGGCCTTCATCGCGCAGCGCTTCCAAACGGGCTAGGTGATCAGGACGAGCGGCCAAGCGGCGCTCTAAGCTGTTGGGCACGTCTTCACTGATAATGGCATACAGCATTGGGGATAACTCCTTGAAAACAAGAGGGATGAAAAGCGACCGCTAATTGACCGCGCTAGCAGATGCGCGCACCATATCTTACCTATTACACGTACTTTATTCACAGCTGAAAAAGCGCATTCTGACAAACTGCTCACACGGCGTCATTTATGTCCCGACTTCCTAATACCTTTGATGCCGATCAACGCTACCCGGTTGATTTGCACATGCACTCCACCGCTTCTGATGGTGCGCTATCGCCCACGGAACTAGTAGCGCTGTGCGCTGCACGTGGGCTGACGCATATGTCGCTTACCGATCACGATACCATGGATGGGATTGATGAAGCGGCCCACGCGGCACAGCAAGCAGGCCTATGTTTGATTCCTGGCTGTGAGTTATCCACACGCTGGCAGGGCGTCAATATCCATGTCGTGGCGCTAATGCCCGGCGGCTTGCAGGGGGCCATGGTGGAAGGCCTAATTCAACAGCGCGAGGCGCGTATTCAGCGTGCGGAAGTGATAGCCGAACGGCTGGAAAAAGTCGGCTTAACGAATGCGCTAGAAAAAGCGCGACTTCACGCCGGAAGCGACCGCCCGCTAGGCCGCCCGGATTTTGCCCGTGCCCTGGTGGAAGATGGAGTGGTGCCCGATTGGGCGAGCGCCTTTAAACGCTATCTGGGCAGCGGTAAGAAGGGCGATGTTAAAGCCCATTGGCCGGAAATTAGCCAAGCGGTTAGCTGGATTGTCGGATCCGGCGGCGTCGCAGTTATCGCCCATCCATTGCGCCATGGGCTTACCCGACGCAAGCGTGGCCTGCTAATGGATACTTTTCAGGCAGCGGGTGGGCAAGCGGCCGAACTGGTGAGTGGGCAGCAGAACCCGGATAGCACTCGCGACCTGGCGCGTCAATTAGTGGAGCGCGGCCTTTACGCCTCTATGGGCAGCGATTTTCACTTCCCCGGCAGCCATGCGGCCCCTGGTAGCATGAGCTTGGTACCGCGCACGGCAGCCCCCCCCATATGGCAGCATCCGCGCCTGGTACATCTGCACGATGCCGCCCCCGGCCAGTTAGCGGCCGGCTAAGTCGTCAGCCGCTTAAGTGATCACCGGCATAAGTTATCAACAGCCAATGTCAGCTATGCTGTAGGTACGCGCTAAGCGAGTGAGCTTTCAAAGGAGCAGTTTTATGAGCCAATATTTTCAGATTCACCCGGAAAACCCTCAAAAACGCCTCATTGATCAGGCGATTACGATCATTCGTAAAGGCGGTGTTGTCGCTTATCCCACCGACTCTGGATACGCCTTGGGTTGTCACTTGGGGGAAAAGAAAGCCATCGAGAAAATCAAATGGCTGCGCTCTCTGGACGATAAGCACAACTTTACCCTGGTATGTTCCGACCTATCGCAAATCGGCACCTACGCCAAGGTGGATAATGACGTTTTCCGCTTGTTGAAAGCGCATACGCCGGGGCCTTATACCTATATTTTGGACGCGACCTCCGAAGTGCCGCGCTTATTGTTACACCCTAAGCGTCGCTCCATCGGCGTGCGCGTGCCGGACCATCGCATTACTCACGCGCTGCTGGCCGCGTTGGGGGAGCCGTTGATGAGTGTCACGCTGATTCCGGTAGGCGATGATCTGCCCATGAACGACCCGGAAGGGATCCGCGAGCGTTTTGGTGCGCACCTGGATGCCATTATCGACGGCGGCGCCTGCCATCTAGATCCCACCAGCGTTATCGACTTGCGTGCATTACCGCCCACCATTATTCGCGAAGGGCGCGGTGATATCAGCCCCTTTCAGGCATAGATTCATGTGTCAGTAAGCTAGTCCGAAGGCGGGTCTGCCTGCGCGTCTTTGTTTTCGTCTTTCTTGCGCGGGTCTTCGCTGTCTTCGTCTAGCCAAGTACCGCAGCGTAGGCAGTAGCGGGCACGTTTTTCATGTCGTTCGTGCCCGCAGCCGGGGCAGGCTTCTTCTGAGTAGCGCTCTTCGCGAATCGAGCGAATCACCTGCGCGGAGAACACCCCGGTGGGTACGGCAATGATCGAGTAACCGAGCAGCATTAAAATCACGGTAATTGACTTACCCAGCGACGTGGCGGGAACGATGTCGCCGTAGCCGACCGTGGTCATGCTAACGATAGCCCAATACATCGACATGGGAATGCTGGTAAAGCCCGCCTCGGGGGATTCGATGGTGTACATCAAGGCCGCGAACAGCGTGATGACCATCAAGATGGCGCTAAAAAATAGCAGAATCTGACGCATGCTGCGTTTGAGCGCATCTAGCAGGAGGCGCGCCTCGCCGACAAAATCCATCAAACGTAGAATGCGGAAAATACGCAGCACACGCAGTAAGCGAACAATCACCAACCCATGGGCGCCCGGTACCAGAAGTACGAGCCAAGTGGGCAGAATGGCAATTAAATCCACGATTCCATAAAAGCTTCTTAAATAGAGCAGAGGTCTTTCCAGGCAGTAGATGCGCAGCGCCAGCTCGATGGTAAACAGCAGCGTAAAGGTCCATTCGAGGTAGAAAAAAATATGCCCGTAACGCTCAGCATAAATTTCAATGCTGTCCAGCATAATGACCGCAACGCTGAGCAAAATTGCCCCAATCAATGCGATATCGAAGGCTTTGGCACCCGGCGTGTCGGACTCAAAAATAATATGGAACAGACGGGCACGCAGCCCTTCGGCGCCAGGAGTTAAGTGTAAATTCATTGCATCATCCTGAAAGGGGGCTCAATACGGTCCTTCAAAACAGTCCTTCAAACCAGTTCCTCAAAACAGTCCTTAATGTTACTTACCGCTAGCGTAGCGCGGTTTGATACGCCAAGCGATGGGCGAGTGCCAACGCAGCTTTACCGTAAGCGGTGCTGGGCTGGCCCTGGGCGTCTAAGCCGCCAAGTAGCGCTTGTGCGTACGGGCGGGTAGTCGCATCCAGGGCAGGGTGATGGGCCAGAGTGGTTAACGCCTGCTGGGCATCGGTCAGGAAGTTTGCCTGCTGGCTGTCGTGGTAGGCGTCCAGCGCCAGCGTGGCGCGATGCAGCCACTGCGCCAGGGAGTGCGCTTCAGGCAGTGGCCAGTGCTGTGTGCTGAGTGCATTACCACGCGCCGCTTTGCTGCTATCGGAAGGGCGCAGCGGCACCTGCTCTGAAAGCGTCAATGCCAAGGCCCACAGCGTCTCCGGATCGCCCTCCTTCAGTTCAAGTTCCATCTCTCGAATAGGCGTGCGGTAGCCGCCGCTGCTAATTTCACCTTCATCAAGAACCAGTTCGATATGCCCAGGTTGGGGTGAGGACGCATCAATGAGCTGCCAGCTGCGGCGTGTAAAGTCGGTGCTAAGTTGAGGGGTGAGGCAGCTCAGCACCTTGCCAAGCTCGCCTTTAAAAGGAGGAAGCTCAGCGAGTGCGGCTAGGTCTAGCGCGTCGCCAGGCACCTGCCACTCCCACTCTGCCCGTTGTGAAAGTCCGCCACCGCCCTGGCCAGCGGTTTTCACTGTTTGCAGTACGTGGCCATCTATTTTGCGTAGGCGTAACGCGATTCTTGCCTTGGCCAAATCACCGTCAGGCGTATCAAAGTAAGTGTTGGTTAGCGTTTGCTGGCGCGCCAATGTTGAGCCAAGGTGAGGGTGTGCGCGTAGCGCCGCAGGCCCTTCAGGTGCTAGGGCAAGCTTCAATTCCACTTCCATGGGATGGGTATTTTTCATGACACTTGCCACCTCGTTATCGTGACATTTAAATGAATATTTGGTTACATTTGTGAACTTTTCATGACGGCGGCGGGCGCACTCTTTATACTGGCGCCGCCATTTCCAGGCTTTCCGAAAACAGGCTAAAAGGCATTATGGTTACCTCCAATCCTTTTTCTTCGATGTTTGGCCGCTCGCCATTCCAGCCGTTATTGGCCCATATCGTCAAGGCGAATGAATGTGCCGACCAGCTGTTGCCGTTTTTTGAAGCAACGCTTGCCAACGACTGGGACAAAGCAGCCGAGCTACGCGAAAACGTCACCCGTTTAGAGCATGACGCCGATACGCTGAAAACAGAGCTGCGGTTGAATCTGCCCAACACCATGTTTCTGCCGGTCTCGCGCTCCGACCTACTCGACCTGATCAGCGTGCAGGACAAAATCGCCAATAAGACGCGCGACATTACCGGCATTATGCTGGGGCGTAAAATGCGCGTGCCTGACGAGCTGGCGGATCCTATGCGCGATTACATCCGTACCAGTGTTGCTTGTGTTGCCCAAGCCCGCCAAGCGTTGGAAGAACTCAAGGATCTGCTTGAGTCCGGCTTTGGCAAAAACGTCTCTGATGTCATGCAAAATATGATCCGTGAACTGCATACCCTTGAGCACCAAGCTGATGATCAACAGGTGACGATCCGTCGCCAACTCTTCGCGCTTGAGAGCCAGCTACCGCCAGTAGACGTGATCTTCCTCTACAAAATCATTGAATGGGTTGGCGAACTATCTGATCGCGCTGAGCGCGTGGGTAGCCGCCTGCAGATCCTGACTGCCCGCTAAGGGGACCTTTCATGCAGATTATTGCCCAGCACGGTGACATCTTCATTATCCTGGCCTGTTTGTTTGGCTTCTTCATGGCCTGGGGTGTGGGTGCCAATGACGTCGCCAACGCTATGGGAACCTCGGTGGGGTCGAAAGCGATCACCATCAAGCAAGCCATTCTTATCGCTGTCGTCTTCGAGTTCTTAGGCGCGTGGTTGGCGGGCGGCGAGGTGACCAACACGATCCGCAAAGGGATTATCGATCCTGAGCTGTTGCAAGATGACCCGCAACTGCTGGTATACGGCATGCTGGCAGCGTTGCTGGCCGCTGGCACTTGGCTGCTGGTGGCGTCCATGAAAGGCTGGCCGGTTTCCACGACCCACTCGATTGTCGGCGCGATCGTGGGCTTTGCGGTCGCAGGGCTAGGCCCCGCCATGGTGGATTGGGGTGCCGTGGGCACGATTGCCGCTAGCTGGGTGGTGTCGCCCTTGTTGGCAGGCACCATTGGCTTTGTGCTGTTTAAATCGGTTCACCACCTGATTTTTGAAGATGCCAACCCATTCACGGCCGCTAAACGCTATGTGCCGGGCTATGTATTCCTGGTTGGGTTTATCGTTTCGATGGTAACGCTGACCAAAGGGCTGTCCCATGTGGGGCTGGACTTAACCTTTAACCAGAGCCTGCTGCTGTCGATTCTGCTGGGGCTGGTGATTATGGTGATTGGTTTGGTGATGCAGCGGCGTATCAAGTTTGAGCACAACGCGAATGATCACTTTGGCTACGCCAACGTAGAGCGCGTGTTTGGCGTGCTGATGATCTTCACCGCCTGCGCCATGGCCTTTGCCCATGGTTCAAACGATGTGGCGAATGCGGTTGGCCCGCTGGCAGCAGTCATCAGCGTGGTACAAACCGGTGGTGAAATTGGTAGTTCTGCGCTGGTGCCTTGGTGGGTACTGGTACTTGGCGGCGGCGGTATCGTGGTGGGTCTAGTCACTTACGGCCATAAAGTCATCGCCACTGTAGGTACTGGAATTACCGAGCTCACGCCCAGTCGTGGTTTCGCGGCCACGCTGGCGGCAGCCACGACGGTGGTGCTTGCATCGGGTACTGGCCTGCCGATTTCCACTACGCATACCCTGGTAGGGGCAATTTTAGGTGTTGGACTCGCACGCGGCATGGCGGCGCTTAACCTACGGGTTATCGGTACGATTGCGGCGTCTTGGTTGATCACCTTGCCCGCCGGTGCTGGTCTTGCGATCCTGTTCTTCTTCATGTTCAAAGGCATGTTCGGCTAAATATAGGCTCGAAAGTCTTTAAGCAGTACCTGAGCGGGAATATCACAGCGGCATCTTCATGTTTATCTGCTTTAGATCGAGCAGATTTGCATTAGAAGGTGCCGCTGTTTTTTGTGCTCTGGTAAAGTAACTCATTGGACGTGGACAACGTCGTATGTTTCTTTCACCTGCTGCCGGAGAGCGGCCCTTGGATACGCGCTTCCCCTTTGTTGATTGGTTTCGTAACGCTTCCCCCTACATTAATGCGCACCGGGGGCGAACCTTTGTCATCTTAATTGAAGGCGAAGCGATGGCGTCTGGCCGAGGGGAGCAGCTGATTCAAGATTTGGCTCTGCTGCACACCTTGGGCGTTCGTCTGGTCGTGGTGTTTGGCATTCGCCCACAGGTGCATGAATCGCTAACCGCTGCGGGCGTGGAACCCACGCGAATCGACGGCCGCTGGGTGGCGGATCGCGCAGTGATGGCTCACGTAGAACAAGTCGCCGCCCACCAGCGGCTATGGCTCGAAGCGCGTCTGTCGCTTGGCCTGCCGAGTACACCGCTGCACGGTGTAGAGCTCAGCGTGATCTCCGGCAACCTGGTGACCGCCAAGCCGCTGGGCGTGCGTGAAGGGGTCGATTTCGACCACAGTGGTGAAGTGCGCCGCGTGCGGGCCAGCGCGATTCAGGGATTGCTGGAAAAAGGCTCGCTGGTGCTGCTACCGCCGCTGGGCTTCTCCAGTACCGGTGAAGTGTTTGATCTGGACGCCTCCGAAGTGGCCCAGCACGCCGCCGTGGCGCTAAAAGCCGACAAGCTGATTCTGCTGGGGGAGTCCGAAGGATTGGAAGACGAGCATGGCGCGCTGCTGCGTCAGCTTTCGCCAGCGGAAGCCGAGCCACGGTTAACCCACGCCGTGCCGGGTAGCGAGCTGGCCCGCCACCTACAGGCTGCCTGCACCGCCGCCCGGGAAGGCGTGGCGCGCACGCATCTACTTTCCTGGCACAACCACGACGCTCTGCTGGGTGAGCTGTTCACCCGTGACGGCGTGGGCACCATGATTACCCAGCACCGCTACGAACAGCTGCGCCCAGCCACATTGAACGATATAGCAGGGCTATTGGAACTACTCGAGCCGTTAGAGCGCCGGGGCATGCTGGTCGCCCGTTCCCGTGAGCGGTTGGAGCACGAGATCGATGATTACATGGTGATCGAGCGCGACGGCATGGTGATCGGCTGCGCTGCGCTGCACGTATTTACGGATACCAGCATTGCCGAACTCGCCTGCGTGGCAGTGCACGACAGCTACCGCGGCGGCGAGCGCGGTGAACGCCTAGTAGAAGCCATGGAGCGCCGTGCTCGTCAGCGTGGCTTGGATGAGATGTTTGTGCTCACTACCCACACCGCCCACTGGTTTGTGGAGCGCGGCTTCCGCGCCGCCAGTCTGGAAGACCTACCGCCACTGAAACGTGAAACCTACAATCACGCCCGTAAATCGAAGGTGTTGGTCAAGCAATTGGCGTAATGCGCTTATTAGCAGATCTGGATTAGCTGATTGAGCTCGGCGTTAGCGAAAACAGCGCCGGCTGTTGTCGCGCTTCTTGTTGAATAGCGTCGTCAATCGGTGTGTCGTAGGTGTTGAGTAAATAACCCAGCACCGAATAGAAACCCACCATAGCGATCAGGTCGATCACTGCCTGGCGCCCGATCGCCTCGGCAAGCTCTGCTTCCTGCTCCTTGGCCAGCATACGCTCATCGAATAACGCATCCACAGCGTTGACGATAAGGCCGTCAACGCCTTCGGGCGTACCGCGAATAGCCGTAATGCGATGCTCGGAGAATCCCAGGGCGAGCGCCCGGCTCACATGATGAGCCCACTCGTAGGCGGAACCCATACGCAAACCCGCACGTAAAATTACCACTTCGGTCAGTTCTGGGCCTAACGCATTCTCCTTGACAACGTGCTGGCGTAAGGGCGCCCATGCGCTAAGCAAGGCCGGGTGATGGGCCATGGTGCGATACACATTGAGCGCGCCAGCAAACCCCTCGCGTAAATCAGTGATCTCTTGAGGCCAGTCAGCGTTGGCAATGGGCGGGCAGGGAGACGGTGGCATGGGTGAGCTCCAGTTAGATCGTTATTTAGGTAGTTGTCGTGTTATTACTCTGCAATGGCGGCGTCGATGGCCTCGGCGATACGCTCAATGATCAGATCTACTTCGTCAGGCGCAATAATATAGGGCGGCGCCAGCAGGATATGGTCACCATGAATGCCATCAATGGTGCCGCCCATCGGGTAGCTGATCAGGCCGCGCGCCATCGCCTGCCGCTTGATCTTGGCGTGAAGCTTGCGAGCCGGGTCGAAAGGCGTTTTGCTTTCCCTCTCCGCGACAATCTCGATGCCGCGAAACAAGCCCCTGCCGCGAATATCGCCCACGTGGGGGGATGCGCCGAGCGCTGCTTCAAGGCCGCTCTGCAGTCTCATGCCCATGGCCTTTACGTTAGCCAGCGTCTCTGGTCGTGAGATGATCTCGACCACTTTGTTGGCGGCTGCGGCAGCCACAGGGTGGCCCAAATAGGTATGGCCATGCTGAAACAGCCCAGACCCATTGGCAAAACTGGCGTAAATGTTGGCCGATAGCATCACCGCGCCGATCGGCTGATAGCCGCCGCCCAACCCTTTGGCGATCGTGACGATATCCGGGACGACACCATCTTGCTCGCAGGCAAATACGGTGCCGGTTCTTCCCATGCCGCACATCACTTCGTCGAGAATCAGCAGCACGCCGTATTTATCGCAAATGGCACGCACGCGCTTGAAGTAATCTGCCTCAGAGGCGACCGCCCCTAAGGTGGCGCCGACGACGGGCTCGGCAACGAAGGCCATCACTTCTTCAGGACCAAGTGCCAGAATTTTCGCCTCAAGCTCCTCGGCAAGCCGTGCCGCGTAGGCTGCAGGCGACTCGTCGCTGCCCTTATCGCGATACGCATAGCAAGGTGATACATGGTGGGTTTCTGGCAAAATGGGCTGAAATTGCTGGCGCCGCATGGCATTGCCACCGGTGGCCAACGCGCCGATGGTATTGCCATGGTAGCTCTGGCGTCTGGCAATGATATGCCGACGCTGAGGCTGATTGATCTCGACAAAATACTGCCGAGCCATTTTCAGCGCCGCTTCAACGGCTTCTGACCCACCCGATACCAGGTAGACGTAATCCAGCCCGTCTGGGGCCAAATCCACCAACTTTTCGGCAAGTGCTTCGGCGGCATCGGTTGTGAAAAATGAAGTGTGGGCGTAACAGAGGCTATCGATCTGGGAGCGCATGGCGTCCAGCACTTCCGGGTGGGCATGACCGACACTGGTGACCGCAGCGCCTCCCGACCCATCCAGATAGCGGTGCCCCGTGGTATCCGTGATATAGACGCCTTGCGCCGACGCAGCATGAGGTAGCTGCGCGCCGATACCACGGTGAAGAATACGTGTCATAGCCTCTTTTCCTCATTATTAAACGGTAGCCATTCCTATGACAATGAGATTGGCACACTCGCAAAGATATTTGCAACAAATAAATCATTTAAATATATTATGAAACAAATAGATCATTTTTCACAGAGCCAACCCCTATTTCTACACAGAGCTAACCATTATGCCGCCGAGCGATTCGCTGAGAGAGCAGATAATTGCCCAGTACGATGACATGTCTGTGCAGTTGCAACAGGCCGCTCGCTACGTACTTGAGCATCCGCAGGAAGTGGCGCTGGTATCTATGCGTGAGTTGGCGCGCCATGCGGGGGTGCAGCCCGCCACCATGACACGGCTGGCCAAATTCCTGGGGTTACCAGGCTACGACGAACTTCGGGCGCAGCATGCCGCGGCGTTACGCGAGGGAGGCGATGGCTTCGCAGCCAAGGTTCGAAAGCGCGGGGGTAAAGGCAGTGAAAGGGGAGTCAGCGATACCGCCTCGCATATGCTTCAAGGGCTAAGTGCCCAGCTGGCTAAGCTGTGTGAGCCTGATTCGCTGCGGCGCCTGGAAGCAACGGCCGATAGGCTAAGGTCAGCGAGAAAAGTATACGTGCTGGGTTTACGTTCCAGCCATGCCGTTGCCTGGCACTTCCACTACGTGATGACCCTGCTGGGCGAACGTTCGGTGCACCTGGATGGGCCTGGAGGAACCGGCGGTGATGCGTTAATTCGCGCTACGCCTGAGGATGTCTTGCTCGTTATCTCCATCAACCCTTATGCAACAGGGGCGCTGGAACTTGCCCAGCTGGCAAAAGAGCAGGGGGTGGGCATTGTTTCTATTACCGATAGCGAGGTGTCGCCGCTGATAGCGCTGTCAGAGCAGACTGTTCTATGCCCCACGGAAAGCGATAGCTTCTTCCATACGCTAACCCCGGCATTAGCCGTCTCCGAAGTGCTTTGCAGCTTATTGGCGGAGTTCGACCGGCCCAAAACGCTAGAGGCCTTACAGCAAGCAGATAAACATCTCTTACAGCGCAATACCTATGCAACGGCTATACCTCGGCGGCAGTGAAAATCGAGGCTTCTGAATCCAACATGACTGTCAGATAAAACCCTTCAATGATTACCGAGCGGTAACTATCAACCGTCACTTCGGTTTATTAGGAGTCAATATTCCCGAACGGGAGTATATTAGCAGGCAGCGATTTTATACGAAATGCATTAACGGGGCGGCCAAAGGCCGCCCCGTTAAAGTGCGCGCCATATTCAAATAAGAAACGCTTAGGTGTTTAAAATCACACCACCATTGAGGTGCATGGTCTGGCCACTCATGTAGGAAGACTCTTCACTGGCCAAGTAGACATACGCAGGGCCCATTTCACTAGGCTGGCCTGCGCGATTCATCGGTACCTGACCGCCGAATGAAGCTACTTTCTCATCTTCAAAGCTGGCAGGAATCAGCGGGGTCCACACTGGCCCTGGCGCCACGGCGTTGACTCGAATGCCTCGATCCATCAGCGACATTGCCAGCGAACGCACTAACCCCTGAATAGCACCTTTGGTGGCGGTGTAATCGATCAGCGTAGCGTTGCCCTTAAAGGCGTTGATCGAAGAAGTCGAAATGATCGTATCGCCCTTTTCGAGGTGCGGCAGGGCAGACTTGGTCAGGTAAAAGTGGCTAAAGATATTGGTCTGGAAGGTACGCAGCAGTTGATCATCGGGGATCTCGGTAATGTCGTCCCAATCATACTGCTCGGCGGCATTGTTGATCACAATATTGATCTTTCCGAAGTGATCCATCGTGCGCTTGACGATATCGCGGCAAAACTCGGGTTCCGCCACATCTCCTTTCAATACCAAGCAGCGGCGGCCTTCCGCTTCGACCAACCGTTTGGTCTCTTCGGCGTCACTATCTTCGTCTAGATAGGCAATCGTGCAGTCTGCTCCTTCGCGGGCATAGTGAACGGCCACGGCCCGGCCAATGCCGCTGTCGCCGCCAGTAATAATCGCGACTTTGTCCAATAGCTTGTCAGTGCCGCGGTAGCTATCACGAATATATTCTGGCTCTGGACGCATCGCGTACTCATCGCCCGGCTGCTTATCTTGATGCTGGGGAGGCTGTTTTTGATCACTCATGTGCGGTCACTCCATTGTTAGCACGGAAGTGTGTCGTTCAACGTTGATAATGAATCACGCCATTAACCAGCGAATATCCGTTCCTCGAATATTCACCGCTTTTAAGGTAGACCAAAGGCGTAGAAACAAGCAAACCACGACAAATGAACTGACTTACTTTCATTTCAGTGCCTTATTATTATTTCAATAACAAGCGTTAAGATAAAAACCTAAGCCGCAAAACAAATAACCTATGTTAAGTAGATAGGCGGTTGTTTAAATGTCGTCGCGCAACAATTGACATTAATAGAAAGCGCACTATGTTTTTAAAAGCATGTTTGGAATGTGCATGATTTAAAAGTGCCATTTTAAAAGTGCTATGTTTTAAAAGGGGTTAATCTACTAAGGAGGGTAAGCTTGCTAAATTTAAGTGCTTATTCTTTTCTAAGTGCATCATTGTATTAGCTTCTTAGTGATAATTGAGCGCACTTAATAGATGTGTAGCGATGCTGATTGTGTTTCACCACGGATGCTGAAAAGTGAGACGACAAGGAGGAAGTGACAGATGACCGATCAAGGAAAGCAGCCCAACACAGGCGCACCCAACCAGTCCAACCGCTCAACGGAGTCGCTCAAACAGCAAGGGCGTGACACGGCCCATGATGTCAGTGATGCGGCCCATCACCAAGCTGAAAACTACTTCAATCAACAGCGTGATAACGCGGCAGAACAGTCCCACAAGTTCACCAGCGTTTTGCAAAAAATGGCTGATGAGTTCGATAATCAGCAGCAACCCTATTTCTCGAAACAAGCGAGAAAATTTGCTGATACCACCGAACGGTTTTCCAGCTCATTACGCGATAAAGATTTACGCACGGTATGCAATGAAGCGCAAAGCTTTAGCCGTCGTGAACCGGCGTTATTTGTAGGCGGTTTGATTGCTGCTGGCTTTCTAGCGACCCGCTTTCTGCGTAGTTCCGGCCAACACTCGCACAGTGATGATGCGAATTCAGGTTATTCACACACGACGGATGAGCGCACCACGGGGCTTCCGATGCAGGAAAATGTACCCGCCGGGCAGGCGTCACCGGCTAGCCAGGCATCGAGTCTTTCAGGCAGCCCCATTACCGGTAACGGGGCAATGGGTTCGTCAGGTCGAGAAAATGGAATGCCCTAACGTCAGGGCCAGGGAGGCACAGAATGGATTCGGATAACAAACCAACGTCGCAAAGCTCATCGGTCGGTTCGCTACTCTCGACAGTGATGCAGGAAATAAGCTCGCTGGTGCGCAACGAGGCCGCACTCGCCAAGACAGAGATGACCGAGAAAACCCACCAAGCGATGGGGGCAATTGCTTCGATTGCGATGGCCGGTGCGGTTTTGCTAGGCGGCTTTTTGACTCTGTTAGCAGCGCTGGTCTTTCTGCTCAACGAAGTGCTTCCGCCTGACACCACGCCGTGGCTCTCTGCCTTAATTGTCGGCGTCGTGGTGACGATTATTGGTGTGATGATGCTTAAAGCGGGCCAGAAGAAACTGCAGGCGCGCAACCTGATGCCCAGCCGTACGATGCATAGTTTGCAGAGCGATAAGACCACGGCGCAACAGCATCGGCACAACGTCAAGGAGGAGTTGAAATGACGGATCATGACCATCAGCGCAGTCCTGAAGAGATTGAAAAGGATATCCATCAGTCGCGCGAGCGCCTTGATTCAACCCTGCATGAAATCGAAGAGCGTTTCTCTCCTCAGCAGTTGTTGAATACCTCCTATGAGTATATTCGCCATGGGGGCGCTAACGAGTTCGTTTCTAATTTAAGCACCACCATTAAGCAGAACCCCTTGCCGTTCCTGCTCACCAGTGCCGGTATCGGCTGGTTAATGCTGGCTCAGCGCCAACCGAATGCGTCACGCAATCATCAGCAATACGCATCGGATATGGACCGGCGTTTCTACACCGGTGGGCAGTCTTCTCAAGAGACGAGCGGTGCCCATGGCACGCCAGGCGTGCCCGTGCACGAAGGCACTCATCCTAACGGTGGAACGCCCGCTTATAGCAGTAGCCCTTCCGGGGTAGCCGGTGGTTCAGAGAGCCATAGCGATGGTAAAGGCCGTATGAGCCGGGCGAAAGAGGGTGCCAGCAGCATGAAAGACGGCGCGAAAGGCAAAGCCCAGCACTTAGGTCAAAAAGCCAAAGACACCGCCCAGCAATGGGGCAGCAAGGCACACCAAATGGGGGATAATATGCGTAACTCTTCATCCCATCTTCAGCATGGCGCTCACGACCGCATGCATAACATGGGGCATCGTGCTCACCAGTCTGGGAGCCAAGCCTCCGATTTTATTCAGGATCATCCGTTGGTAGTGGGTGCACTTGGGTTTGCGCTGGGGGCGGCCCTGGGCGGCATTTTCCCCGCCACCAAGAAAGAGGATGAGTACATGGGCGAATACCGCGACCGCATGATGCATAAAGCTGCTGAGACCGGGCAAGCGCAAGCGGACAAGGCTCAACACACCATCCATGAAAAAGCCGAGTCCTATAAAGGCGAGCATCAAGATGATGCGAACGTGAATGCCTCGCAGCATCAAAACATGGGGTTGGCTGGGGCAACCACCCCAACGCCCACCACGGAGCGTTCGACGCCTGAGAAACACGACCAGGATCATGAAAAGAAACATAGTCAGGGTTTGGCAGGGTCGAGCACGCCTTCCGGTAACACCCAAGGTTCAGGCACTAATCACACGTCTTAAAAGTGTGAACAACAGCGTAAGAAACAGTGGCCGCTTAATGCGGCCACTGTCATTTAGCACCTCGGTATTTAGCATCCAGCTATTAATAACCCAGATTAAGCGCAAAGCGCCGGAAGCTACGCCCGCCGATAGCGCCTGACCATAAGCATCATTGGTATTCCCAATAGTGTCTTTTTAGTATGTGTTTTCTGATCAAGTAACTGTTTTTAAAGTATTATTTTGAAGATGGTGACTTGGTGGGCGCTGTGCGGCTGCATTGCAAGTTAACCATTAAGCGCTACAGTAAAAGCAGCTTGGATGGGAGGTAGCGTTCTTGGAGAATTAGCTGCCTCCATTCTTGCGTTCATCACGCTACTCAAGGAGCCCGGTTCGCCACAAAGGCTAGGGCAATAATGAACCTCAGTACTTGAACATTAGTACGTCAGCGAAAGGAAAAAACGATGACTCAAGCCTCCGAGCACGACAAAAAAGCGCCTAAAGAGCGCGATGATCACCACGATGATGCCAATCCAATGCCGGATACCCATCACGTCAACCCCGATTCCGACAGCCAGAAATCGAAGGATGGCCAGAAAAAGGGGCACTGAATACGCTTTAAGCGCTGCTGATAACAGCGCTGATACGGCTAAGGCGCTACTGATAAGTAGCGCCTTTTTCATATAACGCTAAATCTCAATGTTGATAGACGACGTTGATACGGAAACGTCACCGAGCGAAGTAGGTAGCAACTGCCCCAATGAGGAGTAAAGAGCGTCAGAAGCTGATGCGGCAACTGTTTGGTTCGTCTTATCCATGACCTCTTCCGCTTTCTTTAGCTCCCTACGGGCTTCCTTGTCTTCCTCTCTCAGCCGAACCTTAAGTTCATTAACCGCTTCGCGCAGCGCTTTCTGGGCGTCAGTCAATACGCCGCGGAGTGCGTGTTCACTAGCGCTGGCGCCGTTGGATTTCGAGCGATTATCTTCATTTTGAATGAGGCTGGGTAGGCTAGGTAATACGCCGAGCTCGGTGGCTTCATCACCTTCAGGCTCGCCCGCGGCTTTCTCGGCCTCTTGCTCAGCGTTTTCTTCAGCTGTTTGTGCACTGGCTTCGGCTTGCTGCGCGTCGCTTGATACGGTTGCCTGGGCGCTCTCATCGCCACCCGCTGGCGCCTCAGCTGATTCTGCTCCGCTGGGTTGAGCTACCGCTTGTGAAGCGGCTGCCGATCCAACTGCTGGCGTCGAAACCACTGAGGGGATAGCAGTCATGCCGGCACTACCGCCCCCTTGGCTGTTCAACAGCTTAGCCGCCCCGGCAAGTTCACGGGCGATGCTCTTGAGCTCCTTGGCCATATTTTTAAGTTGTTCAGGAGAGGCGAAGGCCATCATGGCTTTCAGCATTTCAATCCGCTGGCGCAAAAAGCCTACTTTATCGGTGGCCTGCTGCTGGGAGGCTTCTTTGGGAGTAGGTAAAGACGCCAAGCTCTCCAATGCTTCTTGCTGCTTTTTAAGACGCTTTGTGAACGGGTCGTCTTCCGCACGCGCGGCGGCAGGCTCTCTCTTCTGCGGTTCAACGCGGGTAGAGGCTAAAAACTGTGGCTTATCCTGGCGCTGGTTAATCAGTGTAAATAACGAAAATCCTATCTTCATGGCGGTGGCCTCTCCTCATTGTTATAAGGTATCGGCCATTTAACTTAGGTCTTTAGACGCCGCTTCACTTCTACACTTAGCCTACCTTCACCTAGCTTCAGTTTCAGCTTCTGGCCGGGCTTTGTATCTTCCGCGCGCCGAATGACCTGGCCCTGCTCATCTTGGGCAATGGCATAGCCCCGCCCCAGCACCGCCAGCGGGCTGACCGCATTGAGCTCCCGCGCAGCACTGGTTAAGCGTGCCTGACGGTTTTCGAGCTGGCGCTGCATGGCCACACCCAAACGCCGCTGCAGTTGGTTTACCCGCTCGCTTTCTGCCCGATGCAGTCGCGTCATATCCTGGCTGGCCAAGCGCCTGCTCAGCTGTGTGAGCTGGGCTTTTTGCTGGCTGAGCGCTTGCTGTATGGCGCGATTCAAGCGCTGATCAAGGGCAGTTAAATGTTGTCGCTGGCGATTGAGCTGCTCGCCGGGGTGGCGCAGCTTGGCGCGCAGGGTATCCAGCCGCTGGCTATCGCGCTCCAGGCGCGCTTGCATCGCCCGTTGCAGGCGGCTGTGCTGATGCTCCAGCTGGCGCTTGAGGGTGGTCTGATCCGGCACCAAGCGTTCTGCGGCAGCGGAGGGCGTAGGCGCGCGCATATCCGCCGAAAAATCCGCCAAGGTGATATCCACTTCGTGGCCCACCGCCGACATCACCGGCAGCCGGGAGTGAAAAATTGCCCGCGCCAAATGCTCGTTGTTGAAGGCCCATAAATCTTCCAGGCTGCCGCCACCGCGGGTGATTAGAATCACGTCCCGCTCAGGGTCTAATCGCGCCTGGCGGTTAAGCAACGCCAGCGCCGAGATCATCGCAGGCGCCGCTTCGGCCCCCTGTACCGGCACCGGTATCAGCGTCACGTCCGCCAGCGGCCAGCGCGCTTCCAGCACCGCGAGCACATCGCGGATGGCCGCCCCGGTACCGGAGCTTAAAATCAGCAGCTTGCGGGGCGGGAAGGGCAGCGGTCGGTCGTTAGCAAACACGCCTTCGCCTTCCAACTGCGCCTTCAAGCGCTCGAACGCCGCCAGCAGTTCCCCCAGGCCAGCCGCCTGCACGGCATCGGCAATGAGCTGGTAGTCGCCTCGCGGCTCAAACAGTGACACCCGCCCGCGCAGCTTCACCTGATCGCCATCGCGCATCGGCGCCGAGACAAACCGCGCCCGCTGGCGGAACAGCGCGCAGCGGATCTGCGCCCGGTCATCCTTCAAGGTGAAATAGACATGCCCCGACGCCGGGCGGGAGACGTTAGAAAGCTCGCCCTCCACCCACACTTCGCCCACATCGCGCTCAAGGGTTTGCTTGGCGCGTTGGTTGAGTTGGCTGACGGAGAGCGCCTGGGGAGTAGGGGAGGCCATAGGGTTATGCCCGCTCTAATAAATAACGTTTTAACGCCGCAGGATCAGGCACGCCCTGAATCACTTCGCCATCGATCACCAGCGTTGGTACCGACTGAATACGCGCTTCATCCACCGCGTGGCGCTGCGCCGCTTGGTGTTGCTCGCGGTAACGGCCTTCGGCCAGGGCATCGAGTACTGCTTGGCGCTCCAAACCTACCGACTCGCCAATATCGGCCAGTACCTCGGGGTCGCCGATATCGCGTTCCTGTTGAAAGAATGCTTTCAAGGCCGCCATGGAGTAGGCGTGGCCCACTCCCTGTTCTTCGGCCATGGCAAACACTTCAAAGGCCTTATCCGTACGCGGCTGCGGGGAGATGTTGGGCAGCGTAATGGGCACGCCGAGCTTTTTAGCCATGGGGTAAACCGAATCCTGCCATATCTTAGGCAAGTAAGGGTCTTCCACCTTCAACGTGGGCACCGGGGCAGGGCGCAACTCAAAAGGCCGCCAGCGGATTTCCACATCCAGGCCGTTGGTCGCTTGAACAATCGCCTCTTCGGCCAGCAGGCAGAAGGGGCAAACATAATCGGTATATACAATGATTTCCTGAGGCAACAGAACGCCCTCCGCGTCGTAAAATTTCCAGTCAGCAGCCTAACATTAAACGTCATTAGCAATTGGTATAAGCACAACAGCCTGACTGCATTGCTGGAGCACCCCTCAAAACGCTATAATAGACGATTAACCTTTCACGCCCCACTTCCTCTCAATCAGGGTGTTGCCGCTATGCTACGTATGGCCCAAGAAGCACTTACGTTCGATGACGTTCTTCTCGTTCCCGGCTTCTCCGATGTCCTCCCCAAGGATGTCAGCCTCAAAACTCGCCTGACCCGCAATCTCTCGCTCAATATTCCCCTGCTTTCTGCCGCGATGGACACCGTTACCGAAGCGCGCCTAGCGATTGCGATGGCTCAGGAAGGCGGCATTGGCATCATCCATAAAAGCATGACCATGACCCAGCAAGCGGCTGAAGTGCGCAAGGTCAAAAAGCACGAAAGCGTGATTGTGAAAGATCCGGTCACCGTGAGCCCGAAGGCTAAACTCGAAGACCTGCTTGCCATGGCGCGGGAGTACGGCTTCTCCGGCTTCCCCGTGGTAGAAGGCGAAACCCTGGTAGGCATCGTGACCGAGCGCGACATGCGCTTCCAGCCTAACCACGGCGACAGTGTAGAAGCGATCATGACGCCGCGCGACCGGCTGATTACCGTCAAAGAAGGCACCGATCTCGAAACCAGCAAAGCCAAAATGCGCGAACACCGCATCGAGAAAATGTTGATCGTCGATGACGAGTTCCACCTGCGCGGCCTGGTCACCTTCCAGGATATCGAAAAAGCCCGTACCTACCCGATGGCCGCCAAAGACAGCGACGGTCGTTTGTTAGTCGGCGCTGCGGTCGGCACCGGCCCGGAAACCCCGGATCGTGTTGCGGCCCTGGCTGAGGCAGGCGTGGATGTGATCATTGTCGATACCGCCCACGGCCACTCCAAAGGCGTGATTGACCGCGTTCGCTGGATTAAAGAACACTTCCCACAGATTCAGGTGATTGGCGGCAATATCGCCACCGCCGCCGCTGCCAAAGCGCTGGCCGAAGCGGGTGCGGATGCTGTGAAAGTGGGTATTGGCCCCGGCTCGATCTGCACCACGCGCATCGTTGCCGGTGTGGGCGTACCGCAAATCACCGCGGTTTCCAACGTGGCCGAAGCGCTCAAAGCGTTCGATATTCCGCTGATTGCCGATGGCGGCGTGCGCTACTCCGGTGATTTGGCCAAAGCGATTGCCGCTGGCGCCAGTGCCGTGATGGTCGGTGGCCTGCTGGCCGGTACCGAAGAAGCGCCGGGTGAAGTCGAGCTTTACCAGGGCCGTACCTATAAAGCCTACCGTGGCATGGGCTCCATGGGTGCCATGTCCCAGAACCAAGGCAGCGCCGACCGCTACTTCCAGGATAAGAGCGAAGGTGCCGAGAAGCTGGTGCCGGAAGGCATTGAAGGTCGCGTTCCCTATAAAGGCATGATGAGCGCCATCGTTCACCAGTTGATGGGCGGCCTGCGCGCTTCCATGGGCTACACCGGCTGCCGCGACATTCAGGAAATGCGCACCAAGCCGGAGTTCGTACAGATTACCGGCGCTGGCTTTAACGAATCCCACGTCCACAACGTGCAGATCACCAAAGAAGCTCCCAACTATCGGGTGAGCTAATACAGCGTTTTTAGTTAAAACGGCGGCGGGCAAAGCTCGCCGCTTGCTTTTTGGCCTTACCAGCGGCACCCACACCGCTTAACCGAGACCCCGCCATGAGTGACATTCACGCCCACAAGATTTTGATTCTCGACTTCGGCTCGCAGTACACCCAACTGATCGCCCGCCGCGTTCGCGAGATCGGCGTTTATTCCGAAGTCCGCGCGTTTGATATCACCGAAGAAGAGATCCGCGAGTACAACCCCAACGGCATTATCATGGCCGGTGGACCGGAATCCGTGACGGAACTGGACTCCCCGCGTGCGCCGCAGTGCGTGTTTGAAATGGGCCTGCCGGTGTTTGGTATCTGCTACGGTATGCAGACCATGGCCGAGCAGCTGGGCGGTAAGGTAGAAGGCTCTAACCAGCGCGAATTTGGCTACGCGCAGATTCAGATCGACGAAGACAACGCGCTGTTCAAAGACATCAAAGACCACGTAGACGCTAAAAGCGGCAAAGCCCTGCTGGACGTATGGATGAGCCATGGCGACAAGGTGGCCCAAGCGCCCGACGCGTTCACCGTGACCGCCTCCACGCCGAGCTGCCCCATTGCCGCCATGGCCTGGGAAGAGAAGCAGTTTTACGGCGTACAGTTCCACCCGGAAGTGACCCACACCCTGCAAGGCCAGCGCATTCTCGAGCACTTCGTGCTGGATATCTGTAAAGCCGAAAAACTCTGGACGCCCGCGCAAATCATCGAAGACCAGGTACAGCGCGTGCGCGAGCAAGTGGGCGACCGCCATGTACTGCTCGGCCTCTCCGGCGGTGTGGATTCCTCTGTGGTTGCCGCGCTGCTGCACAAAGCGATTGGCACTCAGCTGACCTGCGTGTTCGTCGACAACGGCCTGCTGCGTAAAGCGGAAGGCGACCAGGTCATGGAAACCTTCGCCAAACACATGGGCGTTAAGGTGATCCGTGTAGACGCCGAAGACCTGTTCCTCGGCAAGTTGAAAGGCGAGAAAGACCCGGAAGCCAAGCGCAAGATCATCGGTAACACCTTCATCGACGTATTCGATGAAGAGGCCAGCAAGATCGACGGCGTCGAGTTCTTGGCCCAAGGCACCATCTACCCGGACGTGATCGAATCCGCCGCCTCTAAAACCGGCAAAGCGCACGTGATCAAATCTCATCACAACGTGGGTGGCCTGCCGGAAACCATGAAGCTCAAGTTGGTCGAGCCGCTGCGCGAACTGTTTAAAGACGAAGTGCGCAAACTCGGCCTGGAACTCGGCTTGCCCTACGATATGGTCTACCGCCACCCGTTCCCTGGCCCCGGCCTGGGCGTGCGTATCCTAGGCGAAGTGAAGAAAGAGTACGCCGACATCCTCCGCGATGCCGACGCCATCTTCATCGAAGAGCTTCGCGCCTCCGGCTGGTACGAAAAAACCAGCCAAGCCTTCGCCGTGTTCCTGCCGGTGAAATCCGTAGGCGTTGTCGGCGACGGCCGCCGCTACGAGTGGGTCATCGCACTCCGCGCGGTAGAAACCATCGACTTCATGACCGCCCGCTGGGCGCACCTGCCCTATGAACTGCTGGAGAAGGTTTCCAACCGGATTATCAATGAGTTGGAAGGGGTTTCGCGAGTGACTTATGATGTGAGCAGCAAGCCGCCTGCTACTATTGAGTGGGAGTGATCAACGTTGTATGACAGCATTGAAGGGTTCATCGAAAGATGAGCCCTTTCTTTTTTTATGTTATGTTTAGTTAGCGAATGTTGGCTTTTTATAAATAATTCATTCTTAATAGATGCTGCTGTTTTTAATAGGCGATGCTGGTAAATGGAAAAGTATGAAAATGTTGTTCTAAATAGCAGAGCTAAATATGGGCAGTTCTATACTGATCCAAACGTAGGGCGTTTGCTTGTCAGTCGTATAGAAACTGCCGCTCCAAATTCTGTGATTGATCTAGGGGCTGGGCTCGGAAGTCTTTCGATGGCGGCAAGTAAGAAATGGAAAAGTGCATCTATTGTAAGTGTTGAGTTAGATAGCCTGTCTTATTTTTCATCTTTGAAAGGCAATCATTTTCACATATATGCTGATGCGCTTGACTATGATTTGCCAAATAAGATTAAAAATGAATATGGTGAATTTGATGTAGCATTATGTAACCCTCCATATACGAGGCCGTTATGGAAACCAGAGTATGAGAAAATCCTTGAAGAGGCAGGGCTTAGCGAAACAAGGGGCGTCCCTAAAGATGGTCGTGCTGAACTACTGTTTTTAGCTCAAAACTTAAGACTAACAAAAAGTGGTGGAGAGTTAGGCGTTATAGTGCCAAGTGGAATTATAACTGGCGAGCGATCGTTAGATATCCGAAAGAAGCTGTTAGATAACTATTGCGTAGAAAGTGTTGTTGACTTGCCAAGAGGTGTTTTTTCAAATACAGAAGCAAAAGCACATATTTTATTTTTAAAAAAATCGTCTCCTTATAAAAAAAATATTAAACTTTATGAAGTGAAGAAAAAGGGTGGAGTTTCTAGACCAATCTTCATACCAAGAGAAGCAGGTATAGACCGTCTCGATTATGGTTTTCATAGCCAAAAAATTACGAAAGTTAGTGACCACTGTAAACCATTAAGTTTTTTCGATGTGAGTATTATTCGTGGTTCTCTTTCATCTAGAGAAGTAAGGGAAGCAGTGATTCCAGTGTTTCACACAACTGATTTCCCTATAAACTCAGGAACGTCTATCGTTGACCTGCCAATAGTTAATGGAGGGTTAGTTGATCGGTTTGCGCATGCGATTCAAGGGGATATCCTAATCGCACGAGTTGGCAGAAATCTTGAAGAGAAAGTTTGTTATGTGCGAGAAGGAATGGTTCCTGTGTCAGACTGCATTTTTATATTAAGAATTATTGATATGGAGTTGAGAAAGGTGGTCTTTGAATACCTTGTTTCTAACGAAGGAAAGCGATGGTTAGGGGCTTGCTCACGAGGAGTTGGTGCTAGATATATTACTCGCTCTGATCTTCTAAATATGAATATTAAGCTTTAGAGGCTAATATGAAAGAAGAATTGACACGTCGAGAAGAGGCCGAGCTTCAACAAGCTTTAGATGAAAGGGCGGACCATATACCTGCTGAGCAGTTGAAAGAAGGTACTGCTCAGGGAGAGTTTTTTAATTCAATACATAAGTCACTGGTAGCTAGAGGAACAAAGCTAATTGTGGGTCCTAGAGGGTGTGGTAAAACACATCTTATGCGCTATACATGGCTGTTGTGTAAAGAAGATGATTCTCTTCCGTTAGCAATCTATGTTACATTTAATCGCTACTATAGACTTGAGCCTTTGTTAAGGGGGCGTGCTAATGCCACAGATCTTTTTCATGTTTGGGTTCTTGCTCGAATAATAAAGTCACTTAAAGAAGTTGTGCCTAGTTATTTTTTGAAGAATATTAGTGATGAAAAGTCTAGATATTTAAATTTTGATGATGATCTTCTTGATGGCTTGATAGGTCGGCTCGAGAGAGGAGTGTCTTTAACTGAAGATGATGATTATGTTGTAAAAAATATTAATATAAATGAATTAATATTGTCGGTCGAGTTAGCTGTTGATCTTTTGGAAAGAAAACGAGCTGTTATATTAATGGATGATGCGGCTTTAACGCTTACCCCTGAGTATTTGACAGAATTTTTTGATGTAGTAAGAGTGTTGAGAACACAAAAAATTTCTCCTAAAGCCTCAGTATATCCCGCTACAGATTATGGTGCCAAGTTTCACGCTGATCATGAAGCAGAGAAAGTTAACGTATGGCTTTCTGTCAATGATCCTAATTATATTGATGTAATGGGCGCGATAGCAAAGCAAAGATTTCCAGTTTTAAATATAAATCAAGATGTTGACGTTTTGTTAAGATATGCTGCTTTTGGAGTTCCGCGAGCTTACCTTACTATGCTTAGAGAGTATGAGCATGGTAAAGGCAGACCTCATCAGTTAGCAAATAGTGTCATTGAATCGCATTACAATTCTAGAAAATACGAATATGAGTCCATGTCAATTAAGGTGCCTAGGTTCGAAACTTTAATAAAGGCTGGTATGCAGGTTTTTGACTCAATGATTCACGATCTAAAAGACTTTAATGCTAAATCTATCGAGAAAGATGAAAAGCAGTTAATGCTAGGTGTTCCAGGTGCAGAGATATCAGCGCAACCATTAGTAGATAGGATGTTTAATCTTCTTATCGAAGCGGGAATGTTGTACGAAAATCCAAGTGTATCGCATGGAGAAGATAGAATTTACCGACGCTATACTCCTCACTTGGCGGCACTAATATCTTTACGTGCTCTCAGTGGAGGAAGCCGGAGCTCTTCAGCAAGCCTAACTTTAAAAACAATAGGCTTAAAATCTGCAAAGCATCCGCTTAGACGAAGTGTTTCTAAGCTTGCTGACCATGAAATTTTGGAGGGCTTACGCATAGACCTTCCTCCATGTAGAGTGTGCGATACCCCAAGGTTAACAGACCAACAGAAGTTTTGTCATAACTGTGGTAGTCAATTGCTAGATGACTCAACATTTACTAAGTGCATGTCTTTGCCCCTTAATAGTGTACCTGGCTTAACTACTTGGCAAAAAGAAAAAGTGTCAAAGCTTGAAAGAGTCCAAACCATTGGAGATTTATTAGCTATACGCGATCCTGGAACTGAATTGCGCAAAATTCACAGGGTTGGAACTGTGCGTGCAAGTAAAATGATAGAGCTTGTTACAAGTTTTGTTGATGATTTTTTATCTTGATTACAGGGTTGTCTTTTTATGGCTACAGCACAAAATCTATTTCGCTCTATTACAGTAGTTCAGACATCTCTGCAGACAGTTGAAACTACTGCTATGTTTGATGCAACTCATGTTGACCAAGATATGAGCCCAGTCGATCAATTTATAGATAATACTAATAAAATAAATACTATTTATTTGCCTTTGAATTCTTTAAGTCGAGAAATGGGTACGTTGGTTCTGCTTGGTTATATGTCGGCAGTTGAAAGCTACTTTAGAGCTATTTTTAGGCACTTGGTAAACGTGGACGAATACTCTAGGAAACTAGTTGAGCCTTTAAATGTTACTTATGGAGCTGCGCTTAACCATAAGCCTGAAATATTAGCTGAAGCCCTGCTTGAAGAATATTCTTTTTCCGGTTCTTATAATGTTAAGCAAGCATTAAAGGATTTTGCAGGTATTAAAGGGAATCGTCCTGCTGAAGTTGAAAAAGCTTTTTTAGATTACCAGAAAATATGTGAGATGAGGCATTGTTGTGTGCACAGATTTGGAAAGCTCGGAGCTAAAAATGCTATTAAGCTTGGATTGGATTCTCATAAGGATATATTGGAAAAACCACTTTCTTTGACTATGGATGGTCTGCAAGATGTTTCAGAGGTGATTAGGAATTCCGTTAAAATAATTAATAATTATATGTTTGAGAGTATTTTGTTAAGGACTTTTAAGAATCGTGTAGATGATGGTGTGATACCTTACCAAAATAGTTGGACTTGGGATTTTAGAAGAGACAGGAATCGTTTCTCAAAGTACTATAATATATTTTCAAGCAATCTTGACACTCGCCCCTCGCCACCCTTGAAAGATGTTTATAATAGTTTTAGAGATAGCTGTAAGTAGGTGTTTGTATTTTATTGTTTCTCTATGTTTTTTAATAGCTGAAGTGTTATTTTTTAAGTGTTGATTTTAGTTTCTGTGTTTGCTAAAAGCTATTTATTGCAGGGCATGGATAATTAGGGTTGTCGCAAGCCGTGTTTTGTATTAGAAGGTGGTAAAAATAATCATAAATAAACCAAGTGCTAGAGTAATACTATTGATTTTTAGCCGCTGGATTTAAACCCTGAATTCAGGAACAGAAAGGCTATTCGAGAAGTCATGAACGTTGTGGAATCGGTATCGGCAGAGAAATCGCCGATGGCTTTGTGGTACTTAAAGGCTTTTTGGCTCGTGCTTAAGAAGCGGTGTCTATCCACGACCACATGCGCGAGCAGCGCCAGCTTTCGAAAGAGCGCGGTGCGCTCGCTGCTAGATGGAAAGCTGGTGTTTACCCAAGATTTTCGCTTTTCATCTCTTTCAACAGTAGCAGGGATGTTGGTGGACGGCAGCGCCAACGGTCGGCTCGTCTGGAAGGATGCTAATGGCAAAACTCTGAAAGCCATTCAAGACGTGCGGTTATCTGTTATTTAGCCAATGCGCTTTTCAACTTGTCCAAGTTGAATGTTCGACGCTGCTGAAACTAATCTTTTCCCCTATCAAGTCCTCGGCCTAGCCCGTGAGCCGAATATAAACCATAATCGGCTCATAATATGATCTGAATAGGTGAGGCAAACGGCTCATGTATATCTGGGAACAGCGACATTGGCCGCATTTTGAGTGGAATGAGTTCGTTCTGCGGCCTACGCTGGATGCCGTGCGGTTACTGCAGGGCAGGGTGTTGGGTAAAACTGAGGCTATCCACGGTCAGGCCGATCTGGACGTGGAGATGGACACACTGATCCAGAACGCTATTCGTACCAGCGAAATCGAAGGTGAGCACCTGGACGTTGGCTCTGTGAGGTCTTCCGTTGCTCGCCAGTTGGGTTTAGAGCAAGCCGGTGTCTCCGCCAGAACAACACCAGAATCTGAAGCGCTGGTCGAGCTATTGCTGCAATCCACGCATCAATTGGATGAGCCGCTTTCCCGCGAACAGTTGTGCCTCTGGCAATCCATGCTTTTTGTGCAAGGCCCCGGCGTGCTTGGCAATGTACGTGTAGGCGAGCTGCGTGGCGATCACCCCATGCAAGTGGTGTCGGAGCGGCTTGATCAACCTGTTGTGCATTTTGAGCCACCGCCCCGTGGGCAGCTTGAGGCTGAGCTGGATGCATTTATTACGTGGTTCAACCATCCACCACTGGGGCTTGATGGGCTGGTTCGCGCTGGCATCACCCATCTATGGTTAATTACCTTGCATCCCTTTGATGACGGTAATGGGCGCGTTACCCGCGCGGTGACAGATCGCGCGCTGGCTCAAGTAGAGCGGCAATCCGTTCGCTTCTATTCCTTGAGCGCGGCCATTATGGCGCGCCGCCATGCCTACTACGATCAACTTGAAAACGCCCAGAAAGGCAGCCTCAATATTACGCCGTGGTTGTTGTGGTTTCTGGACACGCTGAAAGAGGCGCTTGAACAGGCGCTGTTAAGAATCGACCGTGTGTTAATGAAAGCCACCTTCTGGCAGCGTCATGCCACCACCGTGCTGAACGAACGGCAAATCAAGGTGCTGAACCGTTTATTGGATACCGCAGGGGAGGAGTTTGCGCAGGGCATCAATGCGCGTAAGTACCAATCGTTGACCAAAGTGAGTAAAGCTACCGCAACGCGGGATTTGGCAGAGCTGCTGGAAAAAGACTGCCTTTCCAAGCTACCCGGCGGTGGGCGCAGTACGCGCTATACGGTTTTACTTGGGTGAACAGTGGATGGCACCTTGTAGTGGAGAATACGCAAGCCGCTATGCCATGGCATGGGAACAAGACACCTGCTGGTAAGGTTTATAAAATTTCTTATAAAGTCACTCTGAGTGACTTTTTTTACTCTTTATTAAACCCAGGTCATTGTGCTGGTTTATAGACAGTGTATTTTAGTCACTATGAGTGATCAAAATGATGGAAAATTAAACCGCCTGTTGGCAGGGCTGAGCGATACCGGCGTGGTTTCCAGCCGGTGGTTAAGAGCGCACGGCTATTACAGCAGCTTGTTGGCCCGTTATGTCGCCAGCGGTTGGCTGGTCTCACCGGCGCGTGGCGTGTACATGCGCAAAGGAGGCTCGCTGCAGTGGGAAGGGGTGGTGCGCACGCTTCAACAGACGGAGGGTTTGTCGCTGCGTGTAGGTGGGCGCTTTGCGTTGGCTTGGCTGGGGCATGAGCACTACCTACGGCTTGGCGAAGCCGCAGTAATCACACTCTATGGATCGGATCGCTTGCCGGGGTGGGTGTGCAATTTGCCGTTAGTGGAGCGGGTCGACTACTGCGGCAAGGGGCCTTTTGACCTGCCAGTTATTCCGCTTACTGATGAGACAACGGATCACGCGTTGCTGGACCAAGGGCTGGAACGGCGTGAAGCGGTGCCGAGCGTGGGGCTTGTATGCTCTACACCGGAGCGGGCCATGCTGGAGTTATGTAATGAGGCGTCTGATGCTGGTGGAGTCTATGAGGTGGATGCATTGATGCAGGGTATGGCCACACTGCGTCCAAAGCGGCTTGAAACGCTGTTGCGCCATTGCCACAGCATCAAGGCTAAGCGTCTTTTTCTCGCGCTGGCCGAACGTCATGGGCACGCTTGGTTTTCGCACCTAACGGTTAATGGTTTAAATCTCGGGCGTGGTAAGCGATCGCTGGTTCCTGGTGGCCGTTTGCATCCCAAGTATCAAATTGTCCTGCCGGGAGATCTTGATGAGCAGTTGGGATAAAAGAGACGCTCCGTTCCAGCCGCTATGTGCTTTACTATCTGCAACTGTTATTCACGGAGGAAACATCCATGGCCATAGGCGGCTTGATAGGATTACTGGATGACATTGCCGCATTGGCTAAGTTGTCCGCAGCCTCACTGGACGATGTGAGTGCCGCCGCTGGGCGTGCGACGGCGAAGGCGGCCGGGGTGGTGGTGGATGATACGGCGGTGACGCCGCAATATTTGCAGGGGGTGGCAGCAGAACGTGAACTGTCGCTTGTGAAGCAGATCGCGCTGGGCTCGATCCGCAACAAGCTGATTTTTATCCTGCCGGTGGCGCTGCTGCTGAATCACTTTTTGCCCGCACTATTGCCGATCATCCTGATGGTGGGCGGCACCTACCTGGCTTTTGAGGGCGCGGAGAAGGTGTGGCACAAGCTCTCCGGCCAGCATGGGGACGACAAGCCCGCGGTAGAGAAGGGGCCGGAAGCCGAGAAAAAGATCGTGAGTGGGGCCGTTCGTACCGACCTGATTCTGTCTGCTGAAATCATGGTGATCGCGCTTTCAACCGTTTCCCATCAAGGGTTCTGGTCGCAGATGATGAGCCTGGTGGTGGTCGCGTTTGTCATCACCATTCTGGTGTATGGCGTGGTGGCACTGTTGATCAGGATGGATGATATCGGCCTGAAGCTCGCCCAGCGGGATAGTTCGGGAGTGCAAGCCCTTGGCCGTGGACTGGTGACGGCCATGCCCAAGGTGCTAAAGACCATCTCAGTCGTGGGCACCGTTGCCATGCTCTGGGTGGGTGGGCATATTCTGATGGTCAATCTGGGGGCCGATGGCACGGGTTGGTTCAACGCGCCCTATGCGTGGGTACACCATATTGAGCAAGGCATTAGCGAGGCAACAGGTGCCTTGGGCGGCGCGCTGGGTTGGAGCTTCAATACACTGTGCTCTGCGGTGATTGGCTTTTTGGTGGGCTCGGTGGTGGTGGGGGCGCTGCACCTACTTCCTATCAAGAAGGCGCATGCCGAGTAGGTGCGCGTCGCTAAGTAAGTATCAGGCATCTAAATGCCCGCCATCAAGGCGGGCATTTTTGTGAGATAGGGTGCAGGTATTTCCCGTGACCTTACTCTGCCAGCGCCGCTGAATATTGCTGACCGGCGCTCGCCCAGGCAATAACGGCCAAGCCTAAAGCGATCAACGAAAGGATGGCGCCCGCCCAGTTTGGAGAGGCCAAACCGAACCCGGCGGCAATCGTTGCGCCACCCACCCATGCGCCGATAGCATTACCCAGGTTGAACATACCGATGTTCACCGACGCTGCCATGGTGGGCGCGCCTGCTTGGCTGGCACGGTCCATTACCAGTTTCTGGATCGGCGAGACTGTGGCGAAGCCAAAGGCGGCCATGAGGAAGACAGAGGCCGAGGCCACAACGCTGTTCCCAACGCCGAGCCAGAAGACGAAAAGTACCGCCGCCTGCGCTGCAAGGGTTACAAACAGCGTTCCGAAAAGTGAACGGTCAGCAAAGCGACCGCCTATCCAGTTACCAACCGCCAGACCCAGCCCGAACAGAACCATCAGTTTTGCCACACCGGTGTCGGAAAACCCTGCCTCTTCGACCATCATCGGGGCGATGTAGGTAATAGAGGTAAAGAAAGCGGCAGGGCCGAAGACGGTAATGCCCATGGCGAGCAGAACCTGGGGGTCTGCGAAAGCACGTAGCTCACTCTTCAAGGCGATGGCCTTGCCCGCTTTGATGGGGGGCACTAGCAGCGCGATGCTGATGACGGTGATAAGGCCGATCCCGGCTATCAACCAGAACACTAGCCGCCAGCTGTAGGCTTGCGCGAGCCAGGTGCCAGCAGGAACGCCGAATAGGTTGGCCATCGTTAGCCCGGAGAACATGAAGGCGATGGCACTTGCTTGACGGTCTTTCGCGACCAGCGAGGCGGCGATGATGGAGCCCATACCGAAGAAAGTGCCGTGGTTGAACGCCGTTAAAATACGGCCCGCCAGCGCGATGGGAAGCGTCGGCGCCACTGCCGTAATCACGTTACCTAGCGTGAAGATGAGAGCGAGGCTAATTAGCATCGTTTTACGTGGCACCTTGGCGCCTAGAATCGTCAGGATGGGCGCACCTACGAACACGCCTAATGCGTAGGTGGTGGCCATTAAACCTGACGTGGGTATATCGACGCCGAAGTCCCTGGCGATCTGGGGAAGGATGCCAGCGACGACGAATTCAGTCAGTCCGATACCGAATGCGCCAATCGCCAACGCGAAAAGTGCTAATGGCATAATAGTGTCTCCGTATATGATATTTTCAATCGAATGTGGTTCGGTTATATTTATTTTATTGAAAATAATATTCGGAGGTAAAACGATAATGGTGCCGTCAGATAAAGAAACAGATGCTATTCGGCAGATAAAGCATCATCCTGCTGAACTTGATTCAATTGACCGAAAAATATTAGGCGCGCTCGCCGAAGATGCGTCGCGTAGCTACGCAGAACTCAGCAAAATCGTGCACCTCTCCGCCCCGGCTGTGCATGACCGTGTAAAAAGGCTTAAGCGTGATGGCGTCATCAAGGGCACCGTCGCCATTCTCGACGGCTGCAAGCTTGGCCGAACCTTACTGACCTTTCTGCTGGTCGATACCAGTAGCTACAGCGCCACACGCAAACTGCTGACCTTTGCCGACAGACCCGAAGTAGAAGAGCTGCACACCGTGGCAGGGGATGGCTGCGTGCTCATTAAAGTGCGTGCGGCGAATACTGAATCTCTCGAGGACTTCCTGATGGAGATTCAGAGCCTTGAAGGGGTCAGGTCTGTCCGCAGCTATATTGCACTTTCCACCTTCCTGGAAAGAGGCCCATCGCCAGATTAGATAGCCTGCTCGATAGCATGATGGAAGGGGGACGGCGAGCCAAAAGGGATGCTCGCGTTTCCTTTTCTTTGTACTGCGAAATATAGGCGTCAGCCCCGCCGCTGCCGTAACACCATCACCCCCGCGATTAAGATCATGCCCATACCCAGCCAGGTCATGGCATCGGGCACTTCGCTGAATAGCAGGTAGCCCCAAAGGCTGGCAAAGATGAGGTAGGCGTAGTCAAAGGTGCCGATTAACGCCGAAGGGGCTACTTGATAGGCCCTTGCCACCCCGGTATTCACAATGATCAGCAGTAGGGCGTAGGCGCCCACGATCAATAACGCTTCGGCGCCTAGCGGTTGCCAACCGGCGAACAGGAAAGGCGCGCATTCAGCGATTGATACTGTGCTGTTGATTGCCACCAGCACGCTGAAGAGGCTGCCTGCTGCCAGGAAGGCTAGATTTAATCCCAGGGTGAGAAGTAAGGGGTGCTCTCTTTGGCAGTGGTGGCGAGTGACCAGCATGGCTAGCGCATAAAAGAGGGCGGCAAGTACGGGTAGCAGTGTGGCAGGTGTGAAGGTATCGCCGCCAGGGCGCAACACCACCACCACGCCCAGGAATCCGCAGAGTATGCCCAGCCACGCCTGGCGTGAAAGATGCTCGCCCGCCCCAAAAGCAGCCAGCACGGCAATAAACAGCGGCGTGGTGTAAATGGCGACCGCCGCCACCGAGAGTGGAATCAGCGGCAGTGCTGCGTAGTAGGCGATCCACATCAGCAACAGAAGCAGGCTTCTTATCGCCACCCAGCGGTGTGATTTTACCTTGGGGCGGGGGCCTGAATGGCCAATGATCAACCCAAAGAGTATCGGCAGCGATAGTGTTGAGGCGATGACATAGAGTTGCCATAGCGACATACTGGCACTCAGATACTTAACCAGAGCGTCGGTCAACGCCAGGAGAAAGACAGCCCCCACTATAAGGCTTATGCCCTGTAGGATATTATCTTGTGGTTCAGCGGTGGCCTTCATTGCAGCATTCCAAGTATGAATTCCGCTCTAGAATGCCGCTGCCTTTAGCAGTGCTTCAAACGACTTCTGCGTCACCATGCATGAGCTCAGATTATGGATAACTTCATTAAGTCTCTTCCACCGCTGGCAACGCTGCGCCCCTTTGAGGCAGCCGCCAGGCTGGAAAGCTTTTCGCGCGCGGCGGATGAGCTCCACCTGACCCAGGCGGCGATCAGCCGACAGATCCGTGCGCTGGAGGAAGACCTTGGCGTGATGCTTTTCGAGCGCCGTCATCGCCGTGTGTTTCTTACCCGTGAAGGGCGTGAGTTTGGCCGCACGGTCTCCCAGGCGCTGGAAAGTATTGCCACTGGGGCTCAGGCGCTGCGCGGCGATCCGGATGATAAACGCGTCGTGTTGTTCTGCCAGTTATGCGAAGCGTTCTATTGGCTGATGCCACAGCTGGCTCACTTCAATCGTCGCTATCCTGAAATCGAGATACAGCTGGCGACGTCGACACGGCCGATTACCGAATTTAGCGGAAGCTTCGACATTGCGCTGCAAACCAACGGACGACCCAGCGGGAGCCATCGATTGGTGTTTACCGCCGAGGACGAGATATTTCCGGTCTGCAGCCCTGCCTACCTGAACGGTGTCTCCATGCCGCTGAGTCTCAATGCGTTACGAAACCAGCGACTACTGCACCATCACGCTGACCCGGCAGATTGGCTGGAGTGGGATGGCTGGTTGCGTGCCATGGGGCACTTTGAACTCTCATCAGCGGAGAGTGCTGTGTTCGATAGTTACCCACTGCTACTGCAAGCGGCTGTCGCGGGGCACGGTATCGCCTTGGGATGGCGGCGCACGACGCAACGCTTAATCGAAAATGGTGAACTGATCCGCCCGGTGGCAGAGAGCTTGCCCCAGCACAATGCCATCGCCCTATACACACGCCAGGGCGCGCCTCAACGCGCAGGCAGCGAAGCGTTACTGGGTTGGCTGCGTGAGGTGTTGGGTGACGAGGTTTGTACGGACTAACAAAGAGCGTATCGACAAGATGTTTACCCGCTGGGCAGGCGCGCCTAATACTTGAAGGTCGTTAATCAGTCAGAAAATAGGAGATGATATCCATTTCTTTGTGTGGAATGCCGATTATCTCAATGTATTCATGGCCAATCAGGTAAAAGATAACGTGCTGGCCCTGAGGGTGGCTGAAATAACCCTCGTTGATATCCGAGCGATGTTTTCCTAGCAGAGGATTTTCTGCGAGCCAGTGAAACCGTTTTTCAAAATCCCTTAGATAGGTATTCCGTTGGTTCTTGCCCCACTGCCATTCCGTTTAGCGGCCGATATCTTTTAAATCGTCCCTCGCTCTCGGTGTAATATGGAACGTGGGCATTACGTTTCTCTATCCAATTCGTTGATTAGTGCATCCATTGGGAAATCGTCCACGAATTCACCGGCGCTAGCTTGCTTGGCACCTTGGGCTAGATGCGTACGTAGCGCCTCAAGTTTGCTTTTGCGTTCCTCCATGGCACGTAAAGCATCACGGACAACCTCACTGGCAGAGCCGTAGCGGCCGCTAGAGACTTCGTTTCTGATAAAGACTTCCCAGTGCTCCCCTAAGCTAAGGCTGGTCGTAGCCATGATTTTCTTCCTGTATTCAAAAGTAACAAATATGAATATAGGTATGGCTGACAAGAAAGACAAGTGGGCAGACAAAGTGATCGCCCTTTCTGGTTTTGGCTGCTGAGGATGGCAGACATTCTCCACGCCATGAAAGAACCTAATACCGATGACTACGGAATGTCTGGAAAGTGTTGTGCTAACGCCTGAACCAACTGCTTTTACGCTTTCTGTTGACGATTAGCCGCCCAAACAAAAGCGCTGGGAGACTGGCCGAGCACCTTGCGAAACATGCTGGAGAAAGCAGCAGGGGTGTCGTCACCGAGTTCCAGCGCGGTTCAGGTCACGGAGCTGCCGGAAAGCAGCCTAGGGATCGCCGCCATTAGGTAGGCCTGCTGGCGCCATACGCGATTGAAGGTGCGCTGACTGCAATACAACTGCCGAGCATTTATAAGAGTGGAGAACTGAATGAAGACAGCACATATGCCATTTAGGAACATATGGCTGAGCATGGGCAGCGATACCGCACCAAACACTACAACCTTGATGTCATTATCTCCGCTGGCTATCGGCTCAGCTCTAAGCGTGCCACCCAGTTTTGTAGATGGGCCACTCAGGTTCTTAAAAACCATTTAATTCAAGGCTATATTATAAACCAGCGCCGCTTAACCGAGCGCGGTATAGCGTTTGAACAGGCGGTGAGTTTGCTCAGCCGAACCCTGACCAATCAAGGCTTGGTTTCAACAGAAGGCGAAGCGGTTGCTCATGTGATTAGCGATTACACTCGTTCTTGGGATCACGCGTAAACTGCACGAAAGATAAGCGCGAAGGCCACTTGGCTTATGAGCCGAATACAAACCGTATTCGGCTCATAAAGTGAGCTAATTAATGGGGTGTGCTAGCGCTTATAGATAACGCTGGGGCAAGGGGTTGTTGAGCTACGCCCAGCGTTATCTAACTCTTTGCACCTAAGAGCAGCGCTTTTCGCCTGTTACGCGCTTTCCCCCCATAGCGTTGCTAGTGACCCGTCTACCGGGGAATCTTCAGGTAAGGCAACGTCAGCCACCCGTTCTTGAGCCGCTTTAAGCTGTGCGGGGTCACCGCGCTCTATCTCTGGCTCTTGGCCGGGTGGGTAGGCGCCGACCATGCAGAAATCTTCGTCTGCTTCGATGCTGGCATGCCCAACCCCCGCTGGCAGCACTAGCACATCGCCCGCTTTAAGCACCGTCTCTTGGCCGTTAGGGCCGCCCAGCCGCGCCCGGGCCTGCCCACGGAAGATCCCTAATGCCTCGTGAGCGGTGGAGTGGAAGTGATCGAAGTCATACAGGTGGTAGCGCCATGCCGGTGGCCAGCCGTGGCGTTTGAACATGGCTTCAAACGACTCGGCTCGTTCTTCTGCACTGCCGGTGTCGAGCACCTGACGGTATATCAGCACCGGCAGTGGTGAATTGGGGTAGCCGGTCGTGTCATCGCTGTCCAAATGGAGCGTTTCTGGTTGTGGTATTTGCACTATGACCTCCTTGTGCTGATGTTAGCGGCTAAGTGAAGAGACACATGGTTTAGCCTAGCAGCGCTTTTTCACTCATGCTGTTTCTATGCACGCTATTGCTTAAAATCACCCACTGACAGGCTACCTATTGCAAATTTGCTTCAGGTGACTTCACATCTGTACCGCTATCTCTGCATCCGAAACGTGATGCCGCTTACTCACTCCATGCCGCCCGAGCGGTATCATCATCGGTTTGCCGGTAACGGGGTCTTCGATGACCCGGCTCTCCAGGCCAAACACGTCGCGCACCATCTGCTCGGTCAGGATTTTCTCCGGCGGGCCTACCGCGTAAACCTCGCCGTTGGCCATGGCGACCAGTTGGTCGGCGTAGCGGGCGGCCAGATTGAGTTCGTGTAGCACCATCACAATGGTGGTGCCGCGCTGCTGGTTGAGGTCGGTGAGAAGGTCGAGCACGTCGACCTGGTGGTTGATATCCAGAAAGGTGGTGGGCTCATCCAGCAGCAGCACTTTGGTTTGTTGGGCCAGCGCCATAGCGATCCACACCCGCTGGCGCTGCCCGCCGGAAAGCTCATCCACGTGGCGCTCGGCCAGCTCACTCATATGGGTGGCGGCCAGGGCGTCGGCAACGGCGGTCTCATCGGCTGCGCTCCAGCGTTTGAATAGCCCCTGGTGCGGGTGGCGGCCGCGGCTGACCAGTTCGAGTACGCTAATGCCTTCCGGGGCGATAGGTGATTGCGGCAGAAACCCAAGCTGCTGCGCCAGGCGGCGGGTGGGTAGCTGGTGTATGGCTTTACCCTGCAGCAGTACGCTGCCTTGCGTGGGCGTCAGCAACCGCGAAAGCACGCGCAAAAGCGTCGATTTCCCGCAGGCGTTGGCGCCTACGATAGCGGTTGTGTGGCCAGCCAGTACGTTGAGATTCACCTCATTGAGAATGGTGCGTTCCCCGTAGCCTGCCACCAGGCCTTGGGCGAGTAGCGAACAAGCGCTCATAGGGTGCCTCGGGTTTTATTGTCGCGAAGTATTAAATAAAGGAGATAGGGGGCGCCCAGCACGCCCGTCACGATGCCGACCGGGTAGCGGGCGGGCAGTAGAAACTGGCCCGCATAATCGCCTAATAGCACCAGCAGAGCCCCCACCAGCGCGGCGGGCACCAGCAGCGAGCCGTTGCGGCCCATCAGGCGCGCTGCAATGGGGCCGGAAAGAAACGCCACAAAGGCCACCGGGCCGGAAACAGCGGTGGCAAACGCCACCAGCGCCACCGCGGTGATGACCACGATCACTCGCGTCACTGCTAAGCGAACCCCCAGCCCGGCGGCAAGGTCGTCACCCATGCGCAGCGTTTCTAGATCGCGTTGGCGGCTTAACAATAGCCCGCCGAACAGCAGTAGGGCGACCAGTAGCGGCAGTGCTTGATCCAATTGCGCGCCGTTCACGCTCCCGGTGAGCCAGCGCAGGGCTTCTTGTAGCGTCCAACTGGGTGCTCGCATCAGCAGGTAGGCGGTCACGCTTTGCAGCATCGCGGCCAGACCAATGCCGATCAGAATCAACCGTCCGCCGGTCACGCCCTGACGCCAGGAGAGCGTGTAGATCAACAGTGCCACGCCCAGCCCGGCAGCAATCGCTACCATTGAAACCGCCGGGCCGCTTAGCGAAAGCACCACGATGGCAAACACGGCACCGGTGCTGGCGCCGGTGCTGATGCCAATGATATCCGGGCTTGCCAGCGGGTTGCGCAGCATGGTTTGAAAGGCGATGCCGCCCAGGCCAAAGCAGGCGCCCACCAGCACTGAAACGACGGCCCTGGGCAGGCGTAGTTCGCGCACGGTGAAACCCGCCCCCGGCACCTCCGCACCGCCCAGTATGCGCAGCACCGTGGTTAGCGGGGTGAAGGACTGCCCCAGCATCAGGGTTAACAACACGCCCGCTAAAAGGCAGGCAAAAAGCACCGCCATGATGCGTAAGCGATGCCTCGCGTTTGCTCGGCGGATGTGCCGGAAGTGGCTGATTGCGTTGAGTGGCGTCTGGCTCATAGCGCGCCTACCTTGCGGTTGCGCACTATCCAGATAAACACCGGCGCGCCAATAAAGGCAGTCACAATGCCCACGTCCAGCTCTGAAGGGTGGGCGATCAGTCGCCCAGCCACGTCTGAAAAGGTTAGCAGCACGGCGCCCCCGAGGGCAGAGAAGGGTAGCAGCCAGCGGTAGTCGCCGCCTGCTAGCAGGCGGCAGGCGTGGGGCACTACCAGCCCTACAAAACCGATCGGGCCACAAACGGCGGTGATCGACCCACACAGCAGCACCGCACCGATGGCTGACATGGCTCGAGCTACCGCTACCTTTTCACCCAGCCCGGCAGCGGTGTCATCACCCAGTGCTAGCATATTGAGCTTGCGCGCGGCGAGCAGGGTGATCACAAACCCTGTGATCAGAAAGGGCAGCATGGGCAGAAGTTGATCGTAGGTCGCGCCGCCCACGCCGCCGACTAACCAGGATTGCGCCAGCCCTCCGATATCGCCACGCGGTAACACCACGGCGGTCGTCAGCGAGCTAAGCGCGGCGGTAATGGCCGCCCCTGCCAGGGCCAGCCTGAGCGGCGTGGCGCCGCCCTGGCCGAGGCTGGCAATGGCGTAAACCGCACAGGCCGCCACACTGGCGCCGGCAATGGCAGTCCATATGTAGCTGGTCGTCTCGTCGATGCCGAACCAGGCAATGCCAATCACCACCGCCAGCGCCGCCCCCGAGTTAACCCCCAGCAGGCCGGGGTCTGCCAGCGGGTTGCGGGTCAGGCCCTGCATTACCCCACCGGAAACGCCCAGTGCCGCCCCCGCGAGAATGGCGAGCAACGTACGCGGCAGGCGGCTGGCCACGGCGGCATCGCCAATGTTTTCTACCTGGCCACTTAGCGCGGCGACGATTTCCGGCCAGCCTACTACACGGGCGCCAAACGCCACAGAGAGCATGGCCGCAAGGCCGAGCAGCACAAGCAGCACCACGCCGCCCGCTAACCGGCGGGTGGCGTGATGTTTGAGGCGAACAGCCGCTGAGCGATTAACATCTGAGCCCAGCGCGACGCCGCTACTCGTGTGACTTGCGTGCGGCTTCTGAGAGTAGGTCTGCATAATCGTCCAGCAACCATGAAATCGACATGGGGGTAGGGTTGGCGGCTGTACCCAGCGGGGTATTACCGAGTGTGACAATGGCCCCATTTTCTACCACCGGCAGCCGGGAAGTGAGCGGGTGGGCGTTGAGCTGCTCGATCAGCGGCTGGCCACCGTAAGTGACGAGAATGTCCACATCATTGAGTTCGTCGATCAACTCAGAACTGATCTCTCCAGCGAATTTGCCGGGAGTGGAGTTCTGTTTGACGACCTCAGGCGAGGCCAGCCCTAGATCGTGGAAAAACCGTACCCGTGCGTCGTTGTCGGTGTAGAACGAAATGCGCCCCAGGTTGGTGGGGTCAAGGTGAGTCACGAACATGGCGGTTTTGCCCGCAAGGTCCGGGTGGTTGGCGGCGGTGTCGGTAATGTGTGCCTCAAGCTGCTCGATGAGTGCTTGGCCTTCCTCGGCCATGCCCATGCCTTGGCTGTTCAGTTGGATCATATCGCGCCATTCGGTCGCCCACGGGCCTTCGGGGTAGGCCACCACTGGGGCAATCTGGCTCAGGGTGGTGTAATCCGCCTGACTCAGCCCCGAGTAGGCGGCCAAAATCACATCCGGCTGGCTAGCGGCCACGGCTTCAAAATCGATTCCGTCGCCTTCATCGAACAGGGCAGGGGGCGTGGCATTCAGGTCTTCAAACCGGGTTTCTACCCAGGGCAATAGCCCGTTGCCGTTGTCGTCGCCAAAGTTGGCAGCGGCAAAGCCGACCGGCACCACGCCAAGCGCCAGCGGCACTTCATGATTGGCCCATGCCACGGTGGCTACCCGTTCGGGCTTTTCGGAAAGTACCGTGGTGCCCAGAGCGTGTTCGATTTCAAGGGGGTAGCGCTGTGCGCTAACGGGCACTGCGCTAAGGCTGCACACAGTGAGAAGCGCTATGCAGGTGGCTGAACGTTGATGGAGCGATGCCATCCCTTCCTCCGAAGGCTTGAGTTTTTGAAATAGCTCTTTGAGATAGCTCTTTGAAACCGCGCTTTGAATAGCGTGCCCCACCGAGAGGGAAGTGCTCAATATCGGTGGGGTTGGCAAGCGGCACAGGCAGGCATGGCATATTGCTAGCATGGCTGTTTTTAAAATAAATGATTATGATTGACATTAGCACTATTGACTCGGTGTTGCTAGCTCCGGATACTCTTGCGGCCTTTCAAAAGAAAACCACAAGGCAAGCAAGGCGGGTTTATTCATTCCAAGGGATCTTCAACATGACTGATAGCAAAGGCACCGTCCGGCTTAACGCAAGCCGCTTGCGGTGGCAACAGACGACGACTGCCCTTCTGTGCGGTTCGACGCTGGTCTCACTTCCCATGCTTGGGAACGCGCAAGAGTCAGGCGAAGCCAGTGACAATAATGAGGGCTATCGCCTCGCGCCCATTATCGTCAATGCCCAGGCCTACGCCGATGATGATGCCAACTCGATAGTGGCCCAGGAGCTTTGGGTAGGCGGTAAGGTAGCCACCAGTATTCTCGATACGCCGGCCTCTGTGTCAGTCATTACCGAACAAGAGATTGAGCAACGCAACGCCTCTACCACTGAAGAAGTGCTGCAATATACGCCAGGTGTCCTCACCGATTATTACGGCACTGATGACCGTAACGACTATTTTAAAATTCGCGGATTTCAGGCGACCACTTACCGTGACGGGCTGACGCTAGGCTCTATGCGCGGTGTGCGTGAAGAGCCTTATGCTTACGAGCGCGTTGAAGTGTTGCGCGGCGCCAACTCGACGCTGTTTGGCCCGGCGGATCCCGGTGGTTCGGTCAACTTCGTGAGCAAGCGGCCACGCTTTGAGCGGTTTGGCGAGGGCTATCTCTCCTACGGTTCATTTGATGCGAAAGAGGCCGGTGTTGATGTGGGTGACACGCTGAACTCTGACGAGACCGTGGCCTACCGGTTTACCGGCACCATCCGGGACAGCGATCGCGAATACGATCACTCCAAAGACAACAATGGTTTCTTGATGGGCGGCCTGACGTGGGAGCCAACGGATGCCACGTCAGCCAGTGTTATTTTCGATTATCTGAAGCGTGACGACACACCCAATAGCGGTGGTTATCCGCTCGACCGTGAGTACGACCGCAGCGAGTTCTTTGGTGAGCCTGGCTTTAATTCTCATGACGTCGAGCGTACCAGCCTCACCGGTCAGCTCACCCATGATTTCAATAACGGCCTGACGCTGCGCGGCAACCTACGCTACAGCGATCTAACCGATGATTTCGGTTACGTCTATATCACTGACTCGGCGGCGCGAGTCGGCAGCGTGGTAGATCGTGATTACTTTGGTACTGACAGCGAAGCCCAGGAATTGATCGGTAATGCTATTCTGCAATACGACGCCCGTTTTGATCAGGTCGATAGCAGCACGCTTGTGGGCGTCGAGTATCGCGATGCTTCAACCGAAGACAGTTCGTTTTACGGGGATGCGACGTCAATCGATATCGCCAATCCTGTCTTTAGCGGTGCGCCGAGTAGCCTGAATATCTATCGCAGCAACAAGCAGGATTACACCACCGAGTCGGTCTTCCTGACCCAGAACCTGTCTTTCTATGATCGATTCATCGTCACCGCGGGCGTGCGCAATGATGGTCTGGATATCTCGAGTACCAACATGGCTGGCGTCACCGAATCTGACGACTACTCGGAAACTTCCGTTCGTGGCGCGCTTACCTATCGCGTCACTGATGAAATTTCCACCTATGTCAGCATGGTGGAGTCGGTTGCACCGCCCACCGTTGGCGTCGAGCCGGAGCGGGGCGAGCAGTATGAAATTGGTGCGAAATACTCGCCCTTTGGTACGAACGCCCTGTTTTCTGCGGCCGTTTATGACCTCACCCGCGATGACGTCACTATCTCGGTTGTCCAAGACAATGGCGTGATCGAACGGGAAACCGTGGGTGAATCCCGCGTGCGAGGCCTTGATTTAGAAGCCAAAGCCGAGCTGACCGATAGCATTAGCGTAGCCGGTGGTTACTCCTATATGGAGTCGGAAGTGGTACGCGACAGCAACGCCGCCAGAGAGGACAAAGAGTTTACCGCAGCGCCCAAACATACGGCGTCGCTATGGGGCTACTATACTTTACCACGCCAGGATATGAGTGTTGGTCTCGGCGCCCGTTACGTTGGCTCCTACTACTTTGATGTTGCTAATACGTCCAAGAGCAGTGCGGCAACGCTTTTTGATGCGGCCTTTAGCTACCAGCTCACCCAAGATGCCGACTTGGCCGTCAACGTTAGCAACTTGCTTGACGAGCAGCACGTGGTCGGTTCAAGCACGGCCGACTACTATAATCCGGGTCGTGAAATCAGCGCGAAGGTAAGCTACCGCTGGTGATGTTATAGCGCCCATCCCGGTAGGCATTACTAAAACCCCCGCTTTGATAGCGGGGGTTTTACGCTTTTACGCTTCTTGAATACCGTCAACGATAAAGGCGCGGTAGTCGGCGCCCTGGAAGCGGTGTTGGCGGGCTTCCTGGTAGGCGGGGCTTTGATACCAGGCGCGGGCGGCGGCCATGTCGGGGAAGCGTAGAATGACAGCACCTTCCATCGCGCTGCCTTCCAGCACTTCAAAATCCCCATAAAAAGCCAGTGGCTGTGGGTCGTGGCCTTCACGGGCGGCTTTTGCCTTCTCGCCGTAGCGCTCCATTTCCTGGGCGTCGTGGGTGTGTTCGCGGGTCAGTACGACATAAGCGGGCATTCGATTCTCCTGTTGTCATCATTAAACAATCCGCTAGAGCATATCACCGCCCCACAGCGTAGCCCTATTAGCAAAGCTGCTATTCCGCTTTACTGGCCATATCGGTAGTTAAAGGTGGCACCGGTTCCGGCGTTGGCCCTATCAATGCGACGGGCTCAAGCTGCTCGTTTGTCAGTGTTGCCAGGGCGATCTCATAACAGTCATCGATATGGCTGTTGCCCATGTATTTCATGGTGGCAAAGCTGATGCCGCCCGCAATGGCGCTGCCCAGGAAGGGCACATATTTCGACGCACTTTTTGCCGAGATCCTGCCAGCCATCTTTTTGAACATCACCGTGATCAATTTGCGGGTGATATATTTACCCGCCATTTTGCTTCCGGTCGTTGAGATGGAGGTCATGACGAACAGCCGGGTTTCTGTATCCAGACTCTCGATCTGTTCCGGCGATAAGCCAAATTGCTCGTTAATCTTCGGGATCAAGCGCAGCAAGATAGCGACGTCTGAACCGATGTTCACGCCGGGAATGGGGATAATGGCGGTACCGGCAGAAAGGCTAGAGCTCTTGGTTACCATTGAGCGGCACGACTGTTTAACGGCTTCGAGCTCTTCCAGTGATCTGATCATATAAATCCCTTTTAAAACAAACGGAAAAGGCGGCAGCCTAAGTGGCTGCCGCCTTCTTCACGCTATTGAATAACGCAGAGCGCGGTTAGTCATTGCCATCATAGGTGACGCGCCACACGGCATTCGTCAGGTCATCGGCGATGATGAGGGCGCCGTCCGGGTCGATGGTGACACCAACGGGGCGGCCGCGTGTGCGGCTGTCGTCAGTCAGAAAGCCGGTAACGAAATCGATCGGTTCGCCATCGGGTTCGCCGTTGCTGAAGGGCACGAACACTACTTTGTAGCCGACCGGGTCATTGCGGTTCCAACTGCCGTGTTCGCCGATAAACACGCCTTCCGCGAATTCATCGCCCATTTCAGGAATGGAAAAGGCGAGCCCTAACGGCGCTACGTGCGAGCCCAAGCCGTAATCGGGCGATATCGCCGATTCCACCTTGCCAGGGTTCTGTGGGCGAACGCGTGGGTCGACATGCTGACCCCAATAGCTGTAAGGCCAGCCATAAAAGCCCCCTTCCTGCACGGTGGTGAGGTAGTCGGGTACCAAGTCGGGGCCCAACTCATCACGCTCGTTGACCACGGCCCATAGCTGGTCCGTGTCGGGCTGAATGGTCAGTGCGGTCGGGTTACGCAGGCCAGTGGCATAAGGCCGGTGCAAGCCGGTTTCGGCATCAATTTCCCATACCTCGGCGCGATTGACCTCGGCGGCCATGCCGCGCTCGGTGATGTTACTGTTGGAGCCAATACCCACGTATAAGAACTCACCATCGGCGCTAGCGGTCATTGCTTTCGTCCAGTGGTGATTGATTTCAGCGGGTAGCTTGGTCAGTTCTTCCGGCGGCCCGCTGGCTTCGGTTTGGCCTTCCTCGTAGTCAAAGCGGACGACCGCATCCTGGTTGGCCACATAGAGGTTGTTATCCACCAATGCCAGCCCGTAGGGGGCGTTGAGGTCTTCGGCAAACACCGACTGTTCGTAATTGCCATCGCCATTTTCATCGCGCAACAGGGTTAAGCGATTGCCACTTTCAACACTGGTGGTGCCCTGGCTTTTGATATACCCAGCAATGAAGTCTTTTGGTTTCAACTTGGGTGCATTGCCGCCACTTCCTTCGGCCACCAAAATATCGCCGTTGGGCAAGACCAGCGTCTGCCGGGGGATCTGAAGATCGGTGGCAATGGCGGTAATCGTGTAGCCATCGGGCACGGTGGGCGTTTGATCGCCCCACTCTGCGGGTTCGGGTACCGTCATGTCGGGGAGAAGCCCGCGCTGAGGTTCGGGCAGTGCGGGGTCAGGCCCATACTGCTGAGCTTGTTGCGCGTTGGCGCCACTGACGAGCAACAGTAACGAAAGAGGCGCGACGTAAAAAGGGGAAAACTTCATGGCTTACCTCCGGCGCCTAAACGAGAAAAACCTACCCATGCCGCCGTGCCTGCCAGCAACGCCACTACGATGGAGAGGGCAAAACCAGCCGGCATCATGGCCCAGACGTCCCGTGCATGTACCAGCGAATTGACAAAGCCAAGCACCCAGGTAAGCAAGAGCAGCGCGGGGTAAACCATATTCACTACGCCCCGGTGCGAAGACCGGAAGAAGCCAATCACCGCGCATAACAAGGCAAAACCCGCGAAAATGAGCCCGCCTACGTTCAGCCAGGAAGCGAAGGTAGCCCATTGAACGTGGTAGCTCGTGGAGTAGGCGTAATCACACAAGGTGGCGCCAAGAAAGAGTGGCACCGTCCCAGCAAGCATTACGGCGTGAAACGGGTTCGGCCCGCTTCGATAAGTACGATCGTCAGTGGCTGTCACGGCAAACTCCTTATGCTGTTCAAGCGGATTAATTCACCTAAGCTGGCGTGACAACGACGTTCAACCAACCCAGGCAACGACATCATGTTCGTTACGGCGCAGTATAGTTGACGATTTGGAACTTGCCCAAAGCGCAGCGGAGGCTTGCACGCCACGTATCGGCCCGCCCGTTATAGTGACGGGTATTCAATTAAACGGCGTCGAAGGGGGGCCACCATGTTCATGCAGCCTGCAGTTTCGCTTTGGTGGCGCTTGCCAGCCCAGCGGTGAACGTGAGGCACGCAAAGATGATTACGGCGTAGTCGGTATTCAACTGATCCATGAGTAGCCCGAATATCGGCGCGCCTGCGGTCTGGCCGATAGCGATCGTCAGGAAGCCAATCATCAAGCCCGTGGCGGGTCGGTCGGGCAGTGCAGAGACGCCCCATATTAAATAGACACCGGTGAGCATGATATAAGCCGCACCGAAAAGCATGCCGCCGAGGAGCGCCAGGAGGGGGGTGGTGACGCTGGTGCCGACTAAGATAATCCCTGCTGCTAAGGCCGCCAGAAAACACCAATGGGTGAAATTGAGCCCAAAACGCGCCACTAATGTACCCGCGCCTGCCCCTAAGATGCCCGCAGTACCGATAGCGATCCAAAGCAGCCCGGCGCCAGTGGTACTCCAACCCAGTTGATCTGAAACGAGTTGGCCACCAAAAGACCAGAGCGCAGTGCTTGATGCACCCATCAAAAAGGCGGCCACGATCAGTCGAGCAATGTCAGTGGTAAACAGTGGCAAACCGGCGGCGGTTTTCGAGGTCGCTTTCGTTTTGCTGGGAACGCTGAATGCGGCAGCGATCGACATTATAAAAGCAGCGACTGCAAAGCCCGCGAAGGCTAACCGCCATTGGCCGCCAAGCAGTAACGCGATTGGCCCTGAAAGTGCCACGCCTGCGCTGGTGCCGGCATTAATGATCGTATTAGTAGCGCTTTGACGATCGGGTCTGACAACCGTGGCCACTGCTGCGGCCATAGGGGGTGATGCTAGCCCGGTGCTTGAGCCTGCGAGCATGACTACCGTGGCGAGCAGCAGGGGAGAAGGCGCCACTGCAATGCCCACCATGCCTACCGCGGCGACCAGGGCCGCACCAATGGCAACCGCGCGGGCGCCGATGCGTTCGGTCAGATATGCCGATAGCACGATGGCCACGCAATAGCCCAGAAAAGCGCCGCCGGATATCAAACCACTTAGAGTAGAGGTTAGGGAAAGATCAGCGTCGATCTGGGGCAGGAATAGCCCAAAGGCGAAGCGAGCAAAGCCGTAGCAGACGGCAATTAACCCAAAGCCAGTGGCGCCCAAATAAAGGCTAGGGCTCATGCGCGTGCCTGCTAGATAAGCGCTGATGCCACAGTGCGTGCCGACACGATTGCGTCCACACCACGGTAGATAGCCGTCGCCGTTGCGCCCTCGAAAAGAACCAGAACCTGTTCGGCCAGTTCCGGATGACGGTCACCGGTCTCTAGGCTGACGATTTCCTGAATTTTTTCATAGAGAGCCGCCTTATGTGCCAGCACAGCGTCGGCAATTTCCGGCGTATCGCCGCCGGTTTCACCCTGCGCACGCAGGAAAAGGCACCCGCGGCAGCCTTCGACCCGCACCCACGCTTCCAGCGCATCAAACAGTGCCGCAACGGTGTCTACTTCGATGGAGCGCTGGAAGCGACGGTGCCGCTCTGCGAGCACATCGCTTATCAGCGCCGTTTTGCTGCCAGCATGTTTGTAAAGCGTGCGGCTCGACATGTCAGCGGCCTGGGTTAGCTTGTCCATACCGGTGGCGGTAAAGCCGTGCCGGTCGAAGAGGCGTTCTGCTGATGAAATAAGCTTTGTTTTGGTATCCATGTGGACAATGTAAAACGATCGCTTTACACCGTCAATTGTTACTGGCTTGTTTTACGCCCTTTCAGTCACCTGATAAATATCCCGGCAGTGCGGCTTCTGCCTCTAAAGCAATTAGCCATTCCGGTTCAGCAAGACCGTGCACAATCAACCAAGTGGCCGCTGGAGGTGCGTTGGGGAAGCGGCGCTTAAGCCCTTCAATCACCACATGTTGATCGTAGCGCGCGGATTCGGCTAGGTAGATTCTCAGCATCACCACCCGCGAGAGATCGCCTCCTAGGCCTGTTAGTAGCCGTTCGATATTGTCCAACGCTGCCTCGGTTTGCTCGGCAAGTTCGGGACCCGCCAAATGACCCTGGGGATCAACGCCTAATTGACTGGACATCAGTACCCGCGAACCTCCCTGCACTAATACGGCTTGGCTATGGCCCTCATCCAGGGTGTCGGGCAGATTGGGCGGATTCAGGGGCTTGCGTCTTAATATTTGCATGACCACCTCTTTGGTAAACTTATGGTTTTGACGATCTCTCGATCAAGTGCGAGTGATGCTCCGCAGATCGCTTTCACTGGCCTTGCTTTCTCTGCATAGGGTCATGATTAATCCCGGATGAGCATTACGGGCTGACAACATCCAACCGTGTGCCATGGCAATCTCCTGACAGATGGCCAGCCCCAAACCGGCGCCGTGGTCGCGTCGATGCGCACCTCGCCAAAAGCGAGAGAACAGTAGAGGCAACTGTTCTGGCTCGACGCCAGGCCCCCGATCTCGCACGGTTATCCTGTTTTCTTGGATCTCTATGCTGACAAGGGTCTGCTCGGGGGCGTGCTGGATAGCGTTCTCCAGCAAGTTCTTGAGCAGAGTGAAGCATGCCCCGCGATCAGCCTTCCATGTCACCTTGTCGTCGGCGGCGAGTACCGTTAAATGCACGTCGGCGGACTCCGCCATGCGTTGCAAGTAGGTGGAAGCTTCGTGGGCGATTTCGTGCATTCGAACAACGCTAAACTGGTAGTTGTGCGCCTCGCTCGCTTCGGCCAGAAGTAGCAGTTGTTGCACCTGGCGTGTCATGTACTCGACATCGCTCAATAGCGCCTCGCGATCATTCTTACCATTCGCGATCAATTCAATCTGGGCACGAATCAACGCCAGTGGTGTTTTTAACTCGTGGGCCGCGTGGCCGAGAAACTCCTGCTGGAGACGATAACCCCGCTCAAGGCGCGCCAGGGCGTGATTGAAGCTGTCCACTAGTGGCGCTATCTCCGCGGGCACCGCGTCCGTATTCAGTCGGGCGTTGATGGAGCGCGGCGAGATGGCCGCCGCGGACTCCGATACGTCTCGCAACGGCTTGAGGGTGTAGCGCAGGGTAATATAGGCGCATAACCCGAAGGCGATGAACAGTACGAGCCCGAACACCGCCACGGCAGCGACCACCTGCGGAAAAGACACGGTATAGACGATATCCAGGAACCTCGCACTGACCACGAATTGCAGATACCACCTTCGTCCCTCATGCTCGAGGGGCTGCGTGGCGCCGTAGAAGGTCTTTCCCTCATGCTCGAAGGTGAAGTTGCCACGTGCCAGCCGAACAAGATCGCCGTCGGCCTGCCAAAACTCCTCTCCTGAGCTCGAAAAGACGGCCACGTTTCCGGCTTCATCCAGAATCCGGTAAGCCGCTTCGCGCTGCGGGCCCTCGTACAGCCAGGCGCGGTCTTCCAGACTCGAGTCGAAGCCGACGGGCCGGCCACGGTTGTCGAACTCGATATTGTCCACCAGCCCCTCGGCCGCGTCGGCCAGGTCCATCTGCGCCAATACATTGCTCTGCAGCAATGCAGTCGCCGCGATTACCAGCAGCATGATGCTGAGCACCATGCCCGCCACATACGCCAACAGTATCTTCAGCCTTAGGCTATTGAGCGTTATCCGCTTGACGAAGCGCATACCCCATTCCTCTGACATTGGCGATCTGCTGACGCGAACCGATGGCAAGCAGCTTACGGCGTAAACGGTGCAGGGCAACATCCAGTGCGTTCGGTGTCACTGCCTCGCTTAGCCCCCAGGCTGCCGCCTCTAACGCGCTGCGGCGGACTACTTCATCGTGCTTGTAGAGAAGTAGCTGCATAATATGCAGCTCCGCCGGGGCAAGAGTAATGCTCTCGTCGCCGCTAAACAGAACGCCGCTTTCCGTATGCAGTCTCAGGTCGCCGTGAATGGGGTCGATTGAATGGAATTCTGCAGGGCGGCGGAGCAGGGCACGCACACGTGCCACCATCTCATCCATGGCAAACGGCTTGGGCAGGTAGTCGTCGGCACCGGCTTCGAGGCCTTCTAGCCTGTCATGCAGCGCATCGCGCGCCGTTAATACCAGGCAGGGCACGCTAAGGCCTGCGGTGCGCAACTTCTTGAGGAATAGCAGCCCATCGCCATCCGGCAAGCCGCGATCGAGTACCAGTGCCTGGTAGGGCATCTGCTGAACGGCTGCCCAAGCCGAATCAATGCGGTCGACAACATCAACGGCGATACCAGCGGCCACCAGCCCTTTGCACATTAAATGCGCTAGCCGGTCGTGGTCCTCGATCAGCAGTATGCGGCTCATCAGAAGGTATAAAGATAGCCAACTAACACGGCGTTTTGGGTCGAGCGATCCACCAGCGGGCTATCTTTGATTTCGTCCGCCAGGCTCGTGACCTCAACACCTAGCAGCACAGAGTGATGCTGGTCAAACTGGTACACGCCGCGCACCCCCGCCTCGATAGTGACACCTGATTCCCCTGAATAGGCAGGGCGATCGAAGCGAACTTCACTATCGCGAACGCCGAAGTAGTAATCGATGTTCTTGTCGTCCTGCCAGGACGCCCCCACGTGTGGGGTTAGCATGATATGTTCGCCGAATTCCCACGTTCTCTCCAGGCCAAGATCGAAGCGCTGCCCGTCGCTGTTGCCGGAGACGTCGGTGAGCCATTCGGCGCTGACCTCGAACAGCTCGCTTTCCCACTCCACTTTTGCCCCCGCCCAGAAGCCGCCCTCGCGCTCACGCATGCCGTTGAGAATCGAGGCATCGCCCTGCTCGTAGCCGCTCTCATCGTACTCGGCGACGATACCAAAATTGAGCTGTTGAGAGTCGCTGATGACAAGGCTCGGCAGTTTGAATTCGATTTCCGGGCCGAAGACACTAATGTACCGGTTCTCGATCAGGAGCAAGGGGAATGGCGTGTTTTCCCTGTCCATACCGGCATAAGGATCCTGTTCGCTTATGGCGCCTACGCCTAATCCCCATGTGGTTTCGTCTGAGCTCTCTTCGTCGGCGAACGCCGCCGGAGAGGCCATAACAAGCGCACTGATAAACGCGCCTGAGGTTAATTTCACCGTGGTGAGGCGGCTGTTTAAAAATAGCGACTGATGAGAACCCATGATTGCACTCCTAGCGTGTTGTTAAAGGGAGAGTGGTAGGAAAGCGCCATCATCAGGAGAGTTATCTTACGCGTTTCTTACTGGTGGCTGATTTATTTAAAGGTTATGTCAGTAAGTAACGAGAAAGAAACAAAGGCCAATAGTTGTTCAAACGCAATTCTTGCTTTCACTTTTTCATCAGTGAACTGAACAATTTGAAACAGGCCTGAATTATGTCATCTCCCATCAGAAAAATGTATCTCGGCGGTATGGTTGCCGTGATCGCTAGCGCTGCCGCGCTGGCCTTTATGCAGGCGGTGTCGGCGCAAAGCGATGGCGTCGCCGAACCGACGGCGCAGCCCTCACTATCCGTCAACGTGACGACATTAGCGCCTCAGACGCTGCCGACGACGATTGCGGCCAATGGTGATATCGCTGCGTGGCAGGAGATCATTATCGGTACCGAAATCGGTGGCCTGCGGCTGGTAGACGTCAAGGTAGACGTGGGTGATGAGGTCACGAAAGGTCAGGTGCTGGCCGTTTATAACGACACGACGGTGCGCGCGGAGCTTGCCAGGAGCCGCGCCGCCGTGGCGGAAGCCGAAGCAACGCTGGCCGAAGCGAATGCCAACGCCCAGCGCGCCCGCAGTTTGAAAACCACCGGCTCGCTTTCTGAACAGCAGATCCAGCAATACGAAACCGCCGAACTCACCGCCCGGGCGCGCCTCAACGTTGCCCAGGCGCAGAATGAAGCCCAAGCGCTACGCTTGGCTCAGACCCAGGTGATCGCCCCGGACGACGGATTGATCACCACGCGCACGGCCACGCTTGGCGCTATTACCGGCGCTGATCAGGAGCTGTTTCGGTTGATGCGCTACGGCAGGCTGGAATGGCGGGCTGAGGTCGCCGCCTCTGAGTTGAATAAGCTGCGACCCGGCCAGAGTGCCAGGGTCACCCTGTCAGGCGGCTACGAGCTCGACGGGCGTTTGCGCACCATTGCGCCGCTGGTGGACACCGCTACCCGCAATGGCCTGGTCTACGTCGATCTTCCAGTAAGCGACGTCGCCCGAGCGGGAATGTTTGCAAGGGGTGAATTTGAATTGGGCACCCGCCAAGTGATGACGCTACCCCGTTCCGCGGTGCAGCTACGCGATGGCTTTGGCTACGTCCATCGCGTCAGCGATGAAGGCCAGATAACGGAGCAGAAAGTTGCCCTCGGCCAGCACACGGAGGATCGAATCGAAATTCATGCCGGGCTAGAGCCCGACGACCGGGTGGTTACCTCGGGCGGTGCGTTTCTCGGCAACGGTGACCAGGTGCGGGTGATTGAGGGAGAACCGGGGCATTCACTCCAAACAAGCGATATCGACGTCGAGGAGGGGGTATGACGCTTAACACCTCATCCTGGGCAATTCGCAATCCTATTCCGGTGGTTCTGCTCTTCATCCTATTGACCTTCTGGGGGCTCATCTCCTTCCGAGGCTTGTTTATTCAGGACTTGCCGGATGTGCAGCTGCCCCTCGTGGAGGTATCTGCCTCGTTGCCGGGGGCGGCCCCTGCCTTAATGGAGAACGAGGTTGCCCGCAAGATCGAGGACGCCATCGCCACCGTCTCCGGCGTCAAAAATATCTCTACAACGCTGACGGATGGCAATGCCGACATTGCTATCGAATTCATGTTGGAAAAGTCCTTGCAAGAGGCGATTGAGGACGTGCGCGACGCGGTTGCTCGCATCCGCTCGGAGCTACCCGCCGACCTGCGTGATCCAGTGATTCGGAAGGGTGAGTTTTCCAGTGAGCCAATTGTGCGCTACGCGGTGAACTCCTCCGATCTAGACGATGAGGCACTATCCTGGTTCGTCGATGACAAAATGACCAAAGCCGTCTTGGCGGTGCCGGGCGTTGGTTCGGTTCGGCGTATCGGCGGGGTCGATCGCGAAGTCCGCGTGGCATTGGATGCGGATCGCCTGCTGGCGCTGAACACCACGGCGCTGGATATCTCACGCCAGCTGCGCCAGGCGCAGTTGGAGGCCCCTGGTGGCCGTGTGGATGTCGGCGGCGCCGAACAGGCCGTGCGCATCATCGCCAACGCTGAATCCGCCGCCGAGCTGGCGACCATGGAGCTGGCGCTCAGCGACGGTCGGCGCATTCGCCTTGATGAGGTGGCAACGGTTACCGATACCGTGGCCGAGCGGCGCTCAATGGCACTCTTGGATGGCGTTCCCGTCGTCGGCGTCGAGATAACCCGTGCCGAGGGGTACGGCGAGGTGGAGGTGGCCGAGGGGGTGCAGTCTGCGCTCGCGGCGTTGCAGGTGCAATATCCCCATATCGAGATCGAAGAGGCCTCCAATTTCGTCGGGCCGATGCTGGAGAACTATCAAGGCTCCTTGCACATGCTATTCGAGGGGATGGCGCTGGCGGTGCTGGTGGTGTTCTGCTTCCTGCGCAATTGGCGGGCGACACTGATTGCGGCGGTCACGCTTCCCCTCTCGATCATCCCCACCTTCGCCTTCATGCACTTGATGGGCTTCTCGCTCAATACCGTGACGTTGCTGGCGCTCTCGCTGGTAATCGGCGTGTTGGTGGATGATGCCATTGTCGAGATTGAGAATATCGAACGGCACCTGCTAATGGACAAGCCCCCGCGACAGGCTGCTATGGATGCGGCGGCAGAAATCGGCTTGGCCGTGGTCGCCACTACCTTTACGTTGATTGCCGTTTTTCTGCCCACGGCATTTATGAGCGGCACCGTCGGACAATTCTTCGTTCAGTTCGGTTGGACGGCCTCGGTAGCGGTGCTGTTTTCGCTGCTGGTGGCGCGCCTGCTGACGCCCATGCTGGCTGCGTATCTGCTGCGCAAACCCCAACATCCCTCGCGCGATCCAACGTGGATTAGCGTCTATCTGGTCGTCGCCCGTTGGTGCCTGCGCCACCGTAAGACAACGCTCCTCGCGGCGGCGGCCTGCTTTGCAGGCGGCATCTGGCTGGCCTCGACCCTGCCGGGAACCTTCATCCCCCCCGATGATAATTCCCAGACGCAGGCGACGCTCACCTTGCCGCCCGGTAGCACCTTTTCTGAAGCGGCGGCGCTTGCCGAGCAGGCACGCTCACGACTGGTGACGCAGCGGCATGTCCTTAGCGTCTTCGCGGCTATCGGCGGGGGCTCCGGCAGCAATAGCTCTGATGTGACCTCGGTGGAACTGACCATTGGTTTGGCGGATCGCGCAACCCGCGAGGGCGTTACGCAGCAAGACATAGAGCAGCAGTTACGCGTTGCACTCGCCACGCTTCCCGGCGTGCGAACTCGCGTAGGCGACGAGGGGGATGGCTATGAGTTGGTGCTCGCCGGTGAGGATAGTCGGGTGCTGGAACTGCATGCCCGCCAAGTCGAGCGGGAGATGCGCGCCATTCCCGGCATCGGCGCGGTGAGTTCGACGGCCAGCCTGGTCAGGCCTGAACTCATTGTACGCCCTGATGTTGCCCGTGCCGCCGATCTTGGGGTCTCGGCTCTGGCCATCGCCGATACGCTGCGCATCGCGACAGTGGGCGATAACGCCGAGGACCTTCCTAAGTTGAACTTCAGCTCGCGTCAGGTGCCGGTGATGGTGCGGCTGGCGGATGCCGCTCGGGAGGATATAGCGACCCTTAAACGGCTACCCGTGCCTGGTGCGAACGGGCCAGTGCCGCTGGAGAGCGTGGCTAACGTTGAGTGGAGCAGCGGTCCTTCGGAAATCACCCGGCATGATCGTCTGCGCAACGTCAATTTCGAGGTGAGCCTGCAAGGGCAGCCTTTGGGAGAAATCGAACAGGCCGTGCAGGCACTGCCCAGTTTACGTCAGTTGCCCCGCGGCGTGTTTCAGGCCGCAGAAGGCGATGCGGAGGAAATGGAGGAGCTTGCCTCAAGCTTCGGGATTGCCATGCTGACCGGCGTGCTGTGTATTTATATGGTGCTGGTGCTGCTGCTCAAGGATTTCATGCAGCCGGTCACGATTCTGGTGGCGTCGGTGCTCTCCGTCCCCGGGGCTTTCCTGGCGTTGTTCCTCACGCAGACGCCCGTGTCGCTGCCCGCCATGATCGGATTGATCATGCTGATGGGCATCGCCACCAAGAACTCGATCCTGCTGGTCGACTACATCATCATCGCCCGTCGGGTGCATGGGTTGGAACGCCTAGACGCCATTCTTGATGCCTGCACAAAACGTGTGAGGCCCATCGTAATGACGACGATCGCCATGGGGGCAGGCATGATGCCGATCGCCTTGGGTTGGGCCGGCGACCCCAGTTTCCGGGCCCCCATGGCCTTTGTTGTCATTGGTGGGCTGATCACGTCGACGCTCTTGAGCCTGCTGGTGATTCCCGTTGTTTACAGCTGTATCAATGATTTTGTGAGCTGGCTGCGCTGTTGCTGGAAGCGAAAGCCATATCAGGAGATTAGGCAAGCATGATAATGATAGCGCTTACACTAGACGTTGAGTTCAATGGTACGCCCGATAAACGTGAATGCTGGCATGAATCTAGCCTTTCACTATCAGCCACGTATGAACTCACATTTTGCTAAGCGCCTCCACCGCCTGATCGAAGTGCCCATCGCGCTCCGCCCAGCGCAGGAAATTTACTTTCTCCACCAGAATTTCTTTGGGTGTCGGCTGCTGGCTAAACAACGCCATGACCTCTTCGATATAGTCATTGAGAGGCATATAGCCTTCGCGGGTCGACTGTCCTGGCGTCAACTCTGTCTGTACGGCGGGGGGAGCCAGTTCGATAAGTTCGACTTTACCCTTGAGCTGTTCGCGAAGGGAGATTGTGTAGGAGTGGATGGCTGCCTTGGTGGCGTTATAGGTTGGGGTACCGCTCAACGGCACAAACGCCAACCCGGAGGAGACGTTCACGATCGCCGCGTCGGGTTGGTTGACGAGGTGATCGGTCAGCGCATTCGTTAACCGGATTGGCCCGAGCAGGTTAGTGACGACGGTCTGCTCGGCATCGCTCAGATCTCGATTGCTGGACAGGTCTTCCCGCCGCATGATGCCTGCATTGTTGATCAGAATATTGAGATTGGGGTGCTCGGCGATGACCCGCTCAGCGAAAGCTTCGATGGACGTTGGGTCTTCGACATCAACGACCATCGCGTGCATGTTTTGCTGGCCAGCAATGGTTTCCTCCAGCGTTTCAATGCGCCGTCCGGCGACGATGACGGTGTTGCCAAGTGCATTGAAGCGCAAGGCAAGTTCACGACCAATCCCGGAGCCGCCACCGGTGATAAGCATAGTATTTACTGATGTTTTCATTATTTCGCGCTCCGTCTATTTTTAGGACTCAATGCCACTAATGTTTTAACAATTCGGTGGCGGCGGGGCTTGCCAACAACTGCGCAAAACTTGCCTGATCCTGCAGGTGTGGAGAAACGCCTTCATCACCATGCTAACGTGAGTCGAAATGCTGGAGGAAAGCTTATGAACTCACTCATACAGGCGGTTCAAGCGTATGCCAAACGCCACGCCAATAGCGATGGCTTGGTGATAACGCCGGTAACGGGGCTCAGCATGATGAGCGTCGACACCGCTGCTGGCGATCTGCAGTCGATCTACAAGCCAATGGTTTGCCTGGTATTGCAGGGGGCAAAGCGGATGACGGTGGGGCACCAGCAGAGGGTATTATCTGCAGGGCAGTCGGCGATCGTTAGTGCAGATATGCCGGTCGTTGGAAGAATTGTGCAGGCTAGTCATAGTGAGCCTTATCTGGCGGTCGCGGCCGAGCTGGACATGGTGATCATGCGCGAGCTGGCCGCCCATATTGAGAGTACTCACGCTCAGCGAACTTCTGACATGCAGACGCTATTCGCTGAAGACACCGAAGCCGAGGTGATAGACTGCGCATCAAGGCTGATGAAGCTCTTGGATCGCCCCGATTCAGCGCCGCTTCTACGCCCAGGTATCATGCGGGAGTTACATTATTGGCTGCTGTCAGGGCCTCATGGTGCCGCCTTGCGGGAGATTGCAGATCCGGATAGTTATGCGAGCCGCCTTGCCGCCGCCATTGCTATCCTGAGGGCCGAATACACATCGCGGGTGTCGGTGGAACAGCTTGCGACAGAGGCAGGCATGAGTCTCAGTTCGTTTCATAAACACTTCAAGCACATGACGTCGCTAACACCGGGGCAATACCAGCAGCGGCTGCGCTTGATCGAAGCGCGCCGCCTGATGCTTGATGAAGGATGTTCCGCGAGCCATGCAGCCTTCGAGGTGGGGTACGAAAGTGTCTCTCAGTTCACTCGCGAATACGGTCGCCTTTTCCAGTTGCCGCCAAAGCGCGATGCGTTGCGTTTCCAAAAATCCAGCGAGACTGCCGCCAGCCACGCAGCGGCGTCGTAACGTCTAGGTGCCTGAGTCTTATCGCTTGTTTACTCGGGTACCCTAGCAATGACCTTGATTTCAAAGTCGAACCCCGCTAGCCATGTCACGCCGACCGCCGTCCAGTTTGGGTAGGGTTTTTCCGGAAACGCGCGCGCCTTGGCTTCCAACCAGATAGGGAATTGGGCTTCCGGGTCAGTATGGAAGCTCGTCACATCGACGATATCGTCGAAGCCTGCGCCCGCTGCTTCCAGTACTCTCTGTAGGTTATCGAAAGCAAGCTGCACCTGAGCGGCAAAATCTGGCTCGGGCGAGCCGTCTTCACGGCTGCCGACCTGGCCCGACACGAACAAAAAATCGCCAGAGCGGACGGCAGCAGAATAGGTGTTTTGCTCATAAAGCGCCTGGCGGCCCGAGGGGAAAATAACGTCACGCTTAGCCATGTGAATCTCCATCAGTAGGTCGAAGCCGACCCTTTGTTTACGATGAAGTCACTTTAAGCCGACATTAGGGGTGGATAAACGGCGAATTCTGTTCAACATTGTTTGTATATTACAAACAATCAAAAGGTGCTTGGCATAGTCATGGATCGTTTTAACGCAATGCAGGCCTTTGCCCGAGTCGTGGAGACGGGCAGCTTTACCAAGGCCGCTGAAACACTTCACATGAGCAAGACCAGCGTGACACAACTGGTGCAACAATTAGAGGCACGGCTGCGTGTCAAACTGCTCAACCGCACCACCCGTAAGGTTAATGTCACGGCTGACGGTGCCGCCTATTACGAGCGCGTGATAAAGCTATTAGCCGATATGGATGATGCCGAAACCAGCCTCTCCAACGCCTCGGTGCAGCCGCGCGGACGACTGAGAGTGGATGTGCCCAGCCCGTTTGCGCGAATGATCTTAATCCCCGCTTTCCCCGCGTTTCATGCTCGCTATCCCGATATTCAACTCGACATGGGGGTGAGTGATCGCATGGTCGATCTGATCAGCGAAAGCGTGGATTGTGTGGTGCGCGGCGGGGAGCTTACCGATCTATCGCTGGTGGCACGACGCGTGGGGGATCTAACGCTGGGTGTTTACGCCGCACCAAGCTATCTGGAAAAGAGCGGTCACCCTACACACCCGCAAGCGCTTTCGCTCCCGCCTCATTCCATTGTCGGGTTCAGATGGGCACGCGATGGCTTGGCTTTTCCTTATGCTCTGTGCCGCGATGGAGAGCGTGTTGCCGTGCAAGGGCGCCACGTGATCTCCGTCGACGATGGGAATGCTGGGCTTGCCGCGGGTCTGGCGGGACTCGGTGTGCTTTGGCTACCTGATTACATGGCTAGAGAGCATGTGTCTCGCGGCGAACTGGTGCGCTTGTTTGACGATTGGCACATCGAGGCGATGCCGATGTACATCGCCTTTCCGCCGAATCGGCACGTTAGCGCCAAGCTGCGCGTGTTCATTGATTGGGTCGTGGCGTTGATGGAAGAGCATGCGCCTCGGGTAGATCGAAAGAGTAAACCCGTTAACGATTGAAGGAGCTAGGCAGCTTCGTTTGTTCTGCCATGATGCGCGCCAACCGTTCCAGGGCCAGTTCGAGCCGCTCGATCAAGCCTTCCAACAATACCCGGCGGTCGGCGGGCACGCTGCCATAAGCCTCGATCGCCGTTTCCAGTTGCTGGCCTGCTTCTCGAATGCCTTGGGGTGGGCGCCCGTTGGCACTCTCTTCAAACCCTTGTGCCAGCGTGTGCAACAGATGTTGATGTGCATCGCGGATGAGCGGGTGTGGGGCATCATCGAGCCGGTCACGCAGGCGCAGCGTGGCGGTGCCCAGGTCGAGCCCGGTCAAACCAAGAATAAATAGGTGGCGCTGGTCTTCTGGCAGCATGTCGTCGTGCTGGGCCAGTTGCAGTAAACGGTCTGCCATGTGGCCACTGAAACGGGTTTCGGCGTCGCGGATTGAGCGCCGCCTAAGCGCGTTTATATCCTTGGAAATCGCCTTGATAAGGCGCCGCCGCCTGAGTCTTGCCCCTGGCCCCGGCAGTAGACGAAACCCCATCACCACGCAGCTAAGCCCGATGATGACGGCTACCACTCGATTGGCGAAACTATCGAACGAGAAGTCCATACCATTACCGGGCATGGTCAGCAGAATATTGAAAATGGTAAACGCCAAGCAGTAGCCCATGGTCGCCGGGTTGGTGGCCCCCATCAGACCTAAAAACAGCGGCGTGCCAAACAGCATGGCCAGCATCGGAAAACCATTGGCCTGGGAAAGCAGCACGTGGCCAAACAGAAAGGCGCTGGGAATTGCTACCAGCATGCCTTTATAAAACATCTTAGTTATGGCCAGCGGGTTTTCGCGACTGGCGAAGAAGGCAGAGAAGAGCGTACCCAGCATCATCGCGATCATGGCGCTTTGCCAGGCAGTCACAATCCAGAAGGTGGCCAGCAGCGCAAACAGCACCCCAGAGCGTAGAGCGTTGATGCTGGCGGCGAGGTAGTCACGGTGCCAGGCCAGTGGAGATGAACGGAGCTGGTGACTAGCCGGTGAGGCAATCGCTTCGCGGGCATCGAGCATCACCATCGCGTGGCCAATCGATTCACGTAGCCCCAGGCGCATTCGTCGATCTAGCGGCGTTAATGTGCTCTCCTCATCATGTTCGTGGACACGGTGGCGTAACGCCTGCAGGGCTTGGCGAGCGTCAGCCACCCCTTTGACGTGCTCGGCATCGCGAAAACCACTGGCTACTTTTCTGGCAAGTTCGATGCTTTCCGGAGCAAGGCGGTCAGCGTGGTCATGCATCAATTGATGAAGTGCCTGCAAGTTGGCGAAAAAGCGCAGCGTGCGCCGCGTTAGCACATGGGTGGCGCGCACTCGCCCGGGGCCCACCGGGCCTTCAAAGCGGGCGGCTTGGCTATCGGTTTCAAGCAGGGTTAACGGTCCGAGACTGTTGCGTAAAGCTTTCTGCATGGCTGGGATGTCGTCACTGGCTTCTAAGCGCAGGGCGGCGTGCTCGAAGGCTTCGTTGATCACGCTGTCGGCCTGGGTGGCAAGGTGGGTGCCCACATGGGTGGGCCAGAGCAGTGAGCTGACCAACATGGCACAGATGGCGCCAAGCCCTAGTTCTGAAAGGCGTGCTAAGGCGATATCGAAGATGCCTGCTGGGGTACTGCCGCTGGAGATCACCACGATCAACATCGCCGTCACCGATGCCATCAAGCAGCCATAGGTGTAGTTATTGCGCCACAGTGAGCCGACATAGGTGCATAGCATAATCCAGATGGTCAGTATGATAAGGGCCGGTACTCGGGCTTGAGCAAACAGGGCCATAATCGAGACGCCTGCGACAGCGCCGATGAAGGTGCCACCAAGCTGGCAAATGCCTTTTTCGACCACCATACCGCTCATGGGCCGGATCTGGAGAAACGCCGCCGAGATTAGTGCCCAGTAAGGGCGCTCAAGATCGAACAGCAGGGCAACATAAAGTGCGAGCATCATGGCCAGGGTGGTCTTGATGGCGAATTTGACCGCCGTGGCGTTGGGTGTCAGGTAAGTGCTAAGAAACGGTGACATGGTCACTCTGGCGGCTGTTCGTTAGCGTGCTCGCCAGGATCGACGCGTACCGTAGCGGTCATGCCAACGCTCAGCAGGGTATCGTCGGGAACCTCGTCTAGCGCGATGCGCACCGGAATGCGCTGCGCCAGCCGCACCCAACTGAAGTTGGGCGCTACCTGCGGTAGCAGCTGTTGATTAAGGGACGTGTTTCTGTCGGCAATGCCACGGCCAATACCGGCGACGCGCCCTTTTAGGTGGGTGTCGCCGCTCATCAAAATGACATCGACCGGGTCGCCAACGCGGATAGCGGGCATTTTGGTCTCTTCAAAGTAACCCACGACATAGAAAGAGTCTTCAGCAATCAACGCCATGACCGGGGAGCCCCGATTGACGTAGGTTCCCGCGCTGAGCTGCACATTGAGTAGGTGACCACTTACGGGGGCGGTGATCTGGGTGCGCGCTAAATCAAGCTGGGCGCTGGCCAGTTCCGCCTCGGCCTGCTGCAAATCGGCTTCGGCAATCCGCGAGTTGATCTGGGCAATCTGCTGGTTCTCTGCGCTAATCGCACGATTGTTGCTCAACTGGTTGCGTCGGCTCTCCTCGGCGCGGTTTAGCTCCAGCGTGGCTTCACGATGGTCGACCGTGGCCTGAGCACTGTCGACTGCGGCTTGATAGCGCGTATCGTCAATTGAAAACAGCGTATCGCCCTGGGTAATCTGGGCGGTGTCAGCGACGTTAAGCGCGCGCACCCAGCCGGAAACATCTGGGGCAATGGTGACGACCTCGGCGTGAACACGAGCGTCGCGGGTCCAGGGGGTGTAAAGATAGTAGCGCCATAGCCAGGCGCCTGCGGCAACGGCAATGGCGACAATGATCAAGGTGAGCAACATACGAAGCGAAGGGCGCATCAACGGTTCTCTCAACAGCTGTCTTAAAGGCTAGCTAAAGGGGTGATATCAAGCGCTTTCAAGTAAGACGGTAAATAGGAAGGTAGTCGCCGCTAGTAAAATGACAAAAAGCGAGATATCGAACCAGGCTTCATACCAAAGCGCGTATTCGCCGACTACCCAGTGCAACAGCGAGCGAGTGACCAGCGTGCCGATAAACGCGATCAGGGCGTATATCAGCAGTGGGCTGAGATAAATGCCGCCAACGGCGATTTCTTGAAGACCCATAACATCCTTAAATGATCTGAATTCCTGCTAACAGAAAAGAACTAATGGTTTATTGAATCAATGCCCCTATGTTTCGCGCTAGTAATAGCATAGTGAGCTTAAACGAATCTTGCAGCGATGAGGTAAGAGGAGATTTTCATTCTGCATATTTTTACTTTTCTAATTTAGATATTACAGAACTATACTTTGGTGGTGATGTCTGATTTCCGACTAATTATATGGTTGGAGAAGGCCCTTGCTGATCAAAAAGAAGAAAGCTCGCTCTCATACCGAAGACCGCTGCTTGGCACTGGTGCTGGCGACAGCTGCCGGTATCCTCAATGCCATGGCGTTGGGGGCATTTGGGTTCCTTCCTTCCCATATGAGCGGCAATGCCTCACAAATGTCGACCGAAGTGGCCAATTCCGATACCTATGGCATTCTGTTTTTGGCCACCCTCATCATGGCGTTCGTACTAGGCGGTATGCTCGCGCGCATTGTCGTGATCGTGGGGCAGAAACTAAGAACCATCTTCTGTCTAATTCTCGTGGCGGAAGGGATGGCTTTGACCGTAGTGTCAGCATTTGAACTTTTATTTTACTCAACGCGCTTTAACGCGGAAGTACTCATCGCGTTGGGCTTCTTGATGGGGATACACAACTCGACTTCAACGCAGCTGTCGAATGGTCGAGTGAGAACGACGCATGTGACCGGTACTCTAACAGATGCTGGTATCGCGCTAGGTTCGTTCTTGCTCTCATTGGTATCACCCAGCGAAGCGCTTGATCGACGAGCTTTTCGTAAGCAGCTCTACACTCATTTAACGACGATTTTTTCATTTCTGAGCGGATGTATCGTTGGGTTAGTATTGTTCGATTTATTTGGTTTCATAGCTATGCTGGCGCTGGGAGGTGTTTTGATCGTTGTACCCTTGAGCGTTATTGTTATGACAGTGCGTACGGCAGGTAAGTTGGTGAACGTCAGAAGAGCGTGATGGGCAGTGACATCGCTTGCTCGAGTAGCACGTTTACAGTTCACTAAATTGGAGGGGGCATAAGGCCTGCTGTAGCGATGGCGAGAATCAGTTTTTTAAGCATGGGCCGTGAGCTGAGGTATCAAACAGATCTCCCCTGCAAATAATTCCCCGGCAACCTTTCCGCCAGAAAATCCATAAACAACCGTGCTCGCTGGGAAAGCGTAGCCTGGCGGTAGTAAACAACGTTGACGGCTTGGTTCTGGCATTTGATATGGTCGGGCAATACGTCGACCAGCGACCCCTTCTGGCGTGGCATGATGGTCATAAAGTCGGCCAAGCAAACAATCCCTTCTCCCGCCATGGCGAGCTCTATCAGCGTGCTGCCGCTGGAAGCGGACAGCGTCGGTATGATGTGTAAATGCTGGCCATCTCCGAGGATGAGCGGCCATTGGTTAAGATGGTCGAGCTGGCTGAAGCCCAGCAGGCTGTGAGCTTGAAGGTCTTCAATGCCCTGCGGTATGCCGGCGCGTTCGAGATACGCGGGACTGGCCAGAAGACGCAAGGGGCTGTAGCCAAGTAGCCGGGCGTGCAGCGATGAATCCTCCAGTTCGCCGATGCGAATGGCTAGATCGACCCGCTGTTCTAAAAGGTCGACAAAGCGGTCATGGGTATCTAATTCCAGTTTGACCCCTGGATAGCTGGCGCGGAACTCGCCAATCAATGGCACAATCACGAACTGCATAAAGCTGGGGGCGGCGTTAACACGCAGCCGCCCTTGAGGCTGATTGTGGCGATCCAGCATCGCCTCTTCGGCTTCTTCTACGGCGGCCAGGATACGGCGGCAGTGCTCAAGGAATGTTTCGCCCTCTTCGGTAAGCTCCAAACGGCGTGTGGTTCTGCGCAGCAGGGTGGCGCCCAGTTTTTGCTCCAGCCGGTTCAGCGCACGGCTTACGCCAGAAACGCTAATGCCTAGCCGTTCAGCGGCACTGGTGATTGAGCCGCTATCTACGACCGTAACGAAGGCCTGTTGCTCTTCAAGGGTACTTTTCATTGGAGGCTTTCCATCAAGAAGCGAGTATCGACGTACTCTACGCTGAGTATTGTTGACTTTAAATCAAAAGTGTCTTGCCGCAGCATCGCTTCTTTTTTCTCATCGTCACTCCCACAATATGTGCCAAGGACATCGTGCCTAGTTCTGTTAGCGCTGATGATCAACCTCTTGGGGAGAAAGTGATAGATGAAGATTCTGCTAATTAACGGTGGTAAGGCCTTTGCGCACTCTGGCGGTGAACTCAACAATACGCTACACGGCGTGGCGGTGAATGCGCTGAAGGAGATGGGCTATGAGCTTCGTGAAACGGTGATTGACCAAGGCTACGATCTCGAAACCGAGGTGCAAAACTTTCTGTGGGCAGACACCATTGTGTATCAAATGCCGGGCTGGTGGATGGGCGCGCCTTGGATTGTGAAGCGTTACATCGATGAAGTGTTCACCGAAGGCCACGGTTCCCTGTATGCCAGTGATGGCCGTAGCCGCCAAGACCCAACCAAACAGTACGGCAGCGGTGGCTTGCTGCAAGGTCGTCGCTATATGCTGTCGCTGACCTGGAATGCGCCTTTAGAAGCCTTCGATGAGCCGGGTAACTTCTTTGAAGGGCGTGGGGTGGAAGGGGTTTATTTCCCGTTCCATAAGTCACAAGAATTTATTGGTCTAGAGGCACTGCCGACATTCATCGCCAATGATGTGATGAAAGTGCCGCAGGTAGAGCGTAACAAAGCCGATTACCGTGACCATTTACGTAAAGTTCTTGGCTAATGTCATTTGTTTAAGTCTTGTTTGGAAAGCGCCCACCTGGCTAGGTGGGCGTTTACGTCTGCTGTAGGTGAGCTTAGCGCTCCCGGCTTAGGCTTTGTACGGTTAGGTCCAGTGCTTTGTACATGTTCAGCCGGGCTGACAGGCCGATATCCGGGTGGTTTAGCTCATTGGCGCGCTCGGAAGGCAGTATCGGGGCTGTCAGGTCATCGGCGTCCGTTGGCTCGAAATCGTACTCTTCACCGATGGTCATGGCGCTGCGGCGCAGCAGCATGCGAAGCTGCGCGGGCGTAAGCTCGGGTTCAATTGACAGCATGGCCGCCAACAGGCCAGCCACCAGCGGCGTCGCGTAGGAAGTGCCGCAGTGCGCCTCGCCTTGCTCACCTTCTATTAATGAAGAGCCCCGCACACAGGCGGCAGCGGTGATATCCACGCGCATATCGATATTCGAGGCGTTGCGTTTGACCACGTAGCGGGGATCATCGACCTGGACATCTTCATCGCTGCGCTGATGGCCACCCACCACGAACAGCTGATCGGTTACGAAAGAGGAGGGCAGGCGATACTCGTCTCTTCCCGAATAGGAGGACGCGTTGCCCGCTGAATTGACGACCACTACATCGGGGTGCTCCTCGCGTAGCCACAGGAAGAATTCTTCCAACAGTTCCTCGTAACCGCTCATGGCGATACCCGAGCGCACCAGTGAATCGATTTCCTTTCCATCGATGTCGATGGCCCCGACGCGGTGAATGCCCCAGCTCCAGTTGAGTACGCGTGCCCCGTCCTCGACCAGATTGACCGAGGCGGCGACATTGGCGGTGATGCCCGCATCCGAGTTGCGGTCCACAATCACATCGAAGCCAGGACCTACCTCGTCCAGCCCACGCAGAAAGCCGCTGTTGCCGCCTTCATTCCAGGCCGCAGCAAATACGCCGGTGACGGTCGTGCCATGCCCGTCGGGCTTGGCGGCATCGCGGGCATAAACACAGGTTCTCGTCGATTCAGTACGGCACTCTCCCAGGTAATCCGCAAAATCGGGTGCGTCGAAATCGACCTCGCGTTCGATAACGCCAATGCGGATTGGCTGCGTCTCAATATCGCCGTCCTGCCCCTCGAGCGATAGTCGGCGCTGGTAAAAATTCACGGCATCCAGAAAACGATTCGACGCCCACTCCTGGTCGCCCGCATCGGGCGGCCTGCTTGTCTCGCTCTCGATGCTTTTCTCCGCCCCCGACTCTTCTGTCACTACGGCATCCACACTGACTTCGTTACCCAGCCTGAGCACCAGTGCGTCGCGTTCATCCAGGTGGCTGACAGGCAAGCGCAGCTGATAGGTGTTGAGTGGTGGAATCATGCCGACTACTTCGGCACCGTATTTTTCTGCTAAACGCTGGGCTTCTTGGGCACCCTCATGGCTCTCTTCAATAATCAGGCTGATTAGATCCACATAGGTAGTGATGCCATCCATGTTCTTCGCCACTTCTTGCTCAGTGGCTGCTACCACATTGCTGCCCTGGAGGCTGACCCAGACTGGATTGCTGGCCTGCTCATGCTGTGAGAGCCATAACGGGCCGCTTTGCGCCTCAGCGCTATTGAGGCTGATACGTAGCCGGTCGCCATTATGGTCGATCGTCTCTGCTGGGAGTGGTGTGCCATTCAGCGTAACCTGGACGTGGCCGTTATCAAGGCCGCTGGCCTGAAGGCAGAATTCTTGAATATCCATCTGCAGCAGGTTGCCACAGCGCTGCAGTTGTTCGATGCGTAAAGGCTCTTCGGCCCCCGTGCCTGTAGTTATCCACATCAATGCCAGCGCTGTTGCCAGGCGACCGGCGCCTTTATAGGTGACCGCCATGCGGTTACTCCAAACGGTAGTTGGTTAATGATGCGTAGCATAACCGTATTGGCTGAATGGAACATGAACCCGGCTTGTATGTGTAGGTAAAGTTTTCTCTTTTTAACGACTAAATCGGTAGCGCAGTTTAGGCAGCTTGCGAGCGACAGGCGGTAGGCGGGTGGTCATGATTAGCGCCGCAATGGCCGCATACATCGCCCATTCCTGCATATCCGCGCGCACCACCCAGAAGAAGTGAAGTAGCACCAAACCCAAAATAGCGTAGGAAAATTTGTGCAGCGGTTTCCAGCGTTTACCCAGGCGCTTCATCGCCCAGCGATTGGAGGTGGCGCCCAGTATGGCAAGACCGAGCAGCGCGATCATGCCGACCACGATATAGGGGCGTTTCACCAGTTCACTGCCCAACAGCCCCCAGTTAAGGCCGAGGATGAACAGGGCGTAGCTGAGCAAGTGCAGGGTAGCGTAGACGAGAGTCCAGAGGCCAAGCTGACGCCGGATCAGCGCAAAGCCTTTCCAGCGGGTAAGCTTGGTCAACGGCGTAAGACTAAGGGTGAGCAGCAATATCCACAGACCGCCGATGCCAAGATTCAGCAGCAAGTAGCGCCCCGGTTCGGGGCCGGCGGCGTTGTTGGCCACTTGCCAGCTCCAGAATAGCAGCGGCGCTAGCGCGGCTAAAAATACGCCCACGCGCCAGAGTAGCCATGTGCGCTGTGTTGCCATCAGTAGTTAGCTCTCAAATCCAACTCTGCATAAAGCTCGGCGACTTCGTCGGCGTAGCCGTTAAACATCAGGGTATCAATGGTGTTCGTGTTGAACAGGCTGTTGGGTAAGCGGCGCTCGGTGGCTTGACTCCAGCGGGGGTGATCAACCTCAGGATTAACGTTGGCATAGAAGCCGTATTCATCAGGGGCAATGAGCTGCCAGGAATTGACCGGTTGCTCTTCCACCAGCGAGATCCGCACGATCGACTTGATGCTCTTGAAGCCGTATTTCCAGGGGACTACCAGGCGCAAGGGGGCACCATTCTGGTTAGGCAGTTCGCGGCCGTACATGCCCATGGCAAGCAGAGTGAGAGGATTCATGGCTTCGTCTAGGCGCAGCCCTTCCACATAAGGCCAATCGATCAGCGAAAAAGAGGAGCGCTGCCCCGGCATCTGTTCAGGGTCGACCAGGGTTTCAAAGCGGACGTATTTGGCTTTGCTGGTGGGGTCGGCGCGTTTGATCACCTCGGCAAGTGGGATGCCGAGCCAGGGAATTACCATCGACCAGGCTTCAACGCAGCGCAGGCGGTAAATGCGCTCTTCAAACTGGGCGGGCGTAGCGAAATCTTCCAGGGCAAAGCGCCCGCCGTTATTGACTTCACCATCTACCACCACGCTCCAGGGTTCTGTCTTCAGGCTGCCTGCGTGGCGCGCAGGGTCGTTTTTGCCTGAACCAAACTCATAGAAGTTGTTGTAGCCGCTGGCATCATCAAAGGGGGCGATCTTGTCTTTAGAAGGGTCGCTGGGCGTCATCGCTTCCCACTGGGTCTCACTAATCTTCTCCTTCAACCATGCCGGGGCGCTGCCTTCCGGCACATCCGAGTAATCGGCGCTGGCGCTAGCGTGACCCGAGAGTGCAAGCCCAGCACCCAGGCCCGCCATCCCGCCCATAAAACGCCGCCGGGAAAGGTAGATGGATTCCGGGGTAACATCGGATTCGCTTAAGTCACTCGGCTTGGCAATTTTTATTAGCATGAGGTGTCTCCAGTTAATGCAACAACCGCTTTAGAATGCGCAGTAGTAAGCTATATAAGAAGCTATACAAAAGGTTATGCTTCGACGCTTGGATCGGTAGAAAGTTCTACATAGCTTATATGGCTTGAAAGTTGATAACCGTTCATGAATAGCTAAACAGTCATTGTCGGGAGTTTATAAAGCGTTGTGTTGGACGCTTTCTGGTCTGCACGCATCCTTATTCTCAACGTTTACCTATGAACAAGGAAACCTATGGCTTCCCCTCGACGTGAGTTGGTGTCGTTAATTGAGCAGGGCGCTATACCACCTGAACAGGTGGCACACGCCGTTGAAGTGGCTGGGTTATGGCCGACGCCACGCGCGTGGGTGATATTTTTTGACCGATTATTGCTGTGGCTGGGTGGGTTAGCAACGGCATTTTCAGTGCTGTTTTGGGTGGCCTATCACTGGGACGAGATGGGGCGATGGTTGCGCTTTGGCGTGGTGGAGGCAACCCTACTGTTGGCAGTCGGTGTCGCCGTTTGGCCCCAGACTAGCCCAATCGCTAAACACGTCGCGTTAACGGCGGCCTCTTTGTTAGTCGGAGTGCTGTTAGGGCTGTTCGGCCAGGCGTATCAAACCGGTGCCGACCCGTGGCAGCTGTTTTTTATCTGGGCGCTGCTCGTGCTGCCTTGGGTCTGGGTGGCGCGCTTTCCACTGCTCTGGGTATTGTGGCTGGGATTGCTGAATCTGGCGATCGGGCTCTATTTTCGTACCTGGGGCGGGCCGTTGGGTGTGTTGGCCAGCAGTGACGCCGCCCTGTGGGGGCTGTTTGGGCTCAATACCCTCGCTCTGGCAGTCGCTGAGTGGGGCACGCATTATTCGGGCTGGCGCTCAAGTCAGTGGGCCATTCGCGTAGTGGCGGTGGGTAGTGGCGTCCCTGTCACTCTATTAGCGATATCTTTGTTGGTTGACGCAGGCCTCGTGTGGTCGCCAGTGGTTGCGATTTACCCAGTTTGGCTGGCGGCGCTGTATGGCGTTTACTGCCACGGTCGGCCTGAACTGTTCATGCTCGCGGGTGGTTGTGTCTCGGTGATAACGGTGGCGACACTGCTTCTTGCCCGGCTGTTGTTATGGGAAGGCGAATGGCAGGAGGGAAGCCTGATGTTGATCACCATCGCGGTGTTAGCAATGGGCGCTGGCGCTGTGATATGGCTGAAGCGGCTACATCGGGCGCTTTCACAATGACGAACAGTAATGTTGATTTCAAAACTGAGCTGAGCCGCGCGGGTATCACCTTAAAAGAGCCAACCACCTCAGCGCCGTTGGAACCGCCTTGGTTTGTGCGCGCGCTTCAGGCGTTTAGCGGCTGGTTGGCAGCGCTATTCCTGCTCGGGTTTATTGCCATGGGCGTGGTGTTCGTGGTGGAAAGCAGCGCTGCTTCAATGGGGTTAGGTCTTGTGATGATTGGTGCTGCGTTTGGACTCTTTCGTAGGGCCCGCAGCGATGTGCTGGAACACCTAGCGCTGGCCATTAGTCTAGCGGGTCAGCTGCTCATCGTCTGGGCCTTGGTGGCGTGGTGGGAAGCAACCTCTTATTCACTATGGTCGCTGTTGGGCTGGTCACTCGTTGGCTTACAGTGCGTTTTGGCGTTGGTCATGCCGAGCCAGGTGCATCGTACGTTTTCAGCATTTGCCGCCACGCTGGCACTCTATATGGCCTTGGCAACCAGCAGCTTGGCGCCCCTCGCCAGTGGTTTTGTATTGTTGGTGATAACGCTGCTCTGGCTCAATGAGTTCCGCTGGCCTAACCGTATCAAGCACTTGCAGGCCTGGGGCTATGGGCTGTTGATTGGTCTTTTGCTCATACAGGGTGTCGTGCCCAGTGAGCAGACTTTCTGGTTCTGGTTTGAGGCTCACACCAGCAGTGATTTTAGTCGGCTAGCGCCTTGGCTGAACGCTGTATTCGTCGCGTTCTCTCTGGTGGCTCTAATGTATGCGGTATTTCGGCGGCGACGTTCCTACCGTTTTCACGGGAGCATTTATATGGCGCCTGTGGTGATACTGCTGATCGCTTTTTATGCACCTGGCATAGCCGCTGGGGTCGTCATTTTACTGCTAGGTTTCGCCATTGGGCATAGGCCGCTGGTCGGCATTGGCGTGCTTTCGCTACTGATGGGGATTGGCAGTTATTACTATTGGCTGGATACAACGCTATTAGCTAAAGCACTTTCGTTGTTAATCATGGGGTTGAGTATGCTGACGCTGCGTTGGGTGTTGCATAAACGGATGCCCCTGCGTGAAAACGAGCATGTGGAAAGGGGGCGCTACGAATGAAATTGACCCCCAAACAGTACCGATGGCTGGTTATCGCGGCTGCCGTTGTGATGCTGAGTGTTGTTAACGGCGCGATTTGGCAAAAAGAGCGCCATTTAGCGGAGGGTGAGATTGTCTATCTGGAACTGGCACCAGTCGATCCGCGTTCGTTAATACAGGGCGACTATATGGCGCTGAATTTCGCGCTGGGAAACCAGGTTCAAAGCGCACTAGTGCAACAAGATGAAGCCCCGCAGGGTAGGCCTCAGAAAGCCCGCAATGGCGCTGTGTTTGTGCGATTAGATGAACAGCGTATCGCTCACTTTCAGCGCTTAGATAATGGGGCTGCGTTGGGTGCTAAGGAGAAGCGGTTGCGCTATCGCCTGCGCAACGGCCAAGTTCGCTTCGCTACCGATGCGTTCTTCTTCCAGGAAGGTCACGCTGAGCAGTATGAATCTGCCCGGTACGGCCAGTTTCGGTTGAACACCCAGGGCGAGCTACTGTTGGTCGCTATGTACGATGAAGCGCTTAATCGGTTAGGTGAAATGACCCAGTAAGGGCTGGTTTTCATGCTGTTGCTCACTTTTCGCCCATGATATCCCCGGTGCGTCTTGCACCCTTTAGAAAGGTAAGCTGTAATTCTTCCTCCCACTGACAAGGATGGCGCCAAGGTGACCCTTGGGCAGGCTATTAATTAGCGTGTTGGTGGTTGGCAACGTGGCTCACCAAAATGAATAAGGTATTTATGAAAGTAACCAGCTCGTGGCTCGCATGGGGGATGTTCGTACTAACGTTAACATTTTCCAGCTTATGTGCAGCACAAACTCAAGGAGGAGAGAGCGGGAACAGCCGATGGTTTACCGTTGATATAATCAATAGTGGGCTGGGTGAAGCGCCTGAAGAAGCAAACCGGGTAACGCCCCGGGAGTCGATGCGCAGTTTTTTGGAACTCACCCATCAAGAGGAGTATGAAGCTGCTGCCCATATACTCAACCTCGCCGAATTCTCCGCAGCGGAGCAGCAAGCGCAAGGGCGTGAACTGGCTAGGAAACTGGCCGAAATTCTTCGCCGTGGTGAATGGCTGAGTGTGTCTGATCTCCCCGGGCGGGAAGACGCCGTTATTGAAGACTCCTCTGGCCAGAATCCTCGCGTTGGTGAAACCCGCCGCAATATTGAAGTCTCTTCCATGCAGGCCAATGGGGAAACTTACGATATTCGTTTGGGCAGGTACCGGGCAGGGGAGCAGGAGCCTGTCTGGCTGATCATGCCCATCAGCGTGTCGTATATCCCCGTGTTGTATGAGCAGTACGGCCCCTCAATGCTGGAAAGTTACATACCCGAGCGCTTCCAATCGTCGTTTGGCGTGTTGAGGATTTGGGAGTGGATCGCCATCCCTATCTTTATATTGTTCATCGGCATGGTCGGATGGATGGTGCACCGCTTAATCGGGTTGATGTCTAAATGGCTGCCTTCCGGTATTTCAAGCATCTTTGCTAGCCAAATTGGCATGCCCGCAGCGCTCATTGCGATGTCCTTGGTGACCCAGGTGCTGCTGGATTATGTCGTGTCGTTTTCGGCGGTCGCGACGACGACCTTTCGCGTGCTGTTAATCAGTATCCTGGCCTGGGGGGCAGGTACGATTGCACTGCGCTTAGTGGATACCATCATGCTGCGCATGACGCGGCGTCTGGTAGGCGAAATAGACGACACCAAACCCCGCGACGAGCGCCGGCTGTTAACCTCTCTTTACGCCCTGCGCCGTATTATTATTTTGATCACTGTCACCGGGGTCTCGATCTACATACTGGGTCAGATCCAACTCTTTGAGTCCCTTGGCCTCTCTATTCTTGCTTCGGCCAGTGTGCTGGCGGTGCTGGTAGGTGTCGCCGGTCAAGCAGTGTTGGGAAATATCTTATCGTCGTTTCAGCTGTCGTTTGCCAAGCCTATTCGTATTGGCGATCTGGTCATTTTTGAGGGCCAGTGGTGCTACGTAGAAGGCATCTTTTATACCTTCATTCGATTAAGGTCGTGGGACGAGCGGCGTGTGATTGTTCCCGTTACCTACTTTACCTCCAAGCCCTTTGACAACCTGTCGGTCAAGAGCACCAAGATGTATCGGTTTTTAGAGCTGACCCTACATTTGAGCGCCGATATCGGTCTTGTGAGGGATAAGTTCATCGAATTCGCTAAAGAGGAAAACAGTGTTATCGAACACCATAAGCTGCTGTGCTACGTCACCGGCCAGACCGGAACCGCGCAGACGGTCTCGTGTTATTTAATGACCTCAGACCCATTATCGGGCTGGTCAGCCGAGATGAACGTGCGCGAGAAGCTACTCGCCTATATACGCGACAATCATCCAGAGTGGTGGCCACGTGAAATCGTGGTGCTCAGTCACAACGATATCGCCCGTGGTGAGCAGAGCGAACGCACAGGAAAAGCGGATAGTTCTGAAGCAGATAGCTCTGAAACAGATAATTCTTAGGCGAACTCCTCCGCAGGCAAGTAGGCAGCGATAAAGCACTGTCTTACCAATATTGGTGGGGGGATCTCCTCCCCTTTAATCTTACTAATAAGCGTCTTCATTGCCTGCATTGCTTGGTTGAATATAACGTTCCATCAGCGTTAAGAAGCCGTCTTCGTCGATGGCGCCTTTATCACCCGTGATATACCAGCGTTGACCATCCATTTCGTGGATCACTTGAGCGGTGCGCTGATGGTCGTTGAGGTAGCCCTGCATGATTTGCGGGCCGCTAATCAATACCATACCGGCCTCCCCGGTAGGCAGCTCTTCATAACTTTCTGGGTCGATGATTTTGAAGCTGGTGCCGGGTAGTGGCATGCCCACCGTGCCGGGTTTGCTGCCGCGCTGAACTTGCTGATAGTGCACGCCTAGGGCGTCGGGCAGGTTCACCGAGGCCACGGGGGCAACTTCGGTGGCGCCATAGCCTTCATAAACAGGCTTTTGAAATTTCTGTTCAAAGCGGGCGCGCACGTCTTCGTTAAGTTTTTCACCTCCAGCAACGACCACCCGCAGGCTTTCCAGCATCTGTGGGTGCACGGCTTGGTGGTTGATAAACGCGGACAGAAAGCTCGGCATGCTAAATAAAATGGTGGCCTTATGTTGGGCAACGGCACCTGCAATGCTGGGGGCATCGGAGGGATTCGCGTGGCAGACCAGAGGCAATCCTTCGATGAGCGGCAGTAATTGGGTCACCGTGAAACCAAATACATGAAATAGAGGCAGCGAGCCCATGACGACGTCATCGCTCTGGGTGTTCAGTACGTCAGAGGTCTGTTTGATATTGGCCATCAGGTTGCGGTGGCTGAGCATCACGCCCTTGGGTTTGCCTGCACTGCCGCTGGAAAACAGGATGGCGGCAGTGGCGTCGGCATCGTGACTATGACAGAGGCAGCGCTGTATCAGCCAAGTCGGCAATATTCTCACCGCAAGCCAAGTATTTAAGCGTTCGCCACGGCCAATGTTAGTCTGCAGCTCTTCTAAAAAGACCAACTGCTGATTACTGAGCAGTTGACTAACGTTTAACCCACTTTGCGCAAGCTTTTTCACAAAGCGTCGTGAGGTAAATACGGTGGTAATCTCTGCCTGGGAAAGCGCGGATGTGAGCACTTCTTGATCGGCGGTGTAGTTGAGGTTAACCACCGTTTTACCCGCCAACAGCGTCGCCATATTGGCGATAACCCCGTTACTGCTGGTGGGCAGCAGCAGGCCAACGTTTTTACCTAGATTGAGCCTGCGAAGTCGCTTCGCCAGCAACAGGCTGGCGCTCAATGCTTGGCTTGCATTGAGCGGCTTGCCCAGCGTGTCGGCTAGGGCGAGGTCACTAGGCCGGCGTTTGACGCTGTGGATCCAGGCGTAGGGTAGCGTGGGCAGGTCGCCCATGGCTTTCTGCCAGGAGCGCGTAGCCTGCTCAAAAATACGCCGTTTGAGTACATCAGCAGGGGTATCTTTGGGAATCGGTTTACCAAACGCCACGATGACGGAACGGTGAAGCGGTGCATTGCGCAGCACTTTTAACTTGCTGGAGGAGCGAGAGAACTGGCTGCCCCACAGGCCACGCAGGTAAAAAGGCACAATGCTGACGTCCGGGTTCGCCATTGCACAGGCGCGCTGGTAGCCACGGCGGAATTCGCCTAGTTGGCCAGTGCGGCTGATTGCCCCTTCCGGAAACAGGCACACCACTTCGCCTGCATTGAGTTGTGCGGCGACTTCCGCCAAAGCCTTTTCAGCCCCTTCACCGCGCTCAATGGGGATACACCCCAGTGCTTTGAAAAACCAACGTAGGTACCAACGCTGGTAAACCGATCTGAGCATGACAAAGCGCACTGGGCGGGGACTAGCGATTTGTACCATGGCCCAATCTACCCAACTGATATGGTTGCCCAATAGCAGCACACCGCCCTGGGCGGGCAGGTTCTGTAAACCATGGACGTCGACGCGATAGCGGCGGGTCAGCAGGAAACTCAATAGAAAGCGCACTAAGCTTTGGGGCAGCTTAACAATGGTGTAACCACCGCCCACCATCGCCACGGTAGCGATAAGTAGCAACAAGTAGTGGCTATTCACTCCCGCCAACGCGAACAGCGCCGTGAGCACCAAAAAGCCCAGCATGGCGATGTTTTGAATCCAGTTACTGGCGGCCAGCACGGTGCCTAATTCTTTATCGGCAGCGTGAAACTGAATCAATGCATTAAGCGGCACAATGAAAAGCCCACCCATCATGCCAATAAACACAAAGTTCAGCGCTTGGCTGACGGGAGTGGTTAACAGCGGCAGGCATCCTAAGCCAACGGCTACGCCGATAGCGCCCACCGGAATTAAGCCGGTTTCAATGCGATTGTGAGATAACTTGCTGGCCAACAGTGAGCCCAACGCAATGCCGATACCGCTTGCAGCCAAGATGCCTTGAAGTACCAACGTGTTATCGATACTGAGTGCCTCTTTGGCATAGGCCGGGAAGGCTGCCAGCAGTACTTGTCCGACTGACCAGAAGGTGGCCAGGCCGATAATGGAGAGCCTAATCACAGGCTGGTGAACGATAATCCGCAGGTTGTCTTTGAGCGCACTGCCCGTCAGGTAGCGCTTCCAGGTCAGTGGCGTATTCGAAGAGGCAGTGTTATCCAGCGGTAGGCGGTAAAGCGTTACCACCTGAAGAGCGCTATTGAGCACCAGCAGCCAGCCCAAAGGGGCTATTTGGCGCAACAGTTGCGCAGGCGTTTGTCCATTGGAAGACACCCAAGTCTCAAATAGCGCGGTAAACGCTACAGTGCCCGCCAGAATGGCGCCAATAGTGACGGCCTGGATTAGCCCGTTGGCTTCCGCCAAGCGCGGCTTACCGAAGAGCCCTTTGACTAGGCCGTATTTGGCCGGCGAGTAGAAGGCTGACTGAATCGCCAGCAGTAGCGTCATCGCGAACGCCAACCAAAACCAACCCTGGTAGTAGGCGGTGGTGATCACTAATGAAACTATCACGGCGGCCCAAGCCGATGTGCGCAGAATGCGCACCTTTGGGTAGCTATCTGCCACATGGCCCGCTGGGCTAAACAGTAAAATAAAGGGCAGCAAAATTAGCCCATTCACCAGCGCAGTGAGCACCACTTGGGCGGTGCCATCGTAACTTTTGAAGATCGTATTCTGGATCACGATCTTATGACCCAAGTCTACGAAGGCATTTAGAAAGATAGCAATCAGGTAAGGCCAAGCGCCGGTTATGCGCAACAGTCGATCCATGAGGTGTCGCCTTGTCTTTGCTTGAAAGTCGTTCGGTGACAGCATTATACCGCCAATAAACGTATCGGCTTGCGCGAGTTACTAGCCGCTTAGCAATACGTCTGTCTACAGCGGGGCGCCACGAAAATGAGTGGCTTCTTGCTCCAACCACTCGATGAAGCGTGCCACCGCCGGTGGTGTTACGCCTTCAGAAGGCAGGATCAGTTCATAGGCGAACGGAGAAGCGAGCGGATAGCGTTCCGCAAATGGGCGCACCAATACTCCGCTGGCGAGCCGGTCGGCCACCAATGGGTAGCTGGCCAGTACCACGCCTTGCCCCGCCATAGCCTGATCGAGCGCCAAGCTGTAGAGCGAATATTGGCGTTGTCGGGGGATTTTTTTTATTGCCACCTCGGCGTTTTTAAACCAATCGTGCCAGCTTGGAATTGGGTGACCCGCGTGGCTACACCAGTCCACGGTGAGCAGTGTCTGGGCCAGCAAGTCAGCGGGCTCGTGTATATTTTTCTGCGCTAACAGGGTGGGCGAGCAAACAGGAAAGAGGGTGTCTTTAAATAGATGCTGGCTGGTAACGCCGGGCCAAGGCCCTTGGCCATAGCGCAGCGATAAGCGAGCCCTATTAGGCATCCATAGCGGCGGCGTTAAACGCGCCTCGGCATCCAGGGAGATTTCTATTTGCCGCTCATTGGCTTCAAAGCCGGATAAGCGGGGAAGTAGCCAAAGCTGTAGGAAAGAGGGCGGGGCGCTCAGTAGCAAGCGAAAAGCATCTTCTGAGCGCTCGGTGACGTTCTGCACGCCGCTGGCGATGCGTAAAAGACCTGCTTGCACATCTTCAGCAAGCCCTCTACCTGCTTCGGTTGCACACACACCATTGGCGTGGCGTTCAAACAGCACCACCCCCAAGTGATCCTCAAGCTGTTTGACCTGTCGGCTAACGGCGCCAGGGGTAACCCCCAAACGATACGCGGCGGCTTTGAAGCTATTTTCTCGCACCGCTTCGGCAAACGCGCGCAGTGAATTCAGCGGTAGCCTCTCAATTCGCATAGCGTGAGTTTTCCTAAGCCTAGGTTCGATAAGTAATCGTTTGTCTGCCGTTTCGATTACTGCTGCAATGAACGCCTTAATGTTATAGGAGCTTACAGTGAATAATCAAAGGGTAGTCTCAAATGCCCAATCTACAAGCATATCAGGGCGCTCGCAGCGAAAGTCTATGGATGCTACGGCAGCATCGCTAATGCTACTGTTTTGTCTGGTGCTGGGGTTTCAGCAGGTGGCGATTAAAGGGGTGGCTGAGGATATCTCACCTGTAGTGCAGGTAGCCCTGCGTTCCGCTATCGCTGGATGTCTGGTGGGGTTGCTTGCCTATTGGCGCGGCATTCGCTGGGCGGAGGTGGGGCGCCATTGGGCACCTGGATTACTGGTTGGTCTTGGGTTTGCTGCCGAGTTCGCTTTTGTCGCTTGGGGGTTGACCTACACACTGGCTTCACACATGTCGGTCTTTCTCTACACGGCGCCCATCTTCGCCGCACTTGGGCTACATCTCTGGGTACCTGGAGAGCAACTCTCTCTTCGCCAGTGGTGGGGAGTGGGGTTGGCGTTTCTGGGTATGGTAATTGCCATGGCGCCAAGCGGTGCCTATAGCACCGAGATTATCATTGGTGATGCACTGGGTTTGCTCGCCGGGCTCTCTTGGGCGGCTACGACTGTGATGATCCGCAAGACCTCACTTTCCGAGGCGCCCGCGGAACTCACTCTGAGCTATCAACTGAGTGTGACGGCGCTGCTGTTACTGCCCGTGGCGGTACTATCGGGGCAGTTAATGAGCGCGCAATTTACGTCCCTGGCGATTGCTAGCCTCGGTTTCCAGGCGCTGATAATTTCATTTGCCGCGCTGATGCTGTGGTTCACGTTACTGCGCCGTTATCGTGCGTCGCAGTTGGGCGTGTTCTCTTTTCTGGGCCCGCTTTTCGGCGTCCTTTTTGGTACCCTATTGCTCAACGAGCCGCTAAGCATCAACTTTCTGTTCGGCGGTGGCGTCATCTTGGTTGGTATTATTTTGGTGACGCATTGATCAGCGCGAGTCTCGCTGATAGCTAATTTCCTTCTGATGTGCGAAAACCTACCCTATGAGTCTGAGCATTTTATGAGTACCGACCCTTTTCAAGCGCTGGAATGTCCGCTGGACGGCGAGCCGCTAGCGCTAGCGGGCAATGCATGGCGTTGTGCCGCTGGGCATAGCTTTGATATTGCCAAGCAGGGGTACGTTAACTTGCTGCCGGTGCAGCAGAAGCGCTCCCATGACCCTGGCGATAGCAAGGTAATGGTGGCTGCTCGGCAGCATTTTCTAAGCGCGGGCCATTATCAGCCAGTGGCTGAGGCCGTCAGTCAGGCCGTTATACGCCGTATTGAGGAGCGGCAGGCGGTAGGTAAGCCGACGGTTAGCTGCCTAGACGCTGGTTGTGGTGAAGGCTATTACCTGCGCCATCTGAATCATGCCATGCCGGCCCTGCAGTCACGGGCGCTAATAGGGTTAGATATCTCAAAATGGGCAGTGCTGGCGGCGGCCAAGCAGGATAACAAGCAGTCTCCCATAAGCCGCTGGGTAGTGGGCAGCAATGCCCACCTGCCCGTGCAGGCGGGCAGTATGGATAGCGTGTTGTGCATGTTTGGTTTTCCGGTGTACAGCGAGTTTGTGCGGGTATTAAAGCAGGGTGGCATGCTGCTGCAAGTGGAAGCAGGGCCTGATCATCTTCGCGAATTGCGGGAAATTATCTATCCGACCCTAAAGCCAGGGCGTGCGAATACTGAGAAGGTGGCGGAAGGCTTTGCTCACCATCGCACGGACTCGCTGCGTTATCCACTGGCGCTGACGGGGGCGAAAAAAATAGCCGATCTGTTGGCGATGACACCCCATCTTTACCGGGCCAGTGCGGAAGGGCGTGCCCGTGCGGCGGCACTTGAAGCGTTAGACACTACCGTGGATGTGCGGCTGGTGCAGTGGTTACGAATTTAGCCGTTATCTAAAGTAGGGTTGCTGGGTGGCGTTTATTGTTTACCTTAAACGCAACAAGGCCCGCATAAGCGGGCCTTGTTATTCGAACCTCGGAAGGTCCGAACAAACTCTAAAGCGTTATCTCTTAAGACTTAGTCTTAAAAAACCTAGGCTTAGGAGATTTGCTTGATGTTCGAAGCCTGAAGGCCTTTCTTACCCTGGGTAACGTCAAAAGAAACGTTAGCGCCTTCTTGCAGGGTTTTGAAGCCGTCTGCTTGAATTTCAGAGAAATGGGCAAATAGGTCATCGCCGCCGTCAGAAGGAGCAATAAAACCGAAGCCTTTAGTATCGTTGAACCACTTAACTGTGCCAGTAGACATAGTAAAAATCCTTTCGCGCAATGCGCTTTGTAAAGTTCCTGGTATCACCCAGATTAATAGCGGATAAAACAAGGAATACAATTACAGTCTTGCCGAAAGATTTTGTACACGTCTATCTCGTACATTTCTAAATCTTTTTCGTACACTTCTGAAACCATGCTTGCTTGCTAACCAACTGGCGTTACAGTGTCATGAAACATTGCGTATGTCAAAGCCTTTAATGATTATCTTGCCTTTGAGGCCACTAAAGAGCCTCTATTGCCAGCCCGCTTTCCATACGCTGTCATTTTTTAAGTTTTTCCACGGGACAAAGCGTTCGCGAGGAGAGTAGATAGCCTCAATCACGACCTCCACAACATTTTCTTCTTCATCGCGCAGTAGCTGGGTAACGATAAAATGCTTTTCTTTATTACTTGGCTGGGCAGCCGTCCATTTGCTGTGGTGTAGCTTGTTGGGATTAATCTTATGCATTTACGCTCCTTAATCGCTACATTACCAATCATGCATAAAGCTGCGTCGGTTTAAGGCACTTACGCACTAGCAAAGCCATCGGGTCTTCATTAATGATGACGGCCCATGCTTTTCCAGGCTACTTTTGGCGATAAAGCACCATGCCGCCGTGATAGAGCACGTCATCAATGAATTCCCCATCAGCGGTGAAGCCGGTGTCATCCCAATATTCGATGTAGTTGTCGGTTACCCGATAGCGCCCTTGATAAGCGCTTTCGCGTTCGCCGCGTGCCTCGTCGTAACGGTTGTTGGGTAACAGCTCATGGCGAATTTGGCCATCTTTAGTTACCCACATGCCTACATAAGGATGCTCTGCCATGGCGTTCTCTCCTGCATCAGGGGGTGTTTGCGCCGCTGCCAGTGTTGGCATAATAGTGATAATGCCAGCGACGACGAGGGCATGTTTCCAATAAATGGGAAGCTTGGTGTCTTGCATGTGAAATCACCCCGTTCTAGACGTTATCTCGGCAAACCATCCGAGCGTGACACGTGTGACGTTATCGACTGGTGATGGGCCGAACGCCGATATCGCGGCTAGCACCGGTTAGTAAGACCGCTTTTGATGGAAGTGGGTGGGTGAAGGGGCTCGTTGTGGCAGCGTTATTGCTCGCCGTCACGCCATCATCCGCTCGTTTATCATTACCTGACGAAGCTTAACGAGTGGCAGCCAAAGCCAATAGAGGCAATCCTGCTGCATGCTTGCCTAATCCTACCGTATGTAGTGGAAAGGGCAGGGCGGCTTCACGATAAGCGAAAGATTTTCCTTTCACGGTCAATATCAAGGCAAGCTGATAAGGCTGTGCCACACTGCCAAAATAGCAATGTAATTTTTGAATCGAATCGTAGGGATTTAAATGACAAGCATATGGAAGGCCTACTCTCAGGCGTCGTTGATTTTACGCGTCACTATTGCCCTAGTGCTGGGTGTTTTGGTCGGGCTGGTGGGTGGTGAGCCGGTAGCAGCTTGGCTGGCGCCGCTAGGCGATTTACTGCTTCGGCTACTCACTTTTCTGATTGTCCCGATTGTGCTGTTTACGCTGATGGTCGGAGTAAACCAGTCCAGAGAGGGTAGTGCCGGACGCATCGGTGGCAAGGTGTTGGGCTACTATTTAGTGTCATCGGCATTAGCGATCACGGTGGGATTAACGATCGCTTCGCTGTTCAACCCGGGTAGCGGAATGAGGCTGGAGGAGGAAGCCAGCTTCTCGGTGCCGGATAACCCCGGCGTTGTCGATGCACTGCTTAATATAGTGCCCAGTAATATTATCGGAGCGTTTGCCGAGCTGAATATGCTGGGTATTATTTTCACGGCGTTAGTGTTTGGCATTGCGCTGCTGAAAATGCGCCAGTCTGATCGTCAGCAGGCGATGGGCGAGCGTCTGTATGAGGTGATTGAAGCGCTCAATGAGGTCACCTTAAAGGTGATGTCGGGCGTACTGCACTATGTGCCTGTTGGCGTGTTTGCAATTGTCGCCGAAACGGTAAGCCAGCAAGGGATGGAAACGCTGCTGTCGTTGGGCGATATGGTGGTGGTGCTGTATATCGCGCTAGCCACTCATTTGCTGATTTATTGCGGCATCATGCGGCTGTTTGGGGTCAAACTGCGTACCTTCTTCCGTGAGGCCCGCACGCCCATGGCAACGGCGTTTGCCACACAAAGCAGCTCAGGCACACTGCCGCTCACTATTAATGCTGCGCATCGGCTGGGAATTTCCAAAAGCATTTATGGCTTTAGCCTGCCACTAGGGGCTACCTTGAATATGGATGGCGCGGCGATACGTATCGCCATTTCGGCGGTCTTTGCCGCCAACGTTATTGGCGCGCCGCTGGATTTTATTAGCATGCTGCAGATAGTGCTGATTGGTACGTTGGTGTCGGTGGGCACCGCAGGCGTGCCAGGCGCGGGAATCATTATGATTGCCACGGTGTTTGCCCAGGTGGGGCTGCCTATTGAAACGGTTGCGCTGTTGACCGCTATTGACGCACTGGTGGGTATGGGGGCCACGGCGCTTAACGTGACAGGCGATTTAGTCGGCACCTCAGTTATTGCCCGCAGCGAAGGTGAGGCGTTACAAGAGACCACACTGGAAGATTCGCCTGCTACGGTAAAGGGTAGTGCTTAAGCATTACTGATTTAAAGGAGAGCGCGCAGTGAATGATCGAGAATCCGCCTACCTGACGCGTGCGGTTGAGCTGGCTGAAGAAGCTCTTAATGCAGGCGATGAGCCCTTTGGTAGCGTGCTGGTGAGTGTGCAGGGCGATGTCTTGGCAGAAGACCGCAATCGCATTGCCGGTGGCGATGCCACCCAGCACCCCGAGTTTGCTCTGGCGCGCTGGGCGGCGCAGCACATGACCCCCGAAGCAAGAGCAGCGGCGACTGTCTATACCTCAGGCGAACACTGCCCAATGTGTGCCGCGGCTCATGGCTGGGTAGGGTTGGGGCGCATCGTTTATGCAAGCTCATCGGAGCAGTTAAGTGGCTGGCTTGCGGCGTTGGGGGTTGGGCCGATGCCGGTTGCCACCTTACCTATTCAACAGGTAGTGCCAGGGCTTAAAGTAGAAGGCCCTATTGCAGTGTTCGATGAAAGGGTGCACGCATTGCATCAGCGTCGGCACAGACAGCCGGGTTAGGCGCACAAAAAAGCCGCCTAACACTTGGTTAAGGCGGCATTGTAGCTATCTTGCATTTTCAAAGTACTGATGCGGTGACTAGTGCTTCAATATCACATAAAAGGCATGGATGATGCCGGGTATGAAGCCAAATAGCGTCAGGATAATATTCAGCCAGAAATGCCCTTTAAAACCAACCTCAAAGAATACGCCGAGTGGGGGGAGAATAACGGCAAAAATCATCTTGATCGGATCGGTCGCTGTAAACGCCATGAAGCCTCCTATGCTTACATTGGGGTAACTTGTACAAGTTTAGGCACTGGTAGAAATTTAATCCAGGCCGTGGTGAATGCTTTGGGACTAATCAAGTAGCAAATCGTTCAATTGTATTGCTAATTTTCATTAAAAACTGTCTGGGAGGGACCCCATGTCCAACGCAACACTATCCTATGCAACATTACGAGTAACCACCGCCTCTTTAGGAGTGTTGAGCTGCTTTGTTGCAGGTCAAACCTGGGCGCAAACGAGCCAAACGGATGACACGACCTTGGCCACGGTAGAAGTGACCGCCCCCCGTTTGGCGCGTGAGCTTTACGCCACGCCTGCGGCAGTATCCACCATCGATCAAGATGCTATTGCGCAAGGTCAGCAGCGCACGCGATTGGACGAGTCCCTGGTGCGAGTGCCGGGTGTTTTCCTGCAAAACCGCGATAACTTTGCCCAGGGTCAGCGTATTTCCATTCGCGGTTTTGGTGCTCGCGCCCCGTTTGGCGTGCGCGGCATTACTGTCATGGTCGATGGTATTCCTTACACGCTCCCCGATGGCCAAGCGCAGTTAGATGCGATTGATCTGGACAGCGCCGAGCGTATTGAAGTCATTCGTGGGCCCTCTTCGGTGCTCTACGGTAACGCGGCGGGTGGGGTGATCGATATCACTACCGCCGATGGTCGTGAGAACCCAGGTTCTAGCGTGCGGACAGAGGTAGGCAGCGATGGCTACCGCAAGGCGGTGGTACAAACCGGCGGTGCCCAAGGCGACTGGTCACATCATGTGAGCTTCTCAGCGCTGAATGTGGATGGCTACCGTGAGCAGAGCTCTACGGAAAAGTACCTATTGAACGCCAAGCTTCGCCGCGAGCTAGGCAGCGACCGAGCGTTAACCGCGATTATCAATTTGCTCGATAACCCCCGCTCTGAAGATCCCGGTGCACTAAATGCAAGCGAAGTGGCGAGAGGCCGCGATCAGGCGGCGCCGAATTCCTTGGCATTGGATGCGCGCCAGAACGTTGATCAACAGCTCCTCGGCTTACAGTACGAAGATTTATCCGTGGGTCCCGGCGAGTTTTACCTAAAAGGCTTTATCTCCCAGCGCGATTTTGAACAGCAGTTGCCCTATGTGGGTGATAGCCGTATTGGCTACCAGCGCGATTATCTGGGCGCGAGCGCCGAGTATCACCATGAGGTTAACCTGGGCAGCTTACCGTTGAGCTACATTACAGGTGTTGATGTGGCCCGTCAGGACGATGAGCGCTTCCGTAATGACGTTAATCCCCAGGGCGTGGTGAGTGAGCAGTTGGCGGAAGAGACCCAAACCGCGACCTCGGCAGGGGTGTTTGCCCAGGGCGATCTGGCACTGACCGAGCAGGTCACGCTTTCGCTCGGCGCGCGTTTTGATCGGGTGGAGTTGGAGGTGGATGATCGCTATTTGGACGATGGCGATCAAAGCGGTGAGCAGACCTTTAATGAGTGGAGCGGCTCGGCGGGGCTGAGCTACCGCTATCGCCCGCAGCATCAGGCGTATATCAACACCGGTACCGCGTTTGAGACACCGACGTTCTCAGAGTTTGCGAACCCAGCGGGCGGCGGTTTTAACCCGGCGGTTGAGCCACAAAAAGCGTGGAATCGCGAGGTAGGCCTGCGTGGCTATGTGGAGCCGCTCGCAATGGACTATGACTTGGCGCTGTTTTCAGTTCGTGTGCGCGATGAGCTAGTCCCTTACGAAGAGGAAAATGGGGGGCGTACGCTCTATCAGAACGCGGGTGATACCGATCGTGACGGCATCGAACTGGCGCTAGGTTGGCAGTTAGCCGACCAATGGCGGCTGGATAGTGCCCTGACGCTGGCACGTTATGAGTTTGATCAATTTGCCACACCCACGGAGAGCTTTGGCGGTAATCGAATCCCTGGCTTACCCGAACAGACCTGGGTCAATCAGTTAACCTGGGAAGGAATCGATGAGCGCTTTGCGACGCTGGAAAGCCAGTATGTGGGTGACTTGGTGGCGGACAACGCCAATGAAACCGAGGTCGATAGTTACTGGCTGGTCAATTTGCGTGTGGGAGATGGCTGGCAGTTGGGCAGCGATACGCGGCTCAATGCTTATGTGGGCGTACGCAATCTATTGGATGAAGAGCATTACGCCAATGTGCGCTTGAACGGCACCTTTGGCCGCTTTTACGAGCCTGCGCCAGGGCGCAGTGTTTATGGTGGCTTGGAAGTGCGTTTCTAAACCCCGAATCAATAACACGATGAATAAAAAAACGGGCGGCCCATCATTTGGGTCGCCCGTTCTCGTTGGTGCGTCTATTAGGCCGATCGGTTACTCCGGCAGCGCGTAGCCAATCACATAGTCACCCATCTTGGTGCCAAAGGTGCCGTGACCGCCCGCCGTGACCACGACGTACTGACGACCATCTTCGCCGGTGTAAGTCATGGGGGTGGCTTGGCCACCTGCCGGTAGGCGCGCTTTATACAGCTCTTCGCCAGTGGTGATGTCGTAACCGCGCAGGTACTGATCCAGCGTGCCGCTCAGAAACGATACACCGCCCGCCGTGGTGATCGGGCCGCCGAGTGCGGGAACACCGACATTCAGCCCAATCGGCAGATCGAACGGCATGCTGTCGCGCGTCGTACCATTACGGTGCTTCCAGGCCACCTCTGCATTTTGCAGATCAATACCGGCCACATCGCCCCAGGAGGGTGCTTGGCAGGGCAGCCCTAGCACGGAAAGCAGTGGACCAAGCTCAACGGCATAGGGGGCGCCTGCATTGGGCTGTAAACCTTGTTCGCTGGCCGAGCCCTGTCCCTCTTCTACTTCTTCGCGCGGTACCAGTGTGGAAACGAATGCCAAGTACTTGGCGCCGGTAAATAGCGCTTGACGCTCAGGGTCAACCGCGACGCCACCCCAGTTCATGACACCGACATTGCCCGGATAAACAATACTGCCTTCCAGCGAAGGCGGGGTGTACTGGCCTTCATAACGCAAGGCGTTGAACTGAATGCGGCACATCATTTGATCAAACGGGGATGCGCCCCACATGTCGCGCTCGGTGAGCGGCGGTGGCAGAAGGTTAAGTGCTGAACGCGGCTGGGTTTCGGCCGTCCAATCACCTTCAATAGCGCCTTGCGGAGCGGGCACCTCTTCGATGGGTACAATGGGCTCACCGGTTTCGCGGTTCAACACATACAGGCTGCCCTGCTTCGTTGGCTGAATTACCGCGGGCTGGGTGCCTTCATTGGTGGCAAGGTCAATCAGCACTGGTTGTGCGGGTGTGTCCATATCCCACAGGTCGTGGTGAATGAACTGGTAAACCCATTCAACTTGGCCATCTTCCAGATTAAGGGCTACCAGACCTGCGCTGTAGGTTTCATCGTTTTCGCTACGGTTAGCGCCATATTGGTCAGGTGTGGCGTTGCCCATGGGCAGGTAAACCATGCCCAGCGCTTCATCCACACTGATCGGCGCCCATACGTTAGGCGAGTTACGTGTGTAGGTTTCACCCTCCGCCAATGGTTCGGTGTCATCGGGGTTGCCGCTATCCCAGTTCCACACCAGCTCGCCGGTGTGCACGTCGAAAGCACGAATAACGCCAGAAGGCTCATCAGTGGAGCTGTTGTCGGTAACGTGCCCGCCTAAAATAACCAAGTTTTCCGTTACCGTTGCAGGTGAAGTGGAGTAGTAACCACCAGGATCGAAGTCGCCAATATTGGTAGTCAAGTCGACTTCGCCATTCTCGCCAAAGTTGGCGCATCGCTCACCGGTATCGGCATTCAACGCAATCAAGCGCGCGTCGGCGGTGGGTAGGTAAAGCCTGCGTGGACACATGACGTCGGTGTCGCTTAGCATCGGCGTCGCATTGCCTTCTTCTCCAGTCCCAAACATGAGAGATAGGAAAGAGAGGTTCAGGCTGAATATATCGCTGTTATCGAAAATGTCGAAAGAGAGTGCGGTGTCTGTTGACGTGCTGTCACTCTCTGCTTCGCTGGTGTCAGCCGCAGCGTTGTAGTTAGCTGCATCGTAGTAGGCGAGGCCGCGGCAGGTCATATGGGCCCAGAGCGAAAAGTCCTCGGCACCCATCGTGCTCACCTCAGGGTCAAACTCCCATAGCGTTTCCCCGGTTTCCGGCGAGAGCGCCATCGCGCGGCTGTGCGAGGTGCAAATATACAGGCGGTCATTTACTTTCAGCGGGGTGTTCTGGTTGGTGATTTCGGGCGGCGCGCTGGGTCCCGCCACGTCACCGGTCTGAATGCGCCATACCTCTTCCAGTTCACCGATGTTGTCAGGCGTAATCTGTTCAAGTGAGGAGTAGTGAGTGCCTGCATTGGTGCCACCATAGGCAGGCCAGTCGTCTCCCGCTACTTGCGCGGGATTAACGGTGCTAGCCGCTTCGTTGGGGTTGGAAATCGTCCCTTCGATGCTGCCGGGGTCGCTTAACTGGCTCGCAATCGCCACCAGAATGGCCGCCACAATGCTGCCTACCAATGCCAGGCTGCCGCCCCGTGAATGTAGCGGTTTACGCCACCAGGGAAGCAGTAGAATGATCCCGATTAAACAGGGGATGGCGACGCGTGGTACCAGCTGCCACCAGTCTAAGCCGACTTCCCATAACGCCCATACCAGGGTCGCAAACAAAATGAGCGCATAAAGCCAAAGCGCCGCGCCCCGGCGCATGGCCAGTAAAATACCGCTGCCTATAACGCCTATGCCGGCGATCAAGTAATACGCACTACCGCCTAAGCTAAGCAGCTTACCCCCGCCAATCGCCAAGGCAAGTCCCGCCGCCGCTAGCAACAGGCCAAGCAGCAATAGCGGCCATCTGCTGTGCGTACGTGAGTGTTCATCCATGAGGTGACCCCTAATTAACAACGAGTTAATGCCACCTAGCGGTGGTGGCCAAGTGGCGATTACGCACTGCGCTCTCCCCTGTCAGCGACGCCAAGGGTTAAAGCACACTTTGATAGCTAAGCGATTTTAATAATCAATTCGCTTTTGGTCTAACGTTTTCTGATCGGCCAGTACGAACAGTGATCAATAAAAAAGCCGCACTACCAACGTAGCGCGGCTTTCGGGGGCAGGAATAGATAAAGCCAGCAAGTTTAATCTAGCGCAACGACTCGTTGTTTAGCTTAACCAACATCTTGCCAGTATTGTCGCCTTCAAATAACGCCAGAAATGCCTCTGGCGTGCTCTCTAATCCCTCTTTCACGGTCTCTTTGTAAACCAGTTTGCCAGCGGCGACTTGGGGGGCCACTTCGTTTAGGAAGTAGGGGTAGCTCGACCAGTGGTCCGCTACGATAAACCCCTGCATTTTGGCTTTTCGTATCACCAGCTGCGAAAGGTTGCTGGGGCCGGGAGTCGGCTTTTCGGCGTTATAACTTTCGATCATGCCGCACACGGCGATCCTGGCACCCTCGTTTAACTGGCTGAGCGCGGCTTCCAAACAAATACCCCCCACATTCTCGTAATACACATCGATACCATCGGGGCTAGCAAGCTTAATGGCATCACTGAGCTCCTGCGCATTGCGATCACGATAGCTAACCGGCTCGACGCCCATTGATTCGAGCCAAGCGAGCTTATGGGCAGCGCCCGCAATACCCACGACATGGCAGCCTTTTGCTTTGGCTAATTGTACTGCCAGTGAACCAACCGCACCGCTGGCCGCACTGACCAATACGTTATCGCCCGGTTTGCACTCTGCGATCAGATTGAGGCCGGTCCAGGCGGTCATGCCGGGCATGCCTAGCACTCCCAAATAAGCCTGCTCAGGAACGTCTAGATCGGGTAATGGCGTGACTCCCTGGGCAGGCAGCTGGGCGATGTCACGCCAGCCGCCCATATGGCTGACGCGATCACCCACCTTGAGGCTTGCGTCATTGGTTTCGATCACTTCGCCAATAGCGCCGCCTTCCATGGGTTTGCCGAGCTCAAACGGTTCTACATAGGTACGAACGCCGCTCATGCGGCCGCGCATATACGGATCCACTGAGAGCCAGTGATTACGAATGCGTACTTCGCCGCTGGCTAACTCTGGTAACGTCTGCGTTTCCAGTGAAAACAGAGAGCGATCGGGTAGGCCGCGAGGATAATCGGTAAGCGTATAAAACTGTGACTGCATAAATGCCTCCTGCAACTACTTCGCGTATTGAACAACGCATGAGTCAATCCTTGCAGCATAGAGACCATTAGCTTGCTTGCAAGTTCGCCGCTATTGCAGAAAGCGCTGAGAGAAAAACACCCAAAAGAAACAGGGCGACCATTGCTGGTCGCCCTGTCTTTATTAGCTGGCATTATTTTGACTGGTTTACTGTCGCATTAATTAGTCTAAGGGTATCACACACCAACCAAGAATGTGTTATCCGTTAATCCAACAGCGTTACCATAACCGGTGCTGTACCGCGGCGTAGCATGCCAAGCTTCACTGCCGCGCGTTTGGATAAATCAATAATGCGCCCTTGAACAAAGGGGCCGCGATCATTGATCAATACTTCTACTTCTTGCCCTGTGTCAGGGCGCGTCACCAACACCTTCGTGCCAAACGGCAAACTAGGGTGGGCGGCGGTCAACGCTTGTTGATCAAAAGGCTCTCCACTGGCAGTGGTCGCGCCTTGAAAGCGGTCACTGTAAAAGGAGGCAACGCCTTCCTGTGTTGCTGTTTCATGTGCAAACGCACTGTTGGCAGCACTACCAACCACTACTGCTGCCAAACAAATCGTTCGGATCAGTCGTTTTTGGGCTCCCATAGGAGTACCTCGATTTTGCGTATTACGGATCCCGCATTCTTCGATGAGGTGCCGAGTAGGCCTTGCGATACTACCCTTGTCGTTGCGGGTCAGCAAGCTTTGAGAAGATCGACGCAGTTAGGTTCAATTTCAAGATTTTTAAATCGCAATGTACCTAGTGTTGAGTTTCAGTGACTTATCGCCCCACGGGTTAAGTTAGTCAAAAATGAGTTTTGTGCAATGCAGTATTTTTTATGAAACGCTCACTTGAATTCGTTAAGCATCATATAATCACGTATGCTTAGTTTATTAATGATTGTCATTACGACTTAACAAGGAATTGCTCATGGCTAAATCTGCTTCGCTAGCATTTGTTTTGGTGGCTTTCGGGGGCGCTGCCGTCGGCTTTTTCGCCGCTCAGGCATTGCCGTTAACCGAGGGTATGGCGGAAAAGGCACCCGCCGAAAACACCGAAACGACTGATCAGCCAGCGGTCGCCGAGGCTATTATGGGTTTGGAGAGACTGGCGCTAGCGGAGCGCACACGCGGAGAAATAACCTCGGCGAGCGAACTTAACGGTAACGATGGCAGCCGCTTTATGCGCTATGCCATCGCCCTAGAAGCGGATGAGATTGTCGAAATCTCTCTAAGCGGTGCCTTGCAGGGCGTCATGGCGCTTTATGATGACCAGCTCCAACTGCTCAATAATGCACCTGTTGTGCGCCATCGAATCGAGGAGAGCGGTGACTATGTGGTGGTGGTGAGCGGTGCCGATGCCCATAGTTACGGCCCGTTTAATATTGATAGCCGACGGATAGAGCTCACCGATGCTGACACGGTGACCGTCGGCGAGCCCATCGACAGCTGGCTGCAGGGCGATGCGCATGAAATAACGCTCAATATTGAAGAGGCAGGGCTTTACCAGATTGAAATGCGCTCTGGTGACTTTGACCCCTACTTGGAAATGGCAGGCCCCAGTGGTTATGCCCGTGAAGATGATGACAGCGCCGGTGACTTAGATGCCCGCATTGCTGATTTTCTTGCGCCCGGTGAATACACGCTGACCGCCCGCAGCGCCTACGGTGACGGCAATGGTGTCTACACGCTGACCGTGGAGCCCCATGAATTACCCGGAGATGGTGAGCTACGTAACGATGGCCCGCTTACCGCGGATGAATCGCTCAATGGTTGGTACAGCGGAGAAGCGCTGCGTTACCAAGTCGAGATAGAAGAAGCCGGCATGTATCAGATCGAAATGCGTGCCAGCGATATCGATTCCTTCCTGGTGTTGGAAGGCCCCAATGGCTATTACCGCGAAGACGATGACAGCGCGGGCAATCTGGATGCTCGAATCGCTGACTTCCTTGCTCCCGGTGTTTACGAACTCACTGCCCGTACCGCCTATGGCGAAAGCAGCGGGATGTTTACGCTCGCCATGCAGCCGCGCGATATGCCGGAGGTGGAGCTGCGCAATGAAGGCACGCTCACGCCGAGTGAAGCGCTCAATGGCTGGTATAGCGGCGAGCCGCTGACCTACCAGCTGGAGGTAGAAGAGAGCTCATTAGTCACCTTGGAAATGCGCTCTGCCGATTTTGATACGTTCATTGAGATTAGTGGCCAAGGGGTAAATGCAAGTGACGACGACGGCGCAGGGGGCACCGACTCCCGCATTCAACAACAGCTGCTGCCTGGCACGTACACCGTCAGCGCAAGCGGTTTTAGCGCTACCGGTAGCGGTTTATTTGAACTAAACGTTGAAATGGAGCCGACGGATATCCCTCCCGAGCTATAAACACTTTCCGTTAGTTAGTGGATTTGACGCGCCTATCGCTAATAATGATAGGCGCGTTTATGTTTCCGCCGTTCGCTCAGCATTACGTAGTAGGCTTTAGGCCAGTTGACACGTTACAAACCTGACGAGCCGCTGTCGCTTCACCGAATGGCTAATTATCCCGGTAAATCTATGCAAACCAGCTAGGCTAAAAAGGCATTGCCGAGCGCGCACGTTGCCGCTGCTTTAGCCGTGTATTCTGCACTTTATCAATAGGCATGGATCGCTTATGAACCAACAAATCAAAACACGCCGTTCAGCACGTTTAATGGTGGTCGACCCGCAAGGGCGCCTGCTGCTTTTTCGTTACCATGATGAACATCAAGCCCCTTTTTGGGGCACCGTTGGCGGTGAGTTACTTGAGGAAGAGAATTACCCCAGCACCGCTATCCGTGAGCTTAAAGAGGAAACCGGCCTCACTTGTCCCATCGGACCCTTACTGCGCGAAAGAGATGACATATACGCCGTGGCGCGCTCTACCCCCGCCCGCTGGTTGGAGCGCTACTTCTTAGTGCGTTGCCCGCCAACGGAGGATATCTCTAACACTCACTGGAGCGATGAAGAGCGCTCGACGATCCAGGCTTGGCACTGGTGGACACTGGAAGAGATGCACGAGGCTGATCCAGCGTTGTTCAAGCCTAACTGGTTGACGGAGTTGCTCGACGACATTTTGCAGAGTGAGCCAGCGCTTTAATCACCGAACGCCCTCGCGTTACATCCGCTTAGCGGCCAGCTTTGAGGCAGCCGACCACCACCAGTACCGCCGCCGTGGGTAAGCGCCAATCGAGCACGCTCATTCCGGCAATTACCAGTAATAGGGCGGCGAGTACTGGTACGCCATACGCTAAGCTGCCCACTAAGCTGGCGTGCCCCCAGCGCAGTGCTTTGTCCCACGCCACCATGGCCACGCCGTAGGGGCCTAACCCCAATGCAATGCCCGCCAGCAAGGCTTCACCGCTGGGTAAAGGCAATGGGCCTTCCAGGAGTAGGCTAGCGGCTACGGCAATCGCGCAGGCGATCAGCAGCAGTCGCGGCAGGAGTGGCGCCAGGGCTAACGGGGCCGTCTGACTGAGCCACGAATAGAGTGCCCAGCAGCAGGCAGCCAGCAAGGCCAGTGCGTAACCCGTGGTGGCGCCACCTAAACCACCGCTGGCGGCTTGGGGAACTAACAGCAGTGCCGCGCCTGAAAATGCAATCAGCGCGCCTAGAACCCCGGCGATGCGCAGGCGACCAAAGCGACTCCATTGGCTAAGCAGAACGAATAACACAGGCCATGTGTAGGTAATCAGCGCGGCCTCGGCTGCTGGCGCGAGCCGCATGCCAATAAAATAGCTACTGACAGCGCCAAAAATAAGTAACGGAATGCCCACCCAGACACTTATCTGCCAAACCGCGCCGCTGGCAGCAACATTAACGCGGCGGCTCAGTGGCAGCGTTGCTAGCGCCCCCGCAAGCAGTGTTACGGCGGTTAGCTGTAAAGGCGGTGTCGCCTTGGCAAACGCTGCCAGCAACGGCGCTGCGCTCCACAGCATCACGGCCACTAACGCCGCACCAACACTGTACCAACGTGGAAAAAGGGCGGGGGAGTGAACGTGATGCATGGGAGATCTCCTTGATTTGAGCATGTGCCGAGCAGCATACTCATCATCAATGCATCACAATATCGATCTTTTATGATCGTTTTGATCAAGAATGGTGATATATGCGCGCGCCTACCTTAGACCTAACCCTGCTGCGTACCCTGGTGGCCATTGCGGATACCGGCAGTGTGACCGCCGCCGCCAAACGCTTGGCGTATACGCAGTCTACGGTGAGCATGCAGTTACAAAGGCTGGAGGCGCAGTTATCGCTAACACTGCACGAGCGGGAAGGGCGGCGAATACGCTTTACCTCGGAAGGGGAGCGGTTACTCAATCATGCTCGGCGGCTGTTGGCACTTAATGATGAAGCATGGAGTGATATGCAGGCGCGCCAGGTGACCGGTGATCTAACGCTGGGCATACCGGAAGATTACGCCTCGCTGTTGCCCTCGGTGTTTGCTTACTTTCATCAGCTCTACCCGGCGGTGGGGCTCAAGGTGATTTGCGGCACCAGTGCCCACCTTGTGGAGCAAGTAAAAGCCAAAGCGCTGGATCTCGCGCTGGTGACACGTCAACGCAATTCGCCGGGGGGCGATGTCATCCGTCGAGAGCCGTTACTGTGGGCCGTTGGAATGCACCAGCAGCCACTGTTAAGCGACCCATTGCCGTTAGCACTGTATTCACCAGGAGCGGATGTGTTCCGGGAAGTGGCCGAGCAGGCGTTGCAAGCAGCAGGGCGGAGCTGGCGCGTTGCTTATACCAGCCAATCCATGGCTGGCCTGGCGCCGATCGTGACCGCCGGATTGGCCATCGTGGTGGTGACCCGCAGTATGTTGACCCCAGCGCTTAGGCCGCTGGACGAGAGCAGCGGGCTGCCCGCCCTGCCGATGATTGAACTGGCGCTTCACCGAGCGCCGCATCGTCCTTCAGAGCCTGCGCGTCGATTGGGTGAGTTAATCCGTGAGCAGTTAGCCGCGCCAGACCAAGGCTAATAGAGCGGCCAGTTCAGTAAGGCGGTCTTCATTAACGTTCTTGGCCGAGGTAAAACGCTCATCGTTAGATAAATTGTTAGGTAAGAAGTAGCTGCTCGGCTAGCCCTGCAGGCGTTTCCAACGTAATAAAGGCAAAATGCTCTATGAAGTAACGCTTAACGAAGAGGGCCGTGAGGTGCTTTAATCAGCGTAAGGGAACGTTACTGACTAGACTACAAAGCAAATGAATTTGCTGTTAGGAGCACTCTATATGCATGAACTGGATCACTATATCTACCCGCACCGAGTGCTTCATTGGCTTGTCGCGGGCGCGGTGTTGCTCTCATTGGCCAGCGGCTTAACGTTAGGCTTTCTGGGGTTTGAGCGCACTGTTGCGTTGGTAGGCAACACGTTGACGAACTTGCTGTATACCAGTCATAAAACGCTCGGCGTGTTGATATTACTGCTGATGACGCTGCGTATTATCACCCGACTGGCGTTCGTAGTGCCTGACCACGAGCCCCCGTTAAATGCATTCGAGCGTATCGTCAGCTCCAGCGTGCACCATCTACTCTACTTAGCGCTTATTATTATGCCGCTATTGGGCTGGGCCGCCACGGCTAGCGGCGGCTTTCCGGTAGAGTTTTTCCACTGGCACTTACCCGGATTGCTGGCTGAGCGTGAACAGCTTTCTGAGCAGCTGTTTATGTGGCATGAGCGGCTAGGCTGGATCATTTTAGGCTTGGTGGTACTCCATGTGGCGGGCGCGATGTTCCACTGGAAAATTAAGCGCGACAACGTGATGAAGCGCATGAGCTTGTTTGATTAACGGGCTAAACACTCGCCGAGCCGTAGCGCAAGCAGGCTGCCGCTTGGCGTGATTTAACGGCATACATATGGCTGTCGGCTTCGCGCAGCAAACTCTCAAGAGTGGCACTCTCTGAACCGGAGCAGAGACTGATTCCAATACTTGCGCTAACGCTGACACGTTCACCGCAGGGAAGCTTGATCGGTGAGCGTATGGCTTGGTCAATGCGAGCCACGATAGGTGCCAACACATCGTCGGACGCTATATTCTCCATAATAATAATGAACTCGTCGCCTCCAAACCGGGCGCAGTGGTCATTGTCGCGCGCTAAATGCGCGATACGCTTGGCAACTTTTTGTAAGACAAAGTCCCCCGCTTCGTGGCCATAGCAATCATTGATCGGTTTAAAGCGGTCCAGGTCGAGCATGAGCAGCGCCAGGCACTGCTCATGCTTTCGATTGCGTTCCAGCGCGCTTTCGGTGGCACGCATCAATCCATGACGATTTAACAAACCGGTCAACACGTCATAATTGGCTAAATGCTCCAATGCCTTAGTGCGAGCGGCCACTTTCTGTTCTAGCGCGGCCTCTTGCTTCTTAAGTGCTGCCAGTACGGCGGATTGCGCGCGCTCTTTTTGCCGTTTCAGCTTGTTAAAGCGCGCTGCCAGGGCAAACGAGAGCAGCAGCATTTCCAACGCTGAGCCAATTTGAATACCGTATAAAGTAATGAAATTGGCGGGAAGCAGGCTGAGGTTACGTAGCGCGAAGACGCCAGCGCCCAGTAAAAATAGCGACCACGCAAATACAAACAGCCGAGCACTAGGCACGCGACGTAAGCTGCAGTAGCTGCCGCAGAGCAGTAGCAGTAACGCGGCCGTAAAACCCGTCACATCCATCAGGTAAAGGGCTGAGGGGATAGGCAGGAACAGCGTGGCAAACACGGCTAACCAGCAGTAGCTGCGAAAGTGGCTTAATACCTGATGCCAGCGAGGGCTGTAAGTCTCTGTGTTTAAAAAACTTTGTGCAAACAGGGTTGCCATGGTGGATGCAAAGGTAAAGCCGAGTGCTACCAAGCGTGCGGTATTCTCGCCTAGAAAGCTCCAAAACATCAGGGTGCCAATACCGTTAAAGGTAAAAATGGCCACACCAAAGCCAGCGACAAAAAGTGAGTAGTGCAGAAACACACGCTCTTTTAAGCCCAAAAAGAGCAGCAAGTTATATAAGCCTAACGCTAACAGCATGCCAAAATAACTGGCTATCCAGAAATTATGACGATCATTTTGGGCATAAAACGTGTTGGGGGCCATTGCGTTGAAGCTAAGCATTTTACTGCCTGAGGCAGCCACATGGACATACAGCGTTACACGCTCGTTTGCGGCCAGTTCCAACGGAAAAACCGCCTGACGGTGGGCGAGCGCCCGCTTTTCGACCGGTAAGGCGCTACCGCTGCGTTGCGCAACAATGCCCTGTTGGCGCAGCGTGTAAAGCGTAACGTAATCCAAAAAGGGGTACTCAAACTGCACTAACCAGTGTTGGGTGTCTGAGGCACCATTATGTAGTTCGGTTTTTAACCACACATCACTTTGAGTATAACCGAAGTTTAAATCCTCTGGGTGATGAGCCTGCTCGAACGCGGGAGGATCAGCGAGCAGTTTCTCTAGCGTTATTGCTTTATCAGTGTCATGCCAAAATTCACTATAAGCGCTAAGCGAGTAGCTCGCCTGATTGGGCGATAGTGAAAGAAAAGCGTTTGCATGTGCTATCGGCATCCAGCAACCAGCTAACAGCAGCATAAAGCAGATGTAAACACCTGCCGTAAAACGTCCAGCATGCATAGCGCATCGCTTTTATTAGTTTTTATCCCGTCTTTATTCCCTGGGTTCCCTTACCGCTGCCAGGGGCCGCTCATCATTGTAGCCGCTAGAAAAACCTTATCACCGAGTTTTCTGTGCCGTTTGATAAGCCCTTATAGTGTAGCCGGTTTTTAAAAAATCACTGTTTAAAAGGCTCATGCTTAATAAATGATATGGTGAAAATGGTCGGTAAGCCGTTGAATTATCTTTCCACTATGGCGCCAAAAATGCCAATAAAGAGGCACTGATAAATAATGGGTTGGCGCCACGCTGACCAGTTGGCCACTTTGCATTAGTTCCTTTGTCTGCAGTTGCGGCATCATGCCGTAACCAATCCCCGCCGCGGCTAAGCGGACAAAACCTTCTGACGAGGGGCAAAGGTGATAAGGGAAGCGGCCTTGAAAACCAAACAGCGCCATAAACCGATGCTGCAATTGATCGTGTGGGCCAAAAACAATGGCCGGTGCACGCTGAAAGTTCTCCGTGGTTGGGCCATCTGAAAAGTAGCGCTCAACGTAAGCAGGGGTTGCCAGGGGATGGTAGCGCATTTCCCCTAACGCTACGCAGCGCGCCCCGGCAATGGGGTGCGGGGTGGCGCATAGGCAGGCGGCGACATCCCCATCACGCATCCGCTTGAGTCCGACATCCTGGTCTTCAATCACAAGATCCAGTAATACGCCCTCCTGCTGACAAATAGCGGCGACCGCCTCGGCCCACCAAGTGACGAGGCTGTCGGCATTGATCGCAATACGCAGGCGTGGCGCTTGATCATCCAAGGTGGGTAGAGAGCCCCGCAGGTCACGCTCTAATAGCTGTACCTGTTGGTAGTGCGTTAATAGCCGCTGGCCCGCAGGTGTGGGGGCTAAGTGGGGATGGCGTACCAACACAGGCTGACCCAGGCGAATCTCCAGCGCTTTTATGCGTTGAGAAACGGCCGATTGTGACAGCCCCAGCACCTCGCCTGCGCGCTCAAAACCACCACACTCCACCACGGTCGCCAAGGCGTGAAGCAGTTTGTAATCCAGCATGGCGATTATCCAAGCTTATAGAAGTATGACGTTAATCAAAAAACGGTAATGAAACAAATGTATTCCAAAGCAAATGAAAATCAATTCATGATTGACTTGGCCCATCAGTGCGTCACAATTCGCCGCTTATAAAGCACTAAAGGAAGGCAAGGAGACTCATGGAACTGCTTCATTTAGTATTTCGCCACTACCGCTGGCCTTTTATGGGCGCCATTGTGCTGAGCCTATTGAGCGCTGGCTTAGGGGTTGGAGTGATTGCCTTCATCAATCAGCGCTTAATCGAGGTCGGCAGTTTGGCGGCATTGCCGCAGTTTCTAGGTCTGTTAGCGGTATTGCTGGCGGTAACGCTGGGGACGCAGTTGGCGCTTACTTTGCTGGGCCATCACTTTGTATTCGATCTACGCTCGCGCCTAGTGAAGCGAATTCTCGATACTGATATTGAGCGGTTGGAGCAGTTGGGTAATTCTACCTTGCTGGCCAGCCTTTCCAGCGATGTGCGCAACATCACCATTGGTTTTGTGCGCCTGCCTGAGCTGATTCAGGGCGTCGTGCTTACGCTGGCTTCGGTCGCTTATTTGGCATGGCTCTCGCCCCAAATGGTGGTCATTACCGTACTATGGATCGCCTTCACGATGGGGGTGGGCTGGTGGCTGGTCTCCAAGGTGTATCGCCACTTTCACCTCGTGCGGGAGAGTGAGGATCGCCTTTACAAAGATTACCAATCGGCGATAGAAGGGCGCAAGGAGTTGGCGCTCAACCGTGACCGTGCCCGACGCTTTTTTGACGAGCGTTACACCCTCAATGCCCGGGACTACCGTTACCACATCATCCGTGCCGATACCTACCACCTCAGTGCCAATAACTGGTCTAACATCATGATGTTGGGCGCTATCGGCGTGGTGTTTTTCCTTTCTAATGGGTTGGGCTGGGCCAACACCATGGTGGCTTCCACCTTTGCGCTGACGCTTTTATTTCTGCGCACGCCGTTGATTCAAGCGGTAGGCGCTTGGCCAACACTGATTAGTGCCCAGGTCGCCTTTGATAAATTGAGCAGCCTGGAGCTAGCTGAATACCAGCCAAGTTTTGCGGTAGACGATACGCTGACCGATTGGCAGCGCATTGAGCTTGAAGCGGTCACCTATCACTATCCTGCTACTGCCCAGGGCGAAGGGTTCCAGGTGGGACCTTTAAATATGTCCCTTGAGCGTGGCGAGCAGGTGTTTCTGATCGGCGGCAACGGCAGTGGCAAGTCGACCCTTGCCAGGTTGCTTTCTGGCCTATACCGCCCGCAAAGCGGTGTCATCAAAGTCGATGGCCAAGTGATCAACGCCGATCAGTGGGAGGCCTTTCGCGCCCGCTTCGCCAGTGTGTTTACTGATTTTCATCAATTCGACCAAACCATGGGCCCCGAAGGGCAGCCTGCCGACCCTCAGGTCGTTGATACTTGGCTTGAGCGACTGCAGATGCAGCAAAAATTGCAGTGGGAGGGGGATCGCGTCATTAACACCCAGCTCTCCCAAGGGCAACGCAAGCGCCTGGCGCTTTTGCTGGCGATTGCTGAAAAGCGCGATATTTTACTGCTCGACGAGTGGGCGGCGGATCAAGACCCGCAATTCCGGCGCCTTTTCTACCGCGAGCTGTTACCACATTTAAAAGCGATGGGGAAAACCGTATTTGCCATCAGCCATGACGATAGCTACTTCGTCCACGCTGATCGCTTGCTGGAAATGTCTAAGGGGCAACTTAGCGAGCTGAAAGGCGAGCAGCGTGCGCGAGCAAGCGAGGACGCGGTTGCGCAAATCAATGGCTAACAGCGCAGAAAGCGGGCGTTTTAGCCGGTGACCTGCTTGGTGCGCTTACGCGCTTGTAGGTCGCAGCCCTCGAGCGGGCAGGTGCCGCAGACATCAAATTCATCCAGCAAGTAGCGCAGGCAGCAGAGCTTGCGCACCCGCTTAACCTCTTCACTACCTTTGGGCGTAAAGTAACGCACCGGCTGAAACAGCGGGTTGCGCTTACCGTTAGGGAGCGTACGCGTTTCTAACAGCGCTTTAGCTGCTTCAAGCGCTGCTTCATTTACCAGTGGGTGCTCGGCCAACGCATGCACGTAATAATCCAGGTAGCCACCGGCGTTGCTCCAAAACACTCGCTGTGCAGCACCAGAAATAGCCGCTAACTGCTCAATCAACGGTGCCCAGTGTTGCTCAATCAGCGTAGTGAAGCGCTCAAAAGGGTCATCGGTGGTTAAAGGCGAGCCTTCATGAGGTAGCCAAAGCCGTGCCGTTGCGCCGTTTTTGTTGAAGATTACCTGTACATTATCCAAACCGATCGGCAAGTCTCGGTTGAGCAGCAGATTGGCCGTGAGCGTAGGGACGGTCAGCGCGTTGAAGTGCCACTTGGACCATAGGGAGACGACTGCCCGCGAGTCACCGTTTGGATATTGAGACGAGAAGCGTGCCAGGTCCTGTTTGAGCCAATTGATATCCCGCCAGCGAGCGGCTTTGAACGCTTCCAGCGGTGGCATCCCACCCACTAACGGGGGCGAAAAGTTAGCCAGCGGCCCGGTATAGCAGGCGGCCAACGAAGGCTCGAACAGTGACGGCTGACGCAGGGCAAGGGGCATAACCGAACTCCAACACTAGGCGCTGGGAAATAAGCAGTGGCTTAGGTTAAACGGTAATGACTATCAATTAAAGGTCTTTGTTGAGAATGACTATGTTTTAAATGCCTATGTTTTAAATGACGGCTTAAGCGTTAACGTCATTGCGCAACGGCGATATTGTGCTCTCCGTTGGGGTGTTTCATCACCTGCATTGGCAGGCCATAAATCGCTTCTAAGGTACTACAGCTCATCAAATCACTGGGACTGCCATGCGCCAATAAGCGGCCGCTATGTAGCGCCATCAGCTCGTCGCAGTAGCGTGAGGCCATATTGATATCGTGCAGCACGATAATCACACCCAGGTTCAACTCATCGCACAGCTTACGGATCAGCGCCAGCACTTCCATTTGATGAGCGATATCCAACGCTGCCAGTGGCTCGTCCAGCAGCAGGAAACGGCTGCCCTGGGCAAGTAGCATCGCCAGCCACACCCGTTGGCGTTCCCCACCGGAGAGCGTATCGACCAAGCGGTCTGCAAATGCTTCGGTGTGAGTGAGAGCAATAGCGCGCTCCACGGCGTCTTTATCTTTTTGCGTATGACGCCCCAAGAGCCCATGCCAAGGGTAGCGACCAAAACCCACCAGCTCACGCCCGGTCAAGTTTTCGGCACTTGGCAAATGCTGCGGCAAATACGCCACTTGGCGTGCGAACTCGCGGTTTCCCCAATCATTGAGTGGACGTTGATCAAAATGGATATTGCCCTGGGAGGTAGGCTGCTGCTGGGCCATCAGCTTAATTAACGTCGATTTTCCCGAGCCGTTATGGCCAATCAGACCGTACACTTTGCCCTCATGAAAGGTGTGTTCAATGGGCGCTAAAAGCGGCTTGCCATTGATTTCAAAGGTGGCGCCTTTGACCTCGAACATGAATGACTCCTGGCGGAAGGATAAAGAGTAATAGCCCTATTCTAGTGCTAATAGTTCTCATTTGTAACCTGGTGACAATAATAAAATGTCTCCCTACCTCGGTTCCTTTAACCCATCAAACGCGCCGATATTGGATCTCTGAACCATAAGCGATGAACCAGGGCAATAACGATATGACTGATGATTAGTCCCAATAGCAGCCAGGAGAGTGGACTATGCAGTAAGCCGGCAGGAGCCATCATCCAAGTGATGTTACGCTCTGCTTCAGGCAGTAATTCAAGGCCGTAGAATTGGAGTGCTCCACCGCGGCCATACTGGCGCAATAGCCCAAAAGCGGGCAGCCACAGCAGCAGTCCATAAAGGGTGATATGGACGATACGTGCAATTTGCCCGCTAGATCCAGGCGGAGGCAGTGGGCGATGCTTACGGTTACTCAATGCCCAGCCAAGGCGGGCCAGGGTCACAAGTAATATTAGAAAACCCAGGGAACCGTGCGGGCCAATGCTCGACAGGAATATAGTGAGTGTGTTTTCGCCCATGGCTCGCCAAGCCAGTACGACGATAAACTGAAATAAAACCAGCGCCGCCGTAAGCCAGTGTAAAGCTCGACTAATCCGCCCAAAGTGATGCGGGCTGTCTCGCCAACCAAGTGGCGTTTGAGCGGACTTGCTAGTGGGCTGACTGTTTAATACCGTGCTGTTTGTCATGCCCTTAACCATTGACCTTGCCCAGGCGCCAGTAGCCCATACTGGTAACGTACTGCTTGGGTAGCCCGCACTCGTTGACCAAATAGCGACGCAGCTTCATGGCGACCTTGGTTTCAGCGGCGATCCAGGCGTAGAAGGGTGCGCTGTCATCCAGGGTGGCAGGTTCCCAGAGCGGGCCGTCCTCATCGTCGCTTTTGTCGTTGGGAGCGGGTGTCGTAGGCGTGCCGCCTAGCGCTTGAATTTCCTTATGCAAATCGATATCACGCAGCGCCCGCATTAGCAGTTCACCGTGTTGACAGCCAGGTTCGGTATCACGCGCCAGCCAGCGCAGCTTGGCAGCCTGGGGGAGCGGCTGAACATCGTCGCTGCGAGGCACTTCGAACAGCGCTTCTACCTTGGGTTTGAGCGGCAGGTCATCGAGGGTTTCCAAAATGCCGGCAGCAGCGGGAAGAGCGGTTTCATCGGCGATGATCAGAATACGGCGCACGTCTTGGGGCGGCTTCCATTCATAGCCCAGCTTTGGGCCATCCGCATTGGCGATAGGAGCCGTCATGGCCAGACGGTCGCCAGGGCGGGCCTGCATTGCCCAGCGTGAGGCAGGTCCATTGTCACCATGAAGCACGAACTCCACGTCCACCTCGGCTTTTTCAGCGCGCAGGGCGCGGATAGTATAAGTGCGTGCAGAAGGTCGCTGGGCATCCGGCAGGGCACGGTAGGCGCTGTACCAGTCGTGCTCATCCTGTTTGGCGATCTCAAACAAGGGGTCGAGAGTACCGCCTCTTTCCGGGAAAAACAGTTTGACGCGCTGATCCGGTGCGTAAGTCGCCATCTGGCTAACGGCAGGGCCGCTGAACGTAAATCGAACCAATGAAGCGCTGACTTGGGTGCGCCGAGCGAGGGTGATATCGAATAGCTGGTAGCTCGGTTTGGCTGCCATAGAATTGCCTCCCTTAATAAAGGTGTCAATTGTAGTGCTAATCGTTATCATTTAGAATCGATACTTATCATTTAATGACTGATTTCCAAACACGATTAAGGCTAAAAAATGATGCTGCTGCCTATCGCCGCCCCTGCGGCAAGTTCCTCGTTTATGAAAGGGGATGGCTCGCTATGTTAGGCGCTGCTCAATTTACCCAGCGGATAGGAGGGATGTCGCCAGCGAAAGCCTGCCTGTTGCTTAGCCTGCCGATGGTGGTGCTGTTTTGGCTGGGGTTGCAGGGCCAAGGTGGTTTTGCGCTGGGTCTACAGGCCCTTGTGGCGCCCTCTTTTGAGAACGTTGACGAGCTGCTGCTTTATTTCGCTTGGTGGCCGCGCCTTTCGATTGCTTTGCTCGCCGGGGGTGGGTTGGGATTGGCCGGCGTACTGATGCAGCAGGTGCTGCGCAACCCGCTGGCCTCGCCCACCACCCTGGGGGTGGCTTCGGGCGCTAACCTGGCACTGATGACCGCCACCTTACTAGCGCCGGGGCTGCTGGTAGCCGGGCGTGAATGGGTGGCTTTGTTGGGCGGTGCGCTAGCGGTGGGATTAGTCTTCCTGCTTTCGTGGCGGCGCGGGTTGGCGCCGATCGTAGTGGTGCTGGCGGGCCTGGTGGTGAATCTTTATCTGGGAGCGCTCTCCACAGCGCTACTGCTGTTTAACCACGAAGCGCTCTCTGGGTTACTGATTTGGGGCGCTGGTTCGCTGGCGCAAAACGGTTGGGACGGCGTTGCGATACTGTGGCCCCGGCTGGCCATTAGCTGCGTGGCGGCATGGTTTTTATTGCGCCCGCTGGCCGTGTTGGAATTGGATGATGCAAGTGCCAAGAGCCTCGGTGTATCGCTTGCCTATCTACGTTTTGCGGGCATGGGACTGGCGGTGTTTATTACCGGCAGCATTGTCAGCGTGGTGGGTATCATTGGCTTTATCGGCTTGGCAGCACCCAATATCGTGCGTATGTCGGGTGCGCGCCGGTTAGGGCCACGGCTACTCTGGTCAACCCTATTAGGGGCCGTACTGTTGGCCACGACGGATCTGTTGCTGCAGCAGTTTTCGGGCATGGCGGCCGCCTTTATTCCTACCGGGGCGATTACCGGTGCGCTAGGGGCACCACTATTAATGTGGCTTATTCCGCGCTTAAAACTGCAGGGCGATCGCCCACCGAAAGGCGCGGACGTATTCACGCATCGCCACCCTGCACCCTCGCGGTTAGCCGCTGGCTTACTGCTCGCGTTACTGGGGGCGACGGTTCTCGGCTTGCTGTTTGGCCAGGGCGTCGATGGCTGGTATTGGCTGGCGCCCAATAACTGGAATGTCATGCAGTGGCGTATGCCCCGGGTAATGGCAGCGGCGGCCAGCGGGTTGATGCTGGCGATTGCAGGCACTATTCTTCAGCGCCTTTCCGCCAACCCCATGGCCAGCCCTGAGGTGTTAGGCATTAGTGGTGGCTGCGCCATTGCGCTGATTTTAGGGATTTTCCTACTTCCTGCGCCCACCAATATGATGCTGATTGGTGTGGGAACGTTAGGGGCTTTCGCGACACTGCTGGTGCTGGTCGGCATCAACCGCAAAAGTGGTTTTCTCCCTGAACGCTTATTGCTCACCGGGGTGGCCGTCAGCGCGCTATTTGATGCGGTGCGCAGCGTGATGCTGGCAGGCGGCGACCCACGCGGCCAGCAGGTGATTGCTTGGCTGGCAGGTTCTACCTATTACGTAGACGTTAGCAATGCAGTGGTGGTCGGCGGGATTGCGGCGGTGCTGGCGCTAGTCACGCTACCCTTTACCCGCTGGCTGGATATCTTGCCGTTAGGCGCACCAACTGCCAAAGCCCTTGGAGTAACGCTCAACCGAGCCCGCTTGGCGTTACTGCTATTAGTGGCGCTGCTCACCGCCTGCGCCACTCTCGTAGTGGGGCCGCTTTCGTTCATTGGTCTGCTGGCGCCGCATATGGCCCGATTAGTGGGCTTTTCTCGGGCTAAGCAGCATCTGCTGGGGGCGGCATTAATCGGTATGCTTTTGATGGTGCTGGCGGATTGGGTAGGGCGTCAGGTTATCTTCCCCTATGAGATACCCGCGGGCTTGGTCGCCTCCTTAATTGGCGGTGCTTACTTTATGTGGGGGCTGCGGCGGCTTTAACTATATAAGAAAAACTAATGCCCTATTAGCAGAATGATTATTTATTATTGAGATTGTCCATTACCTTAGCGTCACGTGGGTTGCACGCGACACTTATTCTGGCAATGGGGATTGGGCAATGTGGGAAAGTTACCTCACTGGGCTGCTGGTATGCGGCGGCATTATCATGGCGATTGGCGCGCAGAACGCTTACATCCTAGGGTTGGCCATTCGCCGTGAGTACCACTGGTGGTCGGCTGGGCTATGTATGAGCGCGGATATTATCCTGCTCACGGCGGGCATGTTTGGGGTGAGCGCCTTCCTGCTGACGATGCCCAGTGCGCTGGAGGTAATGCGCTGGGTCGGCGTGGCATTTTTGAGCTGGCTGGCGGCACAGGCGCTATTCCGGGCGGTTAGCGGGCGGCAAGGCTTGAGCGCCGAAGCGGGCAAAGCGCCCAGCTTAACCAAAGTAATTTTCGCGACACTTGCCGTTACGGTGCTCAATCCCCAAGTGTACTTGGACACGCTGCTGCTGATACCGGCCATCGGTGTCCAGCAGGAGAGCGCTGGTGTTTTTGTGGCGGGCGCCTCCACGGCTTCCATACTCTGGTTTAGCCTGCTGGCCTGGGGTGGCGCCGCACTTTCACCCTGGCTATCAAAACCTATCGCATGGCGTATTATCGATGGCCTGATAGGGTTAATGATGGCGGGTATCGCCGTTCATCTCGCCTTGGACGCCACCTCTTTTAACTAAACCGATTAGCCATTAATGGCGGCTGAAATAGACCTCCATTACTGCGACTACTTTCTCAATATCCGCATCGTTGATATCGCGATGGACGACAAAGCGGGTGGCGTAGAGTAACTCAATGAGTATGCCATGCTCTTTAAGCCACGCAGCCAGTGGCTGCACATGGGCGTCAGGAAACCGGGCAAATACCATGTTGGTGGCTTGTGAGGTTATCTCGACGCCTGGCAGCTTGGCTAAGCTTTTGGCCAATAGGGCTGCGCGACGGTGATCATCGCTTAAATCAGTAACGTGGTGGTCCAATGCATACTGACAGGCTGCAGCGATAATGCCCACTTGACGCATACCACCGCCCACCATTTTGCGTAAACGGCGAGCCTTATCAATTAGTGCTTGCGAGCCCACCAACGCCGAACCCATCGGCGTCCCCAGGCCTTTTGAAAAACACAGAGAAACGCTATCGAAGGGCAGGCAAAGCTGCTTGAGCGATGTGTCGGTAGCGATGGCGGCATTAAACAAACGTGCACCGTCTAGGTGCGTAGCCAAGCCACGCTCCCGCGCTAGGTCGGTCGCTTTTTGCACATAATCGGCCGGAAGCACCTTGCCGCCAATGGTATTTTCCAGTGCCAGCAGTTGGCTGCGTGCAAAGTGGAAATCGTCGGCTTTAATGGCCGCGCTGATTTTTTCTAATGGCAATGCGCCATCGGCGGCATTCTCGATGGGCTGAGGTTGGATACTGCCCAAGACCGCCGCGCCACCGCCTTCATAACGGTAGGTATGCGCTGATTGGCCAACGATGTATTCATCGCCGCGTTCGCAGTGAGCCATCAGCGCCACTAGGTTACTTTGTGTGCCGCTGGGGAAAAGGAGTGCTGCCTCTTTCCCAGCTAGCTCCGCTAGATTGGCTTGAAACGCATTTACCGTTGGGTCATCGCCCCACACATCATCACCGACCGGCGCGGCCATCATGGCTTCCAGCATGGCGGGAGTGGGGCGAGTCACCGTATCACTGCGCAAATCAATCATGCAGAACTCCTTTTATGTGTAAAGGCAACAACTTAGATTAAATTTTCGAGCAAGATTATAAGAACCATCTATGGTTAACAGCATACTGCATGTCACTCACACATAGGCACCCCATGGATTTAAAAAGTGGCTACCCCTTTTGGGCCGTCAAGAACGGCCTGCTCAAAGCATACCCTCCGCTTGCTCGCGATCACCAATGCGATGTGGTCGTTATTGGTGGCGGTATTACGGGGGCATTGATTGCAGATGAGTTAAGTCGCCATGGCCATTATGTCGTGGTGCTTGAACGGCGTGATGTCGGCTGGGGCAGCTCCGCCGCCAGCACGGCTTTATTGCAATATGAAATCGATACGCATATGACCGACCTGGCGAAGCTTTATGGCGAAGCAAATGCTGTACTCGCTTACCGCGCCTGTGCCGACGCGATCAGAGAACTCGAAACATTAGCGGCAGGGCTGGGTGATGTGGATTTTGCACGTCAACAAAGCCTCTATTATGCCAGTAACGAGGAGGATGTTACGGCCTTAAAAGAGGAGCTGGCACTGCGTCAAAAGCACGGTTTTGATGCTTCCTGGCTTGATCGAGAAACTATTTTAGCGGAGTACGGCTTTGCTGCACCGGGCGCTATTCTTACCCAATTAGCCGCCAGTATTGATCCCTATCGTATGGCTTACCAGCTGTTTGCCAAATTGGTTGAGCGTGGTGGTGAGGTCTATGACCGCACAAAAATGGAGACGATGGCGCCGGATGAACAAGGCGTCACGCTGACACTGACCAATGGCACCACCCTGCGCTGCCAGCATGTGGTGATAGCGGCAGGCTACGAGTCTCAATCCTGGTTGTCAGAGAGCGTGGCGATCAACCGCAGTAGCTACGCGCTTATCACCGATCCGCTCTCACCCGAAGCATTGGGTAAATTACGCCATACCATGGTGTGGGAATCTGCACGGCCCTATCTCTATCTACGTACTACCTGCGATGGCCGCTTGCTTGTGGGTGGCGACGATGATGATGAAGATATCCCCAAGCGTCGCGATGCGCGGGTCGAAGAGAAAGCCCAGGGACTGGCGAGCAAAGTAGAGGAGCTATGGCCTAAGCTGGATATTAATCCGACGTTCTCTTGGGCCGGCACGTTTGCCGAAACCAAAGACGGACTGCCATTTTTTGGTCCCCATGAGGCCCAAGGGCCACACGTACACTTCGCCATGGCGTATGGCGGCAATGGCATTAGCTATAGCATGATCGGTGCAAAATTACTGCGCGCGCTAATCGAAGGAGAAGAGCATCCGCTGGCAGAGCTGTTTTCATTCAAGCGCCTAGCCAAAATGACCTGACTATCGGAGCCTCTTTATCATCGAAAAACTAGGTGCTTACTGCAGACGTTAAACGCGCCTTAAATTTAGCAGCGAGCCGATGGGAAGCGGGTATGCTTATAGGGTACCCACCAGAGTAGAGGACAATGAGTCACACACTTTTTTTAAGGGCCCTAGAGCGCAATGATTTGCGCTTTGTCCACGAGCTCAATAATAACCAGAGCATAATGTCGTACTGGTTCGAGGAGCCTTACGAGTCATTTGACGAACTGGAGGAGCTTTACAACAAACACATCCATGATAACGCCGAACGACGCTTTGTTGCCGAAGATAGCCAAGGTAATGCGATTGGTTTAGTGGAACTGATCGAAATCGATTACATCCACCGCAGTGCCGAATTCCAAATCATTATTACCCCTGATCATCAGGGCAAAGGGTTCGCCCGTTCATTGATCCGTCAAGCCTTGCATTATTCGTTCACCATTCTAAACCTACACAAGGTATATCTCATCGTGGCGGTAGAGAACGTTAAAGCGATTCACCTCTACGAAGAGAGCGGTTTTATTGAGGAGGGGCATCTAGTGCAGGAGTTCTTTATCAATGGCCGATACCGGGATGTGAAGCGCATGTATATCCTACAGAACACATACCTCGACCAGTTAGACAGTGTTGATACGCCCGAATTTAACTGGTTGTAAACCCGGCTAATAGTGACCAGCACCACGCCTCGCTGAGGCGTGGTGTTAATGGCACCGAGTGCTAATAACTTGTTCTTGAAACTTTAACAGGCCTTAATCTCAGTAGGTATTTAGCCTAGGTAAGCCTTGATCGCATCAAGCGCTGCCCGCTGTTGCAGAGCGCGCTGGCCCCATACTTCCAAGATGTCAGCTTCCATGGTGGGTCGTTGATTCACTGAGTGCTGCATGGCGTCTACTCCTTTTTTTCAGGGGGCAAGGGGAGGGGGAAGAGATCGTTACTGACAGCTTATTTTTGTACAAACATTGAATTGTGCAATGCAGTATTTTAGCTGTAGGTAATGATCATAAGGTCTTTTGCGTCATCAGGGTAGCCCAAAAGATGTAGGTGATTTGCCATTTTGTGTAAGCATTTGCTTACATTTAGTCTGCTAACAACGTTATCTGTTTGAATGGAAAAGATTTTCATAGGCATAAAAAAGCCGGGGTCGACCCCGGCTTCGGTCACTATCTTTTAGCCTAATGTGAATAAAAGCACCTGATTCAACCTAGATAGGCTTTCAGCGCTTCGGCTGCGGCACGATGGCATTGGGCGTTCAAGCTCCAGAACTCTAGAACTTCACTATCGCGTGCAGGGGATGTTATTAAAAACGTCATATGTGGTCCTCCTGTAGGACTACACTTTCAGTATAGTGCTTTTTTGTTGCGATGCAGCATAATTGTTGTTTGATAGACGTATGGACCGTGCAGAAGGCGTAAAGTGAAGTGTGTTATGTTGATAGGCGACTAATAATAACCCTCGATAAAAGCCAATGACTGACTTCACTTCTTCGCTGGTTACGACGCATGATGGCCTGATAGATGCCCCGGGTGGGAGATTATTCGTACGCCGTTGGCAGCCAGCCAGTGCGGTGAACTCTGATGCAAGCCCGATTGTTTTGCTGCATGACTCGCTGGGCTGCGTTGCGCTATGGCGTAGTTTTCCAATGGCGCTCTGTGCTGCCACCCAACGCAGTGTGATTGCTTATGATCGTCTCGGCTTCGGCCAGTCTGATGCAAATCACGACACGCTACCGCTGAGCTTTATCGATGACGAGCCGACACAAGGGTTCGCCGCACTTCGTGTCGCGTTGGGTATTGATCGCTTTATCGCGCTGGGGCATAGCGTAGGCGGCTGTATGGCTGTTCACTGCGCGGGTGTTTATGCAGATGAGTGCGATGGCTTAATTACTCTCTCTGCCCAAGCGTTTAATGAAGCACGGACGCGCAGCGGTATTGTTGAGGCCAAGGCGCTGTTTCAGGCACCAGAACAGCGTGCCAAGCTGGAAAAGTATCATGGCGATAAAGCACGTTGGGTATTCAATGCCTGGACGGAAACTTGGCTAAATCCAGCGTTTAAAAACTGGTCATTAACGCCAGCATTGGAGCAGGTGACCTGTCCCAGTTTAATTATTCATGGCGAGAAAGATGAGTATGGTTCGCATCGTCAGCCAGAACGTATCGTCCGCTATATGAATGGCCCTGCACACTGCGAAATTCTCCCCAATATTCACCATGTCCCTCATCGTGAGTGTGAAACCAGGGTAGTGGAGTTGGTCAGCGATTTTATTGCACGTCGTTAAGGCTTGCCACCCACGCTGAATAGGCACAAGGAACCCTATGCGTCTGCGTATTTTATCTGACTTACATTTGGAGTTTTTTGACGGTCATCGCGACCTGCCTGACGTCGATGCCGATGTGGTGATTCTAGCGGGCGATATTCATCGTAAGAGCGAAGGGCTTGCCTGGGCGCGTCATCGATTCCCGGACATGCCGATTATTTACGTACCTGGCAACCATGAATTCTACGGCACCTGCATGCCACTGCTACGTGAAGCGTTGGCGGAAGAGGCTGAACGCCTTGATATTGAGTTGTTGGATAACCGCGAGATCACCCTCGGCGGAGTACGCTTTTACGGCACAACCCTATGGACAGATTTTGCACTTTACGCGGGGAACCCGACCAAGGACCCTGCTCACACTGTGTCTAAAGCGCTGCGTTATATGCCCGATTTTAAGATTGTCCAATCATCTCCAGGCGTGACGTTGACGCCTCAAATGAGCCAGCAATTGCATACCGAGGCACTTGCTTGGCTAGAAGGCGAGCTGGCCCAGCCATTTGACGGCCCCAAAGTGGTCATTAGCCACCACGCGCCGATGCACGATTGTATTCCCGACCAATATTTGGGCGACGCACTTTCCCCGGCGTTTGCCTCTAACCTGCCTCACCTAATGGGCAAAATGGATATATGGGTGCATGGGCACGTCCATGAGCCTATCGATATATTGCGTAATGGTACTCGTATCATCGCTAACCCTGGCGGTTATCCCTATGAATTTACTCCTGAGTTGTTTAAGCCTGATTGGGTGATTGACGTATAAAATATGTTTTATTTCGTAGGGTTGTTACTACCTCATGGCAATTTCGGGTAGCTACTTGGAGCTTCGTAGGAGTTCTACTTTGGTTTAGGTTTAATATCTGCTGCTTGCGCCGTTACTATAAGAAACATATCTTTGTTTATGTATGATGTATTACCTTATAGTGACGGTATGTTTCTTCAGTCTAGGCGGGAGTATCATCAATTTTTATTTAATGCTCGGCTTTGGTGTTTTGTGGTACTTCCTTAATTGCAACAATTTCGGTATAGAGCAAGGCAATCTGGGGTTGATTGACGAGGCAAACCTGCGTCGAGGACCGCAGCCATTTAAAGGTGATTAGATGCCGTTCTTTACATAGCCTGTCTACGTCACTTTTATAGCCACCATTTGGGACTATTGGAGCTTACGCTGTGGCAGCACTATCCCACCCGCTAACAATGTGAGGCAGCTGGTGATACATGCTGTTGATACATGAAGTTCACTTCCGCTAAGTAAGGCGGTTAGGTATTGAAGCCCACTCACAGGAGTGGGTTTTTTTATATTTGGAGTAAGTGATGGCTAATATCGATTTTGAAACGCTGCGCAATACTATAGAGAGGTCGCTAATGAAAGCGGGGCTAAAACCCACTGATGTAAAGACCTGCGCACAAATCCATGCTGAAAGTACCCGCGACGGTGTTCATTCGCATGGTATTGGTCGGATTCCACGATTCATTGAGTACGTTGGGCGCGGCTGGGTCGATATCAATGCTAAGCCACGTCTAGTTCAGCGGCTGGGGGCGATTGAGGTGCTCGATGGGGGCTTTGGAATAGGCGTGATTAATGCTCTTCATGCCACGGAACGGGCCATTGATTTAGCACGTGAGCACGGATTGGGACTGGTCGCGATACGCGATACGACCCACTGGATGCGGGGCGGGAGTTACGGTTGGCATGCAGTTGAGCAGGGCTTTGCGGCCATTATGTGGACCAATACCGAATCCTGCATGCCTGCCTGGGGTGGTGCTTCTCAGTCGATTGGCAATAACCCGTTAGTAATGGCCGTGCCGCATGATACTGGGCCGCTTGTGCTCGATATGGCGATGTCGCAATTTTCCTACGGAAAGCTGCAGGCGACTCAATTAAAGGGCGAGCATTTGCCCGTCGACGGCGGTTTTGATGAGCGCGGCGAGTTGAGCCGTGACCCTGCTGCGATAGCTGCGACGCGCCGCTTGTTGCCAACAGGTTATTGGAAAGGCTCGGGATTGGCGATTCTCTTGGATGCGTTAGCCGCGCTACTCGCCCAAGGGCGCTCTAGCCATGCCATTGATAAAGTTCAGCGTGGCAGCGGCGGTGGTTGCAGCCAAGTGTTTATGGTGTTTGACCCTGAACAACTCGGCGGCCGTGATGCTTGCGATAGCATTGTCGAAGGCATTCAGTCCCATCTGGCCGCCACCACGCCGGCCAAGCCGGGGCGCACAGTGCGCTGGCCGGGTGAGTCGACCGCTGAGCAGCGATACTCAGAGCGGTCGATTGTGGTCGACGACATGCTATGGCGGTCTGTATGTGAGCTCGCAGGTAACTAGCTAAAGGTGCTTTCACCCTCAAAAGGGGTTCAGGACATGGCTGCTACTTTGGTTTAAATTTCGATAGTTCAGCTTGCACGCGACCAGCTAGGTACTTATCTTCTATATTGCATGATGTATGATGTATGATGTATGACATATGATAGTTGGCTAACGAATGATATCTGCTCACTCAGTGGCCAACACATTTTTTAAAGAGGGCGCAACGTGACGTTTTCAAGAGAAGCTGTAACAAATGCCATTGGTGATGGCCTGCTATCGTTCCCGATTACGGACTTCGATAGCCAGGGCCGTTTCGATGAAGCGAGTTACCGCAAGCGGCTTGAGTGGTTCATCAGCCACGAGATCTCGGCGGTATTCGTCGCGGGTGGCACGGGAGAATTTTTTAGCCTAACACTTGAAGAGTATCGCGAGATTGTCCGCGTTGCTGTTGAAGTGATTGACGGGCGTTTGCCGGTCATTGCAAGCGCGGGCTTAAGCGTTGAGGCGGGCAAGGCCTTTGCAAAAGCAGCTGAAGAGGCGGGTGCTGATGGTATTCTACTGATGCCTCCATACCTCACCGAGTGTCCTCAGGATGGCTTGGTCGAGTATGCCCGCCAGATTTGCGATGCCACCGCCATTAATGTGATTTATTACAATCGCGGCAACGGTATTTTGAACGCCTCCTCGGTTCAGCAGTTGGCCGATCAGTGCCCAAATTTGGTGGGTCTGAAAGATGGCAAAGGCGATATTCAGGCATTAAACAAAATCGTTAAAACCGTCGGTGATCGCTTGGTTTATATCGGTGGTGTGCCCACAGCAGAAATTTTCGCTGAGGCCTATGTTTCTATTGGCGTGAACACCTACTCTTCGGCCGTGTTCAATTTTGTGCCGGAAATGGCGGTGGGGTTCTACAAGGCATTACGCAAGGGTAATAAAGACGTTGTGAAACAGATTACCAACGACTTTTTTATTCCTTTCGTGAATCTCCGCGATCGGAAAGCGGGCTATGCCGTTAGCCTGATTAAAGCAGGTGCAGACATTATTGGTCGTCCCGCCGGCAGTGTCCGTGCGCCACTCACGATGCCAACCCAGGAGGAGACTCAGGAGCTTAAAAAGCTAATTGATAGTGTTAAGCAATAAACATTAAGAACCCATTAACTTATTAAACCACTAAGCCATAACAATTAAATAACAAGCTAAAGAGGTGTAAGCATGATCGTTTCCAATAAATTAATCACAAACGTTGGTTCAGCGGCGCTGATGGCAGCCTTAAGCGTCAGCTCTGGTGTTGCCATGGCACAAGATGGCCCATTGCGCGGTAATATCCGTGTCGTCATCGGCTCAACGTCCACTGGCGGCGATACTTATCAAAACTCAAGCATTGTGGTGGACCAGCTAGCTGAAAAGCTGGACCTCAACATGAAAGTGGATGCCGTTGGCGCCAGCTCGGCTTTCCGCACCCTTGACCGGGATTCTCGCGGCAACACGCTAATGATCTTTCACGATCAGGCCTATCTTGGTCACCTGTATGGGGTAGAGGGTTACGACGATATTTTTGAAAAATATACCGTTGGACCGACTGTCGCCATCAATCCAGGCAATGCTTACTTAGTTCCCAAGGATTCGCCTTATCAAACACTTGACGACATCATCGCTGCCGTCGGCAATGGTGAAACCGTGCGTGTCGCGATCCAGCCGGGTGGCGTCTCGGAGATTGGTTTCAGTGCTTTAAAGAATGCCATTTCCATTGAGCATCCTGGTCAGGAAGATAATCTGGTCGCTGTTAACACCGGCTCTCAATCCGATAAAAACCAGCAGCTGTTTGACGGTCAAGCTGACGTGATCAACGGCACCGTACAGGCGAACGAGCAGTACACCCGTTTGCCTGAAGATGATCAAAAAGCGATGCGTTTTGTGTGGTTAACGGCGCGCGAAGATACCATTGAGCAGGCACCTGAGGAGGGACTAGGACAGACCTCTCGCGAGCAGTTGCTGGAGTATGTAGAGCCTAACGTGCACGTCACCATGGGCGATGACGAAAGCTTCGCGTTCGATAAAGAGTTTTTCTTCCTCTACAACAAAGATATGGACCCGGCGATTGTCGAGCAAATCGATGAAGCATTAGCGGAAATCTACGAGGAAGGTGAAATCCAGGAAATTCAGAAGAACGCTTTCTTTATTCCCAACTTCAAACCCTCCGATGAAGCCTCTGAGTACCTCGCCGATAAAATGGCGCGCTACGAAGAAATCATTAATAACATCAAGTAAAAAGTAGGGCGCCCGCTGTGTGTGGCGGGTGCTCCACTTATGCGTGAGCCGCTATAGAAAGAACTATGGTAAGCAGGACACCCTGCTGCTTATGCCCGGAGCCATTATGGAATCAGGTCTGTCAAGTCTACTCAGTGTCTCAATAGATTTTGAGACCTCCCACTTGTTCTTCCCGAAGATCATCAGTTGGTTACTGGTAATACTGTTTATTGCTGTTTTGGTAACCAAAACGGTTCCTTTTTTGGCCGCTGTGAAACGGGGCGAGCGCACCTTGCCGATTTTCGGTGAGTCCATGGATGGCTTGCGTTTCTTCGGTACGCTTGCCTTGCTGGTGGCGTACTTCTATCTCATGGCGGTCGTGGGCAATATGTTCCCTTACACGGGGTACGGCTTCCTGTTCGTCTCGATGGGATTCGTTTTACTCATGGCATTAATGTACATGCATGAGTGGACGAAAAAGGCGTTGGTCACCGCTGTGATTACCGCCATTGTTGCGCCTAGCCTGGCTTGGTTCATTCTGGCCAAGCTGTTCCAAATCACCTTGCCGTGACCGAAGTGAGTATCCCTATGGAATTCCTGTCACTTCTTGACATAACGTTCTTTCTTCTCGCTGGCCTGGGTGCTCTGGTCGGCATCATTTTCGGTGCTATCCCGGGCATGACTGCCACGATGGCGGTGGCCGTGTGTCTGCCTTTGACGTATGCATTGGGTCTTAACCACGGCTTGGCGTTGCTTCTAGGCCTATACGTGGGGGGCATCTCGGGTGGCATGGTGCCAGCGGTTCTGCTCAACATTCCTGGTACGCCGTCTTCCATCACTACTACCTTTGATGGCTACCCCATGGCTCAAAAGGGCCAGGGTGAGAAAGCGCTGAAGATTTGCGTTGTTGCCTCTGTTGTCGGCGGTCTTATCAGTGCCGCTATACTCTTCTTTTTTGCGCCTGTGCTGGCCGATTTCTCGATCAAGTTCTCCTACGTGGAGAAGTTTCTGATTATCTTGCTGGCGTTAAGTGTCATCGCGTCGCTTTCCAGCAGCATGCTGATTGGTATCTTTAGTGGCGTTATTGGTATCTGGCTGAGTCTGATTGGTGACTACAGCATCTCTGATGGCGGTAATGGCAAAACCCGATTGATGTTCGATTTTATGGAACCCTACTTATTTGAAGGGTTTTCACTTTTGCCGGTGCTGATCGGTGTCTTTGGTATATCTACCATTTTGCTTGAGGCGGAAAAGGGGGCCAAGAGTGGGCTGGTCAACGAACGCATCAAGCTTAGCAAAGGGGGCGGCTTTTCACTGTCGATCTTTAACGGGCGCCTGACGAACTTGGTGCGTTCTTCCTTTATCGGTACTTTTGTTGGCATGCTGCCGGGCGTCGGGGGCAGCGCCGCTTCCGTGTTGGCGTATACCCAAGAGAAAAATCTAACGCGGGATGCCTCGCAAATGGGCAAAGGGGCTCCCCAGGGGCTTATCGCCTCGGAGTCAGCCAATAATGCGTTGACCGGTGGTGCCTTAATTCCATTGCTGTCGTTGGGTATTCCCGGTGACTCAACCACGGCTGTTCTGATTGGCGCGTTTACGCTGCAGGGGATCCAGGTCGGACCGCTATTTATTCCCGAAAATACAGATACTTGGTACATCATGATGACGGCGCTGGTGTTCGCCAATATCGTGATGTTCTTCTTAATGTTCTATGCCATTAAGTACATCGCCAAAGTGGTGATGGTGCCCAAGCATCTTCTTTTTCCCATCATTGTGATGATGTGTGTGGTCGGTGCCTATGCCATCAACTACGGGATTATGTTTGATGTCTGGACACTGCTTATTTTCGGTATTTTAGGCTACCTGGTTCAGAAGTTCGGCCTGGAGGTCGCCCCGCTCATCATAGGTTTTATCTTGGGGAGCCAGGCAGAAATCTACTTCGTCAAGAGTCTGGAATCGTTCGGCACCTATTCGATCTTTTTCACCAAGAGCCCTATCGCCATGGTGTTGTGGGGATTAATCGCTGCCTCGCTAATGTTCGCAATCGTCATGGGCTTCAAGTCCCGCGCTAGACAAAAAATGGAGCTGACTCAGATAACGGGCAGTACACATTCAGCCTCAGGGAAAGGACATGACACAAACAACGACTAGTAGGCGCGTGATACAAGTACACCCCGACGACAACGTGGCTATTGTGGTCGAGCAGGGCGGACTCGCTGAAGGCACTGCCATTGAGGGAGGCATTACCACCACAATGGCTGTTCCACAGGGCCATAAGGTGGCCCTTGCGGATTTGGCGGAAGGTGAGCGAATTATTCGCTACGGTGAGGTTATTGGAACGGCGGCCACCCCTATTCCACGGGGCGGTCACGTCAGCGAGACCAACTTACACATGCCTACCCCGCCTCCGCTTGCGGATCTACCACTTGCGACCCGGCCCGCCCCAGAGGCCGAGCCACTTGAAGGGTACACCTTTGAAGGCTTCCGCAATCCGGATGGCAGCGTAGGCACCAAGAACGTGCTGGGTATTACCACCAGTGTGCAGTGTGTGGCGGGCACCGTTGACTTTGTCGTGCAGCGGATCAAGCGCGAGCTGCTGCCGCGATTTCCCAACGTGGATGATGTGGTGGGGCTCAACCACTCCTATGGCTGCGGGGTAGCGATTAATGCGCCGGCGGCCATCGTGCCGATTCGAACGCTTAAAAACATTTCGCTGAACCCTAATTTCGGCAATGAAATAATGGTGATCGGCTTGGGGTGTGAAAAGCTACAGCCGTCGACGCTGATGGCCGACCGGCCAGTCAAGATTTACCAAAACACCGAGGCGGCCGACCCTGAAGCCAACGTGCTGAGCCTGCAGGATGACTCCTTTCAGGGCTTTGGCGAGATGGTCGAAGGTATTCTGGCCATGGCCGAACGTCACCTTGAACGACTCAATCGCCGTCAACGCGAAACCTGTCCCGCTTCCGAACTGGTGGTCGGAATGCAGTGTGGCGGCAGCGATGCCTTTTCCGGAGTGACGGCCAATCCTGCGGTGGGCTTTGCCACCGACTTGATTGTGCGGGCTGGCGGTAGCGTGATGTTCTCAGAGGTGACTGAGGTGCGCGATGCCATCCACCTGTTAACCCCGCGTGCTGTTGACGAAGACGTGGGCAGGGCGTTGATTGAGCAGATGGCGTGGTACGACAACTACCTCGCTCAAGGCCAGGCAGATCGGAGCGCGAATACCTCACCGGGCAACAAGAAGGGGGGGCTTTCCAATATTGTTGAGAAGGCGCTGGGCTCGGTGATCAAGTCTGGCAATTCGCCGATTGTTGATGTCATCGGCCCCGGTGAACGGCTACGCCGCAAGGGACTGACGTTTGCCGCCACCCCCGCCAGCGACTTCATCTGTGGCACGCTTCAGTTAGCCGCAGGGATGAACCTGCAGGTGTTCACCACCGGTCGTGGCACACCTTATGGGTTAGCCATGGTGCCGGTGCTGAAGGTTTCCACCAACTCGGCGCTAGGAAAACGTTGGCACGACCTTATCGATCTTGATGCGGGACGCATCGCCACTGGTGAGGCTAGCATCGAAACGGTGGGCTGGGAGCTTTTTTACCTCATTCTTGATGTAGCAAGTGGACGCCAACAGGCTGCCGCCGACCGGCTAGGTATTCATAATGATTTGGTGTTGTTTAATCCGGCACCCGTGACATAACCCCTCAATGGGCTGATTATTTAAGAGGCAAGAGCGATATGTTTCCCAAGATCAAATCCATGCGTGTTGTGCCGGTCGCCGGCTATGATGGTTTTTTGCTTAATCTGAGCGGTGGCCATGCACCCTGGTTTATCCGCTGTGTGTTGATTCTCGAAGATGACGCCGGTAACCAAGGGGTCGGCGAGATCCCTTCAAGCAACGGTATCCTCAATGGCTTGGAGCAGTGCCGGTCGCTCGTCGAAGGCTCGCACGTCAATAACGTCAAGCAGACGCTGAATCAGGCACGTCAGGTTCTGGCTCGTAACGGCCGTGAAGAGCGCGGTCGCCAGACCTTCGATCTGCGTGTGGCGGTTCACGTGATCACTGCTATCGAGTCGGCGCTATTTGATCTGTTCGGTCAAGCGTTGGGCATGCCGGTGGCTGATCTGCTGGGGCAGTATGGCCGTCAGCGTGATGAAGTCGAGGCCCTTGGGTATCTGTTCTTGCTCGGTGATCCGGCTAAGACCGACCTGCCTTATCCCAAGGCCGAGAACCCGAAAGATGCCTGGGATGAAGTGCGCTATAAAGAAGCGCTTACCCCGGAGGCAGTCGCAAATTTGGCCAAAGCTGCCTATGAACGCTATGGCTTCAAGGACTTCAAGCTCAAAGGCGGCGTGCTGCGCGGCGAGGAAGAAGCCGACTGCATCCGCGCGCTCCACGAAGCTTTCCCCGAAGCGCGGTTGACGCTTGACCCCAACGGGGCCTGGAAGCTCGACGAAGCGGTACGCGTGCTCGACCCGATCAAGCATCTGCTCAGCTATGCTGAAGATCCCTGCGGCCAGGAAGAGAGCTACTCCGGACGTGAAACCATGGCTGAGTTCAAAAAGCGCACCGGCCTGCCCACCGCGACCAACATGATCGCCACCGACTTCAAGCAATTGCAGTATGCCGTGCAGCTTAACTCGGTAGATATCCCGCTGGCTGACTGCCACTTCTGGACCATGCAGGGAGCGGTAATGGTTGGCGAGCTTTGCAACGAATGGGGCATGACCTGGGGCTCTCACAGTAATAACCATTTCGATATCTCGCTAGCCATGATGACGCATGTTGCCGCTGCATGCCCGGGCAAGATTACCGCCATTGATACTCATTGGATCTGGCAAGACGGCCAACGTATTACGAAAAATCCTTTACTCATTCGTGATGGCAAGCTGAAGGTTCCCACTACGCCAGGGTTGGGCGTTGAGCTCGACGAAGAGAAGTTGATGGAGGCGCACAACCTTTATAAGTCGCTTGATACCACCCAGCGAAATGATGCCATGGCCATGCAGTTTCTGATCCCTGGATGGGAGTTTGACCCCAAGCGACCGGCGCTCGCTCGTTAGTACCGATTTTTTACAATGGTGGAGTAAGTGATAGGTATTGCCATAGGGAGATGAGGCCAAGGAAGTGAGTGACCGACTTTGGTCTATTCTTTACATCTCTCTATTGCAGTCCTCACAACAAAACACTAAGTTTCAAGTTGTATGATGTATTACCTTAATGATAGGAGTCGTGAAACCTTTAGCGTGAACTGGCTTGTTAGCTACTTGCAGCGCTTGATGCACAAGAGAACATTATCCAAAAACGCATAACAAGACGTATTTAATGAGGAGTTAAACTATGTACAAAAATAACCAAGCCATACTGCTACTGGCAGCTGCTGTCGCTTTACCCTCACTATCGGGAGCGGCGCTAGCTGACTACCCTGAACGCGATATTCGCGTCATTGTGCCGTGGGGAGCTGGTGGTGGCACCGATGGTATCGTCCGTAAGCTGACCACCATCGCCGAAGATAGCCTTGATGTTGCTATGTATGCAGAAAACATTGAGGGCGGTGTGAGCGCTACCGGTATTGGGCAACTCATGAGTTCACGGCCAGATGGCTATACCATCGGTGCGTTGACCTACGACAGCTTGGTGACCGTACCTTGGCAAAACATGTTGCCGAGTTACGATGTTGATAAGTTGAAGCTGATTGCTCGCGTAACCAGCGAACCCGATGCCATCGTGGTTGATGCCGATTCTGAATACCAAACTATTCACGACCTTATTGAGGCGGCTAAGGCTAATCCTGGTGAGATTCGTATTGCGATCCAGAATCTGGGCGGGCGCATCCACCTAGCGATCCTGCAACTCCAGGAATTGACCGGTACGAAGTTCAGAATCGTCTCCTATCCCGGTGGTGCTGCCCCGCAAAAAGAAGCCATCCTATCCGATGAAGTCGATGTTGCATTGACCAGCCTGGGCGATTTTTCCAACCTTCTGGAAGATGGCACCGTGCGCGGTCTCGTTGAGTTCTCCGATACGCAGAACCCGACATATCCCGATGTTCCCACCACAGCCGACGAAGGGATCGACCTTCAGATCGGTAGCTTTATCGTTTTCGCAGCACCAGCAGATACCCCCGAAGAAGCCATTACTATATTAGAAAGCGCTTACAAAACGGCGTATGACAGCGAAGAGTTTCAGGAGTGGGTGACTAATGTAGGGGTGACGCCTAACTGGCTCGGCACTGATGAGGTGACTGCCTGGGCTGATGAAACGGCCGAATCGTTGTTCAGCGAAATGGATGCACTGGTTGAATCAGGCGTAATGTCCAAGTAATTCGCAGCTCAAAGAGCGTGGCGTCAGTTACTGGCGCCACGACTAGCTCAATTAGAGGATTTTGAGTTCATGAATAACGTCGAACGATTCAGAAGGTCGGCCGTGCTTTTTCCAGCCTGCCTGCTGATATTGACTACGATCTACCTGGCGGAAGCCTTGAGTATACGCTCACAGTTTGGTGGCGACACCTTCGTGGGACCGCGCTTCATGCCTATCCTGATGGCGTTCATCATGTATGCGGCGCTGGTCGTGGTGATAGTGGGTGAATGGCGAAAAGAAGCAGAGGCGGATGCTGGCGGCTCTTTGCTAAGGCCATTGCTGATTGTCGTCGCGACAGCCATCTATATCGGCGTGTTTCATCCCTTGGGATATGTGCCCGCCACGTTGGGTTTCGTCGTGGCACTCTTTCTTATCTTTGACTTCGAAAAACATCGACCCGCCTTCTTTGTATTTTATGTGATCGCGGTTACGGCTCTCTTTTATGGGTTGTTTGCCGGTATTTTCGGAGTGCGCCTGCCTCCCGTGTTAGGAGGGTTCTAATGGAGACCTTTGTTAGTTTTCTGGGTGGTTTTGAAGCGTTGCTAAGCTGGGAAGTACTTGGCTTCATGATTGCCGGGTTTTTGATTGGTACTTTTTTTGGTGCGATGCCTGGTCTTACCTCCGTGCTGGCGATCGCTCTCTTATTGCCCATTACGTATACGATTGATGTGGTACCTGCATTGGTCATGTGCGCCTCGATTTTCATGGCGGGGATGTACTCTGGCAGTATCACTGCCACGACCATCAATATCCCCGGTGCGCCATCCTCTATGATGACCGCCGTGGAAGGTAACGCCTTGATGTTAAAAGGGCACGGTGCCAATGCGCTAGGCCATGCGGCGCTTGGCTCAATGATTGGTGGCTCAGTCGGCGCATTATTGCTGATGGCGTTCATGCCGATTGCCGGTGAACTGGCGCTATTGATCCGCACGCCGGGTAAATTCTCGCTTGTGCTCTTCGCGCTGGTGGTGATCATCCTTGTCGATAAAGGGGCCATTGCTAAAGGAATTGTTGCCACGACACTAGGCATCATGCTGGCCACGGTAGGAATCGATGTGCTTCAGCCAATTCCACGCTTTGAGTTTGGCACTGAACTGCTGGTCGAAGGTATTGGCTTAATGCCGGTGGTGATCGGTGCGTTTGCGGTCAGTGAGCTACTGGTGCAAGCGCAGAACTGGAACCTTTCACTGGAAGGGACGCTAAAGCGGGCGAAAGGCTTAAAAATTCGTCGGCGCGATTTTATTCCTCCTTGGTCTGAAATCCGTGAGGTGGGCTTCTTTACCTATATCAAGAGTGCTTTCATTGGCTATGCCATTGGCATTCTACCTGGCGCGGGTGGCTCGATGGCTGCTTTCGTGGCCTATGCCGACGCCAAGCGCGGTTCGAAGAAGCCCGAGGAGTATGGCAACGGCAGTCGCGAAGGGATTGCGGCGGCCGAATCGGCTAATAACTCCATGTGCGGGGGTGCCTTCGTGCCGATGCTGATGTTCGGGATTCCAGGCGATCCAACCACCGCTATCGTGCTTGGCGTTTTGGTGATCAATGGCTTGCAGCCAGGGCCACGCCTCATTGAACAGCAGGCCGACCTGATCGCACCGATGTTTGCCTCTTTGTTTGTGAGCGCGTTGATCCTCATCCCGCTGACGCTGTTTCTGTTCGGGCCGTACTTTATTCGTATCGTCTCGATTTCTCGTGGGCTGCTCTACAGTGCTATTGCCGTGGTGGCGCTCGTTGGCAGCTACGTGGCAACTTACTCCATTTTTCAGATGTTTCTGGCGCTGATATTTGGCGTGCTGGCCTTCTTCCTGCGCAAACATAATTATTCGGTAGTGGCCATGCTGTTGGGCTTTATCCTAGGGCCGGACCTGGAGCAGTATCTGCGCCGATCCTTGTCGTTTAATGACGGTAACCCGATTGTCTTTCTGACGAGCCTGGACAGTTTGGCTTTTCTGGCGCTGACTGTCGTCTTTGCTTATCTGATTCTGCGCAAAAAGCCAAAGCTTAACGCCACTCCCTAGTTTGCAAGCAACAGAGTTTGGTTCTCTTATTCGATAAGCGCCTCCCGTACTGACCATTACGAACGGCTGGAGGCGCTCACCTCAGCCCTTAGGATGCCAACATGACAACAAAAACTCGCCCCTTACCGCGTACCGGGGGAAAAGTACTGGTTGACCAACTTCTCATACATGGCGCTGATAGCGGCTATTGCGTGCCGGGGGAGAGCTACTTGGAAGTGCTCGATGCCCTTTATGATCAGCGCGAGCATTTTACCCTCTATAATGCGCGACATGAGGCGGGTGCGGCGAATATGGCTGAGGCCTATGGAAAGCTGACGGGTCGCCCCGGTATATGCCTGGTGACAAGAGGCCCAGGTGCCTGCCATGCCGCTATTGGTGTCCATATTGCCCAGCAAGATTCGACACCAATGATTCTTTTGGTCGGCCAGGTCGATCGAGGCTCAATGGATCGAGAAGCCTTTCAGGAAATCGACTACCGGACCATGTTTGGTGGGATAGCCAAATGGGTCGCCCAGATCGAGGATGCTCGACGAATCCCAGAATATATGGCGCGCGCCTTTCGGGTTGCTACCTCTGGCCGACCAGGTCCGGTGGTGCTGGCGCTGCCCGAGGACATGCTGACCGATATTGTCGAAGTTGATGATGCCCCGCCCTATACAGCCTCGCGACCGGGCGTCGCTGTGGAAGACATTGAGGAAATCGCAGCCCGGGTAGCGCGTGCCGAGCGTCCCATGATGTTGGTAGGTGGGGCTGGATGGACGGATGAGTCCTGTGTGCAGATACGCACCTTCGCTGAAACTAACGGCATTCCAGTGGCTTGCTCGTTTCGTCGCCAGGATATCCTGGACAACGCGTCAGCGTGCTATGCCGGTGATTTTGGCACCGCCGTGGTGCCATCACTGATTAAACGCCTTGCCGAGGCAGATCTGCTATTCGTCGTCGGTGCCCGGCTCGGTGAGATGACCACTCGAACCTACACTACGCTGACTGCTCCCAATCCCAGCCAGACGCTTGTCCATGTGCATATTGACCCCGATGAAATAGGCCGTGTATTTAGCCCGGCGCTGGGCGTTGTTGCAGCCCCTGATAAGCTGGCCGCAGCGTTAGCAACTCAAGATTGGAAACAGCGCAGCCGTTGGAGTGAATGGTGCAAAACCCTTCGCGATGAGTACTTGGCCGATACGTTGCCTCCTGCGCATGACCACCCCCTCGATATGGGAGCGGCACTGCACGCAGTGCGCGATAGCTTGCCAAAAGAGTGCATTGTGACGTTAGATGCAGGCAATCACACCGGCTGGGCGCAACGCTTTCTAGCCTATCAGCGTCCCGGTCGTATTATTGGTTCCACCTGTGGCGCGATGGGCTATTCGGTACCTGCCGCCGTAGCGGCATCCCTCCGTGAACCCAATAAGTGTGTGTTGGCGTTCGTCGGCGATGGCGGTTTCATGATGAGTGGTGTCGAGATCGCGACCGCCGTGCAGCATGGCGGGCGGCCCATCGTGCTGCTATTCAATAATGGTACTTACGGCACAATTCGTATGCATCAGGAGCGTGAGCATCCCAACCGCGTTTCGGGTACCGATCTCGTAAATCCGGATTTCGGCCAATTGGCCGAGGGGCTTGGAGCCCATTTCGAGCGAGTCTGCGCTACGGGCAGCTTCAAGCCCGCTCTAGAGCGGGCCATAGCGTCGGGTCGCCCCGCCGTGATTGAGCTGGTGACCGACCCCGAGCGAATTTCGACACGGACTACCGTTACGGCGCTGCGTTCAGCGAAGCACAACGCCTAAAGGATCAATCGTTGAAGAAAGGGGCGGGAATAACGAGCTTGTTTTCCTGACTGATGAGGTAACCCGCCTCAGCACTTTTCTTGAGATAGGCGGCCCATTCCGGGTCGCTTTGCATGGCGGCGCGCTTTTGGCTACGGTCAGCGGCGTCCTTAAATATCCAGATGTGTACATACGAATTGACGTTGCCGGTTTCGACCGGCCCATATAGTAGAGGCTCACCCAGGTGGCGTTTCTGGATAGGCCAGCCATGCTCTTCGTAGAGCGCCATTTGCTTCTTCAGCGTGCCAGGTGTGCAGGTATAAGTGCGGTGGTCATATAGCATAGTCATACTCCTTGATAGTTAAATAGCCTAAATGAGAAGGCTGAATGGCGATGGAAACGGAAGTAATCAAGCATGCTTTCGAACGCTGTTAAAACCTTCAAATTAGTCAACGAGGCAGGTTGGATTAATAGGCACTCCTCGATCAAAGGCCTAATGTTGATTGCCCAGTGGGTCACCATGCGAACCAGATTGTCACGCGTCATTCCGCTGGCATGGGGCAGGGTTACGGCACTGTCGAGCGTGAGAAGAGGGTTGTTGGAGGAGGGCGGTTCCTGTGCGCCATTGATGGATAAAACGAACCGCTTTTGCCTGTTTCAGCAGGCTGGCAGGGAAAGGCAGACCTCGTGTGACGATACAAGACGCATCCGAGACAATATCGGCAAAATCACTAGGGTCGCCGGTTCGGGGAAAGCGTAACTTTAGCGTTGGGCAAATCTGGCGCACAAATTCCTGCATGGCAGTAGACATAGGCTTCAATCCAGCTACAGGGCCGACCCCCTCTGAAGCGTCCTTAATCGCTTTATCGTTCATCTTACTCCCAGTGTCTCTCAGTACTCTTACCCAACCATGCTGTATTACATCATACATCTTATCAATAAAAAATTTACGCATCGATCCGTAAAGGATAAAAATGCTTGTCTTTTCAAAGTTACGCTTACACATCGTTCGAAGGGGGCGTCGTTGGTAAGTTGATGGCTGCTACTTTGGTTTAATTTTTGATAGTTCTGCTTGCGCCTTAATGGCTAGGTACTTATCTTTATGGTTGTATGATGTATTACATAGCATGTTGGCTAAGGACAAGTACTTGCTCATTCCACGCCAACGCATTCATAACGAGGGCTCAACGTGACGTTTTCAAGAGAAGCAGTAACGAATGCCATTGGGGATGGCCTGCTATCGTTCCCTATCACCGATTTCAATAGTCAAGGCCGTTTCGATGAAGCGAGCTATCGCAAGCGACTTGAGTGGTTCATTAGCCACGAGATCTCGGCGGTCTTCGTGGCGGGTGGGACGGGCGAGTTTTTCAGTCTCTCGCTTGATGAGTATCGTGACATTGTCCGAGTCGCTGTCGAGGTGATCGACGGGCGTTTGCCAGTAATCGCCAGTGCGGGCTTAAGCATAGAGACCGGCAAAGCTTTTGCAAAAGCAGCGGAAGAGGCGGGTGCAGACGGCATCCTTTTAATGCCCCCCTACCTCACCGAGTGCCCACAAGACGGCTTGGTCGAGTATGCTCGCCAGATTTGTGATGCCACCGCCATCAACGTGATTTATTACAACCGCGGTAACGGTATTTTAAACGCCTCTTCGGTTCAGCAACTCGCCGACCACTGCCCTAATTTAGTAGGGCTAAAAGATGGCAAAGGTGATATTCAGGCGTTAAACAAAATCATCAAAACCGTGGGTGATCGCTTGGTGTATATCGGTGGCGTGCCGACAGCTGAAATTTTTGCCGAAGCCTATGTCTCCATCGGTGTGAATACTTACTCTTCAGCCGTTTTCAACTTTGTACCGGAAATGGCCGTGACGTTTTACAAGGAGTTACGTAAGGGTAATAAAGACGTGGTGAAGCAGATCACCAACGACTTCTTTATTCCTTTTGTGGACCTCAGGGATCGAAAAGCAGGCTATGCCGTTAGCCTCATCAAAGCAGGTGCTGAAATCGTAGGTAGGCCCGCCGGTAGTGTCCGCGCACCACTGTCTATGCCGACCAGCGATGAATGCCTGACACTTGAAGCCCTTATCAACGCAGCAAAAAAGCACTCATAAATTTCTACCCTACCAACAAGTGTTAATAAATAAACGCCAATAATAAGAGGATGTTAGACATGCGTACACACAACAACTGCATGAAAGCCAGCTTTATCAAAGGTCGCACTTTAAAAACGTTAGCCCCCATCGCCGGCGTGGCTGCATTAGTCGCCATAGCGCTACCTGCCCAAGCAGAAGACTGGCGCGGCTGGAATATTCACCCTGACGGTTACCCCAACACCACGGCTTTAGAAGAATTTGCAGACGCCGTGGCGGAGCAAACGGAAGGGCGCGTTAACCCACGTGTTTACAACAATGCGGTACTGGGGGATCAGTCCGACGCTATCGAGCAAACCCGCAACGGGGCGCTGGATTTTGCCAATTTTAATATGGGCCCGATGGGGCCGATCGTTCCAGAAACCAATGTGTTCTCGTTACCCTTTCTGTTCAATGATGTTGAACATATGCATACGGTAATGGACGGTGAAATTGGCGAGCGCTTTGCTGATGCGCTAGAAGATAAAGGCTTGGTGGTGCTTTCTTGGTTCGATTCAGGTGCTCGTAGTATTTATAACACCCAGCGCCCTATCAAAACGCCTGAAGATGTCGAAGGTTTGAAGATCCGGGTAATGAACAACGATCTTTACGTCGACATGATTGCCGCCATGGGCGGTAACGCTACACCGATGTCTTACGGTGAGGTGTACCAAAGCTTAACCACCGGCGTACTTGATGGTGCTGAAAATAACTATCCCTCTTTTGAGTCAAGCAACCACTATGAAGCAACGGGTTACTACTCGTTAACCGAGCACTTGATTATTCCTGAATGCTTATGTGTGGCTAAATCCAGCTGGGAGGAACTCTCGGAAGAAGATCAACAAATTGTTCGTGAAGTTGCCGAAGAGGCTTCCGCGCGTCAGCGTGAGCTGTGGGTGGAAAGTTCCGAAGAGAGTCGTCAGATCGTTCTCGATTATGGTGTTGAGATTAACGAAGTAGACGATAAAGCCGCCTTCCAGGCCCTTATGGAGCCTATGTATGAGGAATTTATCGCCAACAACCCTGGCACGGGTGAACTGATCGAGGAAATTCGCGCCACCGAGTAATACTGACACCCATACGCTTCCGGCAGTTAGCTAGCGGTTATATAGTCGCTGTCGGAAGTTAAAAAGGAAATGTGCCGTGAGTATCGAACTTGAATCGTCGGTCGATAAAGAAGACGCAGAACATAGCGGCTCACTGAATCGAATTTTAGATAGTGTTGCCAATTTATGCATTCTGGTAGCGGGTATTTTGTTAGTTGCCTTGATTGCTATCTTTGGATGGTTAGTCTTTGGCAGATATGTACTTAACAATACTCCTACGTGGGTTGAACAGGCCTCGTTAGTGCTGGTTGTGTATATCACCTGTTTAGGCGCAGCGGCAGGTGTCAGGCATCATAGTCATCTTAATATCGATTTTATACGCGAGAGTTTTAGCGGTCCTTTACGTAGCTTAATGCATCACCTTGCTGACCTTTTTATTCTTTCCTTTGGCGGATTTATGGCCTTTCAGGGATGGACACTCGTCATGTCAAACCTGAACAGAGCTATTCCGATGATAGGATTATCAGAAAGTTGGCGTGCAGCTCCCCTAGTCATATGTGGTGTATTAATCATGCTTTTTGCAGCCTCTGATATGGCGCAGCGCTTACTGACTCGAAAAGTTAAGAGGGTATAAACGATGGGTCTTATTATTCTTTTCGGGATCTTTTTCCTAGGGCTTATAGTTGGCGCGCCGGTTGCGTTTGCTGTTGGCTTAGCCGCCGTTGTTACCTTTCTCTATGAAGGCTTGCCATTGTTTGTGGCTTTTCAGCGCATTCTCTCCGGTATTTCCGTTTTTTCATTACTCGCGATTCCCTTCTTTATCTTTGCCGGTGAGTTAATGATGCATGGCGGTATCTCCACTCGCCTGGTGCGCTTAGCATCGGCGATGGTGGGCAAAGTGCGCGGTGGTTTGGGAATGGTGAATATAAGCTCTTCCATGCTATTCGGGGGAATTTCCGGCTCGGCAGTAGCGGATACCTCTGCTTTGGGTTCTATCCTGATCCCGGTAATGAAAGAGAAAGGCTATGATGCCGACTATGCGGTTAACGTTACCGTGACATCATCCATTGCGGGTGTCGTGATTCCACCTAGCCATAACATGATTCTTTATGCGGTAGCGGCAGGCGGCGGTATTTCCGTTACCCAGTTATTTATCGCTGGTATTGTTCCAGGGATTTTGATGTGCCTTAGCCTAGCGGTTGCTGCCTACGTTGTTGCGGTGAAACGCGGCTATAAAGGTGAAGCATTCCCTGGTTGGTATGCGTTGATGATTAGTTTTGTCGCCTCGCTGCCTGGCCTGATGACGGCTGTCATCATCGTGGGTGGGGTGCTGTCAGGCATTCTAACCGTGACGGAATCGGGTGCCTTCGGAGCTATCTATGCCATTGTGGTGACCGGTTTGGTTTACCGCGAATTGACTTGGGCATCGTTTAAGGCGGCGGTGGTTCAGGCTGTTAAAACCACCTCGCTTGTAATGATCTTAGTCGGGTGCGCATCGGCCTTTTCCTACCTGCTAGCGCTCTACAACGTTCCGGAAATGCTGACGACAGGGTTAATGGCCATTTCCGACAGGCCGCTAGTTATTTTCCTAATGCTCAATATTATCTTATTGATTTTGGGCATGATTATGGATATGGCGGCGTTAATCCTTATCTGTACGCCCATTTTTCTCCCCGTGGCCATGCAGTTTGGGATGGATCCCATTCAATTCGGCATTATTTTAATGATGAATTTGGGGCTTGGTTTGTGTACGCCACCGGTAGGGGCATGTCTGTTTGTCGGTTGTGTGATTGGGAAAATTAAAATCGAAGAAGCGGTGCGCACTATCTGGCCTTTCTTCTTAGCGCTGTTTGTTGCTTTAATGATGGTGACTTACATACCCGCTATCTCTTTGACACTACCTAGCTTTTTCCAATAAAGCCGCTCTAGAAAAGCTGCTTTCAATCAAGTGGCCAGGGGAAGAGATCGATTATGAAAGTCGTTGCCGTAAATACGCATATACTCGACTACCAACTTGAAACGGCGTTTGAGAGTGCTTCAATGCATTTTTCGCGTCGCCAGCACTGCTTAGTCGAAATCATCTGTGATGATGGCACTACCGGCTGGGGCGAGTGTTTAGGGCCTGCTAAGCCTAACGCAGCGATCGTCGATGTTTATGCTCAGTCGTTAATAGGTGAAGATCCGCTTCAGACCGAAAAAGTGTGGCTAACACTTTACAATCGCTTACGCGACCAAGGCCAACGAGGCTTAACCATGACGGCCTTGAGTGGTATTGATATTGCGTTGTGGGATATAAAAGGCAAGCACTTTGGTGTGCCGATATCAACGCTACTTGGGGGGCGTTTTCGCGACACTGTACGCGCCTACGCAACGGGTTCTTTCCGCCGTGAGGGTGTGGATCGGGTCACCGATATTGCCGCTGAAGTAGCTGGCTATCGCCGTGATGGTTTTCATGCTGTCAAAATAAAAATTGGCTTTGATGTCGAGGAAGACTTGGCGGTGATTGCCGCTGTGCGTGAGGCCATCGGCCCGAATACACGCCTGATGATCGATGCCAATCATGGTTACGATTACCTGGAAGCGATTGAGCTAGGCAAGCGTGCCGCGCAGTTCGGTATCGACTGGTTTGAAGAGCCCGTTTTGCCTGAACAAATTTCTACCTACGAAGCCGTTCGGGCCGGTCAGCCAATCCCCGTTGCGAGCGGTGAAAACTGGCATGGCCGCTATGCCATGCACGAGCCGTTGGTCCGCCGCGCCGTGGATATTGTGCAACCGGATATTTGCGGAGTCGGCGGGTTCAGCGAAATGCGCCGAGTGGCTGATATGGCCGCTCTACATGGCGTGCGCTTGGTTCCCCATGTGTGGGGAACGGCGGTCTGTTTGGCGGCAAGCCTGCAGTTCATGGCAGCTTTGCCACCTAATCCCCCACGTCGCAACCCCATCGAACCCATTATGGAGTTCGACCGCACTGAAAATCCCTTCCGCCAAGCCGTTGTACAGACCCCTTTAGAGCATCATCAGGGCGTGATGACGATCCCTGATGGCCCCGGGCTGGGGATTGAAATTAACCGTGATGCGCTATCCACCTACGCACTTAGGGAGAAGTAACGTTGTCTATCCCCACCAATACACGGCCGTTAACAGGGCGGCCACCGGTACTAAAGGCGCCTGCAGGGGCAACCGATTGCCATATGCACCTGTATCTACCCGACTATGAAGCCCAGCCGGGTGGTCCAGGCATTGCTGAGTTAGCGACAGTTGCCGACTACCGACAGGTTCAGCAGCGGCTTTCGCTAGAGCGCGTTGTGGTCACGCAATCCAATGCTTACCAATTTGACAACCGCTCGATTTTACAAGGCGTGGCGGAAATCGGACAGGAGCGCGCCAGGGCGATTGTGGCGGTAGCGCCGGATGTTGCTGAATCACAGCTTGAAGCTCTGCATGCACAAGGTGCCCGTGGCGCCAGAATTATGCAGTTACCTGGTGGGGCCGTCGGGATGAGTGGGTTAGCCGCCGTGGAAGCACGGATAAAAGCGTTTGGTTGGCACTTGATGGTGCAATTCAATAGCCGTGAGATTAACGACTATGTGGAGATTCTTAAGGCTATTGAAACCGATTACATCATCGATCACATCGGCAAATTTATGCCGCCGGTAGCCGTTGATGATCCACGTGTGGATCAAATACTAAGCTTGCTGGATCGCGGTAATGCATGGGTAAAAATATGCGGCGGTTATGAAACGAGTTTAAGCGGCGGGCCTGAGTATGCTGATGTAAGCCCTATCGCTAAGCGGATTATTCAACATGCTCCTGAACGGGTTATCTGGGGCTCAAATTGGCCGCATGTAGCGGTCCCTCGTGAGCAGTATCCCAATGATGCAGAACAGCTTGATATCTTGCTCGACTGGGCTGACGAGCATGCCCGCCAAAAGATTTTGGTAGATAACCCCGCCGTGCTCTATGGCTTTTAAGTCTGAGCATTTTTAATCTGGCTTTTACAAAATAGTAAGGAGTTCCCATGTTAAATAGAATTTTAGTTACCGGTGCGGCCGGTGGCCTGGGCAAAAGCTTGCGGCCTCATCTATCTATGCTTGCAAAGCATGTTCGTTTGTCTGATTTGGCGCCATTAGGAGAGGCTGGAGAAGGTGAAGAGCTCGTCCAGGCGGATCTTAATGATATGCAGGCCGTGATGGGCCTGGTGCACGATTGCGATGGTATCGTTCATCTAGGTGGTATGTCGGTAGAGAGCCCATGGGAAGCTATTTTGCAGGCCAATATCATGGGGACATACCACCTATATGAGGCAGCAAGAAAGCAGGGTAAGCCAAGAATTGTTTTTGCTAGTTCCAATCACACTATTGGTTTTTATGAGCGCCATCAGCGCATTGACACTCAGGTAGTACAAAAGCCGGATTCTCTTTACGGGGTTTCAAAATGTTTTGGTGAAAATCTCGCTAGCCTCTATCACGATAAGTTTGGCGTAGAAACGCTGAGCGTTCGAATTGGCTCTTGTTTTGACAAGCCTGCTGATACCCGCATGATGGCCACTTGGCTGAGCTTGGCAGATTTTGTCAGCCTCTTACAGCGTGCTTTTGTGACGCCGCGCTTAGGGTATACCGTTATTTATGGCGTATCCGATAATGCTGAAAAGTGGTGGGATAACGCCCATGCCAGCTTCTTGGGTTGGGCACCTAAAGACAGTTCTGAGCCATGGCGTGAAGAGACCGAAGAGCTTGATCGTAATATTGATGGGTCTGATTTAGCGGTGCGTTACCAGGGCGGCAAATTCACTAAATCAGGGCACCCTGACGACGTTTAATAGTATCTATCAGTTCTGGGTTGTACGATATAGTACAACTGAGAAATTATTGAAGGACAGCTTTCATGGCCAAACCTAGCGCAACGGCATCTGCCCTAAAACCGCTTCAAGTCAGCAAAGTGGCACAGCAGGGCAGCTTATCTGTGCATGTGGCTGACCAACTGGAAGCGTTGATCACTCAGGGCAAGGTCGCGGTGGGGGATAAACTACCTACCGAGAACAGCTTGTGTGACTCCTTTGGCGTTAGTCGCACGGTAATACGCGAGGCAATTACTCACCTTAAATCGCTGGGTCTAGTTGAGACTCGACGGGGGGTGGGCACATCGGTGCTGCGCTCATCGACCGTCGAGGCGCGGCCTGCTGAGCGTATTAACCCGACCACCGTCGAAGATATCTTACATTTACTGGAGCTACGTTTAACGTTAGAGCCCGCCGCCGCTGAACTGGCAGCGTTACGTTACGATGATGAAGATCGTCAGCGGCTCGAAGCGCAGCATGCTGCGTTTAGTAAAACTTACGCTGCCAAATCACAAGCGCGTGAAGAAGATTATCTTTTCCATTTTGCGATTGCCACAGCGACCAAAAATCCTTTTTTTCAATCTTTTTATAAACAGTGGAGTCAAAGCGTCATTCCTCGCGCCAAGCTGTTGAGTATTGATATTAATCCAATCTCCTCTGAACGCTATTTAGAGCGGGTGCAGGAAGAGCACACTTACATTCTTGAAGCGATTCTTTCCCGCGATGCTCAAGCTGCCCGCGAAACGATGTTTCAGCACCTCAACCGGGCGCGCAATACCTATGCCCAGTATCGCGAACAGTGATAGCACTGACCCCTATAAGGAGCGACCTATGACGATTCGAGGCGAAATGCTAATCGGTCAACAAGCAGTGACCGGTACCCAAGCCAACATTCAAGCCATTAATCCTGCCACCGGTGAAAAGCTAGAGCCCATTTATGTGGGTGGCAGTCGGGCCCACGTGGATCAAGCCTGCGAACTAGCCGAGGCAGCTTATAGCACCTATCGCGAAACGTCACTCGAAGAGCGGGCGGCATTTCTAGAAACTATCGCCAATGAAATTGAAGCCATTGGTAGCGAACTGGTTGAGCGCGCCATGGCCGAAACCGGCTTACCACAAGCGCGGATCGAAGGTGAGCGGGGCAGAACCTGCGGTCAGTTGCGTCTGTTTGCTTCGGTCGTACGTGCCGGTGAATGGTTAGATGTACGTATTGATCCAGCGATGCCAGAGCGCCAGCCACTGGCGCGTGCGGATCTACGCCAGCGTCATATTGCCCTAGGCCCGGTAGCGGTGTTTGGTGCCAGCAACTTCCCGCTGGCGTTTTCGGTAGCTGGCGGTGACACCGCTTCTGCCTTGGCCGCTGGTTGTCCGGTGGTAGTGAAAGGTCACTCAGCGCATCCGGGGACGTCGGAGCTGGTGGGGCAGGCGATTCAAAAAGCTGTAAAAGCCTGTCACTTGCCGGAAGGCGCTTTCTCGCTGCTGTTTGGTGCCGGTAACGAAATTGGCCAGGCGCTAGTCGATGATCCACGCGTTCAAGCGGTGGGTTTCACCGGCTCGCGCAGTGGCGGCATGGCGCTGATGAAAACGGCCCAAGCACGCCCACAGCCGATTCCGGTCTACGCCGAGATGAGCAGCATAAATCCTGTGTTCTTGCTACCGGCGGCCCTTAAAACGCGTGGTAAAGAGTTAGGTGAAGCCTTTATCGGCTCGCTCAACATGGGCGCGGGCCAGTTCTGTACTAACCCAGGGTTGGTTATTGCGCTAAAAGGGCCTGAGCTGGACGCCTTTATTGAAGCGGCACGTGGTGCAGCAGAGGCCAGCGGCGCGCAGACCATGCTGACGCCGGGTATTCATCGTGCCTATCAAGAAGGCGTGAAGAGCCTAAGCGGCGCGGCCAACGTGCGTGAAATTGCTCGTGGCCAGACCGGCAGCGACTATCAGTGTCAGACAGGCCTGTTTGCTGCGTCAGCGAGCGATTTCCTCGCATCGAAAGCGCTGCAAGCCGAAGTGTTTGGTGCCAGTTCACTGGTCATCGAATGCGAAAATGACGCTGAGGTTAAGCGCGTCGCTGAGCAGTTAGAAGGCCAGCTCACCGTCACACTGCATATGGACGATGCCGACCTGGAGGCCGCTAAAGCGCTGCTGCCAACGCTTGAGCGCAAAGCTGGACGTATTCTCGCCAATGGTTGGCCTACCGGTGTTGAAGTGTGCCATGCCATGGTACACGGTGGCCCCTTCCCGGCGACATCTGATTCGCGCACTACCTCGGTAGGTTCAGCGGCCATCCACCGTTTCTTACGGCCAGTTTGTTACCAGTCATTACCAGAAGGCTTGCTGCCTGAGGCGCTTAAAGAGAGCAACCCTCTCAACGTATCGCGGTTAGTTGACGGCAAGCGCGAACTTTAAAGGCTGTCGTTATTGCGGTCCTAAAGCAGGCATTCATTGCCTGCTTTTTAGTGTGGCTTTTAAAAAAATTTTCAAATAAAAACGTAACAATAAGAGTGTGTAAGGTAATGCTATGAGTAATGATGTCACTATTTCGCTACAAGAAGCCGAAGCGCTGAGTAACAAAGTGCTCACCCATCATGGCTTTAGTCAGGCCCATGCTGGCGCGATTACGCGCAGCGTCATGGCTGCTCAGTGTGATGAGTGTCATTCCCACGGTTTATACCGGCTGATTGGGTGCGTCCAAACCGCTTTGAATGGCGGCGTTGATACCCAAGCCGAGCCGACTATCACTGACCAGGCAGCCAGTGTGGTTAAAGTTAATGCGAATAAGGGCTGCTCGCTGCTGTCGTTTGAAATGGGTAAACCGTATTTGATCGAGAAAGCTAAACGCAGTGGAGTGGCGGCGCTCGCTATTAATAATAGCTTCCACTTCTCAGCACTGTGGCCCGAAGTGGAAGCACTTTCAGCTGAGGGGCTGGTGGCGTTAGCAGTGACGCCGAGCCATGCCTTTGTCGCTCCGGCCGGTGGCACCTCGCCCCTGTTGGGTACCAATCCCATCGCCTTCTCCTGGCCGCGCCCAGGTAGTACACCCTATACGTTTGATTTTGCCACCAGCGTGGTCGCCCGTGGCGAGATAGAGCTTCATCGGCGAGCCGGTAAATCAATTCCCGAAGGGTGGGCAATGGATAGTGAGGGCAACTCAACGACTGACCCCGTGGCAGCGCTCGCTGGTGCCATGCTGCCCTTTGGCAGCTATAAAGGCTCTGCGCTCTCTACGATGGTGGAGCTATTGTCAGGCCCATTGATTGGCGATCTGCTGGGCCATGAAACCCAGGCAGCCAATGCGGAAAAAAACGGCAAGCCCTTTCACGGGGAACTGATTGTCGCAATGTCGCCGGAAGTTTTTCTGGGTAAAGACGCTGATACCCACCTTAGACACGCTGAAGTTCTTTTCGAAGGTATATTGGCGCAAGGGGCGCGCTTGCCTTCCCAGCGCCGCTTTGCAGCAAGAGAGCGCAGCCGGATTAATGGAATTACTTTCCCTAATGCGCTTTATGAGGAGCTCAAGGTATTAGCAAGTAACTAATATCGCCATTATGGATAGAGACTGGGTAAGCTGCGCACGTTATTTTCTACATGTTTTTTGGGGCTGGTACAAAAACTGTCTAGAATCGGGGGGTGGCGCCGGGTTTTCGGTGGTCACTTGAACACATTGGGTGAGGGGACTTGCTGGGTTTTCTAGGCACCCGAGTGTGAACAAAAGCTAACTGGAGAGCATTCCCATGGAGACCCTCGAATTAATCATTGCCCCGCTGCGAGATGGTCTCTATACCATCATGATGCCTGTCAGTAACTTTATCTGGAGCTATATTCTTGTCTATCTGCTGCTAGGCGCGGGCCTACTGTTTACCATCATGACCAAGGGTATGCAGTTCCGCCTATTCAGGCACATGGCACACGTGACCTTTACCGCCCGCGGGGCTGGGGATGGCATCAGTGGCTTTCAGGCGTTTGCTACGTCCATGGCGGCCCGCGTCGGTACCGGTAATCTGGCCGGGGTGGCGCTGGCACTATGGATTGGTGGGCCCGGAGCCATATTTTGGATGTGGGTAACGGCGCTGCTCGGTTTTGCCACTGCGTTTATCGAATCGACGCTAGCGCAGGTTTATAAGCACCGCAACGAAGACGGCGTCTTTCGCGGTGGCCCGGCGTTTTATATCGAGCGCTGCCTAGGCTGGCGCTGGCTGGGGTCGTTGTTCGCGATATTTTTGATCATTGCTTATGGGCTGGCATTTAATGCGGCGCAATCCAATACCATCGCTCAGGGGATGGAAGGTGCCTTTGGCATCCCCAATTGGTTAACGGGTGTGGTGATTGCCATCTTGGCCGGTTTCGTGATCTACGGCGGGCTTAAATCGGTAGCACGAACCGCCGAGAAGATCGTGCCGGTGATGGCCATCGCCTACCTGCTGGTCGCACTATGGATCTTATTTGCCAACCTCTCCGCCGTGCCCGATATGCTTTCGCTGATCGTGATGAGCGCCTTTGGCCTTGGCCCGGCAGTGGGTGGCGCGGCTGGCTATGCGATCAAAGCGGCGATGGAAAACGGCATCAAGCGAGGCCTTTTCTCTAACGAGGCGGGCATGGGCTCTACGCCCAACGCGGCGGCCCAAGCAACGGTCAAGCATCCAGCGGCGCAGGGGCTGGTGCAGTCCTTCGGGGTGTTCGTCGACACCATCGTGATTTGCAGTTGTACCGCGGTTGTCATCCTGCTCTCTGGCGTTTATGAACGGCTGATGTCGGAGTCCCCAGGAGACAGCATTGAAGGGATCCAGCTCACTCAGGATGCCATGGTGGATCACTTGGGCGGGTTTGGTGAGATATTCATCGCGCTGGCGATTCTGTTTTTTGCCTTTACCTCTATTTTGGCCAACTTCTCTTTCTCGTCGGTCAACATCGAGTTCCTGTTCCGCCGTCACGCCAAAAAAGCGGTGGGCGTGTTCAAGGTGATCATTTTGGCCATGGTGCTGCTCGGTTCGGTGGCAGAGCTAAGCGTGGTCTGGGATTTTGCCGACCTGGCGATGGGGCTGATGGCCACCACGAACCTGTTTGCTATTCTGTTCATGGCGCCCATCGCGGTCTCCGTGCTGAGGGATTACGAGCGCCAGCGGCGTGAAGGCATTGAAGAGCCGCTCTTCGACCCTGCCATATTGAAACGCCCTGAGCTAGTGGATGCCGATGTGTGGCCAGTGAAAGAAGCCACGGAAGAAAAAAGATAACCAGGGGTTTGCCAGCGGCCTTTGAGCGAAGCTGAAGGGCCGCATAACTACGGCTAACTTGCCGCCTCGATAAACCCTTTGGCCCTCGGGTCCTGCATATAGGCAACGTTAAGGCGTAGCCAGGGGGTGGCTTGATGGTCGGCAAAGAACAGATGCCCCGGTGACAGCGTCACCTCCCATTGGTTGGCCAGTTTTGTAAGTGCCTCTGGCGTCATCTTGGCCGGTGGCTTGGCCCACATAAACATCCCTCCCGCCGGTTCGGTATAAATCTCCCACTTCGCCTTTTTGAGCAGGGCGAGTGCCATGGCCATTTCACGGGAAAGCTTGGTGCGTAGTCGCTCTGTCAGCTTTCGATAGCTCCCGTTTAGCAACATGGTCGTGACGACTTGCTCTGCAAAGCGCGATGCGGAAATACTGGTCAGCATCTTGATATCGACTAAACGCTGCACCAGTGAGGGCGGGGCGGCAATAAAGCCTACCCGTAGCGAAGAGGAGAGGCTTTTTGAAAAACTTCCGAGATAGAGCACCCGGTTCAAGCCGTCCAACGCGGCAAGGCGTGTCGTCGGCGTGTGCTGAAAATCCGCATAGATATCGTCTTCGATAACCTGAAAATCATGCTGCTCGGCGAGCTGTAACACCCGGTGAGCCACCGCCGGTGCGAGAGTACTACCGGTTGGGTTATGAAATACGCTGTTAATATAAAAAAGTTTGGGCTGATACTGCGCCAATAATGCTTCCAAGCGCTCGATATCAGGCCCATCTGCCAAGCGCGGCACGCCAATCACGCGAATGCGCTGCAAGTGCAGTAGGCCGAACAGATTGTAATAACCCGGTGATTCCACAAACACGACATCGCCGGGCTCAAGCAGCATTCTTACTAATAAATCCAGCGAATGACTGCCGCCGCCGGTTATCACGATTTGCTGGGCATCGGCATTAATCGCTAGCGGGCGCAGGCGCTCTTGGATCAGGCGGCGTAATTCTTCAGGCCCCTGAGGCGTGCTGTATTCGAAAATTCCCGAGCGGCTTTTACGCGCCACCTGACGAATGGCATGGGTCAGGTCGTCGCTCTCTCGCCAGTGGCTGGGTAGCCAGCCGCAGCCCAGCTTTAGCGTGTGCTCATTGGCACTAAAAAGCCCCCACAGGCCATTGGTGACCTCTTCCAGCGCGCTAGCAACGGACGGCTGGGCGGCCAACGAGGCACTACTTTCGGCAACGTAAAACCCTGAGCCGGGCCGTGAACGCACCAACCCCGCCGCAATCAGGCGCTCATAAGCGTCAATAACCGCGTTACGGCTAATTTGATGGGCGGCTGCCAAGCGGCGAATGGAGGGTAAACGATGGCCGCCACCCGCGCCGTGGGCAGCAATCCAAGCGCTGATGCCAGCTTCAACCTGCTGCGCGATGGGAGTAGGCGAGTCGCGGTTAACCTTAAGTTTCATAGCGGACCCTGTTGTTCACAACGGCATGGTTCAAAACGGTATGGTTCACAACGGTATGGCTCACAACTGTTCGCTAAAAGAGCGAAACAGTGTCTGCATAGTGGTGGTTAAGTGTACCTTACCGTTGCGCGGTAAGCGTGCGAGCTTAGCGGTTCACTGACTGACTTATTGAGGACCCTCGCTATGAGCCGCTCTGCCAATCGTGCTATCAATAGCCAGCCTGCCGCCTGCCTCGCCTTTGCCCTGTGCATGATCACTACCGCGGTCAATCTACAGGCCCCGCTTTACGATGCACTCGCGGCGCGCGATGGCGTGGGAGTAGGGGCAACTACCATCGCCTTTGCCTGCTATGTGGCGGGCGTTTTGCCGGTGCTGCTCGGTTTAAACGGCTTGGCAGATCGCGTGGGGCGCAAGCCACTAATCATTACCGCACTTCTGTTAAGTTTGTTGGCGACGGCGTTGACGTTGCTGGCGCCAACGTTAATAGCAGTGGGGGCGGCTCGATTTTTATTAGGCGTCAGCATGGGGTTAACGTCGGCAGTGGCGCCGGTGTATATGCAGCTATTAGTGGGCAAGGCGGATAATCGCATCGCCACTAACAGGGTGACGGCTAGTACCTCGCTTGGGTTTGGCCTGGGGGCCGCGGTGACTAGCTTGTTTCTCTTTCACTCTCCCAGCGTAACGCCGCCTAGCCTGTGGATTTACTTGGTCGCCGCCACGCTAGCGCTCATCGTGGTCACTCCCTTAGCAGATAGCCCGCCGGATACCACTAAGCGTTCGTTGCTGCGCCTGCCCAGCTACCCGCCAGGCGCATTCGCCTTTGGGTTGGCTATTTTGCTGGCGTGGGCAACAGTCGGGTTGGTCATCGCGATACTTCCCTCAACACTACAGCGCCACGGTTTATCCTCCTGGAGCGGGTTCGCCACCTTCGGTATTTGCAGCGGCGGGGTGCTTTTTCAGCCCTGGGCCAGAAGATACACACCGCGAAACGCTACGTTGCTGGGATTACTGATCCTGCCGATCGCTTATGCGCTCATCGCTTGGGGCGCCGTGCAGGGCTCTCTGACAGTGGTGCTGCTGGGCACGGTGGCCGCTAGCAGCGCTTGCTATGGATTTATCTACCTAGGAGGGCTAAGTGGCGTATTGGCAACGGCCGGTGCGGCTGCGCCCCAGGCCAGTGCGGGCTATTTTTTACTGGCCTATATTGGCTTCAGCCTGCCGGTGATCACCACCGGCATGCTCATCGATACGGTGGGGCATGCCCTGGCACTAACGCTGTTTGGATGTGCGCTCTTGGGTGGTGTGATCGCGGCGGTGGTTTTGCTGCACAGGGCGCCTGTGATTGGCGGGCGCGCAAGCTACCCTTTTTCTACCAATAGCCCACAAGAGGGGGCTGCCCAACGAGTGTCGGCGGTAAACACCACGTCGCATACCACCGGCGAGTAGTCGCGGCGCACTTCTTCATCGATACGTTGGCGCAACAAGTCTTGGTCCGCCAAGGTCGTCTCAGGAAGTGATTTGGGAAGTACCACATGGACGATCACGTAAAGCAGGCGGCCAGGGCGCACCATGCGAACGCGCACTTCTTGGGTGTCGATATCCGCCAGGCCGCGCGCCACCGCTTGTCGTACCGGCTCAGCGACTGCTTCGTCAGGCGTTTTATTGAGTAGCTCGCTCAACGCTTGGGACGCCATGCGCACAGGCACGCCCAAACAGAGCACCACCACCGCGATTACCAGCACGGAATCCACGTAGGGGAGAATGGCCCGCCAGCCCAAGTGTTCAAACAGCATCACCAGACAAAAGGCCGCTAACACCGCGGCAGAAATAACGCTGTTGACCAGCCAATTTAACTTATCTGCCGCCACCAAGGGGCTACTCACATGGCGCTGGCTGCGGTGCATGACCCAGGCAGTCAGTGAACATGCCACGGTGGCAAATAGCGCGTAAAGCACCGCTAAGCCCGCCGCGATCTCACGGCCGCCGGTAAGCAGGGCAGCAATGGCATCGACCAGGGCAAAGATAGAAACGCCTAAAATCAGTAGCCCTTTGCAGAGGTTCACCAGCGACTCAAAATAGCTATAACCAAAAGGGTACGACGCGCTGTCCGGTCGGCTGGCTAATTTGCTGACTTTTATGGTCACCAGGGCGACGCTGAAATAGATCAGATTGAACAACCCATCCAGCAAAATGGCTTGGGAGTTGGAGGCCAGCGTGGCCACGATACCGGCACAGCCGATGAGCAATGCCATCAAGGCGGAGAATGCCAACGTACTCGACTCTTTCTTCACGAACGCTTCTGCTCCAATGATTGCTGAATAAGAGGCTGGCAAGCATAGCAATATCGTTGATCGTCATGTCAGTGTTTTTGTTTATCGCTAGCGCATAAGCGGCGCGAGGAACAGCCTGTTTGGCAATACATGAAACGTTGTACTAGCTTTGTATGACATCTTTTCAATGTATGCCATAGCGACCAGGAGGGTGCAGCAATGCCGTTTTTGAATGCGGGGACAGAGCAAGGAACACCTGTCGAGCTTTACTACGAGGTGCGCGGGGCGGGTAAGCCCGTGGTGCTGATTCATGGCTGGCCTCTAAGTGGCCGCTCATGGGAGCAGCAGGTGCCCGCGCTGGTGGAGGCCGGCTACAAAGTCGTCACTTATGACCGCCGTGGGTTCGGTTGGTCGACCCAGGCAGATGGTGGGTACGATTACGACACACTTGCGTCAGATTTGAAGAAATTGATCGAGGCCCTGGACTTGAACGACGCTACTTTGGTGGGTTTCTCCATGGGCGGCGGTGAAGTAGCCCGATACCTCTCAAGTTATGGCACCGGCCGGGTAAGTAAAGCGGTGTTTGCCGCTGCGGTGCCGCCTTACTTGTATAAAGCGGATGACAACCCCGAAGGCGGCCTGGATGACGCCACTATTAACCAGTTCCTGGAAGGTGTGAAAGGGGATCGCCTTGCGTTTCTGGAAGACTTTACCCAGAACTTTTTCACTGCCGGTGAGCGCAGTGATTTAATTAGTGAACCCAACCGTCAGTACCACCGCGATATAGCGGCGTTTGCCTCCCCGCAAGCGACCTATGAATGCATCAAAGCGTTCAGCTATACCGACTTCCGCAAAGACTTGCCCAATATCGATATCCCCACCCTGGTACTGCACGGGGATACGGATGGCATCGTGCCTTTTGAAGTCAGCGGCAAGCGGGCGCAAGCGTTACTGCCTAATGCGCAAATGGAAGTGATCAAAGGTGGGCCTCACGGGCTCAATGCCACGAACCCTGATGAGTTTAACCGGGCGCTGATTACCTTTTTGGATAGTTAAGTATCCCTAATAGCTAGGGATCACCGTTTGAAGAGTATCATCGTCAAAGGCGCCGCCTGTTCAGGTGGCGCTTTTCTTTAGTGATAATTACCCCTCAATCCAAACCTCTTCCCCTTTAAACTCGATGTTCCAGGTGCGCAGCTTGACGCTGTCGTCTTCCAGGCACTGGCCGTCTTCAAGGCGGAAGTGCTGCTTATAGATAGGCGAGGCGACGACGGCGGCGCCTTTAAGATCACCGACGATGCCGCGGGCGATCACGTTGGCTTTGGAAAAGGGGTCAAAGTGGTCGACGGCGTAAAGTGGGTCGCCTTTACCTGTTAAACGCTCGCTTGGGAGATAAAATATCGCCACTTGTGCAGGGCCTTCAGCGGTTTCAATCCAGGCGGCGACGCCCGAAAACTCGACAAGTTCGGCTTTGGTACAAACCTTTTGCCATGTTTTGGTGGTTTGTTCCGCCATGGTATCTATCTCTTTTTTCAGTGCTGTTGCGGTCATGGGTTGCCTCGTTTTTATTCAGTATCTATGAAAACGCACAGGGTCGATTAAGCGGGCCGTGGCTGACCGCGCTCAGAGGTCATGATGATCGACGGGTCCGGGCGGTCATCATTAACGAAGCTGCGGAAGCGCTTTAGCTTTTCCGGGTCGCTGATGGCGTCGGACCATTCGCACTGGTAGGTATCCACCACGGTTTGCATCTGGCGCTCCAGCTCGGCATTGATGCCTAGGCTGTCTTCCAGAATCACTTCTTTGAGGTAGTCCAGACCACCGTCGAGGTTTTCGCGCCATACCGAGGTGCGCTGCAGCCGGTCGGCGGTGCGCACATAGAACATCAGGAAGCGGTCAATGGTGCGGTAGAGCTGCTCATCATCGAGATCTGTAGCGAACAGTTCGGCGTGGCGCGGGCGCATGCCACCGTTACCGCAAACGTAGAGGTTCCAGCCGTTTTCAGTAGCGATAATGCCAATGTCTTTGCTCTGCGCTTCGGCGCATTCACGGGTGCAGCCGGAAACGCCAAACTTAATTTTGTGCGGTGCGCGCAGGCCCTTGTAACGATTCTCTAGCTGGATCGCCATGCCGACGCTGTCCTGCACGCCGTAGCGGCACCAGGTACTGCCCACGCAAGATTTCACCGTGCGCAGCGATTTGCCGTAGGCGTGGCCGGTCTCGAAGCCTGCTGCAATCAGCTCGCTCCAAATATCCGGCAGGTCTTCCAGGCGGGCGCCAAACAGGTCGATCCGTTGGCCGCCGGTCACCTTGGAGTAGAGGCTATATTTTTTGGCCACTTCGCCCAGGGCAATGAGTTTGTCGGGCGTGATTTCACCACCCGCCACGCGCGGCACCACCGAGTAAGTGCCGTTTTTCTGCATGTTGGCCATAAAGGTGTCGTTGGTATCCTGCAACGGGATATGCGCCGCATCGGTGATCGGTTCGTTAAAGCAGGAAGCCAGAATAGAGCCCACGGCGGGTTTGCAGATATCGCAGCCTAAGCGGTGGGTGTCGGGGTTGCCGTGTTTTTCAATCAGATCAGTGAAGGTTTTGATGCCCTCGACCCGCACGATGTCGTAAAGCCCTTGGCGGGTATGAGCGAAGTGTTCGCAAATGGATTTATCGACCTCGACGCCGCGGGCTTCCAGCTCGTAATCCACCACGCTTTTGAGCAGCGCGGTGCAGCCGCCGCAGCCGGTGCTGGCCTTGGTGACACCTTTGACACCGGCGAGATCGACTGCGCCGTCATCGATAGTGGCGCAGATATCGCCCTTGGTGACGTTGTGACAAGAGCAGATGGTGGCGGTTTCAGGCAGTGCACCAGGGCCAAGCGTGGGGGCGGCGCCGCTGCTTTGGGGCAGAATCAGCGAGGCGGGCTCTTCTGGCAGCTCAATGCCATTGGCGTAGTACTGCAGCAAGGTGTCATAAACGTCGTTGTTGCCCACCAGCATGGCGCCGAGCAGTTTTTTTCCATCGCTGGAAACGACCAGTTTTCGATATTCTTGCTTGATCGGGTCCAGGTAGCGGAACATTCGCGCGCCGGGGTTCTGATTGCCGTGGGCGTCGCCAATCGAGCCCACATCCACGCCCAATAGCTTGAGCTTGGTGCTCATATCCGCGCCGCCAAAATGGGTATCGCCGCCGGTGAGGGTGGAAAGGGCCGCCTTGGCCATTTGGTAACCCGGGGCCACAAGCCCGAAAATGCTCTGGTTCCATAGCGCGACTTCACCAATTGCGAGGATCGCCGGGTCACTGGTGAGGCACTGGTTATCGACCACGACGCCGCCGCGCTCGCCAATTTCCAGCCCACAGCCTCGGGCCAACTGATCGCGGGGGCGAATGCCTGCGGAGAAGACAATCAGGTCAGTCTCCAGCACTTTATCGTCCTGAAAGACCATTCGGTGGCGGCTGGCGTCACCATCCTCAATATGTTGGGTAGCCCGCTCGGTCAGCACCTGTACGCCGAGCGCTTCGATTTTTTCGCGTAGCAGTTCACCGCCTTCATTATCTACCTGCATCGGCATCAGACGTGAAGCGAACTCCACCACGGCAGTATCCAGGTTTAGTCCGCGCAGGGCGTTCGCCGCCTCTAATCCCAGTAAACCACCCCCCACGACCACGCCGTTAGTGGCGGTTTCAGCCGCGGCTCGTATGGCGTCCAAATCGTCCAGGGTGCGATACACCAGACAACCTTCGCGATCGTTGCCGGGGATGGGCGGCACAAATGGGTAAGACCCCGTGGCTAACACAAGTCGGTCGTAAGGGTAGCGGCCTTGATCGGTAATCACTTCGTGGGTAGTGCGGTCAATCTCAATCACGCTTTCGCCACTGCGCAGCGCCACACCGCTAACGTCGTAGTAATCGGCATCACACAGCGCGAGCGAATCGGCATCGCGGCCGCTGAAGTATTCGGACAAGTGCACCCGGTCGTACGCGCGGTGGCGCTCTTCGCCAAACACGGTGACTTGATAGCGCTCAAGGGCGCCGTTATCGACGAGCTGTTCGACCAAGTGGTGGCCGACCATTCCGTTACCAATAATAATAAGCTGTTCGGGAGTTGCCGCTGGTTGGGTAGACATCATGCCACCTCTAAGGTCGATAAATGGGGAGTGTCGTTCTGTTGGTCAGCCATGCTCGCCTGGAGTGCTTCTACATCAGCGGCGCCAAACAGCAGTGCTTGACGGCTGTCGCTAAGGTCATTGCCAGCGAGCGCTTGCTCGAAGTACCAAGGGCCTTGGGTGGTATCGCCGTAAAGCACCGCGCCCTCTATCCGCCCGTTGCGCAATAGCAGGCGGCGGTAGTCGCCGCGCTCAATGTCGTGGTAATTCAATACTTCATGCTCGGCGCTGGCCTCGGTGGGGCCAAAGGCGTAAAGCGTCACGCCGCTGATTTTGAGTTTGGTGGCGCTGGGAGCATCCGCGTAGCCAAGGGTAGGCATGCCACCTAAGCGGGCGGCGAGTACTTCCACCTGACGCCAGATCGGTTCTACTAAGCCGTACGTAGTGCCATCAAATTGGCAGCACTCACCCAGTGCTGAAATCGCTGGGTCGCTAGTGGTGAGAAATTCATCCACCACGATAGCGCGCTCGGTGGTCAGGCCCGCCTGATGGCCAAGTGCTGCGTTAGGCGTAATGCCCGCCGCAATAATGACGCTCGTGGCAGCCAGTTGGCGGCCATCAGCAAGATGAAGCTTGCTGACCTGTCCTTGGGCGTCGCCTTCTAGCCATGCTAACTGGGCGCCGGTAATAATCTTCAAGCCGCGCTGGGACAGTTCGTTTTCAAGCAGATGTGAGGCGGTGGTATCCAACTGGCGGTTCATCAGCCGTTCGCTGCGCTGGAGCACGCTAACGCGGATATCGTTGCCGCGCTTACGCAGCCCTTCGGCCGCTTCCAGGCCTAACAGGCCGCCGCCAATCACCACCGCATCACCACCACGTTGAGCGATGGCGGTCAGCGCATCGGCATCTTGCAAGTCACGAAAGCCTTGCACGCCCGCAAGCTCAATGCCTGGAACGTCGGGCATCGCTGGGCGCGAGCCGGTAGCAAGCACCAGGTGGTCATAAGGCAACGTGCGGCCGGTGTTGGTGACCACGGTGTGGCGGTTACGATGAAGGGTGTCGACTTTCTCGCCAAGAATCAGTGTGACACCTTGGTTTGCGTACCACTGGGCATCGCGCAGCGTCAGCGCGTCCTGATGCATCTCACCGGCGAGCATTGGCGAGAGCAGAATACGGTTATAAGCCGGGGTGGGCTCTGCACCAATCACCGTGATGTGCCGAGGACGCGTGGGTAGCTTCACCAATGCCTCAATCAGGCGATGGCTGGCCATGCCGTTGCCAATAATAACTAGATGGTCGCTGGGTGAGCACCGGGAAGTGGTTTCCATGGGTAGCTCCTCTGTCTTTTTACGGCTGCTTGAGCACCAAACAAAAAACGCCCCTGACGCTCCCTTCTACCCACACTGGGTAGAAGGGAGCGTCAGGGGCGTCGTTGCCCGGTAGCGTTATTTAAAATCTATGCGTTAAACGCACGGCAACCGCCATTGGCTGCCAACTGATTAAAAACCTTACCGTGTATAAAGCAAGGAGCTAGCCAACTGGCCAGTAATCACCATTTTATCAATTATGTCAGGTGTTTAAGAAATAAGGGTAGAGAAGCGGTTGCGTTGCTGCTTGAGCAAGCTGCACAGCGATGGTGCGAAAAGGGAGGTGGCCTGCACTCTCACAAGACATTTAGCGTCACTACAGTGTTAAAAAGAGCGCTGCGTGATGATCTTTATTTTTATAACTGTTTGTTTTTAATTATTTAATTTCTAATCGGCCGGTTGTCGGCTTGGCTCTTGCAGCTATCAAGATAATAAGTGAGTTAACAAGGTATAAGTGCTCATTGTATGGCGATGGCAGAGAACAACTCCAACGCCGTTATTAGAAGAATAAGTAGCCGTTAAAAAAATGTGAAGCTGTTAGTAAGTCTTCATTTGTTTGAAGAGACTACTGCAAAGAGTGTTGCACCGATGAAGGTGCGCTGTGGCAACGACGTCCAGCCCTCTTCTCTTAATGCGTTGATAGTGCGCATTAGAGAAGGGGACTGGGCGTTTTTTTATGCCTGACGCCAATGAGGAATCCGAGGAGTAGCTATGACTCAGGCCAAAACCACATGCCCCTACTGCGGCGTCGGCTGCGGCGTGACGGCAACCGTTGAAGCAGGCACGCTGAGTGCTGTAGAAGGCGACCGTGAACACCCTGCGAACTATGGTCGGCTGTGCGTCAAAGGTTCTGCGCTGCATGAGACGTTGGGCGAGCAGGGCCGCCTGACGCATCCACGCGTAGATGGCGTTGAGGTCTCCTGGGCGTCCGCACTTAACACCACCGCTGAGCGTTTAAATGCTCAGCGGGCCGAACATGGCAATCATAGCGTCGCGGCGTACCTTTCGGGGCAGCTATTAACGGAAGATTACTATGTGGCCAATAAGCTGTTTAAAGGCTTCTTGGGCACGCCTCATTTAGACACCAACTCACGACTGTGTATGGCCTCAGCGGTGGCTGGTTACAAGCGTGCCTTCGGTGCGGATGCGGTACCGTGCAACTACGAAGATCTGGAGGAGGCGGAGCTGGTCGTGTTGGTAGGTTCTAACCTGGCCTGGAATCACCCGGTGCTTTACCAGCGGATTAAAGTGGCGAAAGAGCGCAACCCACTGATGCGACTAGTGGTCATTGATCCGCGGGTCACCGATAGCTGCGAGATTGCTGACCTCTATTTGGGTATCAAACCGGGCACTGATGCTTACCTGTTTAACGGGCTGCTGGCATGGATGGCGCAACGTGAAAAGCTCGATACTCTCTATCTTGAGCGTCACACCGATGGCGTTGAAGAGGCCCTGGCGGCAGCACAACAAACCGCTGGGTCGGTGGCGGAGGTAGCGGCTAACTGCGATGTCGACCCCGAGCGCCTGGAAACCTTCTACTACTGGTTTGCCAGCCAACTGCATGTGGTTACGCTTTATTCCCAGGGCGTTAACCAATCCGCCAGCGGCACCGATAAGTGCAACGCGATTATCAACTGCCATCTTGCGGGTGGAAAAATCGGCTTGCCAGGGGCGGGGCCATTCTCGATTACCGGCCAGCCCAACGCCATGGGTGGGCGCGAAGTGGGCGGTTTGGCTAATCAACTGGCCGCGCATATGGATTACCATACCCCCGGTGCCCGAGAACTGGTCAGCCGTTTTTGGGCAACTGAAACACTGACGCCGAACGTGCCGGAAGGCCCAGGCTATAAAGCGGTTGAGCTGTTTGAGGCCATTGAGCGGGGCGAGATAAAAGCGCTCTGGGTAATGGCGACCAACCCCGCCATTAGTCTGCCCGACGCGGCGCGAGTACGCGCCGCCCTGGAAAAATGCCCGCTGGTGATCGTATCCGAGTGCGCCGCCCATACCGATCTGCTGCCCTATGCGGATATCGTGCTGCCTGCCTCGGGGTGGTCGGAAAAAGATGGCACTGTAACTAACTCCGAGCGGCGCATTTCTCGCCAGCGGGGCATGCTGCCGCCACCTGGTGAAGCGCGTCACGACTGGTGGATCGTATGCGAGGTGGCAAAACAGCTGGGGTTTGCCGATGCTTTTAATTACACGCATCCCTGGGAGATTTTCGACGAACATGCTCGCCTTTCTGGGTTTGAAAACGGCATGGCCGACCGCCCGAAGCGATTGTTTGATATTTCTGGCTTAGTAGGCCTGGATCGAAACGGCTATGACGCCTTAGCCCCCCTCCAGTGGCCGGTGACAGTGACGGCGCCACAGGGTACTGCAAGACTATTTGAAGACGGTGAGTTTGCCACCGCAAATGGCCGCGCCAAGCTGCTGGCAATTTATCCCCAAGGGCCTCAGCAGACGCTGAGCAACGCCTATCCGCTGCGTTTAAACACTGGCCGAATTCGTGACCAGTGGCACACAATGACCCGCACGGCGCGGGCACCCCGGCTAATGAATCACCGCGCAGAACCCTTTATGGATTTGCACCCTGAAGATGCTCAGGCTGCAGGTGTGGTCGATCAGGCATTGGCGGTATTAACCGCCGCGAAAGGTGAATTTCGTGGCCGGGTGCGGGTGTCCAACGCCCAGCGCCGCGGTGAAGTGTTTGTGCCTATCCACTGGACCGACTGTTTTACCCGCCAGGCCAAAAGTAGCTCGTTGATCGATAGCATCACCGATCCGCTCTCCGGTCAGCCGGAAGCCAAACATGGCGCTGTAGCGTTGTCGCCGCTTGCTACTGATTGGCAGGCCACTCTGCTAATTGCCGATGGCGTTACTGTATCAACCCCTTGGTGCACTAACGCATACTGGGCGCGTATTCCCATGCTAGCCTGCCAGCGTTGGCAGCTTGCTGATACGCAGCCAATCAATGACTGGTTGGCACAGTTGAAAACATGGCTGCCTGGTGAAGTGTCGGTTGTTAGCCAAGACCCGACTAATGGAAGGCTGCGTGCCGCCTGCGTGGAAAACGGCCAACTGCGCTGGTGGCTGATGGTCGGCCCACCCAATGAACTGCCGGGCTTAGCGTGGTTGGAAGCCCGTTTTAACGATACCCAATTGAGCGATAGCCATCGCCGCCGTTTACTCGCTGGCTGTGATGACGGCGCTACGGATACTGGCCCGGTGGTATGCAGCTGCCACCAGGTGGGCCAAACTACCATTACCAATGCTATTCGTGCAGGCGACACCAGCGTAGAAGCGCTGGGTGCTAGACTTGCCTGTGGCACACAGTGCGGTAGCTGTATTCCCGAATTGAAATCTCTAATTGAAGAGGAACGGCCCTATGCGCGCACTAAGCAACCCCTTGCTAATGAAGTGGTTTAACGCGGTGGTGCGATTGTCGTCAGCGCTTCGGTCGTCGCTAGGCGGCAGGCAGAACGCTGAATTACGCCTGCCGCTAAAAGGGCGGCGGGACCACTGTCGTGCCGGGCATGTGTACTTGGTCGGCGCCGGTAGCGGCGATGCAGAGTTGTTAACCCTCAAGGCCGCACGCTTACTCATGCAGGCGGATGCTGTGGTGTATGACCGTTTGGTGGGCGATGAGGTGCTAGCGTTAATTCCCAGCGGCAGTGAGCGTTACTACGTGGGCAAAGCCCGCGGCCATCACAGCGTACCCCAAGCGGAGATCGGTGCGCTGATGGTTAAGCTGGCGCGCGAAGGAAAATCGGTCGTGCGGCTGAAAGGGGGGGACCCAGCAGTGTTTGCGCGCATGGGCGAAGAGCTGGATGCCCTGGCCGCCGCCGCCGTGCCCGCCACGATTGTGCCGGGCATTACCGCGGCCTCTGCTGCCGCTGCCTGCATGGGCATTCCACTCACCGACCGTGGCCATGCGCAGCAGTTGCGGTTTGTCACTGCCCAACTGTGCCGCGAAGACGGCACGCCGGATTGGGCAGCGCTGGCGCGTAAGGAGGAGACGCTGGTGTTTTATATGGGGCTCTCCAAAGTCACGGCGATTTGCCAAGGCTTGCGCCAGGCGGGTTTGCCTGATGAGTGGCCCATCATGCTAGTCGCCAATGCCAGCCAACCCGAGCAGCAGTCTTTGGTGGGTTCACTGGCGGATATGCCCGAGAAGCTTGCCGCCCACCCCTTGCCATCACCCTGCTTGATTGTGGTGGGGAGTGTGGTGCAACGAGTCTCCACATCGCCCGTTGCGTTGGCCGCCGCCTGTAATTTCAGCAAAGGTGCTAGCTAGCCAATGGCAACACTGGCCATTTCGCTCGGCCAGCACTCAGATAAAGGCCGCAAGCCGAGCAATCAGGATTTTTATGGCGCTTACCTACCCAATGAATCGCTGCGCGCCACCAAAGGCATCGCCATTGCGTTGGCGGACGGGATCAGCAGCAGCGAGGTAAGCCGAGAGGCAAGTGAAGCAGCGGTGGGTGGGTTCTTGACCGATTACTACGCCACCCCGGCGACGTGGGCTGTTAAAACCTCCGCTCAGCGAGTGCTGCAGGCCACCAATGCCTGGCTTTACGCCCAAACCCGGCAAAGCCAATACCGTTACGACCTGGACCGCGGCTATGTATGTACCCTGAGTGCAATGGTGATCAAATCCACCACCGCCCACCTGTTTCATGTTGGTGATAGCCGCATTTATCAACTGTCGGGCAACACGCTGGAGCCGTTGACCGAAGACCACCGCTTCTGGGCGTCACGAGAAGTTAGCCATTTAAGCCGCGCGATGGGCGCCGGTCAGCACCTGGAGCTGGATTACCGCCGCCTATCGATCAGCGTGGGTGATGTGTTCGTTCTTACCACCGATGGCGTTCATGAGTGGCTTACGGCGGCCACCATGGGCGCCATTATTCATGCGCATTGGGGGGATCTTGATGCGGCGGCCGAGGCGCTGATTACGGCAGCTATCGAAAGCGGCAGCGATGATAACCTGACCGTTCAGATCGTGCGCATTGAGACGTTGCCTGATGGCGATGCCGATGAGCTTTATGCGGCGTTGAGTGCGTCACCCCAGCCGCCAGAACTGCGTGCAGGGAGTGAACTAGACGGCTATCGCATTGTGCGCCAACTGCATGCCAGTAGCCGCAGCCATGTGTTCCTGGCGGAAGAAATCGCTAGTGGCGAGCAAGTCGCGCTGAAAACCCTTTCCACCGAGTTAAGTCAGGACCCCGCAAGCATCGAGCGATTTGTGCGCGAAGAGTGGATTGCCCGTCGCATCGACAACGTCAATGTGCTCAAAGCACCCGCTCAAGAACGTCCTCGCCATTACCTTTACACGGTGCTGGCCTATATCGAAGGGCAAACCCTGACTCAGTGGATGCGCGATCACCCTAACGCCGACTTAGCCATTGTACGGCCTATCATTGAGCAGATCGCTAAAGGGCTACGCGCTTTCCATCGCCTGGAAATGCTCCACCAGGATTTACGCCCCGATAACGTCATGATCGATAACCACGGCACGATAAAACTGATCGATTTTGGCGCCGCCAAAGTAGCGGGCATCGCCGAAGCGGTTAGCGATGGCCATTCTAGCCACGATATTTTAGGCACCGCGCAGTACACCGCACCGGAGTATTTTCTGGGGGAAGGTGGCACGCCGCAAGCAGACCAATACTCCCTTGCCATCATCACCTATCAACTGTTAACCGGAACGCTGCCCTACGGCACGGAGGTGGCCAAAACCAGAACGCGGGCGGCGCAGCATAAACTGGCCTACCAATCGGCGCTCAACGAAAACAGGCAACTGCCCGCCTGGGTGGATGAAGTGCTTAAAAAAGCGCTACACCCCAGCCCACACAAACGCTACCCGGCACTCTCTGAGTTTATTTATGAACTGCGCTCACCCAGCGCGGAACTGCTGAAGCGCGCTCAGTTACCGCTGCTAGAACGTGACCCGGTGCTGTTTTGGAAAGGCGTGTCGTTGGTGCTTGCGGTGGTGGTGATTGCCCTGTTAATGCGTTAGGCAAAACCAGCGGGCCGTTATTAACGCGCATCGTCAAAGCGATCGACCTGGCGTAACGTTGGGAAGAACCTCATCCAGGCACCGACGACAGCTAATGTACCGACACCACCAATGATGGCGGCGGGTACGGCCCCAAACCATGCTGCCATACTCCCCGCGCGGAATTCGCCTAACTCATTGCTGGAGCCGATAAACAGCATGTTGACCGCATTCACACGCCCACGCATGGCGTCAGGGGTGGCAAGCTGAATGAGCGTCATACGCACATAAACGCTAATCATATCGGCGGCACCGGCCACCAGCATGGCTATCATGGAAAGCCAGAAAAACGTCGAGAAGGCAAACACTAGATTGGCCATGCCGAAAATAGCCACGGCCGCAAACATGACCACACCGGCACGGCGCTTGATACCGCGGATGCCCAAGTACAGCCCCATCAACAAGGCGCCTACCGCAATAGCGCTACGCAAAGCACCTAGCCCTTCTGGCCCAACATGAAGCACTTCCTGGGCGTAAATGGGTAGCAGTGCCACCACCCCGCCTAACAGCACCGCAAACAGGTCCAGCGAAATAGCACCGAGGATGATGGGTTGATGGCGAATATAGCGAATGCCCGCGGTAAAACGCTTTACGGCCGTACTCTCCAGCACGTGGGCAGCTTCCACATAGCGAATGGGCACGGGTAGCAGTAGCCCAAGGGCGGATACAAAACAGCCTAAACACACGCTGTAGGCCAAACCGCCGCCACCCAAACCATATAAAATGCCCCCAAGCAGCGGACCGCCAATTACCGCTATTTTCATGATCGAGCTATTCAGCGCAATCGCGGAGGCAAGCTGCGCGCGAGGCACAATATTGGGCAGCAAGCTCTGTAGGGCAGGGCCAGTAAAGGCACGCGCCGAGCCAAACAGTGCGAGCACCGCGTAAAAGCCTGACACTGCTTGGCTGCCATTCAATGAAAGGGTGAGCAGCAGCGCACTACACAGCCCTTGCACGGTCCAGCTCAGTTGCAAAATGCGTTTACGCGAAAAACGATCAACGAAATCCCCTGCGGGCAGTAGTAGCACTACCATGGGTAGAAACTGCGCCAGCCCCACATAGGCTAGTGCCATGGGGTCACGGGTAATGTCATAAACCTGCCAAGCGACGACAATCGCCTGAATCTGCATGGCAAACACGGCTGCTAAGCGCGACAGCAAAAAGCTCAAAAAACCGGGTTGACGATACAATGGCATTAAACGTTCTGAAGTGTTGCTTGGCGCGTCGGTTGAGGAGGTCATGGCGTCTTCATGGTGGGCATAGTTTTAAGCGCAAAGGGTTGAAGTAAGGTAGTGGCCACCCCATGTTAGTTAACACGCTATCAATAGAAAAGGATGTTAATGATGCAGAAGGTAATGCCTAACCCTGGTTTCGGTACTTTTCGCCTGGAAGGCGATACGCTCAAGCAGAGTATTCATGCGGCGCTTGAGGCAGGGTATCGGCACATCGATACGGCGCAGTTTTATGGTAACGAAGCGGATGTAGGGGAGGCGATTCGCGACAGCGATGTGCACCGCAGCGATATTTTCCTCACCACCAAGGTATGGTTTGACAACCTCGACCCCACCACGCTGAAGGCCAGCGTAGACGAAAGCCTCCAGAAGTTGGGCACAGGTTACGTTGATCTGTTGTTGATTCACTGGCCATCGCCCAACGATGAAGTGCCGATGGCGGATTATTTGACGGCTCTCAAAGAAGTCAAAGCAGAAGGTAAAACGCGCCATATTGGTATTTCCAATTTCACCTGCGAGCAGGTGGATGAAGCGATTAGTATCCTCGGCAAAGGTGAAATTCTGACCAATCAGATTGAGGTTCACCCTTTCCTTCAGAACCGTAAACTGGTGGAGCATTGCGAGCACCAAGGTATTCAGGTCACCGCCTTTATGCCGTTGGCAGTGGGTAAGGTAATGGAAGACCCGACGCTTCAGAAAATTGCCGGCGCCCATGGCGTAACGCCTGCGCAAATTACCTTGGCCTGGGTAAACCAGCGCAATATGATCACCATTCCGTCTTCCACCAAGGCGCGGAATATTCAAAGCAATATTGCTGCCTTTGATTTAGTACTAAGCGACAGTGAAATGGCCGATATTGCCATGTTGGATCGCCAAGAGCGGATTGCTAACCCGGATTTCGCGCCCGCTTGGGATGAGTAAGCGGCCGGAATAGGCAAGGCGAGGAACGCTGAAAGTGAATTGCTGTCTTGTTCGATGCCTGCTAGAAGCAGGCATTGTTAATTGTTAAAAGCACGGAGTTAATGATGAAACACGGTAAGGTTCAAGATAACGCGTTAAAAGCGCAACTGCGCACGCCCATGTTTAAAATGCAGCAGCAAACGCCTAAAAAGGGCAAAGGCAGTTATTCCCGTAAAGGTCGGATGAATAAGCAGGGAGTAAAACAGGCATATAGCCAAGCCGCTTGATGTTCAGTCGCGCGATTTAGACATGTTTATCAAGCGCTTTGGCTCTATGTCTGCCACTTACCTGAAGATTTAAACGCCCCGGCCACAATGGGTGGCCGGGGCCCTCGCTATGCCAAGCGGCTCCGCAATGTGGATACGATGATGGGGCCTCAACTTATTTAGCTATTTGCTCATCCTGAGTCACTTGACACGTTTCCATCCGGTAACCTGATTGGTAAACGCTGCGCAGGCGCAAGCCGTGGCGGCCATCCAACTCCAGCTTGCGGCGAAGGCGGCTCACGTGGGTGTCCACCGTGCGGGTCGATACATCGCCCTTAATGCCCCATATCAACTCCAATAAATGCGCGCGTGTTATCAGCTCGCCAATTTTGGAAAAGAACAGCGCGGCTAACCGATACTCGCGTTCGGTTAGGTCAACGGCGCTATCTGCCACGCTGATATAGTGCTCATCGGTATGCAGGGTGAACGTATCGGGGCATGACGAAGCAGCGCGCGGTGTCGAATAGCCTGACCGCCTTCCGAGAGCGCTCACCCGGGCAATCAGTTCATTGGGACGAAGCGGTTTGGCAAGAAAATCATCCGCGCCGTGTTCAAGCGCTTTAACAACATCATCTTCATCCTGGCTGGCGGTAATAAACAGGATAGGACCTTGCCAGCTGTCATGCTGGCGTAGATGAGCAACCATATCCAGGCCGCAGCTATCCGGGAGCCGCCAGTCAATAATAAAAAAATCGAAGGTGTGCTGCAGGGTAGCGCGGCGCAGCTCGTTAGAACGGGTAAATAAAGACACCTGATGACCGGCCGTCAGTAGGCACTGTTTAATAAAAATTTGCTGATCAAGGTCATCTTCAAGTACACCAATATGCATGATGAATTCCCTTGCTGTTTTTAGTAATTGTCATTCCTGAGAGAGTATAAAGCTCATCTTTTAAGTATAGTTGAGGAAGGTGCGTTGACACAAAGGTTCACAGTTAACCGCTAAATGGCCGATATATACTGGTTGCACTTTAACGTTGGCATTGAGGTGCAGCATGGGGTGTCGCTTTGTGGTCCGAAAATTCATGGCTCTAACCGCTGCGGTGGGTATCGGTCTGTTATCGTCATCCGCCATTGCTCTGGATGCCCCTGAAGGCCCGGTGATTTTAGTAATCAGTGGCAACGTGGGCCAGCCAAACGTCGGGGATGAAGCTCATTTTGACAAAGCGATGCTGGAGATTTTGGCTCAGCACGAAACAGTGACTCGGACACCTTGGTACGATGGCGAAGTGCGCTTCATTGGCCCATTGGGAAGAGCAGTTTTGAATGCTGCTGGGGCCACGGGGGATAATATGCGTGTGGTGGCGCTGAATGAGTATGCGGCGACGATACCGGTCACTGATTTTGAGAATCTTGATGTCATACTGGCCATGCAGGCGAACGGTAAAACACTGCGTATCCGCGATCAGGGGCCACTATTTGTTATTTATCCTTTTGATAAACACCCTGAACTTTTGAATGAAGAGATCTTCTCGCGTTCGGTGTGGCAGGTAAAGCGTATTGAAGTTGAATAATCTCCAACCGAGTAGTTGTCATGCTAGCCTTTTTTAAGTTCTATTTCTCTCGCCGTATCAGGGTCGCTACATTCTCAGCGATCCTTTTTTTTCTTTCTGCGTTAACCACTGGCGGCGTAATCTTTAATCGCCAGCATGCGTTGGAAAACCGACTGCTTGAAAATTTGTTATGGGCTGGGTACCAGTTCGACCGAGAGGTGCGTGAGCTTCGCCTGACCCTACTTGAATTGGGCTCTGATAACGCCACTGTCGATGATCTATTGATACGTTATGAAATCCTCTTCAGTCGACAATCACTCTTTTTTCAAGGCGAGATCGGGAAAGCAGTCAATAATTTACAAGGGGTGGAGGACGTTATCCGGCAAGCTCAAGGGCTGATTCTGGAAATGGAAACCCTGCTTGAACCGTTATGGGATTCTTCCGCCGCTTTAAATACGTCGCTGATGCTGGATCTCCTGGAGAGGTTATCGACGCTCCAACAGCTCACGGGAACTATCTTAAACGAAACGAATGCCCATGTTTCCTTTATGCGTAGCGAGGAGCGTCGGGTATTGACGCAACTCTACGGTTTGGTACTGGTGCTCATTATTCTGTTAATGCTTTCAGGCGGTATGTTGGTGCGCGCGCTGATTCTAGAAGGGCGCTCCAGTAACCTTAAAGCACAAGCCTTGGAAGCCAAGAGCCAAGAGCTTAATGAGGCTGCCAATCGCGCAGAGAAAGCCAGCTTGGCAAAATCTGAGTTTATGGCCGTTATGAGCCATGAAATTCGTACGCCGTTGAATGGCGTAGTGGGGATGGCGGATTTATTAAATGAAGAGGTCAAAACAGCGAAAGCCGGGGCATATTTGGCTGCCTTGAAACGCAGCGCAGAGAGTTTACGCGCCGCGATTAACGATATTCTCGATTACACTAAAATTGAGTCTGGGCGTCTTGATCTCGATTATCAGCCATTTAATCTCCACCAGTGTATTGATCAGCTGTGTGAAAGCTATGTACTGCGGGAGCCAAAATCCAAGGTAACCTTCAGTTATTCTATGGATTCTGCCCTTCCCCCTTATGTAATGGGTGATATCGCACGCCTGCGCCAATTGATCATGAACCTAATCAATAACGCTTTTAAGTTCACCGCAGAGGGATTTGTTAAATGTCATGTAAAGCCTCTTGAAAACGACACTATTTTAGTTGAAGTACACGATACCGGTTGCGGTATTGCTGCAGCGGACCAGGCCCAGCTGTTCTCAGCTTTCACGCAAGTAGATACCTCTATAGCACGTCGTCATGAAGGAACAGGTCTTGGACTGGCGATCTGCAAGCGATTGGCCGAAGCCATGCAGGGCGACATCGGGGTGAACAGTCAGCAGGGGCTGGGTAGCCGGTTTTGGTTCAAGGTGACGATGCCCGAAACCGAGCCGCTGACGGCCTATCAAAGTGGCAAAAGCCAGTATGCACTGGAGGCAAATCAACATATCTTAGTTGTTGAGGATAACCCACTGAATCAAAAAGTAGCTAAGGTAATGCTGGAGAGGCTTGGCCAGCAGGTCATAATTGCTGAAAACGGCCAGGAGGCTCTCCAGCTATTGAAAGCCGATCCCGGCAGGTTCGATTTAATATTAATGGATATGCAAATGCCTGTGCTAGACGGTACAGAGACCACTCGCCAATGGCGCCAATATGAGCATGCGTATCAACTGAAGAGGCTGCCCATCGTCGCAATGACTGCCAATGTGATGCCTGAACACCGAGAGCGCTGCATGCAGAGTGGCATGGACGATATGATCCACAAACCGTTCACGCGGGATGAGCTGTATCAGGTGGTGTGTCGCTATCTGGCGTCTGAACAGTCGAATGAAATCGCTATGGGCGCCCCTTTACATCACACTGCGGAAGCGCTTCCGCAAGTAATGCAGGGGGAGGCGGTATTTCCTCTGCTGAACGAGCGTATTTGCGATGAGTTGAAAGAGACCTTCGAGCAAAGTGCCTTAGACGCACTAATGACCACCTTTTTAACGCGACTTGACGATCGTCACACTCGGCTCAAAGCTTATTGGCAGTCAGAAGATCGTGCCGCACTGGGCCATGAAGCACACTCTCTCAAGGGGGCTGCTTCATCGTTAGGGTGTATTGCTATTGCCGAGCAAGCTAGCCAATTAGAGCTAAGGGCGCTTGAAGCGTCAACAAGCGAGTTAGCGCTTTACATCGAACGCATCAAAGTCTTGAAGGTTGCTACTCATCAAGCCTTGCAACAAGAGGGTGTCCTCTGCCCTTAGTCTGCCAATGACACTGCTAAGCCACTGAGGCGGCGGGCAACTGTTGACTAAGCCACGCATTAAAGGCGGGAGCTGGTAATGGGCGAGCAATAAAATAGCCCTGTCCCAGCGTGCATCCCGTTTCAACCAGTAGAGCGAGCTGCGCCGCCGTTTCGATTCCTTCTGCGACTACCTTGAGCCCCAGGCGTCTGCCTAAGTCGATAATTGATGCAGTGATCGCCAAAGCATTCCTGTCATGTTCGATACGTGAGACAAAACTCCGATCAATTTTGAGTTCGCTGAAAGGTAGTCGATGGAGTTGTATGAGGGAGGAGTACCCAGTGCCAAAGTCATCTAGCGCCAGTTGGCAGCCACGTTGCTGCAACGCATTCAATATATGGCAAGCGTAGCCCAAGCACTCAACGCCCACCGACTCGGTCAGCTCGAGAGTTAACCCGGAGTGAGAAACGCCACACTGGCGGGTGAGCTGGTCAAACTTTTCAAGCATTTTTTCTTCTTTAATAAACGCAGCCGTCATATTAATCGCGACGTTCAGACGCCATCCTTGCGCTTGCCACTCGGCCTGCTGTGCTAGCGCAAGCTCAATAACGAGCCAGGTGAGCGGAACCATTAGATCGCTCTGCTCTGCCAGGGGGATGAAGGCGTCGGGATAAAGTACCCCGCGCTCAGGATCACGCCAACGTACTAATGCTTCAACTCCCATAATCCGGCCCCGTGGAAGCTCTTTTTTCGGCTGGTACTCTAAAAAAAACTGCTTATCACGAATAGCATTATCCAGTTCTTCCCGTGTGGGGGCTTTGGGAATCTTTTTTAACGGCTCAAGAAATGTCTTAAGGTTGGTGAGTAGGTTCGCTTTTGGTAAAAATCCTAGCATGTGAAGGCCTTTTTCTCTGCCAGCTTCGATGGCATAGGCGGCGGTTTCTTTAGAGCAGCTACTGATTAATAAAACCGAAGCGTTTAAGCGCAGGTCATATAAGTAATCCAATACATCAAGGCCCGAAAATTCTCCCAGGCCAATATCAAGTAAAATTAATTCTACATTGAGTAGCTCAGGCTGGCGGGCCAGCTCTCCGAAACTGCTTGCCGTTACCACGGCATAACCGTGCTGCCCGAGCAGCATGTTACCCAGCAGTTGGACATCAAGATCATCATCAATGATTAAAGCATTCGACTGCATAGGCGGTTCCTGCTGACCTGTATCGTGAACTACCGCTATCGGATAGCCACTATTGTTATACAGCACGTTGAGTGAAACGGGAAAATAGTCATTCAGCAAGTAATAAGCTTCCTTGGGCTAAGGAGGAAGCCCAAGGAAGAGGAGAGAGTTATGAAGGTGTCTTAGAATGATTCCCACTCGGGTTGCTGGTGGCTTACTAAACGGCGCGGTGAGGCAGTCGTAGACGATGGCTTATTCGCTGACGGGGCAGGCGCTGCTTTGCTTAAGGTGGGTTGTTCATTTGTATTGCTAAGTTTAAAGGCCCCCACTAATTTCCCTAGCCGATCGGCTTGTTCTCTCAGCTCTGCTGCGGCAGCACTGGATTCTTCCACCATGGAGGCATTGTGCTGTGTCATGCTATCCAGCTCGTTCACAGCGTCGTTGACTTGTCCTATCCCCACACTTTGCTCTTTAGCGCCTGCACTGATTTCGGCAATAACGTCAGCCACACGCTCAATGCTCTTAACCATCTCCTGCATGGTGTCACCGGTTTTCTTGACCTGATCAACACCCGATTTTGTACGCCCTAACGAGGTATTGATCAGGGTAGCAATATTTTTTGAAGCATCACTTGAACGACTGGCCAGGATACGCACCTCTTGAGCTACCACGGCAAATCCTCTGCCATGCTCACCCGCGCGAGCAGCCTCTACCGACGCATTGAGTGCGAGGATATTGGTTTGAAAAGCGATACTATCGATCAAACTGACGATATTACTGATCTCAGAAGAGGAGTCATTGATGGTATCCATCGTCTGCTCCACGCTTTGCATGGAGTGCAAGCCCTGTTGAGCGAGATCACGAGTTGAGAGCGCAAGCTGGTCAGCCTGCTGCGCCGAATCGGAGGCGTTGTTCACGACTGCGGCAATCTCCTCCATGGAGGCCGAGGTTTGCTGCAGGTTGGCGGCCGCTTGCTCAGTGCGCGCTGCGAGTTCATGGCTGCCTTTGGCGATTTCACTGGAGGCGTGCTGAAGGCTGGCCGTGCTGCTGCTAACTGACTGAAGCGTATCGTCAATACGTTTAATGAAGCCATTAAACTGCTGGGCGAGTTCGCCAATTTCATCACGGCGATTACTTTCAATACGCGCGGTTAAATCTCCATCACCTTCGGTAATTTCTTTTATGCGGCCACTAATTTGACGTATCGCCCGTGACATCATTAACGGTCCTAAAAGAGCAATGAGCGTTGCAGCAATAAAAATGATTAATGCAATTATAATCGTAATGGTTTGTTGTAATTGGATTCTTTTAATAACGGCTGCTTCTGCTTGATAGGTGGCGGTTTCAATGTTTATTCCTGAAACATCGTAGACATCCCGCAATGCGTTAAAATGCTCTAATGAAGAGCCAGATAGCATGCTTAGTGCTCTAGCCGTCTCGCCGTTTTGATGAAGTTCAAAAACCTGCTCTGCTTCCTGTTTCCACTCACTATACAGCGTCTCAAAATTGGCTAGCTGCGTGGTTAGTTTTGGGTTGTCCTGCATTAATTCGGCATACACCCCCATACGCTCGGAGGCCTGCTGTGCATTCTCCTCAAAATCAGCGATTAGCGCTGCTGCCCGCTCGCTGTCGGGACTGGATAGTAGATACTCAATTTCCGCTACCCGCGCTTGGTAAAGATCACGATCGCCGTTAAGGGTAGCGGACGTGGCTGGGATGTAGTTAGTAATAAACGTATCTAAACGCTTTTTAACCATATTAACGAGCAGTGCATCGGCTACTACAATAACCAGTAGGGCTAATGCAACGCTAATGAAGGCGAGGGCGTATTTAATTTTTATCTGATGGAGGCGGTTCATATGTAACACTCCTGGGGTTAGAAACAATGAGTGCACATTACCGTTAAAGTATTAGCGCGGTCGATATTTTAATGGGACTTGTCACTTTTGTTCACGTTCTATATTTTAACTAGCCTTTTAACGATTTAATGATAACTGTAATAAGAATTATTTATCTTTAAGGCTTATTGATAACCTGCTGCTTGGAGCTTAAACAGCTTCGCATAGCGACCACTCGCTTCCAGCAGCGCCTCATGGGTACCCCGCTCGATGATATGCCCTTGATCGATCACTAAAATGAGATCCGCACTGCGCACGGTCGAGAAACGGTGAGATATTAAAATAGCCATCTTATCGCGGCTATGTTCGCGAAAACGAGCGAAAACCTCGGCCTCCGCGGCGGCATCCATTGCTGCGGTGGGTTCATCGAGCACAATGATATCGGCGTTTTCGCGCATGTACGCCCGCGAAAGGGCTATTTTTTGCCACTGTCCGCCGGAGAGTTCCTGGCCATTTTTAAACCAACGACCTAATTGGGTTTGGTAGCCGTTGGCCATGCGAGTAATAAAGTCATCCGCCATACCGTGACGTGCGGCCTGCTGCCAGCGCTGCTCATCATCGAAAGCATGGGTATCGCCCACACCCAGATTCTCACCCACCTGCAGTTGGTAGCGCACGAAGTCTTGAAAAATCACACCCGTGCGATCACGCAGTGCTTGCGTGCTCCAGTCACGTAAGTCGCTGCCGTCTAATAGAATCCGGCCACGAGTGGGGTGGTAGAGCCGTGTTAATAGCTTGATCAGCGTGGTCTTGCCTGAACCATTCTCTCCGACTAAGGCTAGGCTCTGGCCAGGGGAGAGATGCAGGGAAATATCGTGCAGAACCGGATCTTGGAGAACAGAATCGCCCCCAGGATAAGAGAAACTAACGTGCTCAAAGCGCAGCCCGTCGCCGGGCAGGGCGCCCTGATTGAGTATACCTGTCTCGGCTTCTACGGGTTGCTCCAGGTACTCATAAAGGTTGGAAAGGTACAGGTTGTCTTCGTACATCCCGCTGATTGCGGTAAGACTGGCAGAGAGCGCCGCTTGGCCCTGTTTGAAAACCATCAAATACATGGTCATTTGGCCCAAGGTAAGTGCCCCAGCGATCGTTTCAACCACGACCCAGCCGTAAGCCGCGTAAAACGTTAAGGTGCCCAGCAATCCCAACAGAAACCCCCAGCTTTCACGACGCAGCGTGAGGCGACGATCTTCGGCAAACAGCTGGGTAAAAATATCGCGGTAGCGCTTCAGAAACAGCTCTTCGAGACCAAACAGTTTGACCTCTTTAATGCTGTCTTCTCTGGCGAGTACCGTCTCCAAATAGATCTGCATACGGGTTTGGGGCGAGCGCCAGCGAAACAGGCGAAAGGCATCACCTGAGAATTTAGCCTCCGAGATAAATACCGGCAGGGCGCCCACCACCAATATCAGTAGCGCCCAGGGGGAGAACTGCACCAGAAGCACGCCGAAGCTGCCTAGCGAGATAGCGTTTTGCAGCAAGCCAAAGGTTTTGTTGACTAGCGCTAGTGGCCGCGTTGAGGCTTCGCGCCGTGCCCGGGTAAGCTGGTCGTAAAGCTCTGAATCTTCAAATTGGCTGAGCGACAGCGAGCCTGCTTTTTCCAGGATCATGACGTTAACCTTCTGACCAAGAAGTGCTCTCAATAGCGACTGTTGGGCAGAAAGCCCACGCTGGGCGAGTGCTATTGCGGCAATGATGAGTGCCTCTATGCCCACCAGCTTCAGCACAGGTGTGATTGACGCCAATAAGCTGGGCTCGGAAGCCGCCTGATGCGCCTCCATGGCATTCACCACGCCATCGACAATTAACTGCCCGACCCAGGCCGCCACTGCAGGCAGCACGCCGGCCACCAGGGTGCAGAGCGCTAACCCAAGCATCATCCAGCGTGAGGTTTCCCAGACTAAGCCAAGCGCGCGTCGACTGTAACGGAAGACACCAAAAAAGCCGCTTAACGGCGAAGAGGAGGTTTCAGAAGCGGGTGGGGGCATAGGCAACTTGGCAGACGTCTCACAAAAAAGAGTGCCATGATGCGGTGGTTGAACGTGGATAGCCAGCTCAACCGCCGGTTGCCTTCAACGGCAACGCGGCGGAGAGGAGTGGATAGGCTGCGGCTTATCTCAGTCGTGGCTTACCAGGGCCACGATTTACCAGGGAAGCACCGCCCCGTCTGTGCGCGGTTCGGTGCCGCCTTGCAGCACGCCGGTTTTAGGGTCGCGCAGAATGATTTGGCCACGGCCAAAGCTAATCGAGTCTGCGACCTTGACGATGTCATGCCCGCGGCGGGCGAGTGCCAGTGCTAGGTGATTGGGGAAATCGGCTTCGACTTCGATGGTTTTGCCTTTGGTCCACTTCCAGCGCGGCATATCGAGCGCCGCTTGCGGATTCAATTGATCCTCAAGCATGGCTGTTACCACCTGCACATGCCCTTGGGGCTGCATATAGCCACCCATCACACCAAAGGGCCCAACGGCTTCATTAACTTTGGTGATAAAGCCCGGGATAATAGTGTGGTAGGTGCGTTTGCCGGGAGCAAGTGCGTTAGGGTGCTGCGGGTCGAGGGAGAAGGACCAGCCGCGGTTTTGCAGGCTGATACCCGTGCCGGGGACGACCATACCGGAACCAAAGCCTTTGAAGTTGCTCTGGATCAGCGACACCATGTTGCCATCGTTGTCCGCGGTTGCCAGATATACCGTGCCGCCCTTGATGGGATTACCGTGTACTGGATCAATGGCTTGTTCACCGATCAGGGCGGCCCGTGATTTTAAATAATCGTCGTGCAGCATCTGCTCAATAGTAGGGCGCATAGCGTCGAGATCGGTAACATGCGCGAAGCCATCGACATAGGCGAGTTTGGTGGCTTCAATACGCCGATGCAGCGTTTCAACCGGGTCTTTTTCGTCTTGGTCTAAGTGCTCAAGCATACCCAGCGCTTGCAGTACGATCATGCCACTACCGTTGGGGGGGATTTCCCAAATATCGTGACCCTTGTAACGGATACTAATCGGGTCGACCCACTCCGTTTGGTAAGCCGTCAGGTCTTCTTTGCGCAACAGGCCGCCGTGTTCGCGGGAAAAGGCGTCGATAGCCTCGGCGAGTTCGCCCTCATAAAATGCTTTAGCGTGAGTCTCGGCAATCGCTTTTAGGCTTTTAGCGTGCCCTTCTGAGCGCCACAGTTCACCTGGCTCTGGCGCTCGCCCTTCTGGGGCAAACGTATCGAACCAGGGTTTAAAGGACGCTTCGCTGTACGCTGAGTAGTTGGAGAAAGCCTCCTTCCACATTTGATGGATCACCGGAGAGACGGGGAAGCCTTCATCGGCTAGCGCAATCGCTGGGGCCAGCAACTCGGCGAACGGCAGCTTCCCAAAGCGCTCTGAAAGCGCTGCCCAGGCAGCAGGGGCGCCGGGCACGGTGACAGGCAACATGCCGTGGTTGGGCATCACCTCATGGCCGAGCGCTTTTAGAGCTTCAATGGTCGCTGCTTTTGGTGCTGGGCCGCTGGCATTGAGGCCATGAAGTTTGCCGTCGACCCAGACAATCGCAAAAGCGTCGCTACCAATTCCATTAGAGGTAGGTTCGACCACCGTTAACGCAGCCGCGGTGGCAATCGCGGCGTCAATTGCATTTCCCCCTTGTTGCAAAATACGGATACCCACCTGCGCCGCTAATGGCTGCGAAGTGGCGACCATGCCACGCTTACCGAACGTTGCCATGCGGCGTGAAGCGCTGGGGTAATAAAGAGCATCGTGTTGCATGCCAGGATCCTTATGAGCGGTGTTTTTGATATAAGCTATTGATGAACTATACATTTTCTCGCTGAGCAGGAGTTCTTAAACGCTGGATCTTGCGATCCTGATAGAGCGAAAACAGTATCGAAGCGACGGCGAGTGCCAGAAAAAGCGCAGAGAGTGGCCGAGTTAAAAACGTCAGCCAGCTTTCATTAAGCTCAAGGGCGCGGAATAGCTGGCGCTCAAGGTTGTCGCCAAGCACTACGCCGAGTATCAGCGGCGTTAGCGGTACTTCAGCTTTCCAAAGTAGATAGCCGATAATCCCGAAGATGAAGAGCACCCAAATATCGAATAGGTTGTTATTCAGGGCATAAGCGCCAATGGCACACAGCATGAGTACGACGGGCACGAGTATCTGTTGAGGAATCAGTGATATCTTGGCGAACCAGCGCACCAGCAGCAGGTTGCAAAGCACCATGACTACCGCGCCGATCAGCAGGCTGGCGTAAATGGCACCTACGAGCACCGGATTTTGCTCAAACATCATCGGCCCCGGCGTTATACCGTGCAGAATCAGCACGCCCATCATGATCGCCATGGGCAAATCGCCCGGTATCCCGAGGGCAAGCGTGGGCACGAACGCGCCACCCGCCACTGCGCTATTAGAGGCTTCAGAAGCCACGATGCCGCTAGGGGTGCCAGTACCAAACTCTTCTGGGCGCCGAGAGAATTTCTTCGCTTGATCATAACTCAAGAAATTTGCCACGGTGCCGCCCGTTCCGGGCAGTGCGCCCACTAAGCTGCCAATTAATGAAGAGCGCAGCGTGTTAAGCTTTTGCCCTGCCATATCTTTGATGATTTGGCCGTAGGGAATCGTCACATTGGTATCGATTTTTTTAGCTTCGCTTTTCTCATCTTTGAGCTTTTCAATATTCCCAAGCAGTTGAGAGAAAGCAAATATACCGATCATCACGGGAAGAATTTCAAACCCAGAGCCCATGGCAGGCAAGCCAAAATCAAAGCGTAGATTGCTGTTGCGGTCATAACCCACGGTCGTAATTAAAAGTCCGAGCGCCGCAGCCATTAAGCCTTTAAGCAGTGCGCCACTGGAAAGCCCTGCCACCAGTGTTAAAGCAAAAACAATCAGCGCGGTGATCTCCCAGGGGCGGAAGTTCATGCTGAAACTGGCGATCAGAGGGCCGAAAAAAACCAGTACCGCGACGCTGATAATGGTGCCCAGAAACGATGAGGCAACGCCTATGCCCAGTGCGCGACCAGGCTCACCTTTCTGTGCCATTGGGTAGCCGTCATAAACGGTGGTGATTGAAGAGGGTGTGCCGGGTATCCCTAACATAACGCCCGATACGATGCCGCCTGAGTACCCCCCCACGAAAACACCGACCATCAACGAGACGCCACTCACCGGGTCCATTGCGAAGGTGAAAGGGAAGACCACCAGGATGGCCATGGTGACGGTAAAGCCAGGAATACTGCCGCCAATAATCCCAAATAACACGCCAATAACGATCAAGCCCAATACCGATGGCGTGCCGACCTCAGCGAGCGCTTGGAGAAAAAAGTTCGTCATTATTTACTCCAGGTTAAGGCAGCCAAACATTCAGGCCATAGCGGAAAACCACAAAGATGATGATCGCCAACGAGCAGCTCAGCGTTAAGTTGATCAGCCATTTGCGTGGCGAATTAATTCCCATCAGCAGCGCGAATGAGGTGACAAGAAAGCCGATGGTCGCGGCGATGTAGCCCACCACCGGCAGTAGTGCTGCATATAGCCCAAAGAGTAAAAACAGCGCAAGAATGGTGCGTCGGCTTTGAAACCACTCTCCAATGAGCTGTTTTGCGCCTGCTCGCTCCGGCACTTTTACCAGCAGCGAGCGCACCAAAATCAGCAATGAAAAAATGCCAATCACCACCAGTAAAATGCGTGGGAACAGCGCTGACCCGTAAGGTTGCCAACTAGTAGGCGGGGCTATACTGCCTGATTCCACCCACATGACAGCCACAATTAAAAGCAGCGCCAGCGCCAAAGCGCGGTCTTTCGTTAGCGTTAGCATTAGCGATGTCTCCGGCAACCCTAGCCCGCGTGCATACGAGGGCTAGGGGATGCGTCCTCAGTTCTGGAAATCGATGTTTTCGGCAGCTGCACTTAGCGCCGCTTCGTTTTCATCCAGGAACGCTTGATAATCCTCGCCCGCTAGAAATCTCACTACCGAGCCAAATTCGTTTTCGATCCGGCTCTGCACTTCTTCGTTTTCTAGGGCCTGTTCGTAAGCGTCAGCGATAGTATCGAGGACTTCTTGGGGTGTGCCTTTGGGAGCGAAAATGCCACGGCTAGTGGAGTGGTCCATCTCAATACCTTGCTCGCGGAGGGTAGGAACATCCGGCATGCTGTCGAGACGTTCCGGATGAGCAATGCCGAGAGCGCGGAAGGTGCCGTCTTCAAAGAAAGCACCGCCAGAAGGCAGATTGAACATAGCGAAATCGACTTCTTCCGCCATCAGAGCAGATACCTGCTGGCCAGTGTCGGGGTAGCCGACTAGGCGCACATCGGCCATATCAATGCCCGTTTCCTGGAAGAACTGTGCCCAGAAAAAGTGATCCGTGGAGCTTGGGATCATGCTGAAACGCACTTGGCCTGGGTTTTCACTCACGTAGTCAGCGATTTCGTCAGCGCTCTGCACGGGATGATTGGCATGTGCGGTGGGAATGTTGATGGTTTGGGTAAGAAGCGCTATGGGTTCGAAGGCGTCAAAGGAGTAGTCGACGGTGCCCGCTAGCTTTGACAGCGCAATGGTGTCGTGGCTGCCAAGCAGTGTATAGCCGTCCGGGTCGGCATCCTTCACATTGCGCGAACCCAAGGTGGCGCCCGCACCCGCCATATTAACGGGGACAATGGATTCGCCCAGCGTTTTTTCAGCCTCTTGGGAAATCAGCCGGAACAGTATGTCCGTTGCGCCGCCTGGGCCGTAAGGAATAATCAAGCGGATATCCTGTTCGGGATAATCTGCTTGCGCGGTCGTTGTCATTGCCAAACCAGACGCAAATCCGATGGCAGCGATGGTCGTTTTTAGCGTAGTGCTTAGAGTCAATGTTGAACGCGTCATTCTTTTACACCTTTATAGATTGAGTTTGGTGTTATGGGATGCCGCCCGTAAAGCAGCGACGTGGTGAGCGCGTGGTCCCGTTATCGGGTTCTTGTTGTCACAGCACAATCCTGTTTTATAAGACTGTGCGGCAGTGATTGTCAGCCGAGAAAGAGCCCTCCATAAACCAGAGCGCCCATGACCACAAACGCAGGGTGCGTGTTGAAACGAATCAGGGCGATCGCCGCGACTACGCCAATAATCAGCGTATGGAGTGCGCCGCTGCTGTTAAGGCTTTCAAGCAGAAAGCCTAAGGTTAACCACGCCATCATCATGGCAATGACCGGGCGAACCCATTGGCTCATGCGCTTAACCCGTGGGGAATCGCGATGACGGTAAAGCAGCCCCAGCGCGCCAAGCATCAACAACAACGTAGGGATGACCGTGGCAACCACAGCGATAATGGCACCGCCAATGCCAGCGACTTCATAACCCACATACCCTGCCATTTTGGTCGCGATGGGGCTTGGCAGGGCGTTGCCTAACGCAAGCGTTTCTGCAAATGTCTGTGCGGTCATCCAGTCATATCGACCGACGACTTCGGCTTCAATCAGCGGAATAATGGCGGGTCCACCGCCATAACCGATAATGTTCGGAATGAAAAACGCTAAGAATAGCTCCCAATAAATCACGCGTTACCCTCCGCTTTCTTAGCACCTGTCGGTTTCGTGCCGGAAGGGCGTAGCAGGGCGGCAACGAGAATGGCACCAATTACCCAACCTGGGTGGATGCCAAGCCAGTAAATGAGACCAGCGGCGACAACGGCCATGGCAATACTGACCCACCAGCCAAGCGCGGCCTTGGATTTATCGAAAAAGTCCCAGGTTAGCTGTGCCATCATCACCATCACCACCGGGACGACCGCTTGCCCCATGCCACGAATCCAGGCGACATCGCGGTAACGGCTAAAAATGCCTAACATAACTATCATCGCTACAATCATGGGCAGGATAATGGCAACGACGGCGGCGATGCAGCCGGCCACTCCGGCCACGCGGTAGCCAATATAGCCTGGCATTTTGGTGGCAATCGGCCCGGGCAACGTATTGCCAATGGCTAATACGTCGGCAAATTCTTCATCCGTTAGCCAGTGATGGCGGGTAACCACTTCTGCGCGCACTAACGGGATCATGGCGGGACCACCGCCGAACCCAAAGATACCGACGCGAAAAAAAGCCCAAAACAATTGCCAAGCGGCACCCCGTCTTTTCATGGGCGCGTATCCCGCAAGGCGAATGAGGTAATTAAATGCATGCCAGAGCCTTATTTATCGTTTGTAGGTCAAAAAATCGATTATCTTGTCTAAAATAGAATATAGGTAGTGCCCGTTCCGACGTCAACCGTCAAAAAGGGAAGGGACAGCGGGAACTGAGATGAATAAAGGACATTGTCATGAATAATTCTTTACCTAAATCAGCAATGCCAGTGGGCCCCGTCGGGACTGCTTCAAGTCGAGTTTTCGACCATTTGCGTAAAGATTTGGTGGGAGGACGCTTTGTTGCTGGCGAAAAACTTGCCATCAATGCGCTTAAAGAACGTTACCAGGTTGGTTTGAGCCCGTTACGCGAAGCGCTTAACAAATTGGCAGCTTATGGATTATTGATCCAGGAAAATCAACGTGGTTTTCGTGTGCCGAAGCTGTCGCGTGAAGAACTGGACGATATTGCCCACATGCGCTTAGAAATGGAGGGAATGGCATTAGAGCGGGCAATTGCCAACGGGGATTCGCTCTGGGAGGCTGATTTGTTGGCGGCCGCACACCGTCTGAAGCGTGCCGACATCACCTTGGATAAGGGCGAAGAGTGGGAGCATTTGCATACCCAGTTTCATCGTACGTTAGTCGCTCCCTGTGGCTCTGTATGGTTACTGCGTTTTATTGAGCAACTGCATGATCAGTTTGATCGTTACCGCCGCCTGGGGCCGAAAATGCCGACCATTCGTCAAGAGCTAGACGAACAGCATCATCAACTCGTGGAGTTGGCGCTACAGCGTGATGCCAAAGCTGCGCGGGAGTTAATGGATGACCATATCCATAAATCTTACGAAGTGGCGCTAAAACGTTATCAAGAACATGCTTAGCGAGCCATATTGCGGTCTAGCCGTCAGTTAGCCACGACATAGCACGTAGCCAGTGTGTAAACTGCTGTACGCATGCTAGAACCAACGTGACTGATTTACTGATCTAGAGGGCAGGGTGCCATGCACACAGATAAACAGATAATGGCGCAAACCCTAACCTGGGTGCGTACCTTCATCGTGGCGGAGAATATTTGCCCCTTTGCACAGCGGGAGTTGGAGCGTGAAACAATCCGCGTCGAAGTGGTGCGCTCAAAAAAAATGGAAGTGGCGCTTGAAGAACTGATGGTGGAAGTGCAGTGGTTAGATGACCACCCTGAGACAGAAACCACGTTGCTGGTATTTCCCACGTTGTTTAAAAGCTTTGATCACTACTTGGATTTTGTCGAACTTGCTGAAAGCATCTTGGTCGATCAAGGGTATGAAGGCATTTACCAGCTCGCCACTTTTCATCCAGATTACTGCTTCGAAGGCACTGAGCCTGATGATGCTTCCAATTATACCAACCGTTCTCCCTACGCGATGGTTCATTTGCTGCGTGAAGCAAGTGTGGAAAAGGCAATCGAGTTCTATGGCGACACGGATGCTATCCCAGAGCAAAATATTGCCAATTTAACCGCCATGGGCAGTGAGGCTGCCGAGCAGCAGCTTCAACGCTGCTTTAAAACCAGTGCCTAGGCTGAATGGATAACGAGTTGGTGTTTCCCTCTCGCTTTCGCCGAATAGAGCGCCTCATCGGCCAGTTGCAGCACCGTATTGATGCTGAGCCCATGGTGGGGCCACCAAGCGGCGCCTAAGCTACAACCAACGTAGGCCTGCTCATTATCAGGTAACAAGACGGGGTGATCGATAGAGCCGAGCAAACGCCTGCTAATCTCATGAGTGAGCATTTCCAGGTGCTCCTCTTTCGTTTTAAGTACCATGACGAATTCATCGCCCCCCATCCGGGCCACCACATCGCCACTGCGCAGGGCATTTTTTAGCCGTTGAGTGACCTCAATGAGCAATAAATCGCCCGCATGGTGCCCTAAGTCATCGTTAACCTGTTTAAAACCATCCAGGTCAATGAAGACGACGACCATGCTTTGGTGGTTTCTCTCCGCCTCGGGTATCGCAAGCTGCAAGTATTGCTTCAAAAAAGCCCGGTTCGGCAGCCCCGTTAAGGGGTCCGTGTTGGCTAAATCTTCCAAGCGGTTAATGGTGCTTCGTTGATCCAACAGGCGGGTAACCATGTTACGCATCGAGGTAGAGAGTCGTTTTAGTTCGGGGGAGCCACTTTCGAGAGGAATACTATCGGCGTGTTCGCCATCCTGCATTTTATCGGCGGCGCTGGCTAAGCGAGTAAGTGGCGCAACCATGCGCGACGCCATTACCCAGCCAATGATTGCAAATAGCAATGCCAATAAAATCCCAATGCCCATAATGGCTGACTGCAGTCGCTCGACGGGAGCAAAAGCTGTCGTAATAGGGTTTCGCGTGATCGCTATCCAGCCTAAACCCGGAAAGTCCTCATAGCCACTGCTCCGAGCATAACCAGTTACAAAGCGTTCGCCATTTGGCCAGGTTTCAATGGCCCACTGGGGCGATGTATTTGTCGGGGCTGGTATATGCTCTAGGCTCGTTAGTGTCTGGCCCATCAATGTCTCTGGGCCTAATAGTACCGTGCCGTTGGCGGATAGCAGAAGCATTTCATTATCTTGCCGGTGCGGCGACGGTGCTAGCATCGATTGTTGAACATACTCAGCCCACTGCCAGCTCAAATGCACCGCCAAGACGCCCTGCAGGGTTTGGTTGCGGTCATAGACAGGCGTAGCGATATCGACAAACTGAAGCTCTTCACCGCTGGGGTTGGGCAGTAGCTGTGCCAGCAGGACCGCTTCGTGCACATCGCCTACCCAGAGCGCCTCACGGCCTTCTATAAAGACGGGACGTTGGGCGATCGATACCCCTTCTAAGATTCCCCCGGTAGCCGCTTGAACAGTACCCTCTGGATCAGTGAAACCTATCCACGACACCACATTATGATTGTCTTGCAAACGCTCTAGCTGTTCGCGTAGTAAGCCAGTGTCTGTGTCGTTGGTGAACGCTTGGATACCCAGCAACAGTTTCACTTCTTTGATTCGGGCATCCATGCTGCGATCCAGCTTATCAATCATTTGATAAGCGGCTTCAGAAGCTGCATTGCCAATATTGGCCTCCATTTGTTCTGCCGACTCATGAGAAGCTACCCAACCAAGCAGTAGCGTCGTGGCAAATACCAGTGCCGCAATCAGGACGATAAAACGTGAGCGCAGTGAGAAACGTGCGAAAAAAGAGGAGCTAGGAAACATTACAAGAGGCTTTACCGTGGGCTGAGTCGTGCTCGGGTGGTTAAGGCAATCAATGGATGCTTCTCAACCAAGCAATATAATTTATGTTAAGAGAATGACTTTACCGGAAAAGCTTTCAATATGCGCGGCGTTTGCTGAACTGAGAGGGCCAGAAAAAAGTTTTTGACACAGCAGCATGTCACCAAAATAATCAATCAATTGTATGAGGCTAACCTGTCCAAGTCGCTAGAGCGCCTTATACATGACGTGAGCGTCGACAAAACCAAAGCGTGCGTGACGGTAGGCATTTGGTACCGTGCCTACGATGCGAAACCCTAGCTTTTGCCATAAGGCCACCGCGATCTCGTTCGTTGCTACCACCGCGTTGTACTGCATCGCCTGAAAACTTAGCTCCCTTGCTTGTTTCTGTGAATGCTCACACATGGCACGTGCAACGCCTTTGCCGCGAGCCATTGGCGTTACCATGTAACCGCAGTTGCAAATGTGATCGCCGGGGCCAGCCGCATTGGCTTTGAGATAGTAAGCCCCCAGTAATTGGCCGCTTTCATCCTTGGCGACCCAACTGACCAAGGGCGTTGTACACCACAGTTGGTAGGCCGCGCCATAGCTGATATCAGGGGCTATAGCGTAGGTTTCCTGCGCCGCAACGACGGCTTGAAAGGTGGGCCAAAAAACGCTGAAATCCTTTTCTGTCATTGGCGCGAAGGTAATGTTTGTCATTCGTTTTGTTCCATTATCCTCGATTTTGGCCGTACCATGGCTTATACACTCGCTTTTCGTTTAGCGAACGACTTCTGCCACGATCTCGTAGCTGCGCAGACGGTCTGCATGATTATAAAAATCACTGTTAATCATTAACTCGTCAGCGCCAGTGCGGGCTTGGAACTCTTCAAGCGCTGCTTTCACAGTTTCCGGGCCGCCAATGATCGCCGCGCCTAAAAACTGGCTGACTTGCGCCTGTTCCATGGGAGACCAATCCAATTGTTCGACCGGCGGCTGAGACTGGGTGGGTTTGCCGCGAATTAGATTCAGGAATTTCTGCTGTGCGGTAGTGGCCAAATAGTGCGCCATCGCGTCGCTCTCTGCTGCTATAACGGGGAGGCCGACCATCGCATGGGGCTTGTCCAAGTGCTCGGAAGGGCGGAAATTGTCACGATACAAACGCAGGGCTTCAAACAAATAACCGGGCGCAAACTGGGCAGCAAACGCAAAGGGCAAGCCCAGTTTAGCTGCTAGCTGTGCGCTATAACCGCTAGAGCCCAGCAGCCAAATAGGCACATGAGTACCCTGGCCAGGCACGGCTTTTACTCGTTGCTGGGGCTCCGCATCGGCTAAGTAGCTACGCAGCTCGTTCAACAACTGCGGAAAATCATCGACGCCTGCATGGGCATTACGACGCATGGCCTGCATTGTGGCACCATCTGAGCCGGGTGCACGACCTAAACCCAAATCAATGCGACCCGGGTAGAGCGTTTCCAGGGTGCCGAACTGCTCGGCGATCACCAGCGGCGGGTGGTTTGGCAGCATAATGCCGCCACTGCCCACGCGAATGGTAGAGGTTTGCCCGGCAACGTGCCCAATCAGCACAGCGGTCGCCGCGCTGGCGATACCGGCAATATTATGATGCTCAGCCAGCCAGTAACGTGTATAGCCGAGTCGCTCGGTTAGCTGTGCCAGCGCAACACTGTCACGAAAAGTCTCAGCGGCGCTCCCGCCCTGGCGAATCGGTGCTAAATCCAGCACTGAAAGGGCAGTATTAGCGAATTGGCTCATGGGTCACCTGCAAATTAATTCGTGGGCACGCATAGAGTGAAAAATTACTTAGCGCGCTTGGTAATATCACGTAATGCGGTCAATGACCATGAATTACAAGGTCTGGTTCCGTGCGACAGGCCCGTGTTGGTTTCGGCTGTGTGAAAGCGATTAGGGTTTCGTTCACCTATTCTAAACGGGCGGTGTGGGGCGAATCAGGATTTCATTAACGTCCACATGGGCCGGTTGAGAAAGCGCGTATACCACGGCATTAGCAATATCGCGATCCTCTAATGCATAGTCGGGTGGCTCATTAAAGAAAGGCGTGGCGACCATGCCCGGCTCGATTAGGGTGACGCGCATGCCGGTACCACGCAGCTCTTCACGCAGATTGTAGCCAATTCCCGTGACGGCCCATTTTGTAGCGCTATACATGGAGCCTGGGATGGTCGTGCGCCCCGCTGCGGAACCGGTTAATAGCACATGCCCTTTGCGACGCTTAAGGGCGGGCAGGCAAGCTTGTATCGTGAGGCCGACACCGTAAATATTGGTAAGGATCATCTCGCGCCATGCTTCGTGATCTGCGTCACTAAACCCACCCGGTGAGCCGCCGCGCCCAGCATTGGCAAAGATCGCGTCCAAACGACCAAAGGTTTCAAGTGCATGCTCTACCATCGCCTGCTGCTGCTCTAGATTGGTGACATCCACCTCGCAGGCCAGCACGTTTTCGGGCCCCAGCTCATGAGCCAGTGCAGTAAGTTTTTCCTTCGAGCGGGCGGCCAATATCAGTTTGTAGCCTTCCCGAGCCGCCGCGCGGGCGGTGGCTGCGCCAATACCGCTGGATGCGCCGGTGATCAAAAGCACGCTGTCATGCATGGGTGCACTCCTTGCTTGTTTCATTAGTTAAGCCTTTAGCATGGCTAAGGTGATGGCATCCTGCAAACATCCCCTCGCCTGCGCGCTTTGGCTTTGCTAATGGAACGTTAGCGTGGACGTCCCTCTTATTTGCGTTTCAGTCTTTGCGTTTCAACATTGCTGAGAGGTCCAAGATAGCCTGGGCCATGTCTGCCATGCTTTTGCTTTGATCCATCGAGGTTTTACGCAGAAAGCGGTAGGCCTCTTCTTCGCTCATTTCCTGATGCGCCATGATCAGCCCTTTGGCGCGCTCGATGAGTTTGCGCTCTCGCAGCGCTTTGCGCGTATTTTCAAGCTCATCGCTCAGGCCCTGTAAGCGGCTAGCCTGCGCCTGGGTGAGTTCAATCAGCGAGCGCCCTAATGGCGAGGTGAGTGCGCTGGCCGTCAGGTCGCCGAGTGGCTGGGCGCCCGAGAGCGAGAGCAAATGTTCGCAGTGGGCGGGTGTCGAGCGGCAAGGGCCCGCTTTGGCTTTTTCCAAGGCATCTTCGGCCTGGGTGATTTTACGCTGGCAAAGCACGCTCAACTGAGTGATCAGTGCGTTCTCCACTGTTTTGATGGCGTCGAGACGCAGAGTGGTAAGCTCATACCAGGTTTCAGCCAACCGATCGGCTGCATTGCTTGATGAAGCTGGCGGTGCCGAGTGTCGCTGGCAGGCAATGTCGCGAAGGTGACAAATGCCGTCCAGAGTGCGTGGTGAAAGCTCTTTTCGCCACGCTTGCCGAGCCTCTGGCGTTGCAAACTCTACAAAGGTATCGAAACAGCGCTGCTGGTCGGCCACCAACTGATTGAGTAAATCACGGTGAGCCTCATCGAAATGGCCATGGGTAAAACCGTATGCACCACAGGCCCGCTCCTGCCCAGCCAGCTCTTTTCCTTGCATTAAGTGAAAAATGGCGACCAGCGTACGGGTGATGTCGGGGTCGATAGAAGTATCAGCCGCCTCGAAAACAATGGCCAGCAGGCCGCTGGTCAATTGATTAAAAGCTTGAGTGGCCGCATCGGGTGAAATGGCGAAAGTATCGATGGCCTCGCGGAGCGCGCCCAGCTCATCCAGGGCAGACCAAACGGCAGCAATTCGGCGCAGTAGCCGAGCGGCCGCCTGGGGGCGAGCCTCTTGGCTAAGCGCTTCCAGCCGTTGGCGCATGAGTGTTTCCGCCTGCTGGCTATGCTGCCGATAGGTGTTGCGGCGGGAGCTGAAGCGCTGGCCTTGAGAGGCTAAATAGATGGTGGACGCGCCCCGTTCACGTTGGAGCATATGAATAAAATGACTAATGTCGCCCACAATGTCGGCCGTGGTGGCAAGGTGAGTAAGGTTGTCGATATCGCAACGGATGGCGGTTAACAGCAGCTGCTGCGCTGAAGACATAATCATTTCCTTAATGGCTCGCCGCCTACCTTCAAACACTCCCATAATGCTTGCTAAAGGATAAAGGCGTCTGGGAGTGCCATTGTTGAGTTTATGAGCGCGTGTTTAGCGAAGCGACAGCGCACCTGCGCCTACGTCATCACCAACGGCGTCACGGTAAGCTTTCGCCTCTTCGGCTTCAGTTGCATCGCTAAAGCGTACCAGTAACACGCAAGAAGCCAGCACAAGTACGGTGAGGCCGAGGTAAAACAGCCCCTGCTGATAGCTTAAGCTTTCGCTACGAAATAAGAAGGCAGCGCCGACTGCGCCAACGTTACCGCCAGCACCGACAATGCCAGCAACGGCCCCGAGCGCTTTTTTATTGATAAAAGGAACAATGCCGTAGGTGGCCCCTTCCGCCATCTGCACAAACAGACTAAATACCAACATGATGCCAATCGCGAGGCTGAGTACGTGCATCTGCGAGAACGCCACCAGCGCAATCCCTTCGCAAATCAAGGCAATAAACAGCCAGCGAACGCGTCCCTTCAGGCCACCTTGTTTAGCGAAAAGATCCGAGAAAACGCCGCCTAACGTACGCGCAAAAATATTCATCAAACCAAATAGACCGGCAATCAGACCTGCGGTGGCCAAGGTAAGGTCAAACTTATCGAAAAAGTAGATGGCGGCAATGTTATTGATCGTTAGCTCAACCCCAAAGCAGAGGCCGTACACCACAAACAGCGCCCACACCCGGATATCTTTGGCGGCGGCGAGGAAGCTATGCTTTGCGCCATTTTCGCCATTGGCTTCGGGCAGCTCGCCGCGTGCGCGCAGCTCACTGAAATTGCCGTTGGGCGCATCTTGGGTAAAGAACCAGTAACCGATGCCGGTAAAGAACATCACCACACCAGGCACCATCATCGCTAAACGCCACCCAAAGGCTTCGTTGACACCCAGCATTAGCATGCCTGAAAAAATCAGCGGCATGAGTATTTGGGTGGTGCCGCCGCCTAAATTCCCCCAGCCCGCACTGGTCGCGTTGGCTGTGCCGACCACATTGGGGGCGAACATCATGGACGTATGGTATTGGGTGATCACAAAGGAGGCGCCAATCGCGCCAATGGCTAAGCGCGCTAATAGAAACGTTTCAAAGCTATCGGCCAAGCCAATCCCCATGACTGGGATAGCCCCTAATAGCAGCAGACCAGTGTAAGTTTTACGCGGCCCAATGCGGTCGCACAGCACGCCAATCGCCAAGCGGACAATAACGGTGATCGCCACCGAGGCGATAATGGTGTTGCCGATTTGCGTTTGCGTCAGCGAGAGATCTTCGCGGACTATCGCCATCAGGGGGGCGATGCCAAACCAGCCGAAGAAACAGATATGAAACGCGAACCATGAGAAATGGAAAGCGCGCATTTGGGGAGTCGAAAAGTTGAAGAGCCGAATGCGGTTGGCTTTGTTGCGTATGTCCATGGGATGGCCTCACGGGGCATAAAACGAGTTGATCGCAACGCAACGCATTTAGCGCGTCGCGCAAACAATTGACGAGAACATGCCTTCACCATTGAAGGTCAGGTTCGACGCACTCGTACCCACTTGGGCCTGGTCCACGCCTACCATCACTGGTAGGCATTATGCAGATACTTTGCCAGTTGAATTTTTATGTCAAAAAATCAGACGCTTAATTTTATATTGGCCAATGGCTAGTCAAAAAATCGCGGCGCACGTGCTGCATCATTGGGCATGTCACGCTTTTGTTGCCGCATCTTGGTGCTTTCAAAACGAGCTGAGCGCTGCGCTCATTGTCTAGTCATTAGGCGAACAGGCCGTTACTCATTTAAATAGACGGCGTCTATATCCAGCGTTGAGTATTCACCAATGGCATCAAAATGGTCACTCAGCCAGCGCTCCGCAGCCGCCTGACCCTGTTCGAACAGATGGCATAAGAAAGGCCACTCGGAATTGGACTTACTAGAGACAGACAGCCCCTCCAGCGCTAGCTCACCGCTAATACGGTGAAACAGCGCCTGCTGATAGCAGTTTTCGATACCTTGCTCATCCAGCGCGTGTTTAAGCAGGGCGATCATACGAATTTCTTTAATCAGTGCCGAATTAAAGGTGATCTCGTTAAGGCGATTCATAATGGCTGTCGCCGAGGTGGGCACTTCATGACGGCTAATCGGATTAATTTGGATCAGTAGGATATCGCGTGCGCTGCACTCTTCCATCAGAGGAAAGAGCGCTGGATTGCCCATATAGCCACCATCCCAATACGCTTCGCCGTCGATTTTGACCGCTTGGAACATAAAGGGTAGACAGGCAGACGCCATGACGGCATCAACGTTCATCTCTTCACGACGGAACACACGCTGTTTACCGGTGCGTACATTGGTCGCCGCTACGAACAGCTTGAGCTGTTCACATTTGCGAACCCGCTCGAAATCGATATGGTTTGCCACGATATCACGCAGCGGATTGATGTTGAGCGGATTGAGTTGGTAGGGCGAAGCCACTCGGCTTAATAGATCCATGGCAATGAAACCGGGGGAGTGATCCATACTCCAGTTGCCGGTCAAGATATCCAACGGTGAGCGGCGAATGGGGCTGGCCATTCCGGCGCGGCTGACTGCTCGCCAAAAGTCGTGCAGTGCCTGGCGCGCGGTTTCTTTATCACCTCGGGTTAGCGCATCAGCCATGACAACGCCATTCATGGCGCCGGCGCTGGTGCCGCTGATACCCTCAATTTCAATGCGATCATCCGCCAAGAGGCGGTCAATGACCCCCCACGTATAGGCGCCGTGAGCGCCACCGCCTTGTAACGCGAGATCGAGTTTTTTGACCTGTGCCATCGGCTTTATCCCGTTGCGACTGGTGAGGAAGAAACTTCCCATTTACCCAGCATGGCATAGGCAGCTTTAGAAAACGAAGTGCGATTTAGCAGTTCACTGCAATAATGGCGCTCAAACGACCAGCTACTGGCAGGGCTCTTGGCGGGGTTATCATTACACCGGGCAATAGGTAATGGCTTAGCCTAACATTACCTTTCACACCCTACGGCGCGCCGGCTAGCGGTGAACGGTGGCTGGTGGAGTAGGGCGCCTCGAACATGGCGTGCTCCATTAAGTTATCAAGCTGATGCGCTAGCTGCTGACTGGCTTCTTCCATGACGCCTAACGCTGCCAATTGACCATTGCGATCCCCCAGGCAGGCAAACTTTAGCGCTTCAGCTCCGCTTTCATGCATGCGGCGGTGCGGTGCAGTTAATGCTCGGAAAGCCTCAGTGCGCACATAGCGCTGGTAACCCTCACCCTGCTGGTGCCAACGCCCTAAGCGGCATTGGTGGTGATCTTCCAGAGGTGTATCGGTGTTGGCAGATAAAAGCTGCTTATAGAGCCGACATTTCCACACCGCATGGTCAAGCTTGGCGGAGTGTAAAAATGCAGCGGTAGCGCTGTGATGGATTACCTTGTGCATATGCTGCGTTTGATCTGTTAACCGGTGCAATGCATGCTTTGCTGTTAGTGCGTTTTGGGCAGTCTCCTCGTCGGTTTGGTGTTTTTTGACCACTGCTTGCGAGTGGGTTCTAACCTGGCTATTGACTTGCTCCATTAGCAGGCTGAGTTGATGGCTGATTTGCTGCATATCAAGCGCTAGCCGATGAACGTCATCGGCAATAGCGGCTAATCCTGGCGACTGTTGTTTGGCTGCATCATCACTGCTCAGTAGCCCTTGGCTATGGGCCGTTTCAAGCGCAGTGCTTACGGCCAGTGATTGCGCGTGGCCCGCATTGCGCGCGAGGGTGATTTGCAGTTGGCTTAGCGCGTGCAGGGTTTTCGCTAACACTAACGGCGAGGTGGGGAGCGCTTCAGCATACTCGGGGTCATGGCAGCGTTGGGCAAGGGTATCAATAGCCTGCTCGGCAGCGGCGATGAGATCAAACGTTTCTGTCAGAGTAGCGCGCTCACCGGCCAGTTGGTCGGCATAGGCTTCAAGACCTTTATTGAGAGACGTGAGCATATCTGCCCCTCTCGCTTGCAGCATACCGATCGATTGCGAGGGTTTCATTAGATTGAGCAGGCGGCAACTGGGAGAAGGCGTCGCCGCTTCAAGCTGCGCACGCAAGTCGGCGACTTCCTGTTCCAGGCGGCGAATTTTCTGAAAGGGGTGCATAAAGGTGAACATGGCAGAGACACCTACGGCATATTGCAACAATTTGTGTTGATTTGTCACGAAGTATTGCAGAGAGTTCCCCTGTACGCCTGTTTTAGCGGCATCGAATGATTAAAATCAGCCATCAACGGGGTTCGAGGATGAGGTTGTTAACGCTCCCGACTATTACAAGTGTAGATAAGCACGCGGCTTAATCGCTAGAAATTTGGATAACGTTAGTTAACATTAACGGCGGGCAAGTTGGGCTACGGTACCCGTACAGCCTAGAAATGCTGAGGTCGCCAGCCACTCGGCATCAGGATAGTACGCGAACACATACTGATCCTCTTTAAGGCTATCGATCAGCGGATAAGTCACTTCTTCCCTTACCGCCGGGCAGCCATGGCTGCGCCCCAGCCTGCCCGTTTGGGTAATGAACGCGTCACTTACGTAATCGGCTCCATGTATCACAATGGCGCGCTCAAACGCTAAGTCGTTCACGTTAGGTTCCAGGCCCTCCAGGCGCAGTGAGTAACCGTTGCGGCCGTAGTAGCTGTTCATGGTACGAAACAGGCCAATGCTGGATTGGTGGCTGTTGGGGGTATTGGAAAACGTCTCTGCCTTAGCATCGCCAGAGCCTTGACCGTGAGAAACAAGCTCTTCGAAAAGCAGCTTATGCTGATGTAGGTCAAACACCCATAACCGCGGCTCGGTAGAAGGCAGTGAGTAATCGATCACTGCGAGTCGCTCGGCATTGGGTTCTGCACAGTTAAGTGCTTGGGCGGCTAAACGCAAAGCTGCAGGCGTTGCCTGTGGGGCTAGCTGCTGTAATTGATGGTGCAAGGGCTGCACACCACGAGGCGGTGTCGAAGCCACTTGAGCAAAGAAACTGGCGGCATGAACGGGTAATGTAAATAATAGTGAAGACATAGAAAAGAGTAACGTGGCAAGATTCAATCGAAGGGGCATATAAAACGATCCCGCATTAATAATAAATTATGATGAAGAGTCGCCCGCCAAGATGAAAAAAACGAGGTCGGCGGGTGTGGAAGACCACAGTTGGAAGACCACAGTTGGAAGACAATAGTAACGCAAGGAGAGGGCGATGAACGAGATGCAGCCACTAAGACGATGGGCGATAGGTACCGCGCTGTGTCTAACGCTTACCTACGGCCCTTTAAGTAGCAGCCCTGTCTATGCGAACTCAGCACCCTTACAACAAGCGTTGACACAACAGATAAGCGCATTAGAAGCGCAGCCGCTTCCCATTGCTGAGTTTTATCAGTTGCATGATGACCAGCCTGCTTGGCAGACAACCGCAGCGGTTGAAGCATTGGTGGCGGCGCTCAACGGCCTGGAAACCGATGGCTTGGTGCCCGCGGACTATCGTGCGGATTCACTGCTTAGCGAGTTTCAGCGTAGCCAGGCCGCCGGTGAGGCAGCCCAGGCTGCTTTTGACATCCAGGCCACTCGCTCGCTATTGCTGGCGCTGGATCATTTGCAGCGCGGCAAGGTAAACCCACGTGACGTCGAACCCCGCTGGGATGCACCACGGACTGAAACCAGCTATTCGTTGTTGCGGGTTGTGCATGCGGTTGAAGATCGCAACATCGATAATGCCATTGCACTGGCTAGGCCCACCTCCTCGGAATATCAGCAGTTACGTGATGCCTTGAAACTGCATTATCAGTTGGCCAACCTGGGTAGCGTGCCGTATCTGGATGCGCGGGAGGCATCACTTCGGCCAGGCGACGAGGCTGATGATGTTGTCGTCCTGCGTCAGCGCTTGGCATTGTGGGGGGAAGCGGACTTGTTAGCCGCCGACAGTAGCGCGTACCCACGCATTGGTGTTCAGACGACGTCCAATCGACGGGCGTTTGACGCCCCGCTTGAATCTGCCGTGAAGCGTTTCCAGCGCCTCCACTTACTCCAGGAAGATGGCGTGGTAGGGGAGCAAACGCGGCAAGCACTGAATACTTCAGTGGCGTCCCGAATTGATCAACTTCGCGTTAATTTAGAGCGCGCCCGGTGGATTCGCCCTATGCAGTCTGCCGAGCCACGGGTATGGGTCGATATTGCCGGCTACCGAATGCACTATATGCGGCCCAATGGTCAGCATTGGGATGCCCGCGTGGTGGTGGGTTCTCCGCGCCGTGAAACGCCCATCATCCATTCGACCATTAGCCATTTGACGATCAATCCCTCCTGGACCATTCCGCCCACCATTATGCGCGAGGACGTATTGCCTCGCGTTAGGACCGATATCGATTACTTGGCGCGTCAAAATATTAGCGTCATTAGCCCTTCCGGCGAGCCGCTTGTGGCAGAAGAGATCGATTGGCAGCGCCCAGGCAACGTGATGTTGCGCCAAGTGGCAGGCGCTGGTAACCCACTCGGTCAGGTAGTGGTGCGGTTTCCCAATAATGACATGATTTATTTGCACGATACCCCTGCGCGAGGGCTATTTCAGCGTAGCCAGCGGGCACTCAGCTCAGGCTGCGTTCGGGTAGAAGGGGTGGCTGAGCTTGCCCAGCTATTGCTGCAAGATACGGGCAGTCATTATCAATTTAATAAGCTGTTAAGCGGCGGGAATGACCGCAACGTGAATTTGACTCAGCGTATTCCTATCGCGCTGCACTATCTAACTGCTTGGCCAAATGCACGGGGGGAGGTGGAGTTTAGACCAGATATCTACCACCGTGATGCAGTGCTGCTAGCTGCATTACAGCGTTCTGCTTAGCAAGGGCCATTAACCCGGTGCTTTAATGGTTAGCCACCAGTAAGAGAAATAGCTTTCACCAACGCAAAGCACCGCCCTTTGGGGCGGTGCTTTGTAGTCTTGAGCCATCACTCAGCTTAGTCGTCGCTGTCCTGTTGGTAGGTTGCAACGCTAACCGGGCCTGTCTCGCCACTTTCCAAGGTAGCCAGGATAGGCGCGGCTTGGCTCTTGAAGGCAATCAACGTATCGCCGCTTAAGCTGGTGTTTTCAGGCAGTGCAACGGTCATCGCGTTGACCGGTGAGTTATTGACGATGACTTCGTAGTGAAGATGGGGGCCAGTACTGCGCCCGGTGTTGCCAGACAGCGCAATACGTTCACCCATGGTCACGCGCTCGCCCTGGCTAACCAGTGGGCGTGAGAGGTGAAGGTAGCGGGTGCGGTAGCCATTATCGTGGCGCACAACGATATAACGCCCAGCAGCATGATGGTTGCTGACACGCTCAACGACGCCATTGGCAGGCGATGTGACAGGTGTGCCAATCGGCATGGCAAAGTCAGTGCCATTATGCGGGCTAACGCGTCCCGTTACCGGATGCTTACGGCGTGGATTGAAATTCGAGCTTAAGCGGTAGCTGCCGTCAAAGGGGTGGCGTGCAAACGCAGGATCCAGGCTGCCGCCCTCAGGCGTATAAAAGTTATCGTCGGTGGCGTTACGTACCACGGTGAGGTCCATGCGCTCGCCATCGTAGTGTACCGCCAATACCCGTGAATCCAGTGTTTCACCGTCGATCATGTCTGACTCGACGAGCACTTGGAAGCGGTCACCACGGCGGCTATCACGCCGAAAATCGAGTTTTTTCTCAAGTAGCTTCGTCAGTTCCGTGACCGAGCCGCTGTTGAGGCCGGTTGCCTGGGCTGAGCGTGCGAAACTACCGCTGACGCTACCCGCGTAAAGGCGCTGAACAGGCTCGCCCTGACGCTCAATAGTAGTGACGGCGAAATGCTCTGCATCTTTCTCCAACAAAATGCCATCGCGGGTATTTTTCATCATCCGCAGTGACAACAAACGCCCATCTTCATCCAACTGATAATCAAAGCTATGCCCTGCACGCCAGTTGGTTAATATGCGTTGGTCGGGTAAATCCTCAAGTAGGGTCAGTACTTCGCTGTACCCCAGGCCTAATTCATTTTGTGCCAGCACCGCGAACGTTTCGCCAGCTTCGACAATGTGGGTTTCCCATTCAGGCACAAAGGGCTCTTCAGCCGCCAGCTCTAGATCCAAAAATGAGATGTCGTCGAATAGCTCAACGCCATAATCTTCGTAGGAAGTGGCATCGGCAATTTCAACGGAGGAAGCATCGTCCACATCCAGCATGCCGCTAGAAAGGGTGCCAAGCACAATCGCCATATGCAGCGCGCCGTCATCTAGCTTAGCGCTACTTAACATGGCGTTGTTTAATGCAGGAATGTTCACGGCTGCCGCGTTCAATACCGTCACTTCGCCGTCCAGGGCACTTTGTCCTGCCATATCGGCTTTTGCGCTTGAAATGACGTTCATATCGAGATCGACGATCTCGGTAGCCGTTAGCTCGCTAAGGGGGATATTTTCGCGGGTGGCATCGAGGGCGCGGGAGGCGCGGTCGATCGCATCAGCCACCGGGGTGCGCTCTTGACGCAGCGAAGGAACACCTGGGGCAGAATCGCTAGGAAGCGGTACCAGCACGCTTTCAAGCGGTGTGTGTGTTTGGTTTATATCGTGATATGTCGTCAGTAACTTCTGTGTGCCCAGCACAGTGACCATTGTGGCCACGGGTAACAGTAATAATTTGTGCGTGCGGGGCAGCGAATGGAGGATTCGCAACATGGGTAAATAGACCGCCGAGTTCGTGATTAAAAGCAACAATTAAGCGCATAAACCCGGAAACCATACCCCATGAGGGAAGGGGTGCCTAGACTGTATGTCTATACATAAAATTTAATTAAATAGAATAATGGGCGTAATAGACAATTATTATGATTTATAAACACCGTTTGCTAAGAAATGTAACAGACAAAGCAGGCTAACTAAATAAGCTATATTCATCATAGACGAAAACTGTTTTTTATAAAGTAAAAATATAACAAACGTCTAAAGTTTATCTGGTCGCTCAGCAGTAGTGTGCTTTTGGAAAGCGTATTTTCTAATCCTAACAGGCTTTTTATACGCATAGGCGGAACTGTCGTTCGTTTCCTGGCATTCTAGACATGTTTTTTCGAATAATAAGCGCATTGTTTCGCTGTATTGCGTTGAGGAAATCGAAATGTCCCGGGTAACACTTTCACAATGGCAAATGTTAGCCGCCGTGGTTGACCATGGTGGGTTTGCACGTGCGGCTGAAGCCGTTCATAAAAGCCCATCGACGCTGAACCATGCCGTGCATAAATTGGAAGAGCAGCTAGGGGTACAGGTGCTGGAGCCAGTAGGCCGCCAAGTACGCTTAACGGAAGCCGGAGAATTGCTGCTTCGCCGTGCTCGCCAGTTAATTGAAAGCGCTGCCTCGCTTGAAGATGTGGCGACGCGACTGGCCGCTGGTCTAGAAGCGGAAATCGTGGTGGCCATCGACCAGATTTTTCCCGCCGCCGCCCAAGCCAAAGCGCTGGAGCGCTTTTCTGAAACGTATCCCCAAGTGCGTGTTCAGCTACACGAAAGTGTGCTCAATGGCGGCATTGAAATGCTCTACGATGGTCGTGCAGACTTGGTGGTTTCTGGTATTGAGGCGCAAGGTTTTTTGGGCGAGCCGCTGGTGACGGTGCGCTTTATTGCGGTCGCCCATCCTCAGCATGCCCTGCATCAACTAGGCCGCTCACTGGATTTGCGTGATTTGGCGCAACATCGCCAGTTGGTGGTACGGGATTCCGCGCTTCGCCAATCCACTAACTCAGGCTGGTTGAAAGCTGAGCAGCGTTGGACCGTCACCCACCTGAACACATCGTTGGATATGCTGCGTCGTGGGTTGGGGTTTGCATGGATGCCTGAAACCCGTATCGGTGAAGAGCTAAAAAACGGCCAGTTAAAGGTACTACCGCTGCCATCGGGTGGTGTTCGCGAAGTGCCCATTCAACTGATATTTCGTGATCGTGACCGTGCAGGGCCAGCGGCGCATGCGATGGCCGCCGCGTTAAAACAAGCGGTCATCAGCGAGTGCGCGCAGCATGATTCGACTCTCTCGAATGAAAGACCGTAAAACATCCGCTTGAGCATCCTTCAGGCGGGCGTATGCTGAAAAAATGATAGCGGCATCAAGCCAAGCCATTCATGGAAATTTTTCAGGAGACGCCCTATGGGATTACTCGTCAACGGCGAATGGAAAGACCAGTGGTACGACACTAAAAAACACGGCGGCGAGTTTGTCCGTGAGTCCGCGCAGCTGCGCGATTGGGTAGGCGCTCAGCCAGAGACGGAGGGCGATTGCTACCCGGCAGAAGAAGGCCGCTACCATCTATACGTGTCGTTGGCGTGCCCCTGGGCACACCGAACCTTGATCATGCGTAAACTGAAAGGGCTGGAGCCGTTGATGGGCACCTCCCACGTTAGCCCGCTGATGCTCGATCAAGGTTGGACCTACTGTCAGGATGAAGGCGCCAGCGGCGATCCGATCAATGGCGTGGACTTCCACCATCAGCTGTATACTAAAACCGACCCGCACTATACCGGCCGTGTGACGGTGCCCGTGCTCTGGGACAAGCAGCGTAGCGCTATTGTCAATAATGAGTCTGCCGATCTGCTGCGTATGTTCAACCATGCGTTTGATGAGCTCACCGGCAATGACCTGGACTTTTACCCTGACGACTTGCGTAGCGTGATCGATGAGGTCAACGCCGATGTCTACGACCACATTAATAACGGTGTTTATAAAACGGGCTTTGCGACCGAGCAGGCGGTTTATGAAAAACACGTTAAGGCCCTGTTTGACGCCTTGGATCGGATGGAGGCACGTCTGGCAGAGCAGCGCTATTTAGCTGGCGAGTGGTTGACCGAGGCAGATATTCGTCTATTTACCACATTGATACGTTTTGATGCGGTGTATTACGGCCATTTCAAATGCAATTTCAAGCGTATTGAAGATTACCCCCATCTGTCGAATTACGTGCGTGAAATCTACCAGTGGCCCGGTGTGGCTGAAACCGTCAACATGGATCATATCAAGCGCCACTACTACTATAGCCACGATACGATCAACCCTACTCGTATCGTGCCTGCTGGCCCGCTACTCGATTTTGGACGTCCTCATGACCGAGAGCGCTTACCCGGTCAAGGAGTACGTCGCCGCTAAGCGAATGACTAACGCAAGAAGGGCCGCCCATTGGGCGGCCCTTCTAGTTCCTTACATGCCAAGCGGGTATATACACCAAGTTGGCATAAAGGCTTAAGCGCTTACTCGTCGGCGTTAACTGCTTCGCGAGTATTTTGCCATGCACTCTGAGCGCCTTCTTGGGTGGTTTCCCACGCGTCACGTGCGTTGGCTTTAGTCTGCTCCCACCAGTCGTTGTTATAGGCAGGGAAGGCTTCTACTTCTTCCTGGCTAGCTTCGACCATGATGCGATGCTCGGTATCACCGTCTTCTTCTGTATCGGTTTCCAGCGTGAAGTAATCGGTATCTACCACGATTTCACGACCGCCTAGTCCAAGCACGGAACCACTTTCGATAACAATGGCACTGATGCGCATCTCTTCATCGAACAAGATGTCGTCAACGTCACCAATTTCTGCACCGGAACCGCCGGCGAAGTATACCTCTGCATCGAGAATGTCATCGGCAGAATACATGCCTTGAGGCTCATTTTGAGCGTGAGCGCTCATAGCGAAGATTCCCAGTAGGGCTGTACCGATTGCTGTTGTCAGAATTGTCTTACGCATAGCATCTCTCCATGTGGCTACGATAACGAGTAGGCCGAGTCATCCATAGATGAATGAGTTATGTTTGCCTACTTAGTAACGAAGATAGTAAATGTAACGAAGATAGTAAATGTGACTGGTACGTAAAGGGCTGCTTATTAGGACGTTATTGCTGATCAGCCCACTCATCAGCTCTGCGTTCGGCTTCTTCGCGCTCAAGGCCATACTTTTGCTGAAGCTTGCCGACCAATTCGTCTTTTTTACCACCGATCTGATCCAGCTCATCGTCGGTTAGGTCGCCCCAACTAGAACGTGCTTTCCCTTTCATTTCTGTCCATTTGCCTTCGATCTGATCCCAGTTCATCGTTTCGCTCCTTGAGAGTAGTGAACTTGTTTAGGCATTTATTAGGTTAGACGAAATTTGCACAAGTGCAAGCCATTGATTCAGTGTGGTGTAAGTTAAAAAGGGCTGGTCAGAAATAAAATGTAATGTTAGGATGCGCGCTCCTCGCATGTGCTGACCCCTCCATCACGACGGTAAGCGTACATTTGCATAATTATTAACGCGTAGTGATTAATCAAAACGCAGTGGTTAATAGTTATTAGCAGTATCGCTTGCGGGAACATCTTGCCAATTGCTGGATGTTCATTGCTGTGAAGATGGCGCGCCTCCAGTATTTCACCACACGGGTGAAATCGGCGCAGAAGGTCGCCACAACGGCTGGCCCGCAAATGCGGTGTTTGCCAACCGGATGCTAGGTGCGACCGGCGTCTCCGACTCCATTGATGGCTATGACCGCTTCGGCGGTGCCTGTTTTCGATAACGACCATTTGATTGGCGTTTTTGCGATAACAGAGTCAGGGACGCTCATGATGTTTTTTGCCGGTACTTACCGGCCTACCAAGGTGTGATTAATGACCTCGACTTCTGTCGCCTCGCCGAGCTTCGGCGATCTTGCTCTTTTGCCTGCCGTTCTGTCTGCTGTTGAATCACAGGGCTACGTAACCCCTTCGCCGATTCAAGCGCAAACCATCCCTGCGCTGCTTGAAGGCCGCGATATGCTGGGCCAAGCTCAGACAGGTACCGGTAAAACAGCTGCGTTTGCACTGCCGTTACTGTCACGTTTAGAACTGACTCGCCGCGAACCGCAAGTGCTAGTAATGGCGCCTACTCGCGAGTTGGCTCAGCAAGTAGCTGCCTCGTTTAGTAAGTATGGCCAAAACCTCAAGGGTCTTGAAGTGGCTACCCTATGCGGTGGTCAAGAGTACCGCGAACAGCTGGGTGCCCTTAAGCGTGGCGCGCAGGTAGTAGTGGGTACACCAGGCCGTATTATCGACCACCTGGATCGCGGTAGCCTAAAGCTTGATGGCCTGTCCGCCCTGGTGCTGGACGAAGCTGATGAAATGCTGCGCATGGGCTTTATCGACGACGTAAAACGCGTGGTTGCCGATACCCCGAAAAATGCTCAGCGTGTGTTCTTCTCGGCAACGCTGCCCGCTGAAATCGAGCGCATCGTTAACCGCTATCTGGTTGACCCGGTGAAGGTGGCCATTGAGTCACGCACCACTACTGGCGAAAACATCGAACAGCGCATTGTGCGTGTTGATGGTGGCGCTAAGCTGGAAGCCGTGGCACGTATTCTTGAAGTCGAGCCGGTCGATGCCGCTATCGTCTTCGTACGTACCCGTGCTGCCTGCACCACGTTGGTCGAGCAGCTAACGGCCCGTGGTGTTAACGCGGCTGGCCTGTCAGGTGATCTTGACCAGAGCCTTCGTGAGCGCACCATTACCCGTTTGAAGCGCAGCAAGATTGACGTACTGATCGCGACCGATGTGGCGGCTCGTGGTCTAGACGTGCCGCGTATCACGCACGTTATCAACTACGATTTGCCTCAAGATGCGGAAGCTTACACGCACCGTATCGGTCGTACTGGCCGTGCGGGTCGTAGCGGTATTGCGATTACCTTTGCTGGTTTCCGTGAAGGCCGTAAAGTAGGTTGGATGGAGCAGGCAACCGGTCAGAAAATGACCGAAATGCCGTTGCCCGACGAGGCAGCCATTCGCGCCCATCGTGACGAAGTTTTCCATCAGCGCGTCATTGCTTCCTTGACCAAAGGGGCAGAAGAGCAGCGTGCCTTGATTGAGCGTCTGATCGAAGAAGGTCACGACCCCATCGAGCTAACCTGTGCGTTTGCTGCCATGGCACGAGCCGATGAAGCACCGATTGGTCGCCTGCAGGCGCCGCGCAAAGAGAAGCCCTCGCGTGATGGCGCTCCTGGCGGTAAACCGGGTGCCCGTCGTGAACGCACTAGCGGCCCGACCGAAGGCATGACGCGTTACCGCGTCTCCGTCGGACATAAAGATGGCGTGAAGCCCGGCCAGCTAGTGGGTGCGCTTGCCAATGAAGGCGGTATTGAAGGTGCGCGTATCGGTCGTATCGATATTCGCAATGCCTTCTCTGTCGTGGAACTGCCGAGCGGTTTGCCCTCGACGATTCTAGCCAAGATGGCGCGTGCCCGTGTGGCAGGTCGTCCGCTGGAAATCAGCGAAGACAGCGCACCGGCTGAGCGTGCACCACGCCGCCGTCGTGATGAAGGCGATGCGCCGGTTCGTCGTCGTGAACGCGCTTAAAGAGTAATCGACCGCCGCCCCGCGGCAGTTGAGCCACTCTCAATGCCCCCGCACCTGTTCAGGTGTGGGGGCGTTTTTTTTTGCTACCTTATGTTTTAGTAAACTTGTGGTTTAGCAAATTTATTGATTAGCAAACTTATGTATTAGAGAAGAGAAAGATAAGACCGCGTTTGTTGAATGTTCAAGGAGGATGACATGCCAGCACCGCTACACGAATGGAATCTAGCCCCCAAAGAAGCGAGGGCGTTACAAACACAATTGGCGCGGCAATTGGAAACCACTGACCGCGTGTCGTCGGTCAAGCATATCGCTGGCGTCGATATCGGCTTTGAAGACAGCGGCGAAACCACCCGGGCAGCCGTAGTGATGCTCAAGTGGGATCCGGAGACCGCGCCCAACTTAAGCGTGGTGGAGCAAGTGGTTCACCGCGAGCCGACGCGCATGCCTTACATACCCGGCTTGCTCTCGTTCCGTGAAATTCCCGCCGCACTGAAAGCGTTTGAAAAACTCAGTGTGATGCCCGAATTGGTCATGGTCGATGGGCAGGGGATTGCCCACCCGCGCCGATTAGGCGTAGCGGCCCACTTGGGGCTTTGGCTTGATTTGCCCACCATTGGCATCGCCAAATCCCGCCTGTATGGCAAATATACCGAGGTGGGCGAACAGCGAGGCGACTGGGTGCCGCTTTATGCGGGTAAAGAGAGAATTGGTGCTGTCTTGCGCTCCCGTGCCAAGGTTAAGCCGGTGTATGTATCGCCGGGGCATCGCATCACCCTGGAATCCTCGCTTGAGTGGGTAATGCGCTGTTTAGGGCGTACCAAGCTGCCTGAACCTACACGACTCGCTGATCGGTTAGCATCGCGGCGAGACCAGCACAAAAAGTAAATAATGGCGGGGCGAGCGGCTAAACAAAGCTTAAAAAGCGCTGCAGCAGGCTAGCCGCTTCGGGGGCATCAATTACCTCAGCCGAGAGGGTTTCAGGGTTCTCGCCCTGGTCGCGCAAGGCAGCACGTTGGCGCTCAATATAGGCGCGCATAACAGGGGCAGTGAACTCTGGGTGAAACTGGACGCTCCACTGGCGTGGGCCATAGCGCAGCGCTTGGTGGGCGTCGTGGCTATTGTGGGCAAGCACCGTACAGCCATGGGGCGCCTGCATGACCGACTGCGCATGGGAAAGGTGGGCGTTAAAGCGTTCTGGGAGTTGGCTGAATAGCGGGTCTTGTTGACCTGCCTGCGTGAGTCGTACCGGGTGAGTACCTGACTCCCGGCCAGCGGGGTGATAATCACTAACACCGCCGAAGGCAGCCGCCATTAGCTGGTGGCCGTAGCAAACGCCCAGCATTGGCGTGTCGTTGGCCAGGGCGCTTTGCAGCCAGGGTTTCAATGCTTCGCTCCAGGGCTCAGCATCGCTGACCATACTGTGCGAACCGGTGATCACAATGCCCGCCAAGGTATCGAGCGCTGGCGGGGTGGCGCTTTGTCGAGCGTCCCATATGGTCAACGCTAAATGATCGGGCAGAGCGGTGCTGAGCTGCTGTTCAAATAGCGCTTCAAAGTCACCGTGCTGCTCGGCAATTTCTGGATAGGCGTCACCGGTTTTAACGATCAAGACACAAGCCATATCACTCCCTCAGTGCATTGAAACGCAGTTATTGAACGAAGCGCTTTGCGGTGAGTCTGCAAAGGCGAGAAGATAGCCTATCATGGCTTATCAGATGGTTAGAACGCTTTCATTATTAACGACATAAGGAAACGACAATGCAACAAATTACCCGTGCAGGTGAACCGCTGGATGTCGCTGGTACGCTGCCTGGGAAAGGCCAGCCAGCGCCAGACATGACGCTGACCAACACCGACCTGCAAGACGTCACGTTAGCCACCTATGCTGGCAAACGTAAGGTGCTCAATATTATTCCCAGCGTGGATACGCCCACCTGTGCCATGTCAACGCGCCACTTCAATGCGTTGGCCTCGAAACTCGACGATACCGTGGTATTGGTCGTTTCAGCCGATTTGCCGTTTGCGGCCAAGCGCTTTTGCGGCGCGGAAGGATTGGACAATGTCGAGACGCTGTCGACCTTCCGGCATCCAGAGTTTCGTGAAGCCTGGGGTGTGGCGCTGAGCAATAACGCCATGGAGGGACTATGTGCCCGTGCAGTGGTCGTGCTGGATGCCGACAACCGTGTGCTACACAGTGAATTAGTGAGCGAGTTGAAAAACGAGCCCGACTACGACGCTGCTTTGGCGGCGCTAAACTAAATCACACTTCTATTGCTATATTATAACGACGCTATGGCGTGACTACTGCAGTGTGTTTGGCTGTGTGGTGGGTTAGCCACGCCGAGTTGCGTGGCGTTTTGACGCTCTCACCAGTGCGCGGATTAGGCGCTGTTGGGGGCGGTTAAAAATCAACCACTCGGGGTGCCACTGCACGCCAATCAAAAACTCATGCTCGCGTGATTCGATGCCCTGAACTAGGCCATCTCGGTCACGGGCCACGATCTCAATGCCCCTTCCAGCCCCATAAACGGCTTGGTGATGCAGGCTATTGACGCGGCACCACGTTACACCGAGTAAGCGGTGTAGTTTACTGGCGCCAACGATATCGACCGTTTTGCGGGGTAGTACAGTACGGCGCCGTTTCAAACCTTCATGAGTGGTATAAATGTCCGGATCCAGCGTGCCACCGAGATGGACGTTAATCAGTTGCGCGCCGCGGCAAATCCCCAGCACTGGCGTATGCAGGGGAATAAACCGTTCAAGCAGCGCAAGTTCCAGCTCATCCCTTGCCGGGTCTAGCCGCACATCCAGCTGTACTTCGCCGCCGTAAAGGTGGGCTTGGATATCGTCACCGCCGCCAATGATCAAGCCGTCAAGGTGCTCAGGCTGGGGCCGTGAAGGCGATAAGCGCAGCGGCTTGCCGCCGTGTCGCCAGACGGCAAACCAATCAAACCACCACGCTAAGTGGCTTTTTTGGTCAGAGGTGGTAATTCCGATAAGCGGCCGAGACATTCCGATGGTTTCTCACTGTGGCAATAAAAAAGTAGAAGCGGTATTAGTGTTTACGCCGCAGCCAGCGGCTTAGTTTCTGTGCAGAGCGGACGAGGTTTGCTTTTACCCGCACCAGCACCGGGCGATTATGCTCGGCAATATATTCAGCGCAGCGAGCGAGCAACACGTCGGCGTTAGCCGCTAATTTTTCGACTTCTACCCAGCGGTTCCACTCAATGGCTGAGCCCCAGCCTGGCTGGGAAAGCTGGGCGTTGGGCAAGCGGTAGTGAAACGTTGGACGCGGTTGCGTAAGCTGAGAATGTAACAGCTCATGGCCATGATCAGGGCGCAGATAGGCAAATAGTGGCAGCATATCCAGCTCGCGATTGCGTGTTGGGTTGTGGTGCAGGTAATCGTCAATCAATGTGTCCAGATCCGGCGAGTAGCGGCTATCGAGTACTTTTAGCGCGTAGGCTTTGTGAAATGGATTGGCATGGGGCAGCATCTCACGGGTAATATCGACCTTAATTTCATCGCGCAGCCACCCGGCCAGCAACAGGTATGCGCGCAGCATGGCGAGTATATAGTCGGCGTCATAGCGCTCGACTTCAGGGTTGAGATGCAGCCCAAAGCCATACATCAAACTTGCATCGGTTCCTTTGGCACCATGCGCCCGCAGCGTTTTAAACAGTGCATCAAGGTCTTCCAGCTCATTCCAGGGTACCGGTGGGCAAACAATTTCGGTAGGCACTAAACCCGTCACCATGTCACCAATCAGTTCGCGAGTTTTCTGGTGAAACTCAACCCGTCGCTGGTGCTGGTGACGCGACCACTCACTATCTTCCGCATGGGGGTCGTTGACGAGCGTTTTGTCAGGATGCGCATACTGGGTATCGAGTTCAATGCCAAACTTACCCCAGCGAGTGTTCTCTACTAGTAGCCGGTGAGGGCTTACCACGTTAAGCTCCCCGCCAAACAGATCACGAACAATCATCGCCGTGTCACGGGGTGGCAGACCAGCGAATTCGATTTCGACGCCAACCTGCCGGATATTCCCATGGCTGTTTAAGCGGTTAGGTGGAGCTTGTAGCGTCATCTCGGCATCCTTGAGGTGAACGTTTGAGCAGTCAGCCTATCATAGTCACGCGTTGAGGCTGAGTGCATTACGCCCATCGCGGTGACAGACGGTGAGCAGGCGCCATCAAAGCTAATTTTCAGGAGTAAGGCGTGCGACAGCACTGGTTAATCAATTCGCTAATAGGCGTCGTGTTTTGGGCATTGGCGAGCCTCGCCTTGACGGGTGTAGTGACGAGCATGGCCATCACTCAAGCCCAGGCGCAAACGGTTTCGCTACCGGGGTTGGGTGATGGCAGCGAGGAGGAAACCGCCGATATTAGTGGCGAAGAGTTCCAGGCCTCGTTGAGTGACGTGATCACCCTGCTTGAAAACGAGGAGCGCCGCACAGAACTACTGACGTCACTACGCGAGCTGCAGGTGACCACCGATGCCGCTACTGAAGATGAAGGCGTGGTGCGCCAGGGGCTGCTGGGTGCTCTAGCCGACACCTTGAGTGACCTCGGCGACCAGGCCCAGGCTGGCGACTCGCCGGTTGATCAATGGTCGCGTCAATTGGTGCAGGGGGCGGAAGATTTACGCGCCATAAACGACGATGCCGACCAAGGTGAGGCCCTTCGTGCGGCCGCAGAAGGGGCCGTTCTGGCGCTGATTTGGATCGTACTGTTGGTGGTCATGATTGCCTTTGGGCGCATGGTGGCTACCCGTCGTGAATGGCCGCTGGATCTGCCCCGGGATCCCAAAGCCTGGCTAATGGCGGTGCACTTTTTGCGCCGTATGCTGCCCTGGGCGTTGGCCTTTGCCATTACGTTGGGGGTTGGCCAAGCGCTGCCGGATAGCCCTGGGCGTACGCTGGTGCTGGTGGTGGCCTATATATGCCTGTGTGGGCGGGCGCTTTCAGTCGTGTTCGAAACCGTGATTGCGTTCTTTAGCCGCGGGCATCGCTTTACCGCGGTGCAACTGCTTCAGCAGCATGCCCTGCGCGGCATGTTTGTGATTGGGGCGTTGATTGCGCTGGGCGATGCGGCCAACTCGACTCGCCTGGTGGAAATGCTGGGAAGTGAGCTATCGAGCCTGGTCTCGGTGCTCTCCAATATGCTGGCAGCGCTGCTTTCTGCCCGGTTTATCATTAAATTCAAACGCCCCGTGCGCCATTTGATTTGCAACCGGCCGTTCAAGCAGCGCCGTGATGCGAGCACCGCCGTTGAAATGATCCGCTCGCTGGGTGGCCTATGGCACATTCCTGCGCTGCTGCTGGTCAGTGGTTCGCTGCTGGCGATTTTTATTACCGTTGGCGATGTCGGCACTGCCCTTGCGCGCTCAATCATATCCGCCAGCCTGTTGGTACTCACACTGGTGGTGACTGGCCTGCTACGCCGCCAGGCGGAGCGTCTGGGCCGACGCCGCCATCGTCACCGTCAGAGCCAATATCGCAAACGCCTGGAGCGTTTTGGTTTCGTCCTCGCCCATATCTTCGCCTGGATGGTGTTTGCTGAACTCTCGATGCAGGTGTGGGGCAGTTCGTTCTTTGGCCTGGGGCAGCAAGCGGTTGCCAGTGCCCGCATTGGGCAAGCGCTCGTCAGTCTCGGCGCGACCGTTCTGCTGGCGTGGTTGGTGTGGATCTTTGCCGATACGGCTATCCAGCGTGCATTGATGTCATCAGCGCGTTCGCGGGGGCGGCGAGTCAACCAAGCGCGGGCGCAAACCATTACGCCGATGATTCGCAATGTCATCTTCGTGACTATTTTAATCATTGCCGTTATCGCCGGGCTGGCCAACCTAGGGGTAAACGTAACGCCGCTGTTAGCCGGTGCCGGTGTGATTGGTCTGGCGATTGGTTTCGGTGCCCAAACGCTCGTGCAGGATTTAATTACCGGCATCTTTATTTTGATCGAGGACTCGCTGGCGGTCGATGACTTCGTGCAGATCAATAACCATATGGGCACCGTTGAGGGTCTGACACTGCGCACCGTAAGGCTTCGCGATCTGGATGGGATCGTTCACATCATCACGTTTAGCCGCATCGAATCGATTCATAACATGTCGCGTCAGTTCGGTATTGCGCTGATGCGTATCCTTATTCCGTTCGGCATGAAAATCGACGATGCGATTACCTTGATGCAAGAGACCGCCCAGGAGCTGCGTCGTGACCCCATGATGCGCCACTACATCTGGTCGCCGCTGGAAATGCAGGGGGTTCAGGGGTTTGAAGATGGTTGCCCGATCCTGCGTATGCGTTTTCGCACCGCGCCCGAAATGCAGTGGGATGTATCTAGGGCGTTTAATCTATTGCTCAAGCAGCGTATGGAAGAGCAGGAAATCGACCTGGGCGTGCCGCGCCTCAGCATCAGTATGGAGTCGCGCTCGGAAGATCGTATGGAGGCTACCGCAGGGTCGTCTTTCTCGCTTGACGATGATGCGCCCACCAGCGACCAGGGGACTTCAGACGCTGAGCAAGAATCGGACACAGAAGATCACAAGCGACCCGCGCCGCCAAAGCCAGCGCCACGCCCGACCAAAGCAGAAATTCGTCGCGATGATCAGGCACGCAAGCATGATCAGCCGGCTAATCGAGCTGCGTCACATCGGCAACAGTCCCCAGCACAAGGCAAGCCCCAGGCCGGCACCTATGCCAGCACCGGCGGCGAACACGGCGATGAGTAACCACGGCGCGCGTAAGCGCCGCCACCGGTTATATAGAGAGACCGCATGACTCACCCGGTCAACCATTTCGTCATGGCGCGAGATGGCATGATCGGGCGGCAATGAAAAGTCGTTGGCCACATCGCCTTGCCAGTGGGCGCCGTGGCTGAGCCCCAGGCGTGCGCGCAGCCTGCCAATATCGCTTACGGTGTCGTGCAGCGTGTCGTAGGCTTCGCGGCGCGCGGCAACGGCAAATACTGCCTCGGCGTCTTGGCGCAGGGCGCTATGCTGGCAGCTAGCCACAGCGTGCTGGATCTCTTGGTCGTCAGCCTCGGGGGGAATCGCGAGGCGCTGGTACAAATCGCGCATAGGGGGCTATCGTTTCTCTTATAGCTTGATTCTCGCAGGCCAGCGCAAAGTGTTTAGCATTGCATGACCTCAGTAAGTTTGCATTAAGTAATCGTAGGCGTTTTTGATACGTTGAAAACGTGCGGACGCCAGTGCGACCTGATGCTCGCTTTCGGAGTAGAAGCGGTCTGGATGGTGTAGTTGCGCCATTCGCCGATAGGCATGGCGAACCTCCACACGGCTTGCACCGGGGGTAAGCCCAAGCACTGAAAGTGCCCGTGCGGTGCGGTCAGGGGGCGGGGGAGCGGTGCGCTGCTGGCGTGAATCATGGCTGCGCCGCTCATGCTGATACGAGCCTTGCCGTTGGGAGCGCTGCTTTGCCTGTTCGGCTTGCTCGCGTTGGCGTTGGCGCGCTTGTTCCTGCTGGCGCGCCTGTTCTTGCTGGTGCTGCTGGTCGCGCTCCTTCGATTGGCGGGCCTCCTCTTGGCGTCGCTGCTTCTCTTGCTGTTTTTCCTGCTGTTTTTGTTGTTTCTGCTGGTGGCGCTGCTCTTTTTGCTGCTGTTGCTGTTCGGCCCGTGCATGGGCCTCTCGATGCCGCTGCTCGGCCGCCGCCGCTTCGCGTGCTTTGCGGGCGTGGTAATCTGGGTCGTGGGTTTGCCAGTAGGCATCACGACTCGGGTCTTCGGGGGTACTTAGCGGCGTCCCTGTCAGCTCCTTAAATAGGGTGTTTAAGGTCATCGGGGCAACGGTGAGCAAGTCAGCTAAAAAGCGCAAAATATAATGGTTGGCCAACGACAACTCACCATCATCGGTGGCCACGGTAATCGCTTGGTGAATAACGCTTAAACTTCGTTCAGTACCACACTCTTTGCGTACCACCTCGGCGGCTAACTGGATCGCTTGCAGGTCCTGGCTATGGGCAATACTCATCACTGGGGCCAGTTCATGGCCATGGCGAAACTGTGCCGTCACCTGGGCTAGGCGCCGCCGTCGCTGGCCTTCAGACACGTGTTGGCGGTGCACCAGCACCCAAGCCAACAGTAGCAGGGTTGCCGTATCCACTTGGCTGCGGCTCTTTAATAACAGCAGCTCAAAGGGTGAAAAACGGGCAATGGGCATTTCCTAGCTCCACAGATGAAGAGGTGAACAGCGGGCAGTGATTGAGTGCAGTACCCTGATCATTTAAGCCATGGTATATCATCACGTTAGGCAAAGGAGTAGGAGATTGGTGAGTTGATCAACGTTGAGCGTAAAAACAGCTTTCAGCTGCGTCTTACTCGGCGGCTCAAGGAAGAGACATCGCATAACCTCGACGTCTACCTTTTTGTACCTGGCGAGCTGGGGTTAAGTACTCAGCTTATCTCAGAGGAGGCTTTTTATCATGCCGCCATCCATGTATCGCGCACTTATTACAGCGACGAGTACCTGCTGCCACTCGTGCATAGCCGGTTGGCCAGCCGTAACCGGCTGGGCAGCGACTCCTATCGGTTGAGTTTGAGCCTTTACGCCTATCAATACGTGGAAGCGATGGAGCGCACTACCCAAGCAATGTTAGTGACCGCCAATAAACTGCGTCATGCACGCCAAGATCAACGCGAAGAGAGCAGTGAGGTACAAGAGAGTGCCACAGCCTTAAGTGATCAATTGCATGAAATGATCGACTTGAGCGACGGTATTCTCAAGCGGCTGCGGCGTAATCAGCCGGATGATGAAAGTTTCAAAAAGTACTTTGCCAACATTGATAACTACCTCTCCTGGTTTACCGAGCAGCAGTTGTTGGCGCTGGTAGCGCACATGCCTCGCGGCGGCGAGTTTACCGATATTCGCCGGCGCTTTATCAGCGTGTGCCATCGTGAGAGCGAGCACCGCCGCGACCAGCAGTACAACGCTGAGCGGGTAATGGCGGACCCGACGCGTATGTCGAACAAAATGCGCCTGCTGCGGCGCTTGATCGAGCACCCGATTACGCTGAAGCAAGAAGCATTAGAGCTCGGCAGCGGTGAGCAGAAGGCGGTCAAAGCCCTAGCCACGGCAGTAGTGATGGGGTTCGTGACGCTAGGGGTGCTGCAGTTACGTAGCGCGCTTGGGGATCTTTCTGCGCTATTCGTCTTAGCCATGGCGCTGCTCTATGCCATGCGTGAGGTGTTTAAAGATGATTTGCGCAACACGCTTTGGCGTTGGCTGCGCAAAGGCCGTCCCAAGTGGCGCCGCCAATATTTAGACCCCACGCGCAATGCCGTGGTGGGCCGCCAGTTAGAGTGGTTCGACTACAAACGCTTTACGTCACTGGGAGATGACATTCAACAGCTGCGGCGACGCAAAGTGGCTCAGCGGGAAGAGGTGGTGCTGCACTACCGATCAAGCTCACGTATGTCGCCCACCCGCTTTTTAAGCGGCTACGAACATACTCGCGAAACGCTCAACGTGGATATTTCCATGCTGACGCGGCTAATGAGTAAAGGCAAACATCACATCTATCGTCTTAAAGATGGGCAGGCGGTGCGCGAAGGTGTCGAGCGTCGTCACCTGTTCAATCTAATCATTCGTGAAACAGGAAGCGAAGACACACCCTACCTAGCCCGCTGGAAAGTCGTGGTGAGTCGCTCCGGCATTGTGGATGTCGAAAAAGTGGAGGAGAGCAGCGCTGTTGATGCGAACAAACCAGTCGGTAAGTAAGCATAAAGCTGCGCTAGATCAGCATAAGCTCAGTGTGCTTGATTAAACGGCCAGCATCGACAAATTTTCAGGCGCAATGAAGGATGTCACAGGGCGCAGGGTATAAAGAATGCTATTACAGGTCTTAACAAAGCCCGCTCTTTAAACGAGCGGGCTTGCTTTTTTACACCGCTTTTTCCTACCGCCTTATACGACTGCTTTGATTGCCTGTTCCAGGCTATCCACGCTGCGCTCTGTGTGGTGCAGTTTATCTAAACCGAACAGGCCAATGCGGAAAGTTTGGAAGTTATCACCTTCATCGCACATCAGCGGTACGCCGCCGGCTACCTGCACCCCCGCCTGGGCAAGTTTACCTACCAGGCCGCTATCGTCGCTGTAGCAGACCACCACACCCGGTGCCTCAAAGCCTTCCGCCGCCACGCTGACAAAACCGTAGCGCTTGAGCATGGCACGGACTTCACGGCCAATGGCTTGCTGCTCCTCTTTCACCTTGGCAAAGCCGTAAGCGCGGGTTTCCTGCATGATATCGCGCAGCTGTCGTAAGGCGTCCGTGGGCATGGTGGCGTGATAAGCGTGCCCGCCATTTTCATAAGCCTGCATGATGCTATGCCACTTGCCTAAATCGCAGGCAAAGCTGTTGCTCTGAGTCTCGCTCAATCGCTGCGCGGCCCGCTCTGACAGCATGACCATGGCGCAGCAGGGCGAGCCGCTCCAGCCTTTTTGCGGCGCACTTACCACTACGTCAATACCCAGCTTCTGCATATCCACCCACAGGGTGCCCGCGGCAATGGCGTCCAGCACCAATAAGCCGTCTACTTCGTGGGTGGCCTCGGCGAGTGCTTGAATATACGCATCCGGTAGCAGTAAGCCTGCAGAGGTCTCTACCTGTGGGGCGAATACGACCGCAGGCTTTTCGCGGCGAATCTGTGCAACGGCTTCATCAATAGGAACCGGCTGAAAAGGTGAGCGCGGGTCCTCGGCATTCAGACGCCGCGCTTTGAGTACTGCGTGCTGGTCGGTTAAACGGCCCATCTCGATAATCTGTGTCCAACGATAGCTGAACCAGCCGTTGCGGATCACCAGGGTTTTCTGATCGACGGCAAACTGACGCGCCACCGCTTCCATGCCAAAGGTGCCACTGCCGGGAACGATGACGGCTGAGTGAGCGTGATAGACCTCTTTCAGCGTGGCCGATATATCGCGCATCACCGATTGAAACTGCTGTGACATATGGTTCAGCGAGCGGTCCGTGTAAACCACTGAGTATTCAAGCAAGCCGTCGGGGTCGATGTTGGGCAGTAAACCAGCCATGGCGTTCTCCAAATGGGGGCTGTGTGCTTATCGGCACACTTCATCAAAGGCATACAGTGGCTATTAAGAGTACGAGCAATAAATGCACAAAACCAGCCCGCGTGGGGGCTGGTTTTGATTGCCGAAGGGACTGGCTTAACGCGGCGGCAACTGCTCTGGCCCAAAGGCGTCAGGCAGCAGTGTTTCCATGGTGTAGGTTTTCATCAATTCCCCACTGCCGGAAAGTACCTTGATTTGGGTTTCTGGCGTGGCGAATTCACGAATCCGCTGGCGACAGTCGCCGCAGGGCGTGCAGAGATGGTCCCCCGGGCCCATGACATAAACGGTCGCCAGTTGGCGCTGCCCGGCGGTGATCATGGCGGAAATGGCCGAGGCTTCGGCGCATAGGCCTTTGTAGTGCGCCACTTCCACGTTGGTACCCGCAAACTGCTGACCATCGGGGGTGACCATGACTGACGCCACCGGATGCGCGGAGTAGGGCACATAGGCATTGGCTCGCGCGCTCAACAGCTTTTGAACGATCTCTTCTGATACTTGCGTCATGCTTCCTGTCTCCTAGGCGCGGGCAGCGTCGTCGCGAAGCACGGTGTCGAGTGCAATCAGCATCATGTCGTCGAAGGTGGTTTGGCGATCGGCACTGGAGAGCGAGTCGCCTTTCAGGATGTGATCCGACACGGTACAGATGGTCATGGCGCGGGCGCCAAACTCGGCGGCGACGCCGTAAAGGCCTGCGGCTTCCATCTCGACGCCAACAATGCCGTAGCGCTTGAGCATTTCAGCCATGTCGGTTTGCGGGTTGTAGAACAAATCCGCTGAGAAGATGTTACCCACTTTGACCGGCACGTTTTTGGCCTTGGCGGCGGCAACGGCGTGCTGGGTCAGTTCAAAATCCGCAATCGCAGCGAAGTCGTGGTCGTTAAAGCGCATGCGATTGACCTTGGAGTCGGTGCTGGCGCCCATGCCGATCACCACATCGCGCACGTTGACGTCGTCGCGTACCGCACCGCAGGAGCCCACCCGAATCAGCGATTTAACGCCGTAGTCGGTGATCAGCTCTTTGGCATAGATGGAGACCGACGGAATGCCCATGCCGTGGCCCATCACGGAAATCTCGCGGCCTTTGTAGGTGCCGGTATAGCCGAACATATTGCGCACATCGTTGACCTGACGCACGTTCTCCAGGTAGGTATCGGCGATGTATTTGGCGCGCAGCGGGTCGCCGGGCATCAGGACAGTATCAGCGAAATCACCGGGGGCAGCGTTAATATGCGGGGTTGCCATCAAAGGTCTCCTTTAAGCGGCGCTAGCCTTTATGAAGCGTTAGGTAGAAAGCTTTTGCCATCGGCCATGGCCGGCAGCAGGAAAAAGTCAGCCAGGGTTTGGCCAATATCGGCAAAGGTGCCGCGCTCGCCCAGCGGGCCGGGGGTAAAGCCGGGGCCGTGTACCAGAACGGGGATATACTCGCGGGTGTGCTCGGTGCCGTGCCAGCTGGGGTCGCAGCCGTGATCGGCGGTGAGAATCAGCAGGTCATCGTCGCTTAGCGCCGCCAGGAGATTAGGCAGCTTGGCGTCGAAATCTTCTAGCGCGGCGGCATAGCCTGGCACATCCCGGCGGTGGCCATAGACTGAGTCAAAATCGACAAAGTTGGTCATGATCATGGCGCGCTCGCCTTCGTCGCGTTGGCTGGTGCGCTTGATCTCGTTGAGCGTCGCGTCCATCAGCGCGTCGTGACCGCTGGCTTTTACCTTATGAGTAATGCCGCAGTGGGCGTAGATATCGGCAATTTTACCAATCGAGACCACTTCGCCGCCGGCATCATCGAGCTTTTGCAGCACGGTAGGCGAGGGCGGCTCAACGCTGTAGTCGCGGCGGTTACCGGTGCGTGCGAAGGTGTTGCTGTCTTCGCCGATAAACGGGCGCGCAATCACGCGGCCGATGTTGTAAGGCTCCAGCAGCTCGCGGACGGTTTCACACAGTTTATAGAGCCGCTCCAGGCCAAAGTACTCTTCATGGGCGGCGATCTGAAATACCGAATCCGCCGAGGTATAAACGATGGGTTTGCCGGTGGCTATATGCTCTTCACCCAGGCGAGCGATGATCTCGGTGCCGGAAGCGTGGCAGTTGCCAATCACACCGGTGAGGTCGGCTTCCTGGACGATGGCATCGAGCAGCTCAAGGGGGAAACTGTCGGTTTTATCCAGAAAGTAGCCCCAATCAAAGCGGACCGGGACACCAGCGATTTCCCAGTGGCCGGAGGGGGTGTCTTTGCCGCTGGAAATCTCTTTGGCGTGGGCGTAAGCGCCTTCCAAACTTTCCGGTAGCGTGACACCTTCGGCCACATTGCCCGTGGCATCGCGGTGGGCGTGAAACAGCCCCAGCTTGGCCATGTTGGGCAGCTTGAGCGGGCCGGAACGGTTGGCGTTATCCGCTTCGCCGCGGGCGCAGGCGGCGGCGATATGGCCCAGAGTATCCGCACCCTCGTCACCGAAGGTGGCGGCGTCCGGGGCGGCGCCAATCCCAAACGAATCGAGTACCAATAAAATCGCGCGGCTCATGAGGCTTCTCCACGGAAAGTGTCTTGTAGCAACGTATCGGCGCTGACCGCACCTTCGCCAATCGTAAACGCCGCGCGTAGCTGCTGGGCGGCGCGCTCGGCAGCGGCTTCGCTGCGGGCGTGCACCATGGCGATGGGCCGCTGGCTGTCCACGCTCTCGCCGATCTCGACGATGTCGGTAAAGCCGACGCTGTGATCGACGCTGGCGTCGTTACGCAGGCGACCACCGCCCAGTTCCACCACGCTCATGCCTACGGCGCGGGTATCGATGCGCTTTACGATCCCCGATTGCTCGGCATAAACCGGTTTGATTACCTCGGCCTTTGCCAGGTAGTGCTCTGAGCGCTCCATAAAGTCGCTGGGGCCACCCAGTTCGCGCACCATACGAGCGAACACCTCAGCAGCAGCGCCGGAGGTTAGCGTCTTTTCCAATTTAGTCAGCGCTTCTTCACGCGAGCCTGCGAGCTTACCTGCGATCAGCATCTCGACAGCCAGTTCGCGGGTGACTTGCATCACGCGACTGGTGGGCCGGTCGCCGCGCAGCAGGGCCAGCGTCTCGACGATTTCAACGGCGTTACCAGCGCAGGGCGCTAGTGGCTGGCTCATGTCGGTGAGCAGCGCCGTGGTGGGTGTGCCCGCTTGGGTGGCCACATTGGCGATGCTTTTAGCCAGCTCGCGGGATTTTTCAGGGGTAGGCATAAAGGCACCGCTGCCGACTTTAACGTCCATCACCAGCGCATCCAGGCCGGAGGCCAGCTTCTTGCCCAGGATGGAGGCGGTAATCAGCGGAATCGATTCTACGGTAGCGGTCACATCGCGAACGCCGTAGATACGCTTGTCAGCAGGTGCCAAATCACCGGTCTGGCCAATAATGGCCACGCCGGTGGATTTCACCACCTCGCGGAAACGCTCTGGGGCGGGGTAAGGGTCGTAGCCGGGAATCGATTCGAGCTTGTCCAGCGTGCCGCCAGTGTGGCCCAAGCCGCGCCCGGAGATCATGGGTACAAAAGCGCCGCAGGCGGCCACCCAGGGGCCGAGCACGAGCGAGACCAAATCACCGACGCCGCCGGTGGAGTGCTTATCCACAATTGGGCCGGGCAGATTAAGGTCGCTCCACTGCATCACGTGGCCGGAGTCTCGTGTAGCGGTGGTCAGCGCAACCACTTCTTCACGGCTCATGCCATTGAGGAACACCGCCATGGTGAAGGCGCCAATCTGAGCGTCGCTGATGCGGTCATCGGCAATGCCTTGCACAAAGCCTTTGATCTCATCGAAAGGCAGCGGCTGGTTATCACGCTTAAGGCGAATCAGCTCCTGGGGGAGCAAGGCGTGATGGGTTGTGTTGGCAGACATTAATAACCTCCTTGGCCTTGGGGTGCCGCGTTGGTGTTGCCGCTCAGCGTCGCCAGTAGGTTGCCCAATAGGCTGGAAGCGCCAAAGCGGAAGTGCGCAGGCGTCACCCAGCCTGGGCCCATAATCTCGTTGGCCAGGGCTAGGTATTCTGCCGCGTCCTCGGCGGTTTTGACGCCCCCCGCCGCTTTAAAGCCAACGTCTTTGCCGCTGGCTTTGATGGCTGTGAGCATAATCTCAGCGGTTTCAAGCGTAGCGTTAACGGCTACTTTGCCGGTCGACGTTTTAATGAAATCAGCGCCGCCCTCAATGGCGAGTTCGCTGGCGCGTTTGATCAGCGCAGGCTCTTTGAGTTCGCCGGATTCAATAATCACTTTGAGCAGTGCTTGGCCAGCGCAGGCGGCTTTGCACATCTCAACGAGCTCAATACCAGTCTCTTCATCGCCCGCCATCAGGGCGCGGTAGGGGAACACAACATCGACTTCATGGGCACCGGAGGCAACGGCATCACGCGTTTCGCGGGCGGCGCCCATAATGTCGCCGCCGCCATTGGGGAAATTGGTAACGGTGGCGATCTTCACTTGGTCATTGAGGGTATGAGCGGTTAATGCGCGCTGGGCAGTGACAATGAACTGGGGGAAGACACACACCGCAGCAGGCGTGCCAAAGGGCGTTTTCACTTGCTGGCAGAGTGCTTCAATGGTGCTGTCGGTGTCGCTATCGTTCAGACTCGTCAGGTCCATGAGGGTAAGTGCTTGGCGGGCGGCTTGGACAATATGGGGAGAGGCTGTCGCAGTCATGGAATTCTCACAAATCAGTAAAAGATAAAAACGGGCACTGCGGATAAAACCGCAGCGCCCGATACGTTAAGTAGCTGTCATTGCGCTAATCATGCAAGCAGTGGCAAGCGCTATACAGACGCGCCACTCAGCGCAATAAAGAAGCCAGCGATAGAGGCCGACATCAAGTTGGATAGTGTACCGGCCAAGACGGCTTTAACACCAAAGCGGGCAATCTCTTTACGACGCGTCGGTGCAATGCTGCCCAAACCACCTAGCAAAATCGCAATGGAGGAGAGGTTAGCAAAGCCACACAGTGCGAAAGAGAGAATCGCCATGGTGTGCGGTGTCATCATCTGACCCGTCGCCGCTACTACCTGTTCCCCATCGATGTAAGGCGCTAGATTGATATAGGCGACAAATTCGTTGACGACCAGTTTTTGGCCGATGAACGAGCCTGCCAGCGTGGCTTCTTCCCACGGCACACCCAACAGGAACGCTAGTGGGGCGAACAGCCAGCCGAGGATTAGCTCCAGGCTCAGTGATTCAAAGCCTACCCAGCCACCAACACCACCGAGAATGCCATTGATCAACGCGATCAAGCCAATGAACGCGAGCAGCATCGCGCCCACGTTAGCGGCCAGCATCAAGCCTGAGGTAGCGCCGGAGGCGGCAGCGTCCAGCACGTTGGCGGGCTTGTCTTCCTGGGCGTCAATCTCTTCTTCTACCTTGGAAACGCTGTCGCTATCGGCCACATCTTGGGTTTCCGGCATGATCAGCTTGGCAAACAGTAGCCCGCCCGGCGCCGCCATGAAGGAAGCTGCCACCAGATACTCCATAGGAATACCCAGCGCTGCATAACCCGCCAATACTGAACCCGCCACCGATGCCAAGCCACCGCACATCACGGCAAACAGCTGCGAAGGCGTCATACGGGCGATAAACGGACGCACCACCAGCGGCGCCTCGGTTTGGCCGACGAAGATATTCGCCGTGGCGGAAAGCGATTCAGTCCGTGAGGTGCCCAGGGCTTTTTGCAGTGCGCCACCCAAAATACGGATGACCCACTGCATAATGCCGATGTAGTAGAGCACGGCGATCAGTGAGGAGAAGAAAATAATCACCGGCAGCACTTTGATGGCAAACACAAAGCCGACGTTTTCAACGTCTGCTAACCCACCAAACAGAAAGCCGATGCCGTCGTTGGCGTAGACCAAAATCTGGCTAACGCCCGAGGAGATGGCTTGCAGCACCGCCTGACCGAAAGGCACATAGAGTACAAACGCACCGATACCCGCTTGAATAGCAAAGGCGCCCAGCACGGTACGTAGCCGAATAGACTTACGGTCATAAGAGAATATCAAGGCAATGGCCACCAGCGTGACCATACCTACCAAGCTCATAAGGAGTGTCATAGGGGGATCCTTCGAGTCTGCGGGGATTAACCGCTTTTATAGTAAGTTGAGCTTGACGGAGTAAATCATCGCATTCTGATAATTGTTGGGGGTGCCCAGCTTATTGTCAGAGTAGCGATACTGAACGCCGGTGGTGATCAAGTCGCTTGGATGCCACCACAGGCTAAGTGCACCGTTGGTGCCCACACTGCCTGCTTTTTCGCCCACATAGTTCTGTTCCAGGTACTCATCGTCACGGCCAAAGGTCTGCTCGTGCCAGTTGGTAACGCTGAAGTTTTGGTTGAGCGCAGCGAAATCATAACCCGCGACCCAGCCGGCCATATAGCCGTTCATACCGCTATAGCTGTTACTTTGCACCCGCGCGGCACCAATAAACGGTTTGAACCATAGGCCGTTATCGAAGGTAGTGCGGTAGCCTAAGCCTAGAATCTGGTCCTGCTCGCGGCTTTCAAAACCGTAATCACGGAAGTCGTAAAGGTGCGCATAGATCGACAGCGGGCTATCGCCCAGATAGATGTGCGAGGTTATTTTACCCGCGGTACGGAAGTTGTCTTGACCGCCGCTCGATTCATCGAATTGATCGTTGGTGGGGTTCTCGAAATCAAAGAAACCGTAAAATTCGCCCCAGCTAAAGCCAGCGCCGCCTTCAATTTCGAGAAACATAAAGTCGCTTTTCGCCGCGTTAGAGGCGGTGCGTGCTTCGGTGCCGTTCGACCAATCGAGATAGTTGACCGAGACATTGGCAAACGACCACAGCCGGTCAAGTGGATGAGGCTGAGCGTCATCTGCCAATGCGGGAGTGACGAGGGCGGTACTTGTCAGTAAAGCGCCAGCACTAAGGGTGACAAGCGATGAAGAGCGAATGTGTTTTCGAGCAGTCATGAGAGCCTCAACAGGGTCGTTGCGGAGCCATTTGAGAGTGGCTAACCGGGTTTTTTGTCGTGCGGGCTGGCGTTAATGTTAAAATTATAACATTCAGTGTTATTTTTCTAACGTTGATTTGCAAGAGTTGTCACATCAACGCTATTTAAATGTCATATGGCTATCGTATGCATCATGAATCACGTTAATGGTCGTTGTCGCAGTGGAAATTCCGCCGCTGCTCGCTCAGCATAGAAACAAAAAGGCGGCAACCTACAGGCTGACGTTACGTTTATCAAGATAAGAGGGGTTGATAAGGAGATGCCCACCATGAATGGCCGCAGCGCTCAGCGTCTCGCCAAACTTCAGGAAGCCCTAGCCAGTGGCGGCACGCTTCATCTGCGCGATGCAGCAGAACTGTGTGATGTGTCGGAAATGACCATCCGCCGCGACCTGACCACCCAGCCCACCGCAATGAGTTTGTTGGGTGGGCGCCTAGTGATGGCGAATTATCCTGGGGTAACGCCGATTTACGATTTGACTGAGCAGCAGGCGAGCCACTACCAAGCGAAATACCGCCTCTGTCAGCGAGTGCTTGCCTTTATTGAAGAGGGCGATACGCTCTTTATCGACTGTGGTTCGACCCTGATTCCCTTGTTGAGCCAGTTAAGTCATTTTCGTGAGCTGACGGTCGTCACTTATGCGCTCAACGTTGCCAACGCGGTGGCTGCCCTGCCCAACGTGCGGTTAGTATTGCTGGGCGGTCTTTTTTACGCAGCGTCTCAATCATTTGGAAGCGATAACATGGCAGCCGGTATCGAGCGGTTAGGCATCAATAAAGCGCTGATCTCGGCAGCAGGCGTAGATTTAGAGCGCGGCGTTAGCTGTTTCCATTTCCATGAAGTGGCCCCCAAACAAGCCGCGATCGCCACGGCCATGCAACGGTTACTGGTGGTCGATGCCAGCAAGTTTGGCGTGGTGCGGCCAGCGTACTTTGCCGCACTGGATGATTTTGATGTGGTCGTTACCGACGAGGAGGGCGCGCCCCAACTGCTAAACGGTCACAGCCCTGATTTACCCACGGTGTCCGTGGCCTAACCGTTCTGTTTTTGCCTTTAGGCGCTTGCCTGCACTCCCACTCCCAGGTTGCCAATGCCTTGGGTGCGGCAATGCGCCACTTCTTTCGTGATCTAGATCAATAGAAAATACTTTCGTCTTACTTGCTTGCGCTTTTAAGGCTTAGGCACGCAAGATTTGCCGCTATTCCCAATCGGCGGCGCATATTTTTCCCGGAACAGTGGCGCTCAGCGCACCATGCATATGTTTGTGAGGGTGCTCCAACGAGCATGTTTTGGGAAGAGTATGGGGTGGTAGTTAGCCTGCTATTTATCATGATCGCAGGGCTGGCTAGCGTGTTTCAAACCCTAACTTTTAACACCTTGGACGAGATCACACCATGCAACGACGCTCACTATGGCGCAGGCGAGGCACGTTAGTGCTCCTTGCGCTGTGCCTGTTTCTAGCAGGCTGTAGTTCAGCGCTATTAGACCCCAAAGGGCAGGTTGGCGCAGAGCAGAGGACGCTGATTCTGACCTCTTTTGGTCTGATGTTGATTGTAGTTATTCCTGTTATTGCGATGACGCTGCTGTTTGGCTGGCGTTATCGGCGAAGTAATAGCGGGGCTAAGTACCTTCCCGATTGGGCGCACTCCAACGCGATTGAAGCGGTGATCTGGATCGTGCCTTGCGCGATTATCGCGGTGCTTGCGCTGTTGACCTGGAAAACATCGCATAGCCTGGACCCGCACAAGCCGTTGGAAAGCGACGTGGCGCCGATGGAGATTCAGGCCGTCGCGCTGGATTGGAAATGGCTGTTTATCTATCCCGAGCAGGGCGTGGCCAGCGTTAATGAAGTGGCCTTCCCGGTCAATACCCCGGTGCGCTTTCGGGTCAGCTCTGGCTCGGTGATGAACGCCTTTTTCATTCCCCATTTGGGTAGCCAGATCTACGCGATGGCGGGGATGGATAACGATGTCCATCTTATCGCTGAGGAAATAGGTAACTACCCAGGTCGCTCCACCAACTACAGTGGCGCGGGGTTCTCGGGCATGACGTTTGAAGCCAAGGTGACCACCCCCGGCGAGTTTGATGACTGGGTTGAAAACGTGCGCGATGCCTCTGAAACGCTGACCTACCCGGAAGGCTACGAAGCCCTGGCGGAGCCTAGCGAATCACATCCGGTGGAGTATTTCTCGGCCATCTCGCCAGCGCTGTACGAAAGCATTTTGACAAGCTTTCACACCGGCGGGGAGCACGATATGGGCGGCGATCACTCGATGGGCAGCGATCATCAGTTGAGCAGCGACCATGCTGATTCTTCTGATGGCGATAACGCACCTAACACCCATCAAGCGGCCGACTCTGGCCACGACACCAACAACCATGCTAGTCAGGATCATGCCATGCGCAGCCATCCCACTAGCGTTGAAGCAGGGGGTTAAGCCGTGTTTGGAAAACTCAGTTTAGAATCCATTCCCTACCATGAACCGATCATCATGGTCGTCGCGGCCTTTATGGCCATTGGGGGAATTGCGCTGTTAGGCGCGTTAACGTACTACCGCAAGTGGGGCTGGCTGTGGAACGAGTGGTTTACCTCCGTTGACCACAAAAAGCTCGGTATCATGTACTTTATCGTTGCGCTGGTGATGCTGCTACGCGGCTTCTCGGATGCAATTATGATGCGTACCCAACAGGCCATGGCCGCCGGGGGCGCTGCGGGTTATTTACCGCCCGAACACTACGATCAGATCTTCACCGCCCACGGCGTGATCATGATCTTCTTTGTCGCCATGCCCATGGTCATCGGCTTGATGAACTTGGTGGTGCCGCTGCAAATTGGTGCCCGCGACGTCGCTTTTCCCTTCCTGAATAACTTGAGTTTCTGGCTATTTGCCGTCGCCGCGATCTTGGTCAATATCTCACTGGTGGTGGGGGAGTTCGCCAAAACCGGCTGGCTGGCTTATGCGCCTTTATCGGGGATCGAGTTCAGTCCCGGGGTGGGGGTCGATTATTGGATATGGGCGTTACAAATATCCGGGATAGGGACGACGCTCACCGGTATCAACTTCTTCGTGACGATTCTGAAGATGCGCACCAAAGGCATGACCATGTTCCGCATGCCGATCTTCACCTGGACATCGCTGTGCGCCAACGTGTTGATCATCGCCTCGTTCCCGATTCTGACGGCGACGATTGCGCTGCTAACGCTGGATCGTTACTTCGGCATGCACTTCTTTACCAATGATTTTGGCGGCAACATGATGATGTACGTCAACCTCATCTGGGCGTGGGGCCATCCGGAAGTTTATATCCTGATTCTGCCCGCCTTCGGCGTGTTCTCGGAAGTTATTTCGACGTTTGCCCGTAAGCGGCTGTTTGGTTACATGACCATGGTATGGGCGACGATTGCGATCACCCTACTGTCGTTTATCGTCTGGCTGCACCACTTCTTCACCATGGGGGCGGGTGCCAACGTTAATGCCTTCTTTGGCATTATGACGATGATTATCGCCATTCCCACCGGGGTGAAAGTCTTCAACTGGCTGTTCACGATGTTCCGCGGCAGTTTGGAACTGACGTCGCCGGTACTCTGGACCCTGGGTTTTATTATCACCTTTACGCTGGGCGGTATGACCGGTGTGATGCTGGCCGTGCCAGCCGCTAACTTTGTGCTGCATAACAGCCTGTTTGTTATCGCTCACTTCCACAACGTCATTATCGGCGGTGTCGTGTTCGGCATGATGGCGGGCCTTACCTTCTGGTTCCCCAAAGCGTTTGGCTTCACGCTGAGCGAAAAATGGGGCAAGCGTTCGTTCTGGTGCTGGTTCATTGGCTTCTATGTCGCCTTTATGCCGCTGTACGTGTTGGCCTTCTTTGGTGCCGTGCGCCGTATGCAGTCCTACGCGAACCCTGAATGGCAGCCGTGGATGATTCTGGCCTGGGTAGGCGCGGTGATCATCATGATGGGTATCGCCTGCACCGTCATCCAGTTCTGGGTGAGCATCCGCGACCGCAAGCTGAACGCTGATGTGACCGGTGACCCGTGGGATGGCCGTACCTTGGAGTGGTCAACTTCTTCGCCCGCGCCGTTCTACAACTTCGCGCGCTTGCCGGAAGTGGGTGACATCGACAGCTTCTGGTCGCAAAAAGAGCGCAGTAACGAGGAGCTGGAAGAAGCGCCTTACACCGATATTCATATGCCGCGCAACACCGTTGCTGGCCCTGTCATCAGTCTGTTTGCGCTGGTCATCGGTTTTGCCTTGGTATGGCATATCTGGTGGCTGGCAGGGGTAGGCGCCATCGGTGTCTTTGTCAGCTTTATGGCGCGGGTCTTTAACGACGATATCGACTACTACGTCTCCGCTGAAGAAGTAGAGCGCATCGAGCGCGCGCACCAGAAGCGCGTTAAAAACTCCGATCCCTACAAGCCGTCTGCCGAAGTTGAAGGACGCAAAGGTAAGCAACGCTACGTGGAGGTGAATGCGTAATGGCAACGGATACGTTACATCACGAAGGATCGGTCGTGCATCATGAGCATCACGATGCAACGGGCACCAAGCTGTTTGGTTTTTGGGTCTACTTAATGAGCGATTTGGTGATCTTCGGGTCACTCTTCGCCACCTACGCCGTGTTGATGAAAGGCACGGCAGCTGGACCCACCGCGGCTGAGATCTTTGAACTGCCGTTTGTACTGGTCGAGACGTTCCTGCTGCTGTTCAGTAGCTTTACTTTTGGCATGGGCGTGCTGGCGATGAATGCCGAACGCCTGAGTCAGGTGAAAGCATGGCTGGGTATTACGTTCTTGCTGGGCGCGGCGTTCGTGGGCATGGAAATCTACGAATTCCAGCACCTGATTCATGAAGGGTATGGCCCCGATAAAAGCGCCTTTTTGTCATCGTTCTTTACCCTGGTGGGCACCCACGGCCTGCACGTTACCTTTGGTTTGATCTGGATTTTGGTCATGCTGATTCAGCTCTCAACCAAAGGCTTGAACGACATGACCCGGCCAAGGATTTTGTGCCTCAGTCTGTTCTGGCACTTCCTTGATATCGTCTGGATCTGTGTCTTCTCCTTCGTTTACCTGATGGGAGTGCTGTGAGATGAGTCATTCTCCGACTAACCCCACTAATAACCATGGCAGCGTAAAGTCGTATGTGACAGGACTGGTATTGTCGCTGATACTGACCATTATCCCCTTTGGGGTGGTGATGAGTGGCACGCTTAGCGTACTCACGACTGTCATCGTGGTGGCCGTGACCGCCGTGTTGCAGATATTGGTGCAACTGGTCATGTTCATGCATATGAATACCAAAGCCGACGAAGGCTGGAACGTGATGTCCTTCGTCTTCACACTGACGATTCTCGTCTTAGTGGTAGGAGGCTCGCTGTGGATCATGCAGCATCTGCATCTCAACATGATGATCGGCTGATCACGGCACCTAGCCGTTGGCGGGATCTGCTCGAACTGACCAAACCCGGCATTATCGGGGGTAACCTGATTGCCACCTTGGGCGGCTATTTTCTCGCCGCGCAGGGCCAGTTTGAGTGGCTCAGCTTTGTCTCGGTCATGGTGGGTATTGCATTAATCATCGCGTCGGGCTGTGCGTGTAACAATGTCATCGACCGCGATATTGATGCACTGATGGCGCGTACGCGCCATCGCCCACTGGTAAGAGGTAGCATCTCCATCACCCAGGCATTGGGCGTTTCGGCGCTGCTGGGTGTGTCGGGGGTGGTGTGCCTGGCGCTGGGCACTAACGGATTGACCGTAGCCTTGGCGGTGATTGGCTGGGGCGTTTATGTGGGGATTTATAGCCTCTACATGAAGCGCCGCTCCGAATACGGCACCTTGGTCGGCAGCCTTTCTGGCGCAATGCCGCCAGTGGTGGGGTACTGCGCCGTCACGGGGCAGTTCGACAGTGGCGCTATCATGCTGCTGGTGATCTTCTGCCTGTGGCAAATGCCGCACTCTTATGCCATCGCAATTTTCCGCTATGCCGATTATCGCCGCGCATCGATCCCGGTACTGCCGGTGGTGCGTGGGGTCAAAATGGCCAAGCACCATATCCTGGGCTATATCGTGGCCTTTATTCCTGCCTCACTGGCGCTGGGATTGGCTAGCCAAGCGGGGGCCGGGTATCTCTGCGTGGCGCTGACCATGGGTGGCTACTGGCTCTACTTGGCACTGCGCGGCTATCGGTTAGACGATGATGTCCGCTGGGCCAAGAAAGTGTTCGGGGTCTCTATTTTGACCATCACCGCGATGAGCTTAGTCATGGTGCTGGAAGCGATGGTGCCCATGCTGGTGTAATCTAACAGCATTAGTTGCCCGACGTACTACCACAACGCCCCGAGCGGTCATCTGCTCGGGGCGTTTTGTTGCTTTTAAACCACCAGATCAGGATAAGGGAAGAAAAGCCTTATACTTTCGTATAAAATGCTGCGATGCGAAAAGTAGTGCACCATTTTCGTTAGCCTGCTTTTCAACGCCGGATATGCTTCACTGTCCCTGGTTTGCCCCCTTGGTTCTCTTTTCCCATAACGAGAGTCCTTTACTCCTGAACGAGCCGTTACGCCCCTATGTCAGCGTCCCCATTGCCCAAGCTTCTGCCACGCCATTTAGCCATCCTACTCATGATGACCGTGGCCACCATGTTTGCCGCCAATCACGTTTCCGCCCGGCTGGCGTTTGATAATGGCACGGGCCTGCTGCTAGCCGTTTTAACCCGCTCAGGGGTCGCTTGTTTGATCCTCATCGCGCTGGTCATTGTGCAGCGCAAGCGGTTATGGCTGCCCGCTGGTACTTGGCCATGGCAACTGGCCGTGGGGCTGTTGATTGCGGTGCAAAGCGTCAGCCTCTATTCAGCGGTGGCCAGGCTACCGGTGGTGATTGCGCTACTGCTGGTGAATACATTTCCCATTCAGTTAGCGTTATTGAGCTGGGCGCTGGGCGGGCCGCGACCAACCCTGCGTAGCTGCCTGATCATGGGGACTATTTTAATTGGCCTGCTGGTGGTGCTAGATATTCCTTCGTGGCTGGCCAGTGCCGACGGCATGGGCCCCGGATGGATCGCGGGCATTGGCTTTGGCCTGATGGCCGCCTTTGTGTTTGCTTGCGCACTTTGGGTGACCGAACACCGCTTGGCCGGCGTAGGCAGTACGCTACGCAGCCTGCTAACCATGCAAACGGTGTTTATTGTCATGATTATTGGCGGAATCGCTGGTGTCGTGCCAGGCGGCATGAGCCTGCCAGACAACACTGCCGGTTGGTTAGGTTTGACGCTGCTGGGGTTGCTCTATGGCTCGGCGTTTTCGACGCTGTTCATCTTTGTACCCAGACTTGATATGGCGCGCAACGCGCCGGTCATGAATATCGAGCCAGTGGCCTCTCTAGTGCTGGGTTATTTCGTGCTCGATCAAATGCTCAGCGCTGGCCAGTTAGTCGGCGGCGCAGTGGTGGTGGGCGGTATTGTCGTCCTCAGCCTATCCAAGGGGCGGTAATTTAGCAGCTGACTGTGTTGGCTTTATAGCGATGCGTCTGACCCTGTCGCCATTAGGTGACGGGGTTTTTATTGGCTATATTGTTAGCTCGCTAATTAATTGTTAGACTAAAGTCTCTCTTACCTTCCCCTATACGATACGCGCCCGATTAGAAGCGCTGGCCAGGCGGTTGCCTGGTGGCTAACAAGTGAGCTCTGCATGACTCCCGATCAAACATTTGCCCGCTGGGTAAAGGTGGCGATTGCTGCCTTCGTACTGCTATTCATCTACTTTCTGCTGGCCGATAGCTTTATGCCCATGACACCCGAGGCGAGGGTGATACGGCCCGTAACACGGATTGCGCCGCAGCTCAGCGGTCCGGTTAGCGCTGTGTTGGTGGAAGACCACCAAAAAGTGAATGAAGGCGATGTGCTGTTTCAAATAGACCCGGCACCGTTTCGGTTAGCGGTTGAACAGGCACAGCTAAATCGTGAGCAGGCTGAGCAGGAGAACGCTCGTTTAGAAGCGGAGCTTACCTCCGCGCAAGCGGAACTGGCCTCTGCTGAAGCGACAGCCGCCGAGCGGCAAGGCGAGCTTCGCCGCGCCGAAACATTAATGGCACGGCAGAGCGTATCGCGCCAACAGTACGAACAGCAGGTAGCCGCCGAGCGCACCGCACAGGCCAGCGTAGCAGCGGCCAGGGCGAAAATCGTGAGCATGGAAGTACAGTTGGGCGATTCGGGCGAGAGCAACCTGCGCTTACGCCAAGCCGACAATGCGCTCTCCCAGGCACAGTTGGATCTTGCCCATACCCATGTACGCGCTGCGCAGGCAGGCAGCGTCACCAATCTGCAATTGGAGCTCGGTGACTACGTACAGGCGGGCCAGCCCGCCTTGGCCGTGGTGGCGGAAGAGCTGGATATCATTGCTGATTTCCGTGAAAAGAGTCTGCGCCATGTGGCACCAGGCGATTCAGCACGGGTAGTGTTTGATGCCTGGCCGGGCAAGGTCGTCGATGCCCAAGTGCTCGCCATGGATGCCGGGGTGCGCGAAGGGCAGTTGGCGGCGGATGGTCAACTGGCCGATATTCCCACCACGGACCGCTGGGTGCGGGATGCTCAGCGTATGCGCGTGCACATCGCACTGACAGAGCCCGTCGCCAAGCCGCTTGCCAGCGGCGCTCGCGCCACGGTGCAGCTTCAACCCAGTGATGCAGCGCTGGCCGCCCCTTTTGTATGGCTGCAGCCACATCTAATCAGCTGGCTTCACTATGTTTATTGAGTCCAGGTTAACGCACAACGGTTTGCGACAGTGTCTAAGGGTAGCCGGGGCGGGCGCCTTAGGCTTTGTAATCAGCCAGTTAATGGGCTGGAACTACGGCGTGTTTTTTACCGTTTTTCCAATGTTCCTGCTGGGCCTGGTGCCTATTCTCAACGGCCATATCATGCGCCAGTTTTTAGCTAACGTATCACTCAATGTGCTTGAGGTGAGCCTAGTAGTTGGTTTGCTCAAGCACATGCCGGTGGTGATGACGCTCGTCGTGCTGGCAATGTTTCTGTTTCGCTTTAACCTGATGGCGAAAGGGCCGATGTTTTTGTTCGGCGCTAACGGCGTGCTGACGTTAAGCATTCTGCTCCATTTCGCCAGTTACCCAAACGTCGATTTAAGCGACCTATTAGCCTGCAATTTGATGGCCAGCGGCTTGGCTGTGTTTATTGCCATGCTGATGTATACGCTTTTTCCCGACGTTGAACCACGCCAGCCGCCACCACGGGCCAATAAGCCCGCGGCGCAGATTCGTCACGAAACATTGATTGGTGCACTGACCGCCACGCTCTCGTTTGTGGTGTTTCAGGTGTTCGATTTGCAGGGGTCGCTTTCTGCGCAAATGGCGACCATCTTGGTGCTGTTCGCGTTGGGGTATTCCGGTGCCAGAGTGTCAGCGGGCAAACGGGCCGTGGGAACGCTGCTAGGCTGCAATTTGGCGCTACTGATGCAGCTACTGCTCTATACCCAGAGCCACCACTTTTTGCTGGTCATACTGCTCTACTGGCTAGGTTTAATACTTTTCGCCCGCGAGCATGTTCTAGAAGGCGCCGGGTCGGGAATAGGGTTTGGAGGGCTAACCACCTTGGGGATTCTGTTTGGCCAGTCGCTAGGCCCGCAGCAAGACCTGGTTTACAGCGCGCTCTACCGGTTCTCCTCAATGAGCGTTGCCCTAACGCTTACGCTGCTCTTCATGGCCTGCTTACACGGTTTATTGAACCACTGGGCGCCCACCCGCTTAACAAAAAGCGCCCCGCCATAAATAAAACAACGCAACTTTTTTAATAAAAGCTAATCTATGAAATGTTGACGTGTGATTGCAGTGCCTGAGCGCACCTTCATACACAACGCTTTCCCTACTAACGGATTAGAGGTGTTTGTCATGGCAACTGGTACAGAAGATAAAGCTAAAGGTGCAGCTAATAAAGCCGCCGGTAAAGTGAAAGAAGCCGCTGGTAAAGCGACTAATAACGGCAAAACAGAAGCCAAAGGTAAAGCCCAGCAGGGTAAAGGTGAAGTACAAAAAGGCAAAGGCGACGCCAAGGACAGCCAAAAGAAAAAGCATTGATATTAAAAAAATATAGACACCAGCAGGGGGCTTCGGCCCCCTGCTGGCGTTTTAAGGGCTATCGGGTACTAGGTGCCGTCATAGCCTAGGACGAACCAGTTCACTCCCCGTCTGGTCACTTCAATTCCAGCGAAAAGCCCATTTCAACGCCAGCGTCATCCACTTCGAGCCAGTACGCCATATTCTCGTAGATGTCGCCATACTGCTTAAACATTTCAATATCAGCTTCGGTCAGTTCCTCAGTAGGTACTTGCTCCATGACATCAGCCAGCGAATGATAAAATTCACCCGTCATGTGGCCATGTAGCAACAGGTCGCGATCTGACGTGGGGGCGTTCAGCGCTTCTTTCAGTGTCGCTGAATCGCTGATGCCCGCGCCTAATACGATGGCGGTGTCAGACATCGCGGCATAGAGCGCCGGCATATCAGGTGGCAGCAACATGCTCTTGATTTTTTTGGTCTCTCCGCCGGGTTCAAGGCCAAGCGCGCCCAGCTCAGGCAAGAAGGCGCTGGCTGTAGACAGCAGGCTCATAGGGTTTTGCGAGGCGAGGGCCAGGATGCCCGTTGCGATGGGATCGCCGTTTTTCATAGTCAGGCTCTCAATACGTGCATTGAAGCCCGAAAGCGACGAGCCAATCATCTGAGTGATCGGGTTGTTGACCGCCATATTGATTTCGTTCCAAGAGCGGTTCAAATCCTGTAACTCATCACAGCTAAAGGGATTTTCGCGCACTTGCCGCGCATACTTCTGAATGGTCTGCGTCAATACAGGTAGGTCCAGTCCCAACCCAAAGCTGGCCATTCCCTCTGTGTTACCCAGGCCCGGAACCTGAGTCGATAGCGCGCGCAGGTCGCTGACGATCCCTTCATCGGTTTCCAGGATGAGGTTCATCTCCATGCGTTCAAGGCTGTACTCCCGCGCGCCCATTGCCAAGCCAGAAAAGCGGCTAGTGATACGGTCGATATCTGCCTGACAGGAGGAGAGATCCAGCGGCGCTAAATCCACCGCGTCCATCAGTGCCTGGGTCCCTGTGTGAGTGGGCGTGCTTAGCTCACTCAGCAGGCGTGAAGAATCAATCTGACCGGCGCCGTAAGGGGTAAAACCATGGCGCTGTTCAATTTCCGCCAGTGCGCCGGTATCACCAATGCTGCTATCGGGCAGTTTGTTGCCCAGCACCTGCGCTAGCAATTCGTCGCTGGCATCCTGTGGCACTACCGATACCAACAATTGCTGATCGATAATGGCGAGGATCGCTTTGATGGGGCCCTCTTGCGTCAGTTCCCAGTAGTCGTTGCCATTGGTGGTGGCCGTGCTTGGGTTGATCTCTGCTTTGGTTAGGATGCGCTCCAGCGTGTCACGAAAGGCCTCTTCATCGTGTAACTCAACGCGCAAAACAGGCAGGATGCCCAGCCCATAAAAAGCAGCCTGAGGGCCCATCTTGAGGCCCAGTGCGTGAACATCATCCAGCGTTTCAACACCGACTAACTCTTCACCCATGGCGATTAACAGCGTCATCATCGAACGCTGCACGTCGTCTTCTATATCGGGCAGTGTGCGGCGCAGATCCTCCAGATCAGCTTCGAGGCTACTGTTGGGCTGTGAACGCTGAAAAAGTTCAAAGATATCCTGTTCCGGCATGACGTCACGCGTGGCCATGAAGTAGGGGGAGTCAGCCGGAATGTATTTTAGCATGGGGGCTGTGACAGTTTTCGGCGCTTCCTGCTCTGTGGCGGCTGCCGTTGGTTCGTTATCCTCGCTGCAAGCACTCAGCAAGCCAGTGCTTAACAGGGCAAGGGATACCGCCAGGGAAAGTTTGGTTTTCATCTGAAGTCAGTTCTTTGCAAGGGTGTGGTTTTAAATCGAGCGTGGCGAACAGAATACTCTGCAAATGAGAATCATACACGAGCAATGTATAATTAATTTCAGCTAAGGCGAAAAATAGTGTTTTACGCGATGAGAATGCTGGGCTCAATACGCCAGTGGCGCTTGAGATTTATTAACACTCAAGCGCCACTTTTAGTAGAAGAGCTGTTTAGTCCGTCGTCTTATTAAACTTCCTGATACAGCTCGCTGCCTTTGTTGCGAAACTTCTCTGCCTGTTCTTCCATGCCACGTTTTACCGCTTCTGCGTCGTTTAGGCTGTGCTCGTTGGTCCGGTCTTTGTAAGTGTCACGCACTTCCTGGCTGATCTTCATGGAGCAGAACTTCGGCCCACACATGGAGCAGAAGTGCGCCACCTTGGCGGAGTCCTTCGGCAGGGTTTCATCGTGATACTCACGAGCGGTGTCCGGGTCTAGCCCCAGGTTGAACTGGTCTTCCCAGCGGAACTCGAAGCGCGCCTTTGAGAGCGCATTATCACGCCGCTGCGCTGCCGGGTGGCCCTTGGCCAAGTCCGCCGCGTGGGCAGCAATCTTGTAGGTGATGATGCCGGTTTTCACGTCATCCTTATTGGGCAGGCCCAGGTGCTCTTTCGGCGTCACGTAGCAGAGCATGGCGCAGCCAAACCAGCCGATCATCGCCGCCCCGATGCCCGAGGTAATGTGGTCGTAGCCAGGGGCGATATCGGTTACCAGCGGCCCTAATGTATAGAAGGGCGCTTCGTCGCAGTATTCCAACTGCTTGTCCATGTTCTCTTTGACAAGGTGCATGGGCACGTGGCCGGGGCCTTCGATCATCACCTGCACATCGTGTTTCCAGGCAATGTGGGTCAACTCGCCGAGGGTTTTCAGCTCCGCCATTTGCGCTTCGTCATTGGCATCGGCAATCGAGCCGGGGCGCAGGCCGTCGCCCAGCGAGAACGCCACATCGTACTGCTTGCAGATCTCGCAAATCTCTTCGAAGTGGGTGTACAGGAAGCTCTCCTGATGGTGATACAAACACCACTTCGCCATGATGGAGCCGCCACGGCTGACGATGCCGGTGACCCGGTTGGCGGTGAGCGGCACGTAGCGCAGCAGCACGCCCGCATGAATGGTGAAGTAATCCACCCCCTGTTCGGCCTGCTCGATCAATGTATCCCGGAAGACTTCCCAGGTGAGGTCTTCGGCCACGCCGTTAACCTTCTCCAGTGCCTGATAGATAGGCACCGTGCCAATGGGCACCGGTGAGTTGCGCAGGATCCACTCGCGGGTTTCGTGAATGTTCTGTCCGGTGGAGAGGTCCATGATGGTATCCGCGCCCCAGCGGATGCCCCAGGTCATCTTATCCACCTCTTCTTCAATAGAAGACGTGACCGCCGAGTTGCCCAGGTTGCCGTTGATCTTGACCAGGAAGTTACGGCCAATAATCATCGGCTCGCTTTCTGGGTGGTTGATGTTATTGGGAATAATCGCCCGCCCACGGGCCACTTCGTCTCGCACAAATTCAGGCGTAATCTCATCCGGCAGGCTGGCGCCAAAGCTCTGACCTTTGTGCTGGTGGCCCAGAATGCGCTCCACCTCTGCGGTGCCTAACGTTTGCCTACGCTGGTTTTCACGTAGGGCAATAAACTCCATTTCCGGCGTGATAATCCCCTGGCGGGCATAGTGCAACTGCGTCACGTTCTTGCTTGCTTTTGCGCGGCGCGGGGTGCGGGTTAAATCAAAGCGCAGCTGGGCAAGCATCGGGTCGTTGGCGCGGCGGTTGCCGTATTCAGACGTTGGGCCTGATAGAAACTCGGTATCTTCCCGCGCGTCGATCCAGGCGCGGCGCAGTTCCGGCAGCCCGCGGCGTAGATCGATCTGGGCATCGGGGTCGGTGTAGGGGCCGGAGGTGTCGTACACCAGCAGCGGCGGATTCTCTTCGTCTATGCTGCTGGTTTTGGTGGGCGACAGCGTAATTTCCCGAAACGGCACGAGAATATCAGGCCTTGAGCCTTCAACGTATACCTTGCGCGAAGCGGGCAATGGCGCAATGGCGGCAGCGTCTACCTGGGCGGTTTCGGCGAGAAAGTGGGCGGTTTTACTCTTAACGGTCTTGGCCATGGTGGCTCATCCTTGGTTGTTGTTGGGGTTAGCGAGAAAGCTCAGCATCGGTAAGGTCTAGGCCCATTTGCCAAAAGTCGATTTCCAGGCGAGTGGCATCGCGGAAGATGTTGGCAAGCTCCGCAAAGCGGGCAGGGGTGACATCGGCAAGGCGGGCATCAAGCCACGTAAGCTCCGCCTGCATGGCGGCCTGAAACTCATCACCTTCGTACATGGCAATCCAAGCATCAAACGGGTTTTGCTCGCCGCGCAGGGTAGAAGGCTGGTCGTTCAGCCAGTTGGCGATTTCGCCATAGCCGACTAGGCAGGGGGCCAGCGCCACGTGCAAATCGAGCAGGTCGCCGCGGTTACCGGTATCCAATACATAGCGGGTGTAAGCCAAGGTGGCCCTGGCCTCGGGAAGCTCAGCCAGTTCCTGCTCGCTGATTCCCCACTCCTGGCAGAAGCCCACGTGCAGGCCCAGTTCCACATCCACGATGGCTTTTAAGCCTTCATGGGCCTGGCGTAAATCGGCGAGGGTGGGGCTTTTGTAGGCCGCCAGCGCATAGGCGCGGGCGAAGTGGATCAAGAACAGGTAATCCTGCTTTAAGTAGTGGCGAAACGATGCTTCAGGCAGCGTGGCGTTGCCCAGTTGGCGCACAAAATCGTGCTCAATATAGGCGCGCCAATCTTGCTGGCAGGCGGTGGTGAGATCGGTAAAGCGGTAGCCCATGATGCCTCCGGTAATAATGATCCGGAGGTAAGGCGAAAAAGATCGAGGAAATGGCGCGGAAGGTGGCGTGCGATCGTAAGAGAGCTAGCCAAGGCCATCGCTTGATCCCTACGCCGGTACCCGCGCCGCAATTCATATAGCAGCGCATTAGCCGGATCAGGTTCAGCGGGACCAGCGCTCGGCAGCCAAAAGCTTACCCTGCGCCATCTCAGCCGGATATCACCGGCACCCCGTCAAGCTGTTCGTTGGTGGAGTGTAGGAGGCGGGTGGGAGAGATGCAAGGGGGTGATTGGAGGTGGGGAGTCGCGCAAGCTTCGAAATTTGAAATTTGGTTGTTTGTTCGAAATTGGCTTTGCTCATATAGGAATCACTGGGGTAGAGTCGAACTTGGTCGCTGCATAACCTCAATCAATGCGCCCTGACGTTCATTGAGGTCATACAGCGGGGCGTAAATCACTGTTAACTGGGAAGGAGCCCATGAATCAAAATCTTGCGGATGAGTTGGTCACGATGGTGACGAAAGACCAGCGGTTATTGCAGCAACTCTTCGATTCGGGAGAATTACCATCTGAGTCTTATCATCCTCGGATGCAATCCCTGCATGAGCACAATGCTTCCCGCCTGAAAGAAATTATCGGCGGTCACGGTTGGCCCGGCATTTCGTTAGTGGGGGAAGAGGCTGCCAAAGCTGCATGGTTGGTTGCCCAGCACTCTGTTTCAGATCATGAGTTCATGGCGGAATGTGTCGGTCTGCTGGAAGATGCCGTTGCGAGAGAAGATGTGGCTGGCTGGCAGTTGGCATTCCTTCAGGATAGGGTACGCACCTTATCTGGCAAGCCTCAACACTACGGCACCCAATTTGATGTTGATGAAAACGGTTGGCCAACACCGTTTCCTATTGAGGATTCAACCACGGTTAATGAACGCCGTGCGCTACTCGGACTGAACTCCCTTGAGGAGCGCCTAGAACAAATGACTGAGCAGGAGCGGAAACGCCGTGCCAATATCGAGTAACCCAGTTAACAAAACGCGTCACTCGGACGCACTTGTCTCCGCTTCGCTGCATCAAGGTCGCCGGTGCGCTCTGCGTTATGCATTGGGAGGGCCGACGTGGTACTCAAGGGAGTTTTAGAAGAACTAGAGAAGCTAGGTAAAGAGAACGATGCTTCGGAAGAGCAGAAGGATCGCAAGTATCTCAATATCACAAGGGATACCGGTGAATTTTTGGCGGTACTCATAAAAGCTAACGCGGCGACACAGGTTCTTGAGATTGGAACATCAAATGGCTACTCCACTTTGTGGATAGCGGCTGCGCTACCAACGGATGGGCATATTACGACTGTAGAAATCTCTTCGTCCAAGGTTATTCAAGCCAAAGATAACTTCAAACGGGCAAGTCTCAGCCACAAGATTACAGTAGTGCAAGCAGGTGCCGCCGACTACCTTGAGCAGGCCAATTATCAGTTTGACTTGGTATTCCTCGACTCTGATCGCTCAAGCTACATTCAACTAGCAGACCAAATCGTGTCTCTCGTTCGGCCTGGGGGGCTTTTGGTTTGTGATAACGCGGTTTCGCATGCCGGAGAATTGGAAGAATTCATTGACTTCGTCAACAGCACGGGTGAATTTACTATCGCTACTGTGCCCGTTGGTAAAGGGGAATTCGTGGCGTGCAAAAATGCATAACAAAGCCATTAAGTTCGCGCACTACGTGCGCCGGACCTCGTTTCACTCGGCCGCTTATGGCGGGCGTTAAATCAGTAGTGATACTGGAGCTGGGCAATTAGCGAAGCGTCATCCGTGACTTTATATTTCAGTCAGTGTTCCTGGTTGATTCGCCGAGATTAATAATTGGCAAGGCTGTGTTTGAGAGGCTCTTGCTTGCTGGCCCCTTCAAACGGCTCTCGCGTGGTCTATTTGATGAGCTTGTTGATGCGGTTAAGAATCTTCTTGTCGGTTTTCTGCCAGTACAAAGTGTCTTCCCCGGCGTTCTCGGAAAAGAGGAACTTTATTCATGAAGTTCCTATTCTGACCACCACTTTGCTCCAGTTCGGTAACATTGCAATGCTCCCCATATTAATGAACCGTTATCAGCGCTGAATCAATGACCGAAGCGCCTCTACCATCCCGGTAGAGGCGCTTTTTTTACAATATATAAACTTAACTGTCGTAACCGAATCCTCCTTGTTGTCGAACAGTGTTTTGCCTATGGTTATACGTGTGAATCAAACGACTATCACATTGCGTGAAACACGGCAGGATCGCCTTTCAATACCATGACGATTCATAGAATCGTTCACAGCAAGTCGTCACAAGGAGAACACACGTGAAACTCAGAACACTACTTACCGCCTCGTTTACCTCTACCGCTCTGCTCGCCACGGCACCGTCGGCATTCGCCGCGCCCAATGCTGATGGCCTCTATCTAGGCATCGGTACCGGTTTCAGTTCGCTTGAGAACGATGACGACGAAGTCGGCGATTTCATCTCCGATGGCGCCGAAGACTTTGATCTGGATGATGAAGAAGACAACGGCTTCAAAGGTTTCGTCGGCTACGAATTCAATCCTTACTTCGCTACCGAAATCTTCTATGCCGATCTTGGTCGTACGCGCCTGAGGGGTAACAGTGACGCCAATACCGATTTAGAATCCAGCGCCTACGGGGCGAGTCTGGTCGGTCAATTACCCATTACCTCCTGGTTTACCGCCTTCGCCAAGGCCGGTGTGGCCAAGTGGGAAACCGACGTTGATGGTAACCTTGGCGGTGCTAGCGTTGATCTAGAAGACCAAGATGGTACCGATCCGGTCTACGGTGTCGGCGCGCAGTTCAACTTTGATCCCTTCCTGATTCGTGCCGAATATGAGCGCTACGACTTCGACAGCGACTATCAGATCGACTCCTTTACCGCGTCAGCCGGTTTCCGCTTCTAACTGCCAATTTGTTTTGCCATGTGCGATATCAGCGCTGGGGGAGCCCCGGCGCTATCGTTTTGTCTCGCGCAATCCTCGCAAACTTTTAGGCGTTAGATGATTAAGCAAGCGCCGCTTACATATCGAAAAAACCGTTAGCTAAGCAAGGCAGATTGTCTATTTGCCTCCGCATCAACGTCACCGTTGCTGAGACGTTATCGCTTGGGTTCGATGCTTTTCCAAACAAGCCCAACCAACGCAATCACCAGTACGACAAACAGCACGGCGGCGCCCCCCGAATCCAGCACCTGCAGGGTCAGGCCTGAAATGACCAGCCAGAGCGCTGGAATGATGGCGGCGAGCCAAAGGGCGAAACCCCGCAGCATGATCAGCACCAGGCCCAGCGTGGTTACCGCCGTGGGGTCAGCATGAATGCCGAACACTTCTGCCTGATACCAGGAGCCGCCGCTTAGCGGCGCTAACATCTGCATTATCAGCGGCATGAGTATCAGACCGAAGAGGGTGATGGCGATGCCTATGGCAACCGGTGGGTGTGTTGCGCGTGGCGCGTTATCCATTCCCCATCCCGTTAGCGTAATCACTACCAGCAGCACGGCTTGGGCGATGAACGCGTAACCAACATAGCCCCCGGCCCAGTTGAGTTCTGCATAGCGCTGAATGAAAAACGCGACGGCGACGAAGGCCCAGAGAGGGGCGGGTAGCAGGCAGGCGAGTCGCGTGCGGTGTTTCAACGCCAGCACAAGGGTGGCGACGCCGAGTGGGAGGGTCAGTAAATGCAGCGGCCAGAAGGTTTCGCCCATGCGTTCCAGCAGGCGAAAGTAAACATCCGCGGTGAAGGGAATAAAGTCCTGTAGCTGGTAGCTTGTCCACTCGTTCATAGCGACTCGATATACGCGGCCATCCGCTGCCGGGCATCGGCCGAGGGCATGGGGGAGTAGCCAGCGCGCATATTCTCGCGCATGTGCTCGACCTGAGTGGTGGCGGGTATTGCGCAGGTGATTGCCGGGTGGCTGACGATAAACTTCAGCAGGAAGTCCGCCCAGGTTGTGCAGCCGCATTCCTCGTTCGCCCACTCGGGCAATGGCGCGTCACGCCGCTTGAGGTGCTTGATCAGGCTGCCACCATCGTATGGCCGATTGGCGATCACGCCGATGCCACGTTCTTCTGCCAGGGGCAGTAGCCGGTTTTCAGCCTCGCGGTGGGTGATGTTGTAGGTGAGCTGAACGAAGTCGATCTCCTTTGACGTCATGATCTGCTCGATCTCGCCGTGGCGGCGCCCGTGTGAGGTCGTGATGCCGACATGGCGGATGATGCCTTCGGCTTTCATTTCCTGCAGCGCTGCCAGGTGCTCGCGCCAGTCGGTCAGGTTGTGCACCTGCACCAGGTCGAACTGCTCCACCTGCCAGCGGTCTTTAAGCTCGGCCACCTGCTCGCGAGCCGAGCCACCGGCAGGGCTCCAGACTTTCTCTGCGGCAAATAGGCTTTCTGGAGTGTTCAACTGCTGCAGGGCATAGCCCATCACATCTGACGCCGAGCCATACATGGGCGAAGAGTCGATCAGGCCACCGCCATGCTCGAAAAATGCTTTAACCACCTCGGTGCGGGCATCCAACAACTGTGGGTCGCTGCCAACATTGAAGGTGCGCCAAGTGCCCATGCCGATAACGGGCAGCGTTTTGTCGGTGCCTGCAAAAGCCTTCTGACGCATCCCGTTTGTGTTGGCAAAAAGCGATGCGGTGGGGAGCGTCATGGCGGCAATCGTGGCGCCGATGAGCGTAAGGCTTTGTCGGCGCGTGATGCGATGCTTGATGAGACGGTTCATAGCGGTCGCTCCTTCCGATTTTTTTGAATCGGCACCGTGGTCGCCAACACCAGCACAAAGCATGTCAGCACAAACACCTTGTTCACAAACCAGTTGGTGCGCCAGATCGACCAATCAGGGTCGGCGAGAAAACGCACGAACAAAGTGCCGATGATGAGGATTTCAATGACGGACATGCCCACCGCCAATGCACGCGTGTAGCGGGGCTGTTTGAGCAGCGCCCAGCCTAGCCAGACGTGCGCCAGTGGCCATAGATCCCAGTAAATATACTGCGCCCAGGGCTCGCCGTAGGCTAATGCGTAACCCACGGGAAACAGGTATTTTATGAACAGCGTCCACGCCGCCAGGATGAACAGCAGGTGGGCGAGGAAACTGATCCAGGCATTAGGCTTTGGGGCGGGCAGTGACATGACAGCGCTCCTGTCCTAGTCCGTTAATCCTGGGCCGTTAATGGCTCGGCCTCACACCATCTGCAAAGAGTGCTTGCGCTTTGGCGGAGGAAAGGCGGCGTCGATTTGTGCTAGATCTTCGTCGTCGAGCCGGACGTTATCAGCATCAACGTTCTGTTTGAGATGTTCCAGATTCACGGCTTTAGGAATAGCGATCACGCTGGGGTGGCGCAGTGCCCAGGCGAGGGCGACTTGCGCGGGGGCGGCACTGTGTTTGTCGGCGATGCGTTGCAGGGTGGCGTCTTGCAATAGCGCGCCGCCTTGCCCGATGGGGCAGTAGGCCATAAGCGGCATGTTGTGTTGTGCTTGCCAGGGCAGCAGGTCGTACTCAATGCCGCGCGCTTCAGGGTTGTAGAGCACCTGGTTAGTGGCGCAAGCGGGCGCGTCGAGCTCCGCTAGGTCATCAATGTCGAAGTTCGAGACGCCCCAGCGCAGGATCTTGCCCTGCTCGCGCAGCCGCTCAAACGCTTCCACTGTTTCGCTCAGTAGGTACTGGCCGCGCCAATGCAGCAGGTATAGATCGATAGTGTCGGTGCCCAGTCGGCGCAGGCTTCGCTCGCAGGCCGCTTGTACACCCTGGGTGCTGGCGTTGTGCGGGTAGACCTTGCTGACCAGATACACCTCATCGCGCCGACCGCGGATCGCTTGGCCAACGACTTCTTCAGAACCGCCCTCGGCATACATCTCGGCGGTATCGATCAGCGTCATGCCCAGATCCAGGCCTTCACGCAGCGCCCTGACCTCAGCCTGCCGCTGCCCGGCATTCTCGCCCATGTGCCAAGTGCCCTGGCCGATACGGGGTACGCTGTCGCCACCTAGCTCAATCGTCTGCATATTATCTTCCCGGTTGTGGTGCTGTTAACTCATGTTCGTTAAGCGCAGGCAACACCAACGTTGCCTTCTGCAACCGCCATACCGAATCAATCGCCATCGAGGCAACGCAAAGCAGCCTGCCGACCAATACCAGCACGTAGATCAGTCAAAGCGAGTAGGTCATGCCATTAGCGGCGCCACAAGAAGGCCGCCGGCTAACCATACCGCGGCAATAACGACAAAACCGCGCAGTACCCAAGTACCAGCCCCTGCGCCGCCGCCATGATCATGCTCATGACCCGAATTGGCATGCTTGGCCCGATACCAGAAAAATACCAGAACCGCGGATATCGCGAGGAATACTAGGTTGAGTATAAAGCCGTAGTCCACCTTGAAATGGTCGCGTTCCGTGGCCGTTTGCACAGTGCTTGCATCCGGCAGCATGCCGAATGCTGCGAAGCCGTAATGCATCATCAGGGAAGCAAATACCAGCCCACTAAGTAGTAACGCTAGAATATACAGCGACATCTTCCAGCCGTAATATTGCGCATTAATCCTCAGAACCGGCAGTACCACCAAATCCGAAAAAATAAACGCCATGACACCCGCAAAGCTGACGCCGTTACCAAAAAGCACAGCAGCTAAGGGAATATTGCCCATGGAACCAATAAAGGTAAAAAAGGCTGCAAAAGGGCCGATTAAGGTCTGAGCCAGCAGAGAGAGAAAGCCCAGTTCACCTTCTGTCTGGCCTGCGCCAGGAAAAAGCCCATGGAAGAAACTTTCAGGCACGAAGGCGGCAATCACGCCAGCAACCGTAAAGCCAATTAATACATCCTTCCAAACCATCTGCCATTCCATGACATAGGTCATGCCGATCTGCTGCCAACCCTCACGACTGGTCAGTTTTGACTGCCAGCTCTTCTGTTCACCGCCATGCTGATGTTCTTCTTCATTTTTATGAAGCCGATCCCTGGCCTGTTGAATAAGCTTTTTGGGTTTGGTGACACGAATGAAAAGCCAGGCAAAAAGGATCAGTATGATACCGCCGATATATTCAGCCACCACGAATTGCCAAGCCAGGAAAATCGAGATGACGATACCCAGCTCAATTACCAGATTGGTGGAGGCGAGAAGAAACGCAATGGAGGGCGCTAATCCAGCCCCTTTTTGAAACAGGCTACGCGTGGTAGCCAAGGCGGCAAAACTGCAAGAACTGGAGATAAAACCAAAGAACGTGCCCAGCGCCATACTTCGCGGGCCCGTTTTACCCATGGCTTTTTGCATACGTTCCTTCGTTACTAGCACTTGTATCAGGCTGCTGATGATATAACCCAGCACGAATGCCCAAAGGGCCATCCAGAAAAAACCAGCACTGGTAAGCGCTGCCTGGTGCCAGAGGCTGAAAAAATCCATATTAGCTCCGGTTCGTTAAACGCAGATGAGATGCTAGTAAAAGCTAGCAGGGATTCGCTGAGCCAACAAAGAGCCAACCTCAGGTAACGTTTCTTTCTTGGCGGGTTCACTACCGCTCTCTCCCCGCCAGTGGAACACGCTTGGTTAATTAGCCCAATATTTGTGGGTTAAGCTGCCAAACGCTCCAGGTCAACGCGCAGGCCAGGCTCACCCAGGCGAGGTAAGGCAAAAGCAGCACGCCGGCCAGCGGTTTGAGGCGCCAGAACATCACCAGAGTGATCAGAATCAACATCCACAGCACTACCGTGCCGATAAAGGCAATGGCCCCTAGCTGCCACACGAAGAAGAGCCAGCTCCATAGGGCATTGAGCGAAAGTTGCACCACAAACATCACCAGTGCAGGTCGGGCACCCCGTTCGCGCCAAGCAAGCCAGGCGGCGATCCCCATCAGGCCGTAAAGCGTCGTCCACATCGGCCCGAACAGCCAGGCCGGCGGCGCCCAACTGGGCTGCTGAAGGCTTTGGTAGAACGAGGCCGCCTCGATGGAGGCGATAGCACCGATGGCGGCGGCAATATAAGCCAGCATCAGCCAGCCGATCAGGCCCATGGTCTGTGTCTTGCGGGAGAGTGCACGCACGTTAGTTCCTGCTAAAGTTGTGAAACCTGTTTCAATGGTAATGCAGCGTGGCAAACTCGGCCATGGGCGAAATCTCGCTCCCACGGCGCCAACGGCAGGAGAGAACAAGAATGAACACGATCTATCCAGGCGCCTGCTTGTGCAGGGTGTGGCAGTTCTCTGTCAGCGGTTTCAGCGAAAAAGCCGCGAACTGCTATTGCTCGATGTGCTGTTAATTTCATGGCGCCGGCTTTTGGGAGTCAAGGCTGGACGATATGCGTGATCTCTATCTACCCGCTTCCGAAACTCAGGTGATGGAAATGTCAGGGCAGGTCGTGGGGTTCTATAGCTTGCATGAATATACGCTGGCGGCGATTTTCGTACGGCCTGTCTTACAAGGCCAAGGGGTTGGCACAGCGCTGCAGGAGGATGCGAAAGCGCGAAGAAAGCATTTGCAGCTCACGGTGTACGCTAGAAATGTGGCCCGGCATTCGTTTCTACCGCCAGCACGGTTTTATTGCCGCGCGTGAGCAGTTGGATGCGCATGCGGGTGAGCCGGAGCTTCTGATGCAGTTTGATACTGCATTGGTCGCTTAAAGCGAAATGTCTGACAAATCCTGCCATACTCTTCCATGTCACTTAGGCCATGGAAGAGAGGAGCGAGACAATGGTACGTCCACTATTTAAACGCACATTTCTAGCAAGCTGCATGGGCGCAGCCGCCGCGGTGGGGTCTATCGGCAGCGCCGCTGCCAATGATGCACCTAAATATGACGGTGAACTGTCCGGTTTCGAATACGCCTATTCGGTTGAGCGGTTCGAGTTCAGAGCCCAGGGCCAGGATATGCAGATGGCCTATCTGGATGTTCAGCCTGAAGAGGGCAGCGCCAACGGAAGAACTGTGGTGCTGATGCATGGCAAGAATTTCTGCGCGGGTACGTGGGAGGCCACCATCGAGGCGCTGGTGGACACAGGCTATCGCATCATCGCGCCGGACCAGATCGGCTTCTGTAAATCCACCAAGCCCGAGCACTACCAGTTCAGCTTTCATCAGCTGGCGGCCAACTCCCAGGCGCTGCTCGACGAGCTGGGGGTCGAGGAGGCGACCGTCATGGGACACTCCATGGGCGGCATGTTGGCCACACGCTTTGCGCTGATGTACCCAGAGCAGACCGAGCAACTGGTACTGGTCAACCCGATTGGTTTGGAAGACTGGAAAGCGCTCGGCGTGCCTTATCAAAGCATTGATGAAGGGTACCAGTCAGAGCTTAATAAAACGGCTGAGGGTATCCGAGACTATCAGCAAAGCACCTACTACGTGGGTAACTGGGAGCCTGAATACGACCGTTGGGTGGATATGTTGGCAGGCATGTTCGCCGGTGAAGACGGCGAGTTAGTGGCCTGGAACCAGGCGCTGACCTCGGATATGGTCTTCACTCAGCCGGTGGTTTACGAGTTTGGTGAGCTACAAGTACCCACACTGTTACTCATTGGCGAGCAGGACAATACCGCGATCGGCAAGGGCCGCGCCTCCGAAGAGGTACAGGAAACCCTCGGTCATTACGACGTGCTTGGCGAACAGGCCCGCGATGCCATTCCACAGGCAACGCTCGTCGAATTCCCCGAGCTTGGCCACTCACCGCACATCCAGGAACCTGAACGTTTTCATGAGGAGTTGCTCAACGGCTTGACCCACCAATAACTGATAGGCCAAGCGCGAGCGTTTGAACCCGTTCGCGCTTTTTGGGTAATGGGACAAGGATGGTGATCACGCCATTTGACCAAGTTCGGCTTGGTCAACGCTATCGTTGACCTTCGCTTAGCGGGAGGTAAAATCGGCGAGATTGCGAGCTTATTGGTATCGGCAGACCACCGTGGGCAGGGCGTGAGCCGCGTATTGCTCCAGCATGCTCAAGCGTGGCTGGGTGAGTGGGTCAGCACCATCCGTATACGTACTAATGTGGTAAGAAGCGACACTCACCTTTTCTATACCTCGGCAGGCTACATCGTCGCCAAAGAGCAAAATGTATTTCTTAAAGACGTATAAATACCTGCTAGGGGCTGCTTAGGCATGCGTATTCACCTGTAGGTCCTCAGCCACGCCTATATCCGCGCTCGGCGAAAAGCCTAGTGCACTGGCTCTGCGCTGTCCGGGTCGTTTGCAGGATCTTCCAGTGGCTCGCAGGCTCGCCTCCTCTTCGGTCTCTTCATCGCTTGCCTGCTAAATATGGCCTGGGTAAAAAGGGGACAGAATGGCTACCAGGACGCCGGATGCCCAGTACCGCAATCATCGAAAACGTATCAGCGTAGCTAAATGTAAGGTGGCTCAGAGCTAATGCCTTTGTATAACTACGGTTTTAGCCAGAATTTGGGTGGTTGAATGATAGGTATGGCGTATCTTGGCAGCTCAACCTTGCGAACTAAGGTAGCGACAGCATCAACTCATAATCAAGCGCAGCACTAAGCAACCTGAGGCTACTGGGCACTTACGAAATCGTGCCGGTGAGCGCGGCGTTAAACGTTACTTTTACGTGGTGACCAACACGCTAATATTCCCTCATGTTCAAATCATTCCACCACAAAAGACTGAAGTGATGTTATTCGATTGGCAGGGTGGTTGCTTGAGAATGGAGTGATGCCGCTTCTGTTGTTGGCGTTGAGCAGACATTAGAGGACATGCTATGCAGTTTATCGTCAACATCGATGTGCAAGATATTAACAAGGCAATTTCCTTCTACGAGAAGGGGCTTGGTTTGCAGCTGATTCGGCGACTATTTGGCGACACGGTTGCAGAGATGGGCGGAGGGCCTGCACCCATTTATTTAATTGAGCAGCCTGATACGAATACTGCTGTCCCTGGCACCTATATCCAACGCCACTACCCGCGACATTGGACGCCAGTCCACTTGGATGTTCTGGTTGAAAATATCGATCTGGCAGTCAGTCAGGCGGTTTCAGCGGGTGCTGCTCTAGAAGGAGAAATCAAACCATTCGCCTGGGGGAAAGCTTGTGACAATGAGCGATCCGTTCGGTAATGGGTTCTGTCTTCTAGAATTTGCTGAAGGAGGTTACGATCATACTGAATAGTGCCCTGCAAATGGCTACAACTGCCCCGCGTTTCATGGGGCGTCACGAGGTCGCTTGCCCCCTGTATTTAGGACGTTAAGTTCAAATGCCAACCAACATACTTATTCCAGACGAAGCAAGACAAGCGCAGCCCATCGTTGAAGACGTGCTTGGTGAGTCGATTGTGGGTATTTATCTTTTCGGTTCTGCTGTTGTCGGCAGCTTAAAGCGTAATAGCGATGTCGATATTCTGATGGCCGTTAACAATTCGCCAACACAGAAGCAGAGGGAAGCCCTGGTTGCTCAGCTAATGATGGTATCACGCGCTCCGCTAGAGAAAATCAATCAATACAAGACGCGCATGGGCTGGACGATTCCCTGGTACTCCTCTTACGAAAGCGACTTCAACGAGGATGTCAGCGCAACGACAGATGAGGGCGAAAGGCATGGCGCGAGTGTCTTCCTCCGCGATGGAAACGACATTTTTCGCACCTTTAAGGAGTTACCATGGAAGATATAACCTATTGGTACGCGCTGGCGGCTGTGCTGCTGTTTTTCAAAATGCTCGCCATTGCGGTGTATCAGGGCTTTCATCGCATTGGCAAGATGACCTTCAAGACCCCGGAAGACGCCGCCTTTGTGGGTCGGGAAGCCGCGAAAGAGGAGTTGCCACAGGTGCAACGAGGGGCTCGGGCCTGGTCAAATGATGTTGAAAATATTCCTATCTTTCTGGCGCTGGGCGTGGCTTACGTCTGGGTAGAGGCAGCGCCTGGCCTGGCAGGATGGCTCTTTATGACCTTCACGGGCGCCCGTTATATGCATACTGCCTGCTACTTGGCAGCGCTTCAGCCTTGGCGAACAGTGGCGTATGCCATTGGCGTAGCGTGCATGCTGGCGATGTGCGTGCTGATCCTGGCGGTAATTCTGTAGCATGCTTGCGCTTGTCCACTGACGACTTCAGCCCAACACCTGCTGATTGAGCTGCCAGATGGTCCAGGTGAGCGCACAGACCAGCCTAAACCAGGCTAGGTAAGGTAAAAGCAGTACGTCGGCCAGCGGTCTAAGGCGCCAGAACATAACTATAGTGATAGCGATCAGTGCCCACGGTACTCACACGCCAATAAAGGAGGCCGCCCCAACTGCCGCACGAAGTAGAGCCAGCTCCATAGGGCGTTGAGTGCTAGTTACTCCACAAACATTACCAGTGCCAGTCGGGCACCTGGCTCGCGCCAGGCAAGCCAGGCGGCGATGCCCATCAGGCCGTAAAGCGTCATCCGCATCGGCCCGAACAACCAAGCTGGCGGCGTCCAGGCGGGCTGCTGAAGAACTTCATAGAAGGAGGCCGCATTGACAGAGTCGATAGCGCCGATAGCGGCGGCGAAGTAGGCCAGCACCAGCCAACCGATGAGGCCTTTGATCTGTTGACTGCTGGAGAGTGAGCGCATGCGAGTCCTTTTCTAGGTTTATGAAAATCGCTTCATAGGTAGTGCAGGGTGGTGAACTCGGCCATAGCTGGTGACGTTCGACCGCAGGATGTAGCCTCAGTGGTTGCGCATGCTCTGCAGCGGCTCGACACTACTGGCTAGTTGCATGAGAAGTTTGACGACCGTAGGCAGAACTTTAACGGACGGTTAAACGATGAAGCTTACTGAGCGAGGAAGGTAAAATGACGCATAGAAAACAACCGGTCGTTCTTATCCACGGTTTGTTTGGATCTTTGAACGATCCGAAAATATTGGCAGAGTTCGATCAAGTAGAGGTTCATGCACCTGACTTGATTGGCTACGGCGCACATTCCCAGCAAGAAACAGCGGGCATCGATTTACTCGCTCAAGCGGAACATGTTGCTAAGTATATTTTAGATTCCAGAATTGAACAGGCTCATATCGTAGGACACTCGGTAGGAGGCGCAATTGCAGTTTTGCTGGCCGATCGTTTTCCAGAGCTAGTGTCATCTTTAATCAGCGTGGAAGGAAACCTCACTATTAAAGACGCTTTCTGGTCTGCCGAATTGACCGCTATGCCGATAGAGAAAGTTGAAGAAATAGTGGCTGGTTATAGGCACTCACCATCTGATTGGTTCGCGAGCGCGGGCGTGCCTATTACCGAATGGACATCGCGTTTAGCTACCTCCTGGCTTTCCAATCAGCCCGCGACGACCATAAAAGCGCAAGCTAAAGCGGTAGTCGAAGCGACGAAGCCAAGTTCGTATCTCCAAACCCTTTCTCGCCTTATCGATTCCGGTCTTACCGTTAGTTTAATTGCTGGCTCTCGATCGCCTGATGGATGGGACGTACCCGATTGGTTGACTCGCACATGCACGATGCGCATCAACATTGCGGATACAGGGCATCTAATGATGGCGGAGAGTCCGGCTCGGTTTTCGAGCGCTGTTCAAACGTGTGTCGCTTACAACAGACTATAATATAGTGCCTTAAACTGCCTAACCGCCAAAGCTTGGTGCAATTCTTGGCCTCTATGGCCTCGGTGTCCTTCCTCGGCTTTGCCGCACCCATTTCTCTTGCCACTGTTACTACTCAATTATAAATAGCTATCTCACATCAGCTCGCGTTTATCCCGTCATGCAACCCGAATGCCTTTGACGGTGGCGATTTCGATGATTGCGAAGATAACGAGTGAGACCAACGGCCAGATCAGCACATATAGTGCCAATATAAAGTTTTGCATGTGCTTTCCTGTTGTCTGGCTGGTGTGGAGTGGCACACCAGTGGGTAAAGAGATGACGCTAGAGTGATACGCGTCTTAGTCTTGTGATGTGCAAGATCCAGCGTTGGAGACGCCGTGGTAGGGAAACCTGATTGACGCACATAGCGACTGCAACAAAGCGCTGGGAGGATTGATCCGGTTGGCTACCCTACTCTCTAATGTGTGAACATTACAGGTAGTTGCGTTAACGAGTTGGGGGAGTAGAGCGTTTGGTGGGGAGGGTGTTATTCACAAAAACGCGGTATGTTCTGCCAAAACGGCTAAGCCAATCCCGATCAATACAATACCGCCAATCAGCTCCGCCCAGTGGCCGACACACTTGCCGAGTTTGTGGCCCAGAAAGGTGCCTAAGGACGCCATGAGGGTAGTCGCAAGACCAATCGCCAAGCTGGTGGCAATAATATTGGCATTGATAAAGGCAAGGCTGGCGCCCACGGCCATGGCATCAATGCTGGTCGCGGTGGCGGTCAGCATTAATAACCATATGGTTTGTTTGCGCTGTTCAATTGTTTCGTCTTTTTTGAGCCCGGCATACATCATGTGCAGGCCAATAATCGAGAGCAGCGTAAAGGCCACCCAGTGATCCCAGGCCTGCACATACTGCTGCGATGCTTTCCCCGCTACCCAGCCGAGTACCGGGGTAATGGCTTCGATCACCCCAAACACCAAGCCGATCCCGATAGCATGACGAAAGCGCGGTTTTTTCAGCTCGGCCCCTTTGCTGATGGAGGCCGCAAAGGCATCCGCCGACATGGAAAAGGCCAGGAATAGCAGGGAGATAGGCGTCATAAAAGATGCACTCGCTCGCTGAAAAGGTACTGCGCAGAACCCGTCAGAATGGAAGCAAATACCATACTTGCTTTTAATCGTTGGATATTGAATAGCGCTGAATCCTATTCAGTTTTTTGTAAATAAACAAGGCAGAGCTATAAAAATAAAGTTTGTGGTAGTGAACTAATATAGTCTCGGCTAACAATGTGTCTAGTGGCTGATTTAGTTGCTTTTTTAGGAGGCGATCTGTTTTGATTAGTTAATGCGTTAGCTTCTTTAATTATGCCCATTAAAGCTGTGTTAATAGTTTTATTGTTAATGGCTCTATTGTTAATAGTTCTATTGTTGATGGCTTTGTAAGTGATAGCAATTTTGTGAATTAATTTAGGACGTTTCAAAGAGTTAATCAGTGGCATTAAGAATGGCCGCACCGAGAATAATGCTGATCATGGTCAGCTCGCCAGGGCGGCGTCTGAGGCGTATTGGCTCGCATCCCCAACTTGACGGTTTCGGTGTTGAATCCTTCAATATATCTGATGGTTCATGGAATCTTTCAATGGTGTCGCAGGCCTGAGCGGGTTTCGACAACAGTGCTTCGGCACTTGGTGCGACTGTCATGACCAATTTGAGAGGAGAATAACGTGTCTGATCAAAAGCCTACACGCCAGGAGTGGGGCGCACGTACCACGCCACGTTTGCAAGGCAACGAGCACTGGTGGCCCGACCAACTCAACCTTAACGTGCTGCATCAGAAGCACCCGGACGCCAATCCCTTTGGTGAAGGTTTCCGCTACGGCGAGGCGTTTTCAAAGCTTGATGTCAACGAGCTGAGCGCCGATGTCGATGCCCTGATGACCGATTCACAAGCATGGTGGCCTGCCGATTGGGGGCACTATGGGCCGTTCTTTATCCGCATGTCGTGGCACGCGGCGGGCACTTACCGTGCGCTGGATGGTCGCGGCGGCGGTGGCACCGGGGCACAGCGTTTCGCCCCACTCAATAGCTGGCCGGATAACGGCAACCTGGATAAGGCGCGCCGCCTTCTGTGGCCCATCAAACAGAAATATGGTGAAACGCTCTCCTGGGCGGATCTGCTGGTATTTGCTGGCAACCGCGCGCTTGAAACCATGGGCTTTAGAACCTTTGGCTTCGGCTTTGGCCGCGCTGATATTTGGGCGCCCGAGGATGACATCTATTGGGGCCCGGAAACCGAATGGCTCGCCGCTGAAGATGAGCGTTATACCGGTAGTTTCGAAGACGGTAACCGCGTACTCGATAACCCGCTTGCCGCGGTACAAATGGGCCTGATCTACGTCAATCCGGAAGGCCCCAACGGCGTGCCAGACGCGGCCAAATCGGCCATGGACGTTCGCGAAACCTTTGCACGAATGGGCATGAACGACCGCGAGACCGTCGCGCTGACGGTGGGTGGCCATACCTTCGGCAAGATGCACGGCAACGGGCCTGCAGATGCCGTCGGCGGTGCGCCGGAAGAGGCCAAGCTCCACGAAATGGGCGTTGGCTGGGCCAATAAGCACGAAACCGGCCTGGGTGAATACACCATTACCTCAGGGCTCGAAGGTGCCTGGACTCCCACACCGACCAAGTGGGACAACACCTACTTGGAGACGATTTTCTCCCACGAGTGGCAGGTCAAGAAATCCCCGGCTGGCGCTAATCAGTGGGAGCCGGTAGAGGTGAAAGACGGGTTCTGGGTGCCCGATGCCCACGTTGAAGGCAAAAAAAATCCCCCGGTGATGAATGCCGCTGATATGGCGATGATCGTCGACCCGGACTACCTCAAAATATCCAAGGAGTACCGCGAAAACCCAGATGTGCTGGCCGATGAGTTTGCTCGCGCCTGGTACAAGCTGCTTCATCGCGATATGGGGCCACGCGCCCGTTACCTGGGCCCGCAAGTGCCCAACGAGGTACTCGTTTGGCAAGACCCGGTACCGGAGCACGAAGGGCCGCTGGTCAACGACGAACAGATCGCCGCGTTAAAGCAAGCGATTACCGATACCGGGCTAACCGCCAAACAGCTGGTGGGCACTGCTTGGGCATCGGCCTGCACCTATCGCCAGACCGACCATCGCGGGGGCGCCAACGGTGCGCGTATTCGCCTTGAGCCGCAGCTTGGCTGGGACATCAACGTGCGTGCCGGTGTGGCGGACGTGATCGAGCAGTTGAACCGTATCAAAGAGAACGCTGACGCGAATATCTCACTGGCGGACATGATTGTGCTGGCAGGCAGCGTGGGGGTCGAGATGGCCGCAAAAGCTGCGGGGCACGATCTCACCGTACCGTTCACCCCAGGCCGCACCGACGCCTCCCAGGAGATGACCGAGGTCGATACTCACGCCTACCTTGAATCCAGGCACGATGCGTTTCGTAACTATATGCAGGCGCAGTCGACGTCCATTCCCGCCGAGCACCTGATGGTCGATCGTGCGTTTATGCTAAACCTCAGCGCGCCCCAGATGACGGCGCTACTGGGCGGCATGCGGGCCATCGGTGCCAACGCCGATGACAACAACCGCGACGGCATTCTTACCGCACGCCCAGGCCAACTGACGAATGACTTTTTCGTCAACCTCATCGATATGAGCACGGTTTGGGAGCCGATGGATGAGAGCGAGGAGCGCTTCGTGGGGCGCGATCGTGCGTCTGGGGAGACCAAGTGGACCGCCTCGCGGGTGGATCTCGTTTACGGCTCGAATTCGCAGCTGCGTGCGATTGCCGAGGAGTTCGCAGCGAACGGCGGCGAACGCCATATGATCGACAAGTTCGTCTCTGGATGGGTCAAAGTCATGGAGAACGACAGGTTCGACCTGCACCGCTGACCACTACCGCTGAACTGAACTGCTGCCCCCACCGCGAAGGCGTAACGAGCAGCCGATTGACTAGGCGGTTTCAATGGCCAACGTGACGCCCCGCAGCTGGCTGACATCTGCCCGCGGCGGGGCGCCGAACATGCGGCTATATTCACGGCTGAAGTGAGAAGGGCTTTCATAACCTACCCGGTAACTGGCGGTAGCAGCCTCCAGCCCTTCGGCCAGCATTAGCCGCCGGGCTTCGTGCAGCCGAAGCTTTTTCTGATACTGCAGGGGCGACATGCGGGTGACTTGGCGAAAGTTGTGATAAAGCGTCGATTCGCTCATGTTGACCGCTGCGGCCAGCTCACGAATCTTAAGGGGTTGAGCGTATTGCTCTTTTAGAGCGTAGATAACCTGCGCAATTCGATTGGCCTGGGAGTCCGAGGCGGCAAAGCGGCGCATATGCGGCCCCATGGCGCCCATTAATGCCCGATAAATCAACTCCCGTCGGGCCAGCGGCGAAAGCACCTTAATATCTTCTGGGGAGTCGAGCAGGCTCAATAACCGATAGAGCGCGCCCTGCATCCGTTCATCCATGGGGGCCGATTTCAAGCCGCAGTCCATCTCCGGGCAGATAGCATCACTCCCCGCCGCGGGTGCTCTATCATCCAGCTCCAATATCAGTCCGGCTACTTCCTGAGGATTCACCGAAACCTTTACCGCCAGGTAGGGTTTTTCCGGCGTTGCGTGGTCAACCCTGCCGACCACCGGTAAGTGAACGGCGCTCGCCATGTAGCTGGGGCCGGTGTAGACGATCTCCTTGTCACCCAGTAGCACGGTCTTACTGCCTTGAATGACAAAGCACAGGCAGGGTTCATAGACGGCGCAGTGGAAACTGGTGGGGGCGTCAGCGCGCACCAGTTGAACCTCAGCAATCGCCGTATCCTGAAGTGCTTCCAGGGGCGACCAGCGGCGGACGACTTGGGTCAATTGCTGCGGCAGGCTGTCGCTGAAATGGGCGATCTGCTCAGGTGCGATAACGGTCACGGGCTCTCCTCCTTAACAGTTCGCAGTATAGGCCTTCGCTTGAGGAATCGAAGGCTTTTCGGTTGGTTTTGCAGAATCAGGCAAGCACACCGTAGAAACCGACAATACGCCCAGGAGTGTTATCACACTGTCATCGTTTGTATGCACCGAAATAGGTCGCCATCTCGACTTTTTTGCCGTGGTAATGCCTTCATACGCCGCGACAGGATTAGGCAATCTTACCGTAGGAACCTGATACCTCACACGTTCTCTCTTCACTTATGTTAGCTGATATCCGGTCGGTGCTTGGTCTCTGGTCGAATTTTGTGCTGCTAAATCGACTACATAACTACCAACGCGATATCCATCACCATAACGAACGCTGCTATCGAATGTCGGTAGCCAGGGGAGCAAGTCATCATGGGAAGTTTGTCTCAAAGAACTCGCTTTGCCAGCAGCCGAGCGGTGATCCCGTTACTGCTGGTAACGGCCTTATTGGCAGGCTGCGAGGCCAAGAGCGAGGAAGCGGCAGCGCCTGCGGCACCGCCGCCGGAAGTCGACGTCGCCGAAGTCGTTGCTCAACCGGTGGTGCTGAGTGAGTCGTTCACCGGCCGGGTGGAAGCCGCTTCAACGGTAGAACTAAGAGCCCGGGTGAGCGGCTATATTCAGGAAGTCGCCTTTGAAGAGGGCGAGTTGGTAGCGGAGGGTGATCTGCTGTTCCAAATTGACCAGCGGCCTTATCTGGCGCGCGTAAGCGCCGCCCAGGCGGATCTTGCTCAGGCCAGAAGCCAGTTGGCTCAGGCGGGTAGCGAAGCCGAGCGTGCCCGTGCGTTGCTGGGGCGTCAGGCGATTTCTCAGGAGGTGCATGACCAGCGTCAAGCGGCCCTGAACAATACGCGCGCCATGGTGGATGCCGCACAAGCCGCGTTAGATACCGCCGAACTAGATCTGGAATACACGCGCATTACGGCACCGTTCAGTGGCCGCGCTGGCCGGGCCATGGTGACCCGCGGCAACCTGGCCAACGCCGATCAGAGCCTGTTGACCACGCTGGTGAGCATCGACCCTGTACATGTCTATTTCGAGGCAGACGAACAGGCCGCGTTTGCCAGCCAAACACTGCTGGTGGGAGATGCGCCAAACAATCTCAATATTGAGCTGGGCGGCGATCCGCAGCGCCAGTATGTAGGCGCGCTGGACTTTATCGACAATCGCTTAAACCCCAATACGGGCACCCTACAATTCAGGGCAGTGCTGGCGAACCCGGAAGGCCGCATTCGGCCAGGAGAGTTTGCCCGGGTCGAAATGCCGGTCGCGCGACTAGCGCAAGCATTGCTGGTGGATCGTAAGGCAGTGTTGACCAATCAGGATCGCCGCTACGTCTATGTCGTTGATGAGAACAACTTAGCCGAGCGGCGCCAGGTAACGACAGGACGCCAAGTGGCAGAACAGACGGTTATCACAGAAGGGCTCAGCGCTGGCGATCGCGTGATCGTCAACGGTGTGCAGAAAGTGTTCTTCCCCGGCATGGAAGTGAGCCCGCAAAGCGTAGCGGCTGCTCCGGCGGCTGATGACCCTATTTCCGACGACCAACCCACCATTGCTGCCAGAGAAGACTAACCGCCATGAATTTCTCTCGTTTCTTCGTGGACCGACCGATTTTTGCGGCGGTACTGTCGATCATTATTCTGGCGGTGGGGCTGATCTCCATTCCCAATCTGCCGATTAGCGAATACCCAGACGTAGTGCCGCCCTCCGTGGTGGTTCGCACGGTCTACCCCGGCGCCAACCCCAAGGAGATCGCCGAGACAGTCGCCACGCCACTTGAAGAAGCCATCAACGGCGTTGAGGACATGATGTACCTCAAGTCCGTCGCGGGCTCCGATGGCGTGCTGCAAATGACCGTCACCTTCCGCCCAGGCACCGATGCCGAGCAGGCCGCAGTACGGGTGCAGAACCGCGTCAGCCAAGCTGAGGCGCGGCTGCCGGAAGCCGTGCGCCGCCAAGGCGTCACCACCCAGAAACAGTCGCCGACGTTTCTGATGGTCGTTCACCTGACCTCTCCCAGTGGGGAGTACGACACCCTCTACCTACGTAATTATGTGCGGCTGAATGTTCGTGACCGCTTGGCCCGACTCGAAGGGATCGGTGATGCGCAGATATTTGGCGGCGGGGATTACGCCATGCGTGCGTGGCTGGATCCCGACCGTATAGCCGCCCGTGGTTTGACGGCCAGCGATGTGGTGGGCGCCATGCGCGAACAGAACGTACAGGTCTCCGCCGGGCAGTTGGGGGCCGAACCCATCGAGGAGAGTGACTTCCTAACGTTGATCAATGCCCGTGGGCGGCTGGAAACGGTGGAGGAGTTTGGCGACATCGTTCTCAAGCGCGGTGACAGCGGTGAAATCCTCAGGCTTTCCGATGTGGCACGACTGGAAATGGGGGCAGGGGACTATACGCTGCGCTCGCAGCTAGATAGCAATAACGCGGTGGGTGTGGGAATCTTCCAGGCACCAGGGGCCAATGCGCTGGAGATTCGTGAGCAGGTCATCGCTACCATGGACGAGTTGTCCGAGCAGTTCCCGGAGGGCGTGGAATACGAAGCTGTCTACGACACCACCATCTTCGTCAATGACTCCATCAAGTCAGTGATAGCCACCCTGCTGGAAGCCGTGCTGCTGGTGGTGCTGGTCGTCACGCTGTTCCTGCAGACCTGGCGTGCTTCTATTATTCCATTGCTTGCGGTACCGGTTTCGGTGATCGGCACTTTTGGCGCGCTCTACTTGCTGGGTTACTCCATTAACACGCTAACCCTGTTTGGTCTGGTGCTGGCCATCGGTATCGTGGTGGATGACGCCATCGTGGTGGTGGAAAACGTGGAGCGTAATATTGAGGAGGGCTTAAAGCCCCAGGCGGCCGCTCACCAAGCCATGCGGGAAGTCTCTGGCCCTATTATCGCTGTAGGCCTAGTGCTGTGTGCGGTGTTTATTCCCATGGCCTTCCTGTCGGGGGTGACCGGCCAATTCTATAGCCAGTTCGCGGTAACGATTGCCATCTCCACGGTGATCTCCACCATCAACTCGCTGACCCTGTCGCCCGCGCTGGCGGCGATGCTGCTTAAGCCTCATAACGCACCCAAAGATCGCCTCACCCGTGTGATTGATGCGCTGTTCGGCTGGATTTTCCGTCCCTTCAACCGCTTCTTCAACGCCAGCTCGAACAAATACCAGGGCGGCGTGGCCCGCTCCCTCAAGCATCGGGGTGCGGTATTTGTGGTCTACGCGCTGCTGTTGGTGGGTACTGGTGTGATGTTCAAGGCGGTACCGCCTGGCTTTATTCCAGTGCAGGACAAGCTCTACCTGATTGCGGGCGTCATTCTGCCGGAAGGCGCTTCTCTGGAGCGAACCGACCAGATGCTCCAGGACGTAGTGGATATCGCCATGGAGACTGAAGGGGTGGAGCACGCCATTGCGTTTCCCGGCTTGAACGCGCTGCAGTTCACTAATACCTCCAATACCGGGGTGGCGTTTCTAACGCTCAGTGCCTTCGGCGAGCGTACCCTTAGCGCCGCGGACATTAATGCTCACATCAATCAGGGCATTGGCGGCCTGAAAGAAGGCTTCGCGTTCTCTTTCATGCCGCCGCCGATTCTGGGGTTGGGTAATGGCTCAGGGTTTCAGCTGTTTATCGAAGATCGCGGTAATCTTGGTTATGGGGCGCTGCAGGAGGCAGTTAACCAACTCCAGGGTGCGATTGCGCAAACGCCGGGCATGGGTTTTCCGATTAGCAGCTATCAATCCAACGTGCCCCAACTGGATGCAGAAGTCGATCGGCTGAGAGCCAAAGCCCAAGGCGTGCCATTAACTGAGCTGTTTGACACCTTGCAAACTTACCTTGGCTCGACTTACGTGAATGACTTCAACCGGTTTGGCCGCACCTGGCAGGTAATCGCCCAGGCGGATGCCCCTTATCGGACCAGCGTGGAAGACATCGCCCGGCTGCGCACCCGTAACGACCAGGGGGAAATGGTGTCCATCGGTACGATGGTGGATATCCGGCAAACCTTTGGGCCGGACCCGGTGTTGCGCTACAACGGCTACACGGCGGCGGACCTAGCGGGCGAATTTGACCCTCGCGTGCTCTCTTCCGCCGAGGCGATGGATACCATCAACGCTCTCGCGGAACAGATACTTCCTCCGGGCATGGCGCTGGAGTGGACCGACCTGAGCTATCAGCAATCCACCCAGGGTAACGCGGCGCTGGTGGTCTTTCCTTTGTCGATCCTGCTGGTGTTTTTGGTGCTGGCGGCGCTTTACGAGAGTTGGACGTTACCGCTGGCGGTGATTTTGATCGTGCCCATGTCGATGCTCGCGGCGCTGATCGGCGTCTGGTTTGGCGGTGGTGACAACAATATCTTCGTGCAGGTAGGGCTGGTGGTGCTGATTGGCCTGGCGTGCAAGAACGCGATCCTGATCGTGGAATTCGCCCGCGAGTTGGAACTGCAGGGCATGAGCGTAGTGGACGCGGCTCTTGAAGCCTGCCGGTTGCGATTGCGCCCGATCATCATGACCTCAATTGCCTTCACCGCGGCGGTGCTGCCTTCGGTGATTGCCACCGGCGCCGGTGCCGAGGTGCGGGCGGCGCTGGGTACCGCGGTGTTCGCGGGTATGATCGGCGTTACTCTATTTGGTTTGTTCCTCACGCCAGTGTTCTACGTGGCGCTGCGCAAGCTGGCGGGGCCTTTGACTGCGCAACACTCCTCGACCCTTAGCAGCGACGACGATACTCATCATAGGGAACTACCCGCCCAGGGAGAGTCTGGCTTGTCTCGATAGGCAGTCGCTAACGTGAGTAATTGGTTGAATGGGGGTGGCCTGCCGCGCAGAAAAATGCGGGCATTACGCTGGTTTGACTTATAGTGAAAGAGTATTCAAGTAAGCCATGGAGGCAACTATGCTGCTCGAAGGCTCATGCCACTGCCAGGCAGTGACGTTCAGTGTGTCGTCACACCACCCTTATCCTTTCAACCGCTGTTACTGCTCCATTTGCCGTAAAACGGCCGGCGGTGGCGGTTACGCTATCAACCTGAGTGGCGACAATAAGACACTAAAGGTAAAAGGCGAAGAGCATATCACCGTCTATCGTGCGCTTATCAAAGGGGAGCGAAGCACAGGCGAACGGCATTTTTGTAAGCACTGCGCCTCATCACTATGGGTGTATGACCCTGATTGGCCCGAGCTAGTGCACCCTTTCGCTTCCGCTATCGATACCGACTTACCTACACCACCCAAGCGGACGCATATGATGCTGGGAAGCCGGGCGGATTGGGTGGAAATCAATGCGCAGTTCCAAGATAAATGCTTCGATGAATACCCAGACGAGAGCCTTGCCGAGTGGCACCAGCGCCTAGGTTTGGAGCGCTAAATCACCGTAAGGCCGCTTGCTTCGCTTGTGCTGGAGGCGGTCTGTTCTAAGCTTTTAAACGAGAAACCCAGCAATGTTGCTTACTGGGTATCAGCTGACGGTTTGTAAAAGATAGCTGGTCATAGATGCCTGGAATAAATGGCCAATGGCAAGCCGCGTTCTCGTTTGATGACAAGGAGAGTAGAAAGATGGAATTTGAAAAATATAAATCGTGTATAGAAGCCTGTAACGTCTGCGCCGTTTATTGCGATGCTTGCGCGACGGCTTGTTTGCAAGAAGACGATGTGAAAATGATGGCCGAGTGTATTCGGTTGGATCGTCAATGCGCGGAAATTTGCCGTTTGGCGGCCTCTTTTATGGCGCAGGGCAGTGAATACGCCAAGGATATCTGCCGTCTATGCGCTGATATTTGCAAAGCCTGCGGTGATGAGTGTGCCAAGCACAAGGCCGAGCACTGCCAAGAATGCGCCAAAGCGTGTCACCACTGCGCCAATGAGTGTGCTGCCATGGCTGCCTAAGACCGTGTAACGCTAATGAATCAAATAAAGCCAGCTCTCCTCTGCCGTTCTTACGGGGAGAAAGCTGGCTTTTTCGTTAGTAGAGTTAAACAACAAAGAGGTAATCGGCGCATGGTGGGTACTAGCATTGGGTCATTATCCCCGCGGGTAATTGCGCTGTTGGTATAACCATTTCACATCGGCGCCAAACGAATACATCAGTGAGATCAACGCGCTAATGGCAAGCAAGCTAGCGGCCAGATGAGAGGTTAGCGGCGTTAATGCGAGCAGCAGTGCTACTACCTGCCAGACACACACCGCCTTGCGACGAAAGCTCTCATAGAGTGGTTCAGAAAGCCATGCGAACTGCCAGCTTGCAGCTACGAACAGGTAGCGCATCCCACCGATCATTAGCACCCAAAGACCCAGCGACTCCAACCGCAACAAACCCGCGCATAGCAGTAGTATCAGCAGGGCATCCAGCTCCATATCAAAGCGTGCCCCGAACTGCGAGTGGCTTTGGGTTCGTCGGGCTACCCAGCCGTCGACGCCATCCAACAATAAGGCGATCACCGCAATGGCCAACCACTGCCAAATAGCCGTTACAAAGGCATTGTTAGCGAGCGCACCTGCCACTAGCGCCACTAACACTGCCCGGGCCAAGGTTACTCGGTTTGCCCAGCCCAGCGAGCCGTGGGGCCAAAAGAGCATGGCTAAAATCGATATCAGCGTGTACAAGCCCAAGGCTAACCAGCCATTGGCTGGTGTGGTCATTAATTGAGGTAATCCTATTCCCAGCGCTAATAATAGCAATCCACCAACGACTAGCTCTGCAGCCGTATTGAGTCGTTTTGGAAGCATGTAGGAAGAGGTGTTTGTAAAAAGCGGCATGGTAGCTCACGAAGCGGCGTCGCTGTCCGCAGTTAAAATAAATGATGCAATAATTTTTATGTGTACCATTCTTGTAGAAGTAGGTAGGGTGATAGATCAATATAGAACATAAACGCCGAGGACGAGATCCTAGGCTTTGTACGAAAACTGCCTGCGCTCGGTCATGCTGCGTTAAAAAACGGCTCAAAATGCTCATTTACACCCCGTAAACTCCGCTTTTTCGCCGTTTTTTGCCTTGCCTGACCTTCGCTCGACGACTTTTCGTACAATGCCTAAGTATCAAGTGTTTAAAATTGTTAATCGAATAATTTCTTCTCAACCGCTACGCTAAAGATGGTGAGCCACTCATGACTGTTCTGCATATGCCCATAACGTATGTGACAGTACCAAGTCACATTAAGTGCAATGCATTGTTAATTTGCAGCGCTTTGGCCCCACGCTACTTTCAACGGACTGAGAAAGAGCTCGATGGTGTTGAGCTCGTAATGAAAAGGAACGCTCATGTCGGTGCCTGACGATATTGGCAATAATCGCTATGCTGGCCAAAAAGGCCACGCCACCGCTTTTTGGGTAGTAGGCCCAGCCGAGGGTGAGCTGCGGCGTGAACCGCTGGCTAGGCCCGTCCCAGGGGAAGTGCGCGTACATACCTTGTACAGCAGTATCAGCCGCGGTACTGAATCCCTGGTGTTTAACGCTCGTGTGCCTGAAAGCGAGTTTTTGCGCATGCGCGCGCCCTTTCAGTCGGGTGAGTTCCCCAGCCCCGTTAAATATGGCTACTGCAGCGTGGGTCGTGTTGAGCAAGGGCCGGAAATTCTCCTGGATAAAACGGTTTTTTGCCTGTTTCCCCACCAAGACCACTACAACGTGCCTTCATCGGCCGTGCTTGAAGTGCCTGCTAACGTGCCCGCTAAACGCGCCGTGCTGGCCGCCAACATGGAAACTGCCTTGAACGGCGTGTGGGATGCCGAACCCATGCTGGGCGAGCGGATCTGCGTGCTGGGGGCCGGTGTCGTCGGAGCGCTTGTCGCGTACCTGTGTAATCAGGTGCCCGGCACTGAAGTGACATTGGTCGATATCAATCCCGAACGCCACCAATTAGCCAAGCAGCTAGGGGTTGTCTTCGCCACGCCTGAGCAAGTGCCGCAAGATCAGGATTGCGTGATTCATGCCAGTGGCCATTCGGCTGGCTTACGCCAAGCTCTTGAGTTAGTTGGCAGTGAAGGGCGCATTATTGAAATGAGTTGGTTTGGCGAGGGAGATGTCTCGATTCCTTTGGGCGGCGCTTTTCACTCTCAACGGTTGACGCTAAAAGCCAGCCAGGTAGGTCAACTGCCACCAAAGCTGCGCCCCCGTTGGGACTATCAGCGCCGCCTCGGGCTTGCGTTGAGCCTGCTGGCCGATGATCGGCTGGATGCGCTTATCAGCGGTGAAAGTGACTTTGAACAATTGCCGATGCTGGCTAACGCGCTGTTTGGGCGCGGCAGTGCCGAGCTCTGTCATCGGTTGCGCTATTCCCAGTAACCGACCGTTTTATAAAAGTTAATCAGGAGTTTTTATGTTTCGTTTATGTGTTCGTGACCATTTCATGATTGCCCATAGCTTTAACGGCGAGATTTTTGGCCCCGCCCAGCGCACCCACGGGGCCACTTATGTGGTGGACGTGGTTTTTCAGCGCCCTGCGCTGGATGAAGATGGCTTGGTGATCGATATTGGCCTTGCCAGCGAAACGGTGAAAGAAGTGTTGGCTGGCTACAATTTTCAAAACCTGGATGAGGTCAGCGAGTTCAAGGGCAAAAACACCACCACCGAATTTATGGCCAAGGTGATTTTCGACCAGCTAGCCAAAGCGATCGGTGAGGGCAAAATGGGCACCACTGCGCAGGGCCTTACGCATATGGAGGTCAAGCTGCATGAGTCCCATGTGGCCTGGGCCAGCTACGAAGGCGCGCTATGAACCGGCGTTTTACCCTGATGGTGGCCGGTGACCCTGCTCAGCGCACCGGCGGCTATATTTATGATGCCCGTATTGTGGCAACCCTGCGTGATCAGGGGTGGGACATTGATGTGGTCGGCCTGGCAGGTACGTTTCCCGATGCGGACGATGAAGCAGCCACTGCCCTTAATCAGGCTTTAACGTCGATGCCCGATCATTCTTCAGTGGTTATCGATGGCTTGGCCATGGGTGCACTGCCTAAGGTGGTCGCCGAGCATGCCAAGCGTCTGGATATCACCGCGTTGCTGCACCACCCGTTGGGCGATGAGCTGGGTCTTGATGATGCCGATCAGCAGCGTTTTCATCGCCTCGAATTATCCGCGCTGGCGTCGGTGGCGCGCATCATCGTCACCAGCCATTTCACCGCCCGGCGTTTGCCTGAGCTTGCCGCCCACTACGCCATGCCACTCGATGCGAGTGTCACCGTGGTAGAGCCAGGCGTGGCCCAGGCACCGATTAGCCCAGCAGCGGAGCCCAGTGAAACGCTGCGCCTGCTGTGTGTCGCAACGCTAACGCCGCGCAAAGGACAGGACATTCTGGTGCAAGCGTTGACAGGTGTACCCGGTGATCACTGGCAATGCGACTGCTATGGCGGTGCCAGAGATTCAGCGTTCACCCAGCGCGTACAACAGCTTATCGACCAAAACGGCTTGCAGGGCAGCGTGCTGCTTCACGGCGAATGCGATAGCGAAACGCTAGAAGCGGCTTACCAAACTGCCCACGCGCTGGTGCTGCCTTCCTGGTACGAAGGCTATGGCATGGTGATTACCGAAGCGTTGGCGCATGGGCTGCCGGTGATTACCACGACGGGTGGCGCACTGCGCGATACCTTGCCGGAAGGGGCGGGGTTAAGCGTTGCCCCCGGCGACGTTGACGCGCTTCAAGACGCCCTGAGCCGCTTTTGCAATGACGCCGAGCTGCGCCAACAGCTCCGCCATGGCGCCGCCCAGGCCTGCGAACAGTTAAGCGACTGGCAGACAGCGGGCGAGGCTTTTGCGGCGGCGCTATTAGCGCCGAACAGCGCCGGTGATGATTTGCCAAGCCTGCACGCGGGCAGCCAGTTCGAAGCCGATTGGCTGACGCTGCGCGAGTCGGCTGATTTTGCCGCCCGCAGCCAGCGCCTTGCCCGGTTTGCTGCCGAGTGGCTGGGCGCGCTCAGCCCAACGCCGCAGATAGTGGACCTTGGCTGTGGCCGCGGGAGCAATATGCGCTTTTTGGCCCCCCTCATGAGCGGCCATCAGCGCTGGGCGCTTGTAGATCACGACGCCATTTTGTTAGCTCAAGCGCGCCAGCGTGCCGCCGGATTAGGGGGTATTGATGGGCACCCCGTGGCCGTTGAAACGCACTGTGTTTCACTGGAAACACTCGATCAGGTGCCGCTTGGCGATGCGCAACTGGTCACTGCATCGGCACTGCTTGATTTAGTCTCTCAGCAGTGGATTGACGCCTTTGTGGATCGCTGTGCGACGCAGCACCAGGCGCTACTGATAGCGTTAAGCGTGACCGGAGAGTGGCACTTTATAGACCCGCAGGGCGAGCCGGTCCTGGATGACGAAGATCACTGGCTGTTGGCCATGTTCATTGCTCACCAGCAGCGCAATAAAGGTTTGGGCGATGCGTTGGGGGGGCAAGCTCAGGAGGCGTTAGCCACTGCCCTTGAGAAGGCCGATTACCGTATCGAGCAGGAAGATACTCCCTGGCAACTCGCGGCTGGTGACCACGAACAGCAGCCTCTGATGACGGCGCTGCTGGAAGGTTGGGCCGAGGCTGCCACCGAGCAAGCCCCAGAGGCCGCCGCACGTATTGCCAACTGGCTGGCGCGGCGTCAGCAGTCGGTAACCAATGGCGAACTGGGTGTGTGGGTAGGCCATCGTGACCTGTTTGCCATGCCGCCCACGCCCCAGGGTGGGGCCTAAGCCGATGGGGTTTGATAGAGGGCTATTTAGCCGGCTGCACGCTGGTTTACAGAAGCTGAACTTGAATAGCTCTTGGCTACGGCGTGGGATCGTGAGTGCGATTTTGCTGGGTGCGGTGGCGCTATGGATAGAGCCTCAGGCCATTATGGCGGAGGTGCAGCGCTTTTCTGCGGGGTGGTTGGTGCTGGCGTTAGTCATCAGCACACTACAGATCATGCTGTGTGCCTGGCGTTGGCAATTTACCGCTGGGCTTATCGATGTACCGCTACGCTTTGCTTATGCCCTGCGGGAGTATTATTTAGCGCTGCTGGTCAATCAACTACTGCCCGGTGGGGTCTTAGGTGATGCCGGGCGAGCGCACCGCCACGCGACCCAGGCGCAGTCACGCGGGCGTGCCTGGCGCGCGGTAATCATCGAACGTGCCTCGGGGCAGTTGGCGGTAGCCGTGCTCACCCTGATAGCTCTGTTTTTTTCGCCGCTTTGGCATGCCGCCTTGGGGGAAACTGTGCTCACCGCGCTGGGCGCAAGCGTGGTGGCTTTGTTAGCGGTGGTCATGGTGGGCGGCCTGTGGTTGCGCCACCGTGTGGGCCAGTGGGTAGCAAAGCTGCCCCACTGGTGTCATGCCTTGGCGGGTGATGTGAAGCGCGGTTTATTGCGACGTAACGTATGGCTGCGGCAACTGCTGTCGTCGCTGCTGATTGTGCTGAGCTACGGCTTGGTGATGTTGTGCGCAGCGCGGGCAATCGGCGTTGCGCTACCGGCGCTGCAGGTGCTGGCGCTGGCACCGGTGCTGTTACTGGCGATGCTGATTCCTTTTTCGGTGGCCGGATGGGGCTTGCGGGAAGGCGCTGCGGCGGGTGTCTGGGCGCTGGTTGGCCTACCGCCTGCCCAAGGCGTGGCGGTTTCGTTGGCCTACGGTTTACTGGTGCTGCTGGCAAGCCTGCCGGGGATCTGGGTGGCGTTGAGCCGTCGCGAGAAAGCGCAACCCTCAGGCGGAGGTATCCCGCAGGCACAGGTCGAACAGTGTGTCGTCGCCACAGCGGAAAGTACGCGCGGGCGGGCGCAGCGCACTTTCAAGTGTCTCGATGGGCGTCATTTGAAGCCCCGGCCTGCCAGAGCCGATCAGCAGTGGCGCGACCAGCAGGTGCAGCCGATCAACGGCACCTGCTTCGATAAATTGAGACACCGTGATACCGCCACCTTCAATCAATACGCGGGGCAGGCCCTTACCGGCCAGCAGCGCAATGACATCAAGCGGGTTGAACTGCCCGTTGGTATCCAGCGGCAGCACGCAGTGCTGAACGTGGTCAGGCAGCGTCGTGTTAGCGACCCCCGGCCCTACCACCAGCAGCGTCGGCGCAGCGTCGTTGTCGAGCAGCGCCAAGTCCCTTGGAATGCGGCCGCGTGGATCAAGCACCACCCGCGTTGGGTGGTCACCGCTCACGTGGCGCACGGTCAACTGCGGATTGTCGGCGCTGGCGGTACCCGCGCCCACGACGACCGCATCGACCAACGCCCGCAGGCGGTGCAGGTGAACCAAACTTTCATGACCATTGATGTAATGCGAGTGGCCGCTTTCCGTGGCGATACGGCCATCCAGGCTCTGCCCCAGTTGAGCAATCACCCAGGCGGGGCGATGAGCCAGCGGGGTGAGGCAGTTGAGCAGCTCACGGGCCTCAGTAGAGACCGGCCAGGCCGTTTGCCACTCGCCGCTGTCCGTCAACGTGATGGCGACATTGCAAGCGCGCCGATCACGCAGCGCCAAGAGCCATTGCCAAGCGTCGGCCAGGGTAACATCGCCGCTAGAATTTCCAACACCGCTATTAACACCAGTATTGACATGGGAATCGGGCATGACGCCTCCGTGCTAAAAAATCCGCTTCATCATGCGGGCTCGACTTAGCTGTTATCAAGCAGTTCTAAACAGGCAGTTACGAATAAGTGATTTTTAGCACTAGCGCGTTCATCCCCCACGCCAGGAAGCCAGGAGGCCCTACATGTACCAGATAGAGCGAGCTATTTTCGATATCCGTCGTGGATTGCCAGTGGTGGTGAATGCCGGTGATCAGCGTTTGCTCGTGCAAGCACTGGAAGGCAGTGAATCCGTCGAAGCGATGGCCCGGTTGGCGGGTCAACGTCCTTCGCTGGTGCTAACCCGGCACCGCTTGGCCGCCATGGGCGTGACGTTAACCGCTGAAGCAGCCAGTTTGCCGCTGGCGGCAAGCATCACTACCAATGAGCTGCATGGATTGGCCACCTCAGAGTCGCCTTCTTCTGCTGCCGATGGGCTGTTAAGCGGACTAAAACCCGCCGCGTCAGCCGAAGTAGGCGCTGTTACGCTGATGCGTCGTGCACTGCTGATTCCAGCAGCGTTGTGTGCTTTTGTTAGCGAAGCGGCCACGGCGAATATTGAGCAGCAGCTAGCAGAAGGGCGGCTGCTGCAAGTGAACGCCGACGATGCCGAGGCATGCTTAGCCGGTGCGCCCGGCATGTTAAAGCGCGTTAGCGAAGCACACATTCCCCTTGAGGATGCTGCGGATAGCCGTTTTGTACTTTTCCGTGAACCGGACGGCCTACGTGAACACGTGGCGGTGGTCATCGGCAAACCGGAGAGCTGGGAGGGCGCTGTGCCATTACGACTGCATTCGGCGTGTTTAACCGGTGATCTTTTTGGCAGCCTGCGCTGCGACTGCGGCGAGCAGTTACGCAACGCCGTCGCCGATATTCAAGGCATGGGCGGCGGGGTGTTGCTTTATTTGGCGCAAGAAGGGCGAGGCATTGGTTTGGCCAATAAACTGCGCGCCTACACCTTGCAAGATGGCGGCCTGGATACCGTGGATGCCGACCAAGTGCTCGGTTTTGGTGACGATGAGCGCCAGTATGCCGTGGCAGTGGATATGCTCAACGCGCTCGATATCGAGCAAGTACAGCTGCTGACCAATAATCCATTGAAGATGGAAGCGTTGCGTCAGGGCGGCATTGAGGTGGTGTCGCGCCAAGCGTTATACGGCAGCGTGACCGATCACAACCAGCGCTATCTCAATGCCAAAGCCACCCGGGGCGGACATCTGTTAGAAGACGTACTCAGCGGCCAGCGCTAAGCACGTAACGGCGATGGAGAGCGTGGCTTCGCACCAATGTAGCAACGCTAGCGGGTTAGCGGTGGCAGGTGGGCGGTTTCAGTCACCACCACTGCTAACTGGTGGGCATAGTGCTTCACCAAACGTTCGCCTAGTTCGGCGCTGGCGTAGCTGGCATCCCCTGCCACGCCTTGAGTACTCAAATCCTCTGCTAACCAGGCAAACGCGGCGACGCCCTCTGCGCTCACCAAGGCATCACCTTCAGGCGCCGCAGTTGGTGTGGCTTGGTAGTGGTCGAGCTGAACAAGCGCGGGCGCTAAATATTGCATCATCGCGGTTTCGAGCAGCCCGCCGTGTAACCCGTAGCGGAGCTCTTCGAAGGCCATGGCATCTTCTAAGGGTGGCAGTCGCGTGTAGGTGGCTTTAACCACGCGCATGCCGTGGCGTCGACGCAGGGTGAGCCCGGCCAAATCCATCACCGCTTTGTTACCGCCGTGGCTATTGAGGAGGACCAGCCGCAGAATACCGGCGCGGGCTAAGCTGTCGCCATATGCTTCAAGCGTGGCAATGGCCAGCGGTGCAGGCAGGCTAAGCGTGCCGGGGAAACTGGCGTGCTCATCGCTTGCTCCAACGGCAATGGCGGGCAGGCAGATCACATCAAGGCTCGGATCAAGCTCTTTCAGCATGGCGTTCTGCAGGCCTTCTCCAATGGTTAGGTCGGTCGCCAAAGGGAGGTGGGTGCCATGCTGTTCAACGGCGCCGAGTACCAGCACCGCGACCGGGTCACGCTGGGCGAAATCGGCTAACTGGGGGGCGGTGAGTGATTGCCAGTGGTGAATCATTAAGTGATAAAGCCTCTGTTATCGAGTCATCAGGAGGGGGTGGTCGGCGCGGCAGGCGTAGAGATCACCTGAGGCCAACCCCTCGGCACCCGCGCTTAGCCACTCACTCATTGCCTGCGGGGTTTGCCACTCGGCCCAACGGAAATGACGCTGCTCGCCAGCAACGGCGTTGTAGCGGTACTCGCCAAGGCCACTCAAATGGCCAATACAGGCGTGATTGACCGCTAACGCGCCGGCCACAAACTCGACCGAAAGCGCCGCCACCGGGCGACTCAATCCAGCGAGCACTTCCGCCTCGAACCCTTCAACATCAATTTTGATAAAACTGGGCTCGCCATACGTTTCTATTAACGCGTCCAGCGTAGTGACCGGCACACGCAAATGCTGCTCCCAACGCACCTGGCGAAAGCCTGCATTGCGCTCACCAATCTGCTCGCGCCACTCGGTGGCCAGGGTGGAGAGTGTCGGGTTACTGGCGCTGATAGCGATGTCGGCAAAGCCGGCTGTCGGACCGGCGGCGATTGGTAGCAAGGTGATACCCGTGGGCCTAACCAAACGCTTGAACCACTTGGCGAGATCGGGCTGGGGCTCGAGTGACACGACTTTGGCGCCTAGGGCGTGAAAGGCTGCACTGCGGTCGCCCAAGTGGGCGCCAATATCAAAGGCGACAGCGCCGGGCTTAATAAACGGCTGGTAAAGGCGCTGAAGCCCGCGCTGACGGCCCGGGCGCCAGTAAATAAACAGTGAGCGGGCAAGGCCGCCGGCGCTACGCAGCCGTTGTAGCGCCGTATGGCGCATGGGTTGGCGTCCCTGGCTATCTTCATCCAGCATCGGGGTACCACACATAGTTCCACGTTTCGCTCACTGGCTTGTCGTTCAGCATCAGCCTCAAGCGCACATCGCTGGGTTGGTCTCCCGCGGGCAGGCGGAAACTTGCGCGCCAACCCTGGTTGGGTAAGGGTGTTACCTGGGGCAGCATGACCTCGCCCTGTTGGGCGCTGATAGCCAGCTCGACTGGTTGGTCGGCGGTGATATCCTCAAGCGCTCCGCCCTGGAAGTCGACAATGAACTGGCGTTCGCCAGGGGTGGCCGAATCCGCCTGCCCCGGTACGCCTGCGCTGCCGTGGCGAGTGCGAATGACGCGACCCAGCGTATGCGCTTCTGGCTGGGTGTTGAGGGTGTGCGTTAGGTAGTGAAGGCGGCGAGACTCGCCCGCGTTCAATGTATCGTCCGCTACCCAGTAGGCGACGATATTGTCGTGGGTTTCATCGGGGGTAGGAATTTCCACCAGCTCCACATGGCCCGGCCCCCACTCATCTAACGGTACCACCCACTGACTGGGGCGGCGGTGGTATTGGGCTTCCGTATCCAGGTAGCGGTTAAAGTCACGCTCCCGCTGCATCAGGCCAAACCCTTGAGGTGAGTTATCGGCAAAAGTGGAGGTGTGAAGGTGGGCGGGGTTCGTGAGCGGTCGCCAGATCCACTCGCCGCCACCGGTATGCATGAGCAGGCCGTCGGAGTCGTGCACTTGCGGGCGGAAGTCGTCGGGACGCTTTTGACTTGCCTCGCCGTAAGTGAACATGCTGGTAAGCGGGGCAACCCCCAACTTGGCAATGTCTTCACGAGCGAACAGCTCGGCTTCCACTTCTACCCGGGTATTGTCACCGGGTTGGATAACAAAGCGATAGGCGCCGCTGACGGAAGGGCTATCCATTAACGCGAGTAGCTCAATCTGCTTGGCATCGGCGCCGGGCTGGTAGAGCCAGAACTCGCGAAACGCCGGGAACTCCTCACCCTCAGGGGAGGCGGTATCGATAGCAAGGCCCCGACTAGATAACCCGTAGGCTTGGTCGCGGCCGACAATGCGGAAATAGCTGGCACCGAGAAAAACGGCAAATTCGTCCGCATAGGCGTCATTGTTCAGTGGGTAGTGCAAGCGAAAGCCTGCGTGGTCACTACCCGATAAGTCGTACTCCTTGAGCTTTTCGGCATTGCCGTCGTAGGAGTAGTCTTCCGCCGAAAAAGGCAGCGGGGTGGCGGTGTCGTTTTCAATGACGTTTAGCGCCACCGGGGTTTGAAAGAGGAAACCACTGTGAAACAGCTGCATACTAAAGGGGCTTTCATTGCGCCAATAGGCGTGATCAGGGTCAAAGCGAATTTGCCGGTAGGTATCGTAATCGAGTTCACGCAATACCGCAGGCAGCGTCTCTTCAGGGGCTTCATAAGCCTCTTCGGCAAGCTGCTGAGCGCGCTCGATGACCGCACAAAAATGATTATCGTCTGCGGCAAAAGTGGGAGCGGCTGCCGTGCAGCCAAGTAACATCATCCACTTACCTGCCTGCCACTTACCAAAATGGCTAGAACGCATGGGCGAGATCCTTTCGAGTGAAGGCCTGCAAAACGCATGGCAATAAATCACGCAACGCGTGAAATGTTTAAACAATAACTATACGATTGATTGCAACAGTACATGATTGTTGCGCTTTTCAGCAGCCTTAATCCTTGCTCACGTGCCTTGATGACTTATATAGCCTCGTGAAGAGGCGGAGCACTGACAGGCCATACTGCGGATACTGTAAGCTAAAGTAGGCACAAATGAGAATGCGATGAGTCGATTAATATTTACCTTGCTACTGCTGAATTTATTGCTCATTGCACCGCTGTGGTGGCGTTTGGGAGAAATCGGTACCCCTCTGATCGCTTGGGAGGCGCTGGTTATCGCGCCTTTGATGTTATTGCTTCCCGTCGGTCGCCTGCGACGTTTGGTCGGCGTGGGGCTTGTCAGTTGTATCATGGTGGCCACTGCTGCCAATTTGGGCACGGCCGCGACCCATATGGCGTTTGCCCGGCCGCTCAACCTTTACCTCGATGTTCCTTTGCTGCGCTCCATTTACCATCTTTTAGCGGGTAATTTAGGCCAATTTTTGGCAGTGTGTGCCATGTTGGCAGGCGGCGCCATGCTGCTGGGTATCGCTTTCGGCGTCGTGCGGCTACTACTTCCGCCTGTCGCTTACTCCCCTAAGCGGCCACCCGGCGTTGCGGCATTAGCGCTGTTAACCATGGCCTCCGCCTGTGCCGCCCTTGAGCTGGGCGGTGTTCGGTGGGTAGATAGCGCCCGCTTGCCAATGGTGAACACCACGCACTTTCAATGGCAGCAAATAACCGAGACCCACACGGCCCGCCTTGCCTTTACCGCGCAACTGGATGCGGCGCCGATGGAAAGCCAGCCACTTCCGGGGCTTGCCGGTCACAATGTGCTGCTGACCTTTATCGAGTCATACGGTGTTTCGGCACTGGATGACCCGCGCTATGCGAATGTTCTGCTACCTACCCTGGGCGATCTGCAGCAGCGGCTAGAGGCGCAGGGGCTGCACGTTGTCTCCGGCTTGTTGGCGTCGCCGATTCGTGGCGGTCAATCCTGGCTTGCCCATGCGACGACGCTTAGCGGTCGCTGGATTGATAATCAGCTGTGGTACCAGTTGATGTTAAACAGCAACCATACCACCCTGATCGACGATTTCAGCGCCACCGGTCAGCGTACGCTGGCGGTGATGCCTGCTATCTCCATGGCATGGCCGGAAGGGGAGGCCTATGGCTTCGATCAGATTGCCGCTGCGAAGGACATCGACTACGCCGGCCCTGCGCTCAACTGGGTCACCATGCCCGACCAATTCACCCTGGATTACACTCAAAAACACTTGCTGGGGGATTCACCGGTGTTTGCCCAGTTGGCGTTGATCTCTAGCCATGCCCCCTGGACGCCTATCCTGCCGGTCATCGAGGAGTGGTCTCTGGTGGGGGATGGCAGCATTTTTGCACCTTGGGAGCATGCTGGCGACCCGCCCGAAGTGCTGTGGCAGGACATCGAGCGTATTCGTGACCACTACGCCTGGTCGGTGGACTACGCTGTAAAGGTCACCGGGCGCTGGGCCGAACGGGTGGTGGACGAGGATACAGTGATGATCGTTCTGGGCGATCACCAACCCGCGCCGCTAATCACCGGTGACGATGCCAGTGCGGCGGTGCCGGTGCATATTATCAGTGGTGATCCAGCGCTATTGGCGCCATTTTTGGCCCGTGGTTTTGTTCAGGGTACGCTGCCCCTGCTCGACCAAGCGACGCAAGCTCCCCGAATGAGCCAACTGCGCCATTGGCTGCAGGAAGACTTTGGGGCAGTAGCGTTTGCACTAGGCGCTGATTCAACAATAGGGACTCGGTTGGCACCAGAGAGCATCTCTCAGGTACAGGCAACGACAAGGACGCAGCAATGATCCAGCCAGTGATTTTAAGCGGCGGCAGTGGCACTCGGCTTTGGCCACTCTCCCGCGAGCAAATGCCTAAACAGTTTTTACGTTTGACCTCCCACCAGAGCCTGTTGCAGCAAACGCTGAGCCGTCTCGTCGGGTTGACCGAAGCGGCGCCGATGTTAATGGGGCACCATAGCCACCGCTTTTTAATGGCTGAACAGCTGCGCGAAATGGATCAACCCGCTACCGTGGTGCTCGAACCGGAAGGCCGCAATACCGCCCCCGCGATTGCCTGTGCGGCGCTGCTTGCCAGCCAGTCGGGTGATGATCCGCTCTTGCTAGTACTGCCTGCGGATCATGTGATCGGCGGTGTTGAGGCGTTCCAGCACAGCGTGTCCCTTGCCCAACCGTTGGCGGAAGCCGGCTTCCTGGTCACCTTTGGCGTCGTGCCGACGCAGCCTGAAACCGGCTACGGTTATATTGCCTGCGGTGAGCCGCTGGCGGGTGGCCATCGCCTGGCGTCCTTTATTGAAAAACCCACGGCGGAGCGCGCCGCTGAGCTGGTCGAAAGCGGTGACTATTTATGGAACAGCGGTATGTTCCTGCTGCGCGCTTCAACCTATTTAGCCCAGTTAAAGCAGTTACAGCCCGCCATGCTGGAAGCCTGCGAGGAGGCGGTGAGCGCTGCGCACCGTGACTTGGATTTTCTGCGTTTGGGCGAAACAGCTTTCAAGCGCTGCCCGGCAGACTCCATCGACTACGCGGTGATGGAGCACTGTGAGCACGCCGCTGTGGTGCCCTTGGCGGCTGCGTGGAGCGATATCGGCAGTTTCGATGCGCTTTGGGCCACCGTTGAACCTGATGCGGCGGGCAATGCCAGCAAAGGCGATGCCTGGTTGACCGATACGCAGGATTCGCTGGTGTTTGCCGAACATCGCCTTGTGGCGACGCTGGGTGTGCAGAATCTGATTGTGGTGGAAACATCGGACAGCGTGCTGGTGGCCCGTCGTGATCAGGCGCAGCAGGTCAAACAGCTGGTGGCTTCACTTTCAAAGGCAGGACGCAGCGAGCCCTGTTCGGCACCCCAAGTACAGCGGCCCTGGGGCAGCTTTCAGGCGATGGACAGTGGCGAGCGTTATCAGGTCAAGCACATTACCGTGAAGCCCGGTGGCCGGCTTTCACTGCAGCGCCACCACCACCGCGCTGAACACTGGATTGTGGTGAGAGGCACGGCGCGGGTAACGCTTGAAGAACGCAGTTTCTTGGTCAGTGAAAACCAGTCCACTTATATTCCCATTGGGGCGCTACACCGGTTGGAAAACACTGGCAAAATTCCCCTGGAACTGATCGAAGTGCAGTCGGGAAGCTACCTGGGCGAAGACGATATCGAGCGTTTGGATGACGTCTACGCCCGAGACAACAACGAATAACGGCTGCACTTACAAGAGCTTACCAGAGCCAGCTGGCGGGGCGCGCCGGTGGGTGGCCCTTGCGTACATCGACCCAGCCGAGCACACAGCGCACGCCGAGCCAAACGGCTAGCAGTGGCCAGAGCAGGGTGCCAACGATAAAAATGCTAAGCACAAAGGCGATACAGGCGTACAGCGTGCCGATCCAGAAGGTGCGAATCAGGTAACGGTAGTGTGGCTGTAGCCACGGCGTGGCCTCTTTACGGTAAACATACGCAATGATCACGCCGATCAGCAGGGTAATATTGGCGGTCACGATGCCCGCTAAATAGAGCGCATAAATTATCTGCGGCGGGCGTGTCTCATCCCGATTTAAGCTATCTTTCGACATAAATAAACTCTTGTTAATAAAGCCGGTAGTCGCGGTAGTTCGCTAGCTTTTGCTGCTCTTGAACTACTTTACGGTAGCGCTTGTACTCCCACTGATACTGGGCCGGCGCCAAGCCAATGGCGGCTTCCACGCTGGCATTGACGCCGGTGGCTGACTGCACATCATCATCGCTATAAACCCGTTCATCGGCATCCAAAAAATGAATTTCAAAGCCCTTCCCGGGGATACGTAGTGCAACGCCTGTGACCACGCGTGCCTGGGTGCGGGCCACGAGCTTGGGCAGCAGTGTGGCGGTGTAGGCATCGCGACCAAAAAACGGCGCGAAAACACCGCTGCCCCAATCGGGTTCCTGGTCTGGCAGAATGCCAATGGCTTCGCTGCGTTTAAGCGCTTTAAGCAGGGCCGCTACGCCGCGGGGGTTGGTGGGTACCAGGCTTGCGCCCATGCGTTCACGGCCATGGCGAATGACCGGATCAAGTGCGCTGATTTTAGGCGGCTCGTACATGGCGGTGAACGGGAAGTGACTGGATAGCCAGAAATTAAGCACTTCCCAGTTGCCAAAGTGAGGCGCCAGTACAATCACGCCGCGGCCATCGGTGCGGGCGTTATCGAGTTTATCGCGACCATGTACCGCTAAAATGCTGGTCTCTACTTTATCCGGCGCTGCCATCCAGGCGTGGCCTAACTCCAGCATGGTCGCCGTCGAGTGGCGCAAGCTATTCTGGGCGAGCGTGCTGCGCTCAGCGTTAGAGAGGTCGGGATAAACGGCTGTCAGGTTGCGCTCGGTTACCCAACGCTCACGCTTGTTGAAGCGGTAAACCACCGGCCCCAGTACCGAGGCCATGCGCCACAGCCACTTGAGCGACCAGCGGGACAATTGGCGCCAAAGCCAGCTAATCGCGCTGGCTTTGGAAAAACGCTGCTGGGAATCAACCGTTTGTTGCGTCATCGCTAAAACAGCCAGCTATCGACGTTGGACGGGGCGCGTTTTTCTTGCAGTCCTTTAAAGCCTTTAACGCAGCGGATAATCAACCAAACGGCGAGCGCCAGCAGTAGCGGGAAGCCAATCAGGATCAGTGTCAAGACAGAAAAGACAATGCCGTAGACTAATCCTATCCAGAACGTACGGATCTGATAGCGGTAGTGCTCGTCTAACCAGACAGGGCCTTTGCCCTTATAGACGTAGGCAATGATCACGCCAATAATCGACGTAAAACCAAGAAAGAAGCTCGCCAAGTAGAGTGCATAGATCACCATCGCCATGGTGGTGTCGGGCTGATGGGATCGCTCTTCACTGACAACGTCGCCTTCTAGTGGCGCCTGATTGGCGTTATCTTGCATGACATTTCCTTACGGTAAATCGCTCGATCGTGCTGATTGCGTACTGCTGAATGTGTCTTGCTTTAACGTGACGCGGGGCGGCAAATCTCCAACAGGTTGCCATCGGGGTCGCGCAGGTAGATAGACTCGATCGGGCCATTGGCCCCTTGGCGCGCTACGGGGCCGAGCTCGACCTCGATAGCCAGAGCGTCCAAATGCTGCTTGAATTCATCCAGCGGTAGTTGGCAACGCAGGCATAAATCCAGGCTGCCAGGCGTGGGTGTTGCTGAGATTGGCGCAATATCGGTGTCGGTTTGGTGTAGGCGTAATGCCGTATCGCCGAGCATTAAATCGACCCGTTGAGCATCTCGATAACGAACGTCCAAGCCTAAAACGCGTGAGTAGAAATCGACGGCGCGACCCATATCGGTCACTGTAACAACAAGATGATCCAGACCTGATAGCATGCCACTTTCCTTAATACATAACGATAAGCCAGAGAATACGATGATGCATCGCTGCCCCCTCTGCGCGGAAACCACCACAGCGCTTTACCACCGGGATCAGCGTCGTAACTACTACCAGTGTGCCACGTGCAAGCTGGTATTTGTGCCCCCCGAGCAGCATTTGAGCGCCGCCGCTGAAAAAGCCGAATACGACAAACATCAAAACTCGCCGCATGATACGGGATACCGGCGCTTTTTAGGGCGTTTATTTACCCCGTTGTTGGCCAAACTGCCGCCAGGCGCTCGCGGGCTCGATTTTGGCGCCGGGCCAGGGCCAACGCTGTCAGTGATGTTTGCCGAATACGGGCACCCAATGGCCATCTACGACCCTTTCTATGCCCCAGATGCTGGCGTGCTAACCCAAACGTTTGATTTTATCACCGCCACCGAAGTCGTTGAGCACTTGTCACAACCTGGCCAAGTACTGACGCAGCTGGCCGGGCAACTGGTTCCAGGCGGTTATCTTGGCTTGATGACGAAGCGTGTTTCTACCCCTGACGCCTTTGCTCGCTGGCACTATATTAGCGATCCCACGCACATCAGCTTTTTTAGTGAAGAAACCTTTCGTTGGTGGGCGCAAAATAATAATTTAGTAGTGGAATTTCCTGGCCCAGACACGGTTATTCTCTACAAAACGCTAAGGTGAAGATTTGTAACCTTAGAAAAGCATTGACTTTGCCTTCTTGGGGGCAATAATTGCGCGCCGCTATTGCTGCCTGACTCGGTGTGCCAGGTGAAATGTCGGCTCTAATCCTTTCGTTTGGTAACGCTTTCTCTTTCTAGGCAAGGTGAGGTTTTCATGTCGCGGCAACTGTTGGCCATGGCGCTAGCGCCCCTTTTAGGGCTCTTCATTCTCGGGATCGGCAACGGTTTTCTGGCGACCCTGATTACCGTGCGCCTGGACGCCGCCGGTGAGTCGGCCACGGTGATCGGTATTGTCTCCTCGGCTTACTTCATCGGTCTGGCGTTAGGGGCAATGGTGAATGACCGTCTACTGCTGCGTATTGGACATATTCGTGCCTACGGCAGTTTTGCCTCCTTAGTGGCCGTGACGGTGCTGCTACAAGGCCTGTTCTTCGACCCCTGGGCATGGTTTGCGCTGCGCTTGATTGGCGGCTGGGCCACCGTTGGGGTGTATCTGGTCATTGAAAGCTGGTTGCTTACCGCTGGTGATCAAAGAGTCCGTGGCCGCTTGCTGGCGCTATATATGATTTCACTGTATGCCGCAGGCGTATTGGGGCAGTTGCTGCTGGGCGTGACCAACGCCATGGGCGTGACGGCTCCCTTTATGGTCATTGGGCTGTTGGCGTCGCTCTCTGTGCTGCCGATGGCGATGATTCCCCGCGTGTCGCCGATAATGGAACAGGCTGAACCGCTGCCACCCCATCGGCTGATCACCCTAACGCCGACCGGCGTCATGGGCAGTTTGGGCTCAGGGATGGTGGTTGCCGCGGCGTACACGCTACTACCTCTTTATTTGCAGCGTAATGGTATGAGCGTCAGCCAAGTGGGGCAGATGATGGCGGTCGTCATCATGGGCGCCATGCTGCTGCAGTACCCGATAGGTCGTTGGTCAGATCGCCATGACCGCCAGATGGTACTGATTGGGATCAGCGGTTTTTGCGTACTGATCTCGGCGGCGATGCTGTGGCTGCCGCTCTCCACGCCGCTGTTGGCAGTGCTGCTGTTCCTGTTGGGTGGTGGTGTGTTTGCCCTCTATCCGGTGGCGGTCAGCCACGCCGCCGACCGGGCGCCGGCGGGGGCGCTTGTGCGCATGAGTCAGGGCTTGCTATTGATCAATTCGATTGGCGCTACCATCAGCCCGCTGTTGATCTCGCCGGTCATGACAGTGATGGGCGATGCGGGTCTGTTCTGGGCCTTCGGTTCAATGAGCCTGTTCTTTGTAATGTTCTTCTCCTGGCGTCGTCATGTGCGCCCTGCGCCGCTGCCGGTGGCACCGTTTACACCTACGACACCCATGACCGCTGCCGGTGCCGAGCTAGTGGTTACTGAAGAGTTAATGCAAGGGGCGCTAGAGCACGAGCATCTGGAAGATCTTTCCGGCGCCGTGTGGGACGTTGACGCCGTCGAGCCCGTGGTCGGACCGCCAGCGGAAGATGAGAGCCATATCACTTATTATGATGATGTGGAGCAAGCGGGCGTGCGAAAGTAGCCTCAGGTAAGGGCGTTGAACGCTAGTGGCTGATACCTTGGGCTAATGGTGTAGGCGGGTGAGTATTACTACTATCCACCTTAGCCTTTCAAACATTTGTTTCATTTTCAGCCCGAGGTCCGCCATGAATGTTTACGCCGCGCCGATACGTGACTTGCGCTTTGTGCTCGAAGAGCTGTTAGCGCATCGCTCGCTCAGCTTGCCGGGCTTTGAAGAGGCCACGCCTGATCTGGTGGACGCGGTACTCGAAGAAGCGGCGAAACTGGCTGGTGACGTCTGGGGCCCGCTGAACAAGATTGGCGATCAGCAGGGGGCTAAACGCAATGCCGACGGCAGCGTCACCACGCCGGAAGGCTTCGCGGCGGCCTATCAGGCGTATGTCGAAGGCGGCTGGAACGGCATTGGTGTTTCCGAAGCGTTGGGTGGACAAAACCTGCCCGAAGTGGTCGCCAGTGCGGTGCAGGAGATGCTCCACGGCGCCAACATGGCGCTGGGACTTTGCCCGATGCTCACCGCCGGTGCCATTGAGGCGTTGGCCCATCATGGCAGCGATGCATTAAAAACCACCTACCTGCCGAAACTGGTAGAAGGCACCTGGACCGGTACCATGAACCTGACCGAGCCTCAAGCTGGGTCAGACCTCTCTCAAGTGCGCACTCGCGCTGTGCCTGAAAACGACCACTACCGACTCAGCGGTCAGAAGATCTATATCACTTGGGGCGAACACGACGCGGCCGAGAACATCATTCACCTGGTACTGGCCCGTAAACCCGATGCGCCGGAAGGTAATAAAGGCATCTCACTCTTTTTAGTGCCCAAGTTCCGGGTCAATGAAGATGGCTCTCTAGGCGAGCGCAACGATGTGACCTGCGCGTCCATCGAACACAAGCTGGGCATTCATGGCTCACCCACCTGCACGCTGAGTTTTGGCGAAAACGGCGGCGCTGTTGGCTATTTGGTGGGGGAAGAGGGGCGTGGTCTTAACCACATGTTCACCATGATGAACGAGGCACGCCATAAAGTCGGTATTCAAGGCATCGGCGTAGCTGAGCGCGCCTGCCAGCATGCCTTTGCCTATGCGTTGGAGCGTCGCCAGGGGCGCGCTCCGAAGGCGCGTGGCGGTGCCGACTGCACTATCAGCGACCATTTGGATGTGCGCCGTATGTTGCTCTCCATGCGTGCGCGCACCGATGCGCTGCGTGCGCTAGCGCTTTATTGCGCCGCCGAGCTGGATACCGCCCGCCACGCTGAAAGTAATGAAGCCCGCCGCGCCGCCCAGGCCCGCGCTGATATCCTGATTCCAGTCATCAAAAGCTTCTCAACCGATCAAGCCGTGGATATTGCCTCCATGGGCATTCAGGTGCACGGTGGGATGGGTTACGTAGAGGAGACTGGTGCCGCCCAACTGCTGCGCGATGCCCGTATTGCACCGATTTATGAAGGCACCAACGGTATTCAGGCGCTCGACTTGGCGGGGCGTAAGCTCCAACGCGACAACGGTGAAGCGCTGACGGTGCTGTTGAAAGACGTGGCCGCCACCGTGGAGCAGCTCAACGCCGACCCTGCATTGAAAGCGTTGGGCGCTGGCTTGGCTGCAGGCCTTGAAGATTTAAAAGCCGCCCAAGCGATGGTGTTAGCGCAGGGCAGTGACCCTGAGAACGGCGCCGATGCGGTGCAGGCCTATGCCACGCCGTTTCTTAACTTGTCGGGCCACGTGCTGTGCGCATGGCAAATGGGCCAGTCGGCCCTGCTTGCCCAGGCTGCTCTGAATAACGGCAGCGGCGATCCCTTCTATACTGCCAAGTTACGCAGCGCGGAATTTGCGATCACTCAATGGCTGCCGGTAGGGCGTGCCCAACGCGCGGTGATCGAGGCGGGAACACAGTGTTTAAGCGAATTTGAGGTTTATTGACGTTAATGCGCGAGTCAGCACCGCCGCCCTAGAGGCGGCGGTGCCGTTTCTAGGCAATCAAAACAACTATTTAAAACGATCCCTTAAAACGGATGCTAAACAACAACAGGAGCCGACCATGGCCGCTATTTTCGAGCAAGGCTTGCCTAAAACAGTCGCTAATCACGTACCGCTATCACCGCTGACCTTTATCGAACGCTCGGCGTCGATTTATCCCGATTACCCTGCCGTCGTACATGGCAGTACCCGGCGCACGTGGGGTCAAACCTGGGAGCGCTGTCGCCAGCTTGCTTCTGCACTCGAAAAGCGGGGCATTCAGCCGGGCCAAACCGTGGCCGCCATGCTGCCCAATATCCCCGCCATGTTTGAAGCGCACTTTGGTGTGCCGCTGGCGGGCTGCGTGCTTAACACGCTTAATATTCGTCTGGATGCCGAGGCAATCAGCTATATGCTTGAGCATGGCGAAGCCAAAGCCATTCTGGTCGATCCCGAGTTTGCTGACGTTATTCAGCAAGCCGTCGCCAAGCTAACCGATAAACCGCTAATCATTGATGTGGCCGATGTAGAGTTCCTTGGCGATAACCAGGGCATTGGTGAGATCGAGTACGAGGCGCTGCTTAGCGAAGGTAATGCCGATTTTGCCTATCAACTGCCTGCGGATGAGTGGGACGCGATCTCGCTGAACTACACCTCTGGCACGACCGGCAAACCCAAGGGTGTGGTGTATCACCACCGCGGCGCTTATCTCAACGCGGTGAGCAATATCATGGAGTGGGCCATGCCCCACCACCCGATCTACCTATGGACACTGCCGATGTTTCACTGCAACGGCTGGTGTTTTCCATGGACCATTGCCGCCAATGCGGGCGTGAACGTTTGCCTGCGCCGGGTCGACCCGAAAAAGATCATGCAACTGATTGGCGATGAAAAGGTGACTCACTTCAGCGGGGCGCCGATTATTCTCAATGGGTTGGTGAATCTACCCGCGGAAGATAAACGCCAGTTCGACCACCCGGTAAAAGTGACCACCGCCGGTGCCGCGCCGCCCGCCTCGGTGATTTCCGGTGTCGAGAAGCTGGGCATTGAAGTCACCCATGTGTATGGCCTTACGGAAGTGTACGGGCCGGTGACCGTGTGCGCCTGGCGTGAGGAGTGGGATGAATTACCCATCGAAGCGCGAGCCAAAATCAAAGCGCGTCAGGGTGTGCGCTATCATATGCTGGAAGCCCTGTGCGTGGCCGACCCGCTGACCCTGGAACCGGTGCCTAAAGATGGCCAAACCATGGGCGAGATACTGATGCGCGGCAACAACGTCATGAAAGGTTATCTGAAGAATCCGGAGGCCACCCAGCAGGCGTTGGAAGGCGGGTGGTATCACACCGGCGATCTGGCGGTTTGGCATCCGGATGGCTATATCGAGATCAAGGATCGCTCGAAAGACATCATTATTTCCGGGGGAGAGAACATCTCGACCATCGAGGTGGAAGACGCTATTTACGGCCATCCCGCTGTAGAAGAGGCAGCGGTGGTCGCCAAGCCTGACGAGAAGTGGGGCGAGACGCCCTGTGCCTTTGTAAAGCTTAAAGTGGGGTACGGTGAAGTCACCGAGGCGGATATTATCGCTCACTGTCGTGAACATTTGGCGGGTTACAAAGTCCCCAAAACGGTCATTTTCAGTGAACTGCCCAAAACCTCCACGGGCAAGATTCAAAAGTTCGTACTGCGTGAAGAAGCCAAGCAGCATTAATGAAGGCAACGCATTGTTTACCAAGAGGGAGAGTGTGCATGAGTGACAAGTTGATCGGTGTGGTCGGCGCGGGAACCATGGGGCAGGGAATCGCTCAAGTGGTTGCCGCCAGCGGTTTCAATGTTCGGCTCTATGATGTGGCCGAGCAGCAGCTTTCCCGTGCTGAAGCGAATATCGACAAAGGCTTGGGCAAACTAGTGGCGAAAGAGAAACTCAGCGAGGCAGATAAAACCGCGGCTTTAGCGCGCCTCTCTACCACGACCACCCTTGATGACCTGAGCACCTGCGCGATCATTATCGAGGCCGCCCCTGAGCAGCCTGAACTCAAAGAGAGGCTGTTCCGCGATCTAAGCCGTTTGAGCAGTGAGGCTATTTTAGCCTCCAACACCTCGTCGCTGTCCCTCACCCGGCTGGCGGCGGTGTGCGAGCACCCTGAGCGCGTGGTGGGCATGCACTTCTTTAATCCGGTGCCGGTGCTCAAATTGGTGGAAGTGATTCGCGCCGAGCAAACCTCGGACGCTACCGTGGCCGAGATTGAAACTCTCGCAAAGGCGCTGGGCAAAACCGCCGTACCGGTAGGCGATGCGCCAGGCTTTGCTGTGAATCGCCTGCTGGTGCCCATGATCAATGAAGCTGCTTTTATCGTGCAAGAAGGTACCGCCACGCCAGAAGCGATTGATGAAGCGATGAAGCTAGGGGCCGCTCATCCCCTCGGGCCGTTAGCGCTGGCGGACCTGATCGGCCTGGACGTTTGTTTGGCGATTATGGAAGTGCTGCAAGAGGGTTTTGGCGACCCCAAATACCGCCCCTGCCCACTGCTCAAGCGCATGGTGGCGGCGGGCTATCTTGGCCGTAAGAGCGGGCGCGGATTTTATCACTACGACTAGCTTGCGCTGACGCGAGGCGCGGGGCATAAAGAAGTCATTGCCACTCAACCAAGCGTTCGCTAGGGTTGAGTGGTGTTCACTTTCATATTCAATAACAAATCGAATAAGGAGTCCGCCATGAGCGAAGCAGTCATTGAGAAGGTTGATAACGATGGGATGGTGCGACTGACCATCAATCGTCCTAAAGCATTGAACGCCCTTAACAGCGAAGTGCTGGCCGCCCTGGAAGCGCATTTAGTCGAACTCGAAGCCCACCCGAATCTACGCGCCGTGCTGATTACCGGTGCGGGCGAGAAATCCTTCGTGGCCGGTGCAGATATCACCGAAATGCGCGAAAAAACACCCGAACAGGCGCGGGCTTTCGCCAGCCAAGCGCTGCGTACGATTAAACGCCTAGAGACACTGCCCGTGCCGGTGGTCGCGTTGGTGAACGGGTTTTGCCTTGGCGGCGGCTGCGAACTGGCGCTGGCCTGCGACTGGGCAGTAGCCAGCGACAATGCCGTATTCGGCCAGCCGGAAGTACTGCTGGGCGTGATCCCAGGCTTTGGCGGCACCCAGCGTCTGCCCCGCCGCGTTGGCCCCGCCATGGCGATTGATCTGGTCACCACTGGCCGTAAAATCGACGCCCAGGAAGCGCTGCGTATCGGTCTAGTGAACCGCGTGATGCCGCAAGCGGAACTGGAAAGCTACGTTGAAGAGCTCACCAAACAACTGAAAGGCAACGGCCCGCAGTCAGTGCGCGGCGCCAAGCAGGCCGTTCACGACGGCATGGATCAAGACCTGGATAGCGCACTAGCGCTGGAAACCAGCCTGTTCGCGCTTTGCTTTGCTGGCGCCGAGCAGAAAGAGGGCATGGCAGCGTTTGTCGAAAAGCGTAAAGCCAACTTCTAAACCCGATTTCCTTGCGGTTTTACTTATTTAGGGGGTGGCGCTTGCGTCACCCCCGTTTTATTCTCGAAGACTCACTACTTTTCACCTTTCGGGGGTTGCCACGATGCAATGGGCCGCGTTCATCCTCGCTGCACTGGGTTTTGCCTATCTACCTGGGCCTGCCATGCTTTACACCGCCGCGCAGACGTTGGGGCGTGGCCGCCGGGCCGGGTGGCTAGCGGTTATCGGTGTACATATGGGCTGCTACATCCACGTTATTGCTGCGGCGCTTGGTTTGGCGCTGCTGTTTGCGGCCATCCCTCCAGCCTATGTCGCCATGAAGGTTATCGGCGGGCTTTACTTGCTCTGGATGGGGCTACGGCTATGGCAGCAGGGCATCCATGCCCATGAAGAGGTGCCATTGGCAACGACGAAGCGCGTACTGCGCGACAGTTTTTTGGTGGAAGTACTCAACCCTAAAACAGCCCTCTTTTTTGTCGCTTTTCTGCCCCAGTTCGTCCAGCCAGAGAGCGCTATGCCAGTGGCATGGCAACTGCTCTGGTTGGGGGTAGCCACCAATGCTCTATTCTCGTCTGCCGACGTCGTGGTAGTGCTTCTAGCCAGCCCGTTGCGCGAATGGTTACGCAAATCACATGGCTCCTCCAGGCTGATTCAGCGTATTGGCGGTGGAGTATTGATGGGGTTAGGGGGCAATACTTTGGCGCAGGCGACACGTTAATAAAGACTTTTCTGTTCTGCTAGCTTGTTCGGCTAATGTTTCATAATCACGCAAGGAGCACGAGATGTTTGATCTCTATATCGCTAATAAAAACTACTCTTCTTGGTCGTTGCGCCCTTGGGTGTTGATGAAAGTGCTGGAGATTCCGTTTAACGAACATCTCATGCCGTTCGAAGGTGGTTTTGGCGCGAGCCATGACACTTTTATTCATTTTTCACCTTCAGGCTTAGTACCCTGCTTGGTAGATAAAGCCGTCGACGATGGATTGGCGGTGTGGGATTCATTGGCCATCATCGAGTATCTGGCCGAGCAGTATGCTAGCGTTTGGCCGAGTGATAAGGCGGCACGCGCCTGGGCGCGCGCTGCCACTGCCGAAATGCACAGCGGCTTTGGAGCGTTGCGTGATGAATGTTCAATGAACTGTGGCGTGCGGGTAGAGCTGAACAGCTTGTCAGCCAAGCTCAAGGCGGATGTAACCCGCCTGGATGCGTTATGGCAGCAGGGGCTTGAACGCTTTGGCGGGCCTTTCCTGGCGGGCGAGCACTTCACCGCCGTCGATGCGTTTTATGCGCCCGTCGCTTTTCGCATACAGACGTTTGGCCTGCCAATGAGTGAACAAGCCCAGGCGTATGTCGAGCGCTTACTGGCGCTACCAGCGATGCAGGGGTGGTATCAAGCCGCGCTTGAAGAGACGTGGCGCGAGCCCATGCACGAAGCTGAAACGTTGAAAAATGGCACGCTGAGTGCTGATTATCGCCACGCTTAACTTTCGCACAATTCACCCGCGGCACCTAGCATCGGGTACACTAGCGCAAATTTTCGTTTGGACACGTTCATGGCTCTTAGCGCAACGCCCTACAAAGTGGATATTAACCTCACCGATCTGGATCGCGGCGTTTATGAAACGCTGCGTTTTACCGTGGCGCGTCACCCGTCCGAAACCGAAGAGCGCATGAGCGCTCGCCTGCTGGCCTATGTGTTGTGGTACAGCGAGTCACTCGCCTTTGGCCGTGGGCTGTCTGATGTCGATGAGCCAGCACTGTGGGAGAAAAGCTTAGACGGGCGCTTGCTGCACTGGATTGAAGTGGGTTTACCAGACGCTGAGCGCATCACGTGGTGTTCGCGCCGGGCAGAGCGAGTGTCACTGCTGGCCTATGGACGGGTCGATCTTTGGGAAAGCAAAGTACTGCCGAATGTGGCATCTTTGAAAAACGTACATGTGGCGGGCTTGCCCCAAGAGGCATTAGAAACCATCGCGAAAGATCTGCCGCGGGCGATTAATTGGGCCGTTATGATCAGCGAAGGATCTTTGTTTATTACCGACGAAAACGGTCAACACGAGATTACGCCACAGTGGTTGTTGCACGATCGCTAGAATTTATCAGACGTTCGTCTATCCTTTTCAGTAAGCAACGTTAACGATAGGCAAATAAAGGATGGCCGATGGGTCATCCTTTATTTTTTTAAATGTATGCTTGCTATCTTTTTGCACAATTACATACAATCAACAATGTTTGTTGCCGATCTCAAGGAACGAGTAATGAAAGTAAATCCCCCACTACGATGGCAGCTGCTCCCGATGGTAGCTGCTATTGGTTTGATGCCTATTTTCGCACAGGCAGACGATAGCGTGCTGTCGATTAAGCATGAAAATGATGGCATGGCCAGCAGTGACGATGGCCACTTTACCAGCGGATTCGAGCTCAACTGGGCGTTTGAACCTGACGCACAGAGTTGGACACAGCGCTTAGCAACGGCCTTGCCGGATAGCATTATCGATAACGCGGACATGGCCGCTTTTCGACTGGTGCATCAAATTTATACGCCCAACGATATCGAGCAGCGCAGGCTGATCGAGGATGATCGCCCGTATGCTGGGATCGTTTTTGGTGGCCTTTCGCTGTATGACGATGTGCCGATGGGTAACTGGCGCCAAGCGACGGATCTACATCTTGATATTGGTTTGGTTGGGCCGTCGTCACTGGCCGATAGTATTCAGCGCGAAGTACACCGCATTACTGATAGCGAACGCCCCAACGGTTGGAATAACCAGTTGGGGGATGAAGCCATTGTTAATGTCGCTATGCGCCGCCAGTGGTGGCATAGCAGCCCCTTTATCGGTAAGCAGTTAGCCCATGGCCCTAGCGTCAGCGCCGCTTTAGGTAACCTCTACACCTATGCAAGCGCCGGGTACAGCGTGCGCTGGGGCGACGAAGCCTCCGGGATTCCTACCCTCACACCCAGCCCCGGTAGCCGTCATCACATGACCGGCAAAACAGGATGGCAGTGGTACCTGTTTGCCAGTGTCGATGGTTACTACATGGCGCAAAATCTGACCTTGGATGGTAATACCTTCAGAGACAGCCACTCGGTCGAGCGCAAAGAGTGGGTGGGCGATATTTCCGCTGGCCTGGCATTGGCGTGGGAAGACTGGCAGGTCACTTACGCCGCGGTACAGCGTTCACGTGAGTTCGATGGGCAAGAAGAGCAGGATAAGTTTGGTGCCCTAACGCTTTCAAAGCGCTTCTAGGCGCGTCCACTCAGCAGGCGTATCGATGACCGAGCGCGAAAAAATGCTGGCGGGTGAGTGGTACTCCGCTCAGGACAAAGAGTTGAAGAAGCTGCGCCGTAAGGCGCGGCTAGCCATGCAGGCACTCAACGCGTCTCGCGACAACGCGCCCGAGCGTCTCTCGCTTCTGCAGGCGTTATTACCGAAGGCAGGTGAAGGGCTTTGGATTGAGCCGCCATTCTACTGCGATTATGGTGAACATATCCTGTTAGGCGATAACGTCTTTTTCAACTTTAACTGTGTCGTGTTAGACGTTGCTTTGGTCACGATTGGCAATAACGTGATGCTGGGTCCCAATGTCCAGCTCTACACCGCCACCCATTCACTCGATGCCCAACACCGCCGCAGCGGCTTGGAAGCAGGGCGCCCTATCATCATTGGCGACGATTGCTGGATAGGGGGTAGCGCGATTATTAATCCTGGTATCACCATCGGTGCGCGTAGTGTGATTGGCGCTGGCAGTGTGGTGACCAAAGATATACCCGCCGACGTCTTTGCCGCGGGTAATCCCTGCCAGGTGATCCGCCACTTATCAATGCCTACCTAGGTGCTCATTAATGGCGAATAAATACCCCCATACCCCCGATGGGCGCTATTTCGTTGCTAAAAATCGCCTTTGGCGTTGCACTGACCCGCGTTTAGGTGAAGACGAAAAACGTAGCCATATAAAAGCATTGATGAAAGCCCGCCGAGCGGTACGAACGGCCCAGCAGCAAGAAGATGAAGACGCCCTTCGCCAGGCCCGTGAGGCGGTCCAAGCGGCTAAAGAGGCGCTAGGGGAGCGTGGCCCCGTATGGTGGGATGATAATGCCCCTGATGAAGGAGGCTTGGCCCCACATAACAGCTCCTATGCCGAGTGGTGGAATAACCATCACTAAATGAACTCCGTGGCATATACAACAGGTTCAAGAGTGCTAGCCTGGGCAGTGGGATATGCCGTTGTGTGTATATCGCCAAATAGCCAAGGAGGAGCGTACCAATGGAACTGGTTTTTTTTAACGGGTGGGGCAGTTTGTTTAGGATTTTAGTGATCGGCCTGCTGGCGTACACAACGCTGGTGATTTTTCTGCGCCTATCAGGCAATCGCACACTCTCCAAAATGAATGCTTTTGATTTGATTGTCACGGTAGCGCTCGGTTCTACGCTGGCAACGGTGTTGTTGTCTAAAGATGTGGCGTTGGCAGATGGCGCTGTCGCGATGGGGCTGTTGATTTCGCTGCAATTTATCATCACCTGGACCAGTGTGCGGTTTAGCTGGGTCAGGCGGTTAGTGACCGGCGAGCCATTGATGCTGCTCTACCAAGGTGAGTATTTACCTCATTCCTTACGCAAAGCACGGGTAACGAAAGCCGAAGTGCTTTCAGCCATTCGGGGAAGTGGTGTTAGCGATGTGGCAGCGGTGCAAGCGGTGGTATTAGAAACCGATGGTTCGTTAAGTGTGGTGAAACGTGAAGCCGATAGCCGCCATTCTAGTTTAGAGAGGGTGAGAAGGGCGCCGTAAGCCTGGGTGATGGGCAGTCAGTTGACACACGGTGATGAGATCCCTATATTTGCGCAAATAAAAATCGCTATCATTAATATTTGCGTTAATGATTGCGCACATTTGCTCTAGGATCTCTATGCATACGCCACACTGTCGCTTGTGTCAGCTAACCAGCGCTATTGCGCTTGTCTCTCTGTTTGGTGCCTCAACACCCGTGGTCGCTCAAGAAGAAACCAATACATCGCCTGTTGAACTAGATACGGTCGAAGTCACCGCAGAATCGGCTGGCCAGTTTGGTTATATCGAAATGGAAGAGGCGCCGAGTGTTGGCAAGCTGGACGTGCCAATCAATGAACAGCCCTTTTCCCTGTCGGTAGTTGATGAAGAGTTCATTCAAGACAGCGGAGCCCAAAATATTCAAGAGGCGCTGCTCTATACCCCCGGCGTCAATGCAGGTAACTATGGTTTCGATACCCGTATCGATAGCGCCACAGTGCGCGGGCTCAACGCAGGCCGCTACTTGGATGGCCTACGCCAAATTTATGGTTCGTATAACAGCGTCCGCAGCAATGTGTATGCGTTGGTGAGCGTCGAGGTGCTACGCGGCCCGTCTTCAATGCTATACGGGCAAGCCGATTTAGGGGGCGTCATCAACGGCGTTTCCAAACTGCCTGAAGAGGAGCGTAGAGGCGAGGTGTGGGCGCAGGTTGGCTCTCATAACCGTAAACAGCTGGCGGTAGATGTCACGGGCTCCGCGGATGAAGAAGGTAAATTCTTGTACCGCTTGGTGGCACTGCAGCGCGATAGCGACACTCAGGTAGATCATGTCGAAGATGATGGCTACCTGCTGGCACCGTCGTTTACCTGGCGGCCAAGCGACGATACCAACATGACGCTGTTAATTAATCGCCAGGAAAATACCGGCCAAGTGTCGGCCCAGTTTTTACCCCAGGTAGGTACGCTGGAACCCGGTTCTCAGGGATTTATTGGCTCTGAACGGTTTGTGGGGGAGCCGGGCTGGGATCGTTATGATCGCGAAAAAACCGAAACCACGCTGTTTTTCGATCATCAGTTAAATAACAACTGGGCCTTTGCGGCCACTGCCCGTTATACCGACTCCAGCACCGAAACCCGCGAACACTGGGTAGATATTCCCAGCGTGCCAGATGCCAACGGTGAGGTATCACGGACTATTTTTACCGCTGATGCAGCGACCCAGATTCTGAATCTGGATGCGCGAATGGAAGGCGAGTTCGCGCTAGGGGCAACAAAGCATAAACTCGTTGTCGGGGTAGATCGCCAGGATGCGCGCTGGGAGCAGGACAACTACTTCTCTGGAGCAGGGCTAGGCGGCACTATCGATATCTACAATCCTCAGTACGGTAACCTACAGCTAGGGGCGCTGGACCCTCAGGATCGCCCAGATAATGAAATCGAGCAGATAGGCCTGTATGTCGCGGATCATATTGAACTAGGTCCGGTGGTGTTGTCGGCCGGTTTGCGTCACGACTGGGCAGAAAACCGTACGCTAGCAATTTCCGGCCCGGATATCGTGAGCGATCAAGAAGCCACGACGGGGCGTTTAGGCTTGATGTACCGCTTTGATAATGGCGTATCACCTTATGTCAGCTACTCCGAAGCCTTTACGATGAATCTGGGAACCGATGGCACGGCAGAAGCCAACGCCCTGGATCCCACGACCGGTGACCAGCAGGAAGCGGGAATAAAATACCTCTCGCCCGACCAGTCATTGGCGATCAGTGCCGCTTATTTTGATATCACCCAGCAGAACCGCGTCAGCGATGGCGTCACGCCCGGCGGTGTCGAGCAAACCGGCGCGGTAGTGGATGGTTGGGAATTACAGGTCAACAAGCGCTGGCAGAACTTTGAAACGCAGTTGGCTTATACCCACATGAATGCCACTGACGACACTACCGGTGAGCGCCTGTCTGCAGTAGCCGAAGAGCAGGCTTCCTGGTGGAACCGGCTCTATGTAGGGGATCATTGGCGGTTGGGTGCTGGGGTGCGCTACGTGGGCGATAACGTTGGCTTTGGCGGTTCGCCGGTGGTGCCCTCAAGCACTCTCTATGACGCCATGGTGGGCTATACGATCGACGAATGGGATTTCTCGTTGGACGTTAAAAACCTCACCGACGACGAAACTATTTCCTGGTGTCGATATGAAGGGGGTGACTGCGGTTACGGTGCACGCCGAAATGTGACGGCTAACGTGCGTTATCAGTTTTAATCCTGGCGGAAAGGCAGGTTTAGCCGATACTTGGTCATAAAAAAAGGCCTACGCTAATTCATCGGCGTAGGCCTTTTTTATAGGCTGTGATTAGCGACGCATCACACGTCGTCAGCCAATTTATCTTGCGTGCGAAGTTCGAAGTCGCTGGCATCGTGGCGTTCGTGCAACTGCTCACTGGGTTCGCCCCAGGTGCGGTTCACCATGCGGCCACGTTTAACAGCGGGTCGTTCGTCGATCTCTTCGGTCCAGCGCAGCACGTTCTGGTAAGTATCCGCTTCCAGGAATTCAGCCGCTTCGTAAACGCGGTTTTTGACTAGCGCGCCGTACCAGGGGTGAATGGCCATATCGGCAATGGTGTACTCGTCGCCTGCCATAAAGCGGTTTTCCGCCAAGTGGCGATCGAGTACATCGAGCTGGCGCTTCACTTCCATGGTGTAGCGATCGATTGGATACTGATATTTCTCTGGCGCATAGGCGTAAAAATGGCCAAAGCCGCCACCCAGCATAGGCGCACTGCCCATTTGCCAAAATAGCCAGGAGAGGCACTCAGTTCGCTTTGCCGGGTCGCTGGGTAGGAAAGCGTCAAACTTTTCAGCCAGGTAAAGCAGAATAGCGCCAGATTCAAACACGCGCTGGGGCGGCGTCGTGGAGTGATCCATCAGCGCCGGAATTTTAGAGTTGGGGTTCACCTCGACAAACCCGCTACTGAACTGGTCGCCTTCACCAATTTGAATCAGGTGAGCGTCATACTCAGCGGCTGTCACGCCTTTCTCCAGCAGCTCTTCAAGCATGACGGTGACTTTAACGCCGTTGGGGGTGGCCAGGGAGTAGAGTTGCAGCGGGTGTTGTCCGACCGGCAGTGCTTTATCGTGGGTGGGGCCTGCAATAGGGCGATTGATATTGGCAAATTTACCGCCATTGCCAGGTTCCCATTTCCAAACACGCGGTGGGGTATAGGTGTTATCGCTCATTGGTTCCTCGCTATTAACCGATTATGGGTAATTGCTGGTGTAGGGATGAAGCGTTTCTTTAGGTGACCATAGTAGGGTTATGGGGGTGGTAAAAGGTGCCTGCAAGGGGCAACGGGTAATTAGGCTGTTAATAAAAAAATCGACTTCTTAAGGAGTGTCAGATGCGTGTCATTGGCGTACTGGGCGGTATGAGCTGGGAATCTACCCAAGGGTACTACCGGGCATTGAACGAGGGCGTAAAAGCGGCCCTCGGTGGTTTACATTCCGCCAAGATCGTATTGATCAGTGTCGATTTTGCAGAGATAGAGGCTATGCAGCAGCAGGGTCACTGGGAAGCGGCAGGCGAGCTGCTAGCCAGGACTGCTCAACGCGTCGAAGGCGCAGGCGCTGACTGTCTGCTCATTGCCACCAATACTATGCACAAAGTGGCGCCTGCGGTTGAACGGGCCATTACGATTCCACTGCTGCATATTGCGGATGCTACCGCTGAGCAGTTGCAGGCCGATGGAGTTCGTCGGGTAGGTTTGCTAGGCACTCGCTTTACCATGGAGCAGGACTTTTATATGGGTCGGCTAGAAAATCAGTTTGGTATTGAAGTCGTCGTGCCTAATCAAACCGAGCGCGACATCGTGCACCGAGTGATTTTCGAAGAGCTCTGTCAAGGTCGAATAGACGACGCTTCTCGCCAGCGTTACCTAAAGATTATCGATTCACTTTATGCTCAGGGGGCTCAGGCGGTGATTCTGGGCTGTACCGAAATCGCCATGCTCGTCAGCCAGCAAGACACGCCGGTGCCGCTATACGACACCACCGCTTTGCATGCACAGAAAGCGGTGGCGTGGGCGTTAAGTGATTAAACCAGCGTCAGGGTAACCTTGATATTGCCACGCGTGGCGTTGGAGTAGGGGCAAACGATATGGGCTTTATCGACCAGTTGCTGGGCAACGGCCTGCTCTAAACCGGGTAAGCTGATGTTTAGCTCAACTTCGATACCAAAGCCGGTAGGAATAGCGCCGATACCGACATGCCCTTCGATGTGGGTGTCTTGGGGCAGTTTTACTTTTTCCTGGCTCGCTACGTGCTTCAGGGCGCCTAAGAAGCAAGCCGAATAGCCGGCCGCAAAGAGTTGCTCAGGGTTAGTGCCTTCACCGCCCGCACCGCCTAGCTCTTTCGGTGTGCTGAGTTTTACGTCCAATGCACCGTCTGATGATTTGGCATGGCCTTCGCGGCCTCCGGTAGCGGTAGCATGAGCGCGATAAACAACTTTCTCGATAGTGGTGGTCGTCATTGTAAATCTCCTGTCAGCGTTATTAATTATCAATCTACGCTTTAATTTATCGCAGCTTTATTTTGCGCGCAATATAAATTGACGACTTTTTTTATTGCCTTCGCTTTCCAGCAAAGGTTACTGGCTTTTCTGCAAGTTATCGCGCAACCGCACTAGGTCTTCTTTAAGGGCGGTCAACGCTTCGATCGATTGCTCACTCGCATGCACCACACAGCTAGGAATATGGCCTGCCTTTTCGCGGAGGGCTTTGCCTTTCTCGGTAAGATAAAGCTCGACTACCCGTTCGTCCTGATGGCTGCGTTTGCGATTCAACAACTGGTCTGCTTCGAGGCGCTTTAACAGCGGGGTAAGCGAGCCTGGATCCGTCAGAAGGCGCTTGCTCATGGTGCCTACCGTGATTCCGTCGTTTTGCCATAAGACCAGCATAGCTAGGTATTGCGGGTAAGTAAGACCAAGTTCTTTAAGTAATGGCTTATATACCTTGGTCATCATCAATGACGTTGAGTAGAGCGCAAAGCAGAGCTGATGATCGAGTTCTAGTTCGCTACAAGATGGTTGCACAAGTATCGTTCCGATCCGAAATATGTAGGGTAATGTAGCGCGCGAAGCCGTGAGTGGCTATCCCTAGACGTTGGTCGTAAGTTGGCAGTTTTGTTTTGACACGCTTGGGGCAGCTAGCTAGCCTGCGCTTAGTTAATGTTACCGGTAACAAGCTGCCGACCATTAAATGTGCTTTTTACAAATCACCTTTAACAACAATGAAACTTTGGAGATCACGCGATGACCGCTATTTGGCGCAACACTCTAACCTTGGTCGGTGCGACCACATTGACGTTCGGCATGGCGCATGCCCAGAGCCCGGAGCTCTCTGATCCGCCTGAAATTGAGGGTGAGGTCGTCGGCGACCATGGTTCGCATACGTTGCGTATGGGGATCGGCCTGGCGGAAAGCTCGCCACAGTTCCTTTCTAGCCAATACTTTGGTGAAATTTTGGAGCAACGCACCGACGGCCGTATTACCGTTAACGTTTTTCCTAACAGCCAGTTAGGTGATGACGTTCAAATGCTGGAAATGCTGCAAACCGGCACGCTGGACATGACCTACCCCTCTAGTTCCGCGACGACAGGCTATGTTGAACAGCTCGCTGCTTTCGACTTGCCGTTCCTGCTGCCTAGCCGTGAAGCTGCGGTAGCCGTGATGCAAAGCGATGTTGCCCAGCACATGCTGGACGCCTTTGATGGCACCGGCCTGAAAGCGCTCGCCTTCTCCGAGAACGGCTATCGTCAGCTCTCTAACAGTGCACGCCCGGTGGCGAGCCCTGACGATGTTGCCGGTCTTGACGTGCGCGGTTTGAGCGTTCGCACCATGGAAAACCCAGTGCATTTGGCGATTTGGGAAGCGTTAGGCGCAAACCCAACGCCCATGGCGTTTGGTGAGCTTTTCTCTGCGATGGAACAGGGCGTAGTGGATGGTCAGGAAAATCCCTGGAGCACCATCCTGACCTCTAACTTCAATGAAGTGCAGGATTATGGCACCGAAACGCGTCACGTCTATACTCCCTTTATCATGATGCTTTCTGAGCGTACTTGGGATCGCATGGCGCCTGAGTATCAGGAGCTGGTGCTGGAAGCAGCGCGTCAGTCTGCCGAGTATGAGATTCAACTGTCGGCAGAGTACGATGACTGGTCGCGTGACCAGCTAGCAGAGCGGGGTATGGAAATTACCCGCCTGGATGACGAGCAGTTAGCCGCTTTCCAGGATGCCGTTCAGCCGGTTTATGAAGAGTGGGCGCCGCGCATTGGTGAAGACCTGATCGCTGACATTCAAAAGATCGTTGAAGAGAGCAGCAACTAAACCTTACGTTTAGCGCGCCACCGGGCAGGCAACTCGCCTGCCCGGCGGCAGTGCTACTGGAGTTCCTATGTCACTCTCCTCTACACCCTCTCAACACGCTACGCCGATTGAAGACCCTTCGGTGTATCTGGACGACCCCAACCGCAAACTCTTGGAAATCGATACTGATACCCGCCAAGGGCCAGCGTTATTTCGTTGGCTTACCCTAGGCATGGAGTATTTGATCGGCACTATTTTAGTGGCGTTGATTGTGTCCGTTTCCTGCAACGTGGTAGGTCGCGCGCTGTTTAATTACTCACTGCCCTGGGCGGATGAGCTGGCGCGTATGTTGTTTATCTGGTTGGTGTTTATCGGTGCCGCCGCGGCGTTTTCCCGTTATGAACACATTGCCGTTGACGCACTGGTACGACGCTTGCCGCTGCGCTTGGCGCACATGCTCTATCTGCTCCAGCATATGATCATTACCGGTCTCATGGTGGTCATGATCTGGGGTGGCTACCAGGTGTTGTCCCGCTCCAGCGGGCGTTCGGCGATCATGGATGTGCCACTCAGTTTCATCAGCTTATCGCTGGTGCTGTGCGTCATTTTTATTGCAGTGGTGTCGACGTGGCGGATGTGGGTCAGTCTGAACGTTATTCGCCATCCTGAGCAGGAGCGTTAATCATGCTATGGATTTTTCTGGCTATTTTATTTGCCTCTATCATTATCGGTTTGCCCATTGCCTTTGGTTTGGGGGTTGCCGCGTTAGTCATGGCGGTGCTCTCCGATATTCCGCTGTCGATTATGATCGAACAGTCTATTCGTGGGGTGAATAGCTTTCCGCTGTTGGCGATTCCGTTCTTTATTCTCGTCGGTGAGGTAATGAGCAATGGCGGTATCGCCCGCCGCTTGATGGAACTGGCCGGCGCAATGGTCGGCTTTATGCGCGGTGGGTTAGGGCAGGTGGCCATCACCGGCTCGATGTTTTTTGGCGGTATCAGTGGGTCAGCCGTGGCCGATACGGCTGCTACTGGCGCAATGATGATTCCCTCCATGAAAGAGCAGGGCTATACAGCGGCTAATGCTACTGCGATTAATACCGTCTCGTCGGTGATCGGGATCATTATTCCACCGTCGATTCCATTGATTCTCTACGGCATCGTCACCGAAACCTCAATTAGCCGACTGTTTATTGCGGGTATTGTCCCTGGCTTGTTAATTGGTTTCGCCCTGATGGTGACCACTTATATTCTTGCCAAAAAGGATGGCGGCGGCGTACAGCAGTTCCGTTGGGATCGTCTCTGGAAAGCCTTCAAAGATGCCTGGCTTGCCCTGGTGCTACCGGTCATCGTGATTGGCGGTATTATTGGCGGTGTGTTTACGGCCACCGAAGCGGCCGTGGCAGCACTGCTTTATGCGTTGGCCATTTCGTTAGTGATTTACCGGGAATTCAAGCTCAAAGAGCTCGGCGGCATGCTTATTCGTACGGCCCGTTTGACCGGTATGGTAATGATGCTGCTGGCATTCGCCACGGTCATTGCTTGGTTCTTGACCATCAATATGGTGCCGCAAACCCTGGTCAGCCAAGTGCAGGCGATTACCCAAGACCCCTTCATGCTGCTGCTGATTGTGGCAACGTTGCTGCTGCTGGTGGGCTTCGTAATGGACTTGACCCCGGCCATGGTCATTATGGCGCCTATGCTGGCGCCCATTGTGACCTCGGTAGGTGTGGATGCCGCTTACTTTGGCGTATTAATGGCGTTTGTGTTAGGGATTGGGCTGCTCACCCCGCCGGTAGGTACCTGCCTGTATGTAGGTTGCGGCGTGGGTAAAGTCTCGATGGAGTCGTTGGTCAGAGCGATGCTTCCGTATTACGCCGCTCTCCTGGTCGTGCTGGTGATCCTGATCGCCTTTCCTGGCCTCGTGACCTGGCTGCCTGATCTTACCGCCGTGCGCGGCAATTAAGGTACTTCAATTAAGGTACTTGGTAATGAATAGGAGAGCTTCTGTGAAGACCCTCTCGCATCGTATTTTAGTGATGGGTGTGTCTGGTTCGGGAAAGTCGCACATTGGTCGTCAGTTGGCGCAAACCGTTGGGGCGACCTTCATTGACGGGGACGATTACCATTCGCCTGCCAATGTTGCCAAAATGGCCAGTGGCACCCCGCTCAATGACGACGATCGCAGCGAGTGGCTGGGAACACTGGCGGCGTTGATCGCCGACTATCGGGCGCGGGATGCGTCGCTGGTGATTGCCTGTTCAGGGTTGAAAAAGCGCTACCGTGACCGGCTGCGCCAAGGCGACTCAGAGCTGCAGATCCTCTATTTAGAGGGGACACAAACACTGTTGCTGCAACGCTTGGAAACCCGTGCAGGGCACTTCTTCAAGGGCGATACCATGTTAGCCAGTCAGTTGGCTGACCTAGAACCGCCGGATGAAAAGGAGGCGTTTAACGTTTCAATAGCGTTGTCACCGATGCAAATCGTCGATCAATTTGCTGCCACGCTGCTGCTTCCCACCCGCACACCAAGCTAAAGAGAGATAGAAAGATAAGAGATAAAGAGTTAGGTAGTGAGGCCGCCGAATAATCAAAGGCGGCCTCATTGCTCCTTCACCGTAAAAGGCAGCCTTCCCTTGAAGAAGAAACGCCCCACCCTGCAGGACATTGCTGACCACGTGGGGGCTACCAAAATGACGGTCAGCCGCTGTCTGCGTGACCCTGAAACGGTGTCTGAAGGCCTACGGGAACGTATTTTCTCGATTGCCGAGCAGATTGGCTATATCCCCAACCGCGCCCCCGATCTGCTTTCCAGGGCCACCAGTCATTCGATTGGCGTGCTGGTACCGTCGCTTACCAACCAAGTATTCGCTGATATCATTGTCGGTATAGAGGCGTTAACCGAACCAGCGGGCTATCACCTCATGCTCTCGCACTATGGCTATAGCCCAGAGCTTGAAGAGCGCAGCCTGGCTTCATTACTCTCTTATAACGTTGATGGCGTTATCCTCTCTGACCGTGATCACACGCCGCGTAGCCTGCGTATGCTGGAAACCGCCGGCATTCCGATTGTTGAAATCATGGACACCCATCGTCCTCCACTTCAACAGGCCGTGGGCTATGACAACGTACAAGCCGCGTACGACATGGTTAGCGAGATGATTCTGCGTGGCCGACGTCAGGTAATTTACCTGGCAGTGCGTCTGGATGAACGTACCCGTCAGCGTGAGCTCGGCTATCGTCGCGCCATGGAAGAGCATGACTTAACCCCGGTGACACTGCAGAGCACCCAGCGCTCCTCTTACAGCGTGGGGGCCGCGCTGCTCAAGCAGGTGTTAGTCGACTACCCAGAGGCGGATGGCCTGTTTTGCACCAATGACGACGTTGCCGTAGGCGCCTACTTCGAATGCCAGCGGCGCGGTATCGAGGTGCCCGCGCGCATGGCGCTAGCGGGCTTTCATGGTCACGACGTGGGGCATGTGATGACGCCACGCCTTGCCAGCGTAGTGACACCGCGCCAGGCGATTGGCGAGGCCGCTGCAGGTGAGCTACTGGCGCGCATTCGTGGTGAGTCACTGACCCAGAAAATTGTCGATTTAGGCTACCGTATAGAAACGGGCATGACGCTGTAGCGCTTGTCATCGAGTAGCCGCTAACGGCGTAAATGACTAAAGTAGCCTTTTACTTTGGTTGCGAGGCCACCGTGCAGATCACACAACTCACTATCTACCCCGTCAAGTCGCTAAAAGGCATCAACGTTGATCACAGCGAGCTGCAGGAACATGGGCTGGCCTGGGATCGTCGTTGGATGCTGGTCGATGCGCATCAGCGATTTATTACCCAGCGTCAGTTGCCAGCGCTCGCGACCATCGAGGTCGCCCTCACCGATGAACATTTGGTGCTTTCACACCCTCGCGTCGAATCACTGCATATTCCGTTGGCGGAGCCTGAAGGGAATTTGCGCCTGGTCAGCGTGTGGAACGATCACTGTAAAGCCCTGCCGGAAAGCGAGTCCGTCACTCATTGGCTGGTGGCTGCCTTGGGCGAACAGGCGCAAGGGCTTAGCCTGGTGCGTTTTGCAACGGAATTTACCCGAGCAGTCGAAGAGGATTTCCTTGAGGGGGGCGCAGCGCACACCTATTTTGCCGACGGCTACCCGTTTTTAATCACCACAACGGGATCATTGGATGCACTGAATCAAGCGTTAGTGGCAGGGGGAAACGCCCCCATACCCATGAACCGTTTTCGGCCTAACATAGTAATAGCAAGCGACGAGGCGTGGGCTGAAGATTGCTGGGCCTCTGTTTCTGAGCAAAACGGGACCTTTCAGCTAGCCCTGCGTAAACCTTGCAAACGCTGCAAAATCACCGCTATCGACCAGCATACGGCGGCGGTGCCTGCCCCCGCTGAGCCGCTCAAAACCTTGATTGAGCTAAATACTCAGCCCAGCTTGAAAGGCGCTCACTTTGGCCAAAATGCCACGCTACTGAGTGACGCTGGCAGCATTATTCGTGTGGGGGATACGCTGGTGCCCGAATCCCGCGACGCCTGACGCGCAGGAGCTTTGTCGCGATGGCCGTGCCGATCAGGGTAATGTTCATTCCGGCAATAATCTGCAGGTTGAGCGTTTCACCGAGCAGTAGATAGCCCCATATCAGCGCGCTCACCGGGACTAAAAAGGTGACGGTCGATGTGGCAGTGGCACCCGCGCTGGCGAGTAAGCCAAAGTAGAGCAGGAAAGCCAGCGTCGTACTCAAAGCGGCCAGTGCCAGCGCATTTCCCCACGCCAACGGGCTGACGGGCTCGCTTGGCCAGAGCAGAAGGCCGGGAACCAGCAATACCAAGGCCGACATGGCGCTGCTGCCGGCAGCCAGTACCCGTGTAGGTAGGTGACCAAGGCGCGTTTTGGAATAGTTGCCTGCAATGCCGTAGCAAAACGTAGCGCCCAGCACGGCCAAAATAAACCAGCCGTCGCCGCCCAGGGCGAAATCGAGCCGATCCGCTGAAAGCACATAAACCCCGAGCAGCGCCAGGGCGAGGCCTAAATACTGCTGGCGCTGTATCGCGGTGGCGAAAAACAGCGCGCCAATCAGCGCGGTAAAAATTGGTGTCGTGGCGTTGATTAACGAGGTAAAGCCCGCCTCAAGGCGAGTGGTTGCAAGTGCCAGTAGTGAAAAGGGCAGCACGTGATTGACCACGCCCAGAAACAGCAATGGCCCTTTATGCTGCCAGATAAGGCGCAAATAATGCAGGCTGAGCAATAGTGGCATCAACAGTAGGGCGCCAACCCCCATCCGTACGAGCACTAACGGTACTGCGCCGAACTCGGGAGCGGCGACGCGCATAAAAATAAAGGAAAGGCCCCACAGCGAAGAGAGCAGTATCAGACGCAGCGCATCAGCCGACGACATGGCGAATCCTTAACAGTAAAGCGGTTAGGTAGCTAACTAGCTTACGGCTGAACGATGGCCGATGGAAGATGGAACTATCGATACAGCAGAGAAACAAAAAATCAGCTACGCTGGTTAGGTGGTTAAACGGCAGCTGTCGCTTAACCCTGATCGACAACACGTTAATGCATGATTGGCACACACAAGGAGTTGTTATGGATCGTAAAGCTAGCGCACGTTGGGAAGGTGGTCTTAAGGATGGTAAAGGCTCCGTTTCAACCGAAAGTGGCGTTTTGGATGCCAATTACTCCTTCAGCAAGCGCTTTGAAGATGAAAAAGGCACCAATCCAGAAGAGCTCATTGGCGCAGCACACGCCAGCTGCTTTTCAATGGCGCTCTCAATGATTCTGGGTGAGCAAGGCTATACCGCTGACTCCATTGAAACCAGCGCTAAAGTGACCCTTTCGCAAAGCGATGCAGGGTTTGATATTTCAAAAATTCACCTGGATGTCGTGGCAGCCATTAGCGGCGCCGATGAAGCTGCTTTCCAGGAAGCGGCGGAAAAGGCGAAAGCTAATTGCCCCGTCTCAAAAGTGCTTAAAGCCGATATCAGTATGACGGCTAAATTAAAAGGCTAAAGGTTCGCGGTTTAACGTTTACGCGCATTAAAGGTGTGAACGTTAATAATGTTGATCGTTACTGCTATTAAGTAATTAGACGGCTTTTAGTAGATTCGATCAGTGCGAATGTGTTAAGCGCAATAAAAAAGCCTTGGCAATTGCCAAGGCTTTTTGTGTGGCTGACTTATATGACTGACGCGAGCTTATTCTTCATCTACGTCATCGTTACGATGGTACTCTTCGGCAGATTCTAATGCTTCTTGTGACGCACTAACAGTAATAACATAATCTTCACCATTCTCGTCTTTGGTCAGTTCAAGTGAATCCCATTCGATGGCGACTTTTTTCTCACCCATTCCGAGGAAACCACCAACACCGACGACAACGGCATTGATTTGGCCATCTTCATCGATCACAAGATCAGTAATGGTGCCGATATCTTCATCATCTTCGACGGAGCTTTTCACTTGATTGCCGGTTAGGGTATCCGAGTGGAAAGTACCTTCTGGCGTTTCAGTTAGGTAGGTTGCTTCCATGGTGGCCGTATTTTCTTCGGCGTTGACTGTGCCTGCAGCAAACATAACAGTCGGCACCATGAGCGTACCTATAAAGGCGGATTTAATCATTTTCATTTTACTTGCTCCTTGCGATTTCATTTGAGCTTAACTACTTCGCGTTATACCCCAAATAAATCAATAGCAGATGACGGTGGCTGCGTATAAAAACACCACAGCTCCAGTGCTATCACTCCTATGTATGTTAATTACGTTTAGGTAATTAACGCCCTTCTGCGTCACTGCGCTAAGACAATTAACAGGTTAGTCGTTGTGATCAGAAATACAACCAATTAACTCAAACTTTTAGCCGACTAAGAGTATGCAGTGACTCATTAAACCTTAGGTCAGCGTCGCTGTGTCACACTCTGTCGAGTTGACCTGCTCTGCCCCAGTCGTCATATTCCTATTTAAAAAGGAGATACCCTGACGATGATTCCCCAGTATCGCCCCTTGCTGCGTATCAAGCAGCTCTGCGTGAGTAGTATCGCGCTGGGCGCCTGGCTATTGGCATCGACTGCCGCCGCTGATAGCAGTGAACTGCCTAAAGGCCATTTCCCTCTTCCGCAACAAGGCAATATGGTGGGCGAGTTGTATACCGTTACCGCCAGCGAAGAAGATACGCTTATGAATATTGCCCGGGCACACAATGTCGGCTACGAAGAAATCCGTATGGCCAATCCGGATACCAGTCTTTGGGTGCCGGGGGAAGGCACCGAGGTGATCATTCCAGGGCAGTTTATTTTGCCCGACGAAGCACGCACGGGCATTGTCATTAACGTGGCAGAGCTGCGCCTGTATTACTATCCCGAAGTAGAAAAGGGCGAGACGCCGCGGGTAGAGACGTACCCCATTGGGATTGGGCGGGATGCTTACAACACTCCGCTGGGTATTACCGAAACCACGATGCGGCTTGAAAACCCCGCCTGGTACCCCCCTGAGTCTATTCGCCGTGAAGCCGCCGAACGTGGTGACCCCGCGCCCGCGGTGGTGCCTCCTGGTGGCGATAACCCGTTGGGTCAGTACGCCATTTTGCTGGATATCCCCGGTTATCTGATACATGGCACCAATCAGCCGGATGGCATTGGTATGCGTGCTAGCCGTGGCTGTATTCGCATGCATCCGGAAGATATCGAGTCGGTATTTTGGCGCGTACCGGTAGGTACTCAGGTCAATATCATCGATTCGCCGATCAAAGTAGGCTGGAATGGCGACGGGCAAGGCCATATTCAGGCGTTTATCGCGACGGATGAAACCGCTTATGGCATGGACACGCTGCTGAATGTTGTCGGCATTATTGAACACCACGAGGGTGGCCCCAATAGCGCAGACTACGAGCAGGTACGTGAAGTGTTGGAACGGGCCAATGGGCAAATCGTGCCGTTAACCTGATCACGCCGCCAAGTGTTAACGCGCAGGGTCGAGCACACCGCCCAGTGAAGCGTTACGCCGAAACCAGCCCGCAATACTCGTGCGCGGGCAGCGTGTGGGCAGCACCTCGTGGGGAATGGTTTCTGACAGGAAACAGGCGAAGGTGCCTGCTTCCGGTATGACGCGGGTGACCTCTGTGTTTGGGTCATCAGGGTGGTAGATGACCATTTCGCCGCCACCATCGGCTGGCCACTCGGGCGTTAAATAACCCACCGTAGAGATAACCCGATTGGCGCGGCCGCGAAAGCTATCCACATGGCGCTGGTAAAAGGCTCCCGGCGGGTAGTGGGCGAAGTGTGCCTCATACTCGAACAGGCCTAAAAACAGCGCATGATTAAGGGCCTGCTGTAATTCGCTCATGGCGTCTAAATAACGCCGCTGGGCAGCACTCTCGCGATCGAGCCAGTGGATCGCGTCACCGCGAATATCCTTACGCAGCAGATGCTGCTGGCCTCGGCCAATGCCCGCTTCGTCCAAGCCTTGGTAAGCCGCTCGATGCAGCAGTTCATGGTTCAGTGCGGTACACAGTTCAAGGTCAATCACCTCACGGCCAACGTACCAGCCCTGCTCGACAAGCGCATCGACAAGGGCAACCTGCGTCGCTGGCTGGAGTGCAGGTGATGACGTAAAAACGTTGGGAGTCATTGTTTAGATCTCAATGGCGCCGAGCCGGAAACGGTCATAGAGGATGAGGAGAGACGGTTTTTGCGCTCAGGGTGGTGGCGCAGTGGCCCTTTGGGTCGCTGATATAAATCAATCGGCATACCGAAACCCTCGACCAGTAACTCGACCAGCATCATGGCAGATAATCCCCAGATCACATGGCCGTCCACATGATAACTGGGCACATAGTGAGCAACGCCGTCGACAGTAATGACATCGGTATGCGTACGGTGGTCATCTAAAAAATGGCTGAGCGGGACTTCAAAAATAGCGTCTAGCTCACCGGGGTCGGCCACCAGCGGTAAATCAGGCGGAATGATACCTACCCACGGGGTAACGCGAATACCGTGTAGCGAAATAACGTCTGAAAGCCGCCCTAAAGGTTCCACCAGCGCGGGGTCGAGGGCAATTTCTTCCTCTGCTTCACGCAGCGCCGTGGCATACAGGTCGGCATCGAAGGGCTCGCGCTTGCCACCGGGAAACGCCACTTGACCGCTATGGGTACTCAAGTGGCTAGCACGACGGGTAAACAGTAGGGTGGGGGCCGGTCGCTCAACAATCGGCATCAGTACCGCCGCCTCGGGCATGACCACATGATCCAAGCGTTGAGGCGTCAGCTGTTGCAGCTGGTTGCGCAGTTTCTCTAACATAGGGCATCCAATCACTTTGTTCTCTTTTACCCAGCAGCGGTCATTGACGTCAAGCGCGTCGAGGCTTCTATTCACTAGCCGTTGAGAATACGCGATGAACTTTTGTAGCCACTGTGGTGATAAGGTACGTTTTGCTCTCCCTGAAGGCGATGATCGCCCGCGCTACCTGTGCGATGCCTGCGGTACGATTCACTATCAGAACCCGCGCATTGTGGCCGGTACGTTGCCGGTTAGCGGCAGCAAGGTATTGCTCTGTAAGCGGGCAATCTCACCTCGCAAAGGGTACTGGACACTGCCAGCAGGCTATATGGAAAACGCCGAATCCACCCAGCAGGCCGCCGTCAGAGAGACGCGTGAAGAGGCCTGCGCCGAAGTCGAACTGGCCAATCTTTACACCTTGATTGACTTACCGCATATCAATCAGGTGTATATGATTTTTCTTGCCGAGCTGGTCGGTGGCTTCAGCGCCGGGCCGGAAAGCTTGGAAGTGGCGCTATTTGAGGAGCACGAAATCCCCTGGGACGAACTCGCCTTCACTACGATTGAGCGCACGCTACGCCACTTCTACGCTGACCGCCCCCACAATGCGTTTCCGCTGCATATCAGCATGGTGACGCCTGAGGATCGGGAGCGCTATTTTGGAAGTGCCTAAGCCGTATCGCCGTTCGATCAACGCGCTATAGATCGGCTAATTGACACACATCATAAGCGACTTCTTCATAGGGGTGGGCAAGTTTTAAAGCAGCAATGGCACCGTGAACATGCGCTTCGTCGCATACCATTTCAACTTTATACTCTTCCACCTGTTCCAGGCTGCCAACCGAACCGATATGAGGGTTGGCACCTTCCATTGGGCGAAATTGCCCCGTGCCGCGTGTTTGAAAACAGACATTCTCATACACCCCTATACGCCCAGCGCCCGCCTCGAACACGGCTTGCTTAACGCTGTCGGCATCCTCAACGGGAACAAAAAAGGCCAGTTTGTACATGCTATGTCTCCCTGCCATCGGTTCATCATCAAACGCCGGACTACTACTATGTTAGCGGATAGACGACTATTGGTCGCGGGCTTGGCTTTGTAGGATGATGTTTTGGTCCCCGTTTAGTGAGCCATCTTATGGATAAATTTGAAGTAAAGCTGGATCAGGCGGCCAGAGCTGCTTGGATGTCTTACGTGGGTGGAATGACCCAGGATGAGATTGCCAGCCAGTTGGGCGTGTCGCGGCCAGGCGTTCAGCGCTTATTAGCCTTGGCTCGCCAAGAGGGGTTGGTGAAAGTGCATATTGACCATCCGATCTCTCACTGCATGGCGCTGGGCAGTGCGTTACGTGATCACTTTGGGTTGACCTACTGCGACGTGGTTCCTGCCGATAACCACGCCGCCGATAGCGCCGCGTCCTATTTGGCCGTGGCCGCCGCCGAGCGGGTGGCACAGTTGGTCGAACGCAGCGAACCATTGACGCTTTCGTTGGGCACCGGCCGTTCGGTGCGCGCGGCGGTAGAGGCGCTCAGCCGTGTCGAAAGGCCCCAGCACCGCTTTGTATCGTTGGTAGGTAATGTGGCCCGCGACGGCTCCGCTAACCGTTACGATGCGGTGATGGTGATGGCTGATAAAACCGGCGGTGAGCGCTTTTTGCTGCCCGCGCCGGTAGTGGCGGAGACGCTGGCCGAAAAAGAGGCGATGCTAACGCAGCGCTTATTTAAAAAAATTGCCGATGTGGCGCGTGAGTCCGAGGCCGCCTTCATTGGCGTTGGGCGTATCGACCGACAGGCAACCCTGTTCCAGGATCATTTTATCAGCGAAGGTGAGTTGGATGAGTTGCTGGGCTTGGCCGCGGTAGGGGAGTTGCTTGGCTGGCCGCTGAACAGCGACGGTGAAGTGATCGACTGCTCCATTACCCGTCGGGTCACCAGTCTGCCCCTGGAGCGCTTTGGCAAGCACCACATGGTGGCGATCGCGGGCGGCAGAGAAAAAGCCCCGGCAATACATGCTGCGCTGCGCGGCGGCTGGCTAAAAGGGCTGGTGACCGATGAGGTGGCTGCTCGGCAAATTGTCGAGGCGTTATAGGGGCTTGCAGTGTGCGCTGCAACATGCGCAAAGGGCGATACGTTAGCGTAAAGTCTAAGCTGATCGGCTTTGCTTTTTTTTGGCTAACGTACGATCATTTGTTCGATTGATGATCAATGAGATCAAGGCAACAACAATGCCAATACATGCCCATAGGAGTGCTTTATGCGACTCGCACGTCACTTGCCCGTCACCGCGCTAGCGGCTGCCATTGCCCTATCTAGCCATGCCCAGGCGCAAACCGAAATCACCGTGGCGACGGTTAACAATAACGACATGGTGATCATGCAGAGCCTTACCGAGGCTTTTGAAGAAGCGCACCCCGACATTACCCTGGATTGGGTAGTGCTCGAGGAGAACGTGCTGCGTCAACGCATGACGACCGATATTGCCACCGGCGGTGGCCAATTTGACGTGATGACTATCGGGACTTACGAAGTGCCCATTTGGGCAGAGCGTGGCTGGCTTTCTCCGCTGGACGACCTGCCCGAGGATTACAACGAAGATGACCTGCTGGCATCCGTGCGCGATGGCTTGAGCCTGGATGGCACCCTTCATGCACTGCCGTTTTACGCCGAAAGCTCGATGATGTACTACCGCCAGGATCTGTTTGATAAAGCGGGTATCGAGATGACCGAACAGCCCACCTGGGAAGAGGTGCGCGAGTGGGCAGGCGAACTGCATGGTAGCGAAGAAGGGCTGGCGGGCATCTGCCTGCGCGGCAAGCCGGGCTGGGGCGAGAACATGGCCTTCATCACCACGCTCGTGAACACCTACGGGGGGCGCTGGTTCGATGAGGAGTGGAATCCAGAGCTTAACTCTGAGCCATGGACGAACGCTGTCCAGTTCTATGTCGACCTGCTCAATGATTATGGCCCACCAGGAGCTAGCTCCAACGGCTTTAACGAAAATCTGGCCCTGTTCGCACGTGGCAACTGCGCCATGTGGGTAGACGCCACTTCAGCGGCGGGCAAGCTTTATGACCCCAACGAATCCGATGTGGCGGACCGCTTAGGCTTTGCGCCAGCGCCTATCGCAGAAACCCCGAAAGGCTCACACTGGTTATGGTCCTGGGCGCTCGCGATTCCAGCCTCTTCCGAAAAACAGGAAGCCGCACGTGAGTTTATTACCTGGGCGACCTCACAAGAGTACATCGAGCTGGTGGGTGAAACCGAAGGCTGGACCAGCGTTCCCCCCGGCACGCGTGAGTCTACTTACGCGAACGAGCAGTACACCGAAGCGGCACCTTTTGCTGATTTCGTGCTGAAGGCCATTCAAGAGACTGACCCCAACGACTCGACGCTCGAACCAAACCCCTACGTTGGCGTACAGACGGTCAACATCCCCGAGTTTCAGTCAATTGGTACGCAAGTGGGCCAATCCATTGCTGCCGCCTTAACGGGTGACACGACGGTCGAGCAGGCCCTAGACAACGCGCAGCGTGCCACTGAACGTACGATGCAACGGGCTGGCTACATCGAAAGGTAAAAAGTAACGAACGCCTGCCGGTTCACTCGGCTAGTGGTAGTGACGGTAGGCGTTTTATCGATGTTTTATAGCAAGTCAGTTTTCCGCAGGTATTCCCATGACTAAACCCCGTGCTTCCGGCCGTACCGTCGGCGGGCTGAGAACGCTTTCGCTTCAAGCGCCCGCAGTGATATTGCTGCTGCTTTGGATGATTGTGCCGTTAGGCATGACGCTATGGTTTTCTTTTCAATACTACAACCTGCTAATGCCCGGCATGACCGGCTTCGCTGGGGTGGAGAACTACCAATACTTACTCACCGACCCAGCCTTGTGGGCAGCCATGGGCAATACGCTGCTGCTGGTAGGCTGGGTGCTCGTGATTACCGTAGTGGGCGGTACCTTGCTGGCAGTGCTGTTCCAGCAGGAGTTTGCAGGGCGTGGTATCGCCCGCGTACTGGCCATTTCACCGTTCTTTGTCATGCCCACCGTGAGTGCACTGGTGTGGAAGAATATGATGATGCACCCCTCCAACGGGGTGTTGGCGTGGTTGGCTGAGTCCATTGGCCTGCCCGCACTTGATTGGTTTTCGGCGCTTCCGCTCACCTCGATTGTGATCATCGTCGCGTGGCAATGGCTACCCTTTGCGCTGCTGATTCTACTCACCGCGATGCAGTCGCTGGATGAAGATCAAGTAGAAGCGGCGCGTATGGATGGTGCCGGGCCAATGGCGATTTTCTTCTTTATTACGCTGCCGCACTTAAAGCGCGCGATCAGCGTGGTGATCATGATTGAAATGATCTTCTTGCTGACCATTTTCGCCGAGATTTTTGTGACCACCTCTGGTGGGCCTGGTTTGGCGACCACCAATTTAGCCTATCTGATTTACATTCGTGCACTGCTGGATTTTGACGTAGGTGTGGCGTCCGCCGGTGGGGTGATTGCCATCATCCTGGCGAATATCGTGGCGATCTTCCTGGTCCGCATGGTGGCCAAAAACCTGGAAGACTAGACCGGCACTTGCTAGACCGGCAATTGGGAGTAATTCGATGACAACATTAAGTTCCAAAACGGCGGCGCCACGTTCGGTATCGGGGTGGCGTTCGGCACGAAGCAAGCGCATCTTGCTAACGGTATTGGGCTGGTCGGTGGCAGTGGTCATTTTCTTTCCGATTTTCTGGATGATTCTGACCGGTTTCAAAACTGAAACGGCAGCCATTGCCGATCCTTCACTGATTTTTTCACCCACTCTGGAAAGCTATCAGGCGGTGCATGATCGCTCGGGTTATGCACGCTTTGCACTCAACAGTGTCGCGGTGGCGTTTGGCTCAACCTTGCTAGCGCTACTGATTGCGATCCCCGCGGCGTATGCCATGGCCTTTTTACCTACTAAGCGCACCAAAGGCACGCTGCTGTGGATGCTTTCCACCAAAATGCTGCCTTCGGTCGGTGTGCTGGTGCCGATTTACCTGATTTTTCGTGATGTGGGGCTACTGGATACCCGCACGGGGTTGATCATCGTCTACACGCTGATGAACCTGCCGATAGTGGTATGGATGCTTTACACCTTCTTCAAGGATATGCCCAAGGACATCCTCGAAGCAGGCCGCATGGACGGTGCCTCGACCCTGCAGGAAGTGCTCTTTCTGCTGCTGCCGCTAACGCTGCCAGGCATCGCCTCGACAGGCTTGCTTTCGGTCATCTTGAGCTGGAACGAGGCGTTCTGGAGTCTCAATCTGACCACCTCAAATGCCGCGCCGTTAACGGCTTACATCGCCTCATTCTCGAGCCCTGAGGGGCTGTTCTGGGCCAAGCTGTCCGCCGCATCCACCATGGCCATTGCGCCCATTTTGATACTCGGTTGGATGACGCAAAAACAAATGGTACGTGGCCTGACCTTTGGCGCCGTCAAGTAAAGGATCTTCCTCATGGCAACACTACAACTGCACAATATTACCAAGCGTTTTGGCGACACCGAGGTGATCAAGGGCATCGACCTTGAAGTGAATGACCGTGAATTCGTGGTCTTCGTTGGCCCCTCCGGTTGCGGTAAATCGACCCTAATGCGCATGATCGCCGGGCTGGAAAGCGCGACGGATGGCGATATCTTGATCGATGGCCAGCGGATTAACGACGTAGGGCCCGCCGATCGCGGCCTGGCGATGGTGTTTCAAAGCTACGCGCTTTACCCGCACATGACGGTCGAGGGCAACATGGGCTTCAGTATGCGCCTAGCCGGGGTGTCGAAAGAGGAGCGCCGCGCCAAGGTATTGGAAGCCGCCAAAATTCTGCAGCTAGAGCCACTGTTAGACCGCAAACCCAAGGCGCTTTCCGGCGGTCAACGCCAACGGGTGGCGATTGGCCGTGCGATTGTGCGTAACCCCAGCATCTTCCTATTCGATGAGCCGCTCTCCAATCTGGATGCCGCGCTGCGTGTGCAGATGCGCATCGAATTGGCGCGTCTTCATGATGAGCTGGACGCCACCATGATCTACGTGACCCACGACCAGATCGAAGCGATGACCATGGCGGATAAAATTGTCGTCCTTCATGACGGTGTGGTCGAGCAGGTGGGGTCGCCCATGGCGCTCTACCACCACCCACGCAATCGCTTCGTGGCAGGGTTTATTGGTTCCCCTAAAATGAACTTTCTACCCGTGACACTGGCCAGCGTATCGCCTGAAGGCGTGACGATTCGCCTGCCGGGTGGCGGTGAGCGTAGCGTACCGGTTGAAGGGCATCGCCTGGATGCCAACGCGGCGCTTGAGTTGGGCGTTCGCCCTGAGCACTTGGTACTTGAGGATCAAGGACCGTTGAGTGGTCAAATCAAAGTGCTGGAACGTCTTGGTGGACAAACTTCGCTCTACGTTCAAATGGACAGTGAGCTGATCACTATCATGGCCGATGGCGACGTGGCTTACCGTGTAAACGACACCGTGCACTTCGGCTTTGCCCCCGAGCGCGCGCATTTATTCGATGCGGACGGCCTAGCCCTGCCAAGCCTGCAGCAGCATCCGCTGGCGGGGCTTACTCGCCAGGATAACCGCGCGCCCGGTTCGCCTGCTGAGGAGCCTGCATGAGGACCCTCATCTTTGACTGTGATGGTGTGCTGGTCGATAGCGAAGCGATCGCGGAAGGTACGCTGGTGGAGTACCTCTCCCATTGGCTGCCCGATCTGAATATCGACCAAGCGCTTGGCCAAGCCTTAGGGATGACTACTGAGGATATCCTGCGCCATCTTGAAGCATTAAGCGCCCACTCATTGCCAGATGATGCGACCGAGCAGGTGGATACCGCCATCGAGGCTCGCTTGGCGCGGGAGCTTAAAGCCATCGACGGAGCCGACATGGCGGTTCGCGGGATTAGCCTGGGAAAGGCGGTGGTCTCGAACAGTCGGCGCAGTCGCGTGCTGGCGTCGCTGGCGAGTACGCGCTTGGCAGAAGCCTTTGGTGAAGTGCCTATTTTCACGGCAGACCAAGTGACCCATCCCAAGCCTGACCCCGCACTCTACCGGTTGGCAGCCTCTCAATTAGGCCAAGTGCCGCGAGACTGCCTGGTCGTGGAAGACAGTGTTGCTGGGGTGACGGCCGCCCACGCCGCGGGGATGTGCGTCATAGGGTTTGTCGGTGCAAGCCACGTGGATGCTGAACAGCCGGCGCGCCTTACCCAGGCGGGCGCCTGGCGGATTCTAGAACACATGCATGGCTTGGAAGCCTTGGTGAATGAGTGGCAGTCCAGTGCCAATAACGCGTTGCCCTAATGAGAGCTCGACCATGAAACTAACCAACAAAACCTCAGTGATTACCGGTGGCGCTAGGGGTATCGGCTTGGCCATTGCCCAGCGTTACTTGTCAGAAGGCGCCAGCGTCGTGGTAGCCGATATCGACCAGCGCGCCATCGATGAGGCCGTGGCGACATTGCAGGCGACATTGCAGAAGCAAGGGCTCGCCGAGCAGGTGATGGGCGTGGCGCTGGATGTCTGCGACCAAGGCTCGATCGACGCCATGATCGACGCGGTGACGCAGCGCTTCGGCGGCATCGATATCCTGGTCAACAACGCTGCGGTGTTCGATATGGCGCCGGTGCTCAAGGTGACAACGGCGAGCTTCGATAAACAGTTCGCGGTCAATACCAAGGGCATGTTCTTTACGCTGCAGAGCGTTGCCCGCTCGATGGTCGCCCGTGGCCAGGGCGGCAAGATTATCAATATGGCCTCACAGGCGGGGCGCCGCGGCGAAGCGTTAGTCAGTGTTTACTGCGCTAGTAAAGCCGCAGTGATCAGCCTGACCCAATCCTGCGGGTTGGATCTCATTAAACACGGTATCAACGTCAACGGCATCGCCCCGGGTGTGGTCGATACGCCAATGTGGGAAGAGGTCGATGCACTTTTTGCCCGTTTTGAGAATCGTCCGCTCGGTGAAAAAAAACGCCTGGTAGGTGAGGCGGTGCCGTTCGGACGCATGGGGTTGCCGGAAGATCACACTGGCGCGGCAGTATTCTTGGCCAGCCAGGACAGCGACTACGTGGTCGCTCAGACCCTGAATGTCGATGGCGGGAACTGGATGAGCTGAGGTCGCCATGTCGCCTGATCTTGATACGTTAGCCGAGCAACTTATTTGCGCCGCCGAAGGCGCTTCCCGTTATTTAGTGGCGTTGGCAGGCCCGCCGGGCGCGGGTAAATCCTACCGGAGCGTCCTGCTCTGTGACGCGATCAATCAGCGCCTGCCGGGGCAGGCCGGGCTGGTGCCCATGGATGGTTACCATTTCGATAACGCTGTCCTGGGTGAACAGAAATTGCCGCTCAAAGGCGCGCCCCACACCTTCGATGTAGAAGGTCTGCGCTGTGATCTTGAGCGGATTCGCCAAGCCAATCAGCCAGTGGCTGTACCGGTCTTCGACCGCCCGCTGGATTTGGCCCGCGCTGGCGGGCGGGTGATTGGCCTAGAACAGCGCATTGTCATCGTCGAAGGTAACTACCTGCTACTTGATCGCTCGCCCTGGCGTGAACTGCGCCCGCTATTCGATTGGACCCTGTTTCTAGAGGTCGACAACGTCGTTCTGGTGGATCGGCTGATCAGGCGATGGCTTGAAATGGGCCAGGATCGTGCCGGGGCGCTCGAGCGTACCCACCATAAAGACATGCTAAACGCTCAATTGGTTAAACGCTGCTGCTTGCCGCCCGACCAGCGCTGGCGCTGACACCCTTACGCCACTTTATTATTCCCATCGTGCCAAGTAGGCCTTGGCTGGAGAGCACCCATGACCCGACTTAACCATCACAACTTGGGCAATCTGACCGCCGATGTTGCCGTGCCTCACTATGACCGTAACGCGCTTACGCCAGGCATTGTGCACATTGGGGTGGGCGGCTTTCACCGTGCCCACCAGGCCATGTATCTGGATATGTTGATGAACCAGGGCGAGGCGCTGGATTGGGGGATTATTGGCGTGGGCGTGATGCCCGGCGACAAACGCATGCAGCAGGCCTTGGCGGCGCAGGATCATCTTTACACGTTGGTGGTGAAACACCCTGACGGCCAGTACGAGCCGCGGGTCATTGGCAGTATGATGAATTACCTGTTTGCACCGGAAGACACCGAGGCCGTCATCGAACAGATGGCCGATCCGGCGATTCGCATTGTTTCGCTGACCGTCACCGAAGGTGGCTACAATTTTCATCCGGTGAGCGGCGAATTCGACCTGGATAATCCTCAGGTACGTGCCGACTTGGCCAACCCCACCCAGCCGACGACCAGCTTCGGGCTGGTGGTGGAAGCGCTGGCCCGCCGCTGGGCACGTGGCATCGCCCCGTTTACCGTGATGTCTTGCGATAATATTCAAGGCAACGGCGACGTGGCCAAGCGTATGTTCGGCGCCTATGCTCACGCACGGGACGCTGCGTTAGGCGTCTGGCTCACCAGCGAGGTGGCGTTCCCTAATGCCATGGTGGATCGTATTACGCCAGTGACTTCCCCAACGGATATCGATGAGCTGGACCAGCGCTTTGGGGTCGAAGACGCCTGGCCGGTGGTGTGCGAACCGTTTACCCAGTGGGTGCTCGAAGACCACTTTCCCCTTGGTCGTCCGGCGTTCGATAAGGTCGGTGTTCAAGTCGTTGAGGATGTCGAACCCTACGAACTGATGAAGCTGCGCCTACTCAACGCCAGCCACCAGGCGCTAACCTATTTTGGTTATTTAGCTGGATACCGCTACGCCCATGAAGTGTGCCAAGATCCGCTGTTCGTTGATTTTCTCTTGGGATATATGCGCGAAGAGGGCACGCCCACCCTGGCGCCGGTGCCTGGGGTCGATCTCGAAATTTACCGCTTAACGCTGATCGAGCGGTTTGCCAACCCGCAAATCAAGGATACCCTGGCACGACTTTGTGCCGAGAGTTCGGATCGCATTCCGAAGTGGCTCGTACCGGTAATTCGCCAACAGTTGGCCCAGGGTGGCGAGATCGAGCGCAGTGCCGCCGTGGTGGCCAGCTGGGCGCGCTATGCTGAAGGCGTGGACGAGCAAGGGGAGCCGATCGAGATTGTCGATCGTTTGAAAGCCCCGTTAATGGCCATTGCGGCTGAGAATCGCAAGCGACCTACGGCCTTTATCGAAAATCGCGAGCTGTTTGGTGACTTGGTCGACAACACCCGCTTTGTTGAGGCCTACTTGAGCGCGCTCGAATCACTGCACGAACATGGCGCACGCGCTACGCTAGAGGGTCTGGCGGCATCCAAAGGAACATTGTGATGTATATCGGGGTAGATTGCGGTACTCAAAGCACCAAGGTAGTAGTAGTCGACATTGAGCGAGGGATGATTCTCGCGGAAGCAAGCCGTGCCCATTGCCTGGATGAAGCTGAAAATGGCCGCCGTGAGCAGGCGCCCGCTGAGTGGCTGGCGGCCCTGAAAGGGGCGTTCTCTGCTGCACTCGATAAAGCCGGCGTTTTGGCCAGCCAAGTCCGCGGCATCGGTGTTTCCGGTCAGCAGCACGGAATGGTGGCGCTCGATGCCGATGGTGCGCCGGTCTACCCCGCTAAGCTGTGGTGCGATACCGAAACCAGCGCCCAGAATGCCGATTTGGTCGCCCGCCTGGGCGGTGAGGCGGGCTGCCTGGAAAAACTGGGGCTGGTGCTGCAAGCCGGTTATACCGCCTCCAAGGTGGCTTGGCTGCGGCAGCATCACCCCAATGCCTACCACCGCATCGAAAGCCTGTTACTGCCCCATGATTACCTTAACTTCTGGCTCACCGGGGAGCGGGCTACCGAAGCCGGCGATGCCTCGGGCACGGGGTACTTCGACACTCGCAAGCGTTGCTGGCAGTTGCAGGTATTTGCGGAAATAGCGCCCGAACTCGACCCTGAGCGCGTACTGCCCCGATTATTGGAAGCCCATGAACCGGTTGGCGTGGTGCGCCCGGTCGTCGCCCGCGAGCTGGGCTTGAGTGATCAGGTTGTGGTCTCTTCGGGCGGCGGCGATAACATGTTAGGTGCTATCGGCACCGGCAATATTACCCCAGGGCTTATTACCCTGAGTTTGGGCACATCGGGTACCGTTTGCGCCTACTCGGCCACCCCCGTGGAGTGCGACAATGCCATGGTCGCCAACTTCTGCTCGAGTACCGGTGGCTGGCTGCCGCTGATCTGCACCATGAACGTTACCTCAGCGACCACTCGGGTTCGCGAGCTGTTCGGTCTGGACCTCGCGGCGTTCAGCGAGCGGATCGCTAGCGCTCCGGTAGGGGCAGAGGGCGTTACGGTGCTGCCTTTTTTCAACGGCGAGCGGGTACCCATGCTACCCGACGCCTCGGCGGATTTTCTTGGCCTGACCAGCTTGAACACCACGCAGGCTAATTTGTGCCGTGCCGTGGTGGAAGGAGCCACTTTCGGGCTACGCTATGGACTGGAATTGCTGGGTGATTTAACCGCTGGCGCCAGCCAGATTCGACTGATCGGTGGCGGCGCCAACAGCGCCGTGTGGCGGCAGATGGTGGCTGATATTACCGGTACCCAGGTGATTTGCCCTGAGATTACCGACGCAGCTGCCCTGGGTGCGGCGATACAGGCCGCGTGGTGCGACCAGCGTCAAGAAGGCGTTACGCTGGAAGCGCTGTGTGAAAAATTAGTCCATCTGGACGCGCAGTCACTGGCTGAGCCCGATCCAGAGCGTGTGGCCGCGTACCAACCCATCTATGCACGTTATTGCGCAGCACTTGAACAACGCCATGGCGGCGCTTAAAAGCATATCAAGGAGATCTTATGACCAGTCAGCTGCAACAGTTGAAGCAACACTCGCTCGTCGTCGCCGATACCGGTGATCTTGAAGCTATTCGCCGCTATCAGCCTCAGGATGCCACCACCAACCCCTCGCTGCTGCTCAAGGCGTTTAGTTTGTCGGGTTATCAAGCGCTGATCGATGAAGAGCTAAGCAGTGTAAAAGCGTCGGGCGGCAGCCGTGAAGAGCAAGTCAAGCACGCGGTTGATCGCCTCGCGGTTGCCATGGGGAGTGAAATTTCAGCTGTCGTACCGGGCCGTGTTTCCACCGAAGTGGCGGCTCGGCTCTCGTTTGATACCCAGGCCAGCATTACCAAGGCCCATGAACTCATCGAGCTGTACGATGCCCGTGGCGTCTCACGCGATCGCGTGCTGATCAAGCTGGCCTCCACTTGGGAAGGCATTCGTGCCGCCGAAGTGCTCGAGCGCGAGGGCATCCAGTGCAACTTGACGCTACTGTTTAGCGATGCCCAGGCTCAGGCGTGTTTTGACGCGGGCGTGTTTCTGATTTCCCCGTTCGTGGGCCGGGTGACCGATTGGTATAAAAAAGAGACCGGCAGTGAGTACACCCCAGAAAACGACCCAGGCGTGCAGTTCGTTCAGGGTGTTTGCGAGCGAGCTAATCAGAGCGGCTACGAGACGGTGGTAATGGGCGCGAGTTTTCGTACCACCGGCCAAGTGCTGGCGTTGGCTGGCTGCCCACGGCTGACCATTTCGCCCGCGTTACTTGAAGAACTGGAAGCGACAGAGGGCAGCGTCACTGCACAAATTCAAGCTGGGAAGGGGGCAGGTAAACCCGCCGCGCCGCTTAATGAAGCCGCTTTCCGCTGGGGGCACAACCAGGATGCCATGGCCAACGACAAGCTAGCTGAAGGTATCCGTCGCTTCCACGACGACCAGCTTGAGTTAGAAAGCTTAATCGATAAGCGGTTAGGCTGAGAGTTACGTTAGCGCACGGTTTGAGTGCGTCGGTTTTCGGGTTGCTCTGATGCCGACGCCGTCATGCTACAGGCACAGGGAGAGAGCCTTATGGATGCCACCCTCAGCCAGTTGTTGAGATCCATCGAGTTAACCCCGACGGGCGATTTGCAGCCGCTCAGTGGAGGCGATATTGCCGCTGTGTATCGCCTTGAGACACGCCAGGGGCAGGTGGTGATCAAGCACGACGATGCGGCTCGACTACGTGGGGAAGCGGAAGGCTTGCGCACGCTTCGCAATGCCAGCGAGGCGCTTGCAGTGCCGGAGGTGCTAGGGTTGGCAGAGGGTTGGCTGGTCATTGAGTCATTGGATACCGTGCCCGCCGGGCCGCAAAGCGCGATAGCGCTTGGCGAAGGACTGCGCGGTTTGCACGAAGTGATTGGCGACGCCCACGGCTGGCATCAGGATAATGCCTGTGGGCTCACTCCCCAGCCTAATGCGCCGCTTAACGATGGGCGGGCTTTTCAGCGGGAGCGGCGCCTGTTGCCGCTTAGCGAGGCGTGCTATCAGCAAGGGCTCCTGGAGAGTGGGCTGCGCGGGCGTATCGAACGCTTAGCCGATGGTTTAGAGGGCTGGCTGCCCGATACGACACCGAGTTTAGTGCATGGCGACTGTTGGTCGGGGAATGTGCTCTTTACCACGAAGGGGCCAGCCCTGATTGACCCTGCCGTGTATCGCCACTACCCGGAAGTGGATGTCGCGATGCTGACTTTGTTTGGCTCGCCGGGTGAGGCGTTTTTCGATGCCTACTGGAACGGCAACGCCCCGGCCGATTGGCCGAGGCGTGAAGCGCTGTTTCAGCTTTATCCGCTATTGAATCACCTGCTGCTATTCGGGGCCGGTTATCGCTCAGCGGTTGAACGCAGCGTGGCAAAGGTCGAATCCTTCAGTTAATGCTTACCAGGACGTTTACCAAGATTTATAAGGCAAGAACTTGCCATTCAAGGTGAGTAATACCCGGTCGCCTTTAGGATCTTCGATCTTATCCACTTCCATGGTGAAGTCGATGGCGCTCATAATGCCGTCGCCGAATTTCTCTTGCACGACATCCTTAAGGGTTTCTCCATAAACGCCGACCACTTCGTAGAGGCGGTAGATGAAGGGGTCCTGAGGGATGGCTTCGTCCCAGGCTTTGGTGGGGAACGCCACTAACGCGTCGGCGACATCGCTTTCCACGCCTAGCGTATCGCATAGTTGATGCGCAATCTCGCTGCTCGCGCTATTCATGCCGTAGCAGGCAGAAGCGACCCATACGGGTGACATGCCAACCGCTTTCCCAATATCGTCCCAGCTCAATTTTTTACGCGCTTTGGCGGCGAGCAGAGTGTGACGCATTTCGAGCTTATCCATGAGGTCTCTCCTTAAGCGTGAAGGGCGGCTAGCGCCCTTTGTGGTGTTAATGCTTTTATTAAGATAAAACTTTTTTAGCTTGGGTACGTACGTGGGTGGTGTAGAGAACCAAGCCAACCAAGGTCAGACCGCCCACGAGGTTGCCTAGAACGGTAGGGATCTCGTTCCACATAATGTACTGGTACAGGGTGAAGTCGGCGCCCATCATTAGGCCGATCGGGAACAAGAACATGTTGACGACGGAGTGCTCAAAACCGAGATAAAAGAACACGATAATGGGCATCCACATGGCCATTATCTTGCCGGAAACCGTAGTGGAAATAGCGGCGCCCACCACGCCCATGGAAACCATCCAGTTGCAGAACATGCCGCGCAGGAATAGCACAATCCAACCAGCAAGCCCCGCCTCTTGGTAGCCCACTGTCCGGCTTTCGCCAACGGCCATCATCGTTTGGCCAACAGCGTTGATTTCCTCGGTGCCGCCCATGGTGAAATTCAGGTAGCCAAAGGTGGCAATAAACAGCGCGCCCCCTAGATTGCCCAGCCCTACCAGGGCCCAGCATTTCAGCATCCGCGGCAAGGTGACGCCGGGCCTTTTATCGAGCCAGGCAATCGGCACCAGCATAAACACCCCGGTGAGCAGGTCGTAGCCCATTAAATAGAGCATGACAAAGCCAACGGGGAACAGCAGCGCCCCAATCAAAAACTGGCCAGTTTGGGTCGCAATAGTGATGGCAAAAATAACCGCCAATGCAAGGGTAGCGCCCGCCATAAAGGCGCGGATAAGCGTATCCCGGGTGCCCATATAGACTTTTGCTTCACCCTGATCCACCAACTTAGTGACGAATTCACTAGGCATTAGATAAGACATAAGCAGGTTTCCTGTGTTGTTTCGATTGGTTAACACCTCGCCCATGTATTTTTAGTTTTCCCTTGCGGAGCAATAAAACAGAGGGTTGCGCTGTCTTGGTGCAAAAAAGGGGAAGGCGTATGGCGCTAATGATTTTATTGCGATTTATATACCAACTTGGCTATTTTGATATTAAGATACTGTTTTAAAAGAGTTATTCTGTTTTCTGATTAGCGCTTTTGATGCCGGCCAAAAACAACGAAAAATCGTAAATAACGATATTTCGTTGTTTTATTGACGAAACTTCGTAAGTGGCGTGGGAATTGAATGGTAAAGACAACGTTCACTTATGCACCTTGAGATACCCACGATGGTCGCGCGAGTACTCCTCAACAGCCAAACTTCCGCATGGATGGGCGGTTATTCACCGCTCGCAATGATGGTTGTCGACCCGTTTAGCGATCAGTTGCTGGCTGCCAATCGGGCTGCCTGTGAACTGCTCCGTATTCCCCAAAGCAGTATCGGTCCAGAAAGTGACGAGCATGAAAGTGATGAGCCAGGCAATAATGAGCAAAACGGGTTGGATCATGAGTTGCCCCTGGCATCACCCTTTAGCCACCGCTTAAGTGCTTCATTACCGCTATGGATTAGCTTTACCGGTGAGGCGCTGGAGCAAAAAACCGCCTGGTCGGATGATTTGGTTGTGCTGGACATGCTGCGCCAGCCGTATCGAGTCGAGGTGTATGCCCAGCGCATCGAAGATTCTCCTCAGCTGTTATTGACCTTGATTGACCGCAATAAGGCCGAGCAGCGGCGTGCAAAGGCAGAGCTTGGTCGTCAGCACCGCCAGGGAGAAGTGGGCTGGCAGCGGGTCGAGCAGGTATTCGAGCGCATCGAGAAGCAGAATCAGCTGATTCTTAGCGCAGCGGGTGAGGGTATCTACGGCTTGGATGCGGAGGGCAAAACGACCTTTGTGAACCCCGCTGCAGAGCGCATTTTGGGCTGGAGTACCGACGATATGGTCGGCCACGACGCGCACCTGATGTTTCACCACACCCATGCCGACGGAAGCCACTTTCCGGTACAGCAGTGTCCTATTCACGCCTCGTTCAGCGACGGCCAGGTGCACCATGTCGATAACGAGGTGTTTTGGCACAAAAATGGTGAAGCCATTCCGGTCGAGTACACCAGCACACCGATTTTTGAGATGGGCCGTTTAGTGGGCGCCGTGGTGTTGTTTCGCGATATTCGTGAGCGCAAGCGTGCCGAGCAGCAACTTCGTGATGCACTCGCCGAAGTGGAGACGCTCAAGCAGCGCTTAGAGCTAGAAAATGAGTACCTGCAAGAAGAGATAAAAGCGGAACTCAACCATCGCGACATTGTGGGCAATAGCCCTGCCGTGGCAAAGCTGATTAAACAGATCGAGATGGTGGCGCCTACCAGTGCCAATGTGCTGATAAGTGGTGAGTCGGGCACCGGTAAAGAGCTGATCGCCCGCGCTATCCACGCGGGCAGTTCGCGCAGTGACCGGCCATTGATCCGGGTAAACTGTGCGGCTATTCCGCGTGACCTGTTTGAAAGCGAGTTTTTCGGCCATGTAAAAGGCGCTTTTACCGGCGCGGTACAGGACCGCCCAGGGCGTTTTGAGCTCGCCCATGGCGGGACGCTGTTTTTGGATGAAGTGGGTGAAATTCCTCTCGAGTTACAGAGTAAGCTGCTGCGTGTATTGCAGGATCAACAGTTCGAACGGGTGGGCGACAACCGCACACGGGAAGTCGACGTGCGGGTCATTGCCGCGACCAACCGTGAACTGCGCGACATGATTGAGGTGGGGCATTTTCGTGAAGATCTTTATTTTCGCCTTAACGTTTTCCCCATCGATTCAGTGCCCTTGCGCAAACGGATTGAGGATGTGCCACTGCTGGCGCGGCATTTTTTGCACCGAGCCTGCCTCAAATTCAATAAGCCCGGAGTGCGTATCCCTCCCGCGCAATTAGAAATCCTCCAGCGTTACCCCTGGCCCGGCAATATCCGTGAGCTTGAAAACGTCATTGAACGTCAGGTAATCGTCACCCAGGATCGGCGTCTGGTATTCGATGATCTCCTGTTGGGGGAGCCGCCCCGCTCGTTAAGCCGCACAAGCAACGAGCCCACGGCGGGTCGTGACCTCGGGCAACATCATGAAACCACGCTGCTGACCGAGCATGCGCTTAGCCAGCGCCAACGAGAAAGTACGCTAGCCGCGCTCTCCCAGGCGGGCGGCAAAGTGTCGGGGGCGGGCGGCGCCGCGGAGCTACTGGGCATCAAACCAACGACGTTAGCGTCACGGCTAACAAAGTGGGGGATTGATCCAAGGGAATTTCGGAAAAGTAAGCCGTGTGGATAGTCGACCCTTCCTACATTGGACTAAGGTAAGCTGGAAGCGGCTTGACAATAGGTTGTACACACATTTTTAGATTGTTCAAGGCTAGCATACATACATGAATGTAACTATAATGCTCATCTTTCTGAGTGGCTCAATGCACCAAGTGTCTTTGTAAGCTGAGAGACTTTGTAAGTTGATCGACTTAGCAGACAGAGAAGCTTAGTTCGTTCGCCATCCTGACGCTGATACCTAGAGGCAATCCCATGCGACTGGCACACTGGGCAGTCAATGCCCCTTTACGACCCTTACTGGTAGCGGTATTCACAGCTTCATTTGTGTTGCCTGCTCAAGCGGCTGACCTCCTCACGATTACCCGTGACGCATTAGACAATAACGCGGCGTTAGCGTCGGCACGCGCTGAGTATTTAAGCGTTGAGGCTAGCCGAGATGTGGCACGCAGTGGGTTGCTTCCCCAAATCAACGCCACCGGTAATGTTGCCCACAACCAGCAGTACGAAAGTCAGACATCCTCGCGAGTGAGCACTGGTGCAGGAGGGGTTAACGGAGATTTTAGTAGCGCAAGCGATGACCGCTACAACACCGTATCGCTCTCTTTAGAAGCCACTCAAGCGCTCTACGATGAAGTAACGCGTCGGGAGGTCACTCAAACCGAACGCCAAATTGACCAGCAGGTGTATCTGCTTGCGGCCACCGAACAGCAACTGCTGATCGACACTGCCAGCGCTTATTTCGATATTCTGCGCGCTCACGAAATCCTAGAGGCCCGTCTTGCTCAAGAGCGGGCGATTGGGCGCCAGCTCGAACAAGCGGGCGAGCAGTTTGAGGTCGGCTTGATTGCGATTACCGAAGTCGAGGAAGCGCGCGCGACCTTCGACCAATCACGAGCTGATCGCATTGCCGCAGAAAGTAACCTTCAAGTGGCTTTCGAGGCATTGGAGCAGCTGACCGGCCAACGCTATGCCAGCATTGAAGCACTTGGCGACAGCATGCCCGTTGGCCTTCCCAATCCAAGTAGCCGCGACTACTGGGTGGAACAGGCCCTCGAGCTTAACCCGCAGGTATTGGCTCAGCAAGCTGGTATCGAAGTAGCGCGCACCGGTGTGGAAATCGCCCGTGCAGGCGGTCTGCCGACCCTGCAAGCCTTTGGTAATTATCAATACGGTGACAGTGATATCGATAACACCACCGGTGAGGACTCCTCTAGCCAGGTGGGTTTGAGCGCTAACCTGCCCATTTACACCGGTGGCCGCACCAGTGCCAGCATTCGCCAAGGGACCTATCAACTGGAAAGTAGCCAGTACGATTTCGAGTCCCAGCGTCGTTCCTCCATCCAGCAGGTTCGCTCGCTGTACACCCAGGTGAGCAACGATGTGGAAACCGTCGAGGCGCGCCAGCAGGCCATCGTCTCCAATCGCAGCGCTTTAGAAGCCACCCGTGCAGGGTATGAGGTGGGCACCCGTAACATCGTGGACGTGTTGAACGCGGAGCAAAACCTCTACAACGCGATCGCCAACTACGCCGAAGCGCGCTACGACTATGTGGTGAATTTGCTTTCGCTGCGCCAGCAGGCTGGGCGTTTGGACGTCGAAGCCATTGAAGAAGTCAACGCGTGGTTAACCGGTGATGAGGTGAACTTTATCTTACCCGAGAATGGCGGCGGCGACCGTTATGAGAGCGCTCTCGACATCGGTGCTCCGCCCCAGCCTGGCAGTTAATGGTTGTCGATAGTGTATGACCCAAGTGTGCACGTGCTACCAGCCGACTTTTAAAAGATACATGGGAACTTAACGTATGAAGAAGATGATTCACTCACGCCGAGCGAGTCTAATGACGCTGGTAGCCGCGCTGGCACTTGCGGCCTGTGGGCAAGAGCAAGCGGAGGCGCCCCAACAGGGCGCCCAACAAGAGTCCCCGCCCCATAAAGTCGAAGTGGCTGAAGTGGCGCGTCAGGATATACCGCTGGATAAATCGTACCCCTCCTTGCTGCGCAGCGATGATGAAGTCACCTTGGTGGCGCGTGTGAATGGCTTTCTGGAAGAGCGTCACTTCGAGCCCGGCCAAATGGTCGAAGAGGGCGATCGTCTCTATACCATCGAGCCGGATCTTTACCAGGCAACCGTTAACCAGCGCGAAGCTGATTTGCAAAGCGCACGGGCTGAGCTTTCCCGCGCCCAGCGTGATGCGCAACGTTTCGAGCAACTGCTAAGCCAGAACTCGGTCAGCCGTCAGCAGTATGACCAAGCGCTCGCCGACCAGCGGGTGGCGCAGGCAAACGTCGCACAAGCCGAAGCAGCATTGACCAGTGCCAACCTGGACCTGGGCTACTCACAGGTGACGGCGCCTGTTTCAGGCATGATCGGCTTAAGCCAAATTAATGTCGGCAACTTGGTGACTTCCGGCACCGAGCTCGCCACGATCACCCCGCTCGATCCTTTAGAAGTACGCTTTCAACTGCCCCAACGCGATGCCTTCGAGCTACGCCGCCAGTTGAGCGATGGCATTCAGGCTGCGGATATTAGCGCCCGCTTGAGCATTCCTGGCATCAGTGGTGGGGAAGATTCTGAGCTTGAAGGGCACTTAGACTTTTTAGGCTCAAGCGTTGATCGGGACACCAGTACTGTTCAGGCGACCGCCACGTTTGAAAACCCAGAGGCTAGCGTTCTGCCGGGACAATTTGTGCGGGTTCGTATTGAAGGCTTAAAACGCTTTGACGTTATTGCCGTGCCTGAAATTGCGGTGACCCAAGGCTTGATGGGTCCTCAAGTCTATGTGCTGGATGAAGAGAATAAAGCACGCGAGCGCACAGTCACGTTAGGTGAGTTAGCGGGCCCTTGGCTGATCATACAAGACGGCCTCGCGCCAGGAGACCGGGTAATAGTGGGCGACCCTGCTGGTTTAGAGGCGGGTAGAGCGATTGACCCACAGCCATTTAGTGGCAATGCGGAGGCGCTAGTAGAGGAGCGCGAGCAAGAGCAGTCCCAAGAGCAGGCTGAAGAGGCGCAAGCGCTGGAAGGGGCGGCAGAAGGTCAGACCGCTGAAGGGGAAGAGGGTACGCAATAATGAACTTCTCCAACTTCTTCATCAGTCGCCCGATCTTTGCCACGGTGTTGGCGATTATCGTGACGCTGGTGGGCGTCATGTCGATGCGGATTCTGCCCATTGAGCAGTATCCCAGTGTGGTGCCCCCTACGGTATCCGTTCAGGCACAGTTCCCCGGTGCGGATGCTGAAACCGTAGCGCAGACGGTGGCGGCACCTATCGCTGAGGCCATTAACGGCGTTGAGGATATGCTTTACATGACCTCCAACAGCGCCGATAACGGCACCATGAGCCTGAGTGTAGCGTTCAATATTGGCACCGATGGCGATATCAATACCATCAACGTCAATAACCGGGTGCAAGGGGCGCTCTCACAACTGCCGGAAGCCGTGCAGTCACAGGGCGTCACCGTTGAACTGCGCTCTGACTCTATCTTGATGTTTATAGCGTTGACCTCGCCAAACGGCGACTACAACAACATCTACATGCAAAACTACGCCACGTTGAACATCCTGGACGAGCTTCGCCAAGTGCCGGGGGTGGGCAACGCAGAAGTACTGGGTGGTGGTGAGTTTGCGATGCGTATCTGGATGGATCCGGATAAGTTAGCTCAATATGATCTAACACCCAGCGAAGTGGCGAGTGCGATTAGAACCCAAAACACCGAAATACCGGCGGGTAGTTTGGCGGCAACACCACAAAGCGATCCGCGTGCTTACACCTATACCATTACCGCAGGTGGTCGTCTGAATACTGTCGACGATTTCCGCAATATTTACCTGCGCACTAACAGTGATGGTTCATCGCTGCGTTTGGACGACGTTGCCAGGATTGAACTCGGGGCATCTTTTTACGGGGTCGATGCCCGTTTGAACGGCTCGACCATGACGCCGATTATTATCAATCAGCAACCTGGCGCCAATGCACTGGAAACAGCAGAAGGCGTTCGTGCCACCATGGATGAACTGCAGGGCCGCTTCCCGCCGGGGCTAGAGTATGTCGCGCCTTACGACACGACGCTGTTTATCGATGCCTCTGTTGAGACGGTCATTAAAACCTTCATCGAAGCCTTTCTTATCGTCATCGTCATTCTGTTCATCTTCCTACAGAACTGGCGCTTTACGGTCATTGCCATGTCGGTGGTGCCCGTGGCGGTGGTGGGTACCTTTGCGGGCTTCTACCTATTTGGTTTCTCGATCAACCTTCTGACGCTGTTCGCGCTGGTGTTATCGATAGGGATAGTGGTCGATGATGCCATCCTGGTGGTGGAGAACGTTGAGCGTGTGCTGAGTGAAGAGGATGATATCAGCGTGCGTGATGCCACGGTTCGGGCCATGAAAGAGGTCGGTGGGCCGGTTATCGCCACCTCGTTGATCATGGCCGCTGTGTTTATTCCCGTCGCTTTTCTGGGTGGCTTTACCGGGCAAATTTATCAGCAGTTCGCGATTACCGTTGCTATTTCGGTTGCGCTTTCGGCGGTCATGGCGTTGACCTTTACACCCGCGCTGTCAGCGATTTTTATCAAGCATAAAATGGCCGGTGCCGGGCAGTCTAAATTCAAGCGCGCCCTGCATACGCCGTTGCGCTTGTTTGATCGCATGTTTGCGGGGATCACTGCGGCTTATATGTGGCTAGTGAAAGGCTTGGTGCGGTTTTGGTTGCTGGCGCTGGCCCTTACGGTCGCCACCGGCGTTGGCTCGTACTGGCTGTATGCCAATACGCCTTCGACACTGGTGCCAGAAACCGACCAGGGTATCGTGCTGGTGAGTGTGTCGTTGCCGGATGCCGCATCGCTTGAACGTACCCAGACTTATATGGGCAAACTCAGCGCGGCTATTGAAGACATCCCAGGGGTTGAATACTCCTCGGCGGTGGCGGGATATGACATTCTGTCGAGTGCGGTCAATACCGCTCGGGGCATTATATTCGTCAATATGGCCCCCTGGGCTGAGCGTGAGCTAACCGCTGACCAGCTAGTCGGGCGTATTATGGGGTTAGGCGCCAGCATAGATGGAGGCTCGGCAATGGCCTTTAACGTGCCGCCGATCATGGGGCTTTCGACCACTGGTGGTTTTACCGGCTACCTGCAGTCCTTTGACGGTGCCTCGACGCGCGAGCTTTATGAGGCTTCTCTGCAAATTATGCAGAAGGCTAATCAGCACCCGGCGCTGAATCGCGTATTCACCACGTTTAACGTTAATGTGCCGTCCTACCGGGCGAACATTGATCAGCAGAAAGCGCTGAGTTATGGCGTCGAACTGGGGAATATTAACTCCGCGCTGTCGAATACCTTTGGTAACGGCTTTGTGAACTACTTCAGCTATCAAAACCGTAACTTCCAGGTGTACCTGCAAAACGAGGACGAATTCCGTAAAACGCCGGAGGACCTAAGCAGTGTGTATGTGCGGGCTGGCAACGGCGAACGGATTCCGCTTTCGGAGTTCGTGGAGCTTGAGCGCCAAACGGGCGCATCAGTGGTCTCACGCTTTGGCGTTTACGCCGGTGCGCAATTCCAGGGTAATCCGGCACCAGGGTATAGTTCGGCACAAGCGATCGAGGCGATGGAGCAGTTGGTGCAGGAAACGCTGGGAAGCGATTGGGGCATGGGCTGGACCGGCACGGCTTACCAGGAGTCGAATATGGGTAGCGCCGCCACCCTGGCGATTGTCTTCGGCCTGTTAATGGTGTTCCTGATCCTGGCCGCTCAGTATGAGAGTTGGTCGTTACCGCTGGCGGTACTCACCGCAACGCCCTTTGCGTTCCTGGGCGGTATCGGGGGTATCGTGCTACGAGGATTGGATACCAGCGTCTATGTGCAGATTGGTATGCTGGTGGTGGTCGGCTTGGCTGCGAAGAACGCTATCCTGATTGTCGAATTCGCCGAGCTTCAGCGTAAAGAGCAGGGTAAGTCGATACGTGAAGCGGCCATTACCGCTGCTGAACTGCGTTTTCGCCCCATCGTCATGACTTCGCTGGCCTTTATCTTTGGTACGTTACCGTTGGCCCTGGCGACCGGCGCCAGCGATGTGAGCAGCCATCACATCGGTACGACAGTCGCCATGGGGATGTTCTCGGTAGCGACCTTGGGGAGCCTGTTTATACCCAGCTTCTACGCCATGATTGCAACGGCCTCTGACTGGCTGGGGCGTAAGATGAAAGGGGATAAGCGACACTCCTCGCAACCGGCGCTAGAGCAGGATCAGCACTAACCTTTAGCGATAATAAAGAGTGACAACAGACGGGTATCTCCTTTGGGAGGTACCCGTTTTTTTATCGCCATGACCTGTATCAATACCGCACTGGCGCCCTAAAGCTAACCTGGACTAAGCTGACAAATATAATACATCGCCGGCTAAGTACCGGGGGAGGAGGACGCCATGAATGAACTACTGCACGCCGCCACGCTATTTCCGAGCATAGTGTTTACGTTTTTACTTGGCCTTTTAGCACTCTACTGGCTATTGGTCATCATTCGTTTGGCGCCTTTGGAGCTGTTCGAGCGCGACAGTTTGAAAGAGGATCATTTGGCAAGCACGCTGGTCTCTCTTGGCTTCGCAGGGGTGCCGGCGACGCTGGCCTTAACGGTGATCTTGGCCATTGCCGCGGTACTGACACTGGCCATTGAAATGCTCGTGCTGCGTTGGTTGCCACTTGGCTTGATACGCATCCCGGTGGGGGTCCTGGTGCTATGGGGCAGCTTGGTCATTGCTTCGCCCGTGGCGGCAGCGCTTTGCCATGCACTACATCGTGGGCTGCACCGTTATCGTCCTTTTACACGGCGGTGTTTGCTGGGGCAAACGGTGGTAGTGAGAGAGCGCCAAGGGCAGGGCGAACAGGCCTTCGCGATGATCGATAATGAGCCGAACAGCAGCGTAAAACTGCTCAGTAAGCGTGATGCATTGCCGGTGCAGGGCGAGCGTCGGGTCTTGGTGAAGTACTTGCCTGAAGAAGGGGCTTATCGCAGTGTCAGCGAACAAGAGTACCTTGAGACGCGAGTTCGTTTGAATAAACTGCGCTTAAGCCAGAAAAAACGTCATTCCAACCACTATTCAACCTCTCACTAAGGGCTACTTCCACCATCGCCGCCACAGCTGGGCTAGCCATTGCAACATGCTTTTCCCCATGTGCTGCCCGCCAGTGGCGGTTTGCGCTGTGCCACCAGCCATGGGCGGGCGTGGTGCAGAATGCTTTAAAAAATGGCGAATAGGGTCCACCTGGGCAGGTTTATCGAGCATTGGTGCGTGGCCGCAATGAGGCACGGTTAGGGTGACCAGCGTTGGCTGTGCTTCGGCCATGCGCGGCAATGTTTCGGCATCTAACAGTGTTGACGTTTCGCCGCGGATGACCATTATAGGGCAGCGTATGCTCGCCCAGTCGGCCCAGGTGTCCCGCGGCGTGTCATGTACGAATTGCTCGCCGATGCGTGGGTCGAAGTGATACGTCCAACGCCCGTCGGGCAGCCGACGGGCACTGTTGAGCGCTAATTCACGCCAAGCTGACGCCTTCGTGATCCCAAAGCTCGCATAGTGCTGGGTCAGTTCTTGCTGGAGTTCACTAAACGTCGAGAAACGGTGGGTAACGCCAAAGTAGCTGGAAAGGGCAATCAGCCCCTGCTTGTTTAGCTCTGGCCCAACATCGTTCAGGATTAAACGCGAAATTCGCCCGCTATGCTGTGGATCGGCCGCGATCAACATTCCCAGCAGGCCGCCCATCGAAGTGCCCAGCCAATCCACCCGTTCGAGTTGAAAGTGGTCCAGAAGCGCGATGGCAACCGTGACATAGTGGCTATAGAGGTAGTCGTGTGCCGGAAATAGCGACCAGCTCGATAACCCGCGGCCTGGCGTATCCGGGGCAAGAATGCGCCATTCACTGCCGAGTTCCCGGGCCAACGCATCAAAGTCCCCGCCGTGACGAGCAAGCCCGTGCCAGGCGACAAGCGTGCGAGTGGCGGAAGGGTTCCAGATGCGAACGGCGACTTCTAATTCGCGTACGCGGACAAACTCCAGGACATCCATAGTGTGCTCTATTTGGCTAGCTATAGCCCAGTAGTAGCATACTTGCTGCGTTGCAGCGAGAGTGGAGAGGGAGGTTTAACGTTGCATCATACGAATAGAGGTATCGATTAACTCACCACCACGCGCTCGAATGGAAAACGCTTCAGGATTACGCAGCCAATCGTGGAAAAGCCCTCCTAGCATGGATTGCATTAACCGAGTGGCGACTTCTGGGCTTAAGTCATCGCGTAGCAGTTGCTGCTCTTTCGCCAATACAAATACTGCCAGCATTTCCTGGAAACACTCATTGCCAATTTCTTCCTGCATATCCAGCGGGTTAATGTCGCTAAAAAACTCACAGCGGTGCAGCAAGATCGACAATATGCGCTGGTACGACGGTTGTTCAAGGCGCACCAAGCCTGCATGGCAGGCAAGCCGGATTGACTCTAGCGGGGATAACTCGGCGTCAACTTTATCCACTTCATCCATCAAGGATTGAAAGGGCATGCGCACCTGTTCGACCAGGGCCATGAATAGATCGCCTTTGTTCTTGAAATGCCAGTAGACGGCACCGCGGGTGAGGCCCGCATGGCGAGCAATTTGCTCAAGCGATGTGCGTGCCACGCCCTTGGCAAAAAATACCTCTTCTGCAGCTTCAAGCAGCGCTTCGCGAGTAGCAGCAGCTTCAGCTTTGGTCTTTCTTGCCATGGAAACGCAACCTCATAATCGACTCTGTATGGTCACATTTTAACCTAAGCGAAAGATTATTTACATTCAAAACTGTATGGATAAGAGATGAAGCCCATAACGTGCATTAACAAATTCGTCATTTGATGAGTGACAGCGTATAAACAGGCAATGGCACTAAGCATACATCGCACTAACGTCGCGGAAATAACCGATTAAAAGACAGGACATAACCCATGGCGCGAGCTCCTTTTCAACTGGGCGAACATACCATTATGCCCGGCCAACGCTTACAAGTGGATGTGCCTGTGGCGCGCTTATATACCCACACACCGCTGCACATTCCTGTCGAAGTGGTGCATGGTCGTAAGGATGGCCCTGTGATGCTGGTGTGTGGTGGCATTCACGGCGATGAGATCAACGGGGTAGAAATCGTTCGCCGCGTGCTGCGTGCGAAAGCGATCAACAGCATTCGCGGCACCCTGATCGCTGTGCCGGTAGTCAATGTGTTTGGCTTCTTACAACAAACGCGCTACTTGCCTGATAGGCGCGATCTCAACCGCTGTTTTCCAGGCAGTGAATCAGGCTCGCTAGGTGGGCGGATTGCCGCGCTGTTCCGTGAACAAATTGTCGATTATGCCACCCACATTATTGATTTACATACCGGGGCTATCCATCGCACTAACCTGCCACAAATCCGCGCCCAGCTGCGCCCAGGCAGTGAAACCGAGCGCATGGCCGATGCGTTTGGGGCCCCTGTGGTACTGAATGCGGAGTTGCGTGAAGGCAGTCTTCGCCACTATGCCCAAAAGCGCGGCATCCCGGTGCTTACCTATGAAGCAGGCGAAGCGCTGCGCTTCGATGAGTGGGCAATTGCCCCCGGGGTGCGAGGGGTACTGCGCGTCATGCGACGTTTAGGCATGCTGACAGGCGAGCAGCGCCGCCGCACGCCAGCCCCAGCCGAACTGGCCAATGGGTCAAGCTGGGCGCGTGCGCCGATCGACGGTATTTTGCGCCCCAAGGTGCGCTTGGGCGCGCGAGTTGCCAAAGGCGAGGTGCTGGGCAAAGTGGCAGACCCCTTTGGCAATGACGAGGGTGAAGTGCGTGCCGTTGCTGATGGTATTGTGATTGGAATGAGCCGTTTGCCGCTGGCCAACGAAGGCGAGGCGCTGTTCCACATTGCCCGCTTTGACGAAATTGAAGAGGCTGAAACTGCTGTGGAAAGCTTTAACTCGAGCTTAGTGCCACCGCCAGATTCGTTCTACTAACCCGTGCCCATAAGTAAAAACTATCGGTTCAATAGGTGGTCGATAGCCTTCACGAATGGCAAGTTAGCGTCTAGTTGACTATACCTATGATGGGCTTTGTTAGCGGCTACTAAAATGATAACAAAAGGTAAACAGCCAAGCTTTCATCGTACTAGAACGAGTGGCGGCAGCACGCCACGTCTACCGTGACATGGAGGAAAAGCGATGACGAGCGATAATACGAAACACACCACAACGGATGCGGGCATACCGGTCAGCAGTGATGAGCACTCCCTTTCAGTAGGCCCCGATGGGCCGATCGTTCTACATGACCACTACTTGATGGAGCAGATGGCGGCCTTTAACCGGGAAATGATTCCGGATCGTCAGCCTCATGCAAAAGGGAGCGGTGCCTTTGGCCACTTCCAAGTAACTCACGACGTCAGCCAATACACTAAGGCAGATTTTCTCCAGCCGGGTAAAAAAACCGAGATGTTGGCGCGTTTTTCGACGGTGGCTGGTGAGTCTGGTAGCCCGGATACTTGGCGCGACCCCCGTGGCTTCTCGCTGAAGTTCTACACCGAAGAAGGCAACTTCGACATGGTGGGTAATAATACCCCTGTGTTCTTCGTTCGTGATCCGCTCAAATTCCAGCACTTTATCCACTCACAAAAGCGTCGAGCGGATAACGGCTTGCGTGATCACGATATGCAGTGGGATTTCTGGACGCTTTCGCCGCAATCTGCCCACCAGGTCACCTGGCTAATGGGCGATCGGGGTATCCCCGCTAGCTGGCGTCACATGAACGGTTACTCCAGCCATACCTATATGTGGGTGAACGCTGAAGGCGAGCGCTTTTGGGTGAAGTACCACTTCAAGACGGACCAGGGCATTAAGTGCATGACCCAGGAACAGGCCGATAAGATGGCGGGTGCGGATGCCGACTACCATCGTCGCGACCTGTTCGATGCCATTAAACGCGGCGATCATCCTACCTGGACGCTGCAAGTCCAGATTATGCCGTTCGAAGATGCCAAGACCTATCACATCAACCCCTTCGATTTGACCAAGGTATGGCCGCACGCCGACTACCCGCTGCAAGAAGTGGGTAAGATGACGTTGGATCGCAACCCCGTCGATTTCCACAGCCAAATCGAACAGGCCGCGTTTCAGCCCAGCAACTCGGTACCGGGCACCGGTTTCTCGCCGGATAAAATGCTGTTGGCGCGGGTCATCTCCTACGCTGATGCGCACCGCGCGCGTCTAGGGGTGAACTACCAACACATCCCCGTTAACGCGCCCAAGACCCCGGTGAACAGCTACAGCCAAGGTGGCAAGATGCGTATTAACCACTCCACCGACCCGGTGTACGCACCTAATAGCAAAGGGGGCGCGCACGCCAATCCGGAAAGGTACCCGGAAGAAGCGGTATGGGAGACGGACGGCGAGTTGGTTCGCGCTGCCTATACGCTGCGCTCGGGCGATGGCGATTTCAACCAAGCCAATGACCTGGTCAATAAGGTAATGGATGATGCTGCCCGCGACCGATTGGTCAACAACATTGTGGGCCACGTTTCCGACGGTGTTGAAGAGCCAGTGCTGTCACGAGTATTCGAGTACTGGAAAAAAGTCGACCAAACGATTGGCGAGCGTGTCGAGCAGGGCGTAATGGCGAACCGCCGCGAAAACGGCTAGTAAGCCTACGCTACTAGGAAGACAAACCCGCTACGCTTGCGTAGCGGGTTTTTTTATACGACGCACTTATACAACGCACTCGGGTTCGTTCACCAAGCTAAGCGCGTCATCAAATAGGCGCAATCCAGCGCCTTCTTTATGCGCGTGTTCCGACAAATGACGCCGAAAACGCCTGCCGCCGGGGCAACCCTGGAACAGGCCCAGCAGGTGACGGGTAATGTGGTTCAGCTTCGCGCCTTCATCCAAGCGCTGCTGAATATAAGGCCTAAAAGCCTTCGCAGCATCCAAGCGGCTTGCCGCGGGGCCTTGCTCACCAAATAGCTGTTCATCCACGCCTGCCAGCAGCCAAGGGTTTTGATACGCCTCACGCCCCATCATCACGCTATCCACATGGGTGAGCTGCTCACGGCACTCGGCTAGCGTTTTAATGCCGCCGTTAATACCGATATGTAGCTCGGGCCGACTCTGCTTCAAACGATGAACACGGGGATAATTCAGCGGCGGCACATCGCGGTTCTGTTTGGGCGACAAGCCCTGCAGCCACGCCTTACGGGCGTGAACGGTAAACACCTCGCAGCCTGCGTCAGCGACGATCGCGATAAACCGCTCGAGGTCGGCGTCCTCGTCCTGGTCATCGATGCCAATACGGCACTTCACCGTGACCGGAATAGATACCACAGCCTGCATCGCCCGCACGGCATCGGCCACCTTTTCCGGGTAACCCATCAAGCACGCGCCAATCATATTGTTTTGCACGCGGTCGCTCGGGCAACCCACGTTCAGGTTCACCTCATCATAGCCCCACGCCTCAGCAATCGCCGCGCACTCCGCCAGCTCGCCGGCATCGCTGCCGCCCAACTGTAGCGCAAGCGGATGCTCCACCTCGTTATAGCCCAAAAAGCGCTCACGGGGTGTCCCGTGCAAAATCGCACCGGTCGTCACCATCTCGGTATACAGCAGCGTCCGCTTTGTTAAGGTGCGTGCGAACGCTCTGTAGTCTCTCGTAGTCCAATCCATCATGGGCGCAACCGAAAAAAGCCGCCCACGATCTGCACTGTTTTCTTTAAATAAATTAGTCATTTAATAACACTGTTGGCTGCATTGAAGGCAGCCATATTGCCTCTTAAAACTGTAATTAACGCATTCGATGTCGCCAGCAGTCATAGTGACCGATGCCAGATAATATCGGGTACATATGGAAGGTTTTCTCAGAAATGGCGTTTTGTATGCGCACCATTGTACGTAAGAAAGGGCGCACAGCACATAGCAGGATATACGCTTCAACGTTGAGAGCGTTGGTCAGGTTGGAGGGAATCGGTCGGGTTTGGAAAAAAATGTATGGGTTACTTAAGGTGTTTTTTAGATAAAGCCCGGTCATGAAATGACCGGGATCTACATTGCTGGATTAAAATAGTTTACTCATCATCAGGCGAACTGACCTGCGCTTCTGTTTCTTCTTCAGGGTCTGTTTCAACATGTTTAACACGCGGCGCTGGCGCAACCCAAGCTTTCAAATACTGACCTGCATGGCGGTAGAAGTCGGGAACAATTTTTTCAAGATGCTCAATGAAAACGCGATTACCTGAAAATTTTCCCCCTAAGTCGAGTGATGTAAATATTTCAAAGGAAACAGGCTGCGTGTCGGTGTTCTCTGCGTCTAAAATAATTGGATTTTGTCTTACTTCTTCCAATGGCTTGTCTGTATCCATGGCTTGACCTTTGCGGATAGCTTTTATGCTAATCGCTGGTCCTTTTTCGCTAGTAGGTAATTGACGAGTGAGCCAATTAACTTTTGCTGAGCTGCTTTTCTTATCTCTAGGTGCTTCAAGCCGCATACTGCATGTGATCGATTTACGCGCAATGTCGATGGTGACCAATAGATCAGCCGCGGCATTCGGGATGGCAATAGTGCTGGTGAGGAGGTGCTCTGAAGCTAATTTATCGCAATCATCAGTAAGGCGCTGCCTAGGATCATTACGATGAGCTCTAGGAAGCTTAACTTCGACTTTTTCACCGACCAATGGCCACATTTGAAGACAAAGCTCACGTTGTTCCTGGTGCCAGCTACTAACGGTTTTTAATACCTCATCAGAGCTCTTGTTAAGTTTTGAATTATTAAAGGCGCTCTGGACTACGGTCTTCCACTCGGCGTTCATACTGGTAAAGCCAGTCTTTCCGCTACTTGGATCTTCTAGATATTTCACTACTTCATGCAGAATGAACCTTTGATCTTGGCTTTCTATTTTGTCCTGAGTTAAGAGCAACTGAGCCATCGTAACGATGTATGTCCATGACCAATGAAAAATCTCAACTGAGCGTAAGTTTTTCTTGGGTATGGGGACTGGATGGTGAGTTGGTAACGCGACAAACTGATTAGTGATGGTGATAACAGCATCAATGCCATGCTCTTTGGCTTGCTTTATGTATTTTAGCAGTTGCTCTTCTCCAACAGTCTCACTGCCTACTTTTGCTTCGATCAGGGCGTGCCATTTTTTACGACCAGTATCTAGAACGATGAGTCCGTCTGGTCGGTCGTCGGGCCCCTTTTTTTTGACAGGGGTTTCGTCTTTGAAAACTACTTCGGTCCAGGCCTCAAGCTTGGTACGGGCTCCAACACGCAAGTTGATCGATTGCAGCATCGCTTTTCGAAATTCATATACCGACATGAGTGCTGCCAAAAGTATCGAGGTTGCGCGTTCCTCTTTTTTACTGTCAGCCAGAGTGGGTATTAAGCGAGCATATTTACCCTGCGATGTGTAATCGGGACGAGTTTCGCTCATGTGGACTCCTGGATTGTTTTAGTTAATTAATCCACAAGAGCGAATTTTACTTTAATTGTCAATCGAAGGCTTTAAACGTGAAGATGATCCAGAGACGCATGCACGAAATAGCTCACGCGGTAAACACCGCATACACCATCTGCAGCGCCAGCCCCATCAACATAAACGCAAACACACGCTTGAGTAGCGCGACGGGCAGTTTGTGGGCGAGCTTGGCACCGATGGGGGCGGTCAGGATACTAAACGGCGCCATCAGTAGGAACGCGGGAAGATAAACATAGCCTAACGCGGCACTCGGCATCCCGGCGGTATTCCAACCATTGATGATGTACCCCAGCGCTCCGGCAACCGCGATGGGTAGCCCTACGGCTGCCGAGGTGCCGATCGCGCGGGGTAGCTTGACGTTGCACCAGGTGAGAAAGGGCACGGTGAGCGAGCCACCGCCGATGGCCACCAGGGCGGAAATGCCGCCGATGCCCAGGCCCACACCGCTTACCCCGAGCGGGCCGGGTAGGCCGCGGCTGGGTTTGGGCTTGATATTTGCGAGCATCTGGAGTGACATGAGCACCATAAAACAGGCAAAAAAGATCGCTAGGCCACGGGTAGGGATGAGGGCGGCGATAAAGGTGGCCAAGAATGTGCCGACTAAAATACCGGGGGTAATAAAACGGACAATGTCCCAGCGCACAGCCCCATGCCGGTGGTGGGAAAGCAGGCTGGCCGTTGACGCGGGAATGATGGCGGCCATCGCCGTGCCCAAGGCCAGGTGGGCGAGATGCTCATGGGGCACGCCTTGAAGGACAAACAGGGAGGTGAGAATCGGCACCATGATGCCGCCGCCGCCAATGCCCAATAATCCCGCCATTAAACCAACAAAGCCGCCCAAGGCTATGTACGCCAACCACCAAATGATGTCCAAATCCGCTGCTCCTAAAGTGTCTTGTTAGCACGATAAGCACATTGTACCGGAAGCGACGCGTGCTGCGGGTCAAAGTCGAGTATTCCACTGTGGTGGCGGCTAGGCAGTGGTAAGCTGCAGGACAAGTAATATTTCGGAGATCGTATGCGCAATGTAAGAGGCGGTTTTAGCATGTTGGTAATGGTCATTGCGCTAATGGCTGGCTGCGGGGAAATGGAGGAGCCAAGCTCCGAATCGGCTTCATCTTCCCAACCGGCACCTACCCCTGAAGACCCGGTCAGTGAGCCAGAAATCGATGAAGTGGAAGTGGAGCCACTGGTGGTCGATATATCGACGCAGGTAGCGCTACGTAGCGATCGACGCTTAATGGTGGAAGGCCAAAGCAATTTGCCGGACGAGACCCAAATACGCATTATCGTAGAGCGTGAAATTAGTCGTGTGCGCTGGCAGGCGCGAACGCGCATTGAAAATGGCCAGTTTGCCGCCGGCCCGTTTGGACCAGGTAGTGGTTTGCCAGATGGCGGTTACGATGTTCGCGTGGAAGTCTCGGAAGGAAGCGTGCAGCCCATCGCTGTGCAGACGCGGATAGGCCATGAGGGCCAGCACCTGGCGGGCGAGCTTGTTAGCCAATCCCGCCACGGGCTGGGCCAGGTAGCCACCTACTCACAGCGTTTCTTGGTGGGGAGTGAGCCAAGGCGAACGCGTGACCAGGTGGAGGTGCTAGAGAGTCCGGGGAGGTAGACGCTTTAGGCAGGATGCCAATGGGCTAACAATACTGCGTGAATTGACGTGTCGCTGGGGGCTTTAGTGAAGTGCTCGATGACGAAGCGATCATCACGTTGCACCACGTAGTGGCCTGCTTTGTGAAACACATGGGTAGGCCCGAGCAGCAGTAAGTCACCGGCGCTAACGGGCGAGAAATCTGTTCCTTTGCCGGGTGTTGCCATGACGCAGGGTGCTTTCCAGTCAATCTTCAACGGCAGATGGCTGGGTACTTTGATAGTGGTTGCCTGTACCTGTTCCCAGGGGAGGGGCCCGGTATGGGTCAACGTCAATAGCTCGGGTGCGCTATCACCTTCCAGTAGAGTGGCCAGCGAGCAATCCAGGGCGTCAGCGAGCGCGACGAGGCGTTCGTGGCCGATCTGTTTGATCGCCCCTGATTCCCAGTAAGATATGGTGACATCTGACACGCCAACTTTACGGGCCAAGGCAGCTTTGTTGAGCTTGGCCCTAAGCCTCAGTTGCTTGATACGTGAGCCTAGCGATTCCATTTCGTCATCCTGATAATGAGCTCAAAAGCTCGTGAATGTCTTCCACTATCATCAACTCTTCCAAACCCAATAGTGGCGCTACCTAAATACGTTATTAGCCTAGCTAAACCTTGGAGCTTATACCCAAGGGATTGCTACAGAGCCATACTAAGCGATTGTGCTTTAGCGCGCATTAGTGGACAAATAACGTTGAGTTAATTTCTCTGACGCTTTCTCACGTCAGTTGTTCCCTGTGAGGCGCTGTTGGTTGCGCCTAAGGTGCGTATAATATCGCCATGCATTTTTGCCAATAGGACGTTTTCATGACCGTACGTACTCGCATTGCGCCTTCTCCGACAGGGGACCCCCACGTTGGTACGGCTTACATCGCACTTTTTAATTTATGTTTTGCGCGTCAGCATGGCGGCCAGTTTATTCTGCGTATTGAAGACACCGATCGGCTGCGTTCTACGCCTGAATCGGAGCAGATGATTCTCGATTCATTGAGCTGGCTGGGGCTTGAATGGGACGAGGGCCCGGATGTGGGTGGCCCTCACGGCCCTTATCGGCAGAGCGAGCGTGGCGATATTTATGCCCAACATGCCCAACAGCTGCTGGATGCTGGGCATGCGTTCAAGTGCTACCGCACCAGTGAAGAACTGGATGAGTTGCGTGAATCGCGTAAAGCCGCGGGATTGCAGTTGGCATTGAAACCTGCCGATTTGGCGCTGGATGCACAAGAACAAGCGCGCCGTGAGCAAGAGGGCTGGCCATACGTTGTGCGTATGAAGGTGCCCGCTGAAGGCGTGTGTGTAGTTAAGGACATGTTGCGTGGCACGATTGAGGTGGAGTGGGCACAGGTAGACGCGCAAATTCTGCTTAAATCGGATGGCATGCCTACTTATCATTTAGCCAATGTGGTCGACGATCATCTCATGGCGATCACTCATGTATTGCGTGGGGAAGAGTGGATTAACTCCGCCCCAAAGCATCAGTTGCTGTACGAGTATTTTGGTTGGGAAATGCCGCAACTTTGTCACATGCCGTTGCTGCGCAACCCGGATAAATCCAAACTTTCCAAGCGTAAAAACCCGACCTCGATTAATTATTATCGCCGGATGGGTTTTTTACCTCAGGCCGTCACCAACTATTTAGGACGGATGGGCTGGTCAATGCCCGATGAGCGTGAAAAATTCAGCTTGCAAGAAATGATGGCGGAATTTGATGTGCAGCGCGTCTCGTTAGGTGGACCCGTGTTCGATCTGGAGAAACTAACGTGGTTGAACGGTGTGTATATCCGTGAGGACCTGGATGACGATGCGCTGCTAAGCGCGCTCCGGGAGTGGGCTTTCAATGACGCCTATGTTAAGCAGATATTGCCACAGGTGCGGCCCCGGGTAGAGACGCTCTCTCAGGTAATGCCGTTGGCGGGACACTTCTTTGCTGGCATGCCGACGCTGACAAAAGAATCCTTTGAGAGCATAAAGCTCGAGGATGAAGAGCTGGTTAAGCTGCTCCAGTTTCTTGTGTGGAGGTTTGAGGGCGTCTCGGCTTGGAACAAAGAGGTGCTGCTGAATGAAGTGAAGCTGCTGGCCGAGCATTTTGATGTAAAAATGAAGGCATTCCTGGCCCCCGTGTTTATTGCCATCACGGGCAGCACTTCCAGCACCTCAGTCATGGATGCCATGGCGATCCTGGGTTCAGACGTTACGCGCGCGCGGTTGCGTCATGCGATCGAAGTACTGGGTGGTGTTTCCAAAAAGCAGGCTAAGCGGTTTGAGAAAGAGTTTCGTGATATTGCGTAAATGCGATTTACCGAAGCGCTAGCCGATGATGAAAGCGTCTATGCTTACTATGCAGTTTGTAGTGTAAATAGACGCTTTTACTGTTGACGAAGATCAGCCTAATCAGTATTATACGTTCCGTCTTCACGACATGTGGGGCCTTAGCTCAGCTGGGAGAGCGCAACACTGGCAGTGTTGAGGTCAGCGGTTCGATCCCGCTAGGCTCCACCAATTCATAAAGCAATGACATTTTGTGAATTGTCGCTTGTGAAACAACGCTTGATAGCATCATCGTTTTAGTGTCTACGTCCCATTCGTCTAGTGGTCTAGGACACCGCCCTTTCACGGCGGTAACAGGGGTTCGAACCCCCTATGGGACGCCACTACTTACCTACCCCCTTTCTGATTATATTTCTCTGGCAATGAGTCTCCTCATCTGCCGGTTTTTTGTATTTCTGTCGTTCACAAAAAAGCTACAAATCGCCATATTTTGGACGATTTTATGCTTGACTTGTCCACTTTTGCGAATTTGGTTTTAAGGTTGTGCACAACCCCTTGTTGTTGACGCAAAAAAACTTGAACAGAACTTAATCTCTTTAAAAACAGTCACTTATGTTAGGTCAAAAAATGACCAATTTAAGGCTGGCCCACTGCCCATGGCGATTCTGGGACGTTTTAAAGTGGTTGTGAACAGGGTTATCCACAGATAGTGTGGAAAACCCTTATCCAGGCCGGTAAGCAAAAAAGTCAAGCGATATTAGGTTGAAGTCAGACCTTTTAATGAGGGCGGGTATAGCGCAAAGAGTGACCGAAAAAGGGCAAGCAGAAGCGCTGCAAACGAAGTGCCTTGGGTGTGCGCAGCGAGGCATGCAGGACTTTCTCAAGATGCCTCGATAGCGACTCAGAAAAACCTCGCTAAGGGCTAGGTGCCTTCCGCTGAGTGGTGTGCACATAAATGAAGGGCAGGGCGTTGATGCCTTTATAGGCGGAGTACTTTCGACCGCATCGCAAAAGGCCACCCGAAGGTGGCCTTTTGCGCTTACTAAGGTGACGAGGTAGCTTTATTTCGTTGGGTAGTCGCGCTGGTCGTGGCCCACATAGAGCTGGCGTGGACGACCGATTTTGTAGCTTTCGCTGAGCATTTCGTTCCAATGGGAAATCCAGCCAATAGTACGTGATACCGCAAAAATCACGGTGAACATATTAGTGGGGATACCCATTGCTTTCAGGATGATGCCTGAATAGAAATCAACGTTGGGGTATAGCTTGCGCTCGATGAAGTACTCATCTTCGAGAGCGATCTGCTCAAGACGCTTGGCGATTTTTAGCTGCGGGTCGTCGGCCATGCCGAGTTCTGCGAGTACTTCGTCGCAGGTCTCTTTCATGACTTTGGCGCGCGGATCGAAATTGCGATACACGCGGTGACCAAAGCCCATCAGCTTGAACGGGTCGTCTTTATCCTTGGCTTTATCGACAAAGCGTTGGATGTTCTCTTCAGAGTCGTCACCGATTTCATCGAGCATGGCGAGCACGGCTTCGTTAGCACCGCCGTGAGCGGGGCCCCACAGTGCTGCTATGCCGGCGCTGATACAGGCGAACGGGTTAGCACCTGTGGAACCTGCCAAGCGTACCGTCGAGGTAGACGCGTTCTGCTCATGGTCCGCATGCAGCATAAAGATGCGGTCCATGGCTTTGGCGTATACCGGGTTGATTTTGTACTCTTCGCACGGGTTGCTGAACATCATGTAGAGGAAGTTCTCTGCATAGCTCAGGTCGTTGCGCGGGTAGTTAAAGGGCTGGCCCACGTTGTACTTGTGCGACATCGCCGCCAAGGTTGGCATTTTGGCAATCAGGCGGATCGCGCTGATGATGCGATCCTCTTCCTGGGTGATGTCCATGTGATCATGGTAGAAGGCTGCTAAGCCGCCCACAACGCCACACAAGATAGACATCGGATGCGCGTCGCGTCGAAACCCTTTAAAGAAGTTATTAATTTGGTCGTGGACCATGGTGTGGTTTCGAATACGCGACTCAAAATCTGCGTATTGTTCGTCGTTAGGTAACTCACCAAACAGTAGGGTGTAGCACACTTCTACGAAGTTGGACTCTTTGGCCAGTTGGTCAATGGGGTAGCCACGGTGTAGCAGCACGCCCTTGCCGCCATCAATATAAGTGATGGCAGACTGGCAGGAAGAGGTGGCCATAAAGCCGGGGTCGTAGGTGAACAGGCCTTCAGCGCCTAAGCCGCGTACGTCGATGACGTCGGGGCCAAGTGTGCCGGAATACATGGGTAGTTCGATCGGTTTATCAAGACCGTCTACCGTCAATGTCGCTTTCCTGTCAGCCATGCTGGCCTCCTTTCGAATTCGGGTTGGGACGTAAAGTCGTTGCTGCGCATACCGCGCCGGCGAAAAGGCTTGCCCACTATAGAAGTGTGCGACATTTTGTCAATTAGCCTAAGCGCTAGCCGTTAGCTATACAAATATTGTTCTTATGAAGGGTTTTGTATAAGATTTAAAAGTCTACAATATGATAAGGCATCAGAAGATTGACGCTACTTTAACATAAGATGTTAACAGGCTTATCAAATTGCGACTCTACTGTCACTATAGCTATGCTGCAGCGCAAAATCGACTCACAATGATGGCAATTTTCTTGCACCATAGTCGAGTTAAGCTTGAGTTCGGTTTGTAAGCGAGGGCGAAGGTTCTTATAATCCACGGCGCGCGACCGGCAGGTAGGTGGTCGTGCCCGACTTGGCAACGGCCGAGCCCCTTCCAGCAACCACCGCCCGCTCGGGCCATGCCCGACCTGTCGCAGAGCGGGCCAAGAGAGTGTGTACAAAGCCGTGAATAGCAAACGACCCGTAAACCTAGACCTTACTACGATCCACTTCCCACTGCCGGCCCTGACGTCGATCACCCACCGTATTACGGGTGTCATTCTGTTCGTTGGCCTGATTTTCGCTTTTTGGGCGCTGGGTAAATCCTTGTCATCTCCGGCGGGTTTCGACGCCGTTAGCGATGCGCTGGCCAATAATTTCTTGGCCAAGCTAATCGCTTGGGGGCTGCTGTCTGCCTTGGCATTTCACTTTGTCGCAGGCATCAAGCACCTGCTGATGGATGCCGATATTGGGGTAACCCTCGAGGGTGGCGTACAAAAAGCGCAGATCACCGTGGTGGTCAGTGCGGTTCTGATTATTCTGGCAGGAGTTTGGGTATGGTAACTAACATCACAAGTTTTGGCCGTAGTGGGCTTTCTGACTGGCTGATGCAGCGCGTTTCCGCGGTGATCCTGGCCCTCTATACGGTCTTTATCGTTGCCTTCCTGTTGCTTAATCCCGACCTCGATTACTACGTGTGGAGCGGCCTGTTCAATCAGACGTGGATGCGGATTTTCTCGCTACTGGCCTTTGTTGCCTTAGCGGCACACGCCTGGATCGGCCTGTGGACCGTCACTACCGACTATCTCAAGTCCACTCGCCTGCGCGTGGGTGCCCAAGCTGTCATCATCCTGGGCATTTTCGTGTACTTGGTGTGGGGCATTCAAATTTTGTGGGGAGCTTGATTACATGTCTAATCTGCGTAGCCTGACGTTTGACGCCATCATTATTGGTGGCGGTGGCTCTGGCCTGCGAGCCGCTCTAGAACTGGCAAAATCCGGTAAAAAGACGGCCGTGTTATCGAAAGTTTTCCCGACCCGTTCTCATACTGTGTCTGCCCAGGGTGGCATCACTTGTGCGATCGCGTCCGATGACCCGAACGATGATTGGCGCTGGCACATGTACGACACCGTTAAAGGCGGCGACTATATCGCTGACCAAGACGCGGCTGAATATATGTGTTCTGAAGGCCCGAAAGCGGTATTCGAACTCGAGCACATGGGCCTGCCGTTCTCGCGTTTAGACAACGGCCGCATCTATCAGCGCCCGTTCGGTGGTCAGTCGAAGAACTTTGGTGAAGGCGGCCAGGCGGCGCGTACCTGTGCGGCCGCTGACCGTACCGGCCACGCACTGTTGCACACCCTTTACCAGAACAACTTGAAGAACAATACCGTGTTCCTCAATGAATGGTACGCGGTGGATTTGGTCAAAAACGCCAGCGGTGACGTGGTCGGCTGTATCGCCATGTGCATCGAGACAGGCGAAGTGGTTCACGTTAAATCCAAGGCCACGGTACTGGCGACCGGTGGTGCAGGCCGTATCTACGCCTCTACGACTAACGCCTTGATCAATACCGGTGACGGTATCGGCATGGCGCTACGCGCCGGCTTCCCGATGCAAGACATGGAAATGTGGCAGTTCCACCCGACCGGTATTTACGGCGCGGGCACGCTAGTCACAGAAGGTTGCCGTGGTGAGGGTGGCTACCTGATCAATAAAGATGGCGAACGCTTCATGGAACGCTACGCGCCGAACGCCAAAGACTTGGCGGGCCGCGATGTGGTTGCACGCTCCATGGTCATGGAAATCCTCGAAGGCCGTGGATGCGGCGAGAAGGGCGACCACGTCTTCTTGAAGCTTGATCACCTGGGTGAAGAAGTCCTTGGTAAGCGCCTGCCCGGTATCGTTGAGCTTTCTAAGACCTTTGCTCACGTCGATCCGGCCAAAGACCCGATCCCCGTCGTCCCGACCTGCCACTACATGATGGGCGGTATCCCGACCAATATTCATGGTCAGGCGATTACCATGGACGAAAGCGGTAACGATCATATCGTTAACGGCTTGTTTGCCTGTGGCGAAGCCGCGTGTGTATCGGTCCACGGTGCTAACCGTTTGGGCGGGAACTCACTGCTGGATCTCGTGGTCTTTGGGCGTGCCGCTGGCATGTTTATCGAAGGCGCACTGAACGAAGGTATCGAGTACCTGGACGCTTCCGAGTCGGATATCGAATTCGCCATGAAGCGGATCACGCGCTGGAACGAGTCTGAGGGTGGGGAAAGCATTCCTGAGCTGAAAGCTGAGCTTCAGGAAATCATGCAGACCTCCTTCGGCGTATTCCGCGAAGAGAAAAACATGCTGGAAGGCGTCGACAAACTAGCGCTACTGCGTGAGCGTATCGCCAATGCCCACCTGCCTGACAAGTCCAATGCCTTTAACACCGCACGTGTCGAAGCATTAGAGCTTGATAACTTGATGGAAGTGGCAGAAGCGACGGCGATCGCTGCCCTTGAGCGTAAAGAGAGCCGTGGCGCCCACTCGCGCTATGACTATCCAGACCGTGATGATGTCAACTGGCTGAAGCACTCGCTATTCTTCCCAGCCACCAAAGAGCTGAAAAAGCGCGACGTCAACTTCAAACCGAAAACGGTTGATACCTTCGAGCCTAAGGTTCGTACCTACTAAACGCCGCATTGACGAGAGGGAGTCAAAATGTCCAATCTTCAGGTATCCGTATACCGTTACAATCCGGAAACCGACTCCGCGCCTTACATGCAGGAGTTTCAGGTCGATACCAAAGGCCGCGATGTAATGGTGCTGGACGTTCTTCATATGATGAAAGAACAAGACAGCGGTTTGGCATTTCGTCGCAGCTGCCGCGAAGGTGTGTGCGGTTCCGACGGCATGAACATGAACGGCAAAAACGGCTTGGCGTGTATTACGCCGCTGTCAGACGTTGTGAAAAACAACAAGCTGGTGCTGCGTCCGCTGCCAGGTTTGCCGGTTATTCGCGATATGGTTGTCGACATGGGGCTGTTCTATAAGCAGTACGAGCGTATCCAGCCGTACCTGCAAAATGACACGCCTGCACCTGCTATTGAGCGTCTGCAATCGCCAGAAGACCGCGATAAGCTCGATGGGCTTTATGAGTGTATTCTATGCGCCTGCTGCTCAACGTCTTGCCCGTCGTTCTGGTGGAATCCCGAGAAGTTCGTGGGACCGGCAGGCCTGCTGCAATCTTACCGCTTCCTGGCGGATTCCCGCGATACTGCTACGCGTGAACGCTTAAGCGATTTGGAAGATCCGTTTTCGGTCTTCCGCTGCCGTGGCATCATGAACTGTGTGGCGGTGTGCCCAAAAGGGCTTAATCCCACCCGGGCGATCGGTAAAATTCGCGAAATGCTACTGGCAGATGCTACCTAAGCCTATGACATTTGAGTAAAAAAGCGTTTGCCACTTAAGTTGGGTCATAATGCCACTTAAATCATGGCGCTTCGCTTGTTATCATAGGGTTTGTCACGTGGTGCGGCGTCGCGTCGCACCGCTGATCAGACAAGTTTGAAAGCCGGTGCCTTGGGTACCGGCTTTCGAGCATGAACTGAAGACGAAACACCGTATGATGCGTTAGATATGAATAGCTTGATGATGTATAGCTAGATGAACAGGGTTGCCGGCCGTTGGCCGGCGCCGCCGGCAAATGTCCCGCCCCGCCGGCAGGGCAATAGCGATGTCGCCGCACGTTTGCGACGATACCGATACCACCCCATCAGTGCAGGGTGACCGAGAGATGCAACAAGGCATAATGGAGTTGATGTGGCGTTCCTCTCACGTTAGTGGCGGCAATGTTCACTACGTGGAAGCGCTTTACGAGCAGTACCTCGCCGATCCTGAGTCTGTCCCTGACGAATGGCGCAGCTATTTTGATGAGTTGCCGCGCCCCGAGGGCAGTGCCTCCCACGATGTTCCACTAAGCCCAGTCCGTGATCAGTTCTACCAGTTGGGGCGCGAAAGTCGTCCGGGCCGGGTAGTCGCCGCTGCCGATAGCGGTGAAAACAAAAAGCAGGTGAAAGTCCTGCAACTGATTAACGCTTACCGCTTCCGTGGCCATCAAAAGGCCAATATCGACCCGCTAGGACTGCGTAATCCCACCCCCGTTCCCGATCTCGATCTGTCCTTTCATCAGCTCTCAAAAGCTGATCTGGACACCGAGTTCCAGACCGGTTCTTTCTTTTTAGGTATCGACAAAGCACCGCTGCGTGACATCGTTGATGCGCTGGAGCGCACTTATTGCCGCTCCATCGGCTGCGAAATCATGCATATCGTCGATACCGAAGAGAAACGTTGGTTACAGCGACGTTTCGAGTCGGTACGCAGTGCGCCGGATTTCAGCGCCGACGTGCGCAAGCATGTGCTGGAGCGATTGTCGGCGGCTGAAGGTTTGGAAAATTACTTGGCATCCAAGTATCCAGGCACCAAGCGCTTTGGTCTTGAAGGCGGTGAAACGTTTGTACCGATGATGGATGAACTGATCCAGCGTGCCGGTGGTTACGGCACCAAGGAAGTGGTCATCGGTATGGCGCACCGCGGTCGACTCAACCTGTTGGTCAATATATTGGGTAAAAACCCAGCTGACTTGATCGATGAGTTTGATGGCAAAAAGGTGATCGAGCGCGGCTCAGGTGATGTGAAGTACCACCAGGGCTTTAGTTCGAACGTCATGTCGCCAGGCGGCGAAGTCCATTTGGCGATGTCGTTTAACCCATCGCACTTGGAAATCGTGGCACCCGTCGTAGAAGGCTCGGTGCGTGCTCGACAGGATCGCCGTAACGATGAAGAGGGCAGCAAAGTGCTGCCGATCAACGTTCACGGCGATGCGGCGTTTGCCGGTCAAGGCGTGGTGATGGAGACATTCCAGATGTCCCAGACCCGTGCTTTCAAAACCGGTGGTACGGTCCACATTGTGATCAACAACCAAGTGGGCTTCACCACCTCGCATCCGCTGGATGCACGCTCGACCGAATACTGCACTGATATTGCCAAGATGGTTCAAGCGCCTATTTTTCACGTCAATGGCGATGACCCGGATGCAGTGCTGCACGCTACACAAGTCGCCCTTGATTACCGTCAGCAGTTCAAAAAAGACGTGGTGATCGATCTTGTTTGCTATCGTCGTCGTGGTCATAACGAAGCTGATGAGCCGTCAGGCACACAGCCGATGATGTATGCCAAGATCAAGGATCACCCCTCGGCGCGCTCGCTGTATGCCCAGCGCCTGGTTGAACAGGGCGTGATTTCTGAAGAGTCGGCTAAAGCGATGGTCGAAACCTATCGCGATGATCTAGTCGCAGGCAACCACGTTGCCAACGCCTTGGTGCAAGAGCCCAATGCCTCTCTATTCGTTGACTGGGCACCTTACCTGGGCCACGAATGGACCGGCGATGCAGATACGACGATAGATATGAAGCGTCTGCAGCAATTGGCCGCTCGCATGTGCGAAGTGCCAGACGGCGTCGATGTGCAGCGTCAAGTGGCCAAGATTTACGAAGATCGCCGCAAAATGCAGGCCGGTGGTTTGGGGCTTAACTGGGGCTTTGCTGAAACGCTAGCCTACGCCACGTTGCTGGACCAAGGGCATCCGATTCGGATTACCGGGCAAGACGTGGGGCGCGGCACCTTCTCCCACCGTCATGCGGTCGTGCATAACCAGAAAGATGGCTCCACCTATGTTCCTCTTCAGAACATGGCCGATGGTCAGCCGCGCTTCACCATTCATGACTCCTTCCTATCGGAAGAAGCCGTGCTGGCGTTCGAGTATGGTTACTCGACCACCGCGCCGAATGATTTAGTGATCTGGGAAGCACAGTTTGGGGACTTCTTTAACGGTGCCCAAGTCGTTGTGGATCAGTTCATCTCCTCCGGTGAGACCAAGTGGGGCCGGGTGTGTGGTTTGACCATGCTGTTGCCACACGGTTATGAAGGTCAGGGGCCTGAGCACTCTTCGGCACGCTTAGAGCGTTTCCTGCAAATGTGTGCTGAGCACAATATGCAGGTCTGTGTACCGACCACGCCTGCGCAGATTTATCATCTACTGCGTCGTCAGGTGATTCGTCCGCTGCGTAAGCCGCTGGTGGTGATGACACCTAAATCGCTGTTGCGTCATAAAGAAGCGACATCGAGTCTTGAAGATCTGGCCCACGGCAAGTTCCATATGGTGCTCGCTGATCAAGCTGATCTGGCACCTGAGAAGGTCACCCGCGTTGTGCTTTGTGCTGGCAAGGTCTACTACGACTTAGCCGCTTGGCGCGCTGAGAATGAGCGTCATGACACGGCAATCTTACGTCTTGAGCAGCTTTATCCCTTCCCGAAAGAAGAGCTTCTGGAAGCGCTGCAAGGCTATAGCAACGTAGAAGACATTGTGTGGTGTCAGGAAGAGCCCTTGAACCAGGGTGCTTGGTACGCAAGTCAGCACAACATGCGTGCAGTGGCCGATATGCTTAAAGATGGCCTCGGACGCGAGTTGAAATTTGCAGGACGTCCTGCCTCTGCTGCACCAGCAGCTGGCTATATGTCCGTCCATACTGAACAGCAGCGCCAGCTGGTGGAAGACGCTTTTAATTTATAAGCGGCCACCGGATTTAGAGAACACATAAGGGAAACGACATGGCTACTGAGATCAAAGCGCCAACCTTTCCGGAATCCGTTGCCGAAGGCACAGTGGCGGCGTGGCATAAAAAGCCGGGTGACAGCGTTGAGCGTGACGAGCTGATTGTTGAAATTGAAACCGACAAGGTGGTGCTGGAAGTCGTCGCACCGGAAGCGGGTACCCTGACCGACGTCATGGCTGAAGAGGGCGATACCGTCGAGTCAGAGCAGGTGCTGGGCAAAATCGGTGAAGGCAGTGCGTCAGGCAGCAAAGAAGAGAAATCTTCTAGCGATGACAGCGCTGAAAAAACCGAAGAGAAAGCTGACGCAAAACCGTCTGAAGAGAAGCAAGAAAAGCCTGCCAGTGGCGGTAGCGGTGGCGGTAAGCAACATGACGTCAAAGCCCCCAGCTTTCCTGAGTCGATTCAGGAAGGCACCGTGGCCACTTGGCACAAAAAGGTCGGTGAAGCGGTCAAGCGTGATGAAGTGCTGGCCGATATCGAAACCGACAAAGTCGTGCTGGAAGTGGTTGCACCGGCCGATGGCGCCCTGGCTGAAATCAAAGCCGAAGAGGGTAGCCAGGTAGAGTCCGAAGCGATTCTTGCGACCTTTACTGAAGGCGCTGGCGGTGACAGCAGTGGCGGTGATAGCGGTGGCGATTCAGCCTCCGCGAAAGCAGACAGCAGCGATGACGATGGCGCCGATGAGAAAGTCGGTGACAAAATCCTCGCTCCGGCCGCGCGTAAAATGGTTGTCGAGCATGACCTGGACGTTGCCAAGATCGAAGGCACCGGCAAAGGTGGTCGCATTCTGAAAGAAGACGTTCAGAAAGCGGTCAAAGACGGTTCTGCCAAGAAAGCAGCGAAATCGTCGGCACCGGCCAAATCAGCCGCTGCACCGGCGGCCGAAGGCGAGCGCATCGAGAAGCGCGTGCCGATGAGCCGTTTGCGTCAAACCATCGCCAAGCGTCTGGTTCAGGCGCAGCAAACGGCGGCGATGCTGACCACGTATAACGAAGTGGACATGACCGAAATCATGGCCCTACGGTCGCAGTACAAAGAAACGTTCCTAAAAGCGCACGATATCAAGCTGGGCTTTATGGGCTTCTTTGTAAAAGCCGCTTCTGAAGGGCTCAAGCGCTTCCCAGACGTCAACGCCTCTATCGACGGCACCGACATCGTTTATCACGGTTATCAGGATATCGGCGTTGCGGTTTCCACCGACCGTGGTTTGGTCGTGCCGGTACTGCGTGACACGGACAGCATGAAAATTGCCGATGTCGAGCGCAAGATTGTCGATTTCGGCAAGCGTGGCCGTGACGGCAAGCTGGGCATGGACGACATGATCGGCGGTACCTTCACGATCACCAATGGCGGCACCTTTGGCTCGTTGATGTCGACCCCGATCATCAATCCGCCGCAAACCGCTATTTTGGGCATGCACAAGATCCAGGAACGTCCGATGGCAGTCAACGGCAAGGTCGAGATTCGCCCCATGATGTATCTGGCGCTCTCTTACGACCACCGTATGATCGACGGCAAAGATGCCGTTCAATTCTTGGTTACCTTGAAAGAATTGCTGGAAGACCCGGCACGGCTGCTGCTGGATGTCTAAAGTATAAGCGTCATCGTTATTGAAATAATGATTGAGTACGCTACTGCTTAACCAGGATTTAACTGCACTCGCACACAGCCTCCCACCCAGTTCGCGTAGAATGGGGGGAGGCCAGCAAGCTAAAGGAGCCAACATGGCTGATAAGTTTGATGTGATCGTTATTGGTGCTGGCCCTGGCGGTTACGTTGCCGCCATTCGTGCCGCACAGATGGGTCTAAAAGCGGCCTGTGTTGAAAAATGGATTGGTAAAGAAGGCAACGTCGTTCACGGCGGCACCTGCTTGAACGTAGGCTGCATACCGTCTAAAGCATTGCTTGAAGCCTCCCACAAGTTCGTTGAAGCCAAGCATGACTTCGACGATATGGGCATTCAGGCAGGCGACGTCTCGATGGACGTTACCAAGATGATGGCGCGTAAGGACAAGATCGTTAAGAACTTGACCGGCGGCATCTCTGGCTTGTTCAAGGCCAACGGCGTTACCGCTATCGAAGGTACCGGTAAAGTGGTTTCCGGCAAGCAGGTTGAAGTCACCGATACCGATGGCAACACCACCACTTACGACGCCGACAACATTGTGATTGCAGCGGGCTCCGTGCCGGTGGAAATTCCGCCGACCCCGCTGACCGAAGGCTTGATCGTTGATTCAACTGGCGCGCTAGAATTCACCGAAACGCCTAAGCGTTTGGGCGTAATCGGTGCCGGCATCATCGGCCTTGAGTTAGGCAGCGTATGGAACCGTCTGGGCTCTGAAGTCACCGTGCTGGAAGCCATGGATTCCTTCCTGCCGATGGTCGACGCCACCGTTGCCAAAGAGACGCAGAAACTGCTCAAGAAGCAGGGGCTGGATATTAAACTGGGCGCTCGCGTGACCGGTTCTGACGTCAAAGGCGAAGAAGTCGTCGTGAAGTACAGCGATGCCAACGGCGAGCAAGAGATGACCTTTGATAAACTCATCGTCTGTGTTGGCCGCCGCCCTTACACCAAAGGCGTGATTGCCGATGGCGTTAGCGTTGAGCTGGACGAGCGTGGCTTCATCTTTGTCGACGACCAGTGCCGTACTAACGTCCCCGGCGTTTACGCCATTGGTGACTGTGTACGCGGCCCGATGCTGGCACACAAAGCGTCTGAAGAAGGCATTATGGTGGCGGATATCATTGCTGGCCATAAGGCTGAGATGAACTACGATGCTATTCCGAGCGTCATCTACACCTACCCGGAAGTGGCGTGGGTGGGCATGACCGAGCAAGACGCCAAAGCGAAAGGTATCGAAGTTAAAACCGGCACCTTCCCGTTCGCGGCGAGCGGCCGCGCGATGGCTAACAACGCCACCGAAGGCAGTGCCAAAATCATCGCCGATGCGGAAACTGACCGTATTCTCGGTATGCACATCGTGGGTCAACACGCTGGCGAGATGATCGCCCAGGGCGTGATCGCCATGGAATTCGGCTCTAGCGCTGAAGACTTGGCTCTGACCTGCTACGCGCACCCGACTATGTCGGAGGCTGTTCACGAAGCAGCGCTTGCGGTAGAAGGCCACGCGATTCATATGGCCAACCGCAAGAAACGTAAATAATTCAGTCAGCAACAACGAAGCGCCACCTTTTAAGGGTGGCGCAAACTTTCGGCTTTGTCTTAATCCACAAAGATCGAAAGAACGGGGATGACCAGTTCTTTTTAGAAGCTGATCATCGTTCGAGTCACATGCAACCAATGGCATGAATCGATGAATCTTCACGAGTATCAAGGTAAACAGCTGTTTGCCGATTATGGTTTACCAGTGTCTAAAGGCTTTGCAGTCGACACTCCGGAAGAAGCGGAAGAGGCTTGCAAAAAAATCGGTGGTGACATGTGGGTGGTTAAAGCCCAGGTGCACGCCGGTGGCCGTGGTAAAGCGGGTGGCGTTAAGCTGATTAAAGACCCGGCTGAAGCCAAAGCATTTGCTGAACAGTGGCTAGGCAAAAACTTGGTTACTTTCCAGACTGACGAAAAAGGTCAGCCGGTTGCCAAGATTTTGGTTGAAACGTGCACTGACATCGCCGATGAGCTGTACCTCGGTGCTGTGGTCGACCGTACTACCCGTCGTGTGGTCTTCATGGCCTCTACTGAAGGTGGTGTAGAGATCGAGACGGTTGCAGAAGAGACGCCGGAAAAGATTCTCAAAGCTGAAATCGATCCGCTGGTTGGCGCACAGCCGTACCAAGCGCGTGAGCTAGCCTTTGCGCTGGGCCTGAAAGGCGACCAGATCAAGCAGTTCACCAAGATTTTCCTAGGTCTGTCTCAGTTGTTCCACGACAAAGACTTGGCCCTGCTGGAAATCAACCCGCTAGTCGTCACTGAAGAAGGCAATCTGCACTGCCTCGACGCCAAGCTGGGTCTGGATAGCAATGCGCTATACCGTCACCCTGACCTGCAGGCCATGCGTGATCCTTCGCAAGAAGATCAACGTGAAGCCGATGCGGCGAAGTGGGAACTTAACTATGTCGCGCTCGATGGCAACATCGGCTGCATGGTGAACGGCGCCGGTTTGGCCATGGGCACCATGGACATCGTCAACCTGAGCGGCGGCAAGCCGGCTAACTTCTTGGACGTTGGCGGCGGCGCCACCAAGGAGCGCGTGGCAGAAGCGTTCAAAATTATCCTGTCTGACGATAATGTTAAAGCCGTACTGGTTAACATCTTCGGCGGTATCGTTCGTTGCGACATGATTGCTGAAGGCATTATCGGTGCCGTTGAGCAAGTGGGCGTCAACGTACCGGTCGTCGTACGTCTGGAAGGTAACAACGCCGAACTGGGTGCAGAAAAACTAGCATCTAGCGGTTTGAACATTATCGCGGCTACTAGTCTGACCGACGCGGCTCAGCAGGTCGTTAAAGCGGCGGAGGGCAAGTAATGAGCATCCTGATCGATAAGAACACCAAGGTCATCTGCCAGGGCTTTACCGGTGGCCAGGGTACGTTCCACTCCGAGCAGGCGATTGCCTACGGTACGCAAATGGTCGGCGGTGTTACGCCGGGCAAAGGCGGCCAGGAGCACCTCGGTCTGCCCGTTTTCAATACCGTGAAAGAAGCGGTAGAGAAAACCGGCGCGGAAGCCAGCGTGATCTACGTACCGGCGCCGTTCTGTAAAGACTCAATCCTTGAAGCGGCCAATGCCGGTATCAAGCTGATTGTGTGCATCACTGAAGGCATCGCCACGCTAGACATGCTCGAAGCAAAAGTGAAGTGCGACGAGCTGGGCGTACGCCTGATCGGCCCGAACTGCCCCGGTGTTATCACACCAGGCGAATGCAAAATCGGCATCATGCCGGGCCACATTCACCAGCCGGGCCGCGTCGGTATCGTATCTCGCTCTGGTACCTTGACCTATGAAGCCGTTAAGCAGACGACTGATCACGGTTTCGGTCAGTCTACCTGTGTCGGTATCGGCGGCGACCCGATCCCGGGTTCCAACTTCATCGACATCCTTGAGATGTTCGAGAACGATCCTAAAACCGAAGCCATCGTGATGATCGGTGAAATCGGCGGTACGGCGGAAGAAGAAGCCGCGGCTTACATCAAAGCCAACGTTTCCAAACCCGTGGTTTCCTACATTGCCGGTGTGACTGCACCTCCTGGCAAGCGTATGGGCCACGCGGGCGCGATCATCTCTGGCGGTAAAGGTACTGCGGATGAGAAGTTTGCGGCCCTTGAAGACGCCGGTGTTAGAACCGTACGTTCTTTGGCTGAAATCGGTGATGCGCTGAAAGAAGTCACTGGCTGGTAAGCCATTGATGTTCAGCTGCACACGATAAAGGCGCCCCTCGGGGCGCCTTTATTATGTCTACCTGCTCACTTGAGGTAGTGAATGTTGCTATTGCGCCGGTGAACGATGCAACATGCGATAGCTATACAGAACAAACAACGGTGCGCCTGCCGCCAGATAAAGGTGGTAGCTGATCAATCGCCATACCAAGACGGCCGCCGCGGCCTGTTCTCGACCCATTAAGGGCAGTAATAAGCTCCCCACGCCTACCTCCGCAGCACCTGCCCCGCCCGGTAAGAAACTGAACTGACTGGCCGCCATGGCCAACATTTGTGTCAAAAATGTCCACATCCAATCCGCATGGCCGCCTATTCCCAGCACCGCTAGATAAAGCAAGCTATAGCGCATCAGCCAGTGAGCAGTGGTCAATAGCAGCATCGCCATGAGGGTAGAGCGGGGTAGCATGAGCGTTATCTTTAAAGCCTGCCGACAGCGTAACAGGCGCCTAGCGAGCCAACGCCGCCGGTAGCGGCCAGGCCACGGGGTTTTGATGCCTGGAGCCCGTAATAGGCGGGGTAAATAGCGCATGACCACACTCACCAGCGTTGCCATGAAGGCCAGGCCGACTAATGCCCACTGCACCAGCGCTTGGTGAGGCCACTGCGTATCGCTCAGCAGCGAAAAAAGCACTAAGCCGCTCAACATGGCAAGAAAGAACAGTAAGTCGCAGCCTTGATCTATTAAAAATACCGCTGCGCCCTTGGCTGGTGGAAATCCGCGCTGGGCAAGCAGCAGCAATAAAGTAGCAGGTCCGCCACTGCCGCCTGGCGTGGCGCAAAGGGCAAACTTGGACGCCAGTTCAATACCCAGTGCGCCGCGCTGTCCGAGCCTGCCTGCCCGGCCACTTAGCATCATACGTAGCCTTGCTGCATTCAGGTTCCAACACAGAAAGGCCATGATCAACATCAATAACAGCAGGCCGAGCGGAAAACTTTTGACTCGTTGCAGCGCTTCGGCACCGCCCAAGATTGCAGTGAGTACCAGCGGCGACACCAGCGCCAACGCTATCATCACGACATGGATAGGCCGCCACTTCAGCAACTGACGGCGGCTAGTGGTGTTGGTGGAGTGCATACGGTTGGCTGCCGTGGCAAAGCTGCTGATAATGTTCCAGTAACGCGTGCATCACCCCATCCCAATTGAAATGGCGTTCTACATGACGACGCGCGTAGCGCCCACTCGCCGCAATATCGTTACTAAATAGCGCTCTGCACGCTTCAGCCATGGCCACTGGGTCCAGTGGTTTGCATAAAATACCTGCGCCCAGCGGCACGTTTTCTGCCAGCGCCCCAGCGCGAGCGGCGATCACCGGGATGCCACTGGCCATGGCTTCTTGGGCTATTAAACCGAAGGTTTCGCGAGTGCCCGCATGCAACAGCGCATCGCTGCTTGCCAAGGCTTTAGCGACTTCATGCGCACCGCAGCAGCGATCCACAATGGTGACATTGCTGGGCACGTGATGAGGCATACCTGGACCCATCAGCAGCAAATGGTAATCGCTGCCTAGCTGACGCATCGTTGCCAGCAGCACATCGATCTTTTTCTCGCGGGAGTTGCGCCCCACAAAGATCAGCAGCTTTTTATCGCTGGGTATGCCCATGGTCTGGCGGAACGTCGGGTCACGCTGCTGGGGATTGAATTGCGCTAAATCAACACCCAATGGCTGAACGCGAACGTTATCGACCCCCCAGTCACGCAGCCGATCTGCCATCGCGTTACAGGGCGCCAGTACACTATCAAACCGGCTATAAAGATCCGCGACATAGCGGGTTAAGCGTTTCTCCACGTAGCGACCAAAGCGGTCGCCCATCAAGCGTGGGAGATCGGAGTGGTAGAAGCCCACCACCGGCACGCCGAGCCGTTGGCCCGCGGCGAGCGCCGCCCAAGCCGTTACGTACGGGTCGCCAGCCTCAATCAAATCAGGCTTTAGATCAATCAGCGTGTCTCGCCATGCTGAACCGCGCAACGGAAATCGATAGCCCTGGCCCAGCGGTAAATGTAATGCCGGTAGTGTGTGGTGATCGCCCAAGCTGTCACGCTCCGCGCCGGGCACCAGCAGGCTGGTACGCAGTTGGGGGATACGCGAAAAAACGCGGTGTTTGGCCTGTAAATAGGTACGCACACCGCCGCTGGCGGGTGCATGGAACATCGTCACATCGGCAATGTGCAAGCTAACCTCCAACCCTAAAGAGTGTCATCGTTTCACCATAAAGCAGAAATAAGTCAGTTCAGCGACAGTGGCTTTTTAGGGAGCGGGGTGGATGCTTATTTAGGCCATTAGCTGGACTATTGCTGAATAGCGTCTATCATTACCATCCATATGGATGGTATATGGATTATTTAGCTGCAAAAGAGGCAATGACACATGAGCGTGCATGAACTTCGTCGTAAAAGCGGCGACTCCAGCGAGAAGATCACTATTAATCTGGGTTTGGTCGATCTAGGGCAGATCGACCTGCTGGTGCAGGAAGGGTTTTACTCCAACCGAACGGACCTAATCCGCACGGCCATCCGTAATCAACTGGCGACTCATGCGGAGGTGGTCAAGGAGACCGTGTCCCGCAAGTCGTTCGTACTCGGGCTCGAGCACTATAGCCGTGCAGATTTGGAAGCCCTGCAAGCGGCAGGCGAGACGTTACAAATCCAGGTGCTGGGCATGGCCAGCATTGCCGACGACGTAACGCCTGAGCTGGCTCTCGCCACTATTGAATCCGTGGTAGTCCTGGGCGCTCTACACGCAAGCAAAGCGGTTAAAGCTGCACTGGCAGAGCGCATCCACTGACTTGCCCACTCAATCACGACGTATTCACTCACCCCGCCATCATTGAATAAGGAAATTGAAAATGATCGATGCCACGATGACCAAGCGAATGGAAGAAGCGACGCGGCTAACCCGCGCGGGAAAACTACAAGAGGCGATGGCAGTCCTCCAGGGCGCCATACCCGAATCGAGCGGCGTTGAAACGCCGGATACCGCTTACTCAGAGGGCAATACTTTCGACGGAACCTGCGAGGTCATCGACGAAGAAAGCACCGAATCGAACCCAGAACCTGCTAAGTCGCCAGCTGGAGCATTTACTTCCGGCGATATTAAGGTGCCTGCTGCATGGCGCGACAAGTGGATGAAGTTTCGCGGTGGCATTGTGCAACCCGAGCAAGCACCGAGTGCCAGTGAGGAACCACAGCCCGGGACGTTCACTGCCGGTCGGTTTACCAACCATGTGGGTACGCGCGATTACAAACTGTATATCCCTAGCGGTTATACCGGGCAGGCGCTGCCGCTGGTAGTGATGCTGCATGGCTGCACGCAGAACCCTGATGACTTCGCTGCCGGTACCCAGATGAACCGGCTGGCCGAAGAGCAGCTGTGTTGCGTGCTCTATCCGGCCCAACCGGCAACCGCCAACACCTCAAAATGCTGGAACTGGTTCAAAACCGAAGATCAGCAGCGCGAGGGCGGTGAACCCGAGATTATTGCGGGCATGCCCCGCCAGATCATTGCTACCCATGGGCTCGATAAAAGTCGCGTCTATGTGGCAGGGCTCTCAGCGGGTGCCGCCATGGCGACTACGCTGGCGATGACCTACCCGGATCTGTTTGCGGCAGTGGGCGTTCACTCCGGGCTACCCCACGGCGTGGCTCAGAGTCTTCCCGATGCCTTGGGCGTCATGCAGGGTGGTACAGGGCCGCTTGGCGGTGGTAAATCAAAAGGGGCCAGTTGGGCATCGGAAGTGCCCGCGATTATCTTTCATGGTGATCGTGACACTACAGTACACCCCAGAAATGCGGATCGCGTGGCCGCCCAGTACAGCAAATTGCGTCAAGCAGGGGCGTCGGTGGAGCAGGGCAAGGTAGTCAATGGTCACGGCTACACTCGAACCACGCACCATAATGCGAAAGGCAATCCGCAACTAGAGCAGTGGCGCATCCATGGAGCGGGCCACGCCTGGTCAGGAGGCAGCACTAAAGGTAGCTATACCGACCCGATAGGCCCCGATGCCAGCAAGGAGATGCTGCGTTTCTTCTTCATCCATCGGCTAGCGAGTAGTCAGCTATAGTCAAACTCAGCTAGCGCGGATGTTGGCCCTTAAAAAGGAGAGCGTTGTGACCATTGATCCCCATTTGACGATCGAGAACTATCAAGCTGCTTTAAAAGAGGGCAGCGCCGAGCCCTACGACTGGTGGCATTACTGCGCGGCCTATATAGAAAAACGCGAGCCCGAGGTACAAGCCTGGGAGGCGCTGGCACCGCGCTTGCCAGCGTTGCCTTCAGATTTAGATGTTGGCAGCGTGCCACTGTATGGAGTGCCGGTAGGCATTAAAGACATAATTGATACCACTAATATGCCTATTACCTGGGGCACTCGCGGTTATCTTAGCTCTTCTGGTTCACAGCTAAATGCCGCTTTAGTCACGCTGCTACAGGAGCAAGGCGCCTTGGTCATGGGCAAAACGGTGTCCACGGAGTTCGCCTATTTTACGCCGGGCAAGACCCATAATCCCCATGACACGACGCGCACGCCCGGAGGTTCTTCAAGCGGTTCAGCGGCGGCCGTGGCGGCTGGGATGGTGCCGCTGGCGTTTGGTACGCAAACGGCGGGCAGCATGATTCGGCCAGCGAGCTATTGTGGCGTGTTTGGTTTTAAACCCACCTTTGGCACCCTTAGCTGTGACGGTGTTAAACCCTTTGCTGCCTCATTAGACACGTTAGGCTGGTTTACGCGCCATATCGACGATATCTGTACGACATTCTCTGCGTTGACGAAGGCGCCCCCAATTCTTGCGCTGGATAACCTCCAAGGTGTTCGCGTCGGTATACATAGCTTGCCGTTTGATGAACCACTAGCGCCGGATGTTCAGCAGGCTCTGACATATGCCCAAGAACGCTTTGAGCAGGCGGGGGCTGAAATAGTGCCATTAAGCCTGGATGCGCGCTATGAAGCACTGGTGGAACATCAAAAAGTGATACTGGCCTACGAAGCGGCTCAGTCGCTGGCGAGTGAATATCGTGACTATGCCGCTAAGATGGGGGAGCAGCTGGTTGAGCTAATAGAGCAGGGCAGGGTGACAAGCTTTGAGCGCTATATTGAAGCCAAGCGTGCCACCACTCAGATGCAGCAGGCGCTCTCGCAGGTATTTAGCGAGCAAGTAGATATCATCCTAGCCGCCAGTGCTCAAGGCGAAGCGCCGGAAGGCCTCAATGCGACTGGCGACCCGATTTACTGTCGGGCATGGACGCTGCTGGGTGTACCGTGCCTCAATTTACCGTTGAGCCAAGGTAGTGCAGGCATGCCGGTCGGTGTACAAGTAATCGCCGACCGCTGGCAGGATGAGAAGCTTTTACAGGTTGCCCGAACATTGATGAAGGCAGGTTAAAAAGCCCAAGCGACAAAAAAACGAAAAAAGTGCCTTCGGGGCGCTTTATCTTTGAATGTAAGCCACCAAGAAGAAGCTGCGTTCTTTGAATACATCTAGATTGCTTTGTAGCGGTAGTATCTAAGAGCGTACGAAGTGCTTGTAAAAAAGATTTACTGCGCTTTCTTGTCATTTTTATTGCTAATTTAGCTTAATTAAATATTTGAATTAGTAATAACTGTTTAACTATAGAACTAAAGTTGAAAGCCTTTATGCCGACAATTATACCTCTCTTACTAATTAGGAAGTTTCCATGCTTTCACGGTTCAAGATCGGTACACGGCTCGCACTGGCTTTTGGCCTGGTATCGCTATTTCTTTTGGGCACTTTAATAGCGGGAATTATGGGTATCACCTTTACCAAGGATACTGCCCAAAAAACCTTGGACACGGATGTAGCGCTAGCAAGCAATGCAGCGGAAATTCAGCGTCTTTCTCTGCAAGCGCGACGCTTTGAAAAGGATATCTTTATCAATATCAATAGTCCCGAGCGGGTAGTGGACTATCAGCAGCGTTGGGTGGCGTCCACCGAGGAAATTCAGGCTGCCTTCCAAGCAGGAAGCCAAATTGCCGATAATGATAGCCTCAATGCGCTGTATCAACAGGCAGAAAGCGCCCTCCAGGGGTATGAAGAAGGATTTATGACGGTCTATCGTCAAATTGAACAGGGCGGTATTACCGAAACCTCTCAAGCCAATCAAGCTTTCGGTGAGCATAAAGATAGTATCTACCAGCTTGAGGAATTGGCTGATGAAATTAGCCTAGTGGCTGATGCGGGAGTAAAGCTTGCTAATGAGGCAATAGATGCCGAATATCGTTTGGCCATTTGGCAACTTTGTATCTTCGCGGGGGCGGCGTTGTTGATGGCGCTGGCGCTGGCCACTGCTATTACGCGCAGCATAGTAATGCCTTTGCGACGGGCCGTTGAGGTTGCCCAGCGCGTAGCAGAAGGAGATCTGCGACACGATATCGTAGCAACAGGGCGTGATGAAACAGCACAGCTATTGAGCTCGATGGCTCACATGAGCAAAGAGCTTACGTCGCTGGTCGCCTCACTACGTGATTCCAGCGAAAATGTCTTGCACGGTGCCAATGAGATTGCCCAAGGCGGGCAGGAGCTTGCCTCTCGTACTGAGCAGCAAGCAGCTGCCTTGCAGGAAACGGCTTCCAGCATGGAAGAGATGACGGCAACGGTTCGCCAAAACAGCGATTCGACCAAAGAGGCTGATACGCTGGCCCATGCTTCGTCACAGCAGATGAACAATGGCGGCGAAGAAGTTGCACGCAGCGTGGAGCTGATGCGCGAAGTGACGGCGGCTTCACTCAGTATGAATAAGATTGTCGAAGCCATCGATGCGATTGCCTTTCAAACCAATATTCTGGCCCTGAACGCCTCCGTGGAAGCGGCGCGTGCGGGTGAGAAAGGTCGTGGATTTGCGGTAGTGGCAACGGAAGTTCGTTCGCTGGCAAGCCGCAGTGCCGCGTCAGCCAGCGAAATTCGCGGCATGCTGGATGATACGCGCAACAAAATAAAGCTGTGTTCTGATCAAGCGGAGCGAGGAGCAACGACCATAGGAGAAACGGAAACGATGATCCAACGTCTCGCCCTGCTAATGGCTGAGGTGTCCTCGGCTACCCGCGAGCAAAGTAGTGGTATCGAGCAGATTAATACGGCGATCACTGAAATGGACTCAACGACACAGCAAAATAGTGCGCTGGTTCAACAGTCGACGACCGCAGCATTTTCGCTAGAGGAACAGGCTGGGCGACTTCGCGAACTAGTAGCGGCTTTTCAAATTGATGACGCGAAGCTGAATCAGCTATCAGCAAACACGCCTGCCATGACCTTACCTTCGAGAGCCCCACAGGCGGTGTTTTAATCATCTAATGCGTGCGTTTATCCCGCTGGAAGGTGAATCCGACAGGCTGGTCAACATACCGCCAGAACGATACATACAACAACGGCGCCCTAAGGCGCCGTTGTCGGTTACTGTAAGTCAACAAATACAGTTTACGCAGCGGGTTTAGCTACCAGCGAGCGGGTCTCTTCGCGGGCTTCGGTCAAGATAACGCGAAGCGGGTCGCCAAGCTTGTAGCGCTCTTCGCCTTCGATCTGGATCCGTCCCTCTTTATCATCAATCACCACTTTGCTGCGGTCACTGTGCATCAAGGGAGCAGGCACAAACGCCGTCGCGCCATTTTCCAGCAGGCGAACGCGCATACCGCCGCGATTGATAGCCATAATTTCGGCTTCAAACGTATCCTGGTTCTGTGCGGCAGGCGTGAGGTAGCGCACGTAGAGCCAGTCTTTGACGTCGCGCTCGGCCATGCGGTTCAGGCGGCGGCGCTCCGTCAGCTGCTCGGTGAGCTGCTGGGTGGCTTCGGCGGGGGCCTGTTCGCCTTTCAGTACGCGTTTGATCAAGCGGTGGTTAACCATATCGCCATACTTACGAATCGGCGAGGTCCAGGTCGCGTAGGCGGCCAGGCCCAGGCCAAAGTGCGGGCCAGGCTGTGCGGACATCATGGTGAAGCCCTGGAAGCGACGCAGGCGCGCATCCAACCAAGCATCATCGCGGCTTTCCAGCGCACGCTTCAGTTCGGTGTAGCGGGCAAGCTCGGTCAGCGCTTCGCGTTCGACCACGATCTCCTGGCCTGCCAGGAATTCCTGGGCGGCTTCGGCTTTCTCGGGCTCGAACGCACGATGCACGTTAAAGATACCGTGACCGATGTGTTGGGCCAGGAAGTCCGCGCAGCAGGCGTTAGCCACAATCATCGACTCTTCGATCATACGATTGGCAATGCGGCGCTCTTCGGTGCGCACCGCCAATACGTTGCCAGCAGGGTCAAGATCAAACACGTAGTCGGGGCGGTCTTTAAACACCAGTGCGTGTTCGTTGCGCCAAGCGGTACGCGCCTCGGTCAAATCACGTAGCGCAGTCAACTGCTCGGCAATATCATCGGCGGGTGCCCAATCGCCTTGGCCTTCGATCCAGTCGGAGACATTGTCGTAAACGAGCTTGGCGTGGGATTTAACGTTCGCCGCAAAAAAGCGATACTCGCCCAGGCTGCCGTCGGCATTGATATCCAGCGTACACGCCAGTGCGGGGCGCTCTTTATCTTCCCACAGCGAGCAGAGATCATCCGCTAGCTGCTCGGGCAGCATGGTGACGTTCTGGCCGGGCAGGTAAACGGTGAAAGCGCGAGTGCGGGCTTCTAAATCTGCCGCATGGCCTTCTTCCACATAAGCCGTTGGGTCGGCAATCGCGACACTCAACTGCCAGCCGCCTTCAGCACGCGTGGCAATGTGTAGCGCGTCATCCATATCACGGGTCTTCTCCCCGTCGATAGTGAAGAAGGGCGTGGCGGTTAAGTCTTCACGAGTGAGGCCTTCATCCAACAGCGGCCAGTCGGTGCCTGCATCGGGGCACTCTTGCTCCAGCGCATGGCGGGCAAGGGTGACGCGCCAGGGCACTGCCGGGTCATCGCTTTTAGCGACCAGCTCATCAATCTGGGCAAAGAATGCGCGGTCATCGGCTTTCAGCGGATGACGCACCAAGCGTGCGACGACCCAGTCGCCGTCAGCAATGCTCTCTTCATCAAGGTTGTTCTTAATACGCGCCTTGATAACGTTTTTAATCGACGGATGGTCGGGCACCACGGCCAGACGACCTTCGCGCTTCTGAACGCGGGACACAAACCGATCCAGCCCGGCTTCAATCAGCTTTTCAGGCTCAACCGATTTTTTGTCACCGTTTTCGTGGATAACTGCTTCTACACGGTCACCGTGAAGCACTTGCTTCATGGCGGGCGGTGGCACGAAATAGGATTCACCGTCGTCGGTTTCGAGAAAACCGAAACCTTTGTCGGTGGCTTTGATCACCCCTTCAGCACGAGGGGTGGTTTGGCGAATCTGTTGCTTGAGCTGGGCAAGCATGGCGTTGTTCTGAAGCATGAGCTCAATCAGTTGGCGAGAGTTAGGGTGCCACTATACGGATTCCCGCAGGCCGCGCCAATTGTCACCATAGGAAGTTGAGGATGGTGACTGCGAGTCAAAGGCTTACATGCGCTCAAAAGAATCAGTTAAGCTAAATACCTATACCGATGGAGCGCACTATGACACCTCGACTGATTGTTTCTGACTTGGATGGCACGTTGCTGGGCAGCGATCATCGATTACACGCAGACACTATTGAGGTACTGAGAACACTGGTGAAACACGGGCATCAGTTAGTGCTCGCCTCGGGCCGCCATTATATTGACATGCGAGTGTTCAGGGATCAGCTCGCCGTGCCCGCTCATCTGATCAGCAGTAATGGTGCCTATACTCACGACCCTGACGATCAGTTGTTGGATGCCAACCATGTAGATCCCCAGCAGGCAGCGTTCCTGATCCAGCTGCCACGTCCAGATAGTGTGCGTTTGAGTCTGTATCTGGATGACGCTTGGTACATCGATGCCGAGTCGCCGAGCCACCTGGAAATGCACGCCGCCACAGGCTTTGTCTATCAGGTCGTGCCTCCCGAGAAGATGCCAACCGAGGGAATCGGCAAGATTCTCTACGGCGGGCATCCTGATGTGCTTTTCAAGATCGAGACTGCGATTCGGGAGTTCAGTGACGGCTCGCTGCACGTAACCTACTCAACCAGCGATTCGCTGGAAATTATGGCAGGAGGTGTTAACAAAGGTGTGGCGCTGTCGGCCTTGCTCAAACGTATTCCGATTGCGCCTGAACATTGTTTGGCTTTTGGCGATAATCTCAACGATGTTGAGATGTTGAGCCTAGTGGGCGAGCCGCACTTCATGCTGAACTCGCATCCGGAGATGGCCGGGCATCTGAGTGCCGCGCGCCAGATAGGCCATCACGGCGAAGCGGCCGTGGCTGTGCTGTTGCGCGAGCGGTTTGGGCTTTAAGCGCTATAGTTCACGGTGCTAATGCAACCTTGGTCGTAGCGGTATTGCTACTATTTAGCGTCTCCACCATCATCAAAGCCCAATAACGACAATAGTGTAGGGCTAAACCCGCTGCGATGACGACAACCCCCGCTACCTTGATTGTGGTCGACGATGACCCGGAAATTTGTGAACTGCTCGCGGACTACCTGGGGCGGCACGGTTACCGGGTATTTACAGCGTACAGTGCCCAAACGCTGCATTCGCTGCGCGCGGAATATACTTCTGACTTGCTGATTGTCGATTTAATGCTGCCCGGGGACGACGGCTTTACCATCTGCCGAGACGTTCGTAAGCAAAGCGATGTGCCGATCATTATGCTGACCGCCAGTGCCGATGAGACCGATCGTATTCTTGGGCTTGAACTGGGTGCCGATGACTACTTAAGCAAACCGTTTAACCCTCGTGAATTGCTGGCGCGCATCAAAGCGGTACTGCGACGCACCCGCAGCGCGCCGCCAGAGTTGCCTGCGGGGCAGGCGCGCTGGGTCAGTTTTGGCGATTGGCAACTCGACCGCATGACCCGCGAGCTGATTGATATGCAGGGGGAACGCGCCGCGCTTTCAGGGGCTGATTTTCAGCTACTGCAGGTATTTTTAGAGCACCCGACCAAAGTGCTGACAAGGGATGATCTCTATGCGCTTACCCGAGGTCGCGATGCGCCGCCGCTTGATCGCTCCATAGATGTCCACGTTTGCCGCCTGCGCCAACGGCTGGGTGAAGATGCTCAGCACTCGCAACTGATTCGTACGGTGCGCGGGGCAGGTTACGTATTAACCGCCCAGGTCGATGCATTAACGTGAGCCGAAGGGGTTGGGCACATACCCGGCAACGCTTATCCAGACGAGTGGCCCGCTGGCTGCCGGCGTCACTGCGCGGGCGCTTTGTGATCATCATGATCGCCGGTGTGTTGGTCGCCCAAGGGGCCAGCTATGCGATCTGGACGTCCCAGGTGCGCTCCAGTCACTTGGCACAGTTGGATGAGCTGTCCACCAATATGGCGTTTAGCATCGCCTCCACCATGAAGTTTTTCCGCTCACTGCCTGTGGACTATCGCCATATCGTGCTCGATCAACTACGTAATATGGGCGGCACACGTTTTTTCGTCAGCGTTAACGAGCGCAGGCTCACCATTGACGATATCGGCGTGGGGCCGGAGAAAGAGGTGGTGGTGAACAACGTACGTTCGGTACTCACCCAGCAGCTCAACATCGATGATGTGATTGTCGAGTTCTCCCGCCCGGAAAACCTGCGGGTGCTGAATAACGAAGTGCTGCTCTATGATCTGCCGCCGCGCTGGGGGCAGCATAGCCTGCTGATGGAACCGCTCTCGCCACCGATTCTGGTCGTGCAACTGGAGCTTGCCCCGGGCACTTGGCTATATGTGGCCACGCTCTTGGGCGTACCGGATATTTTCAGCGGCTATCGCTGGCTCTCTGAGGAGCGTTTGCTGGTCGGGCTACTGGTGCTGCTGAGCGTGCTGGCGCTCTCGCTACTGGGTATCACCAGCGTGACCCGACCATTGGCGCGGCTTTCACGGGCAGCCAATCAGTTGGGGGATGATCTAGATATGCCGCCGCTCAAAGAGAGCGGCCCCAAAGAGGTCGCCGCCACTGCCGTCGCGTTCAACCGGATGCAGCGGCGCATCCGCGAGCAGATTGAGGAGCGCGAGCGGCTCTTCTCAGCGATTTCCCATGATTTAAAAACGCCGTTAACTCGCATGCGCCTGCGCGCTGAGATGCTCGAAGATGACCACCAGCGCGAGCGCTTTTGCACTTCATTGGATGAGCTGGACAGCCTCGTTAAAGGCGCTTTAGCCTCGGTAAAAGGCTTGGATCTGCACGAAGAGCCAGCCTCCGTTGATCTACCGCGCCTGCTTGAAGAGCTCGCCGAAGCGCTTAGCCTTCAGGGGGGTAAGGTCACTATCGAGATTAGAGGAACTCCCTCTATCCCGCCGCTGATCGCTAAACCCTTAGCGCTTAAACGCTGTCTTGCAAACCTGCTTGAGAATGCAGTTTTCTATGGTAAACAGGCCGAGGTAGAGCTCGTTGATCACGGTAACGCGGTCACCCTGCACATTCGCGATCACGGCCCCGGCATCCCCGAAGAGCAGCTGGGTCGAGTGTTTTCGCCCTTTGTGCGCCTGGAGCCCTCACGCAGCCGACACACTGGCGGTAGTGGCCTGGGGCTTGGGATCGCCCGGCATATTGCTCGTGCTCACGGCGGCGATATTCAACTTGCCAACCATGCCCAGGGCGGACTGAGGGTAACGCTCACGCTACCCCGCCAGAAAACTATTACAGGTTTGTAATAAACCGCCAATACTTTGCAGTACTCGGTAACTCCCGTTGACGCAGCCCTTGGCGTAATCTCATGGAGGTCGCATGTCCGAGAGGACAATAACAATATAAGGAGTGACTCCATGTCGACGTTTAAGAAGACAACCCTCGCGCTTGCTCTGGCAGGTGCCGCGCTCGCCAGTACCGCTCAAGCGAATGAAGTCGAAGTGCTGCACTGGTGGACTTCCGGTGGTGAAGCTCGCGCCGCCAATGTGCTTAAAGAATTAATGGAAGCCGAAGGCTACGGTTGGCAGGACTTTGCCGTGGCCGGTGGCGGTGGTGAAACCGCCATGACGGTGCTTAAGTCTCGTGCCATGTCGGGCAACCCGCCTTCAGCGGCCCAGATCAAAGGTCCCGAGATTCAGGAGTGGGGCGAGTTGGGTCTGCTGGGTGACTTGAACGGCGTTGCCGACGCCGAAGGCTGGGACGAACTGCTGCCGGAGGTCGTGGCAGAGATCATGCGTTACGACGATCAATACGTGGCGGTGCCCGTCAACGTCCACCGGGTCAACTGGCTGTGGGCCAACCCGGAAGTGCTGGAAGCGGCAGGGGTGGAGATGCCCACCACGTTGGATGAGTTATTCGAGGCAGGCGAAGCGATCCGCGAAGCCGGCTTCGTACCGCTGGCTCACGGCGGCCAGGCTTGGCAGGACGCAACGGTATTCGAAAGTGTATTGCTAGGTGGCCAGGGCAGCGATTTTTATCAGCAGGCGTTGGTAGAGCTAGACCCAGAAGCGTTGGGTGGCGAACAGATGATCGCCGCACTTGAGGATTTCAAGCGTACGCGTGAACTGATGGATGAAGGCATGCCCGGACGCGACTGGAACATTGCCACGGCCATGGTGATCGATGGAGTGGCAGGCTTTCAACTGATGGGCGATTGGGCGAAAGGAGAATTCACCGCGGCAGGGCTGACCGCCGGGGAAGATTACCTTTGTGCGGCGGCACCGGGCACCGAAGATGCGTTCACCTTTAACATTGATAGCCTAGCCATGTTCCGGGTCACCGACGATGAAGAGCGTGAAGCGCAACAGGCGCTTGCCCGATTGGTACTTGAACCTACTTTCCAGGAAGCGTTTAACCTTGCCAAGGGCTCGATTCCGGCGCGGCCAGACCTGGACATGAGTGAATTCGATAGCTGTGCCCAGCAATCGTTGGCCGATTTCCAACGCACCGCTGAAGAGGGTGGCTTAGTGCCCAGTATGGCTCACGGCATGGCCGTGCGTGCGGATGTACAGGGCGCCATTTTCGATGTGGTAACCAACTACTTCAACGACGCCGATATGCCCGCTGAAGAAGCAGCAGAACGTATGGTGAGCGCCGCCGAAGCGGCCTCTTTCTAGGCTTTTCTAACGTTAGCGTTCTCCAGGCGCCGCTGCAACGGCGGCGCCTATTTTGCTTAGCACAGACACTATGTTGCTTAGCAAGGATACTATGCTGCTTGGCAAGGACACTATGCTGCTTGGCAAGGATACTTCTCCATGAGAGATTCCCTACCCATGAAAAATACCTCTGCGACGACTTTAGGGGCTGTCGCTAAGCGGTCGACGCCATCCGGTGGTTTGCAAGCGTGGCTGCCGCGCTTGGTGCTGGCACCGTCGGTGGCCATTTCGCTGTTCTTTGTTTACGGCTTCATGCTGTGGACGTTTGTGCTCTCGCTGACTAGCTCGCGCATGCTGCCCAGCTACGACTTTGTCGGCTTTGGCCAGTATTCACGCCTGATGGCCAATGAGCGTTGGTGGGTCGCCTCAACCAACCTGATGATTTTTGGCGTGCTGTTCGTGGTGATTTGCCTGGTGATTGGCTCGCTGCTGGCCATTCTACTTGATCAGAAAATTCGCCAAGAGGGCGCGCTGCGCACGATCTACCTTTACCCCATGGCGCTGTCGTTTATCGTGACCGGGGTGGTGTGGAAGTGGCTACTCAATCCGCAGTTGGGTATCCAGGCCATGGTCCAGAGTTGGGGCTTTGAGTCGTTTCGCTTTGATTGGATCACTGACCCGGATATGGCGATTTATACCCTGGTGATTGCCGCCGTATGGCAGGCGTCAGGCTTTGTGATGGCGCTCTTTTTAGCCGGCCTGCGGGGTATCGACGACAGTATTGTCAAAGCTTCCCAGTTGGATGGTGCCAGCCTGCCGCGGATTTATTGGCGCGTAGTGATGCCTTGCCTGCGCCCGGTGGTGTTTAGCGCGGTGATGATTTTGGCCCATATTGCCATCAAGAGTTTTGACTTGGTCGTGGCACTCACCGGCGGCGGGCCGGGCTACGCCACCGACTTACCCGCCACCTTTATGTACGCTCACGCCTTTACCCGGGCGCAGATTGGCTTGGGCTCGGCCAGTGCCATGCTGATGTTGGGCGGCGTGCTGGCGATTTTGATTCCTTATCTCTACTCCGAATTAAGGAGCCGCAAGCATGGCTAATGTGATTCGTCGTCAGACGCCCACTGCGCGGCTGGCCCGTGGCCTGCTTTACGGTGTGCTGTTCCTTGCCGCGTTGTTCTATGTCCTGCCACTGATAGTCATGCTGATGACCTCGGTGAAACCGCTGAGCGAAATCAGCGCCGGGTCGCTGCTCTCATTCCCGCAAAACCCGACCCTGGCGCCGTGGACGAAAGCCTGGGGCGAAGCCTGCACTGGGATGCGCTGTGATGGCGTTGGCGGCTACTTCTGGAACTCCTTTGCGATTGTGATTCCCGCGGTACTGATTTCCACCACCATTGGCGCTCTCAACGGCTACGCGTTGACCAAGTGGCGCTTCAAAGGCTCTGAATTAGTTTTCGCGCTGATGTTGTTTGGCTGTTTTATTCCCTTCCAGGTGGTGCTGCTGCCCATGGCGCAGACCCTCGGCTGGCTGGGGATTTCCAGCTCCCGCGCCGGGTTGATCCTGGTTCACGTGGTCTTTGGTATCGCCTTTACCACGCTGTTTTTCCGCAACTTTTATGTAGGTATTCCCAATGAGCTGGTATCAGCGGCCAAGTTGGATGGCACGGGCTTTTTTCGCATCTTCTGGCGCATTCTGCTGCCGGTTTCCGCCCCGATTATCGTGGTGTCGGTGATTTGGCAGTTCACCCAAATCTGGAACGACTTCCTGTTTGGGGTGGCGTTCTCGGCCCACAACACCCAGCCCGTTACCGTGGCGCTCAACAATCTGGTGAACACTTCCACCGGCGTACGCGAGTACAACGTGGATATGGCAGCGGCCATGATTGCCGCGCTGCCCACTCTGGTGGTGTACGTGCTGGCGGGGAAATATTTTGTGCGCGGGCTGACAGCAGGCTCGGTTAAAGGTTAGTTATTTTAAAAGCCTAACAAAAATAGGATTTTCATTATGGCAGCGTTAGAAATCCACAACGTGCGCAAAGAGTTTGGTAGCGAGCGGGTGCTCAAAGATGTCAGCATTTCGATCGATTCCGGCGAGTTTCTGATTCTGGTCGGCCCATCGGGCTGCGGTAAGTCCACACTGATGAATGCCATTGCCGGGCTTGAGCCGGTGACCTCTGGCAATATCTATATCGATGGTGAAGACGTGACTTGGCGTACCCCCGCAGATCGGGACATCGCTATGGTGTTTCAGTCCTACGCGCTCTACCCAAGCATGACCGTTCGCCAGAACATCAGCTTCGGGCTGGAGATGCGTAAGGTGCCTAAACCCGAAAGGGAGGCGGCCGTGGAGCGGGTGGCCGATCTACTGCAGATTACCCATCTGCTGGATCGCAAACCAGCCCAGCTCTCTGGTGGGCAGCGCCAGCGGGTGGCGATGGGACGTGCGCTTGCCCGGGAGCCCAAGGTGTACCTGTTTGATGAGCCCCTCTCCAATCTGGATGCCAAGCTGCGCGTGGACATGCGCACCGAGATCAAAAAGCTCCACCAGCGCCTGGGCACCACCATTGTTTACGTCACCCACGACCAGGTCGAAGCCATGACCCTGGCCGACTGCATTGCCGTGATGCGCGACGGGCATATCTTGCAGCTCGGCACGCCGGACGAGGTCTACAACAACCCGGTGGATATGTTCGTAGCAGGCTTTATGGGATCGCCGTCGATGAACTTTATTCGTGCCAAGCTGGAAGATAACAACGGCGGTTATCAACTGCGCATTGTCACACCGGGCGAGAATGATTTGGTGCTGCCCTGGCCACAGGAGCGCATCGCCGCAGAGATGGCCGAACGGCTTAATCAGCCGGTCATCCTTGGTCTGCGACCAGAGCACTTCAGTGAAGAGGATGAACGATTAACGGCTCAAGCCGAAGGAACACTCCTGGGTGCCAGTGTAGCGGTGGTAGAGCCAACCGGAGCGGATATCTTACTGCGTTTACCGCTGGGCGAGCAGGAAGTGACGGCTCGTGTTGGGCCTAAATGCGCGGTGGCCGCCGGGGAGCGGCTGGCGTTAAGGGTAGATATGGGGCGAGCGATTTTATTCGATGCCAAAACCGAGCAGCGTATTGCCTAAGCGGTTTAATGTGTACCAGCTGTAAAATAGCAGGCCCCTTGCTGGTATCAGCGAAGGGGCCTTTTTTAGGTTAGCTCAAAGCGTCAGCGTTTGGTTTTACTTACGGATAAGCCGCAGCTCGCCATTGAGCGCCTTGATGATCGAATAGCACATTAGCAACATCACAATCGAGAACGGAATAGCGGTGGCGGTAACTCCTGCCTGAAGCGCGGTCAGGCCGCCGCCGATAAGTAGCACAATCGCGATGAGGCCCTCGACCACTGCCCAGAACATCCGCTGTGGCCGCGGAGCATCAATTTTGCCACCGGCAGTGATGGTATCGATGACTAGGGAGCCGGAATCCGAGGAGGTGACAAAGAAGATCAGCGCCAGCACGATACCCAGGGTCGACATCAGGCCCGTCAACGGTAGTTCGTTCAGCATGCCGAACAGCGAAAGCTCGGGTCTGTAGTTGTCGATGACATACTCTTTCACCAGGCTGCCTGCCGGGTCAGCGTAGAGCTGTTCAAGGGCCGTCGAGCCAAAGACGCCCATCCAGATAAAGATAAACAGGCTGGGCACCAGCAACACGCAGAGGACAAACTCACGCACCGTGCGGCCCCGTGATACCCGGGCAATAAACATCCCTACGAAAGGTGCCCAACTGATCCACCAAGCCCAGTAGAAAATCGTCCAGGACTGGCGATAGGCATCGTCGTCACGACCAAAGGGGGCGGAAAGCGGAATAAAGTCCGTGACATAAGTGGTGAGCCCCGACCAGAAGCCGGTGAGTGCCAACAGCGTGGGCCCAGCGAAGAGCACGAAAAAGAAGAAAAGAACAGCCAGAATCATGTTGATTTCGGAAAGCTTCTTCAAGCCCCCCTCAAGACCGCGCCAAACCGAGACCAGTGCCACCGCTGTGACCAGAATGATGACGATGACCTGCGTCAAGGTGCTGACTTCCAGGCCGAAGACAAAGTTCATCCCCGCATTGGCCTGCTGAGCGCCCAGCCCAAGGGAGGTCGCCAGCCCGAAGAGAGTGGAAAACACCGCCAATATATCAATGACGTGCCCCCACCAGCCCCAGACGCGCTCGCCGAGAATCGGGAAAAAGGCCGAGCGGATTGAGAACGGCAGCCCCTTGTTATAGGTAAAGATACCCAGCGCTAACGCCATGATCACATACACTGCCCAGCCATGAATTCCCCAATGGAGATAGGTGCCGGCCAGCCCTAAGGCGCTGGCATCAGCAATAGCGGCTGGGTTTAACTCGCCGTCAGCCCCAAACGGAGACTCGACGCCCAGGGGCAGCGAGACGTTGGCGTGATAAACCGGTTCGAGTACACCGAAGAACAGCAGGCCGATACCGATGCCAGCAGTAAATAGCATCGCGAACCAGGAAAGATAGCTGTGATCCGGCCGGGCATCGGCACCGCCCAGCCTGACCGAGCCATAAGGCAGAACCACCAGCGCTAAGCAGAACAGAATAAAGAAATCGACCAGAATCATGAAATACCAGTCCAGTGTTCCCGTCGAGAAAGAAACAATGGACTGAAAGGTGCTCCCCGCTTGCTCTGGGAACAGCAGGGTGAGGACGATGAATATAGCCGAGGCAAGCGCGGAGACAACGAACACACGGTTGTGGATGTCGAAGCCGATGGGGCCAAACTGGCCCTTGATATTGTCCTGACCGACGACATAGTCGGTCTGCATGTCGCTCCCTGCCGGGGGCGACTCTGACTCATTGGGGTGATTCATGCACTACGTCTCCTCATTGGAGAATGCTATGTTAAACCCCCATCATGAGCATAATCAGCGTTGAATCCCATCTTGTAGTCAAAAAGAGGGTTGCCGCCGTTTACACGCTTAGCGATTCTGCGGCACTGTCTCTTTGTCAAGCCGCTTTATTTGCCGCCAAAGGTCCTGGCGAAGATCGGCGATCTTGGGTTGCTCATCAGGGGTAAACGGCACCGGGCGGCAGAGGCGCTGGGCGCGTAGCCCCAGCCGTGCGCTTAGCAATCCAGTGGCCAAGCCCTGCCCGGCACGCGCCGAGAGGCGCCCGGCCAAATCGAGCGAGAGCATGTCCATGCTAGCGTCGGTGGCCAGTTCACTGGCACCGGCAAAGGCCATGTTGTGCAGCACGTTACGAAACAGCCGCAGGCGGCTGGCGTAGCCCAGCTCAAGGCCGTACAAGCGGCAGAGGCGATCTACCATCGCCAAACTACGCCAGGCCACCAGCGCCATATCCACCAGCGTTAACGGGCTGATGGCTACCATAATCGCGGTTTCCCCCGACATGCGAGTAATCAAGCGTTGGGCTTCGCGGTCGCGTGGCGCCAGCAGGTGGTAGCGAAGCAGTGTTTGAATCTCTTCCCCGCTATGGTGCGGCTGGCTGGCGCGTTGAAAGGCTAGCCAGTGGGGATCATCGTCGGCGAGTTTTAGCTGGCGCCTGAGTTGCTCGGCCATCGCCCGAGCCTGTTTGGGAGAGCGCAGCGGCAGCTCGGCGAGATCGCCGCGCAATTTATCGTGGCGTTTCAGGCGGCGCAAACGTCCCAGTTCTTTGAGCAACGAGAAGGCGCCCAAGCCAATCAAGCTGATCCCGAACAACTGCCAAGCCATCTCAAGCCAGTGAGATTGTGCCAGTGCGTCGGGTATTCCGGTCGCAAGCTCAGCGGTGCCCAGCCCCGCGCCCCCCACCAGGGCGAACAGCAGCCCCCAGCGGCGCTTGCGTGGCGCGCCTAAACTGGCAGCTGGCAGCGCCTTCTCTTCAGCAAGCGGTGCCAGGGGATGATGCTCGCTGGTGCCCGCAAACCCTTCCCGTTGGCGCAAGGGCGCCTCGGCATCCGCCGACGCTTCCGGTGTGTCATCCAGGGTAAAGTGGCGCCGTGGCTGTGGGGTGGTCATGTCAGTTTGTCTCCAAGCAGCCAGTCGATGGCGGCGTCCATGCGGATGTGATCAAGCGCTTCCGAGGTGGCTTGCATCGGGCGAAAGCCAGGGAAATCGAAACCTTGTTGCTGCCAAAAATCGGCAGTGGGGAGCCGGGCAGGCACATCGCCTGGGTAGACCAGCACCTCTTCGCCTTCCAGTGTCGTACCGCGCAGTGCGGGGGAGCGCTTACCTTCGTGAGTCACTTCGCGAGCTTCGGTGGCGCGAATCGAGGCCAATGAAAGCGCTTTGACCGGAACATTGGCAAAACGCAGGTCTTTCAATGGCTCTGCCAGTAAGGCTTCCAATAGCTGCACCACGTTGCCGTGTTGGTCGGGAGTGACATGATCGGCCTTGGTCGCCGCAATCGCCAAGCGGTCAATCTTGGGCGCGAACAGCCGTGTCAGCAGGCTACGTTTGCCGTAATCAAAGCTGTGCATCAGTTGGCGCAGCGCATGGGAAAGGTCTTCAAACCGTTCCGGCCCAGCGTTCAACGCGCCAAGCACGTCGACCAATACGATCTGGCGGTCAAAGCGACGAAAGTGATCGCGATAGAAGGGCTTGACGACCTGTTGCTGGTAGTAGCGAAAGCGCGCGGCCAGCGTTGCGTAAAGACTATTGGCAGGCAACGCTTCCAGTGCTTCTTTCGAGGTGGCGTGATGTGAAGAATTCAGCTGTGGCAGCGGGAAAAACTGCAGCACCGGAGCGCCTTCCAGCTCACCAGGCAGTAAAAAACGCCCCGGCTGTAAGTCGGAAAAGCCGGCCTGTTTAGCGCGGCGTAGACCTTGGGCATACTCTTCTGCCAGGGTGGCGAGCTGGGCTTCGTCGGCTTCACTGGCTGGGTCGAGTTGTTCAACGGCTGACAGCCATTCACTGAATAAACCGCGGCGCTGTTCGCCTGCGTACAGGGCTTGGGCTTTACTCCAGCTATAAAAGTCGTGCTGCAACAGCGGCAGGTCGAGTAACCACTCGCCGGGGTAATCGAATAGGTCCAGTGTGAGATGCGCTATTTCAGGCGTTAACCAGCCGCTGCGGGCAGGGCGGTAACGCAGTTGCAAGCGTAACTCGCTGATGCCGCGGGTGGGTTCCGGCCAACGCGGCGGCGTATCGCGCAGCGCGGCCATGCCGGGGTCGTAGGGGAAACGTGGCACGCCGAGGTCGGGCTGGTTGAGCCGCTGGGCTCCCAGCAGGCGACCTTCACGAGCAGCGGGCAGTAAATCGAGACGCGCCTCTACGCCCGCATGGCGCAGCTGATTGACCAGAGAGGTCAAAAAAGCGGTTTTACCTGCTTGTGAGAGGCCCGTTACCGCTAAGCGCAACTGGCGATCCCGACCCCGCTCTAACAAATTGCTCAGTTCGCGACTTAACGGCTGACGCATCCTTTCGATCCCTCTATGGCTCTTAGCAAATTAACGCGGCCCCCGCTCTCTGCAAAACCGGCTCTCTTCAAAATAAGCAGTGCTGCCTGCCTCTCACTGGTCTCACTGGCGAAACACTAATAGTAGCTGTGAAAGCATCGGTAGAGTGGCAATCAAAAAACCAACACCGGCCAGCGTGTAGCCCGGCCAGCGGCGTGTCATTTTTTGTGCCAGGGTAAGACCGACTAAACAGACCACCATACCGATTAAATTAAAGGCTAGCGTAGCGGCCTCTAGCCATTGCTGCGGATCCATCGGAACTCCCTAACTCAAAAGAGATTGAGCGTATAATAGCAAAATGTTGATGAACCGAAGGTTAACCGCGGCTGAGGGTAGTACCTAATAAGTGTTGCGCACCGGGTACCAGCCAAACCGGGTCTAAGCGCGTATTGGCGGCTTCAACGCAGACAAAGTGGCGTGCTGCTTCAGCAGGTGTGTCGCCAGGCAGGTCGTTGTTGGGGTGCCACACCACGGTGGAGTCACTGGACTGCTTGCCGATGCGGAGGATGCGCTCGCCATCGTTGAGCAGAACCGCCTCGTTGGTATGATAAATGCGGTCAACGGCACCGTTAATGGCCAGCGTGCCCTGCTGTTCACTTTCCGCAAAATCGCGCAATTTGTCGAGATAACGCGCGCCAGAGAGACCTTCCAGACGGCATTGATGAATATCGGCCACCGCCAGGTAGGTGTGCAGCGCGCCGCTGGTTTTAACGGGCGTCTCGCCGGTGTTTTCACTAATTAGCTCAACGTTTAGCCGTTGCGCGTTCGCTTGTACCACTAAACGTGCGGTGAGTTGCGTGTGCAGGCGTTGCTCGGGAGAGAGGTGCACTTCAATCCCTTCGGCATGCTCATCGACCGCGTCTAAGCGCCACCCAGCATGGCGCGCCAAGCCATGGAAGGGGCCATCTCGGTTAGGGCTTTCATCGGCATAGCGTTCATCGGCAAACCACGGCCAGCAGAGCGGGATGCCGCCGCGGATAGCGCCAGGCAGGGCTTGTGGTATGGGCGTCACCCAAAGCCAGTCGCTGTCATCGTGGGGGCGAAAATGCAGAACTTGGGCGCCTTGTAGGCTGATCACCAACTCACCCCAGGGCATGTTGAAAAGCACTACATCGCGGCCTTCCCAGTGGGCCGTTTGCTGACCCTGCGTGCTTTTAACCAATTGTTTGAGTGAGTTGGGGATCATGAATTTTCCTTTAAGAGTTGCCGAGCATCTTCGCCGATAGGCGCCGAACAGTAGCGCTGTGTGCTATGGTAGAACAAGCACGACAGCTAGGTAAAACGCCTGCTAACATACGTAGCTGACACCCCTAAATGAAATAGTAAGGAGACTATATGGGCTTTATTGCTTGGTTAATCATTGGTGGTTTGGCTGGGTGGATCGCTGGCAACATTATGCGTGGCGGCGGTTTCGGCATCCTGGGTAACATTGGTGTGGGTATCGTTGGTGCCGTGATTGGCGGTTTCCTGTTCAGCCTTCTTGGGCTCTCTTCGGGTGGTTTTATCGGTTCGCTGGTCACAGCCATTGTGGGTGCGGTCGTGCTCTTGTGGGTGATCAGTAAAGTTAAAAAAGCATAGCTTGTAAGCTATATCCCTGTTTGGCGACCGCCCGGCCTTGTGCCGGGCGGTGTCGTTTATACGGAGGCTATCGGTGTTCGCATCACTTTCCGTTACACTAGGCGGCTTTATTCCCTCTTTGCTGGTGGTGACCCTGTGTTAGTTAGTGGTGATACTGTGCTTTTTCGAGGTGTCTCTTGATCGACGCGTTAAATGCTTGGTGGGCTCAACAGCTCGTGCTGTGTGATTGGGCGTTTACTCCTCATCCGCTGGCGGTCGATGCAGGCGCGGCGGAACAGCGTTTGCTGCAGTTGGGGATCACCGACCGAGGAGAGTTAGCCGAGCATTTGTTTCACGGCTTGGGGGCGCCAGCAGGCCAGGCAGATCGTTTGCTGGGCGCGCTGGAGTGGGCCGCCTTGGCCGGGGCAGCAGGCTGGTTAGAGGCCGAACAAGCACGGGTATGGGCGCACCATCTTACCCGTCGTATTACCAGCGATTACAGTGATCTACGTGCTTGGCTGGCTGATCTTCGCCGTGCATTAGGGGTGCGTGGCTGGGAGATAGGCGCCGATGATCGGTTTATTGATGCCTGTCAGGCGCTGGCCGATCTCGAAACCGACGGCGAGGGCATCACCTGGGAAGCGCTCGAAAATGCCTTAACTAAACTCCCTGCACCGGCCCCGCTATGGCCACAACAGCCCCAAGCGCAGAGCTGGCGGCTATGTGCGTTGTTCCGACCGATCATTGTCTACCCAGCCAGTCACGCTGATTGGCCGGAAGCGGTTGAGTGGTTGGCGCAAGTATGGGAAATCCATGACCGGGACGCGCTGCTTGGGGTAATGCTTTGGCTAGGTGCTCAGGGTGAGCGGCAGCGGTGGGATATTGAGGCCCGTGAGCTATTGAGCATGGACAACGCCCAGCGTATGGAGTGGCAGCGTAGTGTCATGGACGAGTCGCCCTATGCCCCGGTGCTCAATAAATTTGTCAACCAGGGTGAGCCACTCGAGTGGGCTGCCTGGGACTGGCTACGGCTTGTCGAGCTTGCCTGGGCGGGCGCCTGCTGTGGTTGGCTCAGCCAGGAGGAAGCCGATGACCTGGCGGGCCACGCCGCCGATTTGATCAGCCGTCGCTACCATGACTGGTACGCCGTGCTCAACGCCTACGGGCGTGGGCAGAGCCTATTTGAGGGTATGGATCGTCGCGGGAAAACGCCCAGTGAACGGCAGCAGTTGCTGCTGCACAGCGTTCATAGTCCTTGGAAACAACCGCCCGTAGCGCTGTTGGATGAACCCACCAAGAAAGCGTCACAGGCGCGCATTCGTCAATGGCGCAATACGCCCCATCATTGGTTGTTGGCATTGGCTAGCGTGCGTGAGCCCGATGTAATGTTGCGCCAGATAGACCCTTCCGCCGCACTACCCGAAGCGCAGCGTGCGGATGCAGCACTCTATCTACAGGAGTCCTTGGGTTTACATGCCGATGAAGGGGCGTATGCGCTGGCACGCTATTGGCTACCCGCGCAGGCGCATCACCTTAACCAACTGGCGGCCGACGCAGTGCATGGCGTTTTGCCACCCTCGCAAAGCTGGTTTGGCCAGCCGACCCCGGAAGAGCTCAAGCAACGTAATGCGGTCAAGGGCGTTAGCCGTCATGCGGCGACGATTCACATGGCTGAAAAGTTTGCTTTTTATCTGCATATGTCACTCGACAGTGGCCTATTGGATCGTGCGCCATTAATGGAGTATGCCAGCGCACTGCGCAGTTGCCTGTGTCGGTTTTACCCCAATGCCAAGCGCTTGTTAGACGCATGGTTTGCCTGGGAGAGCTGCCTGCCTGAGCCTGAGCATGCCTCACTGATCAATGAAATTATTTGGCATATCGAAGACCCAGGCAGCCTGTTTCACTGGCTGGATTGGCGCCACGATGCATGGCGTGAGCCGGGTAGTCGCCCCACCTTGAGCCACTTTACCGCCATGTCGTTGGTGGGCCCGTTAAACAGTGCCGTTTGGAGTGAGCCGCAGCCTGAGAGTGCTCGTGAGTGCGCGGAGATCCGTGAGTGGGTAGAGAGCCACTATCACTTGAGCACTGCTGGGGATATGCAAGAGTTTTTAAACTACATGCTCGAATCGGGTGACCGCCAGGAGTACCAGATTAACTATGCGCCTTATACCCTCAATACGGAGCGTTTAAGCGCGGAGATCGCCATTCTTGAGTCTGGTGACTGTGCTGAAGACGAGCGCCACCATCTGCTGCGTTTACGCCGGGTGCGTGATAACGAAGATGGCTGCAATGAGGTGGATTTGGCAGCCTGGGACATTGCCCAGCTGGTCGATCTGGCGATTGCCGCCCGGCAGCTTGGTTGGCTGGATAGCTCGGCCTTTGCGAAAGTGCTGGACAGTGCCTATCAGCTAGCGGCGGATCATTATGCTGGGTGGCAGGAGTATGCCATGGGCATGTATGCAGGCTTCTCGTTTTTTATGGGCGAAACCCCCGAGCGCGAGAGCTTTTTGGCTGGTTTTCGTCAAGCGCTGGTGGCCTGGGTATGCGGCGCGCCGGTGCTGGCCGGGCCGTGGGTAAGCCTGGATTTTCCTGGCAATAAACCGCGCCATTTTGCACCGCTGCATATCGATACGTTGCCGGGTGATCAACGCACGTTACATTAGGCTCGCCAAACATAGGATAACTAGCTTATAGTCATGCGTGGAAAAATGAGTTTTGTCATACCGACCCTTATTCAATGTCACGAGGTTAATCGCATGGTTGCGTTGCCACGCCCCGCTGTGACTGCTGTCCGTGTTGTAAGTGTTTGTTTTATAGTTACCTTGATGGCTGGCTGCGCAGGCTCTTCTCGACAGAGCAATATGCAGGCTCCTGAGAACTACTTCTCTATGGCATTACCGGGAATGGGGGCAAATTCGCAAATGTCCTCGGCCGACCCCATCAATGCGCAATTGCGTAGTCTGCAAGTACCGCCACCAACGGTGGTGCGCGAGGCGCTGCTAGCCCAGCATCAGCGTTGGGCAGGAACGCCTTATCGGATTGGTGGCACGTCAGAAAGAGGGATTGACTGCTCGGCCCTGGTTCGCAACGTTTACCGTGATACGTTTAATTTAGAGTTGCCGCGTTCCACCAGTGGACAAATACACGAGGGACGCCCGATCGACCGCCAAGAGCTGCAGGCGGGCGATCTGGTGTTCTTCAGCCCACCAGGACGCTATAACCATGTGGGAATTTATGTGGGGAGTGGCTATTTCCTGCATGCCTCTACCTCCAAAGGAGTGATTATTTCCAGCCTAGATAATAGCTATTGGCGGCGCTACTACTGGCAGGCGCGTCGCGCGCTAGAGCCCACCCAGTTAGCCCAGCTAAGCAGTCGTGTTTTCTAACCGTCAGAATCCTCATTTTTTAGGAATGGCATGATCGAAGCCAAAACGCGCGCCTGGTGGCGCGCCACCTTGGCGCTTTGCCTTGGCTCTTTTCTTGTTTTTATCAATCTGTATGCACCGCAGCCGCTGCTGCCAGGGTTAAAGGAGACGTACGACGTCTCGACCTTGGGGGTCAGTCTGCTCATGTCGGTATCAACGCTCTCCCTCGCCATTGCCCTGCTGGTTTTCGGACCTCTTTCTGATGCCATTGGCCGCGAAGGCATTATGCGTATTACGCTACTGCTGGCAGGCGGGTGCTCCCTTGCCTTGGCCTTTGCGCCCACGTTTGAAAGCCTGTTACTGCTACGCCTTGTGCAGGGCTTTGTGCTGGGCGGCTTGCCCGCCGTGGCGATCGCCTGGATGGGGGATGAGTTCGATAAGCCGGCGCTGTTAAGCGCAGTGGGCCTCTATATTGGGGCCAATTCATTGGGCGGCATTAGTGGACGTATCGTAGGCGGCGCCGCGGCTGAAATAGGCGGCCCCACGGCAGCATTCTTGTCGGTAGGTTTCATAACGCTGATCGGTTGCGTGGTGTTCTGGCGACTACTCCCCAACAGCCGCGCGTTTACACCGCAGCGTTTTGAACTACGTAAAGCGGCGGGGAATTTGCTTGGCCACTTGCGCAGCCCGGTGCTGCTCGCTGCCTACTGTCTGGGTGGCATTAACTTTCTGATTTTTATCAACCAGTACAGCTATATCACTTTCCGCCTGGCGGATGCGCCCTATCAACTGGCCGCGAGTGGTTTGGGACTGATTTTCCTGACCTACCTGGGTGGCACCTTCGGCTCGATGATATCTGGGCGCTTGGCGGGGCGGTTTTCTCCCGCTGCGTGCATGATGGTGGGGGTCGTCATCTTGATGCTGGGCACGGCCATCACGCTGTTCGATTCACTCGTGCTGATTATTATCGGCTTGAGCGTCAATGCGTTTGGCTTTTTCCTAGCGCATTCGTTGGCTTCCAGCTGGGTAGGGCGCTATGCCCAGGGCGCTCGAGGCAGCGCTTCGGCGCTCTATCTGGTGTTTTACTATGTGGGTGCCAGCTTGGGCGGTTTCTGGCTGGAGCCGTTCTGGCAGTGGGCTGGCTGGCCAGGGGTGAGCATCGGCTCGTGGCTTTTGCTGACGATCACTTTGACGATTGCCTTCGGCCTGTGGCGCTTTGAGCGCCGCCAAGCGGTTGGCTAATCTTCACTGGCATTAACTACCATGGCTTCAGTTGAGCACCGCTCAAATGGAAGCGCTGTGGGCAGAGGCGTTTCAGTAATGCGCTATCGTGGCTAATCACCATTACACCTAGCTGACGGTTTTCCGCCTCCTGTTGCAAGGCCTGCCAGAGCTCCACCTGAGTGATCGGGTCAAGCATCGTCGAGATTTCATCGGCGATCAAAAAGCGTACCCCCGGTGCCAGCGCCCGCAACACGCATATCCGCTGTAACTCGCCACCTGATAACGATTGGGGGTAGCGAGACAGCCAGCGGGGGTGGATGCCGAACGCCTGACACTGCGCATCTGACGGTGTCCAGGCTTCCCGCAGTATACTGCCGACCCGCCAGCGAGGGTTAACCGATAGCTCCGGCGATTGCGGCAGCCACTGCACCGGCTGGAAACCGCTGCCAGGCAGCGCCATGCCCGCCAACGTGATCTCACCCGCTTGTGGCTTCAAGTAGCCCGCCAACAGCTTGCCCAGCGTTGATTTTCCCGCGCCGGAGTCGCCGCTTAATCCTACCCATTGGCCCGCACTTAACGTCAGAGAAATGTCTGACAGCAGCGGTACGCCGGATGAAAACTGAAAGCTGAGCTGGTGAGCTTCAAGCAATGACCGCCTCCTTATCGACTGGCCGCGCCGTGCTGACCGTGAAACCATTGTCGGGCAGCGCCCGCCACAGCGCCTGGGAATAGGCGCTGCTGAGCGAGGTGCCGGCTCCTTGAAAGGCGCAAGCGGGGGTGGTTTCGACCAGCTTGCCGTCGCGCATAATAGTGACCCGGTCGGCTATTGGCAGGGCGTGGCGCAGATCATGAGTAATCAGCACTACGGTCTTGCCCTGGTCGGCCAGTTCACGCAATGCCGCCAATACTCGCTGGCGCTGATGTGGGTCCAGGCCCACGGTGGGCTCGTCGGCAATCACCAGCTGTGCTTGGCTGACATGCGCCATGGCCGTCAACACGCGGCGCGCCATGCCGCCAGAAAGCTCATGGGCGTAGGCCTGCTGCGCACGGGCATCCAGCCGATAGTGGTCGAGGGCCTGCTGAGACGCCCGCCAAGCGTGCGCGGATGCGTAGCCTGCGCGCCGGGCTGCCCAGGCCACCTGGCGCTGGGTACGCACCAACGGATCCAGTGCATTGAGCGACTGAGGAATAAGCGCTAGCTCCCGACCACGCAGCTGCCGTTGGCGTGGTGCATCCAGTGGAGTGCCCTGATAGTAAAACTGCCCCTGCAGACGAGCCTGCGCTGGCAGGAGCCCCATCATCGCGTAAGCCAATAAGCTTTTACCCGCCCCTGAGGCGCCCACCAGGGCGTGCAAGTCGCCCGTGGCAAACGCCAGTGAAACATCATCCAAGCAGGTGGCCCATTCACGCTTCCACCAGGAAGCATACAAGGGTAGTTGTAGTGATAGCTGGTCAATCGTGAACACGGTATGCCTCCCATCAGTGGTTTGCTTAGCAGCGTTAAAGCGCGCGGCGCAGGTGGCTGGAAAGGCGTTCGAACATCAGCACCATGAGTAGCAACCCTAAGCCCGGAAATACCCCCAACCACCAGTAACCGCCGTTCAAGTAGCGCATCGCCTCGGCTAGCAGTACGCCAATGGCCGGTTGGCTGGGGCTCAAGCCGAAGCCCAGAAAGGTCAGAGCGGCTTCGTGCAAAATGGCGTGTGGAAACAGCAGTAGGGCACCCACCATGCAGTGGGGAATCAGGTGCGGAAGTAGATGGCCGTGGAGCACGAACCAGCGCGACTTACCGAGCGCTCGCGAAATGCGTACATAGGGGGCTTGCCGCAACTGCCAAAGTTCGGCGCGCAGCACCCGGGCAAGGCTTGGCCAGTGGGTCACCGCCACGGCAATGATCACTGCTTGGGTGCCGCCGCCCAGCGCAAAGGCAATCAGCATCAATAGAATCAGGTGTGGGACACTCAGCAGCGTATCAATCAGCAGGCTCACCAGCGCATCCAGCCGCGCCGAGAGCGTGGCTAGCGCCGCCAAGCTCAGCGCAATCAATGTGCTCATCAGCGCGGCCAGGCAGCCCACCCAAAAACTCAGTGCCAACCCGGTCAGAGTGCGCGCCCATAGTTCCCGGCCTAGGGCGTCGGTGCCTAGCCAGTGTTCAAGGCTCGGCGGGGCCAAGCGAGCGTCAAACTGCATCCGTTGTGCGGTATCGGTCAACAGCCACTGACTGGCGATAAGCCCCACGATAAACACAGCGGTGATGCTCAGGCTGAGCATTGCGCGCAGGCGCGGCTGGGCAGCGGTCATGAGCCACCTGATGGGAGGCGTGGATCGATAACGCCATACAGTATATCGGCCATGAGGTTGCCGATACTGACAAACAGGGCGGTAAACAGGGCAATCCCCAGCAGCAGCGGCATATCACTGCGCAGGCCCGCTGCCACGGTGGCTTGTCCCAAGCCTGGGTAGGCAAATACTTGCTCGACTAGAATAGAGCCGCCGAAAAGCTCCCCCAGTGATGCGAACGCTAGTGTTACCGCTGGTAAACTGGCGTGACGGAGGCCGTGCCGACATGCGACATCGAATCGGCTGGCACCTTGGGCGAAGGCGTGGATCGCAATGTCTGAGTGCATGAGAGCAAGCATTCGGGTACGGGTGTGCAGGGTAATATTGGCGATGCCTAGCACTGCCAGCGTGGCGACCGGCAGCACTAAGTGATGCAGGCGTGTGGTGAGGGTGACATCTTGATCCAACACGCCGGCCGGGCCAGCACAGCAGGTAGGTGCCCATCCCAGCGTGACCGAAAACAGCAGTACGGCGAGCATGGCCAGCCAAAAGGCAGGCGTGGAAGCGGTTAAATAAGCGTAGGTGCTGATCATCTTATCCAGCACCGAGCCTTCTTTCGCACCCGCCATAACGCCCAGTGCAAACCCCAACAGTGCCGAAACGAGCCACGCGCCTGCCAGCAGCACAATGGAGCGCTGAAAGCGCTGGCCGATGACCTCGCTAACAGGCTGGTTATATACATGACTCCAACCCAGGTCACCACTCGCTAATTGACGCAGCCAGTGGCCAAACTGTAGGGCGGGAGGCGCATCGAACCCCCAGCGTTCGACAATCAGCGCGCGCTGCTCGGGGCTGACCTGGGCCAACTGCGGGCCGAGATAGGCATCCACCGGATCAATGGGTGAGACCATCATGAGCCCGAACGACACCAGCGCTACGCATAGCATTACCAGCACCAGGCGGCCTAGGCGCTTAGCAATGCGCGAAATCAATCGCATGTCCAGCGCCACTCAAGCAGATTAGCGGTGATGGGCCAGCCATGACCATGGGGTGCTACGCCCAGCTTGCCCACATCCAGGCAAGTGTCGGCAAAATAGACATGTGCCAGATTGACGAGCCAGGCCCAGCTAGCATCTCCGCGCAAGCCGTAACCGGTGGTGCCATCCCACTGGGCGGCCTGCCAGTGGTGGTTGGCCTGTTCGCTACTAGGCGCCGCCTGGGCGGCATCCAAATGAGCATCTACTTTCGAGTTGGTGTAAAAGCCGCTGTTGTAGTAACCGTTACCGGCATTCTGGCTGTGGAATAGGTAGTAAACCTCTTGCGGGCTGTGGCTACCAAAGCCAAATAGAATAGCGTCTTGGTGCAAGGCATTTCGCTGGATGTCATCCCAGTGGCGGCCTGTTGGCTGCATGTCGATGCCCAGTGGGCGAACCATCTCGGCACTCACTTCGGCGAGCAGTTGCCGAGTGGTATCGCTTGACGGGTAAGTAAGCCGGAAACGGGCGGGCAGGCCTTTCTTATAGCGCAGGCCATCGTCCTGCAGTTCCCACCCAGCGGCATCGAGTATGTCATTCGCTTGGGCAAGATCAAGGGCATCTATTCGCTCGTCATCGCTACTCCAGGGAAGGCCGTCAGCCGGGCCAAAGGCAGGGCGACCAAAGCCGTGCAGAGCTACCTCGACAAGCGTATCGCGATCAACCGCCAAATTGATCGCCTGGCGAATGGCTGGGTCAGCGGTGACATCGTTGCCAATCGGGGCGCCGGAGGCCGCATGCTCGCCATTGTTAGGCTGAATGGGGAAAAGAATGCCGCGGTTATCGACGCTTTCTATGATGACTCGCTGCATCGACGTCGGCACATTGGCCGCCAATGCCGGTGGGATGGCGGCGATATCGACCTGGCCTGCATGGGCGGCATTGAGCGTGGTATCTTCGCCGATAAAAAGAAACACTAGGCGTTCAAAGACAGGCGCCAGACCGTAAAAGTAAGGGTTGCGCTCAACAATTAGCTGCTCCCCCTCCTGCCACTCGACCAGTTGATAGGGGCCAGACCCCAGGGGGTGGCGACCATAGCCGTCGTTATAGCCGTTTTCACGCTTGGCATGGGGCACGATGCCCAGGGTCAGTAGCTGATCGATAAAGGTGATGCGCGGGACATGAAGGTGAAGCGTGACGGTCTGCTCATCAACAGCTGTTGCCTCGGCAAGGGCGCTCAAGTCGGCGCGCCCGCCAGCTTTGGCTGCAGTATTGAAAGTGTAAGCCACATCTTCAGCGGTCAACGGGGTGCCGTCAGCAAAGCGGGCGTCGTCGCGCAAGGTCAACGTCCAGGTAAGGCGGTCTTCAGATAGCGTCCATTCGGTGGCGAGTTCTGGCTGTGGTGAAAAGTCCTTGCCCCGTGAGAGCAGCGTCGACTGAAACAGCGGATTACCGTACTGTCCCCAGCCCAGCAGCGGATCGAAGCCCTGTTCGGGTTCACCTCCAATGGCCAGAATTAACTGATCTTTTGCCTGTGCGGTGCTAATGGCGGCTAAACAACTTAGCGCTATACCCAGTAAGATAGGCCGAGTTGCTTTAGTCATCGCTTCATCCTTTGCGCTAGTCGCGGTTCTAGTATGATGTTTTTGCAATAACATCATACTAACGGGCCAAGCAGCCTATGGAAAGCGGGCCATTATTTGAGGAGGCGTGAATGCAGCGTGTAACGGTAACGCTCGATGAGGAGCTGTTGGCAGAAGTGGATGCGTTGATGCGCGCGCGTGGCTATCAGAACCGCTCAGAGGCGATTCGTGATTTAACCCGCAGTGGCTTGAAACAGGTGAATGAAGAGACCGCCCCGGAAGCACCCTGCATGGGTGTACTGGTGTATGTCTATGATCATGCCGCTCGCGAGCTATCCAAGCGCTTGACGCGTCACTCCCACGATCACCATGACCTCACGCTTTCTACCCTGCATGTGCATATCAATCATGACAGCTGCCTGGAAGTGGCGCTCTTGAAAGGCCAGGGGCAAGCCCTCAAGCAGTTTGCCGCCGAAGTGACCTCATCACGAAGTGTTCGCCATGGGCAACTGGTGCTGATACCGGATGAGTAGGGTATTCAGTGTGGTAAGGCACAAAAAAAGGTGACCCGAAGGTCACCTTTTCTTATTGGTAGCGGGAGCGTCTTAATGCTCAACGCCGCCTTCGCCGTGCACGTGGCCGTGCTCGACTTCTTCAGCACTGGCTTCACGTACTTCAGCGATCTCAACGTCAAAGTTGAGCTTTTGGCCGGCCAGCGGATGGTTGCCATCGACAACGACCGTGTCGCCTTCAACTTTCTTAACCGTTACCATTAGCGGGCCACCTTGAGTCTGGGCTTGGAACTGCATGCCCGGCTCAATGCTTTCAACGCCCTGAAACGCGTCGCGCGGTACTTCCTGCATTAGCTGCTCTTGCAGCTCGCCGTAACCTTCTTCAGGAGAGACGCTAACGTTCAGCTTTTCGCCTGCAGCATGACCTTCTAACTCTTTTTCAAGGCCTGGGATAATGTTACCAGCGCCATGGAGATAGGTAAGCGGCTCGCGGCCTTCAGAACTGTCTAGCACTTCACCTGCATCGTTAGTCAGGGTGTAGTGGAACGCGACAACCGAGTTTTGCGCAATTTGCATGGAATAACCTTTCGGTGAGTGCATGTCCCAACATGGTAACGCGTGTAGGCTGACTTGTCAGGGGGTAGCGGCGCTTTTTCCTGCCCACCACTTTCGGCGGTATTGCGCCCCGGTGTGACCAGGGATACCCTACGACCATCACTTTTTCCTTTGCCCTATCACTTTTGGAGCATGCAATGACGATCTTGATTATTTGGCTTGCCGCCTTTTGCCTGATTGCTTATTTTGTCAACGACCGTTGGAATAAGGGCGTTAGTCAGGGGTTAGATAAAGTATTGCCAAACTTTTTGAAAAGCCATGGTAGCAATCGCTACTTGTGGGTGCTGACGCTAGCAGTGCTTGGTGCAACGACGCTGGTTCAACCCGTAGAGATGCTGTTGGTGGTATTACTCTTGGGCCTCATCGGCTGGGCCATTATGGCGTTGGTTAGTTGGGCAAATAACAAGACTCACCACTAAGTAGCACGCAGAAAAAGAGAAGTAATGCCCATAAAAAGCCCGGCCATCAAATATGATGGCCGGGCTTTTTTACGTCATGTATGCCTAACGTCGTTGCTTAGTAGGGGGCAACACTCATGTTGGCACCGTTACCGATCAAGCGCACACGCTGACCAGCTTGGAACTGGCGGTCTGCCCGCTGAACCACGACTACGTCAGTACCGTCGTCGCGGCGAATTTCCATTTCCAGTGCATCTACGCGGTTAGTGGCGTCTTCAGCGGCCGTACCAGCGACTGCGCCGCCTAACGCACCAGCAACAGTTGCCAATTGGCGACCTGAGCCACCACCCACCTGGCTGCCCAGAAGGCCACCGATGATAGCGCCACCGCCGCTACCTAGAAGGCCTCCAGCGCGGCTGTCGGCTTGAATCTGTACCGGACGAATTGCCACGATAGTACCGTAAGCTACGCTTTGGCCGGTCTTTGCTTGGTTGCCGCGATAGACATCACCCGAATATCCCGAGGTGTTGGCACACCCAGCCAGCGTGAGAATACTTAAAGCTACAGCTGGTAGAAGAAGACGTTTCATTAATACCTCCAGAATGTCTATTGAAAGAGTGTCTATTGAATTAACTGTCGTCCGCACCGCCGTCGTTAAGCGGCAAAGTGAAGAACGATTATAGTTATAGAACGGTGTTCGTTAAAGATAGCTGATGTAAAACGTTTTGACCAGCAATCGTTGGAAAAGGTCAAAGCTGACAACAAAGTAGTCACGAAACATCATAGCGGCGATCATAGCGCAGAGTGTAACAGCGTATTGAGAAAACAGTGTGCAAATACCCCTGGCAAAACAAAACAGGAGGCCGTTAGGCCTCCTGTGCAAAGATCAGATAGTAACGTCAGTGGTTACTAACCAAATTGATTCATGGTGTTGTCTTTGCCTCCCGCTTTAAGGGCCGCATCGCCATGGAAGAACTCTTTATGGTCGTCGCCGATATTGGAGCCGGCCATATCCTGGTGGCGAACCGTTGCAATGCCTTGACGAATTTCCTGACGCTGTACTCCTTTCACGTAAGCCAGCATGCCTTCGTCGCCGAAGTAACCCTTTGCCAAGTTGTCGGTAGAAAGGGCGGCGGTGTGGTAGGTCGGTAGCGTGATCAAGTGGTGGAAAATGCCCGCATCACGCGAGGAGTCGCGCTGGAAGTTGCGCGTCCACTCGTCGGCCAACTGGCCAAGCTCGGTGTTGTCGTACTCGGCGCTCATCAACTGATCACGCTGGTAAGCAGACACGTCTTTACCCTCTTCCTGCCATGCATCGAACACCTGCTGGCGGAAGTTTAGCGTCCAGTTAAACGAAGGTGAGTTGTTGTAGACCAGTTTTGCGTCGGGTACAACATCGCGAATCCGGTTAACCATGCTGGCGATCTGGCCCACATGAGGCTTCTCGGTTTCGATCCACAGCAAGTCGGCACCGTTCTGGAGGCTGGTAATACAGTCTAGAATGACGCGATTTTCGCCGGTGCCTGCCTTGAACTGGTAAAGGCCAGAGGCGAGGCGCTTGGGTTTCACCAGCTTACCGTTCTGTTTGATGACCACATCGCCATTGTTGATGTCGGCGGCATTTTCGATCACGTCCCCATCCAGGAAGCTGTTGTACTGATCGCCCAGGTCGCCTGGCGCGTTAGTGACGGCAATTTTTTGCGTCAACCCAGCGCCGAGTGAGTCGGTACGTGCCACGATAACGCCCTCTTCAATGCCGAGTTCTAGGAAGGCGTAACGCACGGCGTTAATTTTGGCCAGGAAATCTTCATGGGGAACGGTGACTTTACCGTCTTGGTGGCCGCACTGTTTTTCATCCGACACCTGGTTTTCCAGCTGGATGCAGCAGGCGCCTGCTTGAATAAACTTCTTGGCTAGCAAGTAGGTGGCTTCTGCATTACCAAAGCCCGCGTCGATATCGGCGATGATCGGGACGATATGCGTCTCATGGTTGTCGATTTTAGCGACCAGTTCCTGCTCTTTTGTTTTGTCTCCAGCCTCTTTGGCTTCATCGAGGGCGCGGAACAGGTGGTTAAGCTCCCACGCATCGGCTTGTTTTAGGAAGGTGTAGAGCTCTTCGATTAGGTTCGCGACGGAGGTTTTTTCGTGCATTGACTGGTCGGGCAGTGGGCCGAACTCAGAGCGCAGCGCGGCCACCATCCAGCCGGAAAGGTAGAGGTAGCTACGTTTGGTGGTGCCGAAGTGCTTTTTGATCGAGATAAGCTTCTGTTGACCAATAAAGCCGTGCCAGCAGCCTAATGACTGGGTGTACTGTGCGGTATCGGCATCGTAAGCCGCCATGTCTTCACGCATGATTTTGGCGGTATAGCGCGCAATGTCCAAACCGGTATGGAAGCGGTTCTGGGCACGCATACGAGCGGCGTATTCCGGTTTGATGGCTTCCCATTTGCCGCCTTGTGCTTCGCGTAGCTGGGCCATGGCTTTGATATCGTCGAGCAGTCCTGTCATGAGCTTACCCTCTTTGGTCTTGAGTGTTCCGCAAACCAGCTTCTGCTTTGCTGCACCTGCGAATTTGTGTTTGGCATCAATTCATTGGGTGGCAATGTCTTTAGCCCAATCGTCTCTCAACCTATCGTTTTAGCGTTCTAAGACAGCAGGGCTAGAGACCTCCGCTACAGCGTCGTGGGTTTGATGAATGGACCAAATCGCCTTAACGCTGCAATGCAATAACTATCCACCAGGATGGCTCACTCAACAATTGACACTTCGGGGCACAGGGGGTTGTAACCCGACGACAACGGGGTAGAGGAAGGGAGGGTTTGTGTAGTCGTTTTTCGTCAAGATAGCGGCAAGAGCGCATAAAAAAGCACTGCCGAGGCAGTGCTAAAGATCAATCAAGCAGGCTTGTTAATCGAGCGGCAGCGCCATTTCTCGATGGGGGATGCCCGCGTCCATAAACTCATCGCCGTGGGCGATAAAGCCTAAACGTTCATAAAATGCCAATGCGTGTACCTGAGCACTGAGAACCACTTGGGGGTGCCCCGCCTGACGTGCCGCCTCGATCGCCGTCTGCATTAACACCACGCCAATACCGGTGCCACGGGCGTTAGCCAGCACCGCGACACGACCAATGTGGGCATCGGGCAGCAGGCGTGCGGTGCCCACTGGTTGCCCGTCAAGCATAGCGAGAAAGTGCAAGCACTCAGTATCCAGTCCGTCCCACTCCTCATCCTGTGGCACGTTCTGCTCGTCGATAAACACCTTGCGGCGGATCTCGCTAGCCGCCGGGCCCAGCGTTTCCCAATCGCCACTACTAATCTGAGTAATCGCCATTAATACGCCTCGTCGTCCTCACCATCATCGCCCATAAAGCCCAAGCTACCGGTGTTAACCAACTGGGTAATAAGTGCAGCGGCACCGTCAATCTCAAGATCTTCGGCGTAAAGGGGCTTGGTATCGGCCAAGCGTTTGGCTAATTCGGTTGAACAGACATGGCCATCGCCATCCACAAACAGTGTGGTGGTGCCCGCATCCCGGCGCCACGCAAAGCGTGAGCCAGGCATGTGGTAAAGCGGCTCGCCCTCTTGTAGTTGAGCAACAAGCGCGGCTTCGGTCAGCGGCGTTTCTAGCGGAACCACTTGGTCGACATACTTGGGCTGCGTCATCACCCGACCAAACCACTGGGCAATCTGAGTCGGGTTATCCAGCGTCGACATAATCAACTGGCGCATACGCTCAACGGCGGCATCATCCAGTTCACCGGCCTGCTCGGCAGGTGTCATACCCGCATCGCTATAACGCTGTGAGGCAGGAAGCTGCTCACCCAAATAGTCCGCATAGGACGTGATCGCCTCATCGGCGGAGGGCGCGCGGAAGCCCACCGAGATGGTCATGCAGTCATCGCTTTGGCTCACGCCGTGATGCGCCCAGCCGGGGGGGAGATAAAGCATATCGCCGGGCTCTAGTACCCAATCGGAATCCGGCTCTACGGTGAATTCTTTCAGAATACGCAGATCGATACCGGAAATAATGGGCGCATCTTCGGTTAGCTTGCCGCCCAATTGCCAACGGCGATGACCGCTTGCTTGGAGTAAAAACACATCGTATTGATCAATATGCGCGCCTACATTGCCGCCAGGAGGCGCGTAGCTGATCATAACGTCGTCTAACCGCCAGCGCGGTAGGAAGTCGAACTCGTCCATTAGCGCAGCGACCGCCGGCACATAATGGTCAACGGCCTGGACGAGAAGGCTCCAGTTGGTTTCCGGCAAGCGTTCAAAAGTGGCTTCATCGAAGGGGCCATGAGAAACCTGCCAGGGTCCCTCGGGGCCTTCTTCTTCTACCAGGCGTGCCTCTACACCAGGCTCGCAGGCGAGTCCCGCCAGCTCATCCGCCTCGATGGGGCTAATGAAATCTGGCATCGCGCCACGAATCAGTAGCGGCTTTTGCTGCCAATAATTGGCCAGAAAGTCTGCGGCGGTAAGATCGCCCAGCAGGGTTAGCGGCTTATCATGATGGTTCATGGCGTATCCTGGTGTCGTGGTCACAGCAATTGAAATTATAGAGCGTCTAGCTGTTGTGTGAGCGCTTCGGCTTGCGCCTGGGCATTCCCAATATAGTTGGCGGGCGAGAGTGCTTTCAGTTCCGTTTTAACATCGCTGGGTAGCTCAAGGGTATCGATAAACGCTGCAAAGCCTGCCTGGTCAATCCGCTTGCCACGAGTCAACTGCTTGAGTTTTTCATAGGGTTTTTCAATGCCGTAGCGACGCATTACCGTTTGAATCGGCTCGGCAAGCACTTCCCAGCTGTTATCCAGGTCAGCGTCTAAACGTTCAGGGTTGGCTTCGAGCTTGCTGATGCCTTTCAAGCTGGCGTGGTAGGCAATCAGACCGTATGCCAAGCCGACACCTAAATTACGCAACACGGTGGAGTCGGTCAGGTCACGCTGCCAGCGGGAGATTGGCAGCTTTTGCGCCAAGTGGCTAAGCACGGCATTTGCCAAGCCCAGGTTGCCTTCGGAATTTTCAAAATCAATCGGATTGACTTTATGCGGCATTGTGGAGGAGCCAATCTCGCCTTCAACCGTGCGCTGCTTAAAGTAGCCCAGTGAGATGTAACCCCATACGTCGCGATCAAAATCGATCAGGATCGTATTGAAGCGGCAAATGGCATCGAACAGTTCGGCGATATAATCATGGGGCTCGATCTGAGTCGTGTAAGGATTGAACGTAAGCCCTAAGCCTTCCACGAAAGTGCGCGCATTGGCTTCCCAGTCGATCTCTGGGTAGGTGGCCAGGTGGGCATTATAGTTACCCACGGCGCCATTGATTTTGCCGAGCACTTCCACCGATTCAATCTGCTTGAGCTGGCGCTTAAGACGGTAAGCGACGTTGGCCATTTCCTTGCCCAAGGTGGAAGGGGTAGCCGTTTGACCGTGGGTGCGCGACAGCATCGGCTGGGCGGCATGGGCAATCGCCAGCTTGGCAATTTCGTCAGCCACTTCGTGCATGGTGGGCAGCATGGCATTAAGGCCGTCGCTGAGCATCACGCCGTAGGAGAGGTTGTTGATATCTTCGCTGGTGCAGGCAAAGTGAATGAACTCGGTGACCGCATGCAGTTCGGCCTGGTCGGCGATCTTCTCTTTTAAGAAATACTCGACCGCTTTTACATCGTGATTGGTAGTGCGCTCGATCTCTTTGATCCGCTCGGCATCGGTGACCGAGAACTCACGGATCAACCGCTCGAGAAACGCCGTGGCTTCCGCAGAGAGGGGAGGCACTTCGGTAATTTGGGTGTGCTCGGCCAAACGCTGCAGCCAGCGAACTTCCACAATCACACGGGCGCGAATCAGGCCGAATTCACTGAAGTGTTCGCGCAGCGCGGCGGCTTTTGAGGCGTAGCGGCCGTCAACGGGGGAGAGGGCGGTCAAAGCAGAGAGTTGCATGGCATCGTTTCCAGGAAGTTCGAAAGAAAATTAGTCGAGAGCACGTTACTTGAGAAGAGTTCAGACAAGCGCCGAGTAGCCGATTCACTTGTCGGCTAGTTGAGGCTATCCAGTGACCGGCGTAGCGCTTTGCGCTGGAAGACTAGCTTCCAGCGGCGTCCTCCTTGCTGGTGCCACAATAAACCAAAGCGAATCCCGGCCATTAAGCAGGCGCGAACACGCTCGGGCATCATGCGACTCTGCAGCAGTGATGGATCACCCTGCACCACAATGCGGGTTTTAAAAGTGGAGATCGTCTCTTGGTACGCTTCTCCTAGGCTGGCCACCACGTTTTCATGGGTAGTGCCGAAGTGCTCGGCCTGCCCCTGAATACGGGTTAGCTTCTGGCCCAGTGAGTCCATCATGTCGTTATTGGTACGCAGCTTGTTCATCAGCATCAGTAGCGAAAAGCCATAGCGCAGCACCACCGGGTTTGCCTGCTTGCGACCCACCAGGGCTTCCAAGGTGTCCAGGCCGCGCCGCAAGTTATTGGGGTGCCCGCCATAAATCGCCTCGAAGCTTTCCGGGTTGGTATCCACGGTCGCCTCGATCAGCGTTTCCCAGGCGCGGGTGTCGACCTGGCCGGTGCGGGCCAGCTCATCGACCAAGCTGGCGGCTTGAAACACGCCAGCCAGGGCAAGTGCTTGGCGGGCCGCCGGAGAATCGGGGGCGCGATGAATCGGGGTGGTAGGATTCATGCAGCAGCCTCCGCGGCTTTCTTCCAGGTGGCGCGTATTACGCCGCCACCCAAGCAAATGTCGCCATCGTAAAGCACCAAAGATTGGCCGGGCGTGACCGCCCATTGCGGTTCATCGAACGTGACCTCAATGCCGCCGTCGGGCAGCGTGCGTATTTCGCAGCCGCAATCACTTTGCCGGTAACGCGTCTTGGCGGTAAAGCGGCCCTGCTGAACCGGCGGCTCGCCCGCTACCCAGTCCATCGCCTCGGTGGCTAAGGTGTCGGAGTAGAGGAGCTGGTCATGCTTGCCCTGTACCGCGATCAGCACGTTGCGATCGAGATCTTTCGCCGCCACGTACCAAGGCTCTTCCGAGTAGTTGGCAAGCCCGCCAATGCCTAGGCCCTGACGCTGGCCTAAGGTGTAGTACATCAGCCCCATATGATCGCCGATCACATCGCCATCCGGTGTTTCGATTTTACCGGGCTGGGCGGGCAGGTACTGCTGCAAGAAGTCACGAAAGCGTCGTTCGCCGATAAAGCAGATACCGGTGGAGTCTTTTTTCTTGGCGGTGATCAAGTCGTGCTGTTCTGCCAAGGCGCGCACGGCCGGCTTCTCCAGCTCGCCTACGGGGAAAAGAGTGCGTGCGATGGCGGCTTCCGGCACAGCGTGTAGGAAGTAGCTCTGGTCTTTATTCCCATCTAGCCCTTTAAGCAAGCGCGGGCTGCCTTCACGCATGCCTTGCCTTACATAATGACCGGTGGCAATTTTGTCGGCACCCAACATTTCGGCGTACTCAAGAAAGACCTTAAACTTGATTTCCCGGTTACACAGAATGTCTGGGTTAGGCGTACGGCCCGCTTTGTATTCGGCTAAAAAGTGCTCGAAAACATTATCCCAATACTCGGCGGCAAAATTCGCCGTATGCAGTTTAATGCCGAGCTTTTCGCAAACCGCCTCAGCGTCAGCGAGATCCTCTTTGGCCGTACAGTATTCGGTGCCGTCGTCTTCATCCCAGTTTTTCATGAACAGACCCTCGACCTCATAGCCTTGCTGCATGAGGAGAAGGGCAGAAACAGACGAGTCAACGCCGCCGGACATACCGACAATCACTTTGCCGTTAGCGGTTGGCGCAGTAGTGGATGGCATAAGCATCCTCAGTAGATGTAGTGTGCAATTGGGGAGGGATTATACACGATGGGGGGTAATGGCTTCGAGTGCTTCACTCGCGAATCACTTCAAGCGGATAGTAGGGCCCGCTGAGCGCATCTTCGATACGTTTTATCACCAGTGGGCTACGCAGGCGTGACTGTCGATCCAGTTCACGCAGCTGCTCGAGGGTCAGCCAGTGCGTGGCGACGATATCGGGGTCTAACGCAAGGTCGAACGGGCGCAGAGGCTCGGCGATAAAAGCGTGGCTATGGAAAGTCTGCCCATCGTCGGTATGGAAAACATAAAGCCCAAGATAGTGGGTTAGCGACACGCGCCAAGCGGTCTCTTCCTGCACCTCACGCAGAATCGCGGCCATGGGCCCCTCGCCGGGTTCGATATGGCCGGCGGGTTGATTGAACACGCTATGCGGCCCGCCGCGCTGCTCTTCCACCATCAGGTAGTGCTCACCCCGCTGTATCACGCAGGCCGCCGTGCTGTGAATAAGGTTCATGAGGGCTTCCTGCGTTTCGTGGCGGGGCGCCCGCGCTGTGGGGAGGATGTATTGGCCGGCCGGGGGGTGTGCAGGGTCTCCTTACGCCATTCGCCCGGAGCTAATCCTTCCAGTGTCCAGGGGCCAACAGCGGCGCGAATCAAACGCAGCGTGGGAAACCCCACATGCGCCGTCATGCGGCGAACCTGGCGATTGCGACCTTCGCTGATGGTTAACGCTAGCCAGCTAGTCGACGGGTGGCGCTTGGGGTCGATAGGGGATTGGCGCAAAGCGGTGATGGGTGGCTCTATGCGACGCGCCTTGGCTGGCTGCGTCGGGCCATCTTTCAAAGTAATGCCCTTGCGTAGCGCCTTTAATGCCGCATCATCGATTTGCCCTTCGACCTGAGCCCAGTAGGTTTTGGGCTGTTTATGGCGTGGGTGAGAAATGCGGTGAATCAACTCGCCGTCGTCGCTGAGCAGTAGTAGGCCTTCAGAGTCATAATCAAGCCGCCCGGCAGGATAAATATTTTTGACATCAATGTATTGAGCCAAGGTCTGGCGGCCTTCTCGGTCGCTGAACTGGCTTAATACTTGAAAAGGTTTATGCAATAAATAGAGGTTGCTCATGACATCTCGATACTCTTTTTACTTCCTTTGCACACTCGGGACGGAACATGTCGACAATGCGCGCGGCGGGCAGCGCTGGTATACTCCGGCCTAGCTGCTGGGGCGCGCTGGGGGCGTCATCGTGACAAACAGGCTAGAGACCCGGCCATTAGTGAATTCGCGCTCCGCCTAAGATTTCTTGCAATCGTAGTGACAAGAGAGGTTAACGCAAAAATGACCAAAACGCCGAAGATCATCTATACGCTCACCGACGAAGCCCCCGCGCTCGCGACGTACTCCCTGTTGCCGATTATCGATGCCTTCACCGATTCTGCAGGTATTCAGGTAGAGACGCGCGATATTTCGCTGGCCGCTCGGATTATCTCTCAGTTTCCTGATTACCTGAGCGAAGAGCAACAGATCGGCGATCACCTGGCCGAGCTTGGCGAACTGACCAAGACCCCAGAAGCTAATATCATCAAGTTGCCCAATATCAGTGCTTCGCTACCGCAGTTGAAGGCGGTGATTAAAGAGCTGCAGCAGCAGAGCTACAAGCTCCCTGATTACCCGGAAGCCCCCCAGTCTGACGAAGAGAAAGACATCCAGGCGCGCTACGACAAAACCAAAGGCAGTGCCGTCAACCCGGTATTGCGTGAAGGTAACTCTGACCGCCGCGCACCGCTGTCCGTCAAAAATTACGCGCGTAAATACCCGCACCGCATGGGCGAGTGGAGCAGCGACTCCCAGTCCCACGTGGCGCACATGAGTGAAGGCGATTTTTACGGCAGCGAGAAGTCGGCGCTGATCGAAAAAGCCACTGATCTCAAAATTGAACTGATCGCTAACGACGGCAACACTAAAGTGCTCAAGCCGAAAACGTCGGTTCTCGAAAACGAAGTCGTTGATGGTGCGGTGATGAGCCGTAATGCGCTACGCCGTTTCGTGGCGGAAGAAGTAGCCGACGCCAAAGCCAAAGACGTGCTGTTCTCGCTACATCTTAAAGCGACCATGATGAAGGTCTCTGACCCGATCATGTTCGGCATGGTGGTTAGCGAATTTTATCAGGACGTGCTGAGCAAGCACGCCGATGAACTCAAGCAGGCGGGCTTTGATCCCAATAATGGTATTGGCGATCTCTACTCGGCGATTAAGTCGCTGCCTGAACAGCGTCAAAGCGAGATTGAAAGAGAAATCCAGGCGCTGTATGCCGAGCGCCCGCGTCTGGCGATGGTGAACTCGCATAAAGGCATCACCAACCTGCACGTGCCCAGCGACGTGATCATTGATGCTTCCATGCCGGCCATGATTCGTGACTCCGGCAAGATGTGGGGTGCCGATGACCAGCTGCACGATGTCAAAGCGGTGATTCCGGATCGTTGTTACGCGGGTATTTACCAAACCGTGATCGAAGACTGCAAGCAGCACGGCGCCTTTGATCCGACCACCATGGGCAGCGTACCTAACGTTGGCTTAATGGCGCAGAAAGCCGAAGAGTACGGCTCTCACGACAAGACGTTCCAGATTCCTAGCGACGGCACCGTGCGCGTCACCGATACCGACGGCAATGTCGTGCTTGAGCACCGCGTTGAGCAGGGCGACATCTGGCGTATGTGCCAGACCAAAGATGCGCCGATTCGCGACTGGGTGAAGCTGGCGGTGAACCGTGCCCGCGAAAGCAGCACTCCCGCTATCTTCTGGCTGGACGCCCAGCGCGCCCACGATGCCCAGTTGATCAAGAAAGTAGAAAGCTACCTGAAAGAGCACGATACCACTGGCCTGGATATTCGTATTATGGCGCCAGAAGAGGCGATGCGCTTCTCGCTTGAGCGGATTCGCAAAGGTGAAGACACCATCTCCGTCACCGGTAACGTACTGCGTGATTACCTGACCGACCTGTTCCCGATCATGGAGCTGGGTACCAGCGCCAAAATGCTGTCGATCGTACCGTTAATGAACGGCGGTGGTCTGTTCGAGACCGGCGCGGGTGGCTCTGCACCCAAGCACGTTCAACAGCTGTTGGAAGAGAACCACCTGCGTTGGGATTCGCTGGGGGAGTTCCTGGCCTTGGCCGCCTCGCTTGAGCACCTGGGCAGCACCTTCGATAATGCCCGTGCGAAAATGTTAGCCAAAGCGCTCGACCAGGCTAACGGTAAGTTCCTGGACAGCAACAAGTCGCCTTCGCGCAAAGTGGGTGAGCTCGACAATCGCGGTAGTCACTTCTATTTAGCGCTATACTGGGCAGAAGCGTTAGCTGAACAGAATGACGATACCGAGATGAAAGAGCTGTTCGGTCGCTTAACCGAAGCACTGACGGCCAAAGAAGCGACGATTGTCGATGAGCTCAATAGTGTGCAGGGTCAGCCTACCGATATTGGTGGCTACTACCATCCTGACCACGCGCTGACAGACAAAGTGATGCGTCCCAGCCAAACCCTCAATGAGACGTTGACCATCGTCGCCAAGGGCTAATCGCTCCGTCTTCGATTAAGCCTAACCCCCGTCCGCTTGGCGTACGGGGGTTTTGCATTGCCTTCGCTAATGCATCCTGTGATATTTTAATTTTTCCATGAACCCTTGCTGATCGTTAGCGTCTTATGTACTAGTGAATTCGCCATTGCTGTGAATTAGCTATAGTAAAACGTAGCGATGCTTCTATCGGTCAGTCTTGAGACAAATAACCGTGCTGCTTATGTCCAACCTAGAGAGCTCATACTTGGTCGATCTTCCCGTGTACGCGGGAATGACGCGCCCAAATATGCCCGATGAAGATGGCGATATAGCGGTGCAGCCAGCAGAGCCAGCGCTGGCGCAACCGCCACTTTATAAGGTGGTGCTTCATAACGACGATTACACGCCGATGGAATTCGTCATTGAAGTACTGCAAGGTTTTTTCAACATGGATAGCGAGACCGCCGTTCAGGTGATGCTCGCGGTTCATACCCAGGGTAAGGCCACTTGCGGCGTGTTTACCCGTGATATAGCGGAAACCAAAAGCTATCAGGTAAACGAGTACGCCCGTGAGTGCGAGCATCCGTTGATAAGCGATATTGAGGCCGCCAATTAATAGCGTTGAGAAATAATTGGCGGAGAGGCTTGCAACCGTGCCATTTGTACCCGATGTTGAGAGAGCCGGTCGATTAAACTGATCCGACGCAAGCCCTAGGTGGCGATACGCCCTAGGTAGTAGCGAAAAGGGGACTGCCATGCTGAGCAAAGAACTTGAAATGACCCTGAACACGGCCTTTACCGTGGCGCGTTCCAAGCGCCACGAGTTCATGACCGTTGAGCACCTGCTGCTAGCGTTGCTGGATAATGCCTCAGCGGTAGACGTACTGAAGGCGTGCGGGGCTAACCTCGATAAGCTGCGGTCCGATCTGCAGGATTTTATCAACTCGACCACCCCGCTGATCCCAGAGGGTCAGGGTGATCGCGAAACACAGCCCACGCTCGGTTTTCAACGCGTTTTACAGCGTGCGGTTTTCCACGTTCAGTCATCTGGTAAAAGTGAAGTTTCCGGCGCGAACGTGCTGGTGGCTATTTTCTCCGAGCAGGAGAGCCAAGCGGTTTACTTCCTTAAGCAGCAAAGCGTGGCCCGCGTTGATGCGGTGAATTATATTGCGCATGGTATTTCAAAAGTAGCTGGCCACGGGCCGTCCCCGTCACCCTCTTCATCAGAAAGTGAAGATGCGGAAGAAGGCAGTAGCGAAGGCGCTGCACACCCGCTTACTGGCTACGCCACCAATCTGAATGAGCAGGCGCGGCTCGGCAAAATCGACCCGTTGATTGGTCGTGATCATGAATTGGAGCGCGTCGTACAAATCCTGGCGCGGCGCCGCAAAAATAACCCGCTCTTGGTCGGTGAGGCGGGCGTGGGTAAAACCGCGATTGCCGAAGGCTTGGCCAAGCGCATTGTGGAAGAAGACGTACCCGACGTGATTGCCGATGCGGTGGTCTACTCACTGGATATGGGTGCACTGCTTGCCGGTACGAAATACCGCGGGGATTTTGAAAAGCGTCTCAAGGGGTTACTGGGTGAGCTTCGTAAGCAGCCTAACGCCGTGCTTTTCATTGATGAAATTCATACCGTCATCGGTGCGGGCGCCGCCTCCGGTGGTGTGATGGATGCATCAAACCTGCTCAAGCCGCTGCTCTCTTCGGGTGAGCTGCGCTGCATTGGTTCCACTACTTTTCAAGAGTTCCGGGGCATCTTTGAGAAAGATCGTGCCTTGGCGCGTCGTTTCCAGAAAGTCGACGTGCTGGCGCCCTCTGTTGATGACACCATCAAGATCCTCAAGGGGCTGCGTTCACGCTTTGAAGAGCACCATGAGCTCAAGTACACCGACGGTGCCTTAGAAAGTGCTGCGCGGTTGGCGGATCGCTACATCAATGATCGCTTCCTGCCTGACAAGGCGATTGATGTCATTGACGAGGCGGGGGCGCATCAGCGGCTACTGCCGCCGGAAGTTCGAGCTAAAACCATCGACGTGGAGCAAGTGGAAGCCGTCGTCGCCTCCATTGCACGGATCCCGCCGAAGAGCGTTTCAAGCTCCGACCGCAAGCTGCTTGAAAAGCTTGATCGTGACCTGAAAATGCTGGTCTTTGGGCAGGATGAAGCGATCGATAGCCTCTCTGCGGCCATCAAACTGTCCCGTGCGGGGCTTAAATCGCCCGACAAACCGGTGGGTAGCTTCCTATTTGCTGGTCCTACTGGGGTGGGTAAAACCGAAGTAGCCAAGCAGCTCGCCCATATCATGGGTATCGAGCTGGTGCGCTTCGATATGTCCGAGTACATGGAGCGTCACACCGTATCGCGTCTTATCGGTGCGCCTCCCGGTTATGTCGGCTATGACCAGGGCGGCTTGTTAACCGAAGCGGTTACCAAACAGCCTCACTGCGTGTTGCTGCTGGATGAGATCGAGAAAGCGCACCCGGAAGTCTTTAACCTGCTGTTGCAGGTGATGGATCACGGCCGCTTGACGGATAACAACGGTCGCGAAGCCGACTTCCGCCATGTGATTGTGATCATGACGTCTAACGCCGGGGCTGAGCAGGCGTCGCGCCGTTCGATTGGTTTCCAGCACCAAGATCATTCGACCGATGCGATGGAAGTCATCCGGCGCACGTTCTCGCCTGAGTTCCGTAACCGTCTGGATGGTATTATTCAGTTCCACGCGCTGCCGGTTTCCGTGGTCCGCAACGTGGTCGACAAGTTCTTGATCGAGCTTCAGGCGCAGCTGGATGAGAAGCGTGTGCAGCTGGATGTGGACGATATGGCGCGGGATTGGCTGGCCGACAAAGGCTATGATCCGGATATGGGCGCACGCCCCATGGCGCGTCTCATCCAAGAGAAGCTTAAGAAGCCATTAGCCGAGATGATTCTGTTTGGCGAGCTGGCAGATCAGGGTGGCATTGTGCATGTCAGCCTGGAGGAGGGCGAATTACACCTTTCCACCGAGACTGAAATGGCTGATGCGCCCTGAAAAGGGCGCTAAGCAGCGCTACAGCCTGACATTCAAGCACTAATCATGCCTAAAACGCAGCGCCCTGTCATTGACGGGGCGTTGTCGTTTTTAATGAACAGCCATTGACACTGAACGGCCTGGCGGGAGGGGGCTAGCCGAACGCGTTAACGCTGTAACGACTTAGCGCGAACGGTAAACGATACGGCCTTTAGAAAGATCGTAAGGTGTTAGCTCTACTTTTACCTTGTCGCCGGTCAGAATGCGGATGTAGTTTTTGCGCATCTTGCCAGAGATGTGAGCGGTTACAACGTGGCCGTTCTCCAGCTCAACACGAAACATGGTATTCGGAAGGGTATCGACGATAACGCCTTCCATTTCAATATGATCTTCGCGTGCCATATAGGCATTTCCTCACTTATGAGTTAGTAGTGTTACAATCAGTCAGCATTTGAGTGCCGTTAGGCAGGCGCTCAAGAAACAGCGCTATATTGTGCCGTAAGCCTGCCGTCAAGGCAAAAAAGCTTACTCGTTTAGCGGATTAACTGCCGCCAGTGGCGCCCATCGAGTATTTCCAGCGGTGCAAAAGCCTGTTTGTAGCGCATCTTACGGCACTCTTCGATCCAATACCCTAAATATAGGTGTGGGAGCGCTTTTTCTCGGCTGAGCTCAATCAGCTGAAGAATAGCAAAAGTGCCTAATGAGCGCTTATCCAGCGCTTCGCTCACGGCAAAAAAGGTGTAAATGGCTGAAAGGCCATGCTCCAGTTGATCAAAGGCGGTGACACCGATCAGCTCGTCATGGAGATATATCTCCATGAGATGGGCGTAGGGCTCATCAAGGGTGAGGAAGGTACGGTACTGCTCCCGGCTGGGTGGAAACATATCGCCGTCAGCGTGACGTTGACGAATATAATCCGCATACAAGTCATAGTGGCTTGAAGCATAGTGAGCGGGCATGACACGAATGTTAAGATCCGCATTTCGCCGCCAAATTTTTCGCTGCGTGCGATTAGGCTCGAACGTTTCAACCGGAATGCGTACCGATCGGCAGGCGTTGCAGCCTTCGCAGTGGGGGCGGTAAAGATGGCGCCCGCTACGTCGAAACCCAAGCAGTGCCAGTGAGTCATAGACCCCAGGCACGGGTGACTCCTGCGGGTCGAGAAATAGCGTTGTCGCTTCTTTGCCTGGCAGATAGCTGCAGGCATGAGGAACGGTAAGGAAGAAGCGTAAATCCCGCACCGGGCGACGCGGAGTGTTACTACTCACGGCTTGCCTCCTGGGTGAAGCATAATGGGTTCATCTCTTATACGTTAGCCTCGGTGGCAATTGCATTCAGCCACGGCGATGGGGGAACAGCCGGTGTCTCATCGGGTGATGAGGGTAACGTAAACGCCTTACTGGGTAACCAGTTATTAAGATAGTTGATGAATGCTTCGCGAGCGACCGTAATAGCGCCCAGGCTGGCCAAGTGAGGCGTGTGCATTTGGCAGTCGATCAGCTTACCGTCATGCTCGCGCATGGCTCTCGCTAGGTGGGCGAGGGCGACTTTAGAAGCATCGGGCGTGTGGGAAAACATGGATTCGCCAAAAAACATTGGCCCCATGGCAATGCCGTACAGGCCGCCCACTAACTGGCCGCCTTGGTGGACTTCAATACTATGGGCAATGCCGAGGGCATGTAGCTGACCGTAGGCGGCACGCATCTCGTTGGTGATCCAGGTGCCGCCTAATTCGTCTCGCGGAGCGGCACAGGCGTGAATAACCTGATCGAAGTGTTGATCCAGGGTGATATGGAAGCCACCATGGCGCAACCGTTTGGTGAGGCTCCGGCGCTGCTTAAATTGCTCGGGTAGGAGTATCATGCGCGGGTCTGGGCTCCACCACAGAATGGGGTCGTCATCGCTAAACCATGGAAATATCCCCTGCCGGTAGGCGTCTACTAGCCAAACGGGTGAAAGCTGCCCACCGGCCGCCAGCAGCCCGTTGGGTGAGTCGAGGGCCGTCGATATGGCGGGAAAAATAGGGTATGGCGAGGAAAGCCAAGGCAGCATTAAGTGCTCCTATTGCTAGGGTCGTGAACGACGAACGTTCGTGTACGGCATAGATTCTTGTACGACATAGGCTCTTGTACGACATGTGTTCTTTACAACGTTCTTCTGCTGAATGCTTAGCAAGAGGCTCTGTGACGGCGGAAGGATGCTCGGTATCATGCAAACTCGCAAGTGGATTAAAGACGCCATTTAGGTGTAAAGGGAGAGTCGCTTGAAAGTGAATAAAGCAGTTAACAAGCGAACGCAGCGTAGCGCGCGTCAAACACCAGCATCGGCTTCTTCTGCGCGTGTTAACGCTGCAAAAGATAAGGCTCGCCGTTTTGGCCTGCGCTTACAAGGCTCTGTGCGCGAAGGTGTCGTGGTGATACTGCTCGCATTGTGTGTATTTTTATTATTAGCACTGTTTAGTTACCACCCCGCCGACCCAGGCTGGTCTTATCAGGGGCCCGAAACGGATGTGCGCAACTGGATGGGGCAGGTGGGGGCATGGTTAGCCGATGTTCTTTATTCATTGCTTGGTGCCAGTGCCTTATGGTGGCCGGGCATGTTTGGTTTTGCCGCTTGGTGGTTGATTCGCTCTCGCCAAGTGCGTTTTGAACTCGATCCGGTGGCGATTGCCGTACACGCAGGTGGATTGGTGTTGCTGATTTTCGGCACCACCATGCTCGGGGCGCTGCATTTTTACCACCCAGATAGCATGCTGCCCTACGCCTCTGGCGGTATCTTGGGCGAGGGCTTGGTCGGCGCATTGAGGCCGCTCGTTGGCAGTGGCGGGGTTGGTTTGATAGCGGCTGCGCTCATTTTAAGCGGCTTTCCGCTGTTCAGCGGTATGTCGTGGCTACAGGTGGCGGATGAACTCGGTAAGCGGATCTGCCGCTTGGGTGGTTGGCTATCAGCTCGACGGCAAGCTCGCCGTATGCGTGCGGCGCAGCGCGCGGCGGCTAAACCCGCACCGACGCCTAAGTCTAAAGCAGAGCCCAACCAGGCAGCCGAGTCAAACGCAACACTGAAAGATGAACAACCTACTGAGGTTAAGCCTACGGCTGAGCCGGTCGGTAAAAGTGCCGCTGGCCGTGAACGGCGTGAGCCAGGTTTCTCCATGCCGCTGGATAGCGGCGACACTGACGCTGCCGCCGCTTCTGCACCTCGCCGTGACACGACAGACACCTCCATTCCTTGGGAAGCGGCCGCGTTTTCCAGCAATAAGCATGTGCCTGCTAAAAGCCCCGCACCTGACGGCGAGCCTTCGATAGAAGCGCCGACCAAATCACCAGCGACGCCAGCCCATCAAGCGGAACAAAAGGCTGAAAGCGCAGTGCCGCCTGCGCCGCGGGAAAATGCGTTCGTACAACCAAGCACGTCGGCGGTAGCGCCTGAGCCTGATGATGCGCCCCAGGAAAAAGCCAGTGCTTTCCCATTGCGTGCGTCGCGCCAGGAAGAGACGACCGAGCCCGCCAGCCAGCACTATTTCGTCAACGATGAAACCGCTGTTAAACAGCATAGTGAGCCATCACTCACCGCTGAGCCATCGCATTCTGCTGAACCATCACACACAGATGAAATAGCAAAAGCAGAAACGAGCACTCATCGTAGTGATGTTACGGAGCAGACCCCCGTGCACGTTTTTGAGCCCGAGCCTGCCCGTAAACCTGAGCGTGTGGCAGAGGTCGTGCCAGAACCCGTTTGGGACGACGAAGAGATGGACGACGAAGCGCTGTACCCGGCAGAGCCGCAAGCCGAAACCGTACCAGGGGCTGCTTATTCATCATCTAGACAGTCATCACCTACGGCGCCTACGCCAACTGCGCGTCGTGAGCCTACCTTCGCCCCCGATGAGAGTGCGCCAGAAGCGGATGAAGGCCCTGCGCTTTGGACCGTGGAGCATTTGCAGAGCCAACGGCCTGCCTTTGAAACCATGGACGAGCCTGAGGGGGATGTGCCAAGCCTGCAGCTACTGACGCCCGCAGAGCCGCACCAGCCGAACTACACCGAAGAGCAGCTGGCTGATATGGCGGAGCTGCTCGAAGTACGGCTTCGCGAGTACGGCGTTAAGGCGGAAGTCGTCGATACCTGGCCTGGGCCGGTGATTACCCGCTTTGAGATCAAACCCGCGGCGGGCGTTAAAGTCTCCAAGATCAGCAACCTTGCCAAAGATTTGGCGCGTTCGCTGATGGTCAAGAGCGTGCGGGTGGTCGAGGTTATTCCGGGGCGCCCAACGGTAGGTATTGAAATACCTAACCCCAATCGCGCCATGATCCGGCTACGCGAAGTCATCGACTCTGACCGTTACCAGCAGGAAACCTCGCCGCTCACTATGGCGCTGGGTCAGGATATCGGCGGCAGCCCCGTGGTGGCCAACCTGGGTAAGATGCCTCACCTATTGGTTGCGGGTACCACAGGTTCGGGTAAGTCAGTGGGCGTCAACGCCATGCTGATCTCGATGCTGCTCAAGGCGAAGCCCAGCGAACTGAAGCTGATCATGGTCGACCCAAAAATGCTGGAGCTGTCAGTCTATGACGGCATTCCTCATTTGCTGGCGCCGGTGGTCACCGACATGAAAGAGGCGGCCAATAGCCTGCGCTGGTGTGTCGCCGAAATGGAGCGCCGCTATAAGCTGATGGCGGCCATGGGGGTACGTAATATTGCAGGCTTCAATGGCCGTTTGGATGAAGCCGAACGCGCCGGTGCGCAAGTGGCAGATCCGCTCTGGGAGCCGCAGCCCTGGGAAGTACACCAACCGCACCCCGTGCTGGAAAAGCTGCCCTATATCGTGGTGGTAATCGACGAATTTGCCGACATGTTCATGATCGTTGGCAAAAAGGTCGAAGAGCTGATTGCCCGCCTGGCCCAAAAGGCACGCGCCGCCGGTATCCATCTGATTCTAGCGACGCAGCGCCCCTCGGTGGACGTGGTGACGGGGCTTATAAAGGCCAATATTCCTTCGCGGATGGCGTTTCAGGTGTCATCACGCATCGATTCGCGCACTATCCTGGATCAGGGTGGTGCGGAAAGCCTGCTCGGGCACGGTGATATGCTCTATCTGCCCGCCGGTTCCGGGCCGCCTAACCGCATCCACGGTGCCTTTGTGGATGACGATGAAGTACACCGGGTGGTCGATGACTGGAAGCGTCGTGGCGCCCCGGAATATATCGAGGAGATCCTTTCTGGGGGCGTCTCCGCGGATGCCTTGACCGGCCTTGAAGCGGAAGGGGGCGATGGCGACGATGCCGAGCAGGACGCGCTTTACGATGAGGCCGTCCAGTTTGTCACTGAAACGCGTAAAGCGTCGATTTCTGCCGTTCAGCGCCGCTTTAAAATTGGCTATAACCGGGCGGCGCGCTTAGTAGAAGCCATGGAAGGCGCCGGTGTGGTGACCTCCATGGGCTCTAATGGCGCACGCGAAGTGCTCGCGCCGCCCCCGGTCGGCCACTAGGTCAAAAAGCCACAATTATGCAATAAGCGTGAAAATAGCGCCGCTGGTGAAACCCTGCGGCGCTTTTCACGTCTTACAACACATGGACGGTTACGCCGACCTCACTGCTTGATTATTGAGCAACCGTTTTGAGCAATCATTCGTTAGCAACGGTTGCCTAGGGAGATCACATGCGCGATACGCAATCAAAACGAACTTCATCGCTGGGTGCTTCACCCCTGGCATTGGCAGCCAGCGCCTTGGGTCTAACCTTTGGTGCTCCTGCTTGGGCGGATGACGCTGCCGAACGTTTGACCGAGCGGCTGGATCCGCTCGAGCGGTATCAGGCGTCTTTTGAGCAGCAGATTCTCGATGGCAGCGGCGAGCGGCTCCAGAGCGCACGCGGCGAGATGTGGTTGTCCCGCCCGGGTATGCTGCGTTGGGAAGTAGAAGCGCCATACTCTCAAACCGTGGTTTCCGATGGCGACGATGTATACATGTATGACCCTGATCTTGAACAAGTCACCGTTCAGGAAATGGATGATCGCGTTACCCATACCCCCGCGCTGCTGCTCTCGGGAAGCGTGGACGATTTAACCGAAAGCTATGAGGTCTTTTACGAGCAGGACGGGGGGGAAGATGTGTTTACCCTGGTACCTATCTCTGCCGATACGCTGTTCGAAGAGTTAAGCATGGTATTCGATGCCGACACGCTAACTGAGCTGTGGATGATGGACAGCACCGGCCAGCGCACCGCGATTACCTTTAGCAATATCACTCTCAATGGCGAGATCGCCTCGGATATGTTTGACTTCGAAATTCCCGAAGGCACCGATGTGATCCGCGAAGAGCTCTAAGAAAGAAGGAGCTTTAAGAAAGCGCTTCAAGCTAGCGCTGTCTGCAAACCAGAGAGTAAACCGTCAGGCGCCTTAGGGCGCTTGATCTACTTCCTGGTCACGATTCTCCCGCCACGCCATGATTTCACCAAAGCGTTTCTCCTGACCAAAAGGGCTCGGTTTAAAGAAAATGGCTTTAGGCAGCTCGTCAGGCCAGCAATCGTGGGCGCTACCTGCCGGGTAGCCATCGGGTTCATTGTGGGCATAGCGGTATCCTTCACCATGGCCCAGTTGCTCCATCAGCTTGGTGGGTGCATTGCGCAGATAGATCGGCACTTCCACTTGAGGTTGCTGGCTTACATACTGCTTGGCCTCACTCCAGGCGCGATCAATGCGGTTGCTTTTAGGCGCCACCGCCAAGTGAATGGCTGCATGGGCTATCGCCCGCTGGCCTTCGTAATCTCCCAGGCGCAGGTAGGCGTCCCAGGCGGCAATGACCAGCGGCAGGGCGCGCGGGTCGGCATTGCCGACATCCTCTGAGGCAATGGCCGTCAGTCTGCGCACCACGTCCAGCGGGTCGCCGCCACCCTGCATGAAGCGCGCCATATACAGCAGCGCGGCATTAGGGCGTGATGAGCGGATGGATTTGTGAATCGCCGAGAGCAGGTCGTAGTAGGCGTCGCCCTGCTTATCGAAGGCACTGGCCTGGTGGCCAATCACATCCGCCAGTACGTCCTTATGGAGCACTTCGCGGCCCGCTTCCTGGGTGGCGAAATCACACGCCGTTTCTAAAAGCCCCAGCGCCCGACGGGCATCACCGGCGCTGGCGTGGGCTAGCGCGCTCAACACTTCATCATCGACGGCAATATCGCTTTTGCCGAGGCCGCGCTCCACGTCGTTAAGCGCTTGGCGCATTACCGTGATGAGCTCTTCTTGGGTCAGTGATTTCAACACATAAACCCGCGCGCGGGAGAGCAGCGCCGAATTGACCTCGAACGAGGGGTTTTCGGTGGTGGCGCCAATTAGCGTCAGCAGGCCCGACTCCACGTGGGGAAGCAGGGCGTCCTGCTGGCTCTTGTTGAGGCGGTGAATCTCATCCAGGAAAAGGATCACCGTCGATGACATTTGTTGGGCTCGCTCCACCACGGCGCGAATCTCTTTTACCCCGGCCATCACCGCGCTAAGGTGCTCTAAATGGGCGTCGGAAGCCCGCGCCAAGAGCTCCGCTAGCGTGGTTTTACCCACGCCCGGCGGCCCCCACAAAATCATCGAACGCACGATGCCTGATTCCGCCATCCGGCGCAGCGGCTTGTCTGGCCCCACTAACGCCTGCTGGCCTACGTAATCGTCCAACTGGCGTGGGCGCATGCGAAAGGCGAGTGGGGCGTCTTCAGAAGGTGCTGCGTGGGCGCTATCAAAAAGATCCATGGAAACTTCCGTTGTTATTCGTCACGTAGAACTACTTATTAGCAACAAGTGTCTGTGGTAAAGCGCGGCTTGTCGAACTACCTTTGGCGTAACCTAACAGAAAGATGCACTTGCTAGGATAGCGCCATAGAGGCATTGTTAATGATAACCCCTGTTAGTTAGTTGCTATGCCCCTATGATTGCATGCCGTTAGCTCTTAGCGTGACGGCAGGCATGACACGATAAAGGAGACGGCTCCATGCTAAACCAACTGCGTCTAGATCATGCCAATATGGCCCGTATGCTTCATGTGCTGCAGCTGAAGCAAAAAACGCTGGCCCAGGGAGAACGGCCCAATTTCAAGCTAATGCGTGAAGTGGTCGATTACATCCTGTCCTACATGGATGGTTTTGCTACCCCGCTGGAAAGGGTGTGCGTTGAGCGACTACAGGCTAAAGCGCCCGACAACGGTGCACTGACCGAGAAGATGGCCAGTGAGTATCGTGAGTTAAAACCCCGCTTGCAGCGTCTATCCAGCGATATCGACATGATCCTGATGGACAACGTCATGCCAATGGATCGTTTTGCCGAAGACCTTAAAGACTATCTAGAGGCGCACAGGGCCTACCTGCGTCACGAACGCGAGGGCCTATTCCCCCTGATCGACGAACACTTTAGCCAGGAAGATATGGACGAGTTGCGTTCAGCGCTTCCTGCTGGCGCCGAACAGGAGCTAGAACGCCTGCAACAAGCCTACCCTGAACTCTATGCAGAACTGCGCGGGGCGGATGTACCTGCGGTATAGCCACCAATACGGCATTAACCTGTGTCGACGAGCAACAAATTAACAGGCGGGGCATGCTAAACTGGCAGCCCCGTTTTTAGTGGGTAAGCGTTCAACCATCGACCAGCTCGGCGCTGAGGAATGAAGCAGGATAGTGATGCTAAGAGAGTCATGAAGGGTCCCGTATTATTTTTTGATTCCGGTGTCGGCGGTCTGTCGGTAGCGCATTCGCTGCGCCAACACTACCCCGATGCAGCCATGTGCTACGCCTGTGATAATGCCTGGCTGCCGTATGGGCTGCGCGAAGATTCCGCCCTAACCGAGCGCATCGTGTCGGTCTGTAAAGCCGCGGTAGCTGCTTGCCAGCCTAGCGTGCTGGTGGTTGCCTGTAACACCGCCAGTACGCTGGCGTTGGAGCAACTACGCCAGCAGTTAATGATTCCCGTGGTAGGCACCGTGCCTGCTATCAAGCCTGCTGCCGCACTGAGCCAAACGCGTCACATCGGCTTATTGGCCACCAAGGCCACCGTGGGGCGGCCCTATACCCAGCGCTTGATTGATAGCTTTGCCAGTGACTGCGTCATTACCCGCGTGGCGGCCGATGCCTTGGTGGTAGAAGCAGAGGCCTATTTGGCTGGCATCACGCCCAACGTAGAGCGTATGCAGGCGGCATTAGCGCCGTTATGGCAAGCCGTCACCGCGCCAACCGTGTCTCCCAAGTTGGACACCGTGGTGCTCGGCTGTACCCATTTTCCGTTGCTTAAACCGTGGTTAAGCGAGCTGGCTCCAGCGCCTTTGCACTGGATTGATTCTGGTGACGCGATCGCACGGCGGGTGGCTCAAGTGGTGGATGCGCTCGCCAGTGAACACCAAGATGGCCGCTGTTGGACCACGGCACCCGCGGTAAACTTAACCGCTGGTTTAGCGCGCTATGGATTTAACGCCCCGCAGCTGTTGTACGTGAGTTAATGCATCCTGTTTCCCGCTACTGTTTTCGAAGCCCTATTTTTGAATTCCTATTTCTGAATTTATTCAAGAGGAGCAGCCTTGGCTATCCCCGTCGTAGAATCTGAACGTTATGCCGAGCAGCTAGCCGCCAAGCGCGACTATCTTGAGACGACCTTTGCGCTTTTCCAGCCACCGGCACTAGAAGTGTTTGAATCACCGCCGGGCTACTATCGCCAGCGCTGTGAATTTCGCATTTGGCATGAAGAGAACGATCTCTTCTATGCCATGTTTGAAGTCGATCCTGAGAATCCAAAAAATAAGCGCGTTATACGGCTGGATCAGTACGCCGTGGCCAGCGAGCGAATCAATCAACTCATGCCACAGCTGCGTGAGGCCTGTCTGGCGTCTGACGAGCTGCGTCGCAAGCTGTTTCAGGTGGAGTTTTTAACCACGCTCTCCGGCGAGGCGCTGGTCACACTGATTTATCATCGGCCCTTAGGCGATGAATGGGAGCGCGAAGCACGAGCGCTGGAAGCTGAACTCGGCATCATGATCATTGGCCGCTCCCGCAAACAGCGCATCGTGCTGACCCGTGATCACGTCTGGGAACGCCTAGAGGTGGATGGTCGCGCGTTGCACTATCAGCAGGTAGAAAACAGCTTCACCCAGCCCAATGCGCATATCTGCCAGAAAATGCTCAGCTGGGCGCGTGAAGTCACCGTTGGCCAGCCAGAGAGCGATACAAAGAAAGATTTGGTCGAGCTTTATTGCGGAAACGGCAATTTTACCATTGCGCTCGCCGAGAATTTCCGTCGCGTGTTGGCCACCGAAATTTCCCGCACCTCGGTAGCCAGTGCCAATGTCAATTTAGAGGCCAATGGTGTCTCCAACGCGCAGATTGGTCGCATGTCGGCAGAAGAGTTTTCGCAGGCGCTGAAGGGCGAAAAAGCCGGACGTCGCGTGGCAGAGATGGGGTTGGAGGAGTACGATTTTTCCACCGTACTGGTCGACCCGCCCCGCGCTGGGCTAGATGAGCAGAGCTGTGAGCAGCTCAGCGAGTACGCTCAGATCGTCTATATTTCATGCAACCCGGCCACATTGGCTGAAAACTTGACCATACTGACCACTACCCATCGCATTGAGCGCTTTGCGCTATTTGACCAGTTCCCGTTTACCGATCACTGTGAGTGCGGGGTATTGTTAACGCGGCGAGATAGTTAATTAGGTTGAATGTGCTAACGCCCTAATGCGTAAACGGTATGCGCCATGAACAACATGTCATGTGATTAGGGACGCGACGATAGGTAGCGTAAGCTAGACGCTATGTTGGCCTAAAGGCCTATTGTCCTTCGTTTTTTGGCCGATCAATGGCCCAGGCAGTCGAGGTGATGGATGCACTACGTTGCGATTGAAGAGAGTCGTCAGGATCTTTTAAAGCAGTTGCAGGAGCGATTATATGCGCGCTTGGAGCCTGCTCGAGCTGCGACCATTGACGCCTTTGCTCGACACTTTTACGCCACCGTGCCGGTGGAAGATCTTGTCGATCGTCGCCTGGACGATCTGTATGGGGCTACGCTTTCGATTTGGCAGTTTTTGCAGCACCATGATCCTAAAAGCCCCAAAGTGCGCGTCTTTAACCCGGATTTTGAAGAGCATGGCTGGCAGTCAACGCATACCTTTGTCGCCGTGTTGCATGAAGATATGCCGTTTTTGGTCGACTCGGTGCGCATAGAGCTCAACCGCCGCGGCTTGACGGTCCACGCGATTCAAAACGCGGTACTGGCCGTCGCCCGAGATGACCGCCATCAGTTACAGACCCAAACCTCACCTCGCGATGAGAACGCGCCTGACGCACGTGAGTCATTGATTGTCATTGAGGTCGACCGACATACCGATGAGGCGTTGCTTGCAAAAATCGAAAGCAACCTCAACGACGTGCTGCGCGATGTGCGCACCGCCGTGGGTGATTACGACGCCATGTGTTCGCAAATCACTGCCTCCATTCAAGAACTGGAAAAGAGCTGCCCGCCGCAGATCGACCCCGATGATCACGAAGAGGCGATTGCCTTTCTAGAGTGGTTGCTGAAAGATAATTTCACCTTCTTGGGTTACGACGAGTATTTGCTCGAAAGCGGCGAATTAAAGCGCGATGCGGATAGCGTCCTGGGCGTTTTTCGCCTGGATCAACCGCGCTACTGCGAACGTATCCGTACCGAAGAAGGCGTCGACGAGCACAACGACTATGTGCTGGTGCCGCAACTGCTCTCGTTTGCCAAGAGCGCTCACCACTCACGGGTGCATCGTCCTACTTACCCTGACTACATCACCGTTGATCGCTACGATGACGACGGCAATGTGATCGGCGAACGACGCTTCTTTGGTCTGTTCACCTCAACGGTTTATAACGAATCTCCGCGTAATATTCCGCTGCTGCGCCGTAAGCTAAAAGCGGTGATGGATATTGCCGGGTTCAACCCCCAGGGCCATAACGGCAAGCAGCTGCTCCAGGTATTGGAAGTCTACCCCCGCGATGACTTATTCCAAATCGACACCGAATCGTTGGCCAGTACTTCCCTGGGCATTCTCAATATCCGTGAGCGCCGCCAGGTGCGTCTGTTTATCCGCGCCGATATCAGCGGCAAGTTCTACTCCTGCTTGGTGTTTGTGCCGCGTGACGTATTCTCGACGGATCTGCGTCAGCGAATTCAGAACGTATTATGCGATGAATTGGATGCCCACTTTGGCGACTTCAATACCTACTTATCCGAGTCGGTACTGGCGCGCATTCAGTTGATTCTGCGTTTCAACGGCGATGCGCCCAGTGAATACGATCTCAAGCGCCTGGAGAGCAAAGTGGCGCGGCTGGCGCGTAGCTGGCGCGACGAGCTACACAACGCCATGGTGGAAGGGTTCGGCGAAGAGCGTGCCAACAGCCTCATGGATCACTTCCGCGAAGCATTCTCAGCCAGCTACCGTGAAGACTTCTCGGCACGCACCGCCGTGTTCGATGTGCAGCATCTCTTGACCCTGAACAACGGCGACGATTTATCGCTGTCGCTCTATCGCCCGCTGGAAGAGCAGGGCGGGGGTGTTAACCTAAAGCTGTTCCATCGCGAATCGCAAATTCCGCTCTCTGATGTGCTGCCGATGATGGAAAACCTCGGCCTGCGCGTGATTGGCGAGCGCCCTTACGATATCAACGCCCCTGAACAGCGCTACTGGATTCACGATTTTGAACTAGAGCACAGCGGTGCGGATGTCAGTCTGGGCGATATGCGTGACGTGTTTACAGAGGCGTTCAAGCGTATCTGGTCCGGCGAAGCCGACAACGATGCCTTCAACCGCTTGATTATCGGCGCCGGGCTGGACTGGCGTGAAGTCGCCATGCTGCGTGGCTATGCGCGCTATTTGAAGCAGATACGCTTTGGCATGTCCCAGGACTATATTGCCGCGACGCTGGCCAACTACCCGGCCATCACGCGCGAGCTGGTCGAACTATTCCGTCTTCGATTTGATCCTGAGCAGCAGGATCATGCCACTGATGAATGTATCGCCAGCTTGAATGAGCGCCTTGAAGGCGTGGCCAGTCTTAACGATGACCAGCTGCTGCGCCGCTTTATGGAGCTGATTCTCGCTACGCTGCGTACCAACTATTACCAGCTCGCCGAGGGCGGGCGCTTTAAAGACTATATCGCTTACAAACTCGAGCCCTCCAAAGTGACCGGCATGCCCAAGCCGCGCCCGATGTTCGAGATTTTCGTCTGCTCGCCGCGGGTGGAAGGTGTTCACCTGCGTGGCGGCAAAGTCGCTCGCGGTGGTCTGCGTTGGTCGGATCGCTTTGAAGATTACCGCACCGAAGTGTTGGGCCTGGTAAAAGCGCAACAGGTAAAAAATGCCGTGATTGTGCCGGTGGGGGCAAAAGGCGGTTTCGTGTGCAAGCGCATGCCGGAAAACGCCAGCCGCGATGTCGTTCAGAAAGAGGGTATCGCCTGCTACCAAATCTTTATCCGCGCGCTGCTGGATGTTACCGACAACTTGGTGGGTAGCGACGTGGTGCCACCGGAAAACGTTGTTCGCCACGATGAAGATGACGCCTATTTGGTAGTGGCTGCCGATAAAGGCACAGCGACCTTCTCGGACATCGCCAACGAAATTTCCATTGAGTACGGCCACTGGCTGGGCGATGCCTTTGCCTCGGGCGGTGCCAATGGCTACGACCACAAGAAAATGGGCATCACCGCCCGCGGTGCTTGGGAATCAGTGAAGCGCCACTTCAAGAACCTGGATGTGGATACCCAGCGCGATCTGTTCAGCGTGGTCGGGATCGGCGACATGGCTGGCGATGTGTTTGGTAATGGCATGCTGCTCTCCGACAAGATCCAACTGGTCGGCGCCTTCAACCACCTGCACATCTTTATTGATCCTAATCCGGATGCAGAAGCGTCGTTTGCCGAGCGCAATCGGTTGTTCGCACTGCCACGTTCCAGCTGGGAAGACTACAGCCAGGAATTGATCTCTGCAGGCGGCGGCATCTTTAGCCGCAGTGCTAAGTCAATCACCATCACCCCGGAAATGCAGCAGGTGTTTGGCATTCAGGAGTCGCGCCTGTCGCCTAACGAATTGATCCGCGCGATGCTCAAATCCAAGGTGGATTTGATCTGGAACGGCGGTATCGGCACCTATGTGAAAGGCTCCGATGAAACCGATGCGGATGTCGGTGACAAAGCCAATGACACGCTGCGTATCAATGGCAACGATCTGAACTGCCGCGTAGTGGGTGAGGGCGGTAACCTCGGTTTGACCCAGCGTGGCCGTATGGAAGCCGCCGCCAAAGGCGTGCGCGTCTATACAGACTTCATTGACAACGCGGGCGGGGTGAACTGCTCTGACCACGAGGTCAATATCAAGATCTTGATTGATGAAGTTGTCAAACGCGGTGACATGACCGATAAACAGCGTAATCAGCTGCTGGCGGAAATGACCGATGAAGTGTCAGAGCTGGTGATTCTGGATAATTACCGCCAAAGCCAGGCGCTGGATCTATCGGCGATTCTCTCCGACCAATCGATGGGTCCCTACCGTCGCTTTATCAGCGAGTTGGAAGCCACCGGGCAGATTGATCGTGAGCTGGAGTTCCTGCCCACCGATGAGGTGCTAAAAGAGCGCGCCAGTAATGACCAAGGGATGCGCTTGCCTGAGCTGTCGGTTCTGATCTCTTACGCCAAAAGTACCTTGAAAGGCGACTTGATTACCTCGGACGTACCCGACGATCAGTATATTCACCGCCACCTGGAACGCCTGTTCCCCTCGGTGCTGGTGGAACGCTTTAAAGATGAAATGTACGAACACCGTCTGAAGCGTGAAATCGTCGCGACCCAGGTGGCTAACGATCTGGTCGATCATATGGGCATCGTCTTTGTACGCCGCCTGATGGACTCCACCGGCGCGGGGCGCGCCGATATCGCCCGCGCCTATATCGTGGCCCGTGACAGCTTTAATCTGCCTGGGCTGTGGGCGCAAATCGAAGCCCTCGATAACCAAGTTCCTAACCGCATTCAGTATTCGATGATGCTCGACCTGATGCGCTTGATTCGTCGTGCCACGCGCTGGTTCGTGCGTCAGCATTTAGGGCTTTCGACACAAGATACCATCGAGTATTTTGCTCCCCGCCTGGCACAGCTGCAGGAAGGCATTGGTGAGCTGCTCAGTGGCGAAGAACTGAGCGCCTGGAACACTCGCCGTGATGAGCTATTGGAGGCCGGTGTGCCGGATGCTCTCGCCTCTACCGTGGCGGCGTCCTCAAGCCTCTACGCGGGGCTGGGCATTATCCAGGCGGCGCGCCTGACCAATGAGAAACCGCAGCGGGTGGCGGAAGTGCTCTATGAAATTGGCAGCCGTCTGGAACTCCCCTGGATGATCCAGCAAGTAACCCAGTTGGAAGTGCGCGATGCTTGGCAGGCCCAGGCGCGGGAAACCTTCCGCGACGATATCGAACGCCAGCAGTTGGCGCTGACCACCAGCGTGCTGAAGCTCGATGCGGGAAGCCGCGATACCCAAGAGCGGGTGGCACAATGGTTGGATCAGCACGCCGATCTGCATCGCCGCTGGTGCCGTTTGATTGAAGAGGTGCGCGGCGGCAGTGAAGGCGGCTTCGCACTCTTCGCCGTGGCAGTACGCGAACTAGTGGATCTGGCGGAAAGCGATAGCGAAGCTTAGAGGGCTCTGGTCCACTAAACTCAAGCGTGAACGCTTAGTTAAAGCGCGCTCTGGTTCTCCACCAGAGCGCGCTTTATTGCGTTATACTAGGGCCCGTTTTCAGCCCCCGCTTCAAGAGACCCGCTATGTACAACCTCGCCCGCTCGCTGTTCTTTCGCGTTGACCCAGAAACCTCTCACAGAATGGCGCTGGGTGCGTTGGAGGCACTACATCGGGTAGGGGGCGTTGCACGGCTATTTGGCCGTCGGGTGGATGATCCAGTTCAATTGATGGGGCTGCGATTTGCCAATCGAGTGGGGTTGGCGGCCGGGCTGGACAAAAATGCCGATCATCTGGACGCCTTGGGCGCACTGGGGTTTGGCTTTGTGGAAGTGGGCACAGTGACGCCCAAAGCCCAACCCGGTAACCCAAAGCCTAGGCTGTTCCGCTTAGCGCAGCATGAGGCGATCATCAACCGCTTTGGTTTTAATAACAAAGGCGTTGAACATCTGATTGCTCAGGTCAAGCAGCGCCACTACGACGGCATTGTGGGCATCAATATTGGTAAGAACCTGACGACGCCGGTAGAGCAGGCGCTGGATGATTATCTGGTGTGCTTGGACGCCGTGCATCCTTACGCTGATTACATTGCCATTAATGTCTCCTCGCCGAATACGCCTGGGTTACGCACCCTACAATTTGGCGAGCAACTCGACGCGCTGTTGGGGCCGATTCGAACGCGGGCCAGTGAATTGAATCACCAGTCGGGGCGCAGTGTCCCGTTGCTGATTAAAATTGCCCCAGACATGAGCGAAGAAGAGGTCGCGCTGATGGCGGAAAGTATTGCTCGCAATACCCTTGATGGCGTGATTGCGACCAATACCACCGTTTCACGCGCAGGGGTGGGGGGCGAACCGCAAGCGGAAGAGGCAGGTGGGCTTTCGGGCAAGCCGGTCTTCGAGGCTTCCAACCGGGTGATTCGTCAATTGCGTGAGCATCTTCCCCAACTGCCCATTATTGGTGTCGGCGGGATCGATAGCGCGGCGGCCGCCCAGGCAAAAATCGCCGCCGGGGCGGACTTGGTGCAGCTCTATTCGGGATTGATTTATCAAGGACCGCGGTTGGTCGGCGAATGCGCTCGTGCATTGCAAGGGCAGAAAACGGTACGTTAGCTGCAGGGGCGCTTGGCGCTAAAAAGCCCACTGTGAAAGTGGGCTCAGTTAAAATCTGTCGTTTAAACATTACCCTTCATTGTGTCATCAGAAGGTATAAGTAAACATCAGAAGGTATAAGACGTTACGTCATGACCATGGGGTTTTTATGGATACCGGAAATGCCGGTCATCCCGTCCCACTGGTCGCCGCGACCTTCACGCCAACCGCTCATCCAGTATTCGCGTAAATTAATATCTTGACTCGGGCAGTCGTCACGAGAACGACCCGATACACCCGCTTTGTAGCCGTGGACATAAGCCCGCTGGAAGCGATCACGTTTTTGCCGTTTCATTGGCTAACCTCTTTTCACGAAAGCCTTTGATAAGAAATAGGATGTTATTAACAAAATTTATCAATAACAGCCGCTATTCCGAGAGCTTGCTTCAAGAGCGAGATGCCGCTTCAACCTAGACGTCAGGCGCTCACGGGCTGAACGAGCCGAGCGGCCATCTCTAGCAAAGAACACTTACAAGCCATAGGCCAAGTCTTAGACTGACCCTGACAAGCAACGCATGCGTTTTTCAGTAGCTACTCTCTTATTGTTAGACCATGATGGGGTCATCTGTCGACTACCAAATTGTCATAAAACGTAAATTCATTTGTTATATACAGGAATGTCGCGCCTTTCAGCGCCGCTATTACCATGACCGAGTCGAACCAAAACGTCCCTCTGAATTTGCTCGCCACCTGCCCCAAAGGCATTGAAGGCCTGCTGCACGATGAACTGATAGCGCTGGGCGCCACGCCGGGTAAAACCACCGTGGCGGGCGTCTATTTCACTGCAAGCCAAGCCATTGCCTATCGTGTCTGCCTGTGGTCCCGGTTAGCCAACCGGGTCATTTTGACCTTAGTGCGCGAATCGATGATCGATACCGCTGAGCAGGTACGCGATGTCGTGGCTCGGATTGCCTGGACCCAGCACTTAGCGCCGGGCAAAACGCTAGCGGTCGATTTTCATGGTCGCAGCGAACACATTCGCCACACCCGTTTTGGTGCGCAAACTGTTAAAGACGGCATTGTCGATGCGCTACAACTGGCCGGACAGGAGCGCCCCAATGTGGATACGAAGACGCCGCATCTACGCGTCTACGCTCACCTGCACCGGATGAACTTGACGATTGGGCTGGATCTTTCCGGCGAAAGCCTGCACCGCCGTGGCTATCGGCGTGATGTTGGCCACGCGCCGCTAAAAGAAAATTTGGCCGCCGCGCTGCTGGTGCGTGCAGGCTGGCCCGAGCGCCTTAAAGCGGGGGAGCCGTTGATTGATCCGCTTTGTGGTGCAGGCACTCTACTGATCGAAGCCGCGATGATGGCCGCTGACCAAGCGCCTAACTTGAACCGTGAACGGTTCGGCTTTCACGGCTGGGCGGGCCACGATGATCTCGTTTGGCAGGAACAGAAGCGCGAAGCCGAGGCGCGCGCCTCAATCGGGCGCAAACGCTGCAAGGCCCAATTGCTAGGTTTCGATCAAAGCCCAGCGGCCCTAACCGCAGCGAAATCCAATGCCATGCGCGCGGGCATCCCTGCCTTGATTAGCCTGCACGGCCAAAGCCTGGGGCAGCTCACTCGGCCGGACGCCCTCACGGCTGAACGCGGCCTGCTGATCACTAATCCCCCCTATGGTGAGCGCTTGGGTGAATTGCCCGAGCTGGTGCGTTTGTATGCCCAACTGGGTGAAAAAGCCAAAATGCTGTTTCCTGGCTGGACCCTGGCAGTGTTTACCGGCAATCCGGATCTCGGCCACCGGCTGGGAATGCGAGCCCACAAGCAGTACGCGCTTAAAAACGGTGCGCTAGATGCCAAGCTGCTACTCATGGATGTGGAGGGCGCCGAGCATCAGCCTGTCGCGAGCGATACGAAGCCTGTTTATAGCGAGAGCAGTGCAGTGGCGACACCTGGTGAAAAGGCCAGCGAAGAGCAAGCTGTTCACAAAAACCAAGACAATGCGCAGATGTTTGCCAATCGACTGATTAAAAATCAGAAGCGCTTGAAGAAATGGCTGAAGCAGAGCGGTGAAACCAGCTATCGCGTTTATGATGCCGATATGCCCGAGTACGCTTTGGCGGTGGACCGTTACGGTGATCGCGTGCACGTTCAAGAGTACGCGGCGCCCAGCTCGATCAACCCTGCTCAAGCGCAAAAGCGCTTATACGACGCGCTGGAAGTCATGCCCGAAGCACTCGGTGTTGACGCTAGCAAGATCTATATCAAGCGCCGCGAGCGGCAAGCTGGCAGTGCCCAGTACCAGAAACGCGCCGCCAGTGGTGAGCGTTTTGAGGTGCAGGAAGGCAGTGCACGTCTGTGGGTCAATCTACGCGACTATCTCGATACCGGTCTGTTTTTGGATCACCGCCCGGTACGGCGGATGCTGGGTGAAATGGCCGCTGGTAAGCGCTTTTTGAACCTGTTCTGCTACACCGCCACGGCAACCGTGCAAGCGGCACTGGGCGGCGCCAGCGATAGCGTGAGTGTGGATATGTCTAACACCTACCTGGAGTGGGCCAAGGACAACTTTGCACTGAATAAACTCGATACGCGCCTTCATCGCGTGGTGCGCGACGACTGCTTCCGCTGGCTGGAAACGGCCAACGCCGAGTTCGACCTGATCTTTATGGACCCGCCGACATTTTCCAACTCCAAGAAAATGCGCGATACCCTCGACGTGCAGCGTGACCATCCGCGGCTGGTGGAACTGGCCATGGCGCGTTTGGCGCCTGGTGGCACGTTAGTGTTTTCGAATAACCAGCGGCGTTTTAAACTCGATGAAGCGCTTAGCGAGCATTTTGCGGTTGAAGATATTACCGGACGCAGCTTCGACCCCGACTTCCAGCGGCGTACGAACTTGCACCACGTGTTTTTACTTCGTCATAAAGCGTCATAAGAAGCCATCGTATGAAAAGAGCATTCGCATGATTCAGCTATCGCTATACACAACCATGGGCTGCCACCTGTGCAGCCAATTAGAGGCACTAGTGACAGCGCTCGCCAACCAAAAGGTGTGGTTGCACCACATTGAGATTAGCGAGGATGATACGCTGGTGGAGCGCTACGGCGTGCGGATACCGGTGCTGGTGGATAGCGATGGCAGCGAGTTGGATCGTGGCTTCGAGCTTGAGCGCTTAAGCGCCTGGATGCGCGAACGCGGCTGGCTGGATGAAGCGGCCCTGGCAGCGTTTATCACACCCCCCGATACCTCCGCCCCCAAGGGGGCGCATGAGCGTGACGGGCGGCGCTTTCTGGGCTAACCCTGCGCGACTCTAGAGTGCATCCAGTAGCGATAGTTGGCGCATGGCTTCCTGGCCCTCCGGCGTATGATCGGCCACGTCCAGCACCTTGCGAAAACCCCGCGAGGACTGGATGGTGGTTTCGTCCTCAAGCCACATCTGGGCCTGCTCCAGCGTATCGGCCAGTTGATGTTTCAGGCCGCCAAACTGAGTGCCGATTTGCCCCCAGGCGCGGCTGAAAATCCAGTCACCAAACATATCCTGGTGAATATGCACCAACACATAGTCATGGTTGGTTTCCCAGCGTACGATCACAACACTCTCCTTACTTAGTCTTTAGAGATAGCCTTTAAACACGCCTGCCCATCAAGCCGTCGCGGGCGTATTGTAAAGCCCGGATACCCCAACGCCTATGAAACTTGTCATCGACGCCAATATTCCCGCTGCCCAGCACTGCTTCGGCCATTTCGGCACGCTCACCCGCGTGCCAGGGCGGGAGATAAACGCCGCCCACCTTCAGGACGCCGATGTGCTCATCGTGCGCTCCATTACCCAGGTCAACGATCAACTGCTCGGTGATAGCCCCGTTCGCTTTATCGGCACCTGTACCATCGGCACCGATCATATCGATCAGGCGGCACTGGCGCAGCGCGATATCGCCTTCGCCAGCGCGCCAGGCTGCAACGCTGAAGCGGTGGTGGATTATGTGCTGAGCAGCCTGCTAACCCTGGCGGAGCGCGATGGCTGGTTACTTCGCGAGCGGACCGTGGGGATTGTCGGGGTGGGCAATGTTGGTGGCCGGCTACAGGCGAGGCTAGCTGCCATGGGCGTGGCAACGCTGGCCTGTGACCCGCCCAGGTCAGACGAGGAGGGCCAGGCAGGCTTTCACCCTTTAGATGCCCTGATCGAGCGCTGTGATGTGCTCTGCCTGCATACACCGCTTACCCGTGAGGGTTCTCACGCGACGTATCAACTACTCAACGCCCAGCGCATCGACGATCTGGCGCCGGGTAGTGTGTTGCTCAATGCTGGGCGGGGCGACTGCGTGGATGGCTTGGCGCTGCGCAGCCGATTGTCGGGTAAAGGAGACATAACGGCGGTGTTGGATGTGTGGGAGGCGGAGCCGACCATCGACGCCGGTTTACGCGACCTTGTCTCCCTGGCAACACCGCATATTGCGGGGCACAGTCTGGACGGCAAGCTGCGCGGCACCTGGATGATTCAGCAGGCGTTAGCGCGCCACTGCGGCCCACCCAGTGAGCTTACCTTCGCCGCTATTTGCCCGCCACCCGCGCTGGCATCGCTACATTTGCAGCACGCACTACCGCCCGAAGATGCCTTGCGGCTGTGTATACGCGCCGTGTACGACGTACGCCGAGACCACGATGCTCTCCAGCGTCAAACGCTCCATCACGGCATGCACAAAGGCTTTGATGATTGCCGCGCGAACTACCCGCTACGGCGCGAATTCGCCACGCTCAACGTACAGCTGTCAGGGGAAGCGGTAGCGCTAGAGAGCATACTGCGTGGTGCAGGGTTTGTAGTAACGTTAGCTAGACTGTGAAAAACAATTAGTGAAAATTGAGGGCGAAAAACAGCAAGGCCCGCATCTGCGGGCCTTAAACGTGTAGAGCGACTGAATCAATTACTGACGATAAGCGGCTTCTTTCAGCGCACGAATGCGCTCATCCAGCGGCGGGTGGCTGGCAAACAGCTTTTCCACCAGCGAGCGCGTTTGGCCTTTGGTGATGGCCATGGCGCGCAGCGTGTCCGGCATTTGATCAGGCATTTCCGTTTCGGTTTTCAAGCGTGCCAGCGCGCTGACCATGGCATTGGTGCCCGCCAGGCGCGCGCCCGCTTCGTCGGCGCGGTATTCGCGATAGCGTGAGAACCAAGCCACGATAGCCGAAGCCAGAATACCGAAGACAATCTCCGCGACCATGACCACCGCAAAGTAACCCATAAAGCCGAGCCCGCCTTCGCCATCGCTACGGCTGCGCAGGAAGTTATCGACCAAATGCGCCACTACCCGGGCGAAGAACATCACGAAGGTATTCACCACGCCTTGAATCAGCGCCAGGGTGACCATGTCGCCGTTGGCGACGTGGCCAATTTCGTGGGCCAGTACCGCCCGCACCTCTTCAGGACGCATACGGTTCATCAGGCCGGCCGAAACAGCCACCAGCGCATCGTTTTTGTTCCAGCCGGTCGCAAAGGCGTTGGACTGCTGGGCGGGGAAAATGCCCACCTCCGGCGTCTTGATACCGGCGTCACGTGAAAGCTCAGCCACGGTGTCCAGCAACCACTGCTCGGTGGCGTTGGAAGGCGTTTCGATGATCACCGTACCGGTGCTGCGCTTGGCCATCCATTTGGAAATAAACAGCGAGACAATCGAGCCCGCCATGCCGAACACAAAGCAGAAAATCAGCAGGCTGGTGAAGTTAATCCCCTGGCCGCGCAGGTAGCCCTCTACACCGAGCAGGCGCAGGGTGATACTGGCCACCAACAAGACCGCTATATTGGTCGCTAAAAACAGCACAATTCGCATCATGGTGCAGGTTCTCCCTCAACGTTTAGAAACCGGTTCACACACAGCCAGTGAAGTGGGCCACAGAATGACGTTTAAATACGCCCTGTTCATGGCAGTTTCAAGTCATCGCTGCGTCAAATAGTTGTTTTAATCGACGTCTTTTTTTATCGGCCTTGGCTCACTGGCGATAGCGCGACAAGAAGTTGGCAAAGCGATCCAGCGCATCACCGAGCTGATCGGCCCACGGCAGTGTGACGATGCGAACATGGTCCGGTTCTGGCCAGTTAAACGCCGTGCCTTGCACCAGCAAGATTTTTTCCTGCAGCAGTAGGTCGAGCACCATCTGCTGATCGTCTTTGATCTTGAATACCTTTGGGTCCAGGCGCGGAAACGCGTAGAGCGCACCTTTCGGCTTCACACAAGAGACGCCAGGAATCGCGTTGAGCTTCTCAATGGTGATATCGCGCTGGGCCAGCAGCCGCCCGCCGGGCAGGATTAAATCATTGATCGACTGATAACCGCCCAAGGCGGTTTGAATCGCGTGCTGGGCAGGCACGTTGGCGCATAGCCGCATAGAGGCCAGCATGTTCAAACCCTGGATATAGTCTTGGGCATTTAGCTTGGCCAGGGTGCCCGAAATGATCATCCAGCCCGAGCGGAAGCCCGCACAACGATAGCTTTTGGAAAGCCCGTTCATGGTAATGACCAATTGGTCATCGTCTGCCAGCGCGCCGGTGGCCGTATGCTCGACCCCGTCGTACAGAATCTTGTCGTAGATCTCATCGGAGAACACCACCAGATTGTGCTGCTTGGCGATCTCAAGCACCTCTTTCACCACGGCAGGTGGATAGACCGCACCGGTCGGGTTGTTGGGGTTGATCAGCACAATAGCGCGGGTATGGCTGGTGATTTTGGCACGAATATCCGCCATGTCGGGCGTCCAGTCGGCCTGTTCGTCGCATAGGTAGTGCACCGCGTGGCCACCGGAAAGGTGAGCGGCGGCGGTCCATAGCGGGTAGTCCGGTGCGGGAATTAGCACTTCGTCGCCGTCATTGAGCAGCGCCTGCATGGCCATCACGATCAGCTCCGAAACGCCGTTGCCGATGAAAATGTCCTCAATACCCACGCCGGGAATCTGCTTGCGCTGGCACTCCTGCATAATCGCTTTACGCGCAGAGTAGAGGCCTTTGGAGTCGCAGTAGCCCTGGGCCGTGGGCAGGTTACGCATCACATCCTGAAGAATCTCTTCCGGCGCCTCAAAACCAAACGGCGCAGGGTTGCCAATGTTGAGCTTGAGAATCCGCTGGCCTTCCTCTTCCAAGCGCTTGGCGTGGTCGAGTACCGGGCCGCGAATGTCGTAGCAGACATTGTGCAGCTTGTGAGATTTCTTTAGCGGCTGTGATTCGTGCGACTGCGGGGTATCCATGAGGTGTTTGTCCAAAAGTAGCGAGAAGCCCAAAGTATCCAACGTAGTGAGGTGTTTACTAAGTCAACGGGTGGCTTAGCAGTGCTTGGCTCATTATGCGTCGGAAAGCCCTTGATTGTCTTCGTCGTTTTGCACTGGGGGAGGCGGAATATCTTCAGGCGTTTCAAGGGTGAGCCTGCCCAGCTTGCCATCGCGCAGCTCGTGCAGCAGTACTTCGGCGCCCCGGTGCAGATCTACCGCGCCGCCGGGGCGTAAACCACCCCGGCGCGCCGCAATATCTGTCAGGATCGCATTGCCGTCAAAACCCGCAATCGCAAGGAAATCGGGCTTTTTCGGCCCATCCGCTTCAATATCATGGGGAATATCTGGCGCGGTATAGGGCGGCAGCGCTTTGAGCTTGTAGCGCGCTGTGAGTGCGTCCGGGTAGCGCTTGGCCAGTTCCGCACTGGTAACGATCGCCACATCGGTGTATTCGATAGCGGTATCGCGAATGGCGCCGGTGGCAGCGAGACGATAAGCGCTGGCCTGGTCTTCAATCTTGGGCCATAGCACGCCTGGGGTGTCGGTGAGTGCGACGCGCCCATCAATACGCACCTTTTGCTGGCGTTTGGTGACCGCCGGCTCGTTGCCGGTTTTGGCGATTTTGCGCCCGGCGAGTCCGTTAATCAGCGTGGATTTACCCACATTGGGAATACCCATCACCATCACCCGGACATCGCGGTCGGCACGCACGGCACCGGCCAGCTCATGGCATAGCTTGGGGATTTTCTTCAGCTCACGGGTATTGGTCGTGGTAACGGCCAAGGCACGCATATTCTCTTGAGCATCGAAAAAGGCCACCCATTCGGCTGTCCTTTCAGGGTCGGCGAGATCCGCGCGGGAGAGAATTTTTAGCACCGGCTTATGGCGTGTTAGCTCGGCCAGCATCGGATTGGCGCTGGAGTAGGGCAGGCGGGCATCGAGTACTTCGATCACCACGTCGATCTCCGGCAGCACCTCCTTGATCTGGCGGCGGGCCTTGTTCATATGTCCGGGGAACCAGCCGAGCATGAGTCTCTCCTGAAAGTACAAAAAAATTAGAGGCACAAAAAAAGCGGGCTGCCATTGTAGCACCCGCCTTACTGGTTTCCTTACGAAGGATTTATCGATAACTACTCGTCAGGATGAAATTCCAACGACACCGAATTGATGCAGTAGCGCAACCCCGTGGTTTCCGGTGGCCCATCGGGGAAGACGTGACCCAGATGCGCATCGCAGTGGGAGCAGACCACTTCGGTGCGCTGCATGCCGTGAGTGGTATCCGTATGCTCTTCAACGCAGCGGCTGCCTAAAGGACGGTCAAAGCTTGGCCAGCCGCAGCCAGCGTCAAACTTGTGCTCATTCTCAAACAGCGGTGCATGGCAACAGACGCAGTGGTAAATGCCCTGGGTGTCTTTCACTTGATAATCCCCGGTGAAAGGGCGCTCAGTGCCTTTCTCACGCGCCACGCGATACTGCTCGGGCGTTAGCTGCTGTTGCCATGCGTCGGGGGATTTCTCTATTTTCGCCATGGGGTTCTCCTTCCCGCTGGTTGGCCACTCTTCAGAGGCTTATTAAGCAGGCTAGCTTAACACTCTCATGAGTGACAGCGAGTCGCCTGCTCAAGTTCAGCCAGTACGAATCCCCGCGTGTTTACCTAGACGCTCGCTGCGCCACCGTTACTGCGCGGATCGTGGGCGCTCTCGATCAATCCGTCTGGATGACGCACGATGCCGCCCGCATGGCCCATGGTGTCGCTAAACGCCTCTGGTAAGACTTCCACATCGTGACCGGCGGTGGCTAGGGCCGTCACCAAGGCGTTGTCAAAACGCGCTTCGAGCTTCAGGTTGGTGCTGGTTTCCCCCCAGGTGCGCCCGAGCAGCCAGCGGGGCGCGGTGATCGCCTGCTGAAGCGGCATGCCGTGCAGCGCATAGCGGGAAAATACCGCTGCCTGGGTTTGCGGCTGGCCTTCACCGCCCATGGTGCCGTAAACCATGGTACGGCCATCGTTAAACTGAGCCAGCGCCGGGTTGAGCGTATGGAAAGGTTTGCGGCCAGGGGCTAAGCCTCGTAGGTCGTCGGGGTTGAGCGAGAAGCTGATGCCGCGGTTCTGCCACAGCACGCCGCTTTCCGGCAGTACCACACCGCTACCAAATTCCCAGTAGATGCTTTGAATAAAGCTGACCGCGCGCCCTTCACTATCCACGGTGCCCATCCAGATGGTATCGCCTGGGGCCGGCTCGTGGGGCCAGGGGAGCGCCTGTTGCGGGTCGATATTAGCAGCCTCGCGACTGATACTTTCTGAGCTGAGCAGGTCTTGCAGCGGGGTGGGAACACGGCCCGGGTCAGTGACGTTTTGGTCACGTAGGATAAAGGCGCGCTTGGTAGCCTCAATCAGCCCGTGCAGGTGATCAAAACCGTTGGGCTCGGCGGCTTTTAAGCGCTCGTAGATGCCTAGGATCATTAACGACGCCATGCCCTGGGTCGGCGCAGGCAGGTTATAGAGTGTGGCATCCTGAAGCGTTACTTCCAGCGGCGTGACGCGCTGGGCACGGTAGGCGTGAAAGTCAGCCAGGCGCAGTGGGCTGCCCACTGCTTCTAAGTCTTTCGCCATGCTAGCGGCCAGTTCGCCGCGATAGAAATCATCTAATCCGGCTTCCGCCAATCGCTTTAGGGTGGCCGCTAAGCGTGGCTGACGCAGCCGCTCACCTTCACGGGGCACTTGGCCGTTAAGCAGTAGCGCATCACTAAAGCCAGGGCTCTGGGTTAAGCGTTCCAGGTGCTTGGCAGTGAGCGCTTCCTGGCTTTGGGCGACCGATATACCCGTTTCCGCATGGTGAATGGCGTCGGCCAGTAGCGTGGTTAAAGGCAGCTGTTTTCCCCAGCTCGACGCCACGTTCAACGCTTCATGCCAACCGCTAATCGTGCCCGCCATGGTCAGCGCGGCTTTGGGGCCGCGCTCAGGAATCTGCGTCTCACCGGCGTAGAAATCCGCATTGGCGAGGCCCGCTGCCGGGCCGCAGGCGTCAATGGCGACGGGGGCTTTGCCCGGTTCATGAATCAACCAAAAACCATCGCCGCCCAGGGCGTTCATGTGCGGATAAACCACCGCAATGGCCGCGGCGGCCGCTACCATGGCTTCCACCGCGTTGCCGCCCTGTTTCAATACATCGCGCCCGGCGCTGGCCGCAAGGTGATGCGGGGCGACGCAGCTGCCGCCGTAACTACGTTGGGTGTGAAGCATCTTAAATTCCTTTGTTATTGATCATGGTTACCAGCCAATGGCGTTCGGCAGCCAAGTGGCGATGCTGGGAAAAATAAACACCAGCGCAACGGCTAAAAACTGCAGCCCGATAAACGGCAGGGCGCCCTTGTAAATATCCAGCGTAGTCACCTCTTTGGGCGCCACGCCTTTAAGGAAAAACAGTGACCAGCCAAAGGGCGGGGTAAGAAACGAGGTTTGCAGCACCAATCCCACCAGAATGCCCAGCCATACCATATCGACGCCCATCTGAACGAAGAACGGTAAAAACAGCGGCAGGGCAATATAGCTGATCTCAATCCATTCGAGGAAGAAACCCAGCACGAACATCAGCAATAGCATAAATAGCAGTGCCCCCAGCTCGCCACCGGGCACCCAGTCGAACATTCGGGCGACAAGATGCTCGCCACCCAGGCCGCGGAAAGCCAGCCCAAATACCTGCGCACTGATCAAGATAAAGAACACCATCGCCGAAATCACCAGCGTGGCCTTGGCGACCTCCTTGAGTAGCGTGAAGGTTAACCGCCCCGAGCAGGCCACAAACACCAGCGCCCCCAGTGCCCCCATCGCAGCGGCCTCGGTAGGGGCCGCTATGCCCCCAATAATCGAACCCAGCACAGCAAACACCAAGCCTACCGGCGGGCCCACCACAGTGATCACTTTCACCAACAATTGGCGCCGCCCCATCGCTTTACGCTCCTCAATGGGGATGGGTGGCATGAGGTGAGGGTAGAGTTTGGCGATAATCAAAATGGCTATAATATAAACCGCCGCGAGCGTTAGACCCGGCACCATGGCGGCTGCAAATATCGTACCGACGGACTCGCCCAGTATTTCTGCCAGTAGAATAAGTACCAAGCTGGGCGGAATAATCTGCCCCAAGGTACCAGAGGCGCAAATCATGCCGGTGGCCAGCGATTTAGGATAGCCCCGACGAAGCAGCGTCGGCAGCGTGAGCAGGCCCAGCGTCACGATGGTCGCGCCGACAATGCCGGTGGCGGCGCCCAATAAAACGCCGACGAGAATAATCGCCACCCCCATGCCGCCCGATAAGCCGCCAAACAGGTGGCCAATCACATCGATCAACTCTTCGGCCAGCTTCGATTTCTCCAGCATCACCCCCATAAACATAAACAGTGGTATGGCCATAAAGGTGTAGTTGGTCACCACCCCATAAATACGCGATGGCAGCAGGTTAAACAGCATCGGGCCAAAGCCGATATAACCAAAGAAAAAGGCCGTTGCCGCAATACTGATGCCCACCGGAATACCGATCAGCAGAAACACAAAAAAAGCCACGATCATACCGATCGCTAGCCACTCATTAGGAGACATGCGTTATTCACCTTGTGTGGGTAGGGCAAACACCTGACGAAGCGCGTGGGCCAACCCTTGCAGCGCGAGAAGGACAAAGCCAAACGGGATCAGTGATTTAAGCAACCAGCGAAGAGGCATGCCGCCAGGGTTTGGCGACGCCTCACCACGGGCGAATGACTGCGCTATCCATGGCAGTGTCAGCCAAGCGATATACAGCCCCATCACCAGTAGCAATACTCCGCCGATCACCTCGATCACCCGTTGCAGCCCCGCCGGGAAACGCTCATAAAAAACATCGACGCGCACCTGCTCGCCCATCAACAGCAAATAGGACATGCCAAATAGGGCGATCGGCGAGATCAAATGCCACTGCAGCTCCTGCAACCATACCGAGCCAACGCTGAAGGCATAGCGCATCAACACATCGCCAGCGACAAGCCCGACTAATACCACGCAGGTCCAGGCGGCGATCCAGCCAAATAGCCGAACCACCGCCTCAACGCCGTGGACAAAAAATGCCACGGTGCGCATATCAGACTCCGATAATGTCGTTTAACCAAGCACGTTCACTGGCGCCTGCCCAGCGGTCGTGGTTGGCTTTAAACGCCATGTAGCTATCGTGGACTTTGCGTACCAGCGGGTCGGCGTTGGCCTCTGTTGCCAGCGTGTCTTGGGTGGCTTCACGCAGCGCATCGACAACGGGGGTGGGCAGCATGCTGGCCGTCACGCCTTCGTTTTCGACCAGATCAGTCATGGCTTCACCGTTAACGGCTTCGGACCAGGTGACACTCTCCAAACAGGCCGCCATGCAGGCAGTTTTGACGATCATTTGTAGATCTTCCGGCAGGCTATCCCAGTGGCTTTTCGAGATCAGCAGTTCCCCGGTGGTGGAGGGTTCGTGCCAACCGGTGGTGTGGTAGAACTTGGCGGCGTTGTGCAGCCCCATACGGCGGTCTTGGAAGGGGCCAACGAATTCGGCGGCATCGATCACGCCCCGTTCCAGCGCGGGGAAAATTTCGCCACCGGGCAGGACGCGGGCATCGACACCTAGTGAGGAGTACACCTGTCCCGCCAAGCCGGGAACGCGCATGCGTAGGCCGTTGAGCTGGCTAATATCCTCAATAGGCTCGCGGAACCAGCCCGTCATCTGCACGCCGGTATTGTTCAGCGGGAAGGCCACCATGCCATAGGGCTCATACACTTCGTGCCAAAGCTCCAGGCCGCCGCCGTGATAGAGCCACGCCATATGACCCATAAAGCTCATCCCAAACGGCACTGTCGTGAAGTATTGGGCCGCAAAGGTGGTGCCGGACCAGAAATAGCTGTTGGCAGCGTTCATTTGGATCGTGCCGCTTTGAACGGCTTCAAAGCCTTCAAAGGCAGGAATCAACTCGCCGGATGAAAAGTGTTGAATATTCAGACGACCACCGGACATGGCATTGATCTTGGCGATCACGTCAGTAGGGCTGCCCGGGCCTTCGACGTAAAAGGGCGAACCAGGGCTGTAGGCGTTGGTCATGCGCCAATTAAAGCTTTCAGCGGACTGCGCGCGAGCGATAGACGGCGCACCTAAGACTAAACCCGCGGTGGAGGAAACCGCGGCCGTAGTGAGAAACTTTCGACGGGATAAGGACATAGCACACCTCGTTGATTGGGAAGCAGGTCGGCAAAGGAACACAATGAGGTAGCAAGGGGTGTGCCATAAAAATCGATTTTATTATAAATAAAAGATTTTTAACGATTTTGTAGGTTGAGCCCGAAAGGTAGGCCACTAAGTTGATTAAGTGTTTGCACCTTAATGACGCCTAAATTTCGCTAAGAGCACTGCCAGCGTGCACCTTTGCTCTGTGCGGGCGAAACAGCGCTTTTCCCCGGCGACTGGGTTAAGGGCTGAGTTGAGGGCTGGTTTGGGTAATAGGTAGTTGAAAGCAGGCCAGTTAAGTGAGAGGGGCAGAGTGCTTGACAGCTCAATAAGGTCTGAGTAACATACGCGCCACCTCGACGAGGCAAGCAACGTCCCATTCGTCTAGTGGTCTAGGACACCGCCCTTTCACGGCGGTAACAGGGGTTCGAACCCCCTATGGGACGCCACTTATTTTTAAAGCTCAAATCCTGTAAAGGCACGTCCTTCAAGGGAGAGCGTTTTAAAGAGTAAGTGGTCGTCAGGTTATAGGAATGCGGGAATAGCTCAGTGGTAGAGCATCGCCTTGCCAAGGCGAGGGTCGGGAGTTCGAATCTCCTTTCCCGCTCCAAGTAGTTGAAGTAATTACAGTGTCCCATTCGTCTAGTGGTCTAGGACACCGCCCTTTCACGGCGGTAACAGGGGTTCGAACCCCCTATGGGACGCCACTTCCGGTAGATTGATTAAGTGCTTTATTAGCGGGAATAGCTCAGTGGTAGAGCATCGCCTTGCCAAGGCGAGGGTCGGGAGTTCGAATCTCCTTTCCCGCTCCAGTTTTGATGGTGTGGTAAAGAGCATCGCCTTGCCAAGGCGAAGGTCGGGATCTGGTGCGCCAGCCCGGTCGAATCTCCTTTTCCGCTCCAGTTTCGATATATAGTCCCATTCGTCTAGTGGCCTAGGACACCGCCCTTTCACGGCGGTAACAGGGGTTCGAACCCCCTATGGGACGCCATCTAGTGTTATACATCGTTTTTTTGCGTTGCGGGAATAGCTCAGTGGTAGAGCATCGCCTTGCCAAGGCGAGGGTCGGGAGTTCGAATCTCCTTTCCCGCTCCATGTAAACAGTGACAGGACGGTAGATGAGGGTCGGGAGCTGGAATGCCAGCCCAGCCGATCTCCTTTCCCGCTCCAAGCGCATCTGTACTCAATTTTCTTTTTTTATTGATGCATCAGCTATTTGCTGGGCGTCATTTTTTGCGTGTCCGGCGCTCGATCCGATTGCTGCCTTGAAAAAAGTCGTTTGCGCCCTAATGTTTTACCTTCTCTTCTTATTTTGCTGACAGGACATGTTCATGGCCGAACCGGCATTGTCGATCCGTGGCCTTACCAAAGTGTATGGCAACGGCTTTCAGGCGCTCAAAGGTATTGATCTCGACGTCCAGCAGGGCGATTTTTTTGCGCTGCTGGGTCCCAATGGCGCCGGTAAATCCACCACCTTGGGCGTGGTCTGTTCGCTGGTGCAAAAAACCGCGGGCCAGGTTTCCATCTTTGGTATCGATGTTGATAAAGACTTCGCCAAGGCCAAATACCAGCTAGGTGTGGTGCCTCAGGAGTTTAATTTCAACCAGTTCGAAAAGGTGCTCGATATCGTACTGGCCCAAGCTGGCTATTACGGTATGACCAGCCGCGAAGCACTGCCCCGTGCCAAGCAGCTGCTGACGGACCTTGGCCTGTGGGAAAAGCGTAACGGTAGTGCGCGCATGCTTTCCGGTGGTATGAAGCGCCGCCTGATGATTGCCCGGGCGCTAATGCATCGCCCCAAGCTACTTATTCTCGATGAGCCAACCGCCGGCGTGGATATCGAACTGCGGCGCAGCATGTGGGAGTACATGCGGCGGATCAACCAGGATGAAGGCACCACCATCATTCTGACGACCCACTACCTGGAAGAGGCCGAGAGCCTGTGTCGCAACGTGGCAATCATTAACAATGGCGACATTGTGCGAAATACCAGTGTGCGGGAGCTACTGGCCGAGCTTGATACCGAGACTTTCCTGATCGATTTGGCTGAGCCAGTCGCAGAAGTGCCCAACATCGAAGGGTTTGAATTGCACCAGATAGAGTCCACCCAGCTTTCGCTGCTGGTTCATCGTGGGCAGCGCTTGAACGATGTATTCAAAGCGTTGAGTGAGCAGGGCATCGAAGTAGTATCCATGCGTAACCGGGCCAATCGCCTGGAGGAGATGTTTGTGTCGATGGTGAAAGGTAGCGGCCAAGGGGCGATAGACCAGCGCGTCGAGAAGAAGGAGGAGCGTGTATGAACGCTACGCAAACATTGATCGCGCTATGGACGCTGGTGCTCAAAGAGATCAAACGCTTCACGCGCATTTGGCCACAGACCCTGCTACCGCCTTCCATCACCATGGCCATGTACTTCATCATTTTCGGTAACCTGATTGGCTCACGGATTGGGGATATGGATGGCTTCAGCTACATGGACTTCATCGTCCCTGGGCTAATCATGATGTCGGTGATTACCAACAGCTACTCCAACGTGGCATCGAGCTTTTTCTCAAACAAGTTTCAGCGCTCGATTGAAGAGATGATGGTCTCGCCCATGCCCAACTGGGTGATTTTGGCCGGTTTCATCCTAGGCGGCATGGCGCGCGGGCTGGGCGTTGGGTTGATCGTCACCGTCGTGTCGCTGTTCTTTACGCGTTTGACCATGGAACATCCGCTGCTCACCGTGTTAGTGGTTGTACTCACCTCGGCGCTGTTCTCTATTGGCGGCTTTATCAATGCCTTGCTGGCGAACAAGTTCGATGACATTTCTATCGTGCCGACCTTTATTCTCACGCCGCTGACTTACCTGGGTGGGGTGTTTTACTCTATCTCGATGCTGCCAGACTTCTGGCAGGGCGTTTCCATGCTCAACCCCATTCTGTACATGGTCAACGTCTTCCGCTACGGCTTTCTGGGGGTCTCGGATATCCCCGTGGGTTGGGCGCTGGCTGCTATTTTCGCCTTTATCATCGTGCTGTTTGTGGTGGCGTTAACCATGCTAGAGCGTGGTAAAGGTATTCGCAGCTAGTGGTCATACAGCACTGTAAGAGAGAGTAATCATTAATGGCGCATCGTCCAGACACGTTAGAACACGCCCCCCTGGGGCGTGACTCCGCTTACCCTGAGCAGTACGACGCGGGGCTTCTCTACCCCATCCCCCGGGCGGCCAACCGGGCGCCTCTGGGTATTGATGAGGGCGCTTTACCGTTTGTGGGCGAAGATGAGTGGCACGCTTTTGAAGTCTCCTGGCTGAACAGCCGCGGCAAACCGATTGTTGCTGTGGCGCGCTTTCGGTTGCCCGCGCATTCGCCCAACCTGATTGAGTCCAAATCGTGGAAGCTCTACCTCAATAGCTTTAATCAATCCCGGTTTTATAGCCGTCAGGAAGTGATGGAAACGCTGGCCAATGATCTTGCCGTGGCGGCGGGGGCTGAGGTAAGTGTCGAGCTATTCGATGTGGATGCCTCAGAGCTTTCACCACAGCATTTGCCAGGTGAATGCTTGGACGATTTAGATATTGCCATCAACGATTATACGCCAAGCAGCGCACATCTTACGGTAGGGGACGAGATCGTCGAAGAGACCCTCTATTCCCATCTGCTGAAATCCAACTGCCCCGTCACCGGCCAGCCGGACTGGGGGAGCGTGTTGATTCGCTATAAAGGCCCCAAGATCGACCGCGAAGGGCTGCTACGCTACCTCATTGGCTTTCGCCAGCATCAGGATTTCCACGAACACTGCGTCGAGCATATCTTTACCGACATCATGACACAGGCAAAGCCCCTGCAGCTGCTCGTGCTGGCACGCTATGTGCGTCGCGGCGGGCTCGATATTAGCCCCTGGCGAGCCACGCTCGGGCTAACGCCACCCACGCCGCTGCGCCTGGCAAGGCAGTAAACGGCAGTGTTATAAATGATAATGCGATAAACAATGATGCTAACGTAGCCTCACACGATTGGATTTGGAGTTACCGATGGATGCACTCACGCTTCTTCACGAACGCAGCTCGATGGGCAAGCTGATGGAACCAGCTCCCAGTGCCGAACAGCTCAGCGCCATTTACCAGTCAGCGCTACGTGCGCCCGACCACAAAGAGCTACGCCCCTGGCGCTTTATTGAGTTCAGTGGGGAAGGGCGTGAGCGCCTGGGCGAGTTATTTGCCGAGGCCGAATTCCAAGAAGACCCAAGCGCTAGCGATGAAACGCTCAATGCTGCGCGTAAAAAGCCGCTGCGGGCGCCGATGATTATTGCCGTCATCGCCAAGGTCACGCCGGAGCTCGAAAAAGTGCCCAAAATGGAGCAGGTGATCTCGGCTGGCTGTGCGGCGCATGGTATTCTTCTGGCCGCCCACGCGTTGGGTTTAGGGGCGATGTGGCGCAGCGGCAAGTACGCTTTCGACTCGGTGGTTCGCAAAGGGTTAAGCCTGGATGAAGACGATGAGGTCGTCGCGTTCATCTACCTGGGCAACCTGGGAGGGCGGCACAAGCCAGTGCCGCAACACAACATTGCTGACTTTGTCGAGCATTGGAGCTAACCATGAGCCTACCTCGCAAGCCAGGCGTTCCCCATCCACGTTTGCCGCTGCCAGAAGGCCAGCCAGACGATCTGGTCGCATTTCAGCAGTGGCTGAGTGACGCCATTCCCATGGTGAGTGCGCTCGGCATTAGCGAAATGTCGCGCCGGGGTGATCAATTGACCTGGCAGTTAGCGCTGGCGCCGAACCTTAACGATAAAGGCACCGGTTTTGGTGGCGCGCTATCGGCACAAACGACGCTGCAGGGCTGGTGTTGGGTAACGCTATGGCTGCGTGAGCAGGGCCTTTCCCGCGATGTGGTCGTTGCCGAAGCCACCCAGCGCTTTCTAGCACCGGTCAGTGATGACTACCGTTTGGTATGCATGCCCGCCGCGCCTGAAGGTGTTTCTCAATTAGCGCAAAAGCTCGAAGAGCGAGGGAAAGGGCGTATTGCGCTAACCCATCAGCTCTATTGCGGCGAGACACTCTGTTTGGAAGCCAGCGGCAACTACGCCGTGTTGCCAGCCTAGGGCGATGCACCTGAAAAGGCTTGCTATTTCGAGGCTTAGCCCATAGTATATGCGCCGTTCTGTCGCGAAAGGCATCGTCTTTCAACAGCGCCAAAACGCGGAGGGGTGTCCGAGTGGTCGAAGGAGCACGCCTGGAAAGTGTGTAAGCCGCAAGGCTTCGAGGGTTCGAATCCCTCCCCCTCCGCCACAGAATCTTATAAGCCCGTTGATTAATCAAATCAACGGGCTTTTTTTTGTTGCCGCTTTTTAAGTCCTTTCACTATCGTTTCAATTAATACTCTTGAATGAAATTGAGGCCTAACACTTAAAAGCTATTTAACGAGCTTAATCTTCAAATGTTACTTCACTGCGCTTAAAACCAATTTTTGTTGTTAATATAAATTAATAAACAGGTTGTTGCGCCATAACGTCTGTTTTTAGCTTTGAATCCGAAAAGAGGCCAACTAGCTTGATAGATGCAAGGCTTGGCTAGGATGAATTGATAGTCAGGATTGAGTTTCATTTGATGACTAAAGGAGTTGGTCATGTTCAAGAAGCTACTTATCACGGCAGCAATTTCCACCGCGTTGGCCACCACTAGCACTGCCATGGCGCAGCAGTGGGAGCACGACAATCAATCGCAGAACCAGAATAGCTATAGTCAGGATCGCTACAACCAGGACAATCAATGGCGCGATCAAAATCGCCAGAATGACCGCTATCAGCAGGATCGCTACAGCGAAGACAACCGCTGGCGCGACCAAAACCGCCAGGGCGATTATAACCAACAAAACCGCTACCAGCAGGATCGCTACAGTGACGACAACCGTTGGCGCGATCAAAACCGCCAGGGCGATTATAACCAACAAAACCGCTATCAGCAGGATCGCTACAGTGACGACAACCGCTGGCGCGACCAAAATCGCCAGGGCGATCATAACCAACAAAACCGCTACCAGCAGGATCGCTACAACGACGACAGCCGGTGGCGCGACCAAAACCGCCAGGGCGATCATAACCAACAAAACCGCTACCAGCAGGATCGCTACAACGACGATAACCGCTGGCGCGATCAGAATCGCCAAGATGATCGTTACCAACAAGACCGCTACCAACAGGATCGCAACAGCAACGCTGACGAGTGGCGCAATTAATAGCGTAGCCGTTTCACCATTTACGTCAGCCGGACAGTCGATGGCCTAGCGATCGGCTGTCCTGAAGGACGCGATCACAGAAATACTTGGAGGATGTGATGTTTAAAAAATTGATCCTGGCAACGGCCGTCACCACGGCGCTTGCGTCCAATATGGCGCTTGCCCAGCAAGATGATAATCGTAACGGTAGCTACCGCTACGACAGTTCTGAAAATAATCAAACAAGCTATCAAACCAACGATCATCAAGATAGCCAACGCTATCAAAATGACCGCTATCACCAGTACGACGATCAAAGAGACCGTCAGCGTAACCAAAGCTGGGGCGATGACCAGCGTCGTGACTACCGTAGCGATGAATACCGCCAGGACGACTACCGCAGAAGCTATCAGTCTGATCAATCAGGTAGCGACCAGGGCCGCCAGCAGAGCCAGCAGGGCCGTCATTCTGACCAATCACAAGCTAATGAGCGGGGTTCCTACATTTACTTTCAAGGGTATTTAGAAGGTAAACAGGAAGGCCTTGAGCAGGGCTTGATGCGCGGTTATCGGCAGGGCTATTTACAAGGCATGCAAGACGCTGTCCGTCAACAAAGCGCTGATGGTCAGCTAGGTAGCAATGAAAACGGAAACCAGCAGCGCTCGTCAAACGCGCAAAGCGCGAGAGGAGGAAATAACTTAACCCCCTCTAACGCTGCTAGCAGTGAAGAAAGTGGTAATGAAGCGGGTGACCAAAACGACACTGAAACAGACACCACGTCTGACGATAGCTAATAAGCTAACGACGAAGAAAGCCCAAGGTGCATGTACGCATGCACCTTTTGTTGGAATGAATGATCGTATTTGCCGTTCGCCAAGTAAAAGCAAGCAACCCAACGTTAGCGCAGTAAATTATTCTTTCTCAAAATGTAGATAAAGGGGGTCAAACTCGCCTACCTCCTGCAATTTTTCCCAGTTAGGGATGGTGATCTTTCGTTTGTCAGTAATGATTAAACCGTCGTTACGAAGCGCCTGTAGCACTCTATTGACATGCACAGGGGTCATTCCCGTCGCATCCGCCAGCTCTGCTTGGGTAATGGGCATACTAAATGAATCATCTTCCACCAAGCCCACCGCCCGAAGGCGTAATAACAGTTCACAAATAATGTGCGCTATTCGCGAATACCCTTCGCGTTGGCCCACATTCAATAGCCACTCTCGGAAGATGGAAGCATCCACCAGCGTCTCATGCCAGAAGGCTGCAGTAAGGCGTGGGTGGCGTTCAAATAAAGAATGTAAGTCTTTATGTTGTATAAAGCCCAGTTTGCAAGGGCTGATTGAGGCGATATTAATATCAACGACTTGAAGATGCAGGCTTTGCAGATCGGGCATATCGCCAGGTATATGCAGCGCCATTATTTGCCGTTTGCCTTCAAATGTTAACTTATAAACACATGAAAAACCTTCCAAAAGTAAGCAGCATTGACTAGGTTGGTCGCCCATTTTAACGATGTCATGGTTAGACTTAACGTCTTGAGTCTGAACCGGCAGTTCCTGAAGTGCTCGCTTTTCCTCGGTAGTAAGAGTAAACGTGCTCTCTATTTTACGTATCATCAGATAGGTATGGGGGAGGAGTGCAGTAGGCATGTTGGGCTCCATGGTTGGCAGGATTGAAGCCCTCAGCGACAGTGTCTCTGCTTAATTGCGACTATTAAGTGTAAAGTGAGGGAGTTAGTCTGCTTGTTACGAGGCTATCCACTTAATGTGGTTAAGAAGTATAGGGTAATATTTTGTTTTTAAAAATCTATTTTAAATAGTAGTGGTCGATATCATACTTTCTTTGTTGCTTAAGAGACTGCTTTTAATAGTTATATAGCGATATAGTGCTAGTTGCTGGCCTCTAAGAGGCCAGTTTTTTTAAATCTTTAAAATTTGTTAACTATTACAGTGGGGGCTGGGTGAAGTGATATAAAATTTCAGCACTTTTTAACTGTAAGAAAGCTATTAAAAAGGCAGTACACCACTGAAACCAATGCCAAGCACGGCAACGATAACAACAACGATAACGACAATAGTGGTAGTAGAGGGCATATTTCTCTTCCTTTGAGTTTTGAGGATCACTTCAGTTTAGCCGGGAATGCACCATTTCACACGTGGCGATGATGGGTCAATCGCTTTTACCTCATAGCAGGAATGGCTTTACGACTCCCTGACGCGAAACATCACCGAGCGCCGTCATGCTTAATCCAGGCTGCGTAATGCTTTCCCCAGCCCGCCAAAATAGTCGTTAAACGCGGCATTGATTCGCTCTCGCTGAGCACCCTGTGGGTACAAGCCTTTTCCCGCTTCAGGAGAGGCCTTGGTGCCTTTGACCAGAAAATGATTAGTAATGGCTGCATCCTGCACGAATGCTTCAAAGGCGCGGGCACAGAGCTCTTCGGGTTTACTGTAATAGAGTTGGCCAAGCCTTTTATCCATCTGCACCGATTTTTGAAACAGGTCACTAGGCTGGTCGCCCGCTGGCTGAAGCAGTACGGCCTTGTAGCAATTCATCAGCCGTTGATTCAGCGGGTGGGGAATAGGCGTTGCATCGGCGAGCCAGGCGGTAGAGGCGAACATGCTGACTGGTGTGCCGCGAAAACATTTACTGGCGATGTAGTGATCAAACGCATGAAACCATTCATGGGCAATACTGCCGGGCCCAGCGTTTTTAGCCAGCGCAAAGCTGCGTTGGCTGGGGTCATAGTGGGCAGAAACGCCAGGCCGACCACCGCTGCCGTATTGCAGTGCTATTGAACCACGCAGCGAAATCAGCGCCTCTGGCCCCTGTAGAATCAACATGAGGTCACACAGCGCATCATGAAAAAGCTCTGCAGCACGGTCGCGCTCGGCACTGGTGACCCAGCGGCCAATCTCAATAGAGCGAAAATCGAACTGGCGCCGAATCAAGGCAAAACTACTGGCTTGCCCCTGGCGGTGGTCAGGCCCGTTGCGGTAAAAGTCCCGCGCTTCAATGCTCACTGATGGTTTCTCCTTGTATTCCGCCCTCCAGGCCCCCACTTATTAACCGTAACGCATTTTAATTGCCTCATTTTCCACCGCCAGGAGAAAGATATGAGCAAGCGCATTTTAGTGGTACTGACGTCTCACGATCAGTTGGGCGATACCGGCAATAAAACCGGTTTTTGGCTCGAAGAGCTAGCTGCCCCTTATTATGTCTTTAAAGACGCGGGCGCAGAAGTCACGCTGGCATCGCCCAAGGGCGGTCAGGCGCCGCTCGACCCCACCAGTGACGCTGAAGACAGCCAGACCGATGAAACGCGCCGCTTCAAGCAAGATGAACATGCCAACGCGGAGCTTGCTGCGACCCACCGTTTGCGCGACATGAAGGCCGATGACTTTGATGCGGTGTTCTACCCCGGTGGCCACGGCCCGTTGTGGGACCTTGTCGACGATGCGGATTCTATTCGCCTGATCGAAACCTTTATTGCCCAAGGCAAGCCGGTGGCGAGCGTGTGCCATGCGCCGATTGTACTGGTGAATGCCAAGAGCAGCGACGGTGAACCCCTGGTCAAAGGTCGCCAAGTCACGGGCTTTACCAACGGCGAAGAAGAGGCGGTGGGTTTGACAAACGTCGTGCCGCACCTGGTTGAAGACGCACTGCAGGAATGCGGTGGACTTTACACCAAGGCGGAGGATTTCACCCCCTACGTGCGTGAAGATGGGCCGTTGATTACCGGGCAAAACCCGCCATCTTCCGCGCAAACGGCTGAAACGTTAATGGCGTGGCTGGCGAGGTCGTCGTAAAAAAATAACCAATCATTCCCTTCTTAAACGCAAAAGCGCCCCCTTGAGGGAGCGCTTTTGAGATGTCTGCAACGCTGCACCATCCTTGGTGTATTTAGAAAAATTTAGAAATTATAGTTGAGTGACACGCCTGTCACGGTTTGCCAATCGCTGCCTAGATCATCAACGATGGGGCTGTCTGATGCATTGTCGGTAAGATAACCAGTGCCCACAAAGCCGGTAGCTGACCATTGAGGCGTTAGCGCGTAGGTGAGGCTGCTACTGACACCTAAACGCCAGGAACCGCCATCCGGGTTATAGGGCGCAATGCCGCTACGCAGGCTGTCGCTGTTGGAAACCGAGAACATTGATTCAGTCCACTCTTCGTCCGCATAACCCACGCTGGGGCTAAAGGTGAAGAACGCTCGCTCACTAAGGGGTAAGCGCCAAGCGGCAGAGGCCTCGAACTCAGCGCCTTCCACATCTCCTGATACCGGCGTACTTCCCGCTAGGCTGTATTGCCACTGCCCTTGCTCCAGCGCGACGCGCAACCCGAGCGTGGCGCCGCCGTCAACTTCCTCGAATGTCGCAATATCCCCTTGGTTATCACGCCCAAAGGTATAGCCAATAAAGGGCGATATGGTCCAGTCGCCGCTGCGAATAGCGTGCCACTCCATACCACTGCGTGGGCTAATCGAAAGCGTATCGCCGTAGTTTAGGTTGATAGAGGGCCAAAGCTGGGTATCGTAATCATCACTGCCCAGGTAATCGGGCGCATACAGGACACCAGCGCCGAGACTACCTTCCCACTGTGCCCAGGCTTGCGGGGCTATTGCCAGGCTAAGCACGGCGGCTGGCCACCACTGTTTTAAGGTCATGATCGCACTCACTGTAAGAAAGATTTAGCAAACATGCATGATTGTATGTGCTTGTTCTAAAGATTGGCAAGTAGCTTCTTTTAATGTCAAACAAGCGTTTAATAATATTTTTTACAGTTAACTAACACAGGTTAGATAAACGTATCGCTATAAAGCGCACTATTTCCATACAGCGAAGGGAGTTCGCGTAAAGGAAGATCAGGCAAGGATTGCTTGAGTAGCCCAAGGATGCACAAATAGGATATTTGTGATGTGCGGTTAAGGAAGGCCCAATAAAGCCCAGCCAGTGAATGGCTGGGCTTTATTTTTTGTATGAAGCCAAAAATAAGACAATCGTATGTTTTATTTAATGCCTCTGTTGTTAAATTGATTGTTGAGCAAACGCTAATTATTTTGTCACCATGGGTAAGTTATTGTTTAAATAAATATTTGGTTAAGCTGGTTTGATTATATCTGTCATCGCTTCTCTACGGTTTAACCGAGCCTAAAAATTATTTGCGTTTTTACTAACCTAGGTTAGTTAAGGTGTTCGTTAAAAGAGGCACTATACGCTTAAGCACAGGGAGGTGTTGCCAAGGAAGAAAAAGCTAGGATGGCTTTATATTTCATGGAAGCGCAAACAGGAAGTTTGTGAGTAAGCAAGATGCGGCGATAAAACCCTAGCCAGGGAATGGCTGGGGTTTTTTATGCGCTTGTTTGTTTTTTTTAACTCTGCAATATCGCTATTTGAGTGCTGCCATCATTTTTTTATGCTGCTAGTATTGGCACAAACACGTGTGGCCGAGGGGGAGTGCAGAGCGTTTGTATCCTGCCGGTTTGGAGGTTGTTGGTTCAAAAGCGGGAAAAAACCTTTTAAAATCAATTTATTTTCGATTCCATAACACAGGTTAGATAATCTCTTGGCAAGAAAGCGCACTGTGCACGCAGCGAAAGGAACTCGTTATAAGGAAAAGCAAGCTAGGAAGGCTTGTTTCACATAGGGATACACGAAAAGGACTGTTTGTGAAAGTAGGTTAAGGATGACTTAATGAAAAACCGGCCAAGGAATGGCCGTTTTTTTGTCATTAAAAAAGTGACAAACTAATGACGAAGTGATGAATTTTTTAATTAATTATAAATTACTTGTTAAGTAAAAAAGAGTAAATGCGTTTGTCATCTACTCTCTTCTTTGCCATTAGCAGGCCTGACCATTACCCAGTCCGTTTATTAACAAGCATGGTGGTAGTAGAGTGCGCTTAGTTCATTCAAAGGTACTTCAACCGCTGTTTGGCAGTTTAGGCAGCGCACTGTGGCTGTGTTTTTACCCGTCCCCTCTAAGCGGAAACGGTTAAAAAACGTTGTTTTGGGTGACTCTGCATTGCCGCAATGGCGACAGATGACATCCAAACCATTGACTCTATTACTGATTATTATATCGCGCACGCTGACCTCCTTCCCTTAAGAGTAATATTAGTTCAGGCGTGGTAACTTCCGTGTTGATCAGTACCGTTGCTGATACAGTTTAAGTATAAGTGCCGATGGGTCTGTTCGCCATATGAAATGTCTTAAAAACGCGGATAAAATCGACGCAACAAGGCTCATTTAATATTTAAGCAATATTTTTTTGATTTAATAACCTAGGATAGATAAACACAGCGCTATCCGGTTCATTGTAGGCATATACCATAAGGAAGTGGAGTCAGGGAAGGCAACGCCAGGACGGCTAAACGCTCTCAGGGAAGCACAAACAGGACGTTTGTGAAGATATCAAGGAAGGTTTGATAAAGCCCCGGCCAAGGAATGGCTGGGGCTTTCTTTTATACGTGTGTTTTATTTTTTCGATTTTTTCTTGACTTTACTGCTGGCGACAGAGGCACTGGCGCTGCTTGCCTTGCTCTCTTTACCGTTATCACCCTCGCTTTCCAGCTTGTCACTGTCAGGCTTGCTGCTGCCCTGGTGGGGAAGCGGGCTCGCTTGGTCAAGGCGCGGGTGGTTATCCAGAAACTCACGCTCTAAATCGGGCAGTTTATCCATGGCTTGCAGGGTATGGGTGAGGGCGTGAATAGCCGCCAGCACATCCTGGGTATGGCCGGTTTCCGAAATAGTGTGCATGTTGCGGATAGGGAAGCCGATCGAGGTGGCGGCACTGTCGATAGAGGCCAATACGCCCGCCATACCGTCAGTACCCGTATCGACGCCGACAATATCGCGCTGCAGCGGAATATCCTGCGCCTTAGCGGCCGTCGCGATAATCCGGTTGAGCTGTTCGCTGGCGATCGAGCCCACCGCCATGGTAAAGCCTTTACCCATTTCCAGCGGCTGCATGCGTTTGTCGCCGATACCCGGCGCGCCTACGTAGTCGTGGTTCACGTCAACGCCGATCAGCGCGTCCGGTTTCATTTCTCCCGCCATGACGCGACTACCAAAGCGGCCAATTTCTTCGTAGCTGGCAATGGCAAATAGCACGCGTACTTTTTTCGTCCCGCCCGCCTCAGCGATCAGGCGCGCCACTTCGGCGGCCACGAAGCAGCCCAGGCCGTTATCGAGGTAAGCACCATAAAAGGTATTGGGGCTAAAGCCGGGGCGAATAGGGCGGTCAAAAATAATCGAATCGCCCGGGCGTACGCCCAGGTTCAACACCTGCTGCTTCTTGTTCTCACCGTGAATCTGCAAATCCAGGTAGATCTGCTCTTTCTTGATCCCTTTGCTGCCATCGCGCTGGCCGGGGTCAGAAAAGTGGATCGCGCCCAGTGCTTCTACTGTGCCGCCTTCAATGCAGCGGTAGCTGCCGGGGGCGTCCGGGTCTTCGCTGAACAGCTTCACTTCGTGGCCGATCAGCACCGACGGCAGGAAGGAATCGGTGTTGATCCAGATCTTGCCGTCTTCGCCAATCGAGCGCACTTGCATACGGATTTTGTCCGCATGGCCGATCAGCATGACCTTGAACATATCGTCGCGGCCGGGGTGAGTGTCTAGCACAACCCCTGCGTTGCCCTTGAACTGGTGAAGGTGCCAGCTTTTAGGCGCAAAGCTCTCAAAATGGGGCTTCAGCACGCCGTAGGTCATCGCCGCTTCAAGGCCCACTGGGCTTGGGGCAGCAAGAATATCCCGCATCAGTTTGAACTGTGCGTCGGGCATGGGTTGTGTCCAGGGTTTTGAAGTATCGCTCATCAATATCGCTCACTTAGTAAGGTGGATGTTCGTCGCTTCTAGTCTGCCAGATTCCTTGCTCGCTTGTAGAGAAAGCCGAGCGGAAATCGTTTATTCATAAAAAGACCTATGCGTGTTCTCGAATCAACTGGCGCAGGGCGCTGGTGGCGGCGGAAGGGGGGTGGCGTCGACTTAATATAATGCCTAACTCCCGACGGATAGTCGGTTCGACAAGCGGGCGGTGCTCGATGCCATCGGTAGCGATTTGGCGAAAGCTAAGCGAGGGCAGCACGCTAATGCCTAAGCCCGCCGCCACCATGCGGCCAACGGTGGCGATCTGGCGCGCATCGCACAGAATATCCAGCCGCTTCCCCACACTCTGCATGATGTGGTCAATATCCTGGCGTGAACTGGAAAGCCGGTTGATACCAATAAAGGGATAGGCGGCCAGTTGGCTCCACGCCACGGCCGATTGCGCCAACAGCGGGTGCCCACACGGGCAAACCGCCACATAGCTATCTTCAAGCACGGGTTCAAAGGTGAGGTCGTCAGCGTCGCTTGGCGGCACTGAAAGCCCCAAGTCGGCGCGGCCTTCCCGCACCATTTGATTGATCTGCTCGGCCAGCACATCGTGCAGGCTTAAATTAATTCTCGGGTAGGCTTCATGAAAAAGCTTAATCACTCGGGGGAATAACCCTGCTGCCAGCGTCGGCAGCGCCGCCACGGTTACTTTGCCGCGCTGTTTGGAAAACTGATCGTTGAGATCCTCAAAGGCTTCGTTCCAGTCATTCAATAGCCGCACGGCAACCGGCAGAAATGCGTCGCCTTCCGGGGTCAAGGCCAGTTGGCGTGATGTGCGGGCAAATAGCGCACCGCCTACGCTCTCTTCCAGCTTGCGCAGTGCAATCGAAATCGCCGGTTGGGAAAGGTGCACGCGCTCGCTGGCCTCCGCAAGGCTGCGGGAGTGTGCGACGGCAACAAAAACACGCAACTGCTGGATGCTTGGGTTCATTTATAAAGTAAAACACAAATTAAAAACTATTCAATATACAAAATGAAACCTGCGGACCATGCTGGGTTTATCGCGATTCGTGCATCGCGGTGATGTTCTACAACAACCAGTTTCACAATAACCGTTTTTACAAAAACTGTATTTACAACACCTCGTTCTACAATAACAACGGCTCGTACAGCGAGCTCCGGAGAGACAATGAAAACGCTACTTACCGCCATGGTGGCAAGCGCCGCGGTGCTGGCTGCTGCCACTTCCCATGCCGATGAGCGCCTGCTGATTGGTTCTACCTCAAGCTCCTCCAGCCACTACAGTTATTTTGTCGCGGTGAATCAGATCATCAACAACCAGGTCGAAGGCGTCAGTTCTTCGGTGGCCGAAACCGGTGCCACCGTGGATAACCTGCGCCGTTTAGGGCGCGACCAGATCGATATGGGGTTGGTGACCACCAATACCGGTTATCACGCCTATGCCGGTGAGGAAGATTTTGAAGGCCGCCCGGTCGATAACCGCCTGCTATGGGTCTATACCGTGGCACCGCAAAACGCCGTAATGCGCCAGGATGCCAACGTAGACACTTTCGCCGACCTGGATGGGGTGCGTTTCAATCCCGGTATCACCGGGTCAGCCACTGAGAAAACCACCGAAGCGGTCATGCGTACCCTCGGCATCGAGCCGGATTACGTGCGTGGTTCCACCACCGACATGGTCGACGCCATGAAGGATGGCCGGGTGATGGGCTCGGTGAAATCAGGAGTCGGCGAGCGTCTGGATGGCTCCTCCATGGATATCGCGACGTTTACTCCCATCAGCGTGCTTTCTCTCGATGAAGCGCAGGCCGACACGCTGCGTAGCGAAATGCCCGATGTGGCGATTGTCGATGTGCCTGAGGGGGCAGCCGACGGTATCCCCGCTTATACCACCTGGGCCTTCGGCGTTGCCGTTCATGCGCATCCGGATATGGATGAAGAGACCGCCTACCAAATCGTTAAAGCCGTGATGGAAAACCCAGAACCGCAGGTCAACGCCTTTGCCGCGATGAAGGATGCCGATATGGCGAAGATGACCTTGGAAGTAGGCACCGTGCCACTTCATGCCGGTGCGGCGCGCTATTTCGAAGAGCAGGGGTACGACATCCCCGATGCCTTGCAGCCCGTTCAGTAAGGCCATTGGGAGAAGATGATCATGCGTGAGACAGTCACCAAAGGCTTGGCGCTGCTGTTGGGCGGGCTAATCCTTTATACCTCCGCCACTGGGCCGTTCGAGAGCTTGATTCAGCGGAGTATCTTTCTCGCGCTGGTCATCCTGCTGGGGCTTGCCGTCTATCCATTGGGTCGCGGTAAGCGCTGGCGCCCGCTGGGTATCGTTATCGATGTCGTACTGGCAGTCGGTGTGGTAGGCGCCTGCGGCTACGTGGCGCTTAACCACGAACAAATTCTGGTCGAACTCCCCTGGGCAACGCCCCGCGATATGCTGCTGACCGGCGTACTGCTAGTGGCGATTTTGGAGCTTTCGCGCCGCGCCATTGGGGCTATTTTCCCCCTGCTGGTGTTAGCGGGATTAGCTTACGCGTGGTTCGGCGCGGCCATCCCCGGGCCGCTCGGCCACCGGGGGTTTGACCTCTACTACATGACCGAAACCATCTACCTAGGCGATCTAGGCGTGTGGGGCATGCTGGTCGGCGTTGCCGCCACGACCATTGCCGCTTTCGTGCTGTTCGGCTGTTTACTCCTGCACACCGGAGGCGGTAATACCTTTATGGATCTGGCGCTGCGTATTAGCGGCCGCTCGCCAGGTGGTGCGGCCAAAGTGGCCACGGTCGCTTCTGGGCTGTTTGGCATGGTCAGCGGTAGCGCGGTGGCCAATGTCGCCACCACCGGCAATTTCACCATTCCCATGATGAAACGCTTGAACTACCCACGCCCGTTCGCGGCGGGGGTAGAGGCGGTGGCCTCGACCGGTGGACAAATCGCGCCGCCGATCTTAGGTGCGGCGGCCTTTATCATGGCGGAAATTCTCGGTGAAAGTTACCTGCGTATCGCCTTGGCGGCCTTGCTGCCAGCGATCCTTTTCTACCTGGGCGTATTTGTCACCATCCACCTAGTGGCCAAACGCCGTCAGCTACAGGTGGTGCCCGATGACGAGCTGCCCAGTTGGGCAGACGTGATCCGCCCCGAACGTATTATTCCTATTCTGGCCGCGTTGGGCGGGCTCTTTTACGGCGTGCTGAGCGGCCGTTCGATTCAGATGTCGGCGTTCTACGGCATCCTGATGACCGTGCTGACGTTCGTGCCTTTTGCGCTGATGGCCAAAATGCCCCTGCGCGAGATTCTCGGCAAGCTGGTGGCGGGCCTGGTCGATGCTGGCAAGGGGATGGTGATTATTGGCGTGCTGCTGGCCGGCGCGCAGATCCTGGTGGCGATGATCGGTATGACCGGCATCGGTGTGACGCTGGCCAGCTTGATCGTCACGGTCGGCGGCGAGTCGCTGTTCCTGGTGGCCTTTATCGTTGGCGGTGTGTGCCTGATTTTGGGCATGGGAATTCCGACCACGGCAGCGTATGTTCTGGTGGCATCGGTGCTGGCGCCAGCGCTCACCACCATCGGTGTCGAGCCGCTGATTGCTCATCTGTTCGTTTTCTACTTCGCCACACTTTCGGTGATTACCCCGCCGGTCTGCATTGCGGTGTTCGTGGCCTCGGGCATCGCCGACACCAACTGGCTGCCTGCGGCGGTTGAATCGGTACGCTTGGCGGCGGCTATCTATGTCATTCCTTTCCTGCTGTTGATCTACCCAGCGCTGGCGGGCTTTGGCTCTGCCCTGGAGATCGTCTTGGCCAGTTGCCAGGGCGTCGTGTTTGTCGTGGCATTTGCTGCGCTAATGTCGCGTGTCGCCATGACAGGCAAGCGCGTCGTCGATGTGCTGGCGCTGATTGCGGTGATTGGGCTTGCACTAACGCCCGGCTGGCTCACCACGCTGGCAGCACTCGCCCTGATCATTGGGCTGTTTATACGCCGTCGTTCGCTGCTGGATAACGAGCCGGTAGCTGCTGACGGCAACAAACCTACCCTTCAGGCCAAGGAGACACACTGATGAGCTTCTTACTCGGCAGTGGCGCGGGCTTCTCCGGTGACCGTACCGATGCGGCCGTGGCCGTGGTGGCAGAGCTGATCAAACGACAGCAACCCGCCGCGCTGGTATTTGAAACCCTGGGCGAACGCACATTGGCCGCTGCCCACCGGGCGATGCGTGAAGATCCCGAAAGCGGGTTTGAACCGCTGCTAGACGAACTGCTGGCACCGGTGCTGCGCGACTGTCTGGATCACGGCATTAAAATTCTAGGCAACTTTGGTGCCGCGAACCCCAGTGGCGCTTGTCAGGTAATTAATGACTTGGCCGCCCAACTGGGCCGTGCCGATGTGCGCATTGCCCAGGTGCATGGCGATGATATCCGTCAGCAACTGCACAGCCTGGATCTACAGCGATGGGAAGCCGAACGGCTGGAAATGCCCAGCGATGACGCCTTGATTTCCGCCAATGTCTATTTGGGCGCCAAGGCACTTGCCGAAGCGTTAGCCATGCAGGCCGATGTGGTGGTTACCGGGCGGGTAGCCGATCCGGCGCTGTTTTTAGCCCCGCTGGTACACCACTTCGATTGGCGTTGGGATGATTGGGACCGCCTCGCTTGCGGCATGATGGCCGGTCACCTGGCCGAGTGCGGCGCCCAGGTGAGCGGCGGCTACTTTGCTGATCCTGGTTTTAAAGACGTGCCTGGCCTCGCCACCGTCGGCTATCCGATCATTGAAGTCGAACAGGATGGCAGCCTGATCATCACCAAGCCCGCCAATACCGGCGGCTGCGTTACTGAGCAAACGGTGAAAGAGCAGCTGCTCTATGAAGTCCACGACCCCGCCAATTACCTGACGCCGGATGTCACCGTGGATCTCACCCATGCGGAAGTACGCCAACTGGCGCCTAATCGCGTGGCGGTGACTGGCATTCGCGGCAAGCCCGCGCCTGAACGGCTAAAAACCACCGTGTGCTACGAGGGTGGCTGGCAGGGCGAGGCGGAAATTTCCTACGCCGGGCCTAACGCGCTGGCAAGAGCCCAACTGGCCGCCCAGGTACTACGCGAGCGGCTGGTATTTCGTGCGCCCGCCGAGCTGCGAACCCGCTTGGATATCATCGGCTTGGCCAGCGTCTTCGATAGCGATAGCGGCGAGCTACAGCGCAGCGCCGCGCCTTCTACCTGCGGTGATTACCGGCTGCGGCTGGCGGCCGAGCACAGCGAACGGCGCTGGGTGGCACGTGCCACGCAAGAGCTTTTGGCGCTTTATTGTGCTGGGCCAGCGGGGGGTGGCGGGGTGCGTCGCCAGTTTCAGCGGCGGGTGTTTACCGCCTCGTACCTAGTAAAGCGCAGCGATATTCACGCCCACGCCACGCTATTTGAACCGTCGGCCCAGCATACCCCTAGGAGCGAGCGCTATGCAGCAAGCTGAACACACCCCAACCGCAGCGCGTTCGCTCACGTCGGTTTCCCTGCATCAACTGGCCCACGCCCGCGCGGGGGATAAAGGCGAGCGCCTCAACGTGGCGCTGTTTGCCTATGACGCGGATCACTACGCCATCTTGCTGGAGCAGGTAACCGAGGAGCGTGTTCTGGCGCTCTTCTCCCACCGCGGCGCCAGCCGGGTGCGGCGTTACCCGCTCCCTAATTTGGCAGGCATGAACTTCGTGATCGATGATGTACTGCAAGGCGGCGTTAACGGCGCGCTCAACCTGGATGGCCACGGCAAAACGCTGTCGTTTCTACTACTAAGCCTGGAGGTAACTCTCTAGCCCGACCGCTCAAGCCAAGACCCCCGACCTAGGGGGTCATGACGCGCTGCTCAAAACACCTTACTATTACATGAAGTTGTATGCGCGCTAATCAATATAGCGCTAGCTAATATAATAATAGTAGTGTTTAAGGAGCAGCCCGATGACCGCAGCAACGCTAGGTTCCCAGCGCTTTAGAGTGCTATTGGCGGGCGTTTTCAGCCAGATATTGTGTGTGGGTATCGCGCGTTTCGCCTATACACCGCTGCTGCCGGTCATGCAGCAACAAACCTGGATGGGCGACGCCGACGGTGGCTGGCTAGCGGCGCTCAACTACGCAGGCTATATGCTGGGGGCGGTGTTGGCGGCCTCTATTCGCAGTGTCTACATCAAAGACACCCTGTTTCGCTGCGGGCTAGTGCTAGCGGTGCTCACCACCGCCGGCATGGCGCTTACCGAACACTTCTGGCTGTGGGCGGGGCTGCGTTTTCTGGCCGGCCTTTCCAGCAGCGCTTCCATGCTTCTGGCCTCTGGCCTGATTCTTCACTGGCTGATTCAGCATCGCCAGCGCGGCGAGTTGGGTATCCATTTTGCCGGGGTGGGCTTAGGCATGATTGTCGCGGCGGTCGCGGTGGAGATGATGCTGCAGCTATCGTTTAGCTGGCAGACCCAGTGGTGGGGCTTTAGCCTGCTGGGAGCCGTGCTGCTCGTGCCTGCCTGGCGCTGGTTGCCGCGTCCGGAAAAACCGGTGGTGGGGGCGAACACGGCGAATACTCAAGCGGAGATGCCGCCTACGCGTACCTTTATGCGCTGGATGCTGGCTGCCTATTTTTGCGCCGGTTACGGCTATGTGATCAGCGCTACTTTTCTTGTCGCGATTGTCGAGCGTGAGCCGCTGCTGGCGGGGATGGGCAACTGGACCTTTGCGCTGGCCGGTTTAGCTGCGGCCCCTGCGGTCATGCTATGGGATCTGGTGGCCCGCCGCGTGGGTTACCTCGGCGCGCTGATCATTGCCATGGGCATTCAGGTCGTCGGCATCGTGCTGCCCGCCATCACAGCCAATGCGGCGATCGTGCTGCTAAGCGCCGTGCTCTACGGCGGCACCTTTTTGGGCTGCGTGAGCCTGGTGCTGACCATGGCGGGGCGGCTCTACCCCTCAAGCCCCGCGCGGTTAATGGGGCAGATGACGCTGGCCTACGGGGCCGCGCAAATCTGCGCCCCGGCGCTCACCGGTATGCTGGCCGAAGCCTCTGGCCATTACGGCGTCGGGCTTTGGCTGGCCGGTGGGTTTGTGACGCTCGGCGCCATCCTGCTGGCCTGTTTACGCCGTGTAGATCAAACCGCCCAACGGCTGGACGCTGCCGCCAAAGCGGCGGTTTATGCTTAGACCCTAGGGGGCGCTTAGACCGAGTGGGCATTGCCCACGAAATCCTTTAGGATGAGTGCCTTTTTTCTGACGGGATACGGGCAATGACCTCTTCTGGGCAACCTCGCACTCAGTGGCTAGGCCGCTGGGGGTTCATGTTGGCGGCCACCGGCTCGGCGGTGGGGCTGGGCAACATCTGGAAATTCCCCTATATCACTGGCGAATTCGGCGGCGGTGCCTTTGTGCTGGTGTATCTGGCCTGTATTTTTGCCGTGGGCGTGCCGGTGATGATGACGGAAATCGCCTTTGGCCGCCGTGGCCGGGGCAGCCCGGTGGACGCCCTGCGCCGCGTGGTCAATGAATCAGGGCGCTCTTCGGTGTGGTCGTTGATCGGCTGGATGGCCATGCTCTGCGGCTTTATGGTGCTGTCTTTTTACGTCGTCGTGGCGGGCTGGTCGTTCGCCTATCTATGGAAAATGCTGACCGGTGGCCTCTCCGGCAGCAGCGTTGACGACATGGCGGCGGTGTTTGGCGCCAATAACGCCAATCCGCTCACGCTCGGTTTTTGGAGTACCTTGGTCACGCTGCTCACCATGCTGATCGTGGGCAAAGGCGTGCAGAAGGGCATCGAGAAGAGCGTTAGCTGGATGATGCCGGGCTTGGTGATCATGCTGGTGGTGCTGATTGGCTTTGGCCTGTTTTCCGGCGGTTTTGGCGCGGCGGTTAACTTTCTGTTCTCCTTCAACGCGGGCAGCCTTTCCAGCGAAGGCCTATTGGCCGCGCTGGGGCACGCCTTCTTTACCCTCTCGCTGGCCTCGGGGGCGATTCTTACCTACGGCAGCTATTTACCCAAAGAGGCATCCATTGGTCGCACCACCGTCAGCGTTGCCGTGGCGGATACGGTCGTGGCCTTGATGGCGGGGTTGGCGATCTTCCCGGTTATTTTTGCCAACGGGATGAACCCCGGCCAAGGCCCAGGCTTGATCTTCATGAGCCTGCCGCTAGCGTTCCAGGCAATGCCGCTGGGCACGCTGTTCGGTATTTTGTTCTTCTTGATGCTCTCCATGGCCGCGCTGACCTCAGCGATTTCCATGGTCGAAGCCACGGTTTCCTGGCTGTGCGATAACAAAGGCCTTTCGCGCCCGGCGGCCGCGTGGGGCACCGGTATCGTGCTGTGGTTGATCAGCACCCTGGCGATGCTGTCCTTCAACCTGGGCGCGGAGTGGACTCTGGCAGACAAAACCTTTTTCGACTGGCTGGATTACCTGACTTCGCGTTGGATGATGCCGCTGGGCGGCCTGGGCATGGTGGTGTTGGCGGGCTTTATATTGAAGAGTGACACCTTTCGCGAAGAGTTGGGGCTCTCACCGCTGCCGTATGCGCTGTGGCTGGCCATGGTGCGCTATGTTAGCCCGCTCGGCATCGTGGTGATTTTCGTCGATGCCCTGGGTATCTATCAGGTCTCGTTTGCCGCCCACTGGCCGTGGCTGCTGGCGATTCTGGTGGTGATGGCAGTGCTAGGGGAAAGCCTAAGCCCGCGGCTGCGCTCTGCGCTTCGCACTGGCTAGGGATTGTTGCTCGCGCTGCTTTGCCTTCTCTTTTTCCTTCGCCTCGGCGGCGGCTACTGCGCCGGGGTGAGTGCCCACTTTCATCAGTTCATCCCAGCGTGTGGTAAAGCGGTTGGAGCGGTGAGCGCAGCGTAGCTGCCAGGCAGCGGATGCATCGGTCATGCCAAAGCTAATGGTGCCTTGCCCCATCTGCTGGTTGATTTGATCGACCGTGGCCATCAAAAACGGATGCCGATCACGGGCCGGGGGATGCAGCAGCGAAAGCTGGTGCTGTTCGGCATCGACCAAATCGAGCAGCATCACGCCAGCCTTCATAAACCGGAAGCGGGGACGGTGAATCTGCTCAAGCCCCTGGCGTACGGCATCGAGAATCACACGCGTATCGTCGCTGGGCGAGTGCAGTGGTATCAGCGCCTGCGGAAAATATTGCGGTTGGTCACGGCGATGGCGGTTGGTCTTAAGAAATATCATTACCGCGCGTGCCAGGCTGCGCTGTTCGCGCAGTTTTTCAGCGCTACGCTGGGCGTGGCGGCGCAGTGCGTTATGCACTTCTGTAAAAGCGCCCGTCATTTGGCCGAACGAGCGCGAGGTCATAATGCGCTGGCGCGGTTGTTCCAGCGCGTTCATTTCCAGGCAGGGAGTGCCGCGCAACTCAAGCGCCGTGCGGGCCAGCACCACCGAGAAGCGCTTACGCAGCCATTTTTCATCGCTTTCACGCAAATCCCAGGCAGTGTTGACACCACCAATGGCCAATCGCTCGGCCAGCCGACGCCCGACGCCCCACACACTGCTCACCGGCGTGTGTTTTAACAGCGCCTCGGTGGTGTGGCCCTGCCCTTGCAATAGGCAAACGCCTTCGTAGCGGGGGTCTTGCTTGGCCAGGTGATTGGCCAGCTTGGCCAGCGTATGGGATGGGGCCAACCCAACACAGACCGGCAGGCCCAGGTGGCGGCGAATACGTTGGCGCAACTGCTTCCCCAGCGCCTCACACTGCTGCGGGGTAAAATCGTCTAAATAGATGAACATTTCATCGATAGAGTAAGGCGCGACCTCTGGGCAGGCGTCACGCAGTAGCTGCGCTAACCGCGAAGACATATCGCCATACAGCTCATAGTTAGACGAGAGCAGGTGTATCTCGCCACGCTGGCGCAGCCCTTCCAGTTTGAAGGCGGGCGTTCCCATGGGAATATCCAGCGCCTTCAACTCGGCGGAACGCGCGATGACGCAACCATCATTATTCGACATCACGCCCACCGGGCGGCCTTCCAGCTTGGGCTGAAACACTCGCTCACAGCTGACATAAAAGTTGTTGGCATCGACCAGGCCAATCATCGTACGTACTCGTGTATCACCGCGCGCACCACGCCCCACAGTTTGCAGTCGCTGCCTTCAAGGGGCAGGGGCGGGTAGTGCGGGTGAGTCGAGCATAGGTGCGGGGTGCCCTGGTAAAGCGAGTAACGTTTAATCAGCACTTCGCCTTCCAGCATCGCGACCAGAATATGCCCCAGCCGCGGCTCAATCCCCCGGTCCACAACGAGAAGATCGCCCTCAAAAATCCCACAGCCCTCCATACTGTCGCCGGTAGCGGTGACATAAAACGTCTGGGTAGGGTGTTTAACCAGCCGCGTATTGAGATCTAGCGTGCACGGCTCGTAATCCTGCGCAGGCGAAGGAAAACCGCTAAAACCAGCGCGGCCCAAAAAAGTTAAATGCGGCAACGGCTGGTCGCTTAACGGCAAAGCGGGGGTAAAGTGAAAAGACTGGCCCGGCATTGTCGGTATCCTGACTCTTAAAAATGTTGTATGAATATACAGTATTTTTCAGAGCGAAGGAAAATGCAAGCGGGCCGCTCGCGAATGACCTTTTGTCTATCGTGATGATTGTCCGTTCGGTCAGTATTTCATGACCAACGCAACATGAAACAGACTCATGCACGACCTGACGCGGATGCGATGAAAGTAGTGGCAGGCTGCGTTATGATAGTTCCCTCGCTTCTTCCATGATGATCCTTTCTCGTTACGAGGTTCCCGCCGATGTTCAGCCGTGATATGACAATTGCCGGATTCGATGATGTGCTGTTTGATGCCATGCAGAAAGAAGTGGCGCGCCAGGAAGCCCACATCGAACTGATTGCTTCTGAAAACTACGCCAGCCCCCGCGTACTGGAAGCCCAGGGCAGCCAGCTGACTAATAAATACGCTGAAGGCTACCCCGGTAAGCGTTACTACGGCGGCTGTGAATTCGTCGATATCGCTGAAAACCTGGCGATCGATTACGCCAAAGAACTGTTCAGCGCTACCTACGTAAACGTTCAGCCGCACTCCGGCTCGCAAGCCAACAGCGCCGTTTTCCAGGCACTGGTTAAGCCAGGCGACACCATTCTAGGCATGAGCCTGGATGCCGGTGGTCACCTGACCCACGGCGCCAAGCCGAGCTTTTCGGGCAAGCACTACAATGCCATCCAGTACGGCCTCAATGACCAAGAGCTGATCGATTACGACCAAGTGGCCCAGCTTGCCCGCGAGCACAAGCCGAAAATGATCATTGCCGGCTTCTCTGCCTATTCACAAATCGTCGATTGGGCGAAGTTCCGTGAGATCGCTGACGAAGTAGGCGCTTACTTACTGGTCGATATGGCCCACGTCTCAGGCCTGGTCGCGGCGGGTGTTTACCCAAGCCCATTGCCCCATGCCCACGTCGTCACCTCTACTACGCACAAAACCCTGCGCGGCCCGCGGAGTGGTGTGATTCTTTCAGCTGAAAACGACGCCGATATCGAGAAAAAACTGCAATCCGCCGTATTCCCTGGCGGCCAGGGCGGCCCGTTGATGCACGTGATCGCGGCCAAAGCAGTGTGCTTCAAAGAAGCCATGTCGCCCGAGTTCAAAACCTACCAGCAGCAGGTAGTGAAAAATGCCCAGGCAATGGCCAAGGTGTTTATCGACCGCGGTTACGACATCGTCTCTGGCGGCACCGAAGACCACCTCTTCCTGCTCTCGCTGATCAAGCAAGGCGTGACCGGTAAAGACGCCGATGCGGCGCTGGGCCGTGCCCACATCACCGTGAACAAGAACGCCGTACCGAACGACCCGCAAAGCCCGTTCGTCACCTCTGGCCTGCGCATCGGCACCCCGGCGGTCACCACACGCGGTTTCGGTGAAGAAGAGTGTACCCAACTGGCTGGCTGGATCTGCGACATTCTCGACGTGCTGGCCAAAGGGGAAGACACCAGCGCGATCGAAGCCCAGGTGCTGGATAAAGTGGCTGAGGTTTGTGCGCGTTTGCCGGTTTATAAATAAGCAACACTTCTTGTAAATAGCTAGCCCGGCGTTCGACAAAGCCGCCGAAGATTACCCTCTTCGGCGGCTTTGTCTGTTATGGCTTGTGCAAATACGAAATGGGCAGCTCCATCTGCTTTGAGCTTGCCATGCCGTATTCGCTAAATCACGCAGGTGTAGAGAAGCATAACCCTGTTCTCCCTACTAGGCAGAGGCGCAGAAAGGCTCGCCCCCCTCACACTGGATAAGGTACCATTGGGCGCATTTTACGCTGGCAAGGAGGCATGGCGATTCATGTGCTCCGTGTGTTAGTAGGAGGTAACTCGTGGGTATCGTTTACCGTGGGGTCAAAGCGCATTATATGAAATTCGCTGTGACCGAACGCTAAACGCTGCCGCTGGTAAGCCAAAGTTAAATAAGAGTAGGGCAAGGGAAATGTCCGGAATAATCCCTGGGCGGTAGCGTGCCTGAAAGGTCTGTACACCTGGAACTAGGGCAATCGTGGCTATTCTGTGTTTAATAGCAGCGGTTTTTAAGAAGCCGGTGCGATTTAGAAGCGCACTACAGCTGCTGCGCAAACGCCTGAGCCACTAAGCTCATTCTCCGAAATGGGAACTCGCAAGAGCTTTGATAAGGCCAGCTTGTTGGGAAACCACCCTATCTACCAAATTTCACTCACGGTACCAACGAGCCTGGCGCTTGTTCACGTGGTGCCTATCATTAAGAAAATGTATCATATCGATTAGTTTACAATTGCAGCATGCACAAATAATTAGCATATTCGCTAAATTGAAGCATGAGGCATATACCTAAAAAGGGCATGGGAAGGCGTCCGGAATATCCCTGGGCGGTAGCGTGCCTTTATTTTGATTATCCTTTACTGGCGAAATAGCATGAATCAGTCTTCTCCTTATGAGCCGCAGCACTCTCCTTCAAATGATGAAATTTCCCTAGTCGATCTCGCTAAAATAATGGTCAGGCGCTGGAAAACCATGGTGCTAGTCTTTCTGGTCGTTGTGCTCGGTGCACTGGCCTATGTGTTGCTAACAGAGCGCGCCTATGAATACGTCTCAATATATCAGGTGGCAGAGGAGGCGCCCGGACGTGCCCTGGAAGCACCAGCTTCCGTGTTGGCCAAGGCTAACAACCTCTATCTTGGACCGGAAACGCGTAAACTAAGAGAGTCGGCAGGATTGGAGAGCCTACCCTTCGAAGTGGCAGCAGCCAGTCCCAGCGACACTTTGCTTATTCGCTTGGGCTCCGAGGCGAGTGCGGACAATAATGAATTGGTCACCCAGATGCATGATGCATTGCTGGCTCGTATGATGGCAGGGCAGCAAGAGCGTGTTGAAAAACACCGTGCCAGCCTTGAGCAGCAGTTAGAGAATGCAGAGCGGGCCTTGGAAGCAGTTGAACAATCTACCAGTGAGAGAGCGGGTGAACTAATTGCGAACTATACGCAACGCTTGGCCGGTATACAGCAAGATCTCACTCAGTTAAGCGAAGGTGAGGTTGTGCAGGTGGCGGTTCAAAGCCTTGAACCCGCTGGCACTGGTCGCAGTTTAATTATGGTTTTGGCTATAGTGCTTGGTGGCATGCTGGCTGTCATCGGAGTATTCATCTTTGAGTTTGGCAGTATTGTTCGCGCAAGCCTTAAGAAAGAAAAAACAGGAAAAGCTTCTTGATTTGTGTTGCTTCGCTCTAGTGTTGATCTAGGCTAGCATTGTTGTAAAAAAAACTTAATGGAAATAACGTTGTTCATATTGCAAAGAGCTTTATGTTTTTATATTGATGGTCTGACAGCTCTCATGAAGCTACGAGTATAGTCTGTCTTTTTAATCATAATACTCAAATCATTATAATCCTAGCTGATAGGCAAGATTTCAGGTTTTAAGTGTGCTATATAACATAAGGTAGTGGTTTTGGGTCCTTTTCTAAAACGGTTGGTCAATGTAGGGCTTCGCGGCGCAACCTTGGTCAGTAAATTTTTACTAATATTTACACTTGCTTATTATCTTGAGCCGAGTCAAGTAGGCATGTATGGCTTGTTGTTTGCAGCTATAAGTTATTCCCTTTATGTGGTGGGCTTAGAGTTTTATATTTTTAGTACACGTGAGATTATTGCCACGAATAGAAATATTTGGGGGGAGTATTTAAAAAGTCATGCTTTATTAATCCTATGTCTATACTGCTTGGTTGTGCCGCTGCTTCTTTTGATTTTTAGCCTCGGGTACTTGCCGGGCGAATTTATGGTCTGGTTTTTTATCCTTCTCTTTTTGGAGCATTTCTCACAGGAGTTCAATAGATTATTAGTCGCTTCATCCAAGCAAGTTGCCGCTAGCTTTGTTCTGTTTTTTAGATCTGGAGCTTGGTGTATTGTAATTACTGGCATTATGTTTTTTTACCCGACTTATAGGTCGCTAGAAGCTGTGTTCCTTGCATGGACGATAGGGGCTAGTTTAGCTTGCTTTATATCGATAGTAATCATATATAGAATGCAACTAGGCGGGTGGAGTGCTAAGGTTAACTGGAAGTGGATTGGGTCTGGCATTATCGTAGCTTTACCATTCCTTCTGGCCTCATTGTCAACTAGGGGTATTTTTACGCTTGATCGTTTTTTTTTAGAGTACTATGCGAATTTAGAAGTATTAGGCGCCTACGTTTTTTTTGTGAGCATCTGTAATGCTCTAGTTTCGTTTCTAGATGCCTCCGTCTTTGTTTTTATATACCCCGTTTTAATTAAAAATTTCCATGATGGCGATATGCCTCTCTTCTTTTCAAATATGAAAAAACTCTTAATGCAAACAGCCATTATTGTAGGGGTGTTTGTTGTTTTTGCGTTTTTCATGATTGATGTTGTGCTGAGTTTTATTGGCAAGGATTCCTACATGGAAAACAAGGGGTTGTTTTATTTAACACTATTGACGGTTGTTGTTTTTGTTGCCGGATTTGTGCCTCAATATGGTCTTTACGCTCAAGGTCATGACCGACCAATCATAATGTCTAGCGTTTTTGCTATCATTGCCTTTGTTTGTTTTGTTTATTTTTCGGTGAGTTATATATCTTACTGGGCTATACCAATTGGTATGATTTTGGCGTTTTCGATTTCTTTTTTGTGGAAAGCGTTTTCTTATTTTAAACTGACGGCGAAAGCCCCTCAGAAGCTAGAAATAGGTAATTAAAAATGATGAAAGTACTGGTTACGGGCGCTGATGGCTTTATCGGCTCCCATCTGACCGAGCTGTTGGTTCGTGAAGGTTATCAGGTTAAAGCCTTGGCCCAATACAACTCCTTTAATAACTGGGGGTGGCTTGAGGATATCGACTGCCTAAACCAAGTAGAAGTGCTAAATGGCGATGTGCGTGATCCACATTACTGCAAACATATTATGAAAGATGTAGATGTCATCTTCCATTTGGCTGCGCTAATTGCTATCCCGTACTCTTATGTTGCACCTGATAGCTATGTGGATACCAATATCAAAGGTACGCTTAATATCTGTCAGGCGGCACTTGAGAATAATGTGAAACGCGTGATTCACACTTCGACAAGTGAGGTATATGGCACAGCCCAGTATGTGCCGATTGACGAGGATCATCCTCTGCAGCCACAGTCACCTTACAGCGCCTCGAAGATCGCTGCGGATGCCATGGCGATGAGTTTTTACAATGCTTTCGGTTTGCCGGTGACTGTGGCGCGACCTTTTAATACTTATGGTCCCCGACAGTCGGCTAGGGCGGTGATTCCCACCATCATTAGCCAGATTGCTAGCGGCATGAAGCAGATCAAACTCGGAGATGTTTCGCCAACCCGTGATTTTAATTATGTAGAAGATACTTGCCGAGGTTTTTTGGCGTTGGCCAACTGCGATGCCGCTGTAGGCCAGACGGTCAATATTGCCTCTAACTACGAAATCTCGGTGGGTGACACTCTCAGCATGATCCGTGAATTGATGGGCAGCGATGTAGAATTCGTGACTGATGAGCAGCGTCTGCGCCCAGGTAAGTCCGAGGTCTTTCGCTTATGGGGTGATAATACGCGAATCCATAAATTGACCGGATTTGCTCCGCAGTATGATATTCGTGCTGGCCTACAAGAAACAATCAGCTGGTTCACCCAGCCTCACCATTTGGCCAAATACAAGGCCGATCTCTACAACGTGTGAGACTTTTATGCCCGTCGTTGAACAGCTTGTCGAATTCGTCCGTGATCACTATCGCACTACGGACTTCGTCCCATTACATGCACCGGTCTTTCGTGGTAACGAAAAGGCTTATGTGGTCGAAACCATCGACTCTACCTTTGTTTCCAGCGTAGGGGCCTTTGTAGACCGTTTTGAGAAGGATATGGCTGCCTACACGGGTAGCTCACGGGCGGTTGCCACCGTTAACGGAACGGCAGCGCTTCACGTTGCGCTTCGTCTAGTGGGAGTAGGACAGGGTGATTATGTGATCACCCAGCCATTGACTTTCGTGGCCACCTGTAATGCCATTGCCTACTGCGGGGCAGAGCCGATTTTCATCGACGTGGATCGCCACACATTGGGCTTATCGCCCACTGCGCTGGAGGCTTGGCTGTCAGAGCATGCTAATCGTGACGACGCTGGGCAGTGTCGCCGACGTGAAGATAACCGCGTCATACGCGCCTGCCTACCGATGCATACGTTTGGCCATCCAGTAGATATTGATGGCTTACTGCGTGTATGCCATGACTGGGGGATTTCCATGGTAGAGGATGCTGCTGAATCGTTAGGAAGCACCTACCGTGGCCAGCATACGGGGACCTTCGGTGATATAGGTACTCTTAGCTTCAACGGCAATAAAATAATAACCACCGGCGGCGGCGGTATGATCCTTTGCGATGAAGAGGCAGGCAAGCGTGCCAAACACCTCACTACGACCGCTAAGCGACCGCACACTTACGAATATGTGCATGATGAGCTGGCCTATAATTATCGTCTACCCAACCTTAATGCAGCCCTCGGCTGTGCTCAGCTAGAACAATTGGACGCCTACATTGCCGATAAGCGCCAGCTTGCGGCCAATTACGCTGCTTGCCTGGACGGCAGCGAATTTACCTTTTTCACTGAGCCGGAGGGATGCCGCAGCAACTACTGGCTCAATGCGGTGATTTGTTCGGACCTGTCTCAGCGCGACCAACTGCTAAAGGTGACCAATGAGCAGGGCATTATGACGCGACCGATCTGGCAACTAATGAATCGATTGCCGATGTATAGCAATGCTCCTAGCGGCGAATTACCTAACGCCTTATGGCTGGAAGCTCGTGTGGTAAACCTGCCTAGCAGCATACGTACTGACCATGCTGGAGAGGCTTGATGCGACGTATTGCGGTGTTTACTGGTACGCGGGCAGACTATGGCTTGCTGTACTGGCTAATGAAGGATATTCAAGCCCACTCCGAGCTTGAGCTGCAAGTATTGGTTGGAGCGATGCATCTCTCCCCAGAATTTGGAAATACCTGGCAGACTGTGGTTGATGACGGCTTCATCATTGACGCCAAGATCGAAATGTTGCTTTCCTCGGATAGTCGAGTGGGTATCGCCAAGTCGATGGGAGTGGGGATGATCGGCGTCGCCGATGCTTTGGAACGTTTGGCCCCCGATGCTTTGGTAGTGCTTGGCGATCGTTTTGAAGCCCTGGTCTTGGCCCAGGCGGCCTTGGTGATGAATATTCCCATTGTCCATTTACACGGCGGGGAAGTGACCGAGGGCGCCTATGATGACGCCATCCGGCATGCTATTACCAAGATGGCTAGCTTACACTGCGTTGCGGCACCAGCTTACCGTCAAAGAGTGATTCAGATGGGTGAGGCACCGGAGCGGGTGCTGAACGTCGGCGCCCTAGGGCTTGATCATCTCACTCGATCACCGCTCATTAGTCGAGAGAACCTCGCCGAAAGTCTAGACTTTTCACTGGATTCACCGTACCTGCTGGTAACCTATCATCCCGTGACAGTGGCTGATGAGCCACCGGTCAAAAGTTTCCAATCGCTGCTGGACGTACTTGACTACTGGCCCAACCATAAAGTCATTCTTACCTATCCCAATGCGGACAACGGCGGACGTGCGATTATCCCCCTCCTTGAAGCTTACGCTGCCCGGCAACCTGATCGGGTGCTGGCGATTCCCTCGCTAGGGTTCAAGCGTTATCTATCGGCTGTGGCCGGTGCAGAGGCTGTGATTGGCAACTCCTCCAGTGGTTTGATTGAAGTGCCCAGCTTCGGTGTGCCGACAATCAACATTGGGCAGCGTCAGGAAGGGCGCTTGGCCGCTGATTCGGTGCTGCACTGTGCCGCCGAAGTTGACGCGATGAATGCTAGCCTTCGCGAGGCACTCAGCCCTTTGTTTAGAGAAAAGTGTCGACATACTCGCAACCCCTATGGCCAAGGCAACGCCTCCCAGCAGATTGTCGATGCATTGATCACACAGCCCCTTGATACTCTAAAGTCCTTCCACGACCTGCCAAGGAGCGACGCGCCGTGATGACCACACAAGCCACTTACATTATCGCCGAAGCCGGGGTTAATCATAACGGCGATCGTCAGCGCGCCTTCGCGCTGGTTGATGCTGCCGCTGACGCGGGTGCCGATGCCGTCAAGTTTCAAACATTTAATGCCAAACGACTGGCCGCGTTGACTGCCCCCAAAGCAGCCTATCAGCAACAGACGACCGAGGCCGATCAAAGTCAGCTTGAAATGCTTGAAGCGCTGGAACTGCCGCTCGAGTGGCATGCCCCTCTTCAAGCGCATGCGCATCAACGTGGAATCGAGTTCCTATCCACCGCTTTTGATACACAAAGCCTAGGATTCCTCGAAACCCTAGATCTGCCATTTTATAAAGTACCTTCAGGTGAGCTTACAAACGGCCCCCTGCTGTGGGCCTTCGCTCGTACCGGTAAACCGTTGGTCATTTCCACCGGCATGGCCACGCTTTCTGAGGTCGAACAGGGTTTGGCGGTGGTTTGCCATGCATTGACTCATGAGCGCCCCCCTGGTTCGCTTAAAGAGGTATGGCAGTGCTGGAGCGAACCTGAGGCACGTGCCACTCTAGTAGGAAAAGTGAGCCTACTTCACTGCACTTCGCAATACCCTACGCCGATGCATGAGGTCAATCTTAAAGCCATGGACTTGTTGGCCGAGGTTTTCCAACTGCAGGTGGGCTATTCCGACCATACTCAAGGAACGCTGATTCCGGTGGCTGCAGTGGCACGTGGCGCTACGATTATTGAAAAACACTTCACTCTTGATCGCCAACTGCCCGGCCCTGATCATAAATCATCCCTAGAGCCGGACGAACTTTCCTGCATGGTGCGGGATATACGCGCCATTGCTGAAGCCCTCGGCGATAGACAGAAAGCGCCCCAAGCGAGTGAGTGGGATACCCGTCAGGCTGCTCGGCAGAACCTTGTTGCCGCAACATCTATCCGCGAGGGTGAGCTTTTTACTAAAGACAATGTCACCACGGCTCGTGCGGGCCATGGTGATTTGGCCATGGCCTACTGGGACCGCCTCGGGCAGGTAGCCGCAAGAGACTTTCAAGCCGGGGATGCGTTATGAAGCAGGCGCCGGTTATTCTGCTCGGCGCTGGCGGGCATGCTAAGGTCGTGCTCGATCTACTCCAAATCCTTAATCGACAGGTTTTAGGCGTTTGTGATCCTGGGCTTGCCGATAAAGGTATTCAACAATGGCGAGGTGTGCCAGTACTGGGAAACGATACTGCGATTGAGCAGTATCACCCTCATAGAATTGAGCTTGCCAATGGTATTGGTAGCCTGCCCGGAAACTCTTTGCGCCGCCGCCTCCACGATCAGTACACTCGTCAAGGGTATTGCTTTACCACCCTGATTCACCCCAGCGCGGTGCTCGGATCCGGTGTCAAGCTGGGGCAGGGTGTACAAGTCATGGCAGGAGTCATCGTGCAGGCCGATACCCAACTTGGTGATAGCGTCATTCTTAATACTGGGGCTCGCATCGATCATGACGGTCGTATTGGCCACCATGTACACATTGCCCCGGGTGCGGTGCTATCCGGGGATGCTTGGGTGGCTAATGAATGCCATATCGGTCCTGGGGCAGTGATTATTCAGGGCGTCAAGCTTGGTCAGGGCGCTGTCGTCGGGGCTGGCACCACGGTGCTTTCCGAACTTCCGGCTCATTATCAGCTGACAGGCCAGCCACCCAGGCCCCCTGTCGATCTTAATATGGGGAGTAAGACTTCATGAAACATTGGGAAGCCGCCGTAGTGGCACCGGGAACCTCGCTGGAGCAAGCTATCCAGGTTCTGGATAAAGCTGCTCTGCGGATTGTCTTGGTGATTGATGCTGAAGGCCAATTGCTTGGTACCTTAACTGATGGTGATGTCAGAAGAGCGTTAATTCGCCACCAGTCTCTTGTCGTAGCAGTCGAGGAGGTAATGAATCCGCGTCCGCATACGGCCACCCGTGAGTGGAGCAAGGAGCGTATGCTCTCCACGATGGAAGAGCGGCAACTGCTGCAGTTACCGATTCTTGACGTTCAGGGACGGGTCATCGGCCTCGAAAGCCTTCATGACCTGCTAAACAAGCCTCGTTATGATAATCCCGTTTTCCTGATGGCGGGCGGATTCGGGAAGCGCCTGAGACCGTTAACCAATGACTGTCCTAAACCCATGCTCAAAGTGGGTGACAAGCCTATTCTGGAACTCATCCTAAACAATTTTATACAGGCGGGATTCCATCGTTTTTTCATCTCTACCCATTATATGCCCGAGCTAATACGCAGTTACTTTGGGGATGGTCGCCAGTGGGGAGTCAGTATCCGTTACATTCACGAAGAAGAGCCGCTGGGTACCGGTGGTGCCTTGGGCCTCTTGCCCCATGACGAAATCGATAAACCGATGTTCATGATGAATGGCGATCTTTTGACCTCATTGAACGTGTTGAGTCTGCTGGATTTTCACCGGGAGCATCCCGGCAGCGCCACTATGTGCGTGCGTGAATATGACTATCAGGTGCCTTACGGGGTCATCGAAAGCGAAGGACATTGCATACGCTCGATAGTCGAAAAGCCCACACAGCGTTTCTTTATCAATGCTGGCATCTATTTGTTGGAGCCAGCGCTTGTTCGCAGTGTGGCGCCTGGTACTCGTGTTGATATGCCAACCCTGCTCGAGAGCGAGATAGCAGACAATAGAGCGGTAAATATGTTTCCCATCCATGAATACTGGCTGGATATCGGTCGTATGGATGATTTTGACCGTGCCCAAACGGAAGTGGGAGGCATGACCAAAGGATGACAAAAGTATTTAAAACAGTCGATATCGTGGCTATTGTCCCGGCGCGAGGTGGCAGTAAACGATTACCTCGTAAAAATGTACTACCGCTTGCAGGTAAGCCACTTATCCAATGGACATTAGATGCAGCCAAGGAGTCTGGTGTAATCGAACTCATCGTCGTCACTTCTGACGATGAGGAAGTGCTGACTATCGCAGAGCAGCATCAGGTCATGGCCATTCGCCGCCCCGATGACTTATCCAGTGATACGGCGACGAGTGTCGATGCTGTACTTCACGCTCTCGATGCGTTGGCAGAACAAGGTATAGTGGCCAAGCGTGTCATGCTTCTTCAACCAACCTCACCGCTTCGCCGAGCTGAAGATATCCGCGACGCAGTAAAAAGAATGGATGATTGCGGGGTGGCAAGTGTGGTTTCTGTCTGTGAAATGGATCATTCACCGTTGTGGTCAAATACATTACCAGAAAATGGTAGTATGGATGATTTTATAAGGCCAGAAATTGTAGGTAAAAGAAGTCAAGATCTTCCTCAATACTATAGATTGAATGGTGCAGTTTACTTAGTCGCCACTAATAAGTTTCGCCAAAAAGAATCTTTTTTTGTTTCGCCCTGCAGTTCTTTATTAATGGAAAAAAGATTTTCGCAAGATATAGACGACAAGAGAGATTTTTTGTTCACAGAATTCTTATTAAGCTCAATAGTTTCAGATTTGGGGTAGTAAGTTTGAAAAAATATTTGTTGGTTTTTTCCTATACTAAATATCATGAAGATTTGCTTTCAAGGGTTAATTTACAAGAGGAGTATCCAGAGTTTAATATAATTAACTTTAAGTCTGAGCTGAATAATGGAAAAATAGTAAGTGCTATTAGTAAAGTCATGATGGTATTGAAATTTTTTATAATGCGCGTTTTTTTGTTTTCAGATAAAAAAAGCGTATCCATCTTGCTTCCTCATCCTGAACAGCTCCTTTCAAATTATTTCTTTTATTCTGATAGAGTTTCAGCCATATCTTTATATGAAGATGGGCTATTGAACTATATAGATGTTCGTTTGAGCGGCGGTTTTAAAAAAAGGTCTGAGAAAAGGAAGTTGATAGGGTTGTGTCTTTTATATAAATTTAGATCTATTGAAGGGCATTTGTCTGGTTGCCAAGAAAGGCCAATCTCTCGAGGATATTTTCAACACCCAGAAATGCTTTATCTTCCGGAAAGGTTTAATAAAGTAATAAAAATTGATGCAGATCATAAAAGCTTGTTAAATATTGACTACAGCATCGCGCTATTTGTAGATCAGAACGTAGAGGCATTATATGGTGAAGTTGAGGGAGGTAGGTTAAGGGAAGAGTTGTATAAGTTCCTTAAAAATTATAAAAAAGTATTCGTAAAGCTACATCACGATTACGTAGCGGGAAATTTTTCAACAACTAACATGCCTGATAATTTTGAGCTTCTCCCTGCTGAAACTCAGAAAGGAGTAGCTGAAAATATAGTCGAGAACTTAAATGTGGGAGTTGTCTGTGGATTTACTAGTACGGCTTTGATTAACATTGCATGTAGGTATACAGATACTAGATGTTATTGCTGTGTTTCAGATTCGCACATGGTTCTTTCTAACTTAGGAGAGGAGAAAATGTCCGACTTTTTAGGAAGGTTTAATATTGAGGGAGTGGGTAAAATTTCGAATTAATATATCTGAGTTAAGAGGGTGAGTGTTGTTGTAAGTTGGATATGATAATTGCTTTATGTCTTGGTTAATTAAATCTAGTGTTTAATGCTTGTGGCTTTTAAAGCAAAGGTTTTCATTTGTTGAGAGTTGTATCTAGATTTCTCATTTCAGTGGCTATGTAGTTAAAAGAAAATCAGCGAGGGTTAATGTATAATGAATGACAACGTGGAGGAAAGATACAGCTTCGAATTCCTTAATATAGCAATCTCAGTTTTTATTTTTACATGTGTTTTAGGTTTTTTTGTTTATCTTTTTATTAGTGGTGCTGGTGATCTTGCTGCGAGTCAAAATGGGGGTATTGGATTAATAGAAATTGGTTCTTTATTGTTTTTTTTCTGTCTTTTGATGCTTTCGTTTATCTCAGAAAGATTTTTTTGGTTTATCCTTCCTTTTTCTGTTTTTTCTATTCCCAATGCAGTGAATGCTTTTTTTCCATCCATAAGAATGGGGGAAGCATACATTAATCCATTTTTTTCTTTATTCACCCATATTGATATTTTTTTGTTATGCGGACTTGTGAGATTTGCGTCTTTTTTTAAAAGAGTACAGCACGATCTTTTGGTTATTTTTGCAGTTTTTTGTGCTTATTTTATTACTTTTTATTTAAGTTTAGGTGGTGAAGAATACTTGGTGTCGTTAATGGGAGGTTTTCAGCTACGGTATTTCATTTTATTGACTGCACTTTTTCTTTTTGCTAATCCGCTTAATTATCAGCGTAATTTTTTGCTTGGACTAGTTTTTGGTTGTGTGGTGACGACAGTAGAAGCTTTCGTATTTAGCTATATCAATGCAGTGCCTGACAGGCTAGCAAGCGGTAATTTTGGCGTTAACTATTTAGGGCATCTGATGGCAGCTGCGTCTATAGTTGCTATATTTTTTTTAAAAGAAACAAAAGGTTTGGCTAGAATTGCTTGGTTCGTAATTGTTTTGCTTTTCTTGTGTGTGATGATAATGTCTGGCACTAGATCTTCGGTTTTGTTTTTTATAATAGCAAGTAGCGTATTTCTATTTTTTGATAAATTTAGCAAAGGCCTTTTATTTGTTGCTGCATTAATGACTGCCGGGGCTCTCATTTTTTTTTATATGTACAGCAGTTTTGGAATATCATTAAGCATAGGTGTTGCAGATATAGTTTCAGGGAATGAGGATGCTAACTTATATCGTACTGCTGAAACTTCCTCTCTGATTACACGTCTTTTTACTTGGTATAAAACTTACTATATGTATTTAGACTATTATTTGTTAGGCGCTGGCCCAGGGATGTGGAGTTATTTGAAGCTAGACTATGGTATTCCATATGTCGGTCTGTTAGATCCACATAATGACATTCTTCATTACGCTGTTTCGTATGGTGTGTTTGGCCTATTTTTTTACTTAACTGTTTACTTTAAACCAATTTTTCAGTATTTAAAAAATGAAAAATATAAAGTTAAAGTTAATTTGCTATATTTTAGTTTGTTGATATTTTTCTTCATGGCGAGCTTTGTAAATGCTTTAACTTGGAAACATCAGTTTGCAATGTTGGTTTTTTGGTTTTCCCTAACACTTACTTGTTCAATTAGAAAAAGTGTAAATTCAAATGTATGATTATAAAATTTCTATTCTGGGAATTAGAGGTTTACCAGCTAAGCATGGCGGATTTGAAACCTTTGCTGAAAAACTTTCTCTCTATCTTGTAGAAAGGGGGTGGGACATTACCGTTTACTGCCAAGAACAAGGCAGTGGCGATGTTTACGAAACTGAATGGCAAGGGGTTACACGCATCCACATTCCTGTTAGTCGGGAAGGAGCTGCCGGTACTATAATCTTTGATTGGAAAGCCACGTGCCATGCTTTAAAGCAGCAAGGACTATTCCTCACACTAGGCTACAACACCGCTTGCTTCAACCTAATGCAACGTTTGAATGGACAGACCAATGTCATCAATATGGATGGCATTGAATGGCGGCGGGACAAGTGGGGGCTGGTGGCCAAAACCTGGTTCTGGCTAAACGAACGGGCGGGTTGCTGGATAGGTAATCATTTGGTCGCCGATCACCCTAAGATTAAGGATCATCTGGCGACACGCGTAAGGGCTGAAAAAGTGACAATGATCCCCTATGGAGGGGATGAGGTGTTGTCAGCGGATGCCGCTTTGCTAGAGCCTTATGCATTGTCACCCAACGATTATTCAGTGATCATTGCTCGGCCTGAGCCTGAAAACTCCTTTCTTGAAATGGTGCGTTCTTTTAGCTGTAAGGTGCGTCATCACAAACTGGTTGTACTGGGAAATTTCACCCCACAAGGTAATGCCTTTCATAGAGCGGTAATGGATGCAGCTTCGGAAGAAGTAATTTTTCCAGGCGCGATTTATGAAGCCCCTGTTGTTCAAGCACTGCGGTTTTATGCACGATTTTATCTACACGGTCATCGCGTAGGGGGCACCAACCCGTCACTAGTGGAAGCGTTGGGCGCGGGTTGTGCCGTGATCGCCCACGATAACCACTTTAATCGCTGGGTGGCGGGTGAGGGCGCAGCTTATTTCGAGAATGAAGCGGCCTGTGAAGGCCTATTCGATCAACTGCTAAATGATACATCCAGGCAACTAGCTATGAAGGAGGCCAGCAAAGCGCGCTTTCATGAACGTTTTACTTGGCCGCAAGTATTGCAGGAGTACGAGCAACTCTTGCAGGATTGGTATCCATCAACATTGAACAAGTAGGGGCTCTATGAGAATTCTCTTGAGCGGCGGTGCCGGTTTTATTGGGTCGGCTGTACTACGTCATTTGATACAGCACACTCAGGCTGAAGTGGCCAATGTCGATAAACTCACCTATGCCGGCAATCTGGAGTCCTTGGCCTCAGTCAGTGATTCGCCTCGCTACCATTTTTATCAGGTTGATATCTGTGACTCAGCGGCGCTTGATCAAGTGTTTGCTGCCTTCAAACCTACCCATGTAATGCACCTGGCCGCAGAGAGCCATGTGGACCGCTCGATTGATGGTCCTGCGGACTTTATCGAAACTAATATTGTTGGTACTTATTCGTTGCTGGAAGCAGCCCGCCGTTACTGGGCATCATTAGATGATGATGGACGTTCAGCGTTTCGTTTTCATCACATCTCTACCGATGAGGTTTACGGTGATCTGGAAGGAACGGATGATCTGTTTACCGAAACCACTCCCTATGCACCCAGTTCACCCTATTCAGCCTCGAAAGCCAGTTCTGATCACTTGGTTCGTGCCTGGCATCGCACTTATGGTCTGCCCACACTGATCACCAACTGCTCCAACAACTATGGCCCTTTCCATTTTCCTGAAAAATTGATTCCGCACATGATCCTCAACGCCCTAGCGGGTAAACCGCTACCGGTGTATGGCGATGGTGCCCAGATACGCGATTGGCTGTTTGTTGAAGACCATGCCCGTGCGCTGGTCAAGGTGGCAAACGAAGGGCAGGTGGGTGAGACCTACAACATCGGTGGTCACAATGAGAAAAAGAACATCAATGTTGTCAGAACCCTCTGTGCTCTGCTGGAAGAGTTAGCATCCGCTGAAAAGCCTGCGGGTGTGGAACGTTATGAAGACTTAATTACCTTCGTGAAAGACCGCCCTGGCCATGATGTGCGTTATGCCATTGATGCCGGTAAAATCCAGCGTGAGCTGGGTTGGGTGCCACAGGAATCCTTTGAATCTGGTATCCGTAAAACGGTGCAGTGGTACCTGGACAATCCTGCATGGTGGCAACGAGTATTGAGTGGGGATTACCGTTTGGGGCGTTTGGGTAAAAGCAGCGTACCTGCGCAGAACGATCAAAATCCATGAGATTTCAGTGAAGGTGTTTTATGAAAGGGATTATTTTGGCCGGTGGTTCCGGCACGCGTCTTCATCCGATTACTAAAGGCGTTTCCAAGCAGCTGCTGCCCATCTACGATAAGCCGATGGTCTACTATCCGCTCTCTGTATTGATGCTGACAGGGATTCGTGAGGTCTTGCTCATCTCGACACCCGAGGATTTGCCTAATTTTCGCAAGTTGTTGGGTGACGGTTCTGATTTCGGTATCGCACTAAGCTACGCGGAACAGCCTTCTCCAGACGGGCTAGCGCAGGCGTTCATTATTGGAGAAGAGTTTATCGGGAACGACTCTGTTTGCCTTGTGCTGGGTGATAACATTTTTCATGGTCAGCACTTCTCCGATCAGTTGAAACGGGCTGCAACTATGGAAAGCGGTGCGACTGTCTTCGGCTACTGGGTGACTGACCCTGAACGCTTCGGCGTGGTGGAGTTCGATGATCAAGGCACTGCGGTTTCCATAGAAGAGAAGCCGACGCAGCCGAAATCCTCCTATGCAGTGACTGGATTGTACTTCTACGATAACGACGTGATCGAAATTGCCAAGGCAGTGACTCCCTCCGAGCGCGGTGAGCTGGAAATTACCAGCGTGAACAATGCCTACCTTGAGCGTGGTGATTTGCGCGTAGAGCGCTTAGGCCGTGGTTTTGCTTGGTTGGATACCGGCACCCACGATAGCCTGCTGGAGGCCTCGCAGTATGTGCAGACCATTGAGCATCGCCAGGGGCTAAAAGTTGCCTGTTTGGAAGAAATTGCTTGGCGGCAAGGGTGGCTATCAGCTCAGCAGCTTTCCCGGCAAGCCAAAGCGTTGAGCAAGACAGGCTATGGCCAATATCTCCAGCGGCTATTGGCTACGGAGGCAGCACAGTGAAAATTACTGAAACTGTCTTGCCTGGTGTGCTAATCATTGAGCCCACGGTGTTCGGCGATCACCGCGGATTCTTCCTTGAAACCTTTCAGACCGAGCGCTATCGCGAGGTAGGTATCGGCCTGCCATTCGTGCAGGATAACCACTCCCGTTCCCAGCGCGGTGTACTTCGCGGCCTGCACCTTCAGCGTAGTCGTCCCCAGGGCAAGCTGGTTAGCGTTAGCCGTGGGGCTGTGTATGATGTAGCCGTCGATATCGACCCTGCATCTCCGACCTGTGGGCAGTATGTAGGCGTAGAGCTCAGCGACGAAAATCACTGCCAGCTATGGATTCCGCCGGGCTATGCCCATGGGTTTTGTGTGTTAAGTGATGAGGCGGACTTTCAGTACAAGTGTACTGATTTTTATTATCCTGACGATGAGACTGGGCTTTTATGGAACGACCCTGACGTTTCCATTCCTTGGCCGATCGCGGCGCCTAAGTTATCCGAAAAAGACCAGAAGTTACCGACGCTGCGCCACTTGCTGAACGGGGAAGGATAACCATGCATGTGCTGGTAACAGGGGCAACGGGGCAGGTAGGTTATGAACTCCTGCGGCTGGTGCCCGAAGGCTTTACGGTAACAGGGTTCGGATCAGCCGAGCTCGATATTACTGATAAGTCAGCCGTTGAAGAGGCCGTTGATCGTGAGACGCCTGCGCTGATTATCAATGCAGCGGCATACACGGCTGTCGATAAGGCCGAGGCCGAGCCGGAGCTTGCATATGCCGTTAACCAAGATGGAGTGGCGAACCTCGCAACGGTGGCAGCGCAGCGTAAAATTCCTTTGCTGCATATCTCTACTGACTACGTATTTGCCGGTGATGCCGAGACAGCATACTGCGAGGAAGATACACCCGCGCCCAGCGGCGTGTACGGAGCCAGCAAATTGGCGGGAGAGAAGGTGCTGGCAGAGACCTGCGCTAACCACCTCATCATGCGAACTAGCTGGGTATTTGGTGTTCATGGCAACAATTTTGTCAAGACGATGCTGCGGCTGGGTCGGGAACGTGAGAAGTTGTCTATTGTGTCCGATCAGCATGGTTGCCCCACCTCTGCCGCTAGTATCGCCCGGGCCTTATGGGCGCTAGTAGAGCAGTACTATGATAAGGGTGCCCTGCAGTGGGGGCTCTATCACTATGCGGGCTTGCCTTCGTGCACGTGGCATGAATTCGCTAAAAGCATCTTTGCTATTGCCCATGAGCTGGGTTTGTTGGAGCGACACCCCCTATTGAATGCCATTGGTACTGCTGACTTTCCTACCCCAGCGAAGCGCCCTGCTTGGTCGGTGTTAGACTCTAGCCGACTGAAGCGGGTACATGGCATTCAGCCAGCGGATTGGCAACTTGAGCTGCGTGATGTACTCAAAGAGTTACACTCACGAAGTAATAATTGATCATTTCAACCTGTATCAATGTATCTCGCTACATGAATAGTAATATCTCAATTAGAGCAAATAACGGATTTAACCATGTCAGGAAAGACTAAGGGGCTAACAGAGCGGTATCCGGCCCAGTTAATAGTACCAGTAGTCGATTTGCTCGCTGTTATATCTGGAAGCTTACTTTCACACTGGTGGCGGTTCGGTCATTTTCATTTACATGAGCGCTACGTTCTTGCTGTCGCCATTATTTCGCTACTCATTTTGATGCTAAATGGCCTGCTGGGTGCTTATGCGCGTTGGCGGGTTACTCGTATATCTACCTTGATCGCTAGGCTGTGCGTCGTTTGGCTAATTGTCGGTATTATGGCCACCTCCATCATCTACTTTGCCCACGCTGCTAATCGTTATTCCAGGCTTTGGGTCGGTGTTTCACTTCTTTTGTCTTTTATCATGGCGGGTGGAGCCAGGGTATCAGTGCAGCTTGTGCTTCGACAGGCGCGCTTGAAGGGTAGGGCGCGTCGCTCGGTGTTCCTGGTTGGCCCTGCTCATCATCTAATCAATGTGGCCCGCGGTATGCGGGCTTCTCCAGGCGAGGGCTATTCCATTGCTGGTGTGGAGCGACTATCGCAATCACCTGATGATGCGTGTCTTGAACGTTTATCTCGTCGGGTGGCTGCTTCTGATGCTCGTGAAGTATGGATTTGTGTGCCCCTGGAAATGGGCAGTATTGTGCGTTCATTATTTTTTGCACTGCGTAACCAAACGGCAGAAGTCCGTTTTATCCCCGAATTCAGGGATATGCATTTGCTTAACCATCGAATGAGCGAAGTCGCAGGACATTACGCTATTGATCTTAGTGTGACCCCTATGAACGGTATGGCGCAGGTGGTCAAGCGGTTGGAAGACATACTCGTTGGAGGGCTTATAAGCCTGCTAATTTTGCCCGTATGTGTTGGCATTGCTATTGCTATAAAAATTACTTCTCCAGGACCTGTGCTGTTCAAGCAGTATCGCACAGGGGCTAATGGCAGAGAGTTTAAGGTCTATAAGTTTCGTTCCATGGAAGTGCACCAGGAAGATAGCGGTACAGTCACTCAAGCCACGCAAGGAGACCCACGAGTGACAAAGCTGGGTGCTTTCCTCCGCCGCACATCGCTGGATGAATTGCCACAATTCTATAACGTTCTCCAGGGGCGAATGTCCATTGTCGGCCCTCGCCCACATGCCTTAGCGCACAATGAGCACTATAAAGAGTTGGTGGAATCTTACATGCGGCGCCATAAAGTTAAGCCAGGCATTACCGGCTGGGCCCAGGTCAATGGTTTACGTGGTGAAACCGATACGTTAGAGAAGATGGAGCGACGAGTAGAGTATGACCTTTGGTATATCGATAATTGGTCGTTGTGGTTGGATTTACGCATCATTGGGCTGACAGTCTTTAAGGGGTTTGTAAATCCCAACGCCTATTGATGCCCCCAACTGGGGAGTATTGCTTGAGCTGCCGGATAAAGCTTACTAGCGATGGCATAAGCCTTCAAATTAAAATCTTTGTGCTAGAGTGGTCGGCCTTTGCGCCGACCTTTTTTGTTTTTACACCTTATTTAGTTGACGGATCAGCAATGCCCAGCCTACCCACTGCCTCTTCCTTTCACCTTCCGGTGGTAATGCGTGCTTATACCAGCCTGGCGGTATTTCTACTGGGCGCTATCGCATTGATCGTGCCGAGTGGGTATTCACTAGGGGCGGTCATGCTGCTGCAGGGCAGTGCTCTCTTACTATTTACCCAACCTGTGCTTGGGTTGAAGCGCCAGGATTATCTGGTGATGGCGGCGTTAATGGCTTACGCCTTCATTGGCATGCTGGCCGCGTGGTGGGATGGCCAAGGCACCCGTGGGTTCGATGAGCCCATACGTTTTTTATTGGCCGTGCCCGCCATGCTGTTAGTAATGGCTTACCCACCCCGTTTGGGTTGGCTGTGGAGCGGTTTGGTCCTTGGGGCTATCGGGGCAGGAGGCTGGGCTAGCTGGCAGAAGCTGGTTGAGGGAGCCTGGCGTGCTTCCGGGTATACCAGCATTATTCAATTCGGCAACTTGAGCATGCTGCTAGGGATCCTCTGTTTGGCTGGGTTAGGTTGGGCAATGGTGCGACCGCACCGAACGGGCTGGGTCGCTTTGCTATTGGTAGGGGCCGTGGCAGGCATGCTCGGCTCACTGTTTTCAGGTAGCCGAGGCGGCTGGATTGGCTTGCCCTTCGTACTGCTGGTGCTTTATCGGGGCTATGGTCACCAATTGCCGAGCCACTTGAACATAAGCGCGCTGCTAGCAGTGGTGCTCGGTGGGCTAATGGTCTATTTCCTGCCACAAACCGGCGTTCAGCTACGGGTGCAAGAGGCTTTTAATGATGTGGCGCTCTACGTATCGGGGGAAACCTCTGCGACTTCCCTTGGGGCGCGTTTTGAGATGTGGAAGGGTGCCTATCACTTGATAGTCGAAAAGCCGCTTTTTGGGTGGGGCGAAAATGGCTATCAGACAGGCATCCAAGTGCTGGCGAATAATGGGGTGATCGATCCGATCGCGACCCATTATAGCCATGCCCATAACGAGTTCATCGATGCTTTTGCCAAGCGTGGCGTGGTGGGCTTAGCGGCGTTGTTAGCCCTTTATCTCGTTCCAATGCGGCTTTTTGCACGGCACATTGCTGCCACCAACCTTGAATTGCGCTCGCTTGCGGTGGCGGGCGTGCTCCTTCCCGTGGCTTTTATCGATTTCGGTTTTTCGCAGGCATTCTTAACCCATAACAGTGGGGTAATGATGTACGCCTTTTTGCTTGCGGTGCTGTGGGGCTGTTTCTCGGTACGCGCCAGGCAATATTGATCAACTTCATAACGGCTGCTTGCTATAGGCAGTGCAAGCGCAGCGTCATCAGTGCCTTTAAAGCTACTTAATTACAGTGTCAACGTAGGTTGTACTGGATTAGGAATCTCAGTAGTCTCAGATGGCGGGATTAGCAATTTTCTACACATGTTTGATGCATGATTAAGTAGAATTTGTTGGTTCGGACTCATGCCTGGGGCGGCGCATCAGTCGCAGGAAACGCTGTATGGTGAGGTCTCCGTACAAGAACAGCCGAATAAATTTCAAGGGATAATGAAAACGATGCTAAATACGAAAAATACACTCGCATTGGCCGTAAGCGCTGTCACGTTGACGATGCTCGCGGGGACTAGCTTCGCGTACGAAAAAAAGGTTTCCGTTTCCGCTATTGCGGGTACCACGGGTTTTGGCGCCGATGCCTCTTGGCGTTTCCATGAAAACCTAGCGGTAACAGCACGTTATACCGATGGTTTGGATTACGATACTGACTTTGATGAAGATGATGTGAACTACGACGCTGACTTTGAAATGAAAGCGTCTAGCGTCAAATTGGATTATTTTCCGCTTGGCGGCAGCTTCTTTTTATCGGCAGGCATCATGATGCCGGATATCGAAGCGAACGTGGTCGGCACTCCGGATAACGACACCACTTACGAATTCAATGATCGTACTTATACTGCCGCTGAGATCGGTTCGGTCGTGGGGACTGCGACCGTTTCGGATGGCACTCAGCCGTATGTAGGGCTTGGATGGCGCAGCTCTCACCAGAGCGGGTTCTCGTTCTTCTCTGAGTTCGGCGTTGTGGCTACCAATGTGGATGTGTCTTTGAGTACTAGCCGTAACTTTGAAGCGCTCAACCCGCAGTTACGCGATGACATTCGTGCTGAAGAGCAAAGCCTCGAAGACGATATCGATAAGTTCCCACTTTTCCCGGTAGCGGTGCTGGGTGTTACCTATACCTTTTAAGCGCTGAGCCTGATTTTTAGTTGCCGATACAAGCGCTTGTAAACCCGCCATCACCCAAGAGGTGTTGCGGGTTTTTGCTAATTAAATATTGCCTTCCATGCTCTCTTATTGCATCGTCACATTGTTATTAGTTTTATTTAATTAAGCTAGTGGCCTTATAGACGCCACTTGGAGAGCTGATGATGGCAACACATTCCTTATCGAATTTCCTATCTACTATCGTTCACCACGGTGGTGCCAGCGGCGTTACCGGTAGTTGTCATCAACTCTTCAGCCATAGTGAGTCTTCACTGTTAATCGATTGCGGTCTGTTTCAAGGCGAAGACGCCCAGCAGGATAGCTTCGATCAGCTCTCAATTGATTTTGATATTTCGACGGTTAAAGCGCTGGTGATTACCCATGTGCATATCGACCACGTGGGGCGGCTGCCTTATCTCCTGGCGGCGGGGTTTGCCGGCCCCATCATCTGCTCAAAACCTTCGGCGAAGCTATTACCGTTAGTGATTGAAGATGCGCTGAAAATAGGTTTTACCCGTGACTCGCGTTTGATTGAGCAGTTTTTAGAACGGGTCGAGCAGCAGCTAGTGCCGATCAATTATGCGAAGTGGCACACCGTCGAGGATGCTTCTTCTTTAAGTATGAAGATAAAACTGCAGCGGGCGGGTCACATTCTGGGGTCGAGTTATGTTGAGGTGGCGTTAGCTGATCCTCGTTCAAAGCGTCGTGAGTGTGTCGTGTTCTCCGGTGATTTGGGGGCGGCCAATTCGCCTTTACTGCCTGCGCCGAAAGCGCCTTCCCAGGCGGATGTGTTGGTGCTGGAATCGACCTATGGCGATCGCCTGCACGAAGGGCGTAATGAAAGAGCGGCACTGCTGAAAAAGGCGATCGAGCAGGCGTTGGTGAATAAGGGCACGGTGATTATTCCTGCCTTCAGTATTGGGCGCACCCAAGAACTGCTTTATGAGTTAGAGGGCATTATTCATTGGGCGGGCAATGATGCGCTCTGGCAGTCGCTGGAAATCATCGTCGATTCGCCGTTGGCGGCGCGTTTTACCCGGGTTTACCGCGATTTAAAACCTTTCTGGGACGCTGAAGCGCAGACGCGCTTAAAGGCGGGGCGGCACCCGCTCAACTTCGATGCGCTGTATACCGTCGATAGCCATGAAACCCATGAGCAAACAGTTAGCTATTTAGCCGAAAGCGGCCGACCTGCGGTGGTGATTGCGGCCAGCGGGATGTGCGCAGGTGGGCGGGTCGTTAATTACTTGAAAGCCATGCTGGGTGATCCGCGCCACCAGGTGTTGTTTGTGGGTTACCAGGGAGCAGGAACGCCGGGGCGTGATATACAGCGTTACGGGCCCCAGGGCGGTTGGGTGATGTTGGACGGCGAGCGTTATGATATTCGCGCAGGGGTGACCACCATTAGCGGTTACTCTGCCCATGCTGACCAACGCGATTTACTCAATTTCGTCAAGCGCATGCGCCACTGGCCGCGGGAGATTCGCCTCGTACATGGTGATGCAGAGGCGAAACTAGTACTTAAAGCGAAGATAGAAGCCTTGGCAGCTAAACGGCATCGCACTGTGAGAGTGGTGTTGCCTGAGAATGCCGCGTCGCTCAGCTCCTCGCAATGACATGAAATAAGGGCGCCTCGCAATTACATGTGGGCTGTCACGGCGAACGCTGCGCTTTATGTCATTGCGATTGGTGCTTACCAGCCCCCTTGGCCTTCTAATAAACTGCGGGTGTTGTTATTTAACGGTAGGCGGAAATCGGCACTGCCGAGCACCATGGCGTCGCCTGCGCGTACCACACGGGCACTCACATAGATGTAGTCCTGGCCTTGTGCGTAGGTGCCCATCAGGATAGAGCGGGCGTTATGCTGGGCACTGAGGCGCTGCACTTGGCGTGAGAGAATCAACTCGCCCACGCTCTCTTCGATAAACATGCTGTCGCGCATTTTGACTTCACGCACTTGCATGCCCTGGCGCGAGAGTGCCGATGCCATGATTTCAGAGCTAATTCGGCCAAGCGTGGAGGACTGGCTCAAGTTGTCGATGCTGACGAACGTGGCGGCAATCATGGGGCTATAGCGCGTCAGGTCCGGGTTGCTGGCAATCATCTGTTCGGCGGCGGCGTGCACCAGCTCAGAAAGGTCGGGTTCCGGTTCGGCGGGGGGGTTGTTAGCATTGCCCATTGCGCTGCAGCCCGCCAGAAAAAGCAGTGCAATGCTCATGGCCGCCATACGGCTGATAGAATAAGCGCGCTGCGCCTTTAAAAGTGTGATCAGCATGACATTACCACGTATCAGTAAGGGGAACGGTGGGAGTGGTAGGCGCCTGGGGCACGCGATGTGGGGCATATTGACGACGGTCGCCCGCATTAATGTAGTAAATGTTGGATGATGAGTAGAGAATTCGTTCGCCATCAATAATTTGCGTCGTCACGATAATTTCTTCATTGCCGGTGTTGGTCCAACTGCCGCTGGTGACGTCGGCGAGCATGCCCGCTGGGATGAGCCCCAAGGCGGGTTCGCTCCACTGATTAAACGGGATGGTTGCCACGGCGATACCCGCGGTTAGCGCGGTGAAAGCGCCTATCGGGGGGCGGATAAAATCGCGATCCCGGTGCTCGACGACTTCGACATCGATGGTAATGTTGGCGCTGTTGGTCGTCGGCACAGTGGTGAGGTTAGCTCCGCGAGAGACCAGTTCACTGGTAAGTAGTGTGCGAAAGCCCCGTTCAAACTCGCCACCGCTATAGGTGCGGAGTTCACCATGGTCAGCTTCGCTGATGTGTAAGTCGCGATTGCGAACACGTTCGCGCTGCAAAATGCTGGTCGCTTCGTGACGCGCCAGCACATCCCAGTGGTGGGCTGCCTGCATGCGCTGCTGTTCGGTATAGGGGTAGGTGACGGCAACGGGCGCTTGTGAGGTATTCGCATAAAAGCAGCCGCTAAGCATTAGCGTTGCCAGCCCCAAACCAACAGGGCGTATGAAATAGGGTAAACGACTTAATGAGGGACGGGTGCGCACCTGCGGGTTCCTTTTTCGCTACAAAACGGCTTTTGATAGACTGTTGGTCATGCTTAGTTCGTCGTGCTTAGTTCGTGATGGTTAGTTTGCCATGGCTAATTCAATGTAACTGTTTTGAAATAGCTAACTCAGTGAGCCTAATTCGAAATACTTAATGTGAAGTACCCGGTTCAGAGTACTTGATTCAAGGTGCTGATTTTAAAGTGCCTAGCGCGGCGCACTTGATTAGATCTACCTAGCTACATCGGCCAAGAGGTTCAAAACTTGAATGAGCGAACATACTAATGCTTGAAGATCACCGCTGCGGCCCGCGCCACGATTCGCTGATGTCGGCTTATCAGGAAAGCGATAGCAATAGCGGTTGGATGATTAGCTATCTCGATATTATGACCTTGTTGGTGGCGCTTTTCGTGGTCATCATCGCGGCCGCCGAAGCGACCGGCCCTGAGTGGTTAGCCGGCGATACCATTGAAGAGGCGATTAACCCACCGGTCCCCACGCTTGGAATCCCTTTGCCAGAGGCGTTAGCGCAAGCCATGCCTGACCGCGCGAGCCTTCCCATCTGGCGTGGTGTAGGGCTGAGCCCCATGGCGGTGAGTGCTTCGCTGGGTGTGGCCGGCTTGCCGCCGCTTTCTGAGCGGCTCCGGCGCGTTAGTTACGGTGTTCCACCGCTCTTGGCCGCACCGCCCCCGGCGCCCGCCATTACATTGCCCAAACTGTTGATGCCAGCCGGTAGCGATGATTTTTCGTCACCCTTGGCGGATTACATGGTGGTATTGACCGATCGGCCGCCGGTGAACGTGCAACCGGTTAGCGATGAATCGGTGTCGGGGGCCTTGGCCTTGAACCAGGCGCTGTCTCAGCGCGTTGAAGAGTCTACCTATCTACCCGACTTGGAAGGTGTCGAGGTGTCACGAGTGGATGAGGGGATTAGTTTGCGTGTGCAGGATCAACTGCTATTTCCTTCCGCTACGGCTGAGTTGACCGACGATGGGTCATCGCTAGTGGGTAGCTTGCTGGAGACGATACAGCGCTACGATGGCGAGGTATGGGTGGAAGGCCACTCTGATAGCCAAACGATCAATACTGAAGAATTCTCTTCCAACTGGGCCCTCTCGAGTGCACGGGCCATTGCCATTGTGGAGGCGCTCGAAGCGTCGGGCGTCGATGCAGAGCGCCTGCGCGCGGTTGGCTTGGCGGCCACTAGGCCACTGGAAAGTAACGCCACGGCAGAAGGGCGTGCGCGTAACCGTCGGGTTGAAGTCGTTATTCATGTGGAGTAGAGCTCTGACTTCCCATGTCATTGCGAGGAGCGCAGCGACGCGGCAATCTCTGCCCGCGGTGTATCCCACTTTTCCAGCATAAAAAAAACCGCCGGGGGAGGCGGGTAGAAAGGGCTTGGCTCACTGCAGCCCACTGGCGTCAGGTGAGGGGTGTACAGGACAACCAGTGGGTACAAGATAAGTATAGCTATTTATGCGCCGCTGCCAAGTCTTGTGTTAGTTTTTTTTCGTTTACCGACGCAAAAAGTGCACTAAAGTGCCTCATGCGCCTTTTTGGTGCTTTTAGGCTGCTTCTTTTTGGTGCCTGCAGCGAAGCCATCTCCCTGGGCGTTCTCAAATGCGCCATAACCTGCTGCTAAAACTACGTTTCTTCGTTTTGGCTTATAACTTGCTATCTTTTTCTTAGCCGAACCATTGCGGGACTTAGCGATTAGCTATCCTTGCCATATACATCGATGATGCGCTAAGACCGAAAAGAGGTAGTGCCATGCCGGAATCAAATCAATTTTCAGCGCCGCTTTCTCCATCGCCATCTTCATTCACCGCATCAGCCGACCCGATGTTGCCGCCGCGTATAGTGGTGACCGATTTAGATGGCTCGCTGCTGGATCACCACACCTATGACTTCAGCCCGGCCGCCCCTTGGCTGGCTCGTTTTAAGCAAATGGGCGTGCCGGTCATTCCGGTTACCAGTAAAACCCGTGCGGAGTTGATTCCCTTGCGCGAAGCGCTCGGCCTCACCGCGACGCCGTTTATTGCGGAAAATGGGGCGGTGATTGGCCTGCCGCCAGGCTGGTGCCATGCGCGGTTAGACCGCCCTGGCGGTGGTCGTGATGGAGTGGTGATTAAACATCCTGGGGTGGATATTGGTTTTATAAGTGCGCGTTTAAAGGTGTGGCGCGAGCGTTTGGATGTTCAATTTACCCGCATGGGTGAGTTGAGTGTGAAGGAAGTAATGGAACTGACGGGGTTGGATGAATCCCGTGCCCATGATGCGCGGCAGCGGGAAGGCAGCGAGCCGCTGTTGTGGAAAGATAGTGACGCGGCATTGGAAACATTTCGTGCGGCTTTGGAAGGGGATGGCCTGCAGCTAACACAAGGCGGGCGTTTCTGGCATGTGATGGGGCGTGCGGCGGACAAAGGCAGCGCCGTGGAGTGGCTGGTCAAACGCTTTACGGCCTTGAGAGGCCGGACGCCTCTCTCGTTAGGCCTGGGAGATGGGCCAAATGATATCTCTATGCTTGAGGCGGTGGATCAGGCCGTGGTGATCCGTGGGTGTCATGACTTAGTCGTTGAGCCATGTAACAGTGCGCTTTACCGCACGGAAGCAACCGGGCCAACCGGCTGGGCCGAGGGGGTGGCCCACTGGTGGGGGCGAGACGAACGCCGTTTAGCGACGGCAGAGAAGGGTGATGCTGTTGTTGTAGAGCGGTTCGTTAATCAAGAACAGTTCGACGAATCCAGGGAGGCAAGCGCATGAGTGACTTTCATCAAAACGGCATTATTACTGACTTTCATAACCTGACGAAGCGCCCAGTGGAGGCGTTAGAAGAAGAGCTTTGCCAGTTCGCTCGTCGGCGGCCGATGGGCTTGATTCTACCGTCACTGTTTTCGGAGTTAGAGGGGCCAGCGCTGTCAGCGATTGTCGATGAGCTGGTTAAAGTGCCTTATCTCAATGAGATAGTCATTGGTCTGGATCGTGCCGACCGTGAGCAGTTTTTATTCGCTCGGGAGTTTTTCTCGCGCCTGCCACAGCATACGCGTATTTTGTGGAACGATGGCCCGCGCCTGAGAGCGCTGGATGCGGAGCTGGAAGCGCATGGGCTAGGGGCGTTGGAGCCTGGAAAAGGGCGTAACGTTTGGTATTGCGCTGGGTATATGCTGTCGTCAGCTCGCTCGACGGTAGTGGGGCTGCACGATTGCGATATTCTCACTTATGAGCGCGGTTTGCTGGCGCGCCTGATGTATCCGGTCGCCCACCCCAATTTCAATTATAGTTTCTGTAAAGGTTATTACCCCCGCATTGCGGAGGGCAAACTCAATGGCCGGGTTTCTCGGCTGCTGGTGACGCCGTTGCTGCGGGCGCTGAAAACCGTCTGCGGGCCGCTGGCGTATCTCGACTACTTGGATAGCTTCCGCTACCCGCTTTCGGGCGAGTTTGCGATGCGCAGCGAGGTGCTCGAAGGCATTCGAATTCCTGCCGATTGGGGGCTGGAAATCGGGGTGTTATCGGAGCTTCAGCGCAACTATTCTACGCGCCAGATCTGCCAGGTGGACATCGCCGATGCCTACGACCACAAGCACCAACCAGTGAGTGAAGAGGACCCTAACGGCGGCTTGAACCGGATGAGTTTGGATATCTCCAAAGCGTTGTATCGCAAGTTGGCCACGCAAGGGATTACCTTTAGCAGTGAAGACTTTCGCACGCTCAAAGCCACTTACTACCGCTTTGCATTGGATTTGATCGAAGCCTACGACCACGATGCGACCATGAACGGTTTGAGCCTCGATCGCCATAGCGAAGAGCAGGCGGTCGAACTCTTCGCCAGCAACCTGCTGGAAGCAGGCAACTTGTTCCTGGACAACCCCAGAGAGCGACCCTTTATTCCCAGCTGGAACCGCGTCCAGGCAGCCGTGCCCGATCTGTTGACACGTATGCACGAAGCGGTCGAGTTGGATAATCAAGGCAAGGTTTAAAACTTCTTGTATTGCCAATATGGAAGGGCGCCTGATAAGCCATTATCAGGCGCTTTTTTTGTCATGGCAATTAACCCCATGCCGCGAGGAACTTCTTTTTCTGTTATTGCGAGGAGCGAAGCGACGCGGCAATCTCAGCTCGCGGTGGCAAGCCAACCCGAGATCGCCACGCTTCGCTCGCGATGACAAAGGCTAAAAATCGCTGTCCTAATAAGCTGCCCGAGAGGCAGATGAGGAGGCGGGTAATGCCTGAGCATGCTCCAGGTTCTGGTTAATACGGAAATGAGCCACCAACTGACGTAACTGGGCGCTTAGCTGGGCAAGCGCCTGGGTCGCGTGGTTGCTCTCTTGTACCAAGCTGGCATTTTGCTGGGTCATTTGATCCATTTGGGTCACCGCTTGGTTGACCTGCTCAATACCGCTGCTCTGTTCGATAGTAGCCGCCGAGATTTCCTGAACCAGCGTGCTGAGCTGCTTGATGTCGTCGACCATCCCATGGATCACGTCGCCGGTCTCGCGTACTTGGCGGCTGCCTTCGACCACTTTGCTATCCGATGCTTCGATCAGCGTTTTGATCTCTTGAGCGGCAGCAGCAGAGCGGCTGGCAAGCTGGCGAACCTCGTTGGCGACCACGGCAAAACCGCGCCCTTGCTCCCCTGCACGTGCGGCTTCTACAGACGCATTCAGTGCCAGAATATTGGTTTGGAAAGCAATGCCGTCAATGGTGTTAACGATGCTGCTCATTTGCGTCGCACTTTCGTTAATGGTCGCCATAGTGGTGATCACCGTCGACATGGCATCACTGCCGCGCTGAGCACTGTCAGCGGTGCGGGTTGCCAGCGTCCGGGCATGATCGGCATGGTCTGCGTTCTGCTTAACGGTTGCGGTAAGCTGCTCCATGCTGGAAGCCGTTTCGGCCAGGGAGGCCGCCTGCTCTTCGGTACGGGTCGAGAGTTCTTCATTGACAGCCACAATCTGCTCGACACCACTATTCACCTGACTTGCCCCTTGGTGGATATCGCCGATCGTGGCGGCCAGGGTTTCCCGCATGCGGTTAATATCGAACAGCAGGCTTTGCTGATCTTTGCTTGAAAGCTGGGTTACCTGGGTGAGATCGCCGTCGGCAATATGGCGCACAACGCTGGCGGCGTAGCGTGGGTCACCGCCTAAGCGGCGGGAAACATCACGAATCACCCAGCCCATCAGCAACGTTACCGGTACGCCAATAATCAACAGAATGACCACCGAGCGAATCAAGCCGGCAATAAACGCTTCGTTAATGTCATCAACATAAACGCCAGACGCCAGCGACCACTGCCATTCAGGTAGGTAAGCGACGTAGCTGATTTTGGGCACCTGCTCATCGCCGGTAATGCGGCGAGAATAGTAACCTACATGCCCACCACCGGATTGGGCAGCCTCAAGAAAAGCGGCGTAAAGATCCATACCGCTGGCATCTTGGTAAGCACTCATATCTTCGCCGCGGGGGCGATTGGGGTGGGAAACGATACGCAGATCGTTGTCGAAAGAGAATAGGTATTCACCGTCGCCAAAGCTAACGCTAGCCATGTTGTCGATAGCGCGCTGTTGCGCCTCTGCTTCGCTGAGTTCGCCAGTGGCCACCCGGGCTTGCAGGGCTTCAATTTGGCTATGTACGCTCTCGATCACGTATTGAATGCTATCGCGGCGCTCACTTTCGATCGTTTGGCGATTTTCCAATGCGAGCCAGCCAACTAATAGCAGCATGGCGATCCAGATGATGCCCAGCGTACCCCAGAGTTTTTGCGTCGTTGTTAAGCGTGTCATGTTCTTCCTAGCCGATGTAAGTAACCAACGGTTTTTTCTATCGGCCTAGGGCGTTAATACATGAGCTTTTTTTAAAGTAAAAGCGGCGGCAAGGTTACTTGCCGCCGCTGTTCACGTGGGTCGCTGCGCTACACTCGCGATCATGAGGCTTAAAAATCGCTGTCCTCATAGGCTGCCCGCGGGGCAGGCGAGGAGGCGGGTAATGCCTGAGCATGCTCCAGGTTCTGGTTAATGCGGAAATGAGCGACCAACTGACGTAACTGGGCGCTTAGCTGGGCAAGTGTCTGGGTCGCATGGTTGCTTTCCTGCACGAGACTGGCATTTTGCTGGGTCATTTGATCCATTTGGGTGACCGCTTGGTTGACCTGCTCAATACCACTGCTCTGTTCGATGGTGGCCGCCGAGATTTCCTGAACCAGTGTGCTGAGCTGCTTGATGTCGTCGACCATGCCGTTAATAACATCCCCGGTATCGCGTACTTGGCGGCTGCCTTCGACCACTTTGCTATCCGATGCTTCGATCAGCGTTTTGATTTCTTGGGCGGCAGACGCAGAGCGGCTGGCAAGCTGACGGACCTCGTTGGCAACTACCGCAAAACCGCGGCCTTGATCACCGGCCCGTGCGGCTTCTACAGAGGCGTTAAGTGCCAGAATATTGGTTTGGAAAGCAATGCCGTCAATGGTGTTAACGATGCTGCTCATTTGTGTCGCGCTTTCGTTAATTGTCGCCATGGTAGCGGTGACGGAGGACATTGAGTCACTGCCGCGCTGAGCGCTGTCGGCCGCCCGGGTGGCAAGCGTGCGCGCATGGTCTGCATGTTCCGCATTCTGCTTAACGGTGGCGGTAAGCTGTTCCATGCTGGAAGCCGTTTCAGCCAGTGAGGCTGCCTGCTCTTCGGTTCGGGTCGAGAGTTCTTCGTTGACGCCGACTATTTGCTCGACGCCGCTGTTCACTTGGCTTGCCCCACGGTGAATATCGCCGATTGTGGCGGCCAACGTTTCTCGCATGCGGTTAATATCGAACAGCAAGCTTTGCTGGTCTTTCGCCGAAAGCTGCGTTACCTGGGTGAGATCACCATCGGCTATATGGCGCACAACGCTGGCGGCGTAGCGTGGGTCACCGCCTAAACGCCGGGAAACATCGCGAATAACCAAGCCCATAAGCAGCGTTACCGGTAGGCCGATGATCAGCAAGATGCCAATTGAGTGAATCAAACCGGTAATAAACGCTTCATTGATGTCGTCGACATACACGCCCGTGGCTAACGACCAGCCCCATTCGGGAAGGTGGGCGACATAACTGGTTTTAGGCAGCTGTTCTTCGCCACCGGCCCGGGTAGAGTAGTAATTGACGTGACCACCGCCTGTTTGGGCAACGCGCAGCAACTCCGGATAAAGCGCCATGCCGCTAGCGTCTAAATAGTCAGTCATGTCCGTGCCGGACTCGCGGCTGGGGTGTGAAATAATTAATAAGTCATCATTGAAAGCGAAAATATACTCGCCCGCGCCGAAGCTGACGCTAGACATATTGTCGATCGCGCGCTGCTGCGCCTCTTCTAGGCTGAGCTCACCGGCGGCAACCCTTTCCTGAAGCGCTTCAATTTGGTTTTGGACGCTTTCGACCACGTATTGAATGCTGTCGCGGCGTTCGTTTACTATCGTTTGACGGTTCTCTAATGCCAGCCAGCCCACCAGGAGCAGCATCGCGATCCAGATGATGCCCAGCGTTCCCCACAGTTTTTGTGTTGTCGTTAAACGAGTCATGGTTTTCCTGTTTTTATAATTGAGCCATTTGTTTCTATCGGCCTAAAGCGTCGATACCTTAGCGTTATTTTTGTATTTCACTCTTGGTGTTAGGTCTTTCCTTCACGTGGAGAGGAACGATACTAACGTGAGAAGTGACACAATCGTTCTTTCAGGGCGCTTCGCTGCCCATCATTTCAGTCAGTTGCTCATCGCTGGGTAGGCCCTGCACGCGGTCAATGCGAACCGTGCCGTCGTCTGTGGTGCGTTGGAAAGCGCTGGTGGGGGTGGCGTAAAGGCCTAGTTCATCAAACAGCTGGTTATTGGCATATACCTGCTCTTCGAACGCCCTTGACTGGGCGCTGGCGTCGACGGCTTGCTCGCCGCTTTCATGGGCGTGCAGTGTGGCCGCGGGGTCATCCGCAGCGAGCAGAGTTGCCGCTTTGGCAGGGCTATCGGGCGCTAAGATACCCACCATGATATGGCGCAACTGTACCTGGCCGGCTTCTACCCAGGGGCGAACGTCTTGCCAAAACTGGCGGCAGTAGGGGCAGTTGGCGTCCGTAAACGTGTAAATGGTACGAGGCGCATCGACATCGCCATCCTGGATCCAGTGGCTTTCGCTAAGTAACTGCCAAGTTTGGGCTTCCAGCGGCGCGCGAACGTGCTCGTCCAGTTGCGCTTCAGTAAGGTCATTACCCTCGCTGTCCATCAGTGTTCCCACCACCGCGTGCTCGCCATCCGGGGTTAGGTAAATCGCCATGTCCTGGCCCTGAACGCTGGCGCCGTAGCCGCGTAAACCGCCGGGGGCGTCAAATTGGCCATGTATTTCCAGGCCCTGGTCGGCTAGCGCCTGAACAGGGGCTGGAAGCTCGTTGGTGTCGTTCGCCGAGGTATTTCCAGTCGCGGTGAGTAGTAATAGTCCGCCAATGACGAAGGGACGTTTCAAGTGCATGCAGGTGCCTTCTTGAATAAAAAAGAGTTGAATAAAAAAATGTTGAATAAAAAGAGATGAATGAAAGGAACGGTTAGTTCGGAGCCACCAGCCAGCGTACCGCATAAGGTGGCAGGGCGCCGCTAGCAGACCAGGGATTATCTGAATCAAGTGCCTGCCAGGCGTGCTGGCTCAGCGCTTGGGTGACCGCCTCGCCTACATTCGCTAAGGGGAGCGGCAGGTCGGTGACGTTATACAGCGCGAGCAGGCGACGGCCATCATGCAGGGGGCCGCGTTCCATCGCCAGTAACTCTGGTGGCGATTCCAACACTCGCTGGGCAGCCGTGGGATGGAAACAGGGCTCTTGACGGCGCTGGTCAAGTAGCTTGTTCAAGGCGTTAAACACATCGTGGGTCGGCGTAGAGGGGCTGTCTAACAGCAGCTCTAGCTCCTGACGCTGCCAGCGCCGCCGGTTGATCGAGCGCAGCCGTCCGCTGCGTTCAACGCCTTCTACATCGTTGAGCGTGCCGGTTAGCGTATGAATATAGAGCGCTGGAATCCCTTGCAGGCTGAGCATGATCGCCTGGCTGCAGAGGAAACGGGCGATTTGCCAGGGGTCAGGCCCCCGCCGTGTGCCGCGCATGGCCTCAAACCAGGTGATGTTGATTTCGTAGGGCGTGTCGCTGCCGTCGGGGTTGCTGCGCATGCTGACAAAACCGCCAAATTTATGCATCAGCTCTAACAGTGCGTCCCGCTCGTGGTCGGGCAATAAGCCTTCCAGTGGCCGCACGCCAATGCCGTCATGGCTGGCGGTAAAATTGAGATAGGTGCAGTGATCAGGCAGCACGGGAAGACTGGTAAGCCACGTTTGTAAGGTGCTGGCTTCACCGCGCGTTAACGTGTGCAGCAACAACGGTGGCAGCGTGAACTGGTAGATCATGTGTGCTTCATCGGGCGGCCCTTTGGGGAGTCGCTCAAGCCCGAAATAGCTAATGTTCTCTTGGTGAGGCACGTTGGTTTCGGTAATCAGCAGGGTGCCGGGGGCAACGTAATCGACAATTGCGCGAAGCAACCGCACCACGGTATGCGTTTCCGGCAGATGAATGCATGACGTGCCGAGGCGTTTCCAAAGGAAAGCTACTGCGTCCAAACGGATAATCCGCGTGCCCTGCTCCAGGTAGAACAGCAGAATGCCGACAAAATCGAGCAACACATCCGGGTTTTCAAAATTTAGGTCGAGCTGGTCTTCGGAGAAGGTTGCCCATAGGTAACGGGTGCCACGCCGGGTGGAAACGGGCACCAGCAGCGGGCTGCTGCGGGGGCGAACGACCTGGGAAACATCGGTGTCGGGGTCAACTTCGATAAAGTAATCACGGCCTGGCAGGCTGCCGCTCAGGTAATCGACGAACCATAGCGATTCTCGGGAGACATGGTTGAGCACCAGGTCGGCCATTAAATCATAGTGACTGGCGAGTTCGCGGATATGCGCCCAGTCGCCCAGCTCGCTGTTCACTTCCCGGTAATGAATTACCGAGAAGCCGTCGTCGCTGCTCCACGGAAAGAAGGGCAGCACGTGTACGCCGCTAATGCGATCACCCAAGCGTGCTTGAAGAAAGTCGCTAAGCACTGCCAGCGGCGGCACGCCCTCTTCTATAATGGAATCACCGTAACTGATGACCCATTGGTCTTTTTCGCTCCAAGACGGTGCGCTTTTCGACGGGGCATCGCCGGGGGCGGACGAAAAAGGGGCAAGCGAGAGAAAGTGCTCAAGATGCTGGTTTAAACGGCGCTGTACTTCACCTGCACGCGGCCCATACAGGTGGTTGAGGTAGCCGTTGATAGTCTGCTCAAAGGGTGACATGGGTGGCTCCTGATAAACAATCTGCGACAAACGCTGCAGCTTGTGTGCCAAATCGTTACAATATGAAGTTGATACCGCGTTTAAACGCTAAGAAGCCTTCGTTTAAGGCAGCTATTACTCGTTTAGATGCCACTAATAGCTCACACATAGACAGGTTATAACACGCTAACTCGTGGAGTAGTCGACACGAGCTGACAACAGGTTGACCGCCATGCATTGCCCTTTTTGTGGTGCAAACGATACTCGAGTGACCGATTCACGGTTGGTGGCCGATGGTGACCAGGTGCGCCGTCGCCGCCAGTGCGCGAGCTGCCAAGAGCGCTTTACCACTTACGAAACCGCTGAGCTCGTGATGCCTCGGGTGGTGAAGTCAGACGGTTCACGCGAGAGCTTTAATGAAGCCAAGTTACGGGCGGGCATGCTGCGTGCGCTTGAAAAGCGCCCGGTAAGTGCTGAGTCCATTGAAGCCGCCGTGGAGCGCATACGTCAAACCCTTCGTGCGCGCGGTGATCGTGAGATCAACGCCCGTGATATTGGTGAATCTGTGATGCAGGCGCTTAAAACCCTCGATCACGTGGCTTATATCCGCTTTGCGTCGGTTTATCGTAAGTTTCAGGATTTGGACGAGTTTCGCGCTGAGATCGATCGGCTTTCTCAAGAGCCGTCAAAATGAGTGCGCTTTTCAGCCAAGACGATCACCGTTATATGGCGCGGGCGCTCAAGCTGGCACACAGAGGGCTTTACACCACCGACCCGAATCCACGGGTAGGCTGTGTGATCGTGCGCGATGAGCAGGTCGTCGGGGAAGGCTTTCATGTGCGTGCTGGTGAGCCGCATGCGGAAGTCCATGCACTCGCAGCGGCCGGTGAACGGGCTCAGGGCGCAACCGCTTATGTCACCCTTGAACCCTGCTCTCATACCGGGCGAACCGGCCCCTGTGCGGTGGCGCTCAAGGAGGCCAAGGTATCGCGGGTTGTTATCGCGATGCAGGACCCCAACCCTCAGGTCAGTGGCCGGGGTATCCGCCTGTTAGAAGACGCCGGTATTAAGGTGGCGATAGGATTGCTTGAGAGTGAAGCACGGGCGCTGAACCCGGGGTTTATCGCGCGCATGACCCTTCAACGACCTTTTGTGCGCCTGAAAATGGCGATGAGTCTGGATGGCCGAACTGCCATGGGGTCAGGAGAATCGCAGTGGATTACCGGGCCCGAAGCGCGTACTCAGGTGCAGCGGCTTAGGGCGCGTTCGAGTGCGATATTAAGCGGCGTCGAATCGATTATCATGGACGATTCGCGGCTAACCCTGCGCTCAGAACAGCTGCAGCTGGCCAATACCGATGACGTCCTTCACCGCCAACCGCTGCGGGTTATTTTGGATACGCGACTGCGTTTACCCCTGGCGGCCGCCTGTTTACGTGAGCCGGGGCGCACGTTAGTGATAACAACGCCCGCCCACTCAGCTGAAAAGCGGGCTCGATTGACCCAGGCGGGCGCTGAGGTGCATGTGCTGCCTGCCGGGCATGATGGGCGGGTTGATTTAGCCTTAATGCTGCACTGGTTAGCCGACAACGAACAGGTGAATGAACTGCTGGTGGAAACCGGGGCGACCTTGGCGGGCGCTATGCTGGATGCAGCACTCGTGGACGAGCTGCAACTGTTTGTCGCCCCCACCTTGTTGGGGGGAGAAGCCAGGCCGCTTTTTGCACTGCCAGGGCTCTCCCGTATGGCTGACCAGCGGCGTTTAACCATTCATGATATGCGAGCGGTGGGTCGCGATTGGCGTATTATTGCGTCCCCGCAGCCGACTAGCGCAACTAGCGATACCAGGGTACCCTGACGCGCGAAATCGGCGCTGACGTGACAATTTTTGGATGACGACTTTTCGTTACATACTGGCGCAACAGCTTTTTGCGGCAACGTTACGCGACAACTTTTGGAGATTCCATGGCGCACTCCTCCTCTAGAGGCTTAGCCCCCATCGCCGAGCTGGTAGATGATATTCGCCAGGGCAAAATGGTGATTCTCATGGACGACGAGGATCGCGAAAATGAAGGTGATATCATCATGGCTGCCGAAAAAGTGCAGGCTGAGCATATCAACTTTATGGCCCGATTTGCCCGTGGCCTTATCTGTATGCCCATGACCCGTGCCCGCTGCGAGCAACTTAATTTGCCGCTGATGGTGCGTGATAACGGCTCCGGTTTCGGCACTAAATTTACGCTCTCGATCGAAGCGACCGAAGGCGTTACCACCGGCATCTCTGCTGCCGATCGCGCACGCACGGTACAAGCGGCCGTGGCAGCCAACGCCAAGCCTTCGGATATCGTTCAGCCGGGGCATATTTTCCCGTTGATGGCTGAGCCGGGTGGAGTACTTCGCCGAGCGGGTCACACCGAAGCGGCATGCGATTTGGCTGCGTTAGCGGGGTTTGATCCTAGTGGCGTAATCTGCGAAATCATGAACGACGACGGCAGCATGGCGCGCCGCCCGGAGTTGGAAGCGTTTGCCCACGAGCACGGTATCAAAATGGGCACGATCGCGGACTTGATTCATTACCGCATCGTCAACGAGCAGACCATCGATCACCTCGAAGCCTCCACTGTGACGACCTCTCACGGTGAACTGACGCTGCATGTGTTTCGTGATCGCATTCAGGGAGCTCACCACTTGGCGCTCGTCAAGGGACAGCCTACGCCTGAAATGCCTACGACAATTCGCGTGCATCTCACCGATACGTTGCGCGATGTGATGGGCTTAATGAAGGGTGAGCAGTGCCGTTGGGATGCTCACCGCGCGCTGGAAGAGATTGCCAACTCCACCGCTGGGGTGTTTGTGTTGATTGACGATGGGCGCCCCCATCAGAATCTTAAGGATCAACTGGATATCTTTTTGGATCGTGTTCGCCAGCCGCGAACCAGCGACTCTGATGGTGCTGGCAACTATTTAACCATCGGCACTGGGTCACAGATACTGCGCTTTTTAGGCGTGGGCAAAATGCGTTTATTGAGTTCACCGTGGAAGTTTTCCGCGCTATCCGGCTTCGATCTCGAAGTCGTCGAGCGGCTGGGGCCTAATGACGCGGCGGATGAGCCAACCTTTCAGCAGGACTGATCCAGCAGGATCAATCCCGCAAGACTAATCCAGCAGTACTAATCCAACAGTACTAAGCAGCAGGAATAAATTGATGAATTCTCTTTCTCAAGTTGAAGGTACTTTTGTTGACGTCGATGGGCATTATGTCATCGTGGTCGGTCGCTTTAACCATCACGTGGTGGATAGTCTGGTGGAAGGGGCAGTCGACAGCTTGACGCGTCATGGCGTTGATGCCGAGCATATCCATATTGTTCACGTGCCGGGTGCCTGGGAACTGCCGCTCGCGGTCAAGCGCGTGCTGAAGGTAATGAAGCCGGATGCCGTCATTGCGCTAGGCGCGGTGATTCGCGGTGGTACGCCCCATTTTGAGTACGTAGCCGGTGGCTGTAACACGGCGATCAATCATTTGCAGCTTGAGTTCGATACGCCGGTCGCCAACGGGGTGTTAACCGTTGAATCGATCGAACAAGCGATTGAGCGTGCGGGCACCAAAGCGGGCAACAAAGGCACCGAAGCGGCCATGGCAGCGATGGAAATGGTCTCACTGCTGCGCGCGCTGCCTTTAGGAGATACCCAATGAGCGAGCGTAAACCCTCTGCCGCTCAGCAGGGCCGCCATGCTGCCCGCGAGCTTGCCGTGCAAGGGCTTTATCAGTGGCACATGACGGGTAAATCCATTACCACCATCGAAGCCGAGTTTCGTAGCCAGGTTGCTGATGATGATCTGGAAGACCACGAAAACTGGGTCAAGGTAATGGAGATCGCCGACAAGGCGCTGTTTCACGATTTGCTGCATAACACCGTGCGTTTCAAGGCGGAGCTCGACCGTGAAATCTCCCCGCTGTTGGATCGCCGCTTGGAAGATCTCGACGCCGTCGAACTGGCGATTCTTCGCTTGGGCGCTTATGAGCTATCCCGGCGCATGGAAGTACCCTATCGTGTAGTGATTAACGAAGGCGTTGAGCTGGCTAAGTCATTTGGCGCCACCGACGGCCATAAATACGTGAACGGCATTTTAGACAAGCTGGCGATTCGCCTGCGTAGTGCCGAGGTCAGCGCTCGCCGTCTCTGAACGCGAGCGTCGTGACAATGCGTTTAAGGGGCCTTTGTGCTTGCCGAATTTGATTTGATCCGACGCTACTTTGTGTCGTCGCAGGAGGCGTCGTCCGCGTCAAATGGCGTCACACTGGGATGTGGAGACGACGCCACGCTATTGGTGCCGCGCGCGGGTCAACAGCTGGCCGTGAGCGTTGATACCTCGGTCGTCGATGTACACTTTCCTAGTGACGCCCCGGCGTTTGCGGTGGGACATCGCGCTTTGGCGGTCGCGCTAAGCGATTTGGCCGCCATGGGGGCGTCTTCCCGCTGGTGCCTGATGGCGTTAACGCTTGATCAGCGCCAATTCTCTGATGAGGATGCTGCCCACGCATGGCTCGCCGAGTATGCGCGGGGCTTTCACACGCTCAGGCAGCAACATGCCACCGCGCTGGTAGGCGGCGATGTCACTTCCGGTGCGCTGTCGATTGGCGTGACGGTGATGGGCGACGTGCCCGTGGGCGAAGCGCTTACCAGAAGCGGTGCTCAGCCGGGCGACCTGATTGCGGTGACCGGGGAATTGGGTGGTGGGGCAGGGGGGCTGGCGCTCTGGCAAAAAGGGGAGCGAGATCTTGCCAACCCTCTGCTACGCCGCTATTTACTGCCTGAACCACGTTTGGCGGCGGGAGTGGCGCTGCGTGGGCTCGCTACGGCGGCGATGGATATTTCCGATGGGTTATTGGCTGACCTGAAACACCTCCGCGAGGCCTCCCAAGTAGGCGCCGTTATTACGCTGGGAGCGCTACCGCTAGCGGAAACGCTTGAAAGCCTGTTGGGCCGAGAGATGGCCTTAAAGGCAGCGCTTTCCGGTGGCGATGACTACGAACTGCTGGTCACGTTAAACGCTGACAGCCTTGCTGAAGCACAACAGCGCCTGGCGCCATTGGGTCTGACGCTGACGGTGATTGGCCACTGCCGTGAGGCAATGGGCGTTAACGCCTCTGACCAGAGCGACCTCAGCGGCTATGCCGGTTGGCAGCATTTTAGTGGGGATACGCCATGAATCGTGCACCGAAAAGTGTCTGGCGTCGCCCAACACATTTTTTTGCGTTTGGCCTGGGTAGCGGCACCGTGCCGTGGGCACCCGGCACCTTTGGTACGCTGGCGGCGATCCCGTTCTACTGGATGATGGCGGACTTGCCACTGGGATGGTACCTAAGTATTTGTTTTGTTGCTTTTGTTGTAGGCGTATGGCTTTGTGATAAAACCTCGCACGACTTAGGCGTACACGACCACTCAGGGATCGTGTGGGATGAGTTTGTCGGTTATTGGTTGACCATGGCAGCGGTGCCTTTTTCATGGGAGGCTGCGCTGTGGGGGTTTGTAGTATTTCGTATCTTCGATGTCTTCAAGCCCTGGCCAATACGTTGGGCAGACCGCCGTGTCGCTGGTGGTTTTGGCATTATGATTGATGATGTGATGGCAGGGGTTTACGCCTGGAGTACCATGCATCTCTGGTTCTGGTTACACTAAAAAACTAGTACAAGTAGGAAAAAAGTACGGATACTAAGCACTATCGGTTGCTGGCGCCATTACCGTGCGGTGGCTCCAAGGAGGTAGCATGCGCAAGGAACGTCTGATTGTCCCTACCTTGGCGATAATCGCCGTGGTATGGATAGCAGCGCAACTTATCTCCAGTGTTCTTTTTGAACGCAGTCTGCGTCAGGCGCTGGAAGATCTTGAAGCGCGTGGCGAGTGGCGTGTCAATAGAACTGAGAGTCATCAGGGCTGGTTAAGTTCCCAAGGGCGACTATTACTTTCGCCACTATTGGGGCGCCCCTGGCGGCTTGAGCTGACCTATCGTGCCCGCCACGGTATTTTGAGTACTGATGTCGAAGGCACGTTGCTGCCTCGCCTTGATACCGTTTTGCAGCAAGCGGTGGGGGAGGTGACGGCGCCCTCTGTGCCGCGCTGGCAAGGGCGTTACCACACCCTTAGCGGCCACAGCGAGCTACGCCTTGCCCTGGCCCCCTTTGTGATTCAACAAAATGGTCGCGAGTTAGCTGTCCGCGGTGGCCGGCTGCGCTTGGAAGGTGTCTTTGGCGATTGGCGTCTGCGCGCCTTATTGGATCAGTTAACGCTGACAGATGGGGCCGCTCAGCTAACCGTTGGACCGTCGGTGCTTGAAAGCCGCTACACCTATACCGAGGGCGCTTACCACTTTGCCCAACGCGATCATCTGCATGTTGAAACGCTGACACTCAGTTACCCGTCCTATGATATTCAACTGGCGCCGCTCGATCTGAACAGCCATATGGTGCTGGACGAAAGTGAGTTGCGTATCAAAGGCGATTTAGAAGTGGGTGAGGTCATGGTGCCCTCGGAAGCGCCAGAAACACCGCTGCTCAATGGACGCATAGAAATGGAGCTTTCGCGTATCAACGCCGATGCGGTTCGCCATGCCATTCGCCGTTTACGCCAGGAAGCGGCTTGGGGAGATGCCAGCCTGCCGATGGCCGAAGGATTGTTGGCGCGCCTTGAGCCGGATTTGCGTAAGATGTTGAGTGACTCGCCACGCCTGGATGTACCCACTATCGCCATCGATAGCCCCTTACTCGGCATTCGTCTCGATGCAGATGGTGCGCTGTTTTTCGATGCCCGCCAGCTAGATGAGCTTAGCGTGGTTCACTTGAACGAAAAGAAAGAGCAGGCGCAATGGCTAGAGCGTGTTGACGGTGATTTTACTTGGCACGATGCGCCCACCGTCGCTGCCCTCTGGTTGGGCCTACCCCTTGGCACCCGCGAGTTGCAGTTCGATGTGGTACGCGGCGTCTGGCGCGTTAATGGCCGCCCGATGCCCGAGCTATGGCCCTAGGCCTGGATAATTGCTCTTCGCGTTGATGGCATAAGCCTCTTCTGACAACGCTAACTGCGGTAGGCATTTTATCTACGACCCACCCCAAGGGTTGAAGTTTTGGCGCACTGCCCGCATTCCATGAACAACGCTAGCCGGTGGTCACCGCCGGTATCGGTTCATTGGAGGACGCATGAGCGACCAGGATTACGAACGCGATCACGAACACCACGATTGGCAACTTGACGATGAAGCATCGGCTACCACTGCTGATGATGAAGGCAATGCTGACGCGCAGGGCGGCGATGAGTACCGTTCCGACGGCGAACGGGTAAACTCGTTGGTGCCTGCCAGCGATATGCTGCCTGAGCGCATTTATCTTCTGCCTATTCATAACCGCCCCTTCTTTCCCGCCCAGGTTCAGCCTCTAGTTGTAAATCGCGAGCGCTGGGAAGAGACCATGCGTCGTGTCGGTAATACCCCGCATCACACGCTGGGCGTGGCATTCGTGGGCGAGCAGGGTGTTACTGCGCTTGATCACGAAGGCTTTCCCGACATCGGTACCGCGGTTAAGGTGCATAAGCTCAAAGGCGAAGACGACCAGATCCAGTTTATCGCCCAGGGGCTTCAACGCTTTAAAATTACCCGCTGGCTCTCCAAAGAACCGCCTTACCTGGTGGAAGTCACTTATCCCAAAGAGCCCGTCGACGCGGAGAATGAAGAGACCCGCGCCTACGCCATGGCGATTATCAATGGGATCAAAGAGCTACTACCGATCAACCCGCTGTATGGCGAAGAGCTTAAGCACTACCTGAACCGCTTTAGCCCCCATCAACCGGGGCCGCTGACAGATTTTGCCGCCGCGATCACCTCCGCGAAAGGGCCTGAGCTTCAGGATGTGCTCGCCACGCTATCGGTGGAAGAGCGGATGCAAAAAGTTCTGCCGTTGCTGCGTAAAGAGATCGATGTAGCGCTGTTGCAAGGCGAGATCAGCGAGCAGGTCAACGCGCAAATGCAGGATCGCCAGCGCGAGTTTTTCCTGCGTGAGCAGCTTAAGGTCATCCAGCGTGAACTCGGTATTTCTAAAGACGACCGTGAAAACGATGTCGATACTTTCCGAGCGCGGCTGGAATCGCTGGTTGTACCTGAGCGCGTCCAAACACGTATCGACGAAGAGTTGAATAAACTCAGCGTGCTGGAAACCGGCTCGCCGGAGTATGGCACCACGCGTAACTATCTCGATTGGCTCACCTCGCTGCCATGGGGCGTTACTAGTCAGGATCAGCTCGATCTTCCCCACGCGCGCCAAGTACTTGATCGCGATCACGATGGCCTGAAAGACGTTAAAGAGCGCATTATCGAGTTTCTGGCCGAGGGTACCTTCAAAGGGGATGTTGGCGGTTCGATCGTGCTGTTGGTAGGCCCACCAGGGGTGGGTAAAACCTCTATTGGACGCTCGATCGCCGAAGCTCTGGGGCGTCAGTTCTACCGCTTTTCGGTAGGCGGCATGCGTGATGAAGCCGAAATTAAAGGTCATCGGCGCACTTATGTCGGCGCAATGCCCGGCAAACTCGTGCAGGCCTTCAAAGAGGTCGAAGTCGAAAACCCGGTCATTATGCTCGATGAGATCGACAAGCTAGGCCAATCCTTCCAGGGCGACCCTGCGTCGGCGCTGCTGGAAGTGCTTGATCCGGAGCAGAATGTCGATTTCCTCGACCACTACTTAGACGTGCGCATGGATCTTTCCAAAGTGCTGTTCGTGTGTACGGCGAACACGCTGGATTCGATTCCGGGACCGTTGCTCGACCGGATGGAGCAAATTCGTCTCTCGGGCTATATCGCCGAGGAAAAACTGGCGATTGCAAAGAATCACCTGTGGCCGAAACTACTCAAGCGCGACAACCTGCCCAAAAAATGCATCAACTTATCCGATGCGGCCTTGAAGCAGGTAATCGAAGGCTATGCCCGAGAAGCCGGTGTGCGTCAGCTTGAGAAGCAACTGCACCGCATTGTTCGTAAATCCGCGGTCAAACTGCTCGAAGAAGATATCGAAACGGTCAAAATATCGGTGAAGAACCTGGAAGAATTCTTGGGTGCGCCGATCTTCCGTAAAGAAAAAGTGCTCACTGGCGAAGGGGTAGTGACCGGCCTAGCCTGGACCTCAATGGGCGGTGCGACTCTGCCCATTGAAGCGGGTAAAGTCCACTCACTGGATCGTGGCTTTAAGCTGACGGGGAAACTCGGCGAAGTGATGCAAGAGTCGGCCAATATCGCTTACAGCTATACGTTGGGCCACCTGCAGGAGTATGGCGCCGATTCAGACTTCTTTGACTCGGCCTTTGTACACTTGCACGTGCCGGAAGGCGCTACCCCGAAAGATGGTCCCTCGGCGGGTGTAACCATGACCACGGCACTGCTCTCGCTTGCCAAGCACAAGGCCATCGATCGACCCTTGGCCATGACCGGGGAGCTAACCCTAACTGGCCAAGTATTGCCGGTCGGCGGTATCCGCGAGAAGGTGATTGCCGCACGGCGTAGCGATATTTTTGAGTTGATCCTGCCCGATGCCAACAAGCGAGATTACGAAGAGTTGCCGGACTACCTCAAAGAGGGCATGACAGTGCACTTTGCCAAACGTTATCGCGATGTGGCGGATGTCGTGTTTGGGCGCTGATAGCGTAGCGTCTACCTCTGCTTGACTAACGGATTAAGTTCTATCCAAGCGCCATACGAAAGTATGGCGCTTTTTTTACAGTTGTTTATTGGTTTGCCGATAGTGAGTTCAGCGATACTATTTTTTAATAAAAAATTAATTATGCCTAATTCTTGGAGAGCCAATGCGCAATAATCAGCCCGTCACACAGCGTGAGTATGTCTTGAGCGAGGAAGCGGTGCTCATTTCCCGTTCGGATCTAAAAGGCAATGTCACTTACGCGAACCCAACGTTCGTTGACGTCAGCGGTTATAGCCGTGAAGAGCTCATTGGTTCGCCTCATAATCTCCTGCGCCATCCTGATATGCCCCAGGCGGCCTACGCCGACTTCTGGAAAACCATCCAAGCCGGCGCAACTTGGCAAGGCGTGGTCAAGAATCGGCGTAAAAATGGCGATCATTACTGGGTACACGCCACCGTAGCCCCGCTGCGAGACGGCGAGCGACTAGTGGGGTACACCTCTGTTCGCCGCAAAGCGCCAGCAAACCTGGTGGCCAGGGCGGAGCAGGTTTACGCCGAAATTAGTGCCAAGGGTAAATCACGCTCCTACAAGCTCACGCAGGGAGCACTTCGCCGCAAGGGCATAACGGGCTTCGTGTCGCGCTTACAGTTGTCGAGTTTAAAAGCCAAGCTCACCAGCATGGTGGTGGCATCGCTGCTATTGCTCTGCCTGTCGGGTGCCTTGGGGGTATATGCGCTCATGGTTTCCGGCGAGCGGCTGGAAATCATTAATCGTTCAGGGTTGGGTGAGGTTGCGTCACTACAACACATCGAGCGCTATATGGGACAAACGGTCGAGACGCTGGAGCCGGTCGTGCGCAATCCACGTCAAGTGGACCTTGACGCCGTTAACGCTGAAATTGGCGACTATGTCAGCGCATTGAACACACTATGGCTTGATTACAAGGTTGATGATGTGGCTGAGGCTGAAGTGACCCAAACGTTCGATACCGCACTGACGGCCTGGAATAACGGTGTAGAGGCCACCCTGGTGGCGATTCAGGAAGGCAATGGGTTTGCGGCGTTCGAGGCCTTCAATAACATTGTGGTGCCGACGACTGAATCACTGCGAGAAATTAATAGTGCGCTGGTCGAGCAAGTGCGCGCCGAGGCGCAAGCGCTGGTGACTCAGGCGCAACAGGGCCGTCAGCAGATGCTGCTTGCCCAGTTGGTGCTTCTGGCTGTCGGCTTTTTGGTCATGATTGGCTTGAGCGTGATGATTTTGAAATCCGTGTTCCGCAGTTTATCAGGAGCGCGCTATATCACTTTTCAGATTGCCGCTGGCAATCTAGCTGCCCGGGAGCGTCGCCAAACCAACGATGAACTGGGTGAACTGCTCTACTCGCTGGACACCATGCGCTTCAGCCTATCCAGTATTGTGGGAGATGTGGAAAGTCGCGTTTCGGTGGTGACCCCAGCGATTCAACGGATAGCGGCTGAAAATGAAGAGCTCTCTTCGCGCACGGAGCAACAGGCGTCGTCGTTGCAGCAGACGGCATCGAGCATGGAAGAGATGACGTCAACGGTGCAGCAGAATACCGAGAATGCCCGTCAGGCAACGGATTTGGCGGTACAGAACGCGGCCAGCACCAAAGACACCGGCCAGCAAATGCAGCAATTGGTGGAACGTATGCAGCGTATCGCGCAGAGCGCTGAAAAGATGACCGAGATGATCAGCGTGATCGACGGGATTGCTTTTCAAACCAATATTTTGGCGCTCAACGCCTCGGTTGAGGCCGCTCGTGCTGGCGAGCATGGCCGTGGCTTCGCGGTCGTTGCCAGTGAAGTGCGTAACCTGGCCGGGCGCAGTGCCGACGCCGCTCAGGAAATCCGCAAGATGATCGATAGCACAACCCAAGAAGTCAGCGGAGGCCGCAGTGCGGTCGAGCAGGCGGAGCGGGCGATTGAAGAAGTCTCTCAGCAGGTGAGTCGAGTCAGCGAACTGATGGCTGCCATCAGCAACGCCTCAACCGAGCAGAGCAGTGGGATTGGCCAAATCAATACGGCCATTGCTGAGATGGATCATGTCACTCAGCAGAATGCCTCGAAAGTTCAGTCGATTGCAGCGTCAGCCGACAATCTCTCGCTTGAGGCGCATGAGCTGGCCAACGTGGTGGATGCGTTCCGGCTGGAAGGCGCCCAGGATGAAAACATCAATGAAGCGCGGGCGAAGTTGCAGCGCGCCACCCATGCCTTGAGCAAAGCAACGCGTGGTTTACCCGCGCCCGCTGCACAGCATAACAAGTCACCCGCCGTCCAATCCCGCAGCGATCAGTGGGAAGCGTTTTGACGCTCGGGTAATACGGTTAGGTGGTTGATTTCCCTTCGTTCATTTTTACAACATGCCACCCTTTGCGGTGGCATGTTTCATGCATACCCCCTAATTGAAAAGGCTTAGCGCTAAGGAAACGCTAAGACGAAAAATGGCGCAAGCCTTCAATAAAAAGTAGGGGGTTTAAATGCATAATGCCGCACAAACAGCATCCGCAGCGTACGAGCTAGCCGAGGATGACGTGTTGATCTCACGCTCGGATCGCCAAGGCCGAATCACTTACGCCAATCAAACTTTTGTGGAAGTAAGCGGCTATGCGTTGGATGAGTTGATGGGCGAACCTCATAGCCTGTTTCGCCACCCCAGCATGCCCCAAACCGTGTTTAAGAATTTGTGGGCAACCATTGAGGCAGGTAAAACCTGGCAGGGCTTGATCAAGAACCGCCGAAAAAACGGCGAAGCCTATTGGATACATACCACCATCGCACCGCTACTCGATGGTGAGCGCGTCGTGGGCTATACCTCTATTCGGCGCAAAGCTACCGCTAACGCCATCGCCCAGGCAGAGCGCGTTTACGCTGCGATGCAAAAGGGCAAAGCGCGGGGGGTTAAGCTCCATTATGGTGCAATTCGCCGTGCCGGTCTGTGTGGGTGGGTAAAGCGTTTAAGCTTCAGCAATATACAAGCCAAGCTAATGGGTATGGTGATGGCCGCGGTACTGTTGCTGGTGCTGGCTGGCGCGGCGGGGGTTTATGGCTTAACCAGCTCTGCTGAAAGGCTGCGTACGCTCAATCAAACCGGCCTTGAAGGCATTTCCGATCTTCAGCAGGTCGACCAGCGCGTTAGCCAGGCGATACAGGCGCTCGAGCCCGCGGTGCGCAACCCGCGCCGCGCTGATTTGGATACCTTGGAAACACAGCTGGCCACCATGCAGGGTGATATCGAGCAGTCCTGGCAGAGCTACACGGCCCATCGCGAAGCGGGCAGTGTGCAGGAAGGCTTAACCGCACACATCACCACGTTTGTTGAAAGTGCCAATATCACCTTGACCGCCATCCGCGATGGCAATGGGTTTGCTGCCTTTGAAGCCTTTAATGACACTGTGCAGCCGACCTCTGAAAACATTAGCGCCACGATCAATCTATTGGTCGAGCAGGAGCGAACCGCGGCCCAAGCGCTCATGGCCAGTGCCGAACAGCAGCAACAGGTGCTGCTGTATGGCCAGTTAGCGGTACTGCTGCTGGGTATTGCCTTGATGATCGGCCTGAGTATGGCGGTGCTGAAGTCGCTGATTAACTCACTCAACGAAGCGCGCCGCGTGACCTTTCAAATAGCAGCAGGCAACCTCGCCAATCGCGTTACCCTGAAACGCAATGACGAGCTGGGTGAGCTACTGAACTCGCTAGAAACCATGCGTGCAAGCTTATCGGGGCTGATTACTGAGGTAGGCAATAAGGTCGATATCGTCACGCCTGCTTCTGAACATATCAAACAGCAGAATGAAGAGCTGGCCTCACGTACCGAACAGCAGGCATCCTCGCTGCAGCAAACTGCCTCCAGCATGGATGAGATGACAGCAACCGTGCAGCAGAATACCGAAAACGCCCGCGAGGCCAATCAGCTAGCCATGCAAAACGCCACTACCAGCCGTGAAACCGGCGAGCGCATGCAGGCGCTTGTGGAACGGATGGAGCGCATTGCTGCCAGTGCCGATAAAATGACCGATATCATTAGCGTGATCGACGGCATTGCCTTTCAGACCAATATTCTGGCGCTCAATGCCTCGGTCGAGGCTGCTCGGGCCGGTGAGCAGGGGCGTGGTTTTGCCGTGGTGGCAAATGAAGTGCGCAATCTGGCGGGGCGCAGTGCCGATGCCGCTGGCGAAATTCGCCGTTTAATCGCTGCCTCTTCCCTGGAGATCAGCGGTGGCGCTCAGGCAGTGAAAGAGGCCGAAGCGGCTATCGATCAGGTCGTGTCCCAAGTCATGAAAGTCAGCGACATCATGGAAGAAATCAGCACCGCCTCCGATGAGCAGAGCAGCGGTATCGCCCAAATTAACACCGCCGTCTCCGAGATGGATCACGTTACTCAGCAGAACGCCTCCAAAGTGCAATCGATTTCCAGCGCTGCTCAAGACCTTACACGTGAAGCCTTGAGCCTCGCTAATGTGATTGCCGCTTTTCGCTTGGAGGGCGCGGCAGAAGAGAGCAGTGACACCGCTCGCGAGCGTGTGCTTAAGCGTCAGCCCTCGCCTCCCTTAGTCGACGACTCTTCTCCGGCGCTTTCCCTGCCCCAGCAGCGTTCGCATCAACGCGCTGCGGCCCCGCAGGCAGCCGAAGAGGCGTGGGAAACGTTTTAAGCCACCTGTGCCACAACAACAGTGCCATGGAAGGCGCTTCTCTCTTTGTAATTCGTCCAGAATCTCTAGCTAGCCTTAATCTCCAGACTCAACTGCCCGTGCCTGCATCTAGTCTCTCGGTGGCGCTCATGCCACAATTCAACTCGGACGATCAACGTCAACCTGAGCGATGCTGAGCTGGCGGCTCGCCGCGAGGCAGTGATGGCAGAAGGCGCCACGGCCTGGAAACCGGTAGGACAGCGCCCGCGTAAGATTACACACAGCTGAAACACACAATCAGCCCGAGTAAGGAATCAAATGAAGGCGATTATTAACGTTGGATTAGTCGGCTACGGTTTTGCGAGCCAAACGTTCCATGCGCCGCTGATCCAGGCCACGGAAGGCCTGGATTTGGTTGCGGTCTCCTCAAGCGATGCGGCCAAGGTGCAGGCGTCGCTGCCCGGCGTGGAAGTCGAGAGCCAGGCGATGGCACTGTGCCAACGCAAGGATATTGATTTGATCGTTATTCCTACGCCTAACGACACCCATTTTTCGCTCGCCAAGGCGGCACTCACGGCGGGTAAGCATGTCGTGGTCGATAAACCCTTCACGGTCACGCTGTCGGAAGGCAAGCTGCTCAAAAAGTTGGCGGATGACAAAGAGCGTTTACTGTCGGTCTTTCACAACCGCCGTTGGGATAGCGATTTTCTGACTATCAAGGCGTTGCTGGAAGCGGGTACGTTGGGGCGTGTAGTGAATGTTGAATCGCGTTTTGACCGCTTCCGGCCTGAAGTGCGTGACCGCTGGCGCGAGAAAGCGATGCCTGGTGGCGGCATTTGGTACGACCTGGGGCCGCATTTGCTGGATCAAGCCTGCGAGCTGTTTGGCATGCCTCAGGCCATTCTGCTGGAACTAGGCGCCTTACGTGATGGTGCCAAAGCCGATGATGACTTCCTGGCGCTGCTCGATTATGAAGGCTTACGCGTCACCCTGGCGGCAGGCTCGCTGGTCGCCGATCCCACCCCGCGCTTTCGGATTCATGGTACCCAAGGCAGCTTCGTTAAGTATGGCCTGGATCCTCAGGAAGACCGCTTAAAAGCAGGCGAAGTGCCTAGCCCGCAGTGGGGCACCGATAGCCAGCCTGGCATCCTGACATTAACCGAAAGGGAAGGTGAAAACGCACCGCTCATCCGTAGCGAGTACCCAACGCTGCCGGGCGACTACCTGGCCTATTACCAGGGCATCGCGGCCGCTATCCGCGACAAAGCCCCACTACCGGTAAGCGTCGACGACGCCCTGCGTTCGATGGCGCTGTTGGAAGCAGGGCTGGACAGCCACCGCCAACGGCGTTGGATCGCATTGAAGAATCATCTTTAGGAAAGGTTAAAGCTTGGGTCGCGAGCGAAAACACCTTCCCGCTTACGGTGTTTCAAAGCAGATCCGTCGCGCTATCGCGCTTCTCTTCTCGCAGTCTGTCTCGCGCGATATAGAGAGCGGCGATGGCGCGGGCCTCATGAAAATCCTCGCGTAACAGTAACGCGGGTAGGTCTTCGATCGCGTGGGTTTCGACGATTAGTGGCTCGGGTTCATCGCCCGGCAGGCGTTTGGGGTACAGGTCGGTGGCGAGCAGCACCTGCATGCGGTGGCGCATATAGTTGGGTGCCAGGGAAAGCTCAACGAGCGGCTCAATGCGGTGCGCGCCAACGCCACACTCCTCCATCAACTCACGGTTAGCGGCGGTGATAATGTCTTCGCCGGGGTCGACCAAGCCCTTTGGTAACGTGAGCACATAATCTTCAAACCCTGCTGCGTATTCGCGAATTAGCAGTACGTGGTCTGGGTCGGGCATTGCCACCATCATCACCGCGCCGCGGTCAGCGCCGGTCAAACGTTCGAATTGACGCTCTTCGCCATTGGAAAAGCGCAGATCCAGCGATTCAATCTGAAACAAGCGGCTCTGGGCAACGCGCGTACGCGCCAGAATTTGCGGCTTACGCTGGTAGCCGGAGCGATTGTCGCGGCCATCTTCAGTGCGGTTCAAGGGTGGCTGCGTTGGGGGGTATGTAGACATAAACCTGTGCCTCCATGGCTGGAAAAAGGCGGTTAAGCTACAATAGCACGCTTACTCCTTATGCGACTGGAGCGGCAATGATTGATTGGCGCGAGATTGATACCGTCCTGCTGGATATGGACGGCACGCTGCTGGATTTACATTTCGATAGCCACTTTTGGCTTGAGCATTTACCGCGACGCTACCGTGAGCTGCACCAATTGGATGAAGCCTCGCAAGAGGCGCTGCGTGCCCGCATTATCGGTGAGCAGGGTACGCTGAACTGGTACAGCTTGGCGTACTGGAGCCGCGAATTAGGGGTGGATATTGTGGCCCTGAAGCGGGAGGTGCAGCACCTGATCGGGCTGCGCGGCGACGCACTGGATTTTCTGAAATGGCTGAAATTAGCACATCCTAGAGTGGTGCTTGCCACCAACGCTGATCGCGCCAGTTTATCGCTAAAGCTGCCGCTTACCGGCCTGGAAAGCTATTTAGACGCTATCGTCTCCTCCGAAGATGTCGGCGCTGCCAAAGAGGAGCAGGCGTTCTGGTTTGCGTTACAGGAAATTGAAGCCTTTGACCCGGCGCGCACGCTATTTATCGATGATAATCCCCGTGTGTTGGAGAGCGCGCGTGAATTTGGCATCAAATATTTATTGGGCATTAAACAACCTGACAGCCAGCGGCCTGAAAAGGAGCTACAGGAATTTATAGTGCTTGACCGGTTCGCGCATTTGTTACCCGAACAACGGCCGGAACAGCTGTCAGATAGGCAAGGAGAGCACCCATGAGTGAGAGCGTACGCTTGGATAAATGGCTCTGGGCAGCACGCTTCTTCAAGACCCGTGCGCTGGCTAAGAAAGCCATTGAAGGTGGCAAAGTGCAATACGATGGCGGCCGGGCGAAAACCAGCAAGCAAGTCGAGCTAGGGGCCATTATCCGTGTGCCACAGGGCTGGGATATTTACGAAGTTGAAGTCATCTCGCTTTCCGACCAGCGCCGCGGTGCCCCGGAAGCGCGCACGCTGTATGCCGAAACCGATGAGAGCGTGCAGCGCCGTGGCAAAGAGGCGGAGGCAAGAGGCCTTACTAATGAAGTTATGCAGCACCCGCTCAAACGGCCTGACAAAAAGCAGCGCCGCGACATTCAGCGCTTTCAGCGTCACCAGGGTGAATAAACCCCGCCTTCAATACACCAGTTAACCCTAGGTTGCCCATTATGTCCGATCAAATTCAGCGCTTTATGTTCGATCACACCAATGTTCGTGGCGAGATCGTTACCTTAGCGGCCGCCTACCACGAGGTGTTGGATCGCCACGCTTACCCACCTGCGGTCAATGAGCTATTGGGCGAGTTGCTCGCGGCCGTCGCACTGCTCACCGATACCGTAAAACTGGATGGCACATTGAGTATTGAAGTACGTGGACGCGGCGTATTGTCTCTACTGATGGCCGAGTCCAACCCCGGTGGTGAACTACGTGCGATTGCCCGCATCGCGGAAGACGCCGCACTGCCGAGTGAGCATGCCTCCTTCCGCGAACTGGTCGGCGAGGGCCAAATCGTGATTACGCTCGATCCCCGCGAAGGGCATCGTTACCAAGGGATTGTCGCGCTGGATCAAGAAACGCTGGGCGGCTGTCTGGAAGCCTACTTCAGCCAATCTGAGCAGTTGCCCACCCGGTTATGGTTAGCGGCAGATGAGAAACGCGCTGGAGGGCTACTGCTGCAGCGCCTGCCGGAAGAGTCACAAAACCAGGATGTCGATGCCTGGGATCGCAGCGTGCAGTTGGCCGATACGATCAAGACCGAGGAGCTTCTCGGATTAGAGCAGCGCGAAGTGCTCTATCGCCTCTACCACGAAGAAACCGTGCGCGTCTTCGACCCGAAGGCTTTGCGTTTTGGCTGTACTTGCTCGCGTGAGCGGATGAGTCATGCGTTGCACTCATTAGGCAAAGACGAGTTGCGCGATATTCTTCACGAACAGGGCGCTATCGACACCCAATGCCACTTTTGCCACACGAAATATCACTACACGGCAGCGGATATTGAAACTTTGTTGGATGACCCTGAAGCGCCATCCCCTACAATTCACTAAGTGTGTAGTCGAGAGCGCGGGAGCTTGGGTTTTAGCGCCAAACGAGGAGGGCCAGTAGATTCAATGAATACGGCACGCTGGCTAAACGGGCGTTTTAATTTCTACTGCGCTGCAACACAAAATATAGTGTCTTTGTAGTAGTTTAACTACAAGATATTTGATCTTCGCCCCCGTTTCCCGGGGGCTTTCTTTTTGCCATAATGCGCCGGACTTCAGCGTACCCAGCCGAATTAGCAGGGCTGGGGTGAACTTTAAGGCGTCGGAAAGAAAGTGATTACAAAGTAGCTCAACCCTCCTTTGTAGGCAGCTTCAAGCGCCCGGTAACGAGATACAATGGCCTCAAGGCCCAGGAATCGACATGACCACGACTCAAGCTCCCCAAGCCCACGTCAATCTCAGCAGCGCCGAACTTATCGAGCGCGCCGTGGCACGTGGCGAAGGCCGCCTCTCGGCTAACGGTGCCCTGGTAGTTAATACCGGCCTGCGTACCGGCCGCTCACCGAAAGACCGCTTTATTGTCGATGAGCCCTCTACGCGCAGCCAAATTGATTGGGGCAGCGTCAACCGTCCCTTCGATGCTGATAAGTTCGATGCCTTGTGGAACCGGGTCGAAGATTACCTGAACAGCCAAGAGCAATTTGTCTCTGAGCTTCATGTGGGCAGTGATGCTACTCACTACCTGCCGGTGCGTGTCACCACCGAGACCGCTTGGCAAAACCTGTTTGGCCGCACCATGTTTGTGCGCCCCTTGGCTTACAACCAAGCGGCCAAAGATGAGTGGACCATTCTGAATGCGGCGGGCTTTGAGTGTGATCCTGCTCGCGACGGCACCAACTCTGATGGCTGTGTGATCATCAACTTCGCCGCGAAAAAAGTGCTGATCGCGGGCATGCGCTACGCCGGTGAAATGAAAAAAGCCATGTTCTCCGTACAGAACTTCCTGCTGCCGGCCGCTGACGTACTGCCGATGCACTGCTCGGCGAACGTGGGCGAAGATGGCGAAACCTGCCTCTTCTTTGGTCTCTCTGGCACCGGTAAAACCACGCTTTCTGCCGATCAGGCGCGTTTTTTGATCGGTGATGATGAGCACGCCTGGGGTGACGACATCGTCTTCAATATGGAAGGCGGCTGCTACGCTAAGTGTATCGATCTTTCTGAAAAGAATGAGCCGGTCATTTGGAACGCGATCAAGTTTGGTACCGTGCTGGAAAACGTCGTGCTGGATGACCGTCGTGAGCCCGACTACGCCGATGATAGCCTAACGCAGAACTCGCGTGCCGCTTACCCGCTTGAGCACGTCGAGAAGCGCGTGCCGGAAAACCTGGCGGGCGAGCCGAATGCGATTGTGTTCCTGACCTGCGATATGTCTGGCGTGCTGCCTCCTGTCTCAATTCTTAGCAAAGAAGCTGCGGCTTATCACTTCCTGTCCGGTTATACCGCTAAGGTAGGCTCGACTGAGATGGGCTCGTCTGAAGGTTTGGCCGCCACGTTCTCTACTTGCTTTGGTGCACCGTTCTTCCCGCGCCCGGCACGTGAGTACGCGGACCTGCTGATCAAGCGTGTCGATAAGAAAGACGCCCAGGTATATCTGGTCAACACAGGCTGGACCGGTGGTGCTTACGGTGAAGGTGGCTCGCGCTTCTCTATCCCGACCACGCGTGCCATCATCAGTGCCATCCAGTCAGGCGTACTGCGCGATATCGATACCAAGCATATCGTCGGTCTCAACCTGCAAGTGCCTGTCGCCGTGCCTGGCGTTGACTCTAGCCTGCTCGACCCGCGTGAAACCTGGCAGGACCGCGACGCCTACGACCGCCACCTTAAAGAGCTGGCGACCAAGTTCGTCGACAACTTCAAAAAGTTCGAAGGCGTTAACGAAGCGATCATCCAGGCGGGGCCCCAGTTAACCTAATGGTTAGCGGCTGGTAGATGACTGAACCGGTGCGTTTACTAGCTAAAAAGGCAAGTAGCCAAAAAGGTAGGCTAAAAAAGCAATCGGCGGGTGTAAGTATTCGACGGTTAGAACGACTAAGTGCTTAGAAGTGATCGCCATTAAAATCGATCGACGCCAAATGGGACAGCGCTTCGGCACTGTCCCATTTTTATTGGCTACTTTCTTCGCAGAACAGCACGGGAGCAATACCCATGAAAAGACGTCAATTCTTAGGCTTAGCGGGACTCACCGGCGTAGTAGGGGCGATACCAGGCTTATCGTTTGGCTTTCCAAGGCTTGACCTTGAACCTGCCCCAGGGTTGGAAAAGCTAGAGCTGAGTGAAGAGGAGTGGCGCGAACGGCTCTCCGATGAAGCCTATAACGTTCTCCGCGACCATGGCACTGAACCCGCCTTTTCAAGCCCTTTAGACAAAGAGTGGGGTGAGGGCGAATATCGTTGCGCTGGCTGCGATCTATTACTGTACACCAGTGAAATGAAATATGATTCTGGTACCGGCTGGCCAAGCTTTTTTGAGCACGTAGAAGGACACATGCTCACCGAGCTTGATTTCAAGCTGGTTTGGCCCCGCACTGAATACCACTGTGCACGCTGCGGTGGCCATCAGGGACATGTCTTTGAAGACGGCCCCGACCCTACCGGCCTGCGCTGGTGCAACAATGGCGTGGCGCTGCGCTTTGTGCCAGCGTGAGCAAGCGGATAGATGGGCGGGTAATCAAAAACAATCAGTAGGAGGGTGGTGTGAAAGGTTGGCTCCAACAACGATGGACTCGAAAAAAACTCGCCCGTATCCATAACTTGCATGACGTTGAACGGCTCGCCCGCAGAGCGCTACCACGGCCTATTTTTGGCTATATCGATCATGTCGCAGAGGATGGGCGAACCCAGCGCGCTAACCTCACCGCTTTTGATGATTATCGCTTTTTGCCCAAGGCGTTTGTCAATGTGTCGCAAATTGATCTGCACACAGAGCTATATGGCAAACGCTACGCCGTGCCTTTCGGTATTGCCCCTATGGGCATTAGTGCGCTTTCTACTTACCAGGGCGACCTAGTGCTAGCGCGAGCAGCAGCGAAGCGCAACTTACCCATGATCATGAGTGGTTCATCGCTGGTGCCCATGGAAGACGTGGCCAAGGTGGAAGGTGCCGACTGGTTCCAGGCCTACTTACCCGGCACGCCCGAGGGCATCGAAGCGCTGCTCGCGAGGATCAAGCGAGCCGGTTTCAAGAAGCTGGTGGTTACGCTGGATTACCCCGTGCCGCCCAATCCGGATAATTTCCGGCGTTCAGGTTTTACATCCCCTTTGGAGCCAACGCTTCGCTTGGTAATCGATGGGTTGATGCGGCCAGGCTGGTTGTGTAATACCTTTCTGCGCACGCTCTGGAAACAGGGCATGCCGCATTTCGAGAACAACCACGCCGAGCGAGGCGCGCCAGTGATCTCCCGTCAAGCTGCGCGAGACTTTTCAGGACGTCGCCATTTTGACTGGGGCTATCTCGATCTGGTGCGGCGGTTATGGCCAGACACGCTGATCGTCAAAGGGGTGCTCAACCCTGAGGATGCGGTACGCGCCCGCCAAGCCGGCGTAGATGGCATTATCCTCTCCAACCACGGCGCCCGTCAGTTGGATAGCACTATTTCTCCGCTCCAAGTGCTGCCTGAGATCAAGCGTCGCATTAGCGATATCCCCATTATGGTCGACAGCGGCTTTCGCCGAGGCACCGATGTCATCAAGGCCCTGGCGCTGGGCGCTGACTTTGTCTTCGTGGGGCGCCCCTTCAATTACGCGGCTGCTTGCGCAGGGCAGGAAGGCGTAGAGCATGTTGCCGCTCTTCTAGAGCATGAAATTGAGCGCAATATGGCGCTATTAGGGCTGACCAGTCTTTCCCAGTTGGATCGTTCATGCCTTTATCAACCATCAACCGGTGAAGTACCACCGCCGTTACCCCCCATGCCTTAAAACGCTCGCTGAGCTCGCTTTTTCGTTACCACGCGCTACGGTTTGTGCAGCTAACTGATTAAAGCCTAAACCCTTCAACGATATGCTCGGCCAGGCTGTCGATGATGGGAGAGTGAGCGGTGGAGGTGCGCAGCAGCACAATGGAAGCTTCAGGCAGGGCAGGAAAGCCCTCCCGTTCACCCAGGATCTGCATATCAGCGGTGACGAGGCTACTCATCCATGCCGAGACGGCTAGCCCGGCACTCACCACGGCTTGAAGCGTGGCCAAGCTGGGGCTGCTGTAAGCCACCCGGTAACCTGTTCCTGCACGATCGAGCGCATGGCAGGCGTGGCGGCGGCAGAAGCAGGGGGCCTCAAACATGGCGAGGGGGAGTGGTGAAAGCAAATGCGTGCTATGACTCGCCGCGGAGACCCACACGGTTGACTCACGCCGTAGAAGAGTACCAATTTCATCGCCTACTTCGCGGGTAATGATACTCAGATCGAGCCGCTCATCCTGTTGCTGCAATAACACCGATGACGGTGCGCAGTGTACGTCGACATCAATCATTGGCCACGCCTGGGAAAATGATTTCAAGATACCGGGCAGAAAGCGCATGACATAGTCATCCGGCACGCCCAGGCGGACACGGCCAACCATATCAGGCTCGCGCAGCACGTTAAGGGCCTCGCTATGCAGGTCAAGAATACGCCGCGCATAGCCAAGTAGCGTATGCCCCTCGCTAGTCAACTGCAGCGGCTTGCTCTGGCGCAGAAACAGCGGACGCTGAATAACATCCTCCTCCAGCCGTTTGATCTGCATACTCACGGCGGATTGCGTGCGGTTAACCGCTTGTGCCGCACGAGTGAAACCGCCCTGATCGACGATCGCAACAAAGGTACGCAACAGTTCGTGATCAATCGTAGATAGCATGGCCATGAGTATCAATATTTTTGATGTTGTATATCAGAGGTATTCGTTGGATTGATTGTAGACGCTGATCAATACTTCCTTCAACGCTTATTTGCTAGGCCGTTTAAACGGCTAAAGGAGCTTGAAATGGAGTGTTCAGTCGCAACTCATCAAAACGCCCAGCGCCAGCAGGCAGAGCAGTGTTTAAGCAAAGTAACCTGGCGGGAAAGGTTCTATCGCTGGCGGCAACTGAGTCGCGAGCGCTATGCATTGCGTCACTTGAGTGACGACATGTTGAAAGATATTGGCATCAGCCGTGATGACGTTCAGCGTGAATCGCATCGGCCGTTTTGGGATGACCGAGGCTGGCGTCGTTAGTGGAGCAAGTCATGCCAGCCATGGTGGGTTTGTGATACCTTGTGGGCACTAAAAAATGCTGCATGAGTTAGTTGCAATTTATGGATGTCAATCAGCGTATTATTTCCCGCCTGGCCACCGAGCTAAGCGTAAGACCCGAACAAGTCGCCGCCACGGTGGAACTGCTGGATGGCGGTGCCACCGTGCCGTTTATTGCCCGTTACCGTAAAGAAGTCACCGGCGCGCTGGACGATATCCAACTGCGCCAACTGGATGAACGCCTGCGCTACCTGCGCGAGCTGGAAGAGCGCCGCACCGCTGTTCTCGCAGCCATCGATGAGCAGGGCAAGCTGGACGCCCCGCTGAAAGCGAGCATTGAGGCCGCTGAGACCAAGCAGCGGCTGGAAGATTTATACCTACCCTTCAAGAAGAAGCGGCGTACCAAGGCGCAGATCGCCCGTGAGGCAGGGTTAGAGCCTCTGGCCGATGCACTACTGGCCGATCCAACGCTTAACCCGGAAAGCGAAGCGGAAAACTACCTGCGTCCGGCTGAGGGTGATATTCCCGCCATCGAAGATGCCAAGGCGGCGCTGGACGGCGCCAAGCAGATATTGATGGAGCGCTTTGCTGAAGACCCGGAGCTGATTGGCCAACTGCGCGAGCGCCTCTGGCAGGAGGGTGAGTTAAGCGCCCGTGTGCTGGAAGGCAAGCAACAGGAGGGCGCCAAGTTCTCCGACTACTTCGAGCATGACGAAAAACTTGCCAAGGCGCCTTCTCACCGCGCTCTGGCGATGTTTCGGGCGCGCAACGAAGGCGTGTTGAGCCTGTCGATCCGCTTGCCTGGTGAAGAGGAAGCCCCGGTGCACCCCGCCCAGGTGACGATTGCCAAGCAGTTCGGCATCAGCGACCAGGGCCGTGCGGCGGATAAATGGCTATCCGAAGTGGTGCGCTGGACCTGGCGCGTGAAGCTTTACACGGCACTTGAAACCGAGTTGCTCGGTCGCTTGCGCGAACAGGCTGAATTAACGGCGATTGAGGTGTTTGCCGCCAATCTTAAAGACCTATTGCTAGCCGCGCCGGCGGGGCAGAAAGTAACGCTGGCCATCGACCCCGGTCAGCGTACTGGCTGTAAAATCGCGGTGATCGATGCCACCGGCCAGTTTGTCGACCACACCACGATTTATCCCCACGCGCCGCAAAACCAGTGGAATGAGGCCTTGAGCGTGTTGGCCAAGCTGGTTAAACAGCACGGCGTCGAGCTGATTGCGGTAGGCAACGGTACCGCCAGCCGTGAAACCGACAAGCTGGCCGGCGAACTACTCAAAGCGTTGGCCCCTGCCCACCGCTTGAGCAAAGTGATGGTGTCGGAAGCGGGGGCTTCGGTCTACTCCGCCTCTGAGTACGCTTCCCGGGAAATGCCCGATCTTGATGTTACGGTGCGGGGCGCTGTCTCAATTGGCCGCCGCCTTCAAGACCCCCTCGCCGAGTTGGTGAAAATCGAGCCTAAATCGATCGGGGTGGGCCAGTACCAGCATGATGTTTCCCAGGTGCAGCTCTCACGCAGTCTGGAAGTGGTGATCGAAGACTGTGTTAACGCCGTGGGCGTTGATCTCAACACTGCCTCCAGTGCATTGCTTTCGCGAGTGGCGGGTTTGAGCACGGCGTTGGCCGAGAATATCGTTGCCCAGCGCAACGTTAAAGGCGCTTTCAAAAGCCGTAAAGAGCTGCTGGAAGTCAGCCGCTTGGGCGCAAAAACTTTTGAGCAGTGCGCCGGCTTCCTGCGTATTCATAACGCCGATAACCCTCTGGATGCCAGCGCCGTTCACCCGGAAGCCTATCCGCTAGTCGAGCGTATCGCCAAGCAGAGTAGCCGTGAAGTGCGCGGCTTGATTGGCGACAGCGCAACGCTAAAAGCGTTGAAGCCTGCCGACTTCGCCGATGAGCGTTTCGGTGTGCCCACGGTGAGCGACATTCTTAAAGAGTTGGACAAGCCAGGCCGCGATCCGCGCCCGGAATTTAAAGCCGCTGAATTCCGTGAAGGGGTCGAAACCCTCAACGACCTCAAACTCGGGATGGTGCTGGAAGGCACCGTGACAAACGTGACGCACTTCGGCGCTTTTGTGGATATTGGCGTTCACCAGGACGGCCTGGTGCATATCTCGGCGCTGTCTGATCGTTTTATCGATGATCCACGTAGCGTGGTGAAAGCCGGGGATATCGTCACCGTCAAGGTCATGAACGTGGATATTCCTCGTAAGAGGGTAGGGCTGTCGATGCGCTTGGATGACCAGCCGGAAACTGAAAACGCAGCCAATAAGAGCAGTGGTTCGCCTACAGATCAGCGCAGCGGCTCACGTAAACCAGCGCGTAGCCAGCGCAGCAGCGCAAAGCCTGCGGAAGCACCGGCCCCCATGGGCGCGTTAGGCGCCGCGCTGTTAAAAGCGCGCGGCGGCAAATAGTCGCGCGCCTTGAAAAATGCATGGTTGCCGCCATATTCTGTTTTCTATTTTGAGACAGCGATGATGGCGATGCCACCTGACTACACCAAGGCCCGCTTACAGCGGGCTTTACTGACAAGGAGTGTTCACCTTGCCTGAACCACTCACTGTGCCATCTGCGCTGACCGCGCAAGTCGAGCGCCTGTTTCCCAGTGCGCGCCTTGGTCGGTTGGGACGCCTGCGTCGTGGGCTTGAAAAAGAGGGGTTGCGGGTTGATGCCAATGGCCACATTGCGCAAACGCCGCACCCGCACGCGCTGGGCTCTAAACTCACCCACCCGCATATCACCACGGATTACTCTGAGTCGCTGCTTGAGTACATCACGCCGGTATACTCGCAGCCGGGTGAAGCGCTGTGCTTTTTGTCTGATCTGCACACGTTTACTTATCATCACCTAGAAAATGAGTGGATCTGGCCCGGCAGCATGCCGTCGCGGCTTTCGGGGAACGACAGCGTACCGATTGCAGATTACGGCAGCTCCAATGTCGGCACCATGAAGCATGTTTACCGTAAAGGGTTGGACATGCGCTATGGTCGTATCATGCAGGCAATTGCGGGCGTTCATTACAACGTGTCGTTGCCGGACGATATGTGGCACGCCCTGCGTGAGATGGAAAAAGCCACCAATATCCCGTTTAACGATTACCGCTCCACCCGCTATTTCGGCATGATTCGCCACTTCCGTCGTCATAGCTGGTTACTGCTTTATCTGTTTGGTGCCTCACCGGCTATCGATAAGAGCTTTTTACCCGACGACAAGAAAGTGCCTGAAAAACTGCAGTCACTCAGCGACGACACCTACTTCGCGCCGTATGCAACGACCCTTCGTATGTCAGACTTGGGTTACCAGAACAAGGTACAGTCGCAGCTCAAAATCTGTTTCAACTCGCTCTCCAATTATGTCAACACCCTGCGTCATGCCATCTCGTCGCCTTGGCCGGACTACGAAAAAATGGGGGTTAACGTCGATGGCGAATGGCGACAGTTAAACGCCAACATCCTGCAGATTGAAAACGAGTACTACAGCGATATTCGCCCCAAGCGTGTCGCCAAGCACAACGAAACGCCCAGCCAGGCCCTCGAAGCCCGTGGTGTGGAATATATCGAAGTTCGCTGTTTGGATTTAAATCCTTTCGATCCTCTCGGCGTCACTGAAGATCAAATGCGCTTTGTGGACACCTTCTTGATGTGGTGTCTGCTCAGCGACAGCCCCTGGATCTCTGACGAAGAGTGTGACCGCTTAGACGACAACCGTCGTTGGGTCGTCGAGCGTGGCCGTGATCCTGAGCTTGAACTTTACAATCACGGCGAAACCACCTCGGTGCGGGAGTGGGGCGAGCAAATTTTCACTGAGATGGGTGAAGTCGCCCGTCTGTTAGATGCTGTCGAAGAGGGCGCCCCGCACGCGAACGCCTTGGCAAGCCTCGCCCCACGCCTCGCAGACCCTTCGCTAACGCCGTCTGCCCAGGTGCTCGAACGGCTCAAAGCGAACGGTGGCTCGCTGAGTGATTTGATGCTTAGTCTGGCCCAAGAGCAGGCGGAGCAGTTGAAAGCCGAACCGATGCAGCGCAGCCGCGAAGCACTGCTTGCCCAACTGATTGAGACCTCGCACCAGCAGCAGCACGATATTGAAGCCGCTGACGAAGAGTCATTTGAGTCGTTCCTAGAGGTCTATTTCACTAAAGCTCGCGAGTCCCGCGCCTTGTCGGCGCTGCCACCTGAGGTTCGTCAATGATTCTGCACTCCTTTCGCTCTACTGCCCTGGCCGGTTTAGCTTTTTGCGTTTTAATGATGGCGGTAGCCCTGGGACTAGAACATATCGGTGGCTTTGAGCCTTGCCCGCTATGCATCTTCCAGCGTGTCGCGGCCATCGCGGCGGGCATTGTGTTTGCCATTGCCGCTATCCACAGCCCGGCCGGGCGAGTGGGTAAGGTGGTTTACGGGCTGCTGGCGCTGGTTGCCGTGGGCACCGGTGCCTTTATCGCCGGTCGTCATGTGTGGCTGCAAGGCTTGCCCGCCGATGAAGTGCCCTCCTGTGGCCCAGGGCTCGATTACATGATGGATATCCTGCCCATGCAGGATGTGGTGGCCATGGTGCTGACCGGTTCAGGGGAGTGCGCCAATATCGATTTCTCCCTGCTAGGCCTTTCGCTCCCCGCCTGGACGCTGATCGGTTTTGCCATTCTGGCCATCGCCCCGTTACGGATGCTGTTTTTTAAAAGCCGGGGTTAGCCATGCGCCAGGGATAAGGAGCGCCAGCTATAAGGAGATCGGCATGCTCTATCGACACTTTGCGACCCAAGAAGAGATCGATCGCGCCTACGATCCGATGCGCGGTCGAGACCCAGTGGTGTTGGCCAAGGAGTGGCGTGAACGTAGCGAAGTATCACGGGGGCGCCACCGTGTAAGTCTCGATCTGCCTTATGGCCCAACGCTTGCCGAGCGCATGGATATCTTCCATGCTGATCATCCAAAAGCCCCGGTGCATGTGTTCTACCACGGCGGCTACTGGCGCGCTCTCAGTCAACGAGAATTCAGCTTTATCGTCGATGAACTGATCAACGCCGGTATCACCGTCGCGGTGGTCAACTACGCGCTTTGCCCGCAGGTACGCTTTAGCGAGCTGGTGCGCCAGAGTCAGGCAGCGATTGCCCACGTTTACACGCATGCTGCTGAGTTAGGCGTCGATCCTGAGCAATTGAGCATTTCGGGCCATTCGGCGGGTGGGCATCTGTGTGCCATGCTAATGGCGACGGATTGGGAGGGCACGTTTGGCTTGCCGAATCAGTTGATTCACGGCGCGCTCTGTATCAGCGGTCTCTACGACCTACGACCCTTCCCATGGTCTTGGCTGCAGCCCAAGCTTCAACTTAGCGGTCGTGATGTACAGGAATTCAGCCCGTTATGGCTACCGTGCCGGGTGCCTGCGCCTATAAAGCTGGTGGCAGGGGAAGGGGAGTCAAAAGAGTTTGAACGGCAGATGAGTCGCTATGCTGAGTATTTGAGCCAGCAGGGCCAAACAGTGACTCAGCAGCTACTTTCCGACGTGGATCACTTCTCTATTCTTGAGCACTATCTAAACGACGGCTGCTTTGTTGAGTGGATTAAAGGGTTTCACGATTTATAACAGCGCCTCGCTAGAGGCGCTGTCTATAGCGGCTACTCAGCAGGAATCACCGCCGTCGCTTCAATTTCCACCTTGGCCTCATCCTCAACCAGCCCCGCCACCTGCACCATCGTCATGGCCGGAAAATGCTTGCCCAGCACTTCGCGGTAGGCGGCGCCTACCTCTTTAAGCCGTGCCAAATACTCCTGCTTATCCGTCACATACCAGGTTAAGCGTACGATATGCTCTGGGCCTGCATTCGCCTCTTTCAAAATCGCCACGATATTCTGCAGCGCTTGGTTAACCTGAAGGACGAAGTCGTCGCTTTCGAACACCTGGTCGGCATTCCAGCCAATCTGACCGCCCACAAAAACCGTCTGGCCGGAAGCCAGCACACCATTGGCGTAACCGATGGCAGGCTTCCAATGAGAAGGGTGAAGAAGTTGATGAAAGGTGGCGTCACTCATGATGGCTATCCTTATAAGTTATCGACGGTAATGCGCTGGCGTATTGCCTCGGTCCATGGCATCGACTTACCGCTATTTAAATCCATAAAAACCAGGGTGGAACAACTCGTTAAGCGCTTTTGATCGCCGCAATAAGCGGTGATCTGCAGGGTCAGGCTGCTACGGCCCAGCGCCTGCACCAACAACTCGAACGTTAGCCGCTCCCCTAACCGGCTAGGGGCGTGAAACTGAGTGTCGATCGCGGCCGTGGGTACGCCGGTGTCGCTCTTTACATGCAGCTGATTAAAGTCGTGCTGCACGACCTCCTCGAACCAGTCCTCGACCACTGAATTGATCAGCTCAAAATAACGCGGGTAAAAGACGATTCCCGCCGGATCGCAGTGCTGAAAGCGAACTTTCCGCTGAGTGGTAAACGCCATGGTTATCTTCCTGTTCTATTCGCGGCTTTCTTCTCAACTTTATTTCACATTACACACCCAGATAACGATCACGTACCGTGCTGTCCAGCGCGGCGGGTTTGCCGTCCCACACCGTGCAGCCTTTTTCCAGAATGGTGCAGCGGTCAGCGATGGGTAGAATTTCACTCAGCGACTTATCGACCAACAAGGTGGCCTGCCCCTGCTCCTTAAGCAGCCTAATCGCCCGCCAGATCTCCTGGCGAATCACCGGCGCCAATCCTTCAGTGGCTTCATCCAGCACCAGCAAGCGCGGATTAGTCATCAACGCCCGTCCAATGGCCAGCATCTGCTGTTCGCCTCCGGAAAGGGTCTTAGCCATTTGCGCGCGACGCTCCTCCAGGCGGGGAAATAGCGTTTCCACTTTCTCCAGCGTCCACTCGCCGGGGCGGGCCGTGACCAACAGGTTTTCGCGTACCGATAAGTTGGGAAAGCAGCGACGACCCTCCGGCACCAAGCCAAGCCCCGCCTTGGCAATGCGATAAGCGGGCAGGCGACGTATATTTTGAGCTTCGAACTCAATCGTGCCGCGGCTGGCAGGGGTCAGCCCAAAGATCGAGCGGATCGTGGTGGTCTTGCCCATGCCATTGCGGCCCATAAGGGCAACCATTTCACCGGCCGCAACCTCAAGCGTAACGCCGAACAGCGCCTGGGAGGGACCGTAAAACGTCTCAATGTCAGCAACTTTAAGCATCAACATCTCCCAGGTAGGCTTCACGGACGCGCGGGTCCTGCTTGATGGCGTGGCTATCGCCATGGGCGATCACGCTGCCGGAAACGAGCACCGAGATACGGTCAGCAAGGCGAAAAACCGCTTCCATGTCGTGTTCGATCAGCAGAATGGGCACTTCCAGCTTCAGTGCTTCAAGCAGCTCGGTTAGTTTTGCCGACCCTTCCGGCCCCAGGCCCGCCATTGGTTCGTCCAGCAGCAGGGCGCGGGGCTTGAGCGCCAGGGCGCAGGCGACTTCCACCTGACGGCGCTCACCGTGAGAAAGCTCGAATACCGGCGTCCAGGCGCGATGGCTGAGCTGCATACGTTCCAGCGCCGCATAGGCAGGCTCGAGCAGGTCACGGTCGCGGGCGACCGGCTTCCAGAAGCGAAAGCTGTGATTCTGCAGCGCCTGAACGCCCATCATCACGTTGCGCATCACCGACAGCGGTTCAGCCAGCGATGACACCTGAAAGCTTCTCCCCAGCCCAAGACGTGCGCGCTCGGCAATGCTCATCGTGGTAATGTCGGTATCAGCCAGATAAACGCGGCCCTGGTCGGGGCGCAGGCTGCCGGCAATCTGCCCGATTAACGTAGATTTGCCCGCGCCGTTAGGGCCAATCAAGGCATGGATTTCCCCCTGCCGGAGATCGAGCGACACATCGTTGGTCGCCTGCAGCGCCCCAAAGCGCTTGTGCAGCTTTTGCAGTGAAAGGACAGCCTCACTCATTGCGCTCACTCCCAGCCAGCCAACCCATCACACCGTGCTTGGCAAATAGCACCACGCCAAGCAGCACTAGCCCTAGAAACAGCTGCCAGTACTCGGTGATGCCCCCCAGGAAGGTTTCCATCATCACAAACAGCACCGCCCCGGCCAGCGGGCCATAAAGGCGCCCAACACCACCCAGGATGACAATGACCATCAGCTCACCAGAGAAGTGCCAACTGAGCATTGAGGGGCTGACGAAGCCGTTCAGATCCGCGTAGAGCGCTCCGGCAAGCCCGGTGATCGCCGCAGAAATAACGAACGCCACCAGACGAATGGGATACGGGCTGACCCCCGCCGTTGCCAGTCGTACGTCATTCAGCCGTGCCATTGTCAGCGCAGCACCAAAGCGGGATTTCATCAGCCGCGAAGTTAGCGCCATCGCCAGCACCAGCCCGGTGAAGCAGATTAGGAAATAGGTTAACGCATCACTGCTGTCGACAAGTGGCAGGGTGTTGCGTATATAAATAGGCAGCCCATCCTGGCCGCCATAGGTGGGCCAGGAGTTGGCAAAGTAGTAGATCATTTGCGCAAAGGCGAGGGTGATCATGATGAAGTAGACGCCCGTGGTGCGCAGCGAAATGGCGCCGATCGCCAGTGCCAGGAGGGCACACAGCACGACGGCGGCCAGCCAAACCACCAGCAGGCTATCGCTGCCCGGCACGCTGAAGGGCCAGCTCATGAATGGCGTCATGTCGAAGGCATGATAGGCGCTGATGCCCGCTACATAGCCACCCAGGCCAAAATAGGCCGCGTGACCGAAGCTCACCATGCCGCCATAGCCAATCGCCAAGTTGAGCCCGACGGCCGCCATGGCAATGATGGTGACCCGCGAGGCCAGGTTGACGTAATAGGTGTGACCCAAAAAATAGGCGGCCACGGGCAGTAAAAGCAGCAGGCCGAGCAGGATCATCTGTACCAGGCCTTTGCGGTCGAAGTGGCTCTCCGCGTGGGTGGCTGGTGCAGCGTTCTTGGAAAGGGAAGTGGTATTAGTCATTGGCAGCAAACAGTCCCTTAGGCTTGAACGCGAGGATGACGGCCATGAGGATATAGATCAGCATCGCAGCCAGTGAAGAACCGACCCCGGTGGCTTCGGAAGGCGGCATAAATGTTTGAAAAAAGAGCGGCAGGTAGACGCGCCCCAATGTATCGACAACCCCTACCAGCAGTGCACCGAATAACGCGCCCTTGATCGAACCGATCCCGCCGATCACGATGACCACGAAGGCCAGGATCAGCACCGGCTCGCCCATACCGACCTGCACGGACTGCAATGCCCCCACCAGCGCACCGGCCAGGCCTGCCAGCGCAGCCCCCAGGGCAAACACTACGGTATAAAGCTTGGCAATGTTGACCCCCAGTGCGCCAATCATCTCGCGGTCACTTTCGCCCGCCCGAATGCGCATGCCTAGCCGCGTGCGGGAAATCAGCAGATATAGGGCAATCGCAATAGCGACCCCCACCCCGATCAGCATTAGCCGGTAGATCGGGTAGCGGGTCTCCCCCGGAAGGGTGACAAACCCGGTAAGCCAGGAGGGTGGGCTCAGCCATAGCGGCGACGAGCCGAAGAGCCAGCGAGTGCCTTCCGAGAAGATCAGTATCAGTGCAAAGGTCGCCAATACCTGGTCGAGATGCGGGCGATGATAGAGACGACGTATGACCAGCAGCTCGACCAGCGCGCCGACCAGGGCCGCGGCCATCATGCCCGCTGCCAGGCCGATCAGAAAAGAGCCCGTCGAGGCAGTGACCGCGGCCGTGGCGTAGGCGCCCACCATGTAAAAAGAGCCGTGGGCAAGATTGATCAGCCCCATCACCCCGAACACTAGGGTGAGGCCACTGGCCATCAAAAACAGCATGGTGCCTAGCTGAACGCCGTTAAGCAGTTGCTCGATTAGCAGGGTAACGGACACGTTAGTTAACCTTAACGAAGGGAAAGATAAGTGGCTGGGTGCAGGCACCCAGCCGAGGCGAGCTTACATTTCGCACTGTTCGTAGTAGACGTCCTGGATATCTTCGATTGCGACACCAATCAGGCGATTAGTGGGCTCGCCATCGTCACCTTCAACGACTTCACGCACGTAAATATCTTGGATGGGGTGCTGGTTCGGGCCAAAGCGAAATTCTCCACGCACGCTGTCAAAGTCGGCGGCCCGCAGTGCTTCGCGAAAGGCATCCTTGTCATCTGGGTGAGCAGTTTCAAGGGCGCTAAGAATCAGATTGGCGGTGTCGTAACCCTGCGCTGCGTACAGTGTTGGCATGCGGTCATAAGCGGCTTGGAAGCCCTCTACAAAGCGGTCGTTGGCCTCGTTTTCCAGGTCATATGCCCATAGCGAGGTGTTGCGTGCGCCAATCGCCGCACTGCCTACCGCTTTGATAAGAATTTCATCAAACGAGAAGGCGGCGCCGAAGATTGGCATCTCCACGCCCGAGCTTTCCCACTGTTTCATAAACGAAATGCCCATACCGCCGGGCAGGAAGAAGAAGAGGCTATCGGCATCGCTATCACGAATCTGGGCGATTTCGGCTGCGTAGTCGGTCTGACCCATCTGGGTGTAAAGCTCGCCAACGACCTCACCTTCATAGAGGTGCTTGAAGCCCGCCAGCGCATCGGTACCCGCCGGGTAGTTGGGCGCCATGATGATCGGGCGCTCATAACCCTGTTCGCGCATGTAGGCACCCATGGCGCCATGCAGGTTGTCGTTCTGATACGCCACGTTGAAATAGTTTTCGTGGCACATGCGGCCAGCCAGGTCGGAAGGGCCCGCATTGGGCGAGAGGTAGAAGGTGCCCTGACGTACCACTGAGGGAACGACGGCCATTGCCAAGTTGGACCAGATGATACCGGTCAGGATATCGACCTCATCACGCTGCATAAACTCATTGGACAAGCTGCGCGCCAAATCAGGGCGTCTAGCGTCATCCTGGATCAGCACTTCCACATCGTCGCGGCCTGACTGCTCAAGCGCCAGCATAAAGCCGTCGCGAACGTCCACGCCCAGGTGCGAGCCGCCGCCTGAAAGCGTGGTGATCATGCCGATCTTGACATCTTCAGCGTGCGCGGCCAGCACGCTTGAAGAGAGCAGTAAGCCAAGGCCAAAGCGGGATATCATTTTCATGGATCATTCCTCATTTTTTAATCGTTTATTGCTTAGAGGGTCATGCGTTAGTGTCGTTGCTACTTATGTTGATGCTATTTATGTCGGTGCTATTTATGTCGGTGCTATTTATGTGGTGCCAGGAGCGCCAGCGCTCGGGTAATGTTCCTGGCTCAGCCGAAAGCGCTGAACCTTACCCGTGGGTGTTTTAGGTAGTGCCTCGATAAAGCGTAGGGAGCGAGGGTACTTATACGGCGCGATGGTCTGCTTCACGAAGTCCTGCAACATTTGCTGACATTCTTCATCTTGCTGAAAACCATCGTTTAGAACAACAAAAGCCTCGACAATTTGCCCACGCTCCTGGCTGGGAGCGCCGATCACCGCGCATTCTTTGACGGCAGGGTGGGCCAGTAGCGCGGCCTCCACCTCGGGGCCTGCGATGTTATAGCCAGCCGAGACGATCATGTCGTCGTTGCGAGCGGCGAAATGAAAGTAGCCCTCCTCATCCTGATAAAACGCATCGCCAGTGATATTCCAGCCTGCCTTTACATACTTTTGCTGGCGCTTATCGGCCAGATAGCGGCAGCCGGTGGGGCCGCGCACGGCCAGTTTTCCGACCGTGCCAAGCGGGACATCTCGCATGTCGTGATCGACGATACGCGCTTCGTAACCCGCCACCGGCTTGCCGGTACAGTGGGGGCGGTGGTCATCCAGGCGATTGGTGATAAAGATATGCAGCATTTCCGTGGCGCCGATGCCATCGAGGATCGGCGTGCCGGTTTGCTTGATCCAATCGTGATAGATCGGCGCAGGCAGGGTTTCACCAGCGGAGACGGCAACGCGCAGACTGCTTAAATCTTCGTGGCGTGTGGGCGCGGCAAGCATCGCTCGATAAGCGGTTGGTGCGGTAAACACTACCGTGGCCTGATACTCGCGGATGATATCCATCATGTTGGGCGGTGAGGTGTGTTCGAGCAGCACGGCGGTGGCGCCAAAGCGCAGCGGGAAGATGGCCAGCCCGCCCAGGCCAAAGGTGAAGGCCAGCGGGGGAGAGCCGACGAAGACATCCTCCGGCGTTACCTGCAGCACTTCCTTGGCGTAGCCATCGGCAATTGCTAATAGGTCGCGGTGGAAATGCATGGTGGCTTTTGGCGAGCCGGTGGTGCCCGAGGTAAAGCCCAGTAGCGCCACATCGTCGGCGGCGGTATCCACTGCCTTAAAGGTAGCGGGTTTGCTGAGTGCCAAGCGATCGAGTTCCGCATCGTGGTTGGCGGTGCCATCAAAGCCGACGATACGTTTGAGCACCGGGCTGTGCTGTTGGCATTCAACCAGGTCATCGAGTAGGCGGGTGTCGCACAAGGCTAGACTAATTTCCGCTTTATCGATTACCTGGCATAGCTCTTTAGTGCGCAGCATCGGCATGGTGTTGACCACCACCGCTCCCGCTTTTGTGGCGGCTAGCCAGCAGGCCACCATGGCCGGGTTATTCGCGGAGCGGATCAATACCCGCTGGCCGGGTATCACGCCCAGGTCTTCGGCCAGCACGTGGGCTAGGCGGTTGGTCCACTCTGCGAGCTCGCGGTAAGTGCGGCGTCGCCCGTTGCCCGCTAAGGCAATGCGTTCACCGTGACCCTGGTCGAGCAGCCGATCGCAAAGCTCAACGCCCGCGTTCAGTCGTTGAGGGTAATCGTAGCCCGCGAGTAGAAACTCAGGCTGACAATCAGTGGGTGGCAGGTTATCCCGCGCAAAAGTATCAGCATGGGCCGACTGGATGTACATGACCAACCTCCGTATTTGGTGTCGTTGTTTATTCCTGACGACGCCTCTACGAGAGGCGTTATCAGGGATACGGTGTCTGGCGTTGTGTTTTATTGTTTTGGGTACTGCTGTTCGGCTTTTTTGCTGTTTACTCCTCCGCGAGCATGCTGCGGGCGATGACGACTTTTTGTACGTCGGAAGCGCCTTCGTAAATACGCAGCGCGCGGATTTCCCGGTAGAGGCTTTCGATAATATGGCCCTTGCGAACGCCGTCGCCGCCGTGCAGCTGAACTGCCTGGTCAATCACCTGTTGGGCCTGGTCGGTGGCAAACAGCTTGGCCATCGCCGCTTCACGGGTCACTCGCTCAGCGCCTTGATCTTTCGTCCAGGCAGCGCGGTAGACCAGCAGGGCGGCGGCATCCACATTGAGCGCCATATCGGCCAAGTGGCCCTGCACCATTTGTAGATCAGCAAGAGTGGCGCCAAACAACTCCCGGGAGCGGCTGCGGGAGAGCGACTCTGCCAGCGCCCGGCGAGCGAAGCCTAGTGCAGCCGCACCAACCGTGGAGCGGAAAACGTCCAGCACCGACATGGCAATCCGAAAGCCTTGCCCTGGTTTGCCGATCAAGGCGCTGGCAGGCAGCACCATATCGTTAAAGCCAAGCCGCGCGAGCGGATGAGGCGCCACCGTCTCCAGACGTTCGCGGATCTCCAACCCTGGGGTGTCGGCGGGCACTAAAAAGGCCGAAAGCCCTTTGGCACCGGGGCCTTCACCGGTGCGGGCGAAGACCGTGTAAATATCGGCAATGCCGCCGTTGGAGATCCAGGTCTTTTCGCCATTCAAACGGTAGTTGTCGCCATCGCGCTCGGCGGTGGTATCCAGTTGCGCCACATCAGAGCCAGAACGAGGCTCGCTAAGGGCAAACGCGGAAAGCGCTTCGCCTCGGCGGGTTTTATTCAGCCACTGCTTCTGCTCATCGCTGCCATACAGGCTGATGGCGCCGGTGCCCAGCCCCTGCATGGCAAACGAAAAGTCGGCCAGGCCATCATGGCGGGCCAGGGTTTCACGGATCAGGCACAGGCTGCGTACATCGATATGCTCGCCCGCAGTGCCTTCCAGAAACCCGGCCTTGCCTAAATCGCGTACTAATTGAATGCAGGTCGCATCCACATCGCTGTGGTCGCGGGGCAGCTCAGCGCGGCACCACGCTTCCAACTGCTCGGAAAGCTCGCGGTGCTGGGCCTCGAAGAAGGGCCACTCCAGAAAACGCTTGTCGCTCATCAATCCCCCTTGAACTCAGGTTTTTGTTTGGCTACGAAGGCGTGGTAGGCGCGCTCGAAATCGTTGGTCTGCATGCAGATCGCCTGGGCCTGGGCTTCCGATTCGATCGCCTGCTCCAGGCTCATCGACCATTCCTGGTTTAACTGGGTCTTGGTAATGCTGTGGCCAAAGGTCGGGCCCTGGGCCAGGCGGGTGGCGTAGGCAATGGCGTCTTCTTCCAGGGAGTCTGATTCGACCACGCGATTGTAAAAGCCCCACTGGAAACCCTCTTCGGCACTCATGCTGCGCCCGCTGTAGAGCAGATCGGCGGCGCGACCCTGGCCAATGATGCGAGGCAGAATGGCACAGGCGCCCATATCGCAGCCCGCCAGGCCCACGCGGGTAAACAGGAAGGCCGTGCTGGCGCGGGGCGTGGCGAAGCGAATATCCGACGACATGGCAATGATTGCCCCAGCGCCAACGCAAATACCGTCCACAGCGGCAACGATCGGTTTGCCGCAATTCAGCATCGCCTTGACCAGATCCCCGGTCATGCGGGTGAATTCGAGCAGGCCCTTCATATCTTTGCCCACCAGGGGGCCGATGATTTCATGCACATCGCCGCCGGAGCAGAAGTTCTCGCCGTTGGAGGTAAATACCACCGCGTGCACATCCGAGGCATACGCCAGGTCACGAAAGGTATCGCGCAGCTCGGCGTAGCTCTCGAACGTCAGCGGGTTTTTGCGCTCTGGGCGATTGAGCCGAATAACCGCGACGTCACCACGCATTTCCCAAATAAAGTGCTCGGGGGCCAGGTCAGCCATGCTTTTCATATTCTTGTTCTCGCCTGTCAGTGATTAGTGGGTATCGTCTAGAGAAGCCGGTAAGCGGTGGAGCAGCTCACCGATATGGTGGGCATCCTCTTCGGTTACCCCTTCGAACAGCGCGTTGATCCAGCGCTCATGCTCAACGGCCATGGCGCGGAAGCTTTCGCGGCCAGCGCCGGTCAGGCAGACCCGCGTGGCGCGCCGGTCGCCTTCAATGGCAATGCGCTCCACGGCGCCATCCTCCACCAAACGGTCGATAATGCCGGTGACATTACCGTTAGAAACCCGTAGCCGCTTGGAGAGCTCGTTCATCTTTAACCCCTCTTCACTGGCATACAGGGCGGCCATGACATCAAAGCGGGGGAGTGTAGAGTCGTGCTCGGTGCGCAGCCGCTCACGTAGCTCGGACTCCACTTGACGGGTCACCCGCAGCATGCGCAGCCATAAGCGCAGGCGCTCCTTGCTCAAGCTTTTTTTGTCCTGGCTTTTTTTATCCAAGCTTCCTGTTTTCATACTTCACCCCCTGAGATCGAGATCGCCTGGCCGTTGATGGCGCCGCTGTTCGGGCCGCACAGCCATAGGGCCGTCGCGGTGACCTCCGCGGGAGTGACTAAGCGCCCGGTGGGGTTGGTAGCTTGGAAATGGGCGGTGGCCTGCTCGGCTGACTGGCCGGTTTTGGTCACGATATTCTCAACACTGGCGGCCAGCAGCGGTGTATCGGTAAAGCCGGGGCAGAGCGCATTGACGGTCAGGTTGCGGGTGGCGGTTTCAGCCGCCAGAGAACGCACCAGCCCCACCACGCCGTGTTTAGCCGCGCAGTAAGCGCCCACGTAGGCGTAGCCCTTCAGGCCAGCGGTGGAAGCCACGGCAATCAGTCGGCCGCCGTCGTTCAACTGCTTCAGCCCCTCACGCAGCGTTAGAAACACCCCACCGAGGTTGACGTTCAGCATGTGCTGCCACTGCTCGAAAGAGGTCTTGGCGAAGGGGGCGCTTTCCGCTGCCCCGGCGTTGGCGATCACGATGTCGACGTTGCCCAACTGCTCGAAGAGCGCCACCATGGCGGCTTCGTCGGTGACATCGACCACCGCAAAGTGAATAGCGCTATGCTGCTCGGCGACCGCTTGCAGGGCAGCCTCCCGGCGGCCGGTAATGATGACCTCGGCGCCCGCCTGGGCAAAGGCCAGGGCCATATTGGCGCCAATGCCACTGCCGCCGCCAGTGATCACAGCGCGTTTGCCGGCCAGATTGTTATCAGACAGCGTCATACCCAGCCCTCGCCACGTTCAGCCAAGCGCTGTAGCTGATCAGCTCCGGCCCGGTAAGGCGCGGGCCACGCCACTTCGCGATCCCCTAGCCCGGCAGCCACGTGCAGCAGCCAATAAGGGTCGGCAAGGTGCGGGCGAGCGATACAAACCAGGTCGGCGCGCCCCGCCATTAGAATCGAGTTCACATGGTCGGCCTGATAGATATTGCCCACCGCCATGGTGGCAATCGATGCTTCGTTACGAATCCGGTCGGAGAAGGGCGTCTGGAACATGCGCCCATAGACAGGTTTGGCCTGAGTCGAGGTTTGCCCTGCGGAGACATCGACGATATCCACCTCCGCGTCGCGTAGCCGCTTGGCGATTTCGACCGCATCGTCTGGGGTGATGCCTTCATTATCACGCCAGTCGTTGGCCGAAATACGCACAGCAAGCGGCTTATGGGCGGGCCAGGCATGGCGCACTGCGTTGATCACCTCCAACGGATAGCGCAGCCGGTTGTCCAGTGAGCCGCCATACTCATCGTCACGGTGGTTGGTCAGCGGGGTAATGAACGAAGAGAGCAGGTAGCCGTGGGCAGCGTGAATCTCGATCATGTCGAACCCGGCGCGGTCGGCCATGTGGGCGGCACTCACGAACTCGTCGCGGATCCGCTCCATATCGTCGTGGGTCATCGCCTTGGGCACTTGGTTGTGCTCTGACCAGGGCTGTGCCGAAGCTGCCATTATTGGCCAGTTGCCCTCGGCAAGCGGGGCATCCATCTCCTGCCAGCCAAGCTGGGTCGATCCCTTGGGGCCCGAGTGGCCAATCTGGGCACACAGTTTGGCCTGGGTTTCCGCATGTACAAAATCACACAGGCGTTTCCACGCCGCTTCATGTGCTGGCGCATACAGGCCAGGGCAGCCTGGAGTAATGCGTCCCATGGGACTAACGCAGGTCATTTCGGTATACACCAGCCCTGCGCCACCCTTGGCGCGCTCGGCATAGTGGCTGAAGTGCCAATCGGTCGGGCAGCCATCAACGGCCTTGTACTGCGCCATGGGAGAGACCACGACGCGGTTGGTCAGCGTCATGTCGCGCAACTGGTAAGGGGCAAACATCGGCGCGCGGGCACTGCCCGGATTGCCCGCTTGGGTTTGGAACCAGCGCTCGGCGCTCTCCAGCCACGCCGGATCCCGCACCCGCAGGTTTTCATGGCTGATGCGTTGGGAGCGGGTGAGTAACGAGTAGTTGAACTGCACCGGGTCGAGATCCTGATAGCGCTCCACCTGCTCGAACCACTCGGTGGAGTTGCGCGCTGCAGACTGTAGGCGAAGCACCTCGAAGCGGCGCTCCTCCTCGTAGCGGGCGAAGGCCTCTGCCATAGTGGGTTCACTGTGCAAGACGTTGGTCAGCGCGATGGCACTCTCTAGGGCGAGTTTAGAGCCCGAGCCAATCGAGAAGTGCGCGGTAGCGGCGGCGTCGCCCATCAGCACCACGTTATCGAAGCTCCAGCGCTCGCAGAGTACTCGGGGGAAGTTGATCCACGCCGAGCCGCGTAGGTGGTTGGCGTTGGTCATCAGCGCATGGCCGTCGAGATGCTTGGCAAAGATGCGCTCGCAGACTGCTATCGCCTCCTGCTGGCTCATTTCGCCAAAGCCAAACGCCTGCCAGGTGGGCTCGCTGCACTCGACGATAAAAGTCGCGGTGTCCTGATCGAACTGATAGGCATGGGCCCATACCCAGCCATGATCGGTCTTCTCGAAAATAAAGGTAAAGGCATCGTTAAAGGTCTGGTGCGTACCCAGCCAGACGAACTTGCAGGCGCGTACATCAATATCGGGTTGGAAGTGCTCGGCATAGGTTTGGCGGGTGCGTGAGTTTAAGCCATCGGCGGCGAGCACCATATCGAACTCGCGCCGGTACTCATCGACGCTGGTCTCCTGGATATCGGTTTCAAAGCGCATTTCCACACCCAGCTCACGAGCGCGCTCCTGGAGCAGAATCAACAGTTGGCGGCGGCCAATGCCGCAGAAGCCGTGGCCGGTCGATACGGTTTTGACTCCGTTATGCACCACGGCAATGTCGTCCCAGTAGGCGAAATGCTCGCGAATACGTTCGGCACTGACTGGGTCGTTGGCCGCAAGGTTGTCCAGGGTCTCGTCGGACAGGACCACGCCCCAGCCGAAGGTATCGTCTGCCCGGTTGCGCTCAAACACCACGATCTCATGGGAAGGGTCCTGCAGTTTCATGCTAATGGCGAAGTAGAGGCCGGCGGGCCCTCCGCCCAGGCAGGCGATTCTCATTTTTGTTCTCCATGGGAAAGCTCACTCTTTTTTGAAGATAGGAGAGGGAGTAATAAAATTCAAGCTTAAATTGTTTAAGTTTAAAATATTATTTATACCTACATTTGTTTCCTCGGCTACCGCACTACTCGCAATGTGGCCGTTAAGATGAGAGCATCAATATTCCCAACGCGAGGGTAGGCTACCTAGCTTTATAAGGGTGCTTATCTGTCATAGAAGAAAGCGTTATGGCGAACGAACATTTAGTACCATGGAAACCGTACTTGCCGGGATTGACAGCGATAGTCGAAGGCGCGACTCTAACCCTGTTCATTGTCCTAAGCGGCTGGTTGTTAACGCTGATAGTTGTTAACCGATAGTAGTTAACTAATAGCAGTTAAAAAGGTGAGTTAAGGAGAAAGCCCCATGCTCGAAGATTGCAAAAATGCCCTGGAGCGCTGGGGAGGCGTGCACACTCTGATCGATCGCTGGCTAGATCAACGTCGCCAGCTATTGATCAGCTTCATAGAGTTGAAGGAAGCGTGTGACGCTGAACTGGAAGCAGTAAGCAAAGCCCCTATTGATACTTTCAGTGAACAGTTGATGGACTATATCAGCGCCGGTCACTTTGAGATTTATCCTCAGTTGTCGGAAGAGGCGCAGGCCTTTGGCGATGAGGCTGCGCTAGTGATCGCCGGGAAGTTGCTCGAGCGGCTGGAAATGTCGACCGAGATGGTCCTGGAGTTTGATACTGATTTCGGCTCCACCCTTAGCTGCGAGCAAAATATTGCCCGGCTACCTGCCTGGATCGACCGTCTCGCCCGCGGCCTCACCGAGCGTTTTGCCTTGGAAGACCAGCTTATCGCGCGCCTGCACGCCGCGCACAGCCCGCAGAACGCTAAAGCACCCGCTTAGTTTTAAAAGGTTTAAAAATGTCTAAAAGCGCCGTTTACCGGCGCTTTTTGGCATTTTTCACCCTCTTCGCCGTAACTTACCCCCAATCACCAACATACAAGGCGTGAGCAATAGCGTGAGCGCGGTGGCGAAGGTCAGCCCGCCGGCGATGGCGCTCGACATCTGCGTCCACCACTGGGCGGAGGGCGCGTTGAAACCGAGTGCGGGGGAGAAGAGATCAACATTGATCCCCAGCACCATCGGCATTAACCCCAGTACCGTGGTAATCGCCGTCAATAACACCGGGCGCAGACGCAAGCAGCCGGCTTCCAGCGCCGCCTCGCCGGGCGTCATGCCTTCTTCCCGCAGCTCGTTGTAGGTATCGATCAAGACAATGTTGTTATTGACCACGATACCCGCCAGGGCAATCACGCCCATTCCCACCATGACAATGCCAAACGCCTGCCCGGTAATCAGTAGGCCCATGAGCACCCCCGCGGTGGAGAACACAATCGCCGACAGCACCAATCCCGCCTGGTAGAAACTGTTGAACTGGGTCACCAGAATCAGCGCCATCAAGCCGATCGCAATCATGAAGGCGCTGGCTAGGAACTGCATCGACTCCTGCTGATCCTCCTGTTCACCCGCCACATTGACCATCAAGCCGTCAGGCAGGCTGTCGCTGTCTGCTTCAAGCAGCGCACGCAGGCGCTCGTCGGCGAGATAGCCTGGGGCGAGATCTGCATCAATGGTAATCGCCCGGCGGCCATCGATACGGTTAAGGGTGCCCACTTTCGGCGCCGGCTCCAGGGTCACAAAATGTGAAATCGGCACCTGGCCCCGCTGGGTATTGATGGTCAAGCGTTCAAGCTGATCGAGCGAGCGCCAGTTTTGCGGCAGGCGCACGCGAATATCCACCTCATCGCTGACTTCGGGTGGCCGATAGCTCGCGACCTGAAGGCCGGTGGTGAGTAACTGCACGGCACTACCAATGGTGGTGACGTCGGTCCCCATGCGCGCCGCCGCTTCCCGATCGACGTTCACTCGCCACTCTACCCCCGGCAGGCTACGGTTATCCTGAATGTCGGTGAAACCGCCCAGCTCGCGCATCAATTGGGTCAGTTGGTTAACCCCGGCATCGGCCACGTCGGGGTTGGTGGCACTGACTTCAAGCACGATCGGCTTGCCGCCGCCGGGCCCCATCTCCTGCTCCTGAAACTCTAGCGTAATGCCGGGAATATCTTCCGCACGTTCTGCCATCTCAGCTAGGATCGCCTGGGCGGGGCGTCGCTCGTGCCAGTCGATAAACTGGAATTGCAGCATACCGATCACATCGCTGCCCATTTGCTCGTTGGGCACCGCAAATGAGCGCGCATAGAGCGCCCGGACTTCGCTCATGCCGGATAGCTTGGCTTCCACTCGCTGTACGATGGCGTCGGTCTCTTCCGCTGAAAAATCGCCCCTAGCGCGCACCAGCACCTGGGCGCTGTCGGGCTCCACGGCTGGGAAGAAATCGATGCCGTGGTTAAAGCGGGCGTAGCCTGTATACAGCAGCACCATCAACAGTATCGTCACCAGCAGTACCCAAGCGGGGTGCTTGAGCAATCTAGCCAGCACATGGCGGTAGCCACGCCCGAACGAGGTAGTCGATTCGTCATGCTTAGCGTCGGTCTGTTGCACGGCTGGGCGGGTAAATAAACGCCCCAGTGTAGGTAGAAACACCAGCGCCATGGCTAGCGATGCCAGCAGGCACAAAATCACGGTCGCGGGCAGGTACTTCATAAACTGGCCCACCACACCGGGCCAGAATAGCAGGGGAATAAATACCGCCAGCGTCGTGGCAGTCGAGGCAATCACCGGCCAACTCATTCTTGAGGCGGCGTTGAGCCAAGCCTGATGAGGTGTTTGGCCATCGCGCAGGTGGCGATCGGCAAGCTCACTGACTACGATAGCGCCATCCACCAGCATGCCCGCCACTAAGATTAGCCCAAACAGCACCACGATATTGAGCGTAAAGCTAAACGCCCAGATGAGCAGAACGCCGGTTAAGAACGCGCCAGGAATGGTGAGGCCGACCAGCAGCGCCATCCGCCAGCCCATGACCGCCACCACGACAATCAATACCAGCACTACGGCGGTGAGCACGTTGTTGAGCAACTCGGAGAGCATATTCTCAACGGTGGTCGACTCATCCAGAATGGTGGTGAAACGCAGTTGCTCGGGGAGTAAGTCATCGGCTGCCGCCAATCGCTCGCGCACCGCATCAATGGTGGCGATGATATTGGCCCCGGCACGCTTGGAAATTTCTAGCACCACTGCGGGTTGGCCATCAATGCGGGCGAAGCCTTCCGGCTCTTTATAGGTGGGGTTAATCCAAGCCACATCGCCAAAGGTGACGACGCGATCTTCATCTACCTTGACCGGCATGTTCATGACGTCCTCAAGGGACTCAATAATGCCGGGAACTTTTAGCGCCAACCGCCCCGCACCGGTATCCAAACTGCCGGCGGCGACCAAGCGATTATTGCGCGATACTTGATTGAACAGCGCGTCGAAATCGACTCCATAGCTCTCGAGCACCAGCGGGTCCACGACGATTTCCAGCAGGTCTTCTCTTTCGCCAGCAATATCGACTTCCAACACATCGGCGATGCCTTCGATCTCTTCCTGCAGTCGCCGGGCAATCGTCATGCGTTCGCGGGTATCCAATTGCCCCGAGAGGCCGATAGTCAACACCGGGAATTCCGAGACGTTGACCTCCATTACCCGCGGCTCATCGGCCTCATCAGGCAGCTCACTACGGGCAATATCCACGCGATCACGCACATCGGTCAGCGCAGTATCGGGGTCAAAACCAGGGTCGAACTCCAGCGTGATCGAGCCATGCCCCTCGCTTGATTGGGCGGTAAACTGGCGCAGCCCTTCAATCCCGCGCAGTTCCTGTTCCATGGGTCGAATCAGCAGCCGCTCGCCATCCTCGGGGCTTACGCCCTCGAGCGACAGCGAGACATAAATCATCGGGATGGTGACGTCGGGGTTGGCTTCTTTGGGAATCATCTGCCAGGCAGTGATGCCCGCCAGCAGCAGGCTCACTAACAGCAGTAACGTGGTCCGCGTGTGGGCGAGCGCCGCATTAATCAACTGGCGCATGAGCGCTATCCTGACCGCTCGGCGGTTGTGAAATAGTGGCTTCTTCAGTAGGCACCGGCGTCACCACTTCGCCGACATCTACCATCCCCGCGCCCAGTGTGATCAAACGCAGCGGGTCGGGGAGGCCGGTGACATAGGCGCGCTGAATATCGGCGCTCACCAGTTCCACGGCGGTCTGTTGAACTTGGTCATTCGCATCCATGTGTTTGACAGCCAGTTGGCCTTCGCTGTTTAGGCTGAGTAGTGCTGGGGAAAGTGTGTGCACTTGGCGTGGAGGTAGGGTAATCGTCAGCTCCGCGCTACCGCCAGCAAGGCGCTTGCCGGCGGGATTATCCAGCGTGGCTTCGATATAAAAAGTGCGTGTGGCCTCTTCGGCGCGGTGGCTAATAAAAGTCAATTCGCCCTCTAAATGGTCGCCATTGAGTAATCGTGCGGTGACCGGTAAACCCTCGCTCAAATCACCTACCTGTTGCTGGGACACCCAAGCCGCGCCCTTCAAACGTCGATCATTCACCAGTTGGCCCCACTCTTCCCCAGGTTGCAGCAAATCGCCCAGTTCCACCTGCACGCGGTTAAGCACGCCGTCAAACGGCGCGGTGGGGCGGCTGTCGTCCAGCTGTTTTTGTAGCTGAGCGACCGAGGCGGCGCTGGCGCTCAAAGCGCTTTGCAAACGCAGCAGCTCCGGCTGCGATATCAATTCGCGCTGGCGCAGGTTACGCGCACCGGCATACTCCGCCTCGGCCACGGCGAGTTCGTCCTGGGCTTGCTGCAGTTGCTCGGGCAGGGCGTCGTTATCCAATACCAGTAAGGTGTCGCCTTCTTCAACGCGGCTACCCTGAGCCACCGGCTTTTCAGCCACAAAACCCGCAACGTTGGCGCGTAGTGTGGTTTCGCGTGCAGCGGTCAACTGGCCTTGAATGATTTGTTGGGGAATAAATGGCGTGCTTTGCTGCACTGAAATCTCTACCCGTGGCCCTGACTCGCTGCGGGGAGAAGCATCCGGTGCGGTGGTTTGAAAACGCTGAAAATTACCAAAAGCGAGCCATATCACCAGTGCCAGCACCAGTAGGCTAGCCAAGGCGTAAGAAAACGGGATTCGTCGCATGGGGGCGTCCATGTCCTTAGCATTACAAGAAAGGAGGGCGTTAAGCCGAAGACACCATAGCGTAACTCGGCCTTTTCAGCGAGGGTCAGGCCGCAACGAGTAGGGTAAGTGTGGTAAATGGGTAGTCGTCTCATGTCTGATTGAGTTTTTGCTCGACTGGGCATACCATCTTTGCGTCTTGAGTTCTGTTGAGCCACTCCTCAGGCGAGAACCATCCCTAGGCGAACCTATCAAGGAGCAATGATGAAAGATCCAGTACGTATTGCGATTACCGGCGGCGCCGGTCAGATCAGCTATTCTCTCATTTTCCGCATCGCCGCTGGCGACATGTTGGGGCCGGATCAGCCTGTCATTCTCCAGCTTCTGGAAATTCCCCAGGCAATGGACGCCCTGAACGGCGTGGTAATGGAAGTCAATGACTGTGCCTTCCCGCTAGTACAAGACATCGTTGCCACCGACGATCCGAATGTGGCGTTCAAAGACGCCGACTTCGCCCTGTTGGTCGGTGCACGTCCGCGTGGTCCGGGTATGGAGCGTAAAGACCTGCTGGAAGCCAACGCAGCGATCTTCTCCGTTCAAGGTAAAGCATTGAACGATCACGCTAGCCGTGACGTGAAAGTACTGGTCGTGGGTAACCCGGCTAACACCAACGCGCTGATTGCTTCCTGCAACGCGCCGGATCTGGACGCAGGTCAGTTCACCGCCATGACGCGTTTGGATCACAACCGCGCGCTGACCCAGCTGGCGCAGAAAACCGGCAAGCACGTCACTGACGTCGAAAACATGATCATCTGGGGCAACCACAGTGCCACCCAGTACCCGGATCTGGCCCAGTGTAAAGTCGACGGCAAAGCAGCGTTCGATCTGGTTGAGCGTGACTGGTACGAAAACGACTTCATCCCCACCGTGCAGCAGCGCGGCGCGGCGATCATCAAAGCACGTGGCGCCTCTTCTGCCGCGTCTGCCGCCTCTTCCGCCATCGACCACATGCACGACTGGGCGCTGGGTTCCAAAGGCATCGTCAGCATGGCGATTCCGTCTGACGGCAGCTACGGCATCGCAGAAGGCATCATCTACTCCTACCCAGTGCGTTGCCAGGGTGGCAAGTATGAAATCGTTCAAGGCTTCGAAATCGACGCTTTCAGCGAAGAGAAAATGAAAGCTACTGAGAAAGAACTGCGCGAAGAGCGTGCTGCTGTTGAGCACCTGCTCGGCTAAACGCGCTCGCTGACGCTTTTGCGCTAGCGCCAGTCAACGCCAAACCCCGCAAGCTTAGCTTGTGGGGTTTTTTATTCGTTGTGATTTAGTAGCGCGCAACGGTGCCGGGGTTGGCTTGTATAGGTAGAGAGGGTGGGATGCCTCTGGGCGTCGTTCCGTCGCCTCCCTCGGGTGCCTCGCCCCTATCCCTTAATCCCGTAAACTCATAATCCGCCATTGGCGCTCTTCGGCGACTTTGCGCAGGGTATCGTCGGGGTCTACCGCGACGGGGTGGTCGACTTTCTCAAGCAGGGGTAAATCATTGTGGGAGTCGCTATAAAACCAAGCGCCGTCCAATGAGATATCCTGCTGTTCAAGCCACTGATTCAAGCGGGTGACTTTGCCTTCACGGTAACTGGGAATGCCGGACACACGCCCGGTATAGCGCCCCTGGTTCACTTCCGGATTGACAGCAATTAGGTGATCAACACCCAACCGCTCGGCGATCGGCGCAGTGATAAAGCGATTAGTGGCCGTGATGATCAGCAGCGTGTCGCCTTTGGTGCGGTGGCGGGCTAGTAGCTCTTCCGCTTTGGGCAGGATGCTAGACTCGATTTTGCTGGCCATAAACTGCTGATGCCAAGCCGAAAGCTGCTCAGGGGTGTTGTCGGCCAATGGTTTGAGTGCCATTTCCAGAAAGGCGGCCATATCCAGGGTGCCAGCATTGTAATCGGCCATGAAGCGCTCATTGGCTTCCCGATAAGCGACTGGGTCGACAGCGCCTTGTTCGAGTAAAAACTCGCCCCAGGCATGATCGCTGTCGATGGATAGCAGCGTATTATCCAAATCGAATATGGCCAGACTCACGGCGCTCCCCTTTTTAATAAGTGATAGTGATGATGCTTGATCGTAAAAAATACGCTAGTTAGGCAAATAGCGGTGGCGGATTATCGCAGAGTCGCCATGCCATTCCCACCAACGCACGTTCTTCGCTCTACGCTGATACGCAACCATTCATCACTTAGCGTTATATTGTATTGATACGCTTGTCTCCCTTGTGGAAAAATGGGGACAACTGAAAATTTATGAAGGTGATGTCCGTGATCGACGCTGACGGCTTTCGCCCCAATGTTGGCATTATCATTGCCAATAGCCAGGGGCAGCTGCTTTGGGCGCGTCGGGTAGGACAAAATGCGTGGCAATTTCCCCAGGGGGGCATCAATGCAAGCGAGACGCCACAACAAGCACTTCTTCGCGAGCTTTACGAAGAGATCGGCCTAACCGCCGATGATGTTGATGTTGTTGCCTGCACCCGGGGCTGGCTACGCTACCGTCTGCCACGACGTATGATTCGCACACATTCGCGTCCGGTCTGTATAGGCCAGAAGCAGAAGTGGTTTTTACTTAAAATCCGTTGCCAGGAAAGCCAGATCTGTATGACGGCGACCCCAACACCCGAATTTGATGGGTGGCGGTGGGTGAGCTACTGGTACCCGCTAGGGCAGGTAGTGCCTTTTAAGCGAGAGGTATATCGCCGTGCGCTGCGAGAATTGTCTCCCCGCGTTCAGCGCTTGGCACAGGATGAAGATTAGGGCAGCACGCCGTTACCCAAACTAGGGTTACCCACGTTAGGGGCTACCCACGTTAGAGGTAACCCAAAGTAGGGCAGCGGCCGTTCGCCAAGAAATTCCTCAGCGAGGCAAATAACAGTGAAAAGTAAAACGTCCATGCTTGAGGTGTTGCGACGAGTCATTCAGGAAGTGAACGGCGCGCGCAATCTCGATGCCGCGCTGTCTACCATGGTACGTCGAATTCGCAAAGCGATGCAGACCGACGTGTGCTCTTTCTATCTCTATGACAAAGAGCTTGAGTCGCTGGTATTAATGGAGACCATTGGTCTGCGAACCCAAGCCGTTGGGCGCGTCGTGCTACCGCTAGGTGAAGGCTTGGTCGGCTTAGTGGCTAAGCGTAGTGAACCGTTGAATCTTGAAGACGCCCAAACCCACTCGCATTTCCGCTATTTCGAAGCCACCGGCGAAGAGCGCTACTCCAGCTTTTTAGGCGTGCCGATCATTCACCAGCGCCACATGTTGGGCGTGCTGGTGGTTCAGCAGGCTGAAAAACGCCGTTATGATGACGAAGATGAAGCCTTTCTGGTGACCATGGCCGCGCAGTTGGCAGGGGTATTGGCCCATGCGTTAGCAACGGGCAACCTAATGCGCCCAGCGCTTGCGGGTGGCCAGGCCATGTTTAAAGGCGTTGCCGCGTCACCCGGTATGGCGATGGGAGAGGCCGTGGTCATTACCCCGCCTGCCGATTTGAACAGCGTGCCTGATCTGGTACCCAGCGATCAGGATTTTGAAGTCGCTCGTTTAAAAGAAGCCATTGGCAAAACCCGTAGCGAAATTCGTGCGGCAGCGGAGCGCCTGACCAACCGCATCTCTGCCCAGGAGCTGGCGCTGTTCGATGTTTATCAGCAAATGCTGGGTGAAGCGGCCCTGGCCGATGAAGTCGAAAAGCGTATTCGTGAAGGGCAGTGGGCGCCAGGCGCGCTTGCCGATGTAGTCCGACGCCACGTCCAGTATTTAGAGCGGGTCGACGATAATTACCTGCGTGAGCGGGCGGCCGATATTCGTGACTTGGGCCGCCGGGTGCTTGCCCATCTCCAGGAGGACACGCCTTCCACGCCAGAAACCTACCCCGATAACGCTATTCTGGTCGGCGATGAAATCAGCGTGGCCATGCTGGGCGAAGTACCCCGCGACAAGCTCAAAGGGCTGGTGTCGGTGCGGGGCTCGAGCACATCCCACGTGGCGATCGTTGCCCGCGCTATGGGTATCCCCACGGTACTCGGCATGGTGGATTTGCCGTTACCACGCCTGGGCGGCGCGCCAGTGGTGCTGGACGGCCACCGGGGTCGGCTGTTTGTGCGCCCAGCGCCTGAACTTAAAGCACGTTACGCCAGTCTGATCGCCGAAGAAGAGGCGCTCAGCGAGCTGCTTGAGCACGAGCAGGATTTGCCCAGCGCCACACCCGATGGTCATACCATGCCGCTTATGGTGAACACCGGGTTGGCGGTCGACGCTACGGCACTGCTAAAAAGCCGTATCGGCGGAGTGGGCCTTTACCGTACCGAAGTGCCGTTTATGATTACCGAGCGTTTCCCTGGCGAAAAAGAGCAAACCAAGCTCTATCGTGATCAGTTAGAAGGCTTTGCACCGCTGCCGGTGGTGATGCGTACGCTGGATATCGGGGGCGACAAAGATCTGCCCTATTTCCCTATTGAAGAGGCTAATCCGTTTCTGGGCTGGCGCGGCATGCGGGTAACGCTGGATCACCCTGAAGTGTTGATGGTGCAGCTGCGCGCCATGCTTAAAGCTTCCATCGATCTAGACAACCTCTACGTGCTGTTCCCGATGATCACTAACGTAGAAGAAGTAGACGAAGCTCTACGCTTACTGGATCGCGCTATTTTAGAGTTAGGCGAAGAGGGCATTACCGTTATCAGGCCAAAAGTTGGCGTGATGATCGAAGTGCCCGCCACCATCTACCAGATGGATGCATTGGCGAAACGCGTCGACTTCTTCTCCGTGGGTAGCAACGACCTTACCCAGTACCTGCTGGCGGTGGATCGCAATAACCCGCGGGTATCGAGCCTTTACGATGCGCTGCACCCAGCGCTGCTCGGTGCACTGCTGGAGCTTGCGACCGATGCCACGCGGCTTAACAAGCCTATATCGCTATGCGGTGAACTGGCGGGTGACCCGGCCGGGGCGCTGCTGCTAATGGCGATGGGGTTTACCAGTCTCTCCATGAACGCCCCCAGCCTGCCCAAAGTGCGCGCAGCGATCCGTCGGGTGCCGTTTGCCGATGCTAAGCAGCTACTTCAAGAAGTGATGGAGCTAGATACACCTGCCCAGGTACATGCGCTTTTAAATCAACGCCTAGATGAATGGCAGCTATCTCACCTAATGCCTCCTCGAGATTAGGTCGTCGGCAGTGAAGGATCGCTGGGTAGCGCCAGGGTAGTCTGACCCTCAAAGCGCCCCAGCGCCCCAAAACGTTGCTCGGTCATCTCAATGTTGCCTTGAGCGTCTAATGTCAGCCATGAAGTCGCACGGGTGCCATAGCGCTCGCCGATAATAAAGGCTGCGGAAAGCTGACGCTCCAGCTCGAGCCCTACACCGGTATCCGGTAACGCCTCATCGGCTGCCTCCTGCGGATTTTGCATGGCGCGTTGAACTTCGTTAGGCCAACCCTGGGTCAGATCTACCTGGATAAGCGTGCGTTCGAGCGCGTTACGCACGTGTAAAAGCTTCGGCCAGGGTGAATCTAGATCCGCATTGGAGAGCCCGTAAACGCCGGGGAGCACCTCATTTAGCGCTAAGCGACCGCGACCACGATGCAAGTGCCAAAGCCGTTGGGGAGTAGCAACTAATAAGTTAAAGCCGGTATAGCGCAAGGCGCCGCCTTGACTCAGCTTGGTGAGCCAGACATCAATGTCGTTGCATCGTAGGGCGTTGGCGACCAGTTCCCCGCGGCTAGGCGCGCCAGGGGGCACATTGAGCAGCGGGTCGCGAACGTTAGTGAGTGCGGCCACAATGCCACCCCGCTTGGCGGCCAGCCATGAACCACCTGCTTCTAAATCACGACCGCCAACAATAGCCGGAGTGTCGCTCCACGCTGCAAGAGGCGCGGTAGGGCGCGCGTGGAACTCGTCACGATTGCCCATTAGCCGCAAAGGCGTCGGCGTGCCGGGTTGCCAAGCAAGCGATATCAAGCACATAACAAACTCTTAAGTAAAAAGGATGAAAAACGTTCAACGGAAGAGCAGCATGACAGTAACGAAGTGTAGACGTACACTTATGTCGGTATCATCTTTGTAGCATAAATTACCACATCAAATGTGTGAGTTAATGCAGTTGGTGGTTGCACAGAGGTAATACTACGGTCACGTTATCAGCGGCCATTTGGCCAAAAGGAAGGCGAGATCATGCAACGCTATCAAAGGGAGCACTTTTGGAACGCCATCGTGTGGCCGCTGCTGTGGCCATTGCTGCTTTTGCAGGCGGCCTTGATCATACTTTGCCTTGCCGTTGGTGCCATGGTGTGGTGGATGTCGCCCGCTAACGCCTCCTGGAGTACCACGCTGTGGTTGATGTCAGCCTTGCTGATTGGCAGCAGCTTGAACGTGGGTGCGTTTTTGATGTTGGTCAAGGCCCGTGGTCGGCGAAAAGACATCCGTTTCATACAGGAGCTCGCTGAACTTGAGCGGCACAGCCAAGCACTCTGTGCCACCGTTGCCCAATCACAGCCCGACCCTAAATTCGCCACCCCCAACGAAGCTGTTGAATCTCATCTACCCCTCCAACGACTGGCCCGTGTGAACGAAGTACTCGCAGGGCTCGAACGTCGCATGCATTGTTTGCAGTTGGCAAACGTAGCCTCTAGGAGTACTCAGCAGGAGCAAGAGCAAGAGCAAGCTCTGCTAGATGATCTGCAACACCAGCAGCGGCAACTCAAGCATTTAATAGCGGGACGTGACAGAGCGCGAGAAGAGTCGCGCTTGAAATCAGGATATCTTACGCTGCTCCAGCGTGAAACGGACGCTTTGCTAGACCATCTGAATGTGATGGCTGATAAAGAAATTACCGACAGCTGTCGGCAAAACGTAATGGAGGTGCGTGAGCGCTTGTCGGACATTCGTGCGCTGTTAACGAACCTTGTCCAACAGAGCGTCGGTGAGTCTGCAGTGGCAGGTGCGGTGACCGGGGTGACCGGCTCTGAAGAGGCCACTAGTGGCCAGCGTGGCGGTCTTCAGCGTCATTTGCGAGTGCTGGTGGTGGATGATGGCCCGGTCAACTTGATGCTGGCGCGGCAAATGCTGGAAACGCAAGGCCTTCAAGTAGAAGGCGTGAGTAGCGGTGAACAGGCGCTTGCACGCCAGCAAGGCGGCTTTTTCGACCTGGTGTTTATGGATATCTTCATGCCCACCATGGATGGGCTTGAGACCTCCCGGCGCTGGCGTGACTATGAGCGTACCCATGGTGGTAACCAAAGCAGCGTGCTGGTTGCCCTCACGGCAAACGCCGACAACGCTGGGCGCGATGCTTGCTTAAATGCCGGCATGGATGACCTGCTCGCCAAGCCTTATCAGCCTGAAACGCTGCTGAATATGATTACTCACTGGTTCCCCGGCAAGATCAAGCCAGCACCCTCTGCATGACCATTGCCGTTGCCTTATCGATCTATTTAACTCTCGGGGCCGTCGCAGGCTCCATGGCTGGCGTATTTGGCGTCGGCGGTGGGCTGATTATCGTGCCAGTGTTGGTGTTTGCCTTTGGCCTACAAAACGTTGCTCCCGAGATCATCATGCATCTCGCCATTGGTACCTCCCTCGCTACTATCCTGGTCACCGGTTCGTCTTCTGCGTTGGGGCATTTTCGACGGGGCAGCATACATCGCGTATGGCTCAATGCCCTGTTGCCAGGCTTGGTGGTAGGCGCCATCGCTGGCGTGTTTGTGGCCGATAATCTTTCGGGCACATCGTTAGGAACTATGTTTGGCATCTTCGTTCTACTCATTGCTGCCAAGATGGTGTTCGGCCTAACCCCCAAACCCGGCAGTGTCGCGCCGGGAAAATGGGTAATGGCACTGGCGGGTGGTGTTATCGGTGGTATTTCCGCTCTTTTCGGGATTGGTGGTGGCGCCATGACGGTACCATTGCTGTCTCGTTGCGGGGCTAGCATGACCCAAGCAGTGGGGACAGCCGCCGCCGTTGGGTTACCCATCGCACTGGTGGGCGCACTGGTATTTATCATCGTTGGCTGGGGAAACCCACTGTTGCCGCCCTGGGCGACGGGCTTTGTCATGTGGCCTGCGTTTTTCAGTATTGTCGTGACCAGCGTTCCATTTGCCCGCTTAGGCGTTAAACTTGCCCATGTGTTACCCGCCCATGCGCTTCGGCTCTCCTTTGCACTACTGCTAGCAGTGGTTGGGGTACGATTTCTCCTCTCCTAGCGGTTGATGGCTTCGCCAATGAGGTGAGCGCTTTTAGTGATTCATGAATGAAAAATTCCCTTTGGATAGACTTGAGAGTGTAAATGATTAATTACCCGACGATTGACCCGGTGGCGATCTCCTTAGGGCCACTACAAGTCCATTGGTATGGTTTGATGTACGTAGTAGGTTTTGTCGCAGCATGGTGGCTTGGTTGCCGTCGGGCATCGCGGATTGGCCTCAACAATGACGATATTGGCGATTTACTCTTCTACTGTGCGATTGGGGTGGTCGCCGGTGGGCGTCTAGGTTATGCGCTCTTCTACGGGCTAGGCCAGTGGACCGCCGACCCACTCTGGATCTTCCGCGTGTGGGATGGCGGCATGAGCTTTCACGGCGGCCTGCTCGGCGTACTGCTGGCGGCCTGGATATTTGCTCGGCGTAAACAGCTAGCTTTCTTCACCCTGACGGACTTCATCGCCCCGGTGGTGCCAATCGGCTTAGGGGCAGGGCGCATTGGTAACTTTATCAATCATGAACTCCCGGGCCGTGTTACGTCACTCCCTTGGGGGATGCCCTTCCCTGGTATGGGACCTGAACCTCGACACCCATCCGCTCTCTATGAAGCCTTACTGGAAGGGGTGGTGCTATTCATTATCCTGTGGTGGGTTTCCGCGAAACCAACCGCACGAGGGTTTGTCTCCGGGCTGTTTTTAGTCTGTTACGGTGTTTTCCGCTTTATGGTCGAATTCGTCCGCATGCCCGACGCGCATATAGGTTTCATTGCTTTTGGCTGGGTCACCATGGGGATGCTGCTAACACTGCCCATGATCGCGCTAGGCCTTGTCATCATCGCCTGGTCACGCTCTCAGCCAGTGGATGTGAAGCCATAAAGCACATGAGCATCGGGCATTAAGCCAGCGTGATAAAAAGAGGGGCAATCTTCGCATTGCCCCTCTTCACCTCACCCCCTAGAATAAAACGCTACACCGCCTGTTAATTTGGAAATTCTGTGACTGCACCAACGCCCGCGCTCGAGCAACCCTATTTAGATTTGATGCAAACCGTTCTGGAACATGGCATTGACCGCCATGACCGCACTGGTGTGGGCACGCGCTCCGTGTTTGGCCACCAAATGCGCTTTGACCTATCGCGTGGCTTTCCGCTACTGACGACCAAAAAGCTGCATCTGCGCTCGATCATTCATGAGCTCTTATGGTTTCTCAAAGGCGACACCAACATCGCCTATCTAAAAGAGAACGGTGTGCGGATTTGGGATGAATGGGCAGATGAAAACGGAGACCTAGGCCCCGTTTATGGCTATCAATGGCGTAGCTGGCCTGACCCTAAAGGCGGCAGCGTTGACCAAATTGCCAAGGTGCTGAATCAAATTCGCACCTCTCCGCAGTCGCGACGCCTGATTGTGTCTGCCTGGAACCCGGCCCAGGTCGATGAAATGCAACTGCCGCCGTGCCACTGCCTGTTTCAGTTTTACGTCGCCAATGGAAAGCTGTCGTGTCAGCTCTACCAACGCAGTGCCGATATCTTCCTCGGTGTGCCGTTCAATATTGGCAGCTACGCACTACTGCTAACGATGGTGGCACAGGTGACAGGGCTGCAGCCCGGTGAGTTTATCCACACCCTCGGCGATGCCCACCTCTACAGTAATCATTTAGAGCAGGCCAAAGAGCAGCTCACGCGTACGCCGAAAGCTGCACCAACGCTCGTGCTCAATCCAGACGTTGACGATCTGTTCGCGTTCCGCTTTGAAGACATTCAGATTGAGGGATACGAAGCACACCCACACATCAAAGCCGAGGTGGCGGTATGAGTCACACGAGCGATACCTTCGACTTCCTAGTGCCAGTCGCAATGATCGCTGCCATGGCCAAAAACCGAGTAATTGGTGTCGACGGCAAGCTACCCTGGTACCTACCGGAAGACCTCAAGTTCTTCAAGCGTATTACCCAGGCCAAGCCGCTGGTAATGGGTCGGAAAACCTATGCCTCCATTGGCAAGCCGCTGCCGAATCGACTGAATGTAGTCGTTACCCGAAATGCCGAGTTTAGCCAAGAAGGCGTGCGCGTCTGCCATGACCTGTCGGCAGCGTTGGCGCTAGCCGACCAACACGCCACTATAGAAGCGGCGGAAGAGATCATGGTAATGGGGGGCGGAGAAATTTATCGTCAGGCATTACCCTTCGCTCAGCGGCTTTACATAACGGAAGTAGATGTAGAGGTAGAAGGCGACGCCACGTTTCCTGACTTCGAATCCAGCGAGTGGCAAGAAGTACAGCGCGTAGCGGGGCAGCCAGCAGAAGGGCAGCCAAACTACGATTTTGTCGTCTACGAGCGCATCGCCGACTGAATGGGTCAAAGGAGAAGGCTATGGCCGCCAGCTTAATGAACTTGTTGGATGATTTAGAAACGCGCCTTGAACGCACACAAGCTGAACTGCACGCCCTGCGAGACGAAAATCAGCGGCTCAAGCAGCAATTGGCGCAGCCACGTGCTCAAGAGCAAAGCGAGCCAAGCCCGGAAACTGCGACCAAAGCTGAGTTACACAGCGAAGAAACTGTTTACCAGGAAGTGACTGACCAAAAAAATACCGCTCAAGAAGCTGTTGTTCAAACAACACCTGAACAAGGTAAGTCTGAACAAGGTACGCTTGAGCAAGAAGCGCCTCTCACAGCAGTTCGAGAAGCAGAACGGCCCGAAGAAGAAACGTTTGAGCCAGATGTTGCTGATAGTGTTGTTGGTGGCCAAGCTATTAACGGTGATGATACGTCGAATAACGTAGAAGAATCTCCGCAAACGGCTGAAACGGCCAAAACTCCTTCACCGCACGCACTGCTCAATCAGTGGTATGAGCGATACCCAAACGCCTTTTTTAAAGGGCATACCAAGCCACTAAAAATAGGCATCCACCAAGACTTGGCAGAGCGTGAAGCGTGGCCCAATAAATTGATTCGTCGCGCATTGGCCAACTACGTCAACCTGCCGCGCTATATAAAAGCAGTGCGAGCAGGGGCTGAAAGGGTCGATTTAGACGGTCAGCCTGCTGGCAAGGTGGATAAAGAAGCCGCGCAGCATGCCTCAGAAAAACGCGGCGATAAGAAGGAGGGTGGGGATAAAAAAGAGAGCGCCTCAATCAAGAAGCCTCAGCCTAAATCTTCGACGCCAGCTGCATCAAAGCCACGTCAAGAGCCGTTAAAGCAAGCCGAAAGTGAAAAAAGTGAACCACGTAAGACGCTTAGCCTGGAAGACAAATTGCTTGGCTTACAGCAGAAATTCAAAGGCCGCTGAGACCAAGCCTGAAGGCTAGGGTTCAATAAAAAAGCATAAATAGTAAAAAAACACTGTTTTTTTCTATTGCGTTCACTGGAATCCCGGTATAGAGTTTGTCCTGCGAGCATTGGACTATAACAAGGCTTAGTTGAGGACATGCCGCATACCTCCGGAAAAACGGAGGATGGGAAAAGAGCATGGCCCGCAAGCCATCTGCCGTCTCATTAAGAGCCGAGCAGCAACGATCGAAACAGTATACGAGTTAAGGAACTTACATCATGAAAAAAACACTTTTAGCGACTGCTATCGTTGGCGCCCTGGGTGCCTCAGCTGCAGCACAAGCTGCAACTGTCTATGACCAGGACGGCACCAAGTTGGACGTCTATGGCCGTATCGCTATGGGTATCGCCGGTGGCGGCCCTGATTTTAATAGCGCCGGTCAGGAAATTAATAATGACGCTGAGTTTGTAGACGTCTACTCACGTCTTGGTCTGCGCATGAGTCATGAAGTTTCTCGTGACCTGACTGCTTTCGGTCGTCTCGAGTGGCGTTTCCGTGCGGATGAGTCTGGTAACCGCAACGGCAACAGCTTCTCTGCTTTCTCTGAAACCCGTCAAGCTTACTTAGGTCTACAAAGCGATCAGTTTGGTACCTTCCAAGCGGGTAACTTCGACGGCTTCTACAACCAGTTTGTTTCTCTGCCATTCGATGTTTACATCGACCGTGGCCTAGAGTTCGCTGGTCATCCGGTCCAGTCACGCGGTGATTCTATCGGTTACTACACGCCTGACCTGAACGGTTTCACTGCTGCCTTGCAAGCTAAGCACTACAGTTCGCGCGGAGCAGTAGAGGGAAGCGTTGAAGATGAAGATTCTGAAGTAGCAACGCAAGGTGGTGTTCGTTACGCACAAGGCCCTGTAACCATTGGTTTAGGTTTTGTGGATGATATCCTAGAAGGTGATGGCGGCAACGATGAAGTGCGTTACGGCCTGATTGGTTCTTACGATTTTACCGATCAGTTCTCTATGCGTTTGGGTTATGAGACGCGTGACAACAACGACGATCTCTCCCCGACTGTTGCAGATAACGGTTTTGACAAAGTTGGTCTAGGCGGTACGTTTACAACTGGTCCTTGGGCATTCACAGCTGATTACTACAACGTAGAGCGTGATAGTCAAGATACCCGCCACGCATGGGCTGCAGGCACTTACTACAAAGTTTCCAGTGCATTCGATGTATTTGTTGAGGTCGCTGACGGCGACACTGGCTTTAGCAGTGACGAGTCAAGCATCGGCGACAACTTCGATGAGCTGAAAGATGACGTATACTGGCTGACTGGCGCACGTTACCACTTCTAAGCTTGGTTTAACTACCACGCTTGAAGGGTTAACTGCCTAGCAGAACCAATAGAACCGGCCTCTTATGAGGCCGGTTTTTTGTTTGTTAAGATGTATGTTCAGCAATAAATAGCGGGGTGATTATTAGTAAATAAGTAATGAGAAAAAATACTCTTTTTTATTAATTGTTATCTTATGTTTCTTCATTTTAATTCAAGGCGTTAAATCAGTTTTAAATAGGCGGGTAAAGAGCGTAAGCGTAAGGAGTTGAGGGCTCATGGTCGTTACATCCTCTGGTACAGAGCAGCGGCTGGGGAATGCATCAAAAGAGGAATTCCAATTGCCTGCTCTAGATAGTATTTCGTTAGAGTGGCGATGTAAGGTGTTATAACAAGGCTCCTGTCTGTCGTGGGTTCTGTATTATGCTTCAGCCCTTTTAGTCAGCCCTTTGCCTTTAGGTACACTAGCGTGCCTGCTGGCTTACGGGCTATTATTCTCGACACCTAACTTTAATATTTACATTTGTATACATTAGGTGTTATTTTTTAACCAAAAGCTACCTATGGAAGCATTATGTGCGGCATTGTCGGCGCGGTTAGCGCAAAGGATAGCACGCCTTTCTTACTGGAAGGGTTAGCAACACTGGAGTACCGCGGCTATGATTCGGCGGGGTTGGCATTACTTGAGAGTGAGAGCTTCAATGGCTTACAGCGTGCGCGCTCCAAGGGGCGCGTGGCTGAGTTGGCCAACAAGGTCGCCCAAGAAAACTTGCACGGCAATGTGGGCATTGCACATACGCGCTGGGCTACCCATGGTGTACCTGCCGAGCGAAACGCCCATCCCCATATTTCGGGTGGCTTGGCGGTTGTGCATAACGGCATTATTGAGAATTACGAATCCCTGCGCGAAAAGCTGCAGGGATTCGGCTACGAATTTACCTCTGATACCGACACCGAAACCATTGCCCATCTGATTCAGGCTTGCTTTAAAGGTCAGATTGGCGAGCCTGCCGAAAACCTGTTTTCTGCCGTGCAGTGTGCCGTGGTCCATTTAAAAGGTGCCTTCGCTCTGGCCGCTATTTCAGAGGAAGAACCTGATTGCGTAGTGGTGGCCCGGGAAGGTTCACCCTTAATGCTCGGTATTGCAGAGGATGGTCACTACGCTGCCTCTGATGCTTCTGCCTTGCTATCGGTCACTAAACGGATGATGTACCTGGAGAATGGGGACGTTGCTAGGTTGAGCCGCAATGCAGTAGCAGTGGTCGATAGAATCGGTCAGCCTGTCCGCAGAGAAGTGATTACCTCAAGCTTGAATGCCAATGCGGTAGAGTTGGGTGATTACAACCACTACATGCAGAAGGAAATCTTCGAGCAGCCTCAGGCACTGAGCAATACGCTCGAGATGATTAGTGGTGCAGGCCAGCTGCAGGCAGGTATTTTTGGAGCCGAAGCTGCTGACATATTCCAACAGATAGATTCGGTGCTGATTATTGCTTGTGGCACCTCGAGCTATGCGGGTATGACCGCCAAATATTGGATTGAGCAATTAGCGGGTATTGCCTGTAATGTGGAAATTGCTAGTGAGTACCGCTATCGGCAAAGTGTGCCCAATCCTAAACAACTGGTAGTGGTAATCTCCCAATCGGGAGAAACTGCCGACACTCTGGCCGCGCTGCACCATGCCAAATCACAAGGGCATACTTATACTTTGGCGATCTGCAATGTGCCAGAATCGGCGATCGTGCGTGAAACCTCTCTGCGTTTCATTACGCGTGCTGGGCCAGAAATTGGCGTGGCCTCTACTAAGGCATTTACTACTCAGCTAAGCGCACTGTTCCTACTGACTTTATTGCTGGCAAAAGCCAACCAGCGATTAAGTGATGCGGATGAAAAAGCCTACCTGGATGAATTAAGGCATTTGCCAATCGCGGTCGATAAAGTCCTGTCATTGGAACCCAATATCAAAGACTGGTCGATGCATTTCGCTAATAAGCATCATGCGCTATTCCTGGGTCGTGGGCGGCACTATCCCATTGCGTTGGAAGGCGCATTAAAACTTAAAGAGATCTCCTATATCCATGCCGAAGCCTACCCAGCGGGCGAGTTAAAGCATGGTCCTCTAGCATTGGTAGATGCTGAAATGCCGGTAGTCGTGGTAGCACCTAACGATGAAATGCTGGAAAAACTCAAAGCCAACATGCAAGAAGTGAGCGCCCGAGGGGGCCAGCTTTATGTATTTGCTGATGGTGGCAGTAAGGTGCAGCCTTCCGAGGGCGTTCATGTACTGCAAATGCCAGAACACTACGGCTTACTTTCGCCTGTATTGCATGTAGTAGCACTGCAACTGCTTTCTTACCACGTGGCCTTAGTGAAGGGCACCGATGTAGATAAGCCGCGCAATCTCGCAAAGAGCGTGACCGTAGAGTAAGGCCATCATTTGCTATACAGGTTTATTTAAAATGCGTAAATATTTCGGCACTGACGGTGTGCGTGGTCGGGTAGGTGAGTTCCCAATGACGCCTGATTTCGCTATGAAGCTTGGTTGGGCGGCTGGCCAAGTGTTGGGCGCAGAGGGTGTTAAGGAAGTACTGATTGGGAAAGACACCCGCGCCAGTGGTTATATGCTGGAATCTGCGTTAGAAGCGGGTTTTTCAGCGGCCGGTGTAAATGTTGCTTTGGTAGGGCCATTACCCACTCCGGGCGTTGCCTACTTGACCTCTACTTTCCGGGCCGATGCGGGTGTGGTTATCAGTGCTTCGCATAACCCGTTTGATGATAATGGCATCAAAATATTTGCCCAGGGCGGCCATAAGCTGACCGACCAACAAGAGCAGGAAATCGAGCGTTGGCTGCAGGTGGCACTTGATGGCGGTATGACGTGTGTCAGGTCTGATAAATTAGGTAAAGCACGCCGCATTGATGATGCAGCCGGGCGTTATACTGAGTACTGCAAAGCGAATCTGCCTGGGCACTTAAGCCTTAACGGTCTGAAAATTGTTGTCGATTCGGCTAACGGTGCAGCCTATAAGGTGGCACCCGCAGTCTATAGTGAATTGGGCGCCGAGCTCATTAGCATTCATGCTACGCCCAATGGCATCAACATTAACGAGCACTGTGGTGCTACTGCTATGCAAAGCCTAAGAGCGGCGGTACTAGAACACCAAGCTGACCTAGGGATTGCATTGGATGGTGATGCCGACCGCTTGATGATGGTTGACCACACCGGCACCGTTGTCGATGGCGATGAGCTTCTTTACCTGCTGGCGAAAGATGCTAAAGCATCTGGGTATACTGGAGGTGTGGTAGGCACTCAAATGAGTAATTTGGGTTTAGAGCAAGCCTTGGCAGGATTGGAGATTCCTTTTCTGCGCGCTAAGGTCGGCGATCGCTATGTGATGGAGCAGCTTAAAGCGACAGGCTGGAGGCTGGGTGGTGAAGGGTCTGGCCACTTATTGAGCTTAGACCATGCTTCAACAGGGGATGCCATCATTGCCTCATTACGTGTCATGACCTGTCTATTGCAACAAGAAACGATTCTTTTCGATGGCAAGCAGGGCATGGTAAAGCTACCTCAAACACTCATCAATGTGCGCTACAGTGATGCTAATGATGGGGATCCGCTAGAAAAAGAGCAGATCAAAGCAGTGGTCACCCAAGTGGAGGATGAACTAGGCAAAGATGGTCGTTTGTTATTGCGCAAGTCAGGCACTGAGCCGTTGATTCGAGTCATGGTGGAAGCGATTGATGCCAAGCAGGCTCGTCGCTGCGCCGAGCAAATAGCAGACGCGTTGAGCGGTTAATAAGTTTCTGTAAGCACGTATTCACGGTGATATGACTAAATAAAGCGAGGGAGACGCAAATGGATGCTGTCACGAAGGCTTTTTATGATGAAACACCGAGCGCTAACGAGCCAGCAGAACGCGTAGCGTTTGGCACATCCGGCCATCGTGGCCGTTCTATTGAGCGTACATTTAATCAAGCGCATATATTTGCTATCACTCAGGCGGTTGTTGATTACCGGCGCGAAGCGGACTATCAAGGGCCGCTTTTTTTGGGCTTTGACACCCATGCGCTTTCACGACCTGCCTGGGAGTGCGCGCTTCAAGTGTTAGCGGCTAATAATGTACCTGTGTTTATTGAAAAAGGGCACGGCTACACCGCTACGCCGCTGGTTAGCCATGCTATTTTACAACTTAATCGTCATCACGGGCAGGGATCGGCTAGCGCAGGACTGGCAGACGGCTTAATTATCACGCCTTCTCACAACCCGCCAGAAGATGGCGGCATCAAGTACAACCCCCACCACGGTGGGCCCGCTGAAACGGATATCACTACCTGGATTGAACTACGTGCAAATGCCTATCTGCTGAGAAATTTAACCGATGTGCCTACAGTGCCAGTCAAGCAGGCACTAGCGCATGCTCAGCAGTACGACTTTACAGCCCACTATGTCGCCCAATTGGCCGAGGTGGTGGACATTGCAGCAATTCAGCAGGCGAACCTGACGCTGGGCGCCGACCCAATGGGGGGCACGGCTTTGCCGGTTTGGCAGGCTATCACCGCTCACTACAACCTCAATCTTGAGGTAGTGAATACGGCCATTGATGCCGAGTTTGCGTTTATGCCGCCGGACCATGATGGCAAGACCCGCATGGACTGTTCAAGCCCGGCAGCGATGGCGAATTTGCTTAAGATTAAAGACCGGTTCGATATTGCCTTTGGTAATGACCCTGATGCTGATCGTCATGGCATTGTGGACGCCAATGGCTTGATGAATCCGAACCATTTTTTAGCGGTGTGTATCGATTACTTAATCACCCATCGTCCTGAGTGGGCAGCAACGCTAAAAATTGGCAAAACGCTGGTGTCATCTTCGACGATCGACCGCTTAGTGGCTGCTCATGGTCGCGAGCTTTATGAAGTGCCCGTTGGTTTTAAATGGTTTGTCGACGGACTGCATGAAGGTTGGTTGGCATTTGGGGGCGAGGAGAGCGCTGGTGCTAGTTTGCTGACTCGCACTGGCAAGGCATGGTCCACCGATAAAGATGGCATCGTGCTTTGCTTACTGGCTGCCGAAATCATGGCAGTCACCGGTAAAACGCCTAGTGAATACTTTCAAACACTAACCGAGCGCTTTGGTGTGCCGTTTTATAAGCGCGTTGATACTGCTTGTTCAGCCGAAGAAAAAGCGGCGTTTAAAAACCTCAGTGCTGAGAGTGTCAATGAAGCTAGCTTGGCCGGTGATGCAATTACAGCGGTTCTAGTTGCCGCACCGGGTAATGGGGCAGCCATTGGTGGCATCAAAGTAACGACCGATAGTGGCTGGTTTGCAGCGCGCCCCAGCGGCACCGAATCGCTTTATAAAATTTACGCGGAGAGCTTCAAAGGCGAACAACATTTAGATGAGCTCATCGAAAACGCAAAATCCCTATTAGCGCGTGTGTTGAAGTAGTACCAGAAGATTCATATTGCGCACTATCTGTTTGTCTATTATTAAATTAAGTGCTTGATGGCGCTTCATGGCGTAAAGCTTGCTTTATTACCAAATGAAGTAATACAGCAGGCTTTCGCCATAAGAGTATCCGAGTTCACGGAGGAACGAATGTACACATCATCACCTCAACGGCTGTCGCGTGTTTATACACCTATCAACGCCTTAGAAGCACATGCGGAACATTTACAGGCGCAGTCCCTCAGCGATTTAATCGGGGGTGAGTCTAAGGCTGCCTGTCGCCGTGCCACTGACTTGGCTTTTACGCTAGGTCCGCTTTATTTAGATCTCAGCAAGCAACGCATTACGTCAGAAACTCTTTCCTTATTAGTGGATTGGGCGCATAGCTGTGGGTTGGAGTCGAAACGCCATGCATTATTTGCTGGTGACATGGTAAATGAATCAGAGCGTCGATCTGCGCTACATATGGCAGCTCGCTGGCCTGCTGATGCAGCGCCACCAGCGGGAATGGAGGAGGCGGTTGAATTTTGCCAGTTTCAGCGTGTTCGCTTAACGGCAATGGTCGAGCGCTTGCATGACGCTAACTGGTTTGGTGCTACTGGTCAGGCAATCACTGATGTGGTGCATATTGGCGTTGGTGGCTCAGATTTAGGGCCAAAAATGATCAGTGAGGCGCTAGCAGCAGGCTGCCCAAGCCAAAAACGCATCAATGTTCATTATGTTTCTAGCATGGATGGTGCACAGCTGCTGCCATTGATGGAGCGCCTCGATCCCGCTAAGACATTACTGGTGTTGGCGTCTAAATCATTTACCACTGCCGACACACAGTTTAATTTGCGCACAGCGTTGGCGTGGCTAAGTGAGGCACTGGAAATTGATGTGCCTACGGTATGTCGCCACCAAGTAGTGGGCGTATCCGCCAAACCTGAAAAAATGTCTGAGTTTGGTATTCCTACCGAGCACCAGTTAATTTTTAAAGATTGGATTGGCGGGCGTTTTTCGTTGTGGTCGCCCATTGGTGTCAGCGTGGCAATGCAGCTCGGTATTGAGAGTTTTGACGCACTGCTGGCGGGTGCTCATTCAATGGATCGACATTTCCTGGAAGCGCCATTGATGGAGAGTTTACCAACGTTAGTGGCGCTGGTAGGCGCTTGGAATTGCCAGTTTCTGAAAATCCCCACCCATACAGTGCTGCCTTATGATGCTCGGCTGAAAAGTTTACCTGCCTATTTGCAGCAGCTAGAGATGGAATCGAATGGTAAAAGCGTGTGTTTGGATGGTCGTTCTGTCACGCACGCCACCTGCCCCATTATATGGGGCGAAGTAGGACCAAATGCGCAGCATGCGTTTTACCAATTGCTACATCAGGGTGGGCATACCGTTAGTGCTGATTTTGTCGCCGTGGCGCGGCGCGAAATCGAAGCTCCTCAGGCGGTATGCGATTTGCTAGCCGCTCAGGAGCAATTGACGCTCGCCAATTGCCTGGCTCAGGCACAGCTTTTTGCTTTGGGGGATGATGCAATTCCTACCGTTTTACGTGGGCACATGGCGCAGGGGTATCGCGGAAATCAGCCTAATTCGCTCCTACTAATGAAACAGTTAGATGCGTGGAGCTTAGGCGCGTTGCTGGCACTCTACGAGCATAAAGTGTTTGTACAATCAGTGCTGTGGAACCTTAATCCGTTCGATCAACCGGGCGTAGAGTTAGGGAAGAAATTGGCAACAAGCCTGTTTAACGTAATTTCAGGTAACGCCTTAGAGCAAAGTCTGGTGAAAGATCCAAGTACCCAGCAGTTATTAAACAAAGTAGTTGAATGGCGTTAGTAAAGAAACGATCAAGGAATCAGATGATGACGCAGGTGCGAAAAGCGATTATTCCGGTTGCGGGTTTTGGAACCCGTCTATTACCCATTAGCAAATCGATCCCTAAGGAAATGGTGCCTGTGGTCGACCGGCCACTTATTCAACATGTAGTGGAAGAGGCCTTGGCCGCGGGTATAAACGAAATTATTCTAGTCACCCGTTCAGGAAAGTCGGCGATAGAAGACCATTTCGATGCCCATGCGGAGTTAGAAGACGCATTAGCCAGCAAAGGCAAAGATGATTTGCTGAAGACCTTAGCGTCCATTGCGCCACCGTCATTAAGAATCACCAGCGTGCGCCAGCCAAATGCCCAAGGTTTGGGACACGCTATTTATTGCGCTGCACACCTATTAGAGAAGGATGAGCCCTTCGCTGTTATCCTGCCAGATGTACTGGTTAAGCCCCAGCCGGGCGCTAATAGTTGTGACCTTGGCGTGATGGTAACTCATTGGGAAGCCAGCCGTGCGGCGCAAATAATGGTGGAAGCTGTGCCAGAAGAAGAAGTGTTGCGCTACGGCATTGTCGATTGCCTAGGCAACGAACCTCGTGCTGGGGAAAGTGCTAATATGCGTGGCATAGTGGAAAAACCAAAGCCCAAGGATGCTCCTTCGCGGCTTTCTGTCATTGGCCGTTATGTGCTGCCTTTTCAAATAATGGAACTGCTAAGCGACCAACCGCCTGGTGCAGGAAACGAAATTCAATTAACCGATGCCATTGATCGATTGATAAAGAAAGATAAACCGGTCCAAGCTTTTCGTATGAACGGCCGCACGTTTGATTGCGGCCATATCGACGGCTGGTTAAAGGCAAATACTATTCTTGCCCGAGAAGCAGGCTACGACGTGTAACTTTGCTTTTCTTATTGGCGGCTCGCGGCGCCCTCGTTGCCTATGAGTGAGCCAGCGAGTCATATGGCGAGAAGAAATATTCGATCATCTTTCGCTTTTTTGTATACCACCTACTGGGACGTCTAAGTGTTGTGGCCGATTAAGCACGTTAAGCAGGACAATAGCACGCTCTTCTCCCTTGCAACGAGTGAAAATGGCTTCTAAATCCTTAAACGGGCCTTCCGTTATAGTGACTTTCTCACCAGCACTAAAGTAAGTGTGGATGCTGTCCTGCTGGTGTGGTTGAGAACGCAGGGTATCGATTAGTGCGTTGGGCGTGGCGACTGGTTTATTACCAAAAGTGAGTAACCGCAGCACGCCGCGCGTGGAACGAATCGGCCGCCAGTTGCTGACTACTTGATCTAATCGAATGAAGAGGTAGTAAGGGAATAGCGGCTCGGTCATGCTGACTAACTTGCCTTGGCGTTTCCGCTTAAGGGTAAGGACAGGATGAAAAACTTCATAACCCTGGTTAGTGAGATGTTCGGCGGCGCGAAATGATTCCCCGCCTTTGCATTGAATAACATACCAAGAGGGCGTCGCACCTTCTAAGTCGTTCACAGAATCCATCCAGTCATCCTTGGGCCTAACGCGTGAGCTATGTTTATCGTATCAGCAAGGTTACGGTAGCTGCGTCGCTAATGCATGTAACGTTTGGTCAAAATGTATTTTACAGGCACTCACAAGAAGGAAAAGTGCATTATCATCCTTTTTCTTGGCTGCCCCTGGGGTGAGAAAGCGTTCATTTTTTGTTATGTCTTCTAGGTCGCTGGTTAAGTTTCTAAAGAATCGAGGGCAGAGCGCGATAATAAATTAACGAACAAAGGTGCATTGTGTATTGGTGGGATAATCGATTTCTCGGCTCTTTCGCCTGAGCGGGAGATTGTTGCATCGCTACTCATGCAGAAAACTATGTCTGTGCATTGCTGGGGGAGATGTCTTCGAGACATTTCAACGCGCACTTTTACTAAGTTTTTGGTACGTTAGTAGCGATAAAATCTTATTAATTTCTCTAGGGCGCATACATACGCTAATGATTTTTCTCGACACCAAGGTAATGCTGTGCGCTTGGCCGGTCTGTTAAATTCGTTTCCATGCTTCCGTACTCTTAAAGGCCGGCTGTTGCTGGGCCTTGCGCTTACTTGGTTGCTGGTGGTTTCCCTGGTGCTCGGCATGTCGTGGCAGCTGGGCAAAACCATGGTGCAAGAAACCAACATGTCGCACCTTCGTTATGAAGCGACCCTGTTAGCCGACGAGGTCACTCAGCAAATAGAGCTGCGGTTTGAGGCTTTAGAGCGCTTAAGAGAAATGATTGGCGAGACTGATGATGCCGATTGGATCAGTTATCAGCTACGCCAAAACGATAGTTTGCTGGCTTGGTTTGAGGGCGTCGTGGTTGCCAATCGTGAGGGGGAGATCGTGGCTGATTGGCCTGCTATTGTGGGACGAGTAGGGTTGCAGTCGGCTGAGCTTGAATATTTCCGCATGTTGCGAGGCACACGCAGGCCCTACGTGAGTGAGCCCTTTATTGGTCGAGCAAGCGGCGTGTCCATGGTGTTAGTGGGTGTGCCTCGTTTCACCATACAGGGCGATTTCGATGGCATCGTCGGGGGTGTTTTACGTCTTGACTCGGGGGGGATATTTAGCCGTTTAGCCAAGGTGCGTCTGGGGGAAAAAGGTTATGCAGGCGTTGCCACTGCCTCCGGTAAGATTTTATATCACCCTGAGCGTTCACTGATTACTGGCCCGGTGCCGAGCAAGGATTTTAACCCTTGGCTGGATCTAGCGCTGGATGGCTGGGAGGGCGATACCACAGGGCCGTTATTGAATGGCCAGACAGCACTACAGTCATACGCCCAGGTGTGGCCAGCAAGCTGGGTGGTTGGTCTCTATTTACCGCTTGAGCAGGCCCAATTGCCGCTGGCTAATTTTATTCAGAAGCTGTGGTGGCTATGGGTTTCGCTGGCATTGTTAATGATGCCGCTGTTGTGGTGGATGTTGGGACGCGAGCTTACCCCTCTTAGACACCTGGAAAAGCAAATTGGCGAGGTAGGGCTTGGCCATCGCGAGAACGTAAGCCTCGCCACCAATATGCAGGAGTTGCAGCAAGTGGCGTCTACGTTCAACCGCGTAGAAGAAGAGCGACAACTGTTGTTAGGTAATCTCCAGGAGCGTGAAGCATTTCTTGATTCGGTACTTAATGCGGCGCCGCAGGGTATGTTTGTCGCTAATATCAAGGGGGATATCACTTATATGAATCCCGCCTTGCTGGAGATGCTGGGTATTTCTGCTGATCTGCCGATGGAGACATGGTTGACCCAAATTCATAATGACGACATTGAGGGTGCCCAGGATATGTGGCTGCATAGCCTGCGCACAGGCATTGATTTTATTCGTCAATTACGGTTTTTACGTAGCGATGAAGAGCTGCTGTGGTTGGACATACATGCCCGTGTGGTCATGCTTTCTCAGGCTGGCCACACCCTTGGGTTGGTGGGGGTGGTTAAAGATATAACGGAGCGCCGTGAGCAGGAAGCGCTTCAGCGCTGGGAGGCGGAGCATGACCCATTAACCGGACTACTCAATCGTCGCGGCTTTGAACGCCGCCTTGAGGAGGCGTTTGCTGATTTCCAAAAAACCAGTACCCCTTCAGCACTGCTGCTTTTCGACTTGGATCACTTCAAGCCCATTAACGATGAAGGTGGGCATGCGCTAGGCGACGAAATGTTGCGCCGGATTGCACAGGTAGTCGCTTGGGAGGTGCGCCGTAGCGACCATGTGGCGCGCCAGGGCGGCGATGAATTTGGCGTGCTACTGCCTAGCTGTACGCTTTCTCAGGCTAAGCGAATTGCCGAATCCTTGCGCCAGGCAGTGGGGGAGGTCTCTGTCACCCACCAGGGCAAAGAGTACATGGTGACGCTGAGTATCGGTGTTACCACCTTTGATGAAACCGACTCCAGCGTCTCCCACGTTTTAGCACGCGCTGACGCGGGGAGCTACGAAGCCAAGGGGAAAGGCCGTGATGGGGTCGTGATCAATATGCCCCATAGCCAAAAAGATGTAATTGAGCATTTTGATCCGTTTAAATAGCCACGGTTAACGTGCTTATGACGTACTTGCCCGTGAAGCGTGCTTGATTAGTCGACAAAACCTTCTCAACAGTGGAATATAAGCAGGTGCTGAACTTGTTGTAAAAAGCCAATCTTTAACAGCCAGGCCGATCGAGATACCTTTTTGAACCTACTAGAACTGTTTGCACGTACGCTGGATATCACGCTGCCTGTTTTTGCGATGGTGTTTATAGGGCTTGTCCTTAAGCGCTTGAAATGGATCGATACTGCCTTTGTCTCAACCGCTTCAGCTCTGGTCTTTAAAGCGACGCTGCCCACCCTGATTTTCCTGAGCTTGATAAAAGCTGACTTAAGCGTCGCACTAGATGTATCGCTGATGGCTTTTTTTGCTGCTGCTACGCTGGCGCAGTTTCTGCTGAGCTGGGCATGGGCACATTATCATGTTATGCGTGAAAATCGCGGCATTTATGTCCAAGGTGCGTTTCGGGGTAACTGTGGCGTCGTTGGCCTGGCGCTGGCGGCGGGAATGTACGGTAACTACGGCCTTTCGGCGGGTAGCCTGCTGCTAGGCGTGGTAATTGTGATGTACAACGTACTCTCCGTTGTGGTGTTGGCAACTTACCAGCCTGGGCAGTCGACCGACTGGCGCAGTTTGCTAAAGCACGTCGTCACCAACCCTTTGATCATCTCGGTATTTACCGCACTTCCGTTTACCGCTTTTTCGGTATCGCTGCCCAGCTGGTTAATTACCTCCGGGGATTACTTCGCCTCGTTAACACTCCCTTTAGCGCTGATTTGTATTGGTGCCACGCTATCAGTCTCCAGTATGCGCGACAGTAGTCAGGTAGCCATGGGGGCCAGTTGGATGAAGATGGTCACACTGCCGGTGCTCTCCACCGCGGCAGCTTGGTTAATGGGCTTTTCTGGCGAGCAGTTGGGGTTGCTGTTTCTGTTCTTCGCTAGCCCCACCGCCGCCGCAAGCTTTGTAATGGTGAAAGCGATAGGTGGCAACGTGGCTCTAGCCGCCAACATCATTGCGATTACCACGCTGATGGCGAGTGTCACCGTCACGCTTGGCGTCTTTGTGCTGCGTTTACTTGGCTGGATTTAGGGCGGGTAGAGCAACTTGGTTGGCCCTGCCTAAGGGGACGCGTTATACTATGCGCCCTCAAGTTTAGATACCGCTTAAAGTCCCTGTAGCTCAGTAGGATAGAGCAGCCGCCTCCTAAGCGGCAGGTCGCAGGTTCGACTCCTGCCAGGGACGCCAACGGGCTATCTTCATAGCTTTCTCGGTACCTCATCACTCCAAAACTAGTGTTCATGTCCCCCTGGCAACTATTTGCCCGTTTTGCTATGCAATGGCTATTCGTTCCAGCACGGTGCCCCCATATTGCATCGACAAATAATAATTAAAAGGAATGACCGTCCTTAGTAAAGCAATGTTCTTGCTGCTGGCGCTATGCTTTTCAAGTGTGGCAAATGCTCAGCAGCTGGTTGAGGTCCCTGAAAATTGGCTATCACAAGCTGAGTTGGTCGTGGCACTTGAAGAGAGCCGATGTGAGCTGACGTTCGATACGATGTCAAAAGAGCTTTTCCTAGCCCAGGGCGGATGCTGTCGAACATGCTACAAAGGCAAGGCATGTGGTAATGCTTGTATCAACCGTCACTATACCTGCCAACAACCGAAAGGGTGTGCTTGTGATGGTTAAGTAAAAATTGAAGTAGCAAAGATTCGCTAGCCTCGCTTCTTTGCGAGGTTAGCTTATTGTGGGACAGGGGCTGATCACAGGATTAAGGGCGCGGTTGCCAGCACAAATTGTTTCAACCTGAGAGCGCTAAGATAATGCGCTATCGCATAGAACTGAACGTTACGCAGGAAAGAGTAGGCTAGTAACAAAGGAGCCATCCTTGGCTTGCCGCGCGTCCTTGTTCCTTCCGCCTAATGTCTATCCCTAGTTTCATCCATGACCAAGTACAACATACTCCTTGTACGCGGCATGCTTCGGCGTATGGGTACGTTAGCTGATCGACAGATGAGATTATGTAAGCTATTTCTGACACGGTTGTAAGATATAGCTTACAGGGGCAAAAAAATCCGGATAAACGTGATAGGACGGGAAGCAAACATGAACGACATCGGCGTCTCATATTGCTCTCCTTGTCAGATTTTAACATTTTTTTCTGATCCCCTGCGCGCCCTAAGCTTGCGCATTACGCGTATAGTTGGCCTGTTTTTATCAACGGATATGTAGAAGGAAGCTCTATTTATGGTTTTTCATAAGCGCGTTGTCATCGGCGGGAGCATTGCCATGTTGGCGCTGCTGCCAGCTTCATTACAGGCACAAGATGCCCATATTGGTAGTGTACGAACGGAGTTCAAGCTGCTTGGCCCCAACAACACTATTGAAGTCGAGCGCTTTGATGACCCTAAGGTACAAGGTATTTCCTGCTACCTTTCCTACTCGCAAATAGGTGGCATCTCCGGTGCGGTAGGGCTTGCCGAGGAAGCCAGCGAAGCCAGCGTGGCCTGTCGTCAGACTGGGGAAATTGTGTTTGATCCCGCTGAAGTCGAAGAGCAAGAAGTGATTTTTACTCAGCGCCGCTCGGCACTGTTTAAAAATATGCGCGTGGTTCGCATGCACGATAGCGAAACCCAAACCTTTGTGTACCTTACCTACAGTACTAAGTTGGTGGATGGGTCACCTAAAAATGCCATTACGGCTGTCAATTATGGGGATTTTTGAACGGGGCTGTTAATGATGTAACTGCCTTGCTTGAAGCCGCTCTTAACCCTGTGTTCTTTACTAAACCATGGGGCAGGGCGGGCGAATACTGCTATGGGTCCTAGGGCTAATGCACTTAGCGTGAGTTGCCTAGCGTCTGTGTCCAGTAGGTTCCATAGCGTGACTGCGGGTTGCGCGCTTTTGCCATGCCCATTTCGGTAAACGTGCCGTTCATGATGTTTTGGCAGTGGCCAGAGCTTGCCAACCAACCTTCCACAACTGCAGAGGGTGATGTGTGCCCAGCAGCGATATTTTCACCCACCGCTTGCCATACGTAATCCTGATAATTAATACGCTGCTCAATCCCGCTGCCATCCGGCGCGGTGTGACTGAAATAGTCATTTTCCGCCATGTCTTGAGCGTGTCGTTCAGCCGCTGCTTCCAGCTTACAATTCCAAGCTAATGCTTCCACTGGCTCAAAGGGTTGCTCGCCGCACCGCCGCTGTTGGCTGCGTGCCTCGTTGATTAGCGAAAGCATGGCCTGCTTTTGATCGGTCAGTTCACACTGGCTTTCCGCGCTGGCGTCATCTTCATTAGATTCACCGCTCGCTAGTGCACTGCTGGCACCCATCAGCATTGCCAAACTGAAAAGCACCCCGAAGGCGGGGTGCTTATAGAGGCGATTAGCCACCAAATTTTTCATTCTCACCTAAATCCGGTGTGGCATCTTTTTTGAGGTTAGCTTTAGCGATTTCATAAAGCTGGAAGGTTTTGCTCTCTTTGGCCTTCCAGTGCTCCCCCATGTGTACTTTGATTTCTAGCAGCGCCACGTCCGGGTCATCCTTACCTTCAGGAAACCAAGCCGCAACGAAGGGGTTCCAGTACTTTTCGATAAGGTCACGGTTGTCGATCAGGTTGGCTTTACCGGAAAGCGAAACGTAAACACCGTCTTCCTGATCAGAAAAGCTGAGACATACATCGTGGTCACTTTCGGTTTCAATTACTTTTTCAGCACTGCGACGGGTAAAAAACCATAATGTGCCGTCGTACTCTTCTTGCACCAAGTGCATGGGACGAGCTCGCGGGGTATCGTGATCCGAGGTAACGAGCATACCCACTTTGATATCTTTGATCATCTTCCAGATCTTTTGCTTATGTTCAGGGCTAGACATAACTTCACACTCCTTATGAATTGGTACAACTTTTATCCTAGCTGACATTGCCGACCTCGGCAACCGTCATCCGGTGTTCAAGCCTATGGCTGAGCTCGGTAGGGGGTGAGTCGCCTCGGTAAAGTAGCCACCGTGACCTTACACCACTAAGCTAAACACCAATGTGCCGTTAATCATTAGGAGGCTGTTATGCCGTTAAGTTCAACGCGACGCGTAACCGCGATGAGATCGATAGGGCAGAGCTTGTGCCTATTCGCCGTTTTATTGGTAGTGGCGGGGTGTGCCACGCAAAAGAGCGGCGAGCACTCTCAAAACCAGATGACCCAACTCGCCGCTGAGTATTGTGAAAGTGTGGGGGGTGAAACCGAAGTACAAGAAACGAGCTTAGGTACCGGGCGTTATTGCCACTTGCCTGATGGCCGGGTCGAAAATCAATGGCAGCTTTACCGTACTGAACGTCTCGACAATGACTAGTGTGTTTTGGATTTCCTTTAATTTCGACTTTGAGTACTGCGATGCGTCTTAATTACCAAGGCCCGCTCCCGGAAATGGTGGGCTTTTTATTGCTACCGCAGTATTCGATGATGGCTTTTTTTGCTGCTGTGGAACCTTTGCGGATAGCGAATCGCATTGCAAGCCGCCCGTTGTTCGATTGGACCCTGATTAGTACTGATGGGGAACCGGTGACGGCGTCTAACGGCATGACGCTGATAGCAGACCAGGCAACGTCAGAGGTACATCATTTACCTTCGCTAGCGGTATGCAGTGGCTTTACGCCGGAAGCACATCTGAGCCGGCCGCTAATGGCTTGGCTTCATCAGTTGGATCAGTCGGGCTGTTGCCTGGGTGGGATCGATACAGGCGCTTTTTTGCTCGCGGCGACCGGCCTGTTAAAGCACGAGCGAGTGGCGCTGCATTGGGAGAGTCTGCCTGCCTTTCGTGAGCGCTTTCCAGGTATTGAAACCACCGATGAACTGTATGCGCTGGGCGATCGGCGTTTCTCTTGTGCGGGCGGGGCAGCGGCCATGGATATGTCGCTGGAAGTGATTGCACGGCGCCATGGCGCAAAATTGGCCATCGATGTTTCCGAGCAACTTATCCATGACCGTATCCGCACCCGTAGCGACCAGCAACGTATGGCATTGGTAAAACGCCTGGGGACGCATAACCGGCGAGTTGTGGAGGCGGTGGCGCTAATGGAGCAGAACTTGGAAGAGCCGCTTGCGCTTGAGGACGTTGCCAGCCGGGTTGAGGTGTCGGCTCGCCAGCTACAGCGCTTATTCGAACAAGAGTTGGATGTCACCCCGCGCCAGTGGTATCTGCAGCTGCGCATTAAGCGTGCCCGGCGGTTGCTGGCCGAAACAGATTTGGCGGTACTCGCGGTAGGCTTAGCCTGCGGGTTTAGCTCGTCATCGAGCTTTGCGCGTTCTTTTCGTATGCATTATGGATATTCACCCCGGCAAGTGCGGGAAAAAGCGAAGAAGGCGGCAGTGGAGTCGCCTAATGTTGGGTAAGCGTCGCATAGTGACTAGTAGTAGAGAGGCAGCCGCGCATACTGACTAAACCCAGCTAATAAGAGGTTCTCTGCTATGTCTTTTCCTACCAAGTCCTTTCCTTCAAAGTCGCTGTCGCTAAAAGCAGGCTTTTTACTTTCTGCGTTGGCTGCCACGCCTGCCATGGCGGAGCTTGATGAGCTGCGCTTTGGTGTCCCGCCTTGGCCTGGTGTCACGGTTAAGTCAGAAGTGGCTGCTCAACTGTTGGAGACGATGGGTTACGAAACGCGTCAACAAGATTTGGCCGTGAGCGTGATTCTGGAAGGCTTGTCGCGTAACGATCTGGAAATCTATTTAGGCGGCTGGTATCCGGTACAGACTGATATGGTGGAGCCATTGGTTGCCGACGGGAAAGTAGAAAAAGTGGTTTCCAATATCAGTGGCGCCAATTCCGGTTTGGTAGTTCCTCAGTACGTTTACGATGCCGGTGTCACCACAGTGGCTGAATTGGCCGCCCATTACGATCAGTTCGACGGTGAAATCCAGGGCATAGAAGCGGGTACCGGGATCAATGAGGCGATACTAAACGCTATCGACAATGACTTGGCGGGCCTGGGCGACTGGCAACTGCGCGAAAGTTCGACCTCGGCTATGCTTGCTCAGGCGGAGCAGAAAATGGCTGACGAGGAGTGGGTAACGTTTGTCGGTTGGGAACCTCACTGGATGAACGTAAGCTTCGATTTAGCCTACTTAGCAGATAGCGATGACGCGGGTGTGGCCTCTATTGAAAGCACGGTTTGGACCATTACCCCTGCTAGCCTGGCTAAGGAAGCCCCGCAAGCGCACCGCTTTCTATCCCAATACGTCGTAACCATTGAAGACCAGAACGAATGGGTGCACGAATACAGCTATGAAGAGCGCCCTGCTGATGAAGTGGCCCAAGAGTGGATTGGGAACAACTTAGATACCGTTGCCGAGTGGCTGAAAGGTGTTGAAACCCGCGAGGGTGAATCTGCGATTGAGCAGGTACGGGCTCAGTTCGGCGCTTAATCGGCCGTTAACGTAGACCCCACGACAAAGCGCCTTATGGTTTAAGGCGCTTTTTTAGTGCCTGACAAAATGCCTGCCACGCGCTTCCCATCTCGGCTAATTGAAATTGAGCATGAAGGGCGCCATGCACCATCTGCGGTGCGCAGCGATAGCCTATCGAGGTACCTTTAAGGCGCCAGTCTGCCACCGCGGCTTCGATTGGGTACGTCAAAGGGTCGTGCTCTACGGTGAGTATTTCGATACACGAGGCCGGTGGGTAGCGGTCTCGCTCAGTAGCGATGATCGCCGGGCATTGCGCCCGAATACTCAATATATCGCTACGTGACAGCAGCGGTGCATCCTTCCCCAGGCACGCCAAGGACAGCTCGCCGACCGGCGGATAGATCAACCCCAGTGGCGGCGCTCCTCTCAACGGGTGGGCAAGGTCAATGGCTAATCGACCGCCCGCACTATCACCTACCAGGGCGCTCGGCTGGATGGCATCTAAGACCGTACGGCACTCTGCCAGCATGACGGGGTAATCTACTTCTGGCGCAAGCCGGTAGTTCACGCTGACCACTTCGTGATTGAGTGCCCAGGCCAAGCTGGCGGCGGTGCCATGGTGGCTATCGACGGAGCCAATCGTAAAGCCTCCCCCATGGATAAACAGTATGGCGCCAGGCGTGGATGAGTGAGGAATAAAACGGCGCACGCTGACGCTTTCTATCACGCTATCTTCAACCCGCATGCCGTCTGGGTCGGGTGGGGTGAAGGTGCGGCAAAGTTTATCGTAGGCGCGCCGTGCTTGAGGTAATGGCATGTCTGCCATTACCTCAAGCACGGCGCCAAAGCGCTGAATAAACGCCTCTACGTTCATCGCGTGGGCTCCCTGTTAACGACGAATGCCGATAGTGCGGCCAGCCAACTCCGGCCAGGCATCACGGTCTGCGCTAGGGAGATCAGCGATACGCTGTGTGACCGCTTCGGGGAAGGGGCTTGGTCGGCCTGATGCTTGCTTCATGCCCATCAGCATCTGTTCGCTGGTGGCCAGCAGGTTGGCCTCGTCATCGAACATGGCGAAAAACACGTGCAGCCGTTTGGCATCGCTATCGAGCAGGGTTAGATCAATAGTGAGCGGCTGGTCTTGATGCGCTTCACGCCGATAGCAGAGATGCGTTTCCAGGGTATAGATCGTGTAGCCGTAGTGTTCACGGCCCGCTTCATCCAAGCCTATTTGATCAATCAGCGCTTCACAGGCCTGGGAAAAGACGCGGGCATACGCCGCGTCGTTCATGTGTCCGTTGTAGTCGACCCAGTCAGCAGCGACCTGGGTTTCCAGAATGATCATTAAATACGCCCCTTTAAGCCTTCGGCTTCCGGCCAGTACTTCTGCACTACCTCCATCAGCTCGACTAAAAAGTCATCCCTGCGGCGATCCAGCGTCGCGACCGAGCGGCCAGCCGCTTGGTGTTCGCAGCCTTCGACCACTTTGTCGATCAACTCATCGGTCAGCTCGGGGGCTTCCAGCTTGGTCCAGGGCAGTTTTAAGGCGGGGCCAAACTGCTCCAGCATGTGGCGCATGCCGGGTTCGCCACCGGCGAGGTGGAAGGTGAGGAAAGTGCCCATCAGCGACCAGCGCAACCCGCAGCCGTAAACAACGGCGGCATCGATCTCTTCGGTGGTGGCCACGCCATCGTTGACCAAGTGCAGGGCTTCACGCCACAGCGCTTCCATCAAGCGGTCGGCGATATGGCCTTCAATCTCACGGCGAACCACCAGCGGGCGCATGGCGAGCGATTGATACAGCCCTTGGGCACTTTCGATCTGCGTGGGCTGGGTGGCCTCACCGCCCACCAGCTCGACCAAGGGGAGCAGGTACACCGGGTTGAAAGGATGGGCGACGATCACGCGGCCAGGTGCTGTTTGGCACTGCTGCTGTAGGTCGGTGGGTTTGAAGCCGGAGGTAGACGAGCCGATGATCACTTCCGGTGCGGCAGCCGCATCAATGGAGGCCAGGATCTCTTGCTTAAGGGGCAGGCGCTCGGGCACGTTTTCCTGAATCAGGTCAGCACCAGCCACGGCTTTTTCAATCGTATCCGCAAAGGTTAACCGCCGAGGGCTAGCATTGGGTGCCAAGCCGAGCTGGGTTAGCGAGGTCCAAGCATTGTCGATAAACGATTGGGTGCGCGCTGGCGCGTTGGGATCCGGGTCGAAAGCGACGACGTCCCACCCTTGGGCGAGGGCGCGGGCGATCCAACCGTTGCCAATCACACCGGTACCAATAACGGCTAAGCGGCTCATGCTTCACCTCCTGCTGTGTTACCCATGATACGTCCGGTCACCGGGTCGCGTAGTTTGAGATGCGCGCGGGTTTCTGCGGGTGTCATGACGCGAGCGCCGAGGTTTTCGATAATGGTGGACGCTTTTTCGATCAGTTGGCCGTTATTGGCCAGCACGCCTTTTTCCAGAAACAGATTGTCTTCCAGGCCGACTCGGGCATGGCCGCCCAGCAGCACCGCTTGCGCCACCATCGGCATTTGATGGCGGCCAATGCCGAAGGCGGCCCAGTTGGCGTTGGCAGGTAATTTGTTACGCATGGCCAGCATCGTTTCGGTGTCCGCTTCGGCGCCCCAGGGGATGCCCAGGCAGAGCTGATAGAGCGGGTCGCCATCGATCAAGCCCTCTTGCTGAAGCTGACGGGCAAACCAGACGTGGCCCAGGTCAAAGCACTCGAGCTCCGGCTTAACGCCAGCGGCTTGAACGAGGCGGGCGTGTTCGCGCAGCCAATCCGCAGGGTTGACGTAGACCATGTCGCCAAAGTTGAGGCTGCCACAATCCAGCGTACACAGTTCGGGAAGCAGCTCTCCCACCGGGGCATGTCGTTCGGCGGGCGTTTGAATATCGGTGCCGGGGCCGCCGCGGGTGGGGTCTTGTGCATCAGGTATCCAGTCGCCACCGCCACCCGCGGTGATGTTCATGACGATATCCACATCCGCTTCGCGAACCCGCTCCATTACCTCACGGAACTGCTCGGTGGAGTGGCTGATGCCGCCGTTTTTCGGGTCACGAACGTGAATATGCGCGATGCTGGCCCCGGCGTGAGCCGCTTCGATGCAAGACGCCGCGATGGCTTTGGGGGTGACGGGAACGTTGGGATTTTTGGCGGTGGTGTCACCGGCGCCAGTGACGGCACAGGTAAGAATGACATTGCGATTCATGGCGCGCTCTCTAATAAAGATTTATTCGCTTACTAGTGTGTCGCGGTGAGCAGAGAATAGTTGTCGTAATGCGTCACTCACTATACATAAATGGCGATTTTTGGCGTGTGGGGCGCTCATCACTACGTTTTAAGCCCTCGGACTGCTTGCCTGGGATATTTTGATCGAGCACTCACTGAGAAGACGTATTGACCGCTTTGATTGCCGATCTAAACTCAATAAGTGCGTGCAAGGTTAACAACAATTACAAACAACGTATGGAAGGAGTGCTTGCCATGTACCCGAAACCCACACTGCGACCGCTAGGTGCAGCTATCGCCGCGGCGGTCATCACCGGTTTGCCTGCAGTCACGATTGCCGCTGGCCCTGAACTTAGCCAAACCGAGGTGTTGTCTGGCCTTGAAAACCCTTGGGATATGGCATTTTTGCCAGATGGCACGATGTTTTTCACCGAACGCTGCCGTGGCCTATCGGTGCGCCTCCCCGATGGCGATGTTCAACATCTGCTAGGCATGGAAGGCACCGATGCGTATGCCACTACCGCCGATGATCTTGTCTGCCAGGGGCAGGCGGGAATGAACGGTGTGGCGATCGATCCAGATTTTGATGAAAACCGCACGATCTATGTGTACTCGGCGTCCAACATGGCTGAGCCGCGCACCAATCGCGTGCTACGCATGACGGTCAACAGCGATTTTGATGCGGTCGCCGATCGCACGGACATCGTCGATGACATTCCCTATAAACCTGAAGCCACCGACCACCCCTTTGGTGATGCTGGCGCCCATAATGGCGGACGAATCCGTTTCAGCCCGGAAGATGGCTATCTCTACGTGACCACTGGCGATAACCATAACAGCGAGATTCCTCAGTCGCCGGACCGTTTAGGGGGCAAGGTGCTGCGCATTGATCGTGATGGCAATGCTGCTGAAGGTAACGAGCCGCCAGAAGGGTTTGATCCGCGCATCTATACCTACGGCCACCGCAACGTTCAGGGCATTACCTTCCACCCAGACACCGGCCAGCCAATCGTGACCGAACATGGCCCCTGGCATTCCGATGAGATCAATGCGCTGGTCAATGGCGGCAATAGCGGCTGGGACCCGCGCCCCAACATGGCGGGTCGTGGCGATTGCCCCGATGACTACTGCGGTTATGAACCCAATCAGGGCGAAGGAATGGACCCTAAGGAGCGGGCGGCCTATATGCCGGTAACCGATACTGAAACCTACCCCAATGCCATGAAACCCGCCTGGGGTAACGATGGGCTTTCCCAAGGCATCTCCTCTGCTGAGTTTCTAACCGGCGAGCAGTGGGGGGAGTGGAATGGTCGCCTGATCGTTGGCTTTTTGGGGATTGGCTTTGGCGGAACCCCTGTTGGGCAGCGCATCAACGTTATGGATATTGCGGAGGACGGCCTGTCAGTTAACGACATTACCGAAATGTCCCCACCCATGGGGGCGGCACGTTTCCGCTCGATAGTACTTGGGCCGGACGGCGACCTGTATACCGCCGTTGATCAAGGCAGCATTTACCGCATCACACCGGAATGAGCCATTGGCAGCCACGCTGAGCGATAACAGTGCGGCTGCTCTCTTGACGCCGTATTGGTTCAAGCGCCATTGATAGAGAACAGGCCATTATGAAGAGATCATGCTTTTTCGTTGTTGCGATTGCACTGACGGTGGGGTCGGCGAGTGGGCAGGCTGCCGATAAGGCCGCTGGAGAATCGATGTACGCCGATGCCTGCGCCCAATGCCACGGCCCCACCAGAAAGGGGATGGCCAGCTTTCCATCATTAACGGGCCGGAGTGTGGACTACCTCACCTCTCGGCTTGAAACGTATCGCGCCGGCGAGCGGGTTGGTTCCAACTCCTCGCTGATGATTCCCAATGCTGCCGATTTATCGGACGACGACATTGCCAATCTGGCTGCTTATATCGCCGATGATACCGAGTAAAAATACGGGCTTTTGGCAGGCACTGCCTGCCTCCATTGAGCCATCCATGCTGTTGTTAACCCCGGTTTGTTAATAGCCGGTCATTTCCAGGTAGCTCTCGCCAATTGATTCGCCGCTGGCGTGGTCGTTGACCACCACTTCGCCCTCCCAGTAGGGCACGCTGGTGGTCATCCAACGATTGGCGTAGGGCGCTTCGACGTTGACATCTACGTTAACTGACGGCACCTCCAGACGCCAGCGGGTAGGAATATCCCGCCCGGCCACTACGGAGGTGGCTAGCGGTGTCATGGTTATATCCGTGTTGGTCAGTGATGTAGTTTGGCCTTGGGGCGTTATCCAGGAGCCGGAGCGATAGTCGCTTCCTTCCTCGCCGTCACCGCCGCCGCGTAGTTGAAACGCCATCAGCTTGTGACCGTCATCAAGGTGAATCGAGAACCAGTCCCAGCCGGATTGGCGGGCGTCCAATAGTTGGCTGCTCCACTCACGATCCAGCCAACCGCGCCCGCTGACCGTTTTGGTCTCGCCGTGAAGGGTGACTTCGCCGGTTATCTGCCAGAAGGGTTGGCTGTAATACATTGAGCCTTGGCCATTGGCGGCTTTCTGGCTGAAGCCCTGTCTGCCATGCAGCACCAGCGGTCCTTCGGCAGAAAGCGATAGCGAATAGCCAAAACGCTCAGTGCCTTCTCCGCTGTAGGCACTGAGCGTCAGGTGGCTGAAATCGGGGCTAGCCGCTTTTTCGTTGGCTTTTAGCTGCCAGTCATCCAGCCAGGCATGAAAAGGGCTAGCGGTGGCGCCTGCCTGGCTTTGCTGGGGAGTGATCGCTTCTGCCTGTGAATGGCTGCGCCCGAAACGTTCGGCCACTTGGTGCTGCTCGCCTTGGGAAACCGCCATATGCGCCATCCAGAGCTGGTCGGCGGCCCAAGGCGTAGGGGTAGGGCGCTCGCTGGGTGGCATCAGCGCTTGGCGAAAGAGCGTCCACTGCAGGCCCAGTGGCTCACCGTCGGTATCTTGCAGATTAGCGGTTAAATACCACCACTCGATACGGTAATCCGGGTGGGCGGCGTGATCCGTTGGGAACGCCAGCACTTGGTTGGGCTCAGCATGTTGAAAGCCATCGGCGTTCTGGCCCAAACCGGCGAAGCCAGCGTTACTCGTCGTAGGCTGATCCTCAGGGCCACAGCCGCTTAGGTTCAGGGCTGTGATGAGTATTAGCAGTCTAATTAGGCTCATTGGTTGGCCTCTTCGGCCAGAAGTGTGCGCGGCGAGGTCCGCCAGAAGCGCAGCGCTGGCAGTGCTGCCGAAAGGAGTGCCACAGTGACCGTGGTCGCCAGCGTAACGGCCATTTCACTGGGGAACAGATAGAGCGGTAATCGCCAGCCGAAGGCGGCTACGTTGATGATGGCGACCAAGCCCCAGGTAATGGCAATGCCCAGCGGAATTGCCAGTAAGCCAGTCATCAAGGCCGCGCCCCCCAGCTGTGCCAAGCTGAGTTGGGCAAGCTTAGAGCGAGAAATACCCAGCGCCCAAAGCGGTGCCAACTGTTGGCGCCGGCTGCGGGCCTGGGCGAGTAGGCTGGCCAGCAAAGCCAGTGCGGCGACCACAAGGGTCAATACATTAAGTGCGCGGGTAATTGTAAAGGTTCGCTCAAAAACCTCGGTGGCGACACGTTTGATCTCGCGCTGGTCGCTAAGCGCATCGCGGCTTAGCTTAAAACGTGCGCTAAGGGCGCTGCGCAGCGCTTCTACATCGGCGTTATCATGCAGCACTACGCCCATCGAGCCAGGCGGCGCATCAAATCGCCTGGCAAGCTGGGGCGATGCCATAAGCACCTGACCACTGGGATTGCCATAGTCGGGGTAGACGGCTGCGATAAGCAGTGTGGCATTGGCACCTGGGGCATCAATGGTTAGCTGGTCGCCAGGGGAAAGGTTCTCAGCAGTAGCGAGTTGCTCGTTAACGAACACAGCCTCTTTTTCAAAGGCTGCCCAAGCAGCATGACGCCCTTGCTGGGTTGCCAGCAAGGGCCAGTGCGGCGTTAATGACTCGCCTGGGGTAATGCCGTAGAGCTCGGTAGGGGTGCCGAGTGAACGGCTGCCTTCGGGAGTGGTAATTCGCGCTAAGGTAGCATCGCTACGACGGGTAAGTAGGCGTTCTGCCACCTCTGGCCGCCCAGCCAGCCAAGCATCAATTGCTTCATATTGCTCGGCGGGTGCGTTTACATAGAGCGGGGCGACAAGGCGTTGATCAAGCCAGTCCAAAAAAGTGAGACGAAAGCCGCCGACCATACTGCCGACGCCCAAGTTGGTGGCGAGCGCGATGAGTAGTGCCATCATGGCGAGCGAAAGTTTAGGCAACTGAAGCTGCATATCCGCCACTGCCCAGTGAATCAGCGGTCGCCGTCGGGTGAGGTGTATCAGCGCTTTTAGCACCAAGGCTAGCAAGGGTGGCAGCCATAGCGCGCTGGCGAGAAGTAACGAGGCAATTAACCCAAAGCCTGCTGCTAAGCCATTCCCTGGGGGCTGAAAGCGTAACCAAAGATACAGCGCTAGCGAAACGCCCATCGCGACTGCGCCACCGATGCCCATGAAGGTTAACTGCTGCCGATACCCGCTGCGCCAAGCCTGTAGCTGCCCTAACGCCAGCAGGTTTAAGCGTGCCGCCCGCCACAGCACACTGCTGCCTGCCAGCAACAGTCCGCCGAGGCTGACCGTGAGCCCGCCTAGCCAGTAATGCCAGGGTAAGCTAAGTTCTCTGCCGACCCCCGCACCATAGAGTGAGCCCAGGGTGGCAGCGACATCAGGGAGTAGCAGGCGTGCTAGCCATACGCCACTGGCAATGCCCGCCAGCGCACCGATCAGGCCGATGACAATGAGTTCTACGCTGAGTGCCAGCACCAGACTGCGCCCTGAAACCCCCAGCACCCGCAGCGTACGCAGCATACCCAAACGCTGTTCCAAGGCGAGGCCCAGGGCAGCTTGAACTATCAATAGCCCTACCACCCAGGCAAGGAGCCCTAAGGCCGTCAGGTTTAAATGAAAACTTTCGGTTAGTTGGCCGGGGGAGGCGAGGCTACTGGCGCGGGTGAGTGTTAGCCCGGCAGGCGCATCAGCGAGTGAACCGGGAGCGGCCACGAGTCGCGTTATCGCTTCACCGCTCTCCAGAAGGCGTGCGGCGGCGGCAATATCCATTATTAGCGTGTCTGGCGGTAGTGCTGGCACCAGCACGTGCGGCGGTAGCGTTTTGCCATTAGCTAACTCGGGAGTGGTCGTTAATGTGTCGGGTGCTACGCGCGTTTGCCAAGGCGGTGTTAGAAAATCAGTCAATGCCCCTGCGGAGTCTGCTTCGGCCAGCGCGTTATCGCTGGGCAGGGTCAGCGGATCAATGCCGATCAGCGTTAACCGGGTACCATCCTGAAGAACGATTTCCCCTTCTAACATAGGAGAAACGGGTAAGCCTGCCTGACGTAAGGCGTAGTAATTGGCTTGCGTGAAGGGAGTACCATCGCGTCTCTCAAGTTGGTCCAACTGAGTGGTAAACAGTGCATCGGCACGGGCATAGCTATCGCGCGCCGTGGCATTGATTGCCTGAATACCGCTCCACAAGGCGCTGGCCACCCAAAGGCCGAGCAGCAGCATGGCTAGCTGGCCGGGGTGACGACGGTAATGGGTGAGAAGCGTGGCCAGTACTGTGGGCAGCGCTTTGATCATAGCGCCACGCTTACTAATTGGCCGTGACGCAGGCGCAGGCAGCGATCAAGCGGTGCCGCCACTTGCGGGCTATGGGTGACCACCAGTAATGCGCACTGGGTTTCGTGAACAAGGCTCACGAGCAGTTCAAGCACTTCGCCCGCGGTGATTTCATCTAAATTACCCGTGGGCTCATCCGCTAGCAGCAGGGGCGGGCGCGGCGCCAGGGCGCGGCCAATCGCCAAACGCTGCTGCTGCCCACCGGAAAGCTGTTCAGGGTAACGTTTTTCTAGGCCTTCAAGCCCCAGCCGTTGGATCAGATAGGTGGACCACTCGGCAGTTTCACGGTTGGCTAGGCGCGCTTGCAGGCGCAGATTATCGATCACCGTGAGGCTAGGCACTAAATGAAACTGCTGGAACACTAAGCCCAATGATTCACGACGAAGTTTAGCGCGTGCGGGTTCCGCTAGTGAGGCGACGTTATTCCCTGCAAGAGTGATGCGGCCTGTATCGGGGAGGTCTAATCCGGCCGCCAAATGTAATAGGGTAGATTTGCCACTTCCCGATTCGCCCATCAAGGCCATGCTTTGGCCCGACCCTAGTCGAAAAGAGACATTATCGAGTACGTTTAACCACCCTTGAGGCGTCTTGTAGGTTTTGTGTACCTGATGAAGTTCCAACATAAGCTGCTCTTTTGGTGATGCAGCGCGCTAAATGCAACGCCCACGGGCTAGTCATCGATAGGTGTCATCGGTGTGCTGCGCTCGCCGTAAACAGCTATTCCGCCACGCCCAGTTCGTTTGATGAAGTACATGCATTTATCGGCCGCATCAATAAGTTCATCGGCGTTGGCAAACCCTCCATCATCTGAGCAGGCTATCCCTATAGAAACCGATACATGAATGGGATATTGCCCATCGCTGGCCATAGGCGTTTTTTCAAGCCGTTGAATAATTCTCCTAGCGAATACATGGGCGGCTTTGGCGTTTTCATCCGGCAAGATTATCAGAAACTCTTCACCACCCCACCGTCCTGCTAAATCTCCCTCACGAATTAATGCCTGTAGCGTTTTGCCAAATTTTTCGAGCACTTGATCGCCCATTTGATGCCCGTACTGATCATTTAATTTTTTGAAGTGATCAAGATCGATGAATACCACTGACATTATGTGCGCCTGTTCTTGGCATAAAACAAAGCGTTTTTGCATTTGTTCCTCAAGCCAAGAGCGATTAGCAAGGCCGGTTAACGTATCTGTTCGCGAACGCTCTTCCAATTTATCCTGTCGCTGGCGTAAAGATGCGAGCTCAGCCTGTTGAACATCAAGACGTGCATTAAGCTGTAGCGTTTGACGAAATAGCAGTTGCTGAGCCTCAGCTAACAGGGATTCATTGTCCTGCATTGGTGGGGCTGCCATTTGCAACATGTCGGCTAGCGCTGGTAACTGTTCCTGGATATTTTCTAATAAAAGGCGTAGGGAAATTGAGTGAGCATTCTGATAAGTTTCAAACTCTCTAATGACCGTTACCAGAGATTGTGCGGGATGTGACGATAGCCAAGCATCGGCAATAGGGCCAGAAAGCTGTATGCAGAGCATATCTGGAACAGCGATGTCGTATTCGCGGTGGCTGTCCCCAATTCGCTGAGTGAGCGGGGTAGGAACTCCCCACTTGGCGGCAATCCAAGCGCCAACTTGAGAGTGGTCACAGCCAAAAAGCCGCTCTTCTGATTCAGTTAGCTGCCGATGGGATAGGGCATCTTCATTATATAAATTGCTAATTTCTGATGGATAGGTGGCCCTTAGCGCCATAATGCCAATATCTTGAAGTAGAGCTGCCGTAAATACTGCCCCTGACATATGAGGACACAGGTGAATAGCAAGGTGGCGTGCGGCCAATGAGGCGATGATAGAGCGCATCCATACATGTTGATAGTGTGTATCGACACCTCTATTTTGCAGCAGGCTAAAACTCATCACCGCTGCCAGCGTGGCGTCCAAGCCTAAACGTGCGGTCGCTTCCTGACAGGCATGCACTTTGGTATGGGTGCGTGAAAAAAAAGCGCTATTAGCGAGCGTAATGATACGCATGGTCAAGGCAGGATCACGCTCAATAGCATTGGCGTAGTCGTTAACCGAAGGATTTTCAGTGCGCGCTAATTTTAAAATTTCCACAGCAACAGCGGGAAGCGTCGGCAGGTCTGGGCATTTGAGTAGATCAGCAACCAAAAATGTAGGCAATTCAGTCGTCAAGACTAAGTCCTTTGAATTGTCGTTTGTCTGAATTACCTGCATTACTCTCTCCTAGGCTCGTATTAACCAGCATCAACACAGCCTTGAGCCTTACCTGGCACTTACTAAGCAGTGGTGATCTTATTCAGTCGTCTGTATCAAGTCATCATAACGCAGCAAGGCTATGAAAGGGATACGTATCAAGCTATCGGCTTCGTCACTGCTTTTCTTAGTCTGCATGCCTACATACGTGAAAAAAACGCTATTTTTCGACTCACCAGCGAAGTTAACATTTCGTTCTTCTTTGTGCTTAGTTTATATCCTATAATTTTCTAGGTAATGGTTATCGAACTGAAGGCATTAAAACTATTTGATTAAAGCTATTTTATTAGTTTTTTATTTAATTATATTTTTGTTTTTGTGAAAAAATGTTTTGTATAGGAAGTCAGTGGATTTGAAGCGGATGAACTTATAAAAGAGCTTCATCGTTTGGCTCGACACCGAGGTATGCTGCCAAAAAAATTTACCGAGACATGTGGGAAACATTACGGGAAAGCCCGGCTTGCCAAGGCTATGCCTAGAAGCGTCGTATCAATGACGAACACTAATAGGTTCATGCGAACATGGCGACGATGGTATAAAAAGGAGGATTTCAAGAGTACGCCTCTTTACGCTCATGTGCAGGGGAAGAGAGAACCCGGTATTTTGAAAATATGTATCGTCAAATGCGTGAGAGAAAGTGCCCTTACTATGTTAAAAGAGGTCAATTAAAAAAACGGGATTTATTGGGCAAGTTGTCCAGTTTTAAGTTGGTAGTATACGTGCGCGCCCATGAGTAAGGTGAGGTGGCATGCAAGTTAGCTGGGCAATAGCTGTGCCCGACAGGACTACTCAGGCAAGCGAGAGTGATTTTGGGAGGGGCAAGCCAATCTCTCTGATTACTGTTAGTACCACTACCCCGCGTGATCCCCTGTCAGCGTTTTGATAACCTCTCTTCTACAACTCTGTTCTAAAAACCCGTGCGGCGAGGCATCGACTAAAGGCTAAGCATGTTAGTCTTTTTTTATTGCCTGTCTACTACCATACTAGTCATATCAGTTCCTGTCGCTAAACGTTACGGGCAACTCTATTAGGATCAGGTGCAATGCAGACGACATTACAAACGCTATGGCAGGAAACCCACGAAGGGGAGTCGGTTCGCCAACGGCTATTTCATGTGCTGAGGCAGTCGATTATTCAGATGGTGCTGGCGCCTGGTCAGGCGCTGTCGGAAAAGGAGCTTGCCGACACATTTTCGGTGAGCCGACAGCCGGTGCGTGAAGCTTTTATCAGGCTATCTGAGGCTGGGCTGGTAGAGGTGAAACCTCAACGCGGCACCTATGTGGTCAAGATATCCCAGCAGGCGGTGCTCGAGGCGCGTTTTGTACGTGAAGCAGTTGAAGTTGCCATTGTAAGGCTGGCCGCTGAAAAAGGCCTTGAGCCAACAGTGCTAACCGATTTGCACGATCTGTTGGCCCGCCAGCGTCGCTGTATTGAACCGAATGACAACGATCGATTTTACCGTCTTGATGAAGCCTTCCACCGCACGCTTTCCCTAGGGGTTAAACAGCACGCCGCCTGGAAAGTCATCGAGGAAGTTCGTGCGCAGCTTGACCGGGTGCGCTACCTGAGTGTGCCCCATAGCACTCCGCTGGAACGGCTTGTGGATCAGCATGCCAGTATCGTTGCTGCCATTGAGGCACGAGACACTCAGCAAGCTGAAGAAGCGATGGCGCTGCATTTGCGTGAAATTTTGGTCTCTATGCCCGACCTAGTCCGTCGTTTCCCCGCGATGTTTGAAGGAAAAACAGCATTTGAAGAACAACAAAGCCCAGCCCTGAAGCAGGAGAGTATCCAATGAAAATTGAGCAGGCTTACACCATTGTGACCTCGCCGGGGCGCAATTTTGTGACACTGAAAATTGTGACCGATCAAGGCGAGTACGGCATTGGTGATGCGACGCTCAATGGGCGCGAAATGGCCGTTGTGGCTTACCTAGAGGAGCACGTTATCCCGGCATTAATCGGTCGTGACCCTCAGCGTATCGAAGATATCTGGCACTACCTTTACCGCGGCGCTTACTGGCGTCGTGGCCCCGTGACCATGAGTGCGATTGCTGCCGTTGATATGGCGCTTTGGGATATCAAAGCAAAGCTCGCGGGTATGCCGCTGTATCAATTGTTAGGGGGTAAGAGCCGTGATCGAGTGATGGTGTATGGCCATGCGACGGGACGCGATATTGACGCGTGCCTGGAAGAAGTCGCTCGCCATGTGGCTGAAGGCTATAAAGCGGTGCGCGTTCAAGCTGGCGTGCCCGGTATTGCGAGTATTTATGGCGTCGCCAAAAAGGATGGCGAGCCTTATGAGCCTGCCGATGCGGATTTGCCCGCCGAGCACGTGTGGAGTACCAGTAAATACTTAAACCATGTGCCTAAACTATTTGCCGCCGTACGTGAGCGCTTTGGTGATGACTTGCACGTGCTACACGATGTTCATCACCGACTGACGCCCATTGAAGCTGCTCGCTTAGGTAAAGAAGTGGAGCCCTATCATCTCTTTTGGCTCGAGGACTGCGTCCCGGCAGAAAACCAGGAGGCGTTTGGACTTATCCGCCAGCACACCACGACACCGCTGGCCGTAGGTGAAGTCTTTAACAGTCTATATGACGCCAAAGCGTTGATTGAAAATCAGTGGATCGACTATATCCGCGCCACTCTGACGCATGCTGGCGGCATTACCCATATGCGTCGCATTGCTGATTTAGCGGGCCTTTATCATGTGCGTACTGGCTTCCACGGGCCGACGGATCTTTCGCCGGTTTGCCTGGGCGCGGCGATTCACTTTGACACTTGGGTGCCTAATTTCGGTATTCAGGAATATATGCCGCATACCCGCGCCACTGATGAGGTCTTCCCCCACGACTATCGCTTTGAGGATGGCCATTTCATCGTTGGTGAAAAGGCGGGGCACGGTGTGGATATCGATGAGCAGTTAGCCAAGCAATACCCCTATAAGCGCGCCAGCCTGCCGGTGAACCGGTTAGAAGACGGCACCTTGTGGCACTGGTAAAGGAGGCCATCTAGATGAAAGCATTTCAGGTAAAGGCGCCCCATGACTATCAAATCATGGAAATTGAGCCGCCCAAGGTGGCCGCTGGTGAAGCGTTGGTACGCGTCGCATTTGCCGGTATCTGCGGCTCGGATATGCACATTATCCATGGCGACAACGCCTTTGTGCGTTTTCCTCGCATTACTGGCCATGAGTTCGCCGGGGTAGTGGAAGCGGTAGGAGAGGGCGTGACGGACGTAGTCGTCGGATCTCGCGTGTGTGTTGATCCGGTTATTAGCTGCGGCAACTGCTATCCATGCCGCATTGGCCGTCCCAACGTGTGCAGTTCGCTTGAAGTGATCGGCGTGCATCGCGATGGTGGTTTTGAAGAGTTGGTTGTTGTCCCCGCGGCTAACGTACATCAGCTACCTGATCATATCGGACTAGACGCTGCTGCCTTGGTTGAGCCATACACCATTGCCGCCAACGTGCTTGATCGTATGCAGCCGCACCCGGGTGACCGACTCATGATTCTGGGTGCCGGTGTTATTGGTCTTACGATCCTGCAGATGGCCCTGGCCAAGGGTATCGAAGAGGTCATCGTCACTGACGTTATTAATGAGCGATTAGCGGCGGCAAAACAGCTTGGGGCAACGCAGGTATTGAATAGCCGCGAGCAGGATGTGGAAAAAGAGGTGCTTGCCTTAACCCAAGGGGAAGGCGTACCGCTAATTGCCGATGCGGCCTGCGTCCCAGCGCTGTTACCGCAAATGCTGCGTTTAGCGTCGCCAGCAGGGCGCATTGGTCTACTGGGCTTTAGCGTTCAGCCCAGCGAGCTGGTGCAGTTAGAGGTGATTAAGAAAGAGCTGACCTTGGTAGGGTCACGACTTAACAACCGTAAGTTTCCGGAGGTGCTAAAGCTAATGGCAAGTGGGCAGCTGGACCCGTTGGCGTTAGTCAGCCATCGGTTGCCGCTAAGCGACATGCCCAGCGCCATCAATATGCTTGATCACCGACCAGAAGAGGCCCGCAAGGTGCTGATTCAAATCAGTGCTTGAGAAGGCTAAACCAACCCATGCCAACCCATGCGCAATTAATGGCTGCAATTAACAATTAACAACACCCGTATGCAGGAGAAAGATAATGATCAAACGACTTATCACCAGCGCCGTTCTTGGGGCCGCCATGCTAGGCAGTCACTCACTAATGGCCGCCGATTTTACTCTGCGTTTTGGCCATTTAGCCAATGAGCAGAACATTTGGCACCAAGCTGCCGAGAAATTCAAAGAGGAGGTCGAAGCAAACTCTGATGGGCAGATCGAGGTGCGTCTCTATCCCAGCGAGCAGCTGGGTAATGAGATGGACGTGATCAACAGTATTCAGCTGGGCACGGCGGATATGACTATTACCGGTGAGAGCTTACAGAACTGGGCACCTAAAGCCGCGATGATGGCAGTACCTTACGCCTTTCGTGACTCTGAGCACCTCCATGCGGCGGTGAATGGCGATATCGGTGCTGAGATCGAGGCGCAAATTACCGAGCGTACTAACCTGGTTCCCTTGGCGTGGTTTGAGCGTGGCCCTCGTGAGCTGACGTCCAATCGTCCCATTCGCACGCCAGAAGAGCTGGATGGGTTACGTCTGCGCGTACCTAACGTGCCGCTCTTCGTTGATACCTGGCAGGCGATGGGGGCACGACCCACCCCAATGGCATTTAGCGAAGTGTTCACCGCACTTCAGCAAAACACCCTGGAAGGGCAAGAAAACCCGCTTAGTCTGATCGAAAGCGCCAGCTTCAATGAGGTGCAGGACTACGTCAACATGACCGGCCATGTGCGCAGCTGGATCTACGTGGTGATTGGGCGTAACCAGTTAGAAAATATGCCGGAAGAGCTTCAGCAGGTGGTGCGAGACGCTGCTCAAACGATGCAGACGTATCAAGCCGAGCTTTTCGTTGATGACCATGCACGTCTTGAGCAAGCGCTACAGGAGCGTGGCATGGAGTTTGTGGAAGTCGATGTCGATGCTTTCGCAGAGAAAGCTCGACCTGCCGTGCTTGAGGCCTTAACCGAAGAGCAGCGTGAACTCTTTGACGCTATCCAGGGATTGTAATGTCGCTGGCAAGGTCGCGGTTAAAGTACTGGTAGTGAACTGGTAATGAAGATGGGCTGGCATATGTCAGTCCATTTTCTGAGGCACAAGCTGCTTGCCCATGAGGATACGGTTATGAACTCGGATCAAGAAGCGCTTGAACAGGAAGCGTTGGAGAGTCTGGCTTCAATGTCGGCGGTGCCGAAAATAAAAGGCCCAATCGGGCGCATGATTGGCTGGGTGGATAAGTGCTTTCTGACCTTGGCCGTGGTCGCGCTGGTGGCGATTGCTGCAACGGTGCTGCTGCAAATTTGTTCAAGGCTATTTTTGCCATTTTCGATAGCCTGGACCGAAGAACTCTCGCGCTATCTATTTATTTATATGGTGGCCCTATCTGTTGGTGTGGTGCTGCGACAGAACAGAAACATCAGCGTTGAGCTTTTCCATCATCTGTTAGGGCCGCGCATGCAGGCAGCCTTTCAAGTATTGATCTGTGCGTTGATTGGTCTGTTTGCCTTATTGGTGCTGCCTTACGCTTGGCAGTATGCGCAGAACGGCGCTTGGCAAACCTCGCCAACGCTGCATGTTCCCATGCTGTATATCTTTTTTTCAACGGTAGTCACCTTTGCACTTCTTCTGGTTTACAGCTTGCTGGGGTGTCTTGAGGGAATTATCGCAATGTGTCGCTCCTCTGCCTCCCTTCAGGAATCGTAAGCATGGAAGTTATTATTCTCTTTAGTGTTTTCTTGGTTTTGCTCTTGGTGGGAATGCCCATTGCGTTTGCGTTGGGGCTAGCCTCGCTCTCTTATCTAGTGCTTGAAGGCATTTCATTAACCATTGTGCCGCAGCGCATGTATGCGGGTATCGACACCTTCGTGCTGCTGTGTATTCCCGGCTTTGTATTGGCTGGCAATTTAATGAACGTAGGCAATATTACGGATCATATTGTGCGTTTCTCCAACGCTTTGTTAGGCCACATTCGCGGCGGTCTTGGCTTGGCCAATGTGGCCGGGTCGATGATTTTCGGTGGTATCTCCGGTACGGCGGTTGCCGATTCCGCCAGCATCGGTTCGGTGATGATTCCCGGTATGGCGCGCTCGGGTTACGACAAGCCGTTTGCAGCGGCCGTTACCGCCGCCTCCTCAACCGTTGGGCCGATCATACCGCCCAGCGTGCCGATGATTATCGCCGGTTCGCTTAGCGGTATTTCAGTCGGGCGGATGTTTCTGGCAGGGGCAGTGCCTGGGCTTCTAATGGGCCTTGCCATGATGATTACGGTGTATATCTTGGCCGTTCGGCGTGGCTATCCCAAAGAGCAACGGGTACCTTTTTTGCAGCTATTGCGCGAAGCCAAAACGGCCTTCTGGGCACTGCTAATGACCGTGATTATTCTCTACGGCATCATTGGCGGCTTCTTTACCCCTACCGAAGCGTCGATTGTGGCTTGCCTCTATGCGTTGGTCGTCGGTATGTACGTCTATAAAGGCCTGACATGGAAAAAGCTGCCGGCGATTTTGTCGGATACGGTATTAACCTCTTCAGCACTACTGCTGATGGTAGGGTTGGCTAACCTGTTTGGCTGGATACTCACCAGTGAGCAGATCCCGCAGATGATCGCTGCGCTTATTCTCTCCATTAGCGATAACCCGCTGATTGTTTTACTTATCCTTAATCTGATTCTTTTATTTGTCGGTGCTTTTATGGAGACCATTGCCGCACTGATTATTCTTTTCCCAGCCTTGGTGGGCGTAGCGACTGGTGTGGGTGTCGATCCGGTCCACTTTGCAGTAATCGCGGTATTGAACCTGATGATTGGGCTGACAACACCGCCGGTGGGGGTGTGCCTCTTCGTGGTGGCGGGGATTGGCAAACTGCCCATGTTGACAGTGGCGCGAGCCATCGTGCCCTTTTTGCTATGCAACTTGGCGGTGCTATTGTTGGTGACCTATGTCCCGGCGATTTCGCTTTGGCTGCCTAACTTGCTGATGGGAGAGTAATTAATGATGGCTCCACAGCGTATTGAAGCAACGCCAACAAGCGGCCAAATCGGGATTGTCCACCTTGGTTTAGGCGCTTTCCACCGCGCCCATCAAGCGGTCTACCTAGAGCGCTATCGCCAGCGCAGTGGCGATATTAGTTGGGGCGTATCCAGCGCTAACCTGCGGGCTAGCGTCGGTTTAGTCGATGGGTTACGCACAGCAGGACAGCGCTATCATGTAGCGGAGTACGCCGACAGCGAGCGCATCACGCTACGTGAAATTGGTGTGATAGAAGAGTCGCTTTTTTCAGGGCGTGATAGTTCGAATAACTGGGGGCGCGATCGGGAGACGCTGCTGACGCGCATGGCCTCTGTGGACACCTGTATCGTTACCTTAACAGTCACCGAGAAGGGCTACTTTTTAAACCCCGCGAGCGGTGAGTTAAAAGCCGATGACCCCATGATTATTGGCGATATTGCCTCGCCCCAGCAGCCGCGCACCGCCCCAGGGCTATTGGTGGAAGCGTTAGCGCGACGACGTGAGGCAGGCATTGCCCCCTTTACCGTGCTTTCTTGCGACAACATGCCGGATAACGGACAGCGAACACGCCAAGCGGTGGTGCAACTGGCCGAGCATCGAGACGCAGCGTTGTCCAGTTGGATCGCCAGTGAAGTGGCGTTCCCCTGCAGCATGGTGGATCGCATCGTCCCCGCGATGACCGACGCCGATTTTGAGCGCTTAGCGGTGTTGGGCATTACCGATCCAAACGCCGTGGTATGCGAAGCGTTCTCTCAGTGGGTGGTTGAAGATGATTTTCCCCAGGGTCGACCCGATTGGGAAGCCGAGGGGGTCGAGATGGTCGCCGATGTGGCGCCGTTTGAAACCATGAAACTGCGCATGCTCAACGGTAGCCACTCCTTGCTTGCCTATCTTGGCGCGCTTTCAAGTATCGAAACGGTTTATGACGGCATCAATCACGACAAACTTCGCTCGCTGTTGCGTCGCTATATGCTTGAAGAGGCGGCGCCTACACTTGATATGCCTGAGGGAATTGATTTAGATGCTTATGCCGATTCTCTGTTAGCACGCTTTGCCAATGACAGTTTGCGCCACCGTCTGCAGCAAATTGCCATGGATGGTAGCCAGAAGCTTCCGCAGCGCTGGCTGTCTGGTGCACTAAAGCGAAGTGCTGCTGGGCAAACATCGCCTTGCGTGGCACTGGGAATGGCGGCCTGGATTCGCTACACCGCTGGCGAAGACCTAGAAGGTAATGGCTACACCGTCGATGACCCCCTAGCCAAACGCTTTGCTGATTTACATCATACCCATAGCGCCGATTCCAGCGCACTGGTAGCGGCCTATTTAGCCATGGACGATGTGGTGCCTAATGCATTAGCAGCCGATAAGACGTTTGCTCAGGCCGTACTATTGGCGTATCAAACGCTGACCCAGGACGGATTGAATGGGGCGCTCGCGGCGCTTGAGCGCAACTAACAAACAGGAGATCACCATGGAGCATACCTGGCGCTGGTTTGGCCCTAACGATGCTATTCGGCTAGAAGAGATTCGCCAGACAGGCGCAACCGGTATCGTCACCGCACTTCACGAAGTGCCCAACGATCAGGTTTGGCCGGTTGAGGCAATCCGTGAACGTCAGCAAATGATTGAAGCGGCTGGTCTGGCATGGTCGGTGGTGGAAAGCGTGCCGGTGCATGAGTCGATCAAAAAAGGCTTGCCCGAGCGAGATGCCCTGATCGCTACCTACTGTCAGACCCTGCGTAACCTGGCGGCCTGCGGTATCGACACCGTTTGCTACAACTTTATGCCGATACTGGACTGGACGCGTACCGACCTGACCTACGAGTTACCCGACGGCGCATTGGCGCTGCGCTTTGATCAGGTGGCATTTGCCGCCTTTGATCTTTATCTGCTGCAGCGGCCAGAGGCTGAGCATGAGTACAGCGATCAAGAGAAAGCTCAAGCACGCCGCCACCTAGAGGGGTTAGATAGCGCTGGCCGTGACAAATTAGTCAATACGTTGATTGCTGGGCTGCCGGGTGCCGAAGAGCACTACACCCTTGAACAATTTCGCGCCGTGCTAGAAGAGTATACGGATATTGATGCCGCTCGGTTGCGAGAAAACCTTGGCTACTTTCTGCAGGCGGTGATCCCGGTGGCAGAAGAGGTAGGTATTCGTATGGCGATCCATCCCGATGATCCGCCGCGGCCGCTATTGGGCCTGCCTCGAGTGGTGTCGGCTCGTGAGGATGCCCAATGGATTATCGATTGCGTGCCTAGTCCCGCCAATGGCTTGACACTGTGCACGGGCTCTTACGGCGTTCGTGAAGATAATGATTTGGTGGCCATGACCCGCCACTTCGCCGCGCATATTCACTTTATTCACCTGCGCGCCACCCAGCGTGAAGAGGATGTGTTCACGTTCCACGAGGCCCCGCACTTGGCTGGCGATGTGGATATGATAGGGGTTATTCAAGCGCTGGTTGAAGAGGAGCGGAGACGTGAAAGAGAGGGTGGGGCGCGTTTACCGCTACGCCCGGATCACGGCCACCAACTCCTTGATGATCGAAAGCGCCATACCGCACCCGGCTATCCGCTTTACGGCCGACTACGCGGCTTGGCTGAATTGCGCGGTGTAGAACTGGCGGTTCGACAGTTAACGGCTGGGTAATCCACCCTTGATCAAACTACAAAGCCCCACGATTGAATTGTCACTCGTGGGGCTTTTTTGGCAACGCTGGTTGGCTCGCGGTTAGCGAGTAATCGAGGGTGCTTCAGCGCTGGTCAGGGTGGGTTCGGGCACTTGCTCCATACGCTTGCGCTCTTCATCGAGAATCGCCAGTGCCTGGGCAGAGGTTACGCGTGAGGCGGGCGTCGCTAGGCTTACCATCACACCCGCTACCAGCGCTACTAGCACCGCGGGGATGCTTGGGTTACCCCAGAAGGCTGTCCAGGCGCTATTGGCAATAATCGATAACGAAGTCACTGACGCGCAAATTAACGTGGCGATGGCACCCTGCCAGTTATAGCGCGACCAGAAACGGCCCAGCATGGCACTTACGAACAGCCCTGACAGAATCGTCGAGATCATGCGGGTGATGTAGGTGATCACATTGTCCGAGGCGAGCGCAAACAGCAGCGCCAGCCCAATTGTTGCCACCAGCGCAATACGCGAGAAGCGCACCACATTGCGGGCTGAAGGCGTGCGGCCCGTGGCGAGAACATACAGGTCACGGATCAGCGTGGAGACACCGGCGATGGCGTCGGAGCTGGCGCTCGACATGGTGGCCGAGAGGCCAGCGACGAGCAGCAGTAACCCAAGCCCTAACGGCATGATTTCAGTGGCCAAAAAGGGGAAGGCGTAGTTGCTATTTTCAAGCCCAGGATTAAGGGCGTGAGTGGCCATACCAATAATGGCGGGAATGATCGAGAAGCCTAAATAGAGAAAACCGGTGATTAAGAACGAGCGACGTACCGATTTGACTGATTCACCGGAATAGATCCGCTGCCGGAACGAAGGGGTTGCCAGCACGCCAATCGCAATGACGGCCGCCAGTGACAACGCCGGTAACGCACCAATCTGATCGATGCCAAGAAAACTGGTGGCACTCGCTTCCATGCCTGCGGTAAGTCCCGAGAAACCGCCGACTTCCACCAGCGCTAGCACGGCCATGAGGATAAACCCTGCGAACAGCACGACTGCTTGAATGGTGTCTGTCCAGATAACCGCAAAATAACCACCCACCACGCAGTAGATACCAAAGCCCAGTGCCACCAGAATACGCGCCGTGGTTAAGTCGATCCCTGCCATCCAGGAGAGGTAAAGGCCGCCGCCCAGGATATGGGCGCCGAGCCAGCCGATGCAGGCGATATAGATGAGCAGGGCAACGACGTTGCGTACCAGTCGGTTTGCGCCAACGTAGTAGGCCAGCTCTTCGCTCATGGTCATGAAGCGAAGCTTACGTACGGGGGCAAAACAGACCGCGAGCAGTAAAATACCTACGGCGCCCCCAAGCCCGTATAAAGCACCTGCCCAACCGTTAGCGTAACCGAATCCAACCGCACCCATACTAGAGCCGGTACCCACCATCGTGGCGACCGTGGTGCCAACGGTTAGAAAGAGGGGGACGCTGCGTCCGCCCAGCAAAAAGTCGTCGCCGCTGCCACGTTTATGTCGCGAAACCCACCAGCCAAACACAATCATGGCGACAATGTAGAGCACAAAGGTGGTAAGGAATATCTGACTGTTCATGGTAACCTCTTGTCGTTGTTTATCCGGCCGTTGCCGCGGCCGAAGGTAGGCAATGGAAGCGATTGCCGCGGGGCTTTTTTATCCTAATCACGCGGTAATCTGGCGCTGTACCCTTGCCGGGGTGCGGCGCTTTTTTTGTGCTATTGTTCTGGGTTGCCTAGGCGCGATCAGCGCGGTAACACTTCACGTCGACCTCTACTTTGCAATCCACCACTAGGTCTTGAACGCTACAGATGCGTGCCGGTGGGTGGTCGCCAAAGACCTCCTTGAACACTTTGTTGAAAGAGCTGAAATAGCGCGCATCAGTGAGCACGGTGGTGACATGCACGACATCTTCAACGCCGAAACCGGCTTCCTTCATGATGGCCAAGCAATTATCGAAGGCGAGGCGTGTCTGCTCGACAATGCCACCTTCAACCACTTCGCCATCGGTCATGGGGGTTTGTCCGGAGACGTAAAGCCAGCCACCTGCCTCGACGGCGCGGGCAAAAGGTAGTTTTTGACCGCCGGTACCTACACCGCCTTCGGTGCCGTAACGTTGAACGCTCATGGTGTTTACTCCTGTTTGGGTGGGAAAGAAGGTATCGCTTGGGAAATCCGCTCGGTGCGGCGTAACATTCGCCCTGAACGCTGGGCGGTGATGCCACCCTGGTAATAGGCGAGCTGGCCATTCACCACGACTAACTCGATCCCTTTCGCTGCGACGATAGGGGTTTCGTAATTTGCCATATCTTCAAGCACAGCAAGGTCGAAGAGCGTAAGATCCGCGTAGGCGCCCACCTGAATGACACCTCGATCCGTTAAGCCGAAATTGGCAGCTGAAAGACTGGTCATCTTGCGTACCGCTTCAGCCAGCGGCATCAAATTCAAATCGCGACTGTAGTGGGCAAGGACTCGTGGAAAGGCACCCCAAAGGCGTGGGTGCGGGTGCGGATCGTTGGGTAAGCCGTCGGAGCCCACCATGGCGAGCGGATGCGCCAATACCTGCTGCATATCCGCTTCACTCATGTTGTGGTAAACCGCCCCTGCGGGCTGCAATCGTCTGGCGGCTTCCAGCAGCGATACTTCCCACTCGGCGGCAATCTCTTTCAAAGGTCGCCGCGCCTGCGCCGGGTGTGGCTGCGACCAGGTAATGGTGATCTCTATTTCGTCCGTCACTTGGCCCAGGTCGAGCGTAGAAGAACCAGCGGTGTAAGGGTAACAATCGCAGTGGGCGTGCTGGTGCTGAGCGGCAGCTTCCAATTTTTTCAGGGCCTTACCCGCACCTCCCCAGTTACCTGCGCCGGCACACTTCAGATGCGAGATCACCAGTGGTACTTGGCCTTTGCGTGCGGTGGCAAACGCTTCGTCCATCGCCTCCAGCAAACCTGCAAACTCATCGCGAAGGTGAGTGGTGTAGACGCCTCCTGAGTGGCCAACGGCAGCCACCAGGGGAGCCATCTCGGTGGTCGGCGCGTGTATTGCGTTACGGTAGGCAAGCCCGGAACTCAGCCCTAATGCGCCCTCATCAAGCGCTTGGCGAAGCAGTGCTTCCATGGCGGCGATCTCATCGCTTTCAGCAGGGCGGTCAAAGCTATCCATTACTTGGCTGCGTAAGCTGGTATGCCCGACTAAAGCGGCCACATTGATACTGGGCTTGGCGATATCGACGGCCGAGGCGTAGTCAGCGAAGCTTGGATAGCGGAAGTCTTCGGCGCCACCCAGTAAGGTCATCGGGTCGGGAACATCCGTGGCGAGGGTGACCGGGCTTGCGCTTATGCCGCAGTTACCGACTACGACGGTGGTGACGCCCTGGGTCAGCTTTGGCAGCATCGCGGGGGTACGAATGACGTTGGTATCGTCATGGGTGTGAACATCAATGAAACCGGGTGCCAGATAGCGCTCTTCAGCCTCGATGATGGTCGTGGCGGTGGCATAGGGCATCTTGCCGATAGCGCAGATACGTTCGCCTTGAATTGCCACGTCGGCCAGGAATGAGGGGGCGCCGGAGCCATCGAGCACGTTGGCGTTACGGATCAGCAGGTCGTAAACCATCTTAATCTCCTAGTGGCTGACGGTTATCACCGCCGCGATGGTCGTCCAGGCTGAGCTTGAGCCGGCGCAGCTTGGTCCGCGAACGTTCGCGATGGCGCATGGCAAGCTCCAGTGCTAGCACATCGATGACGGCAAGCATGGCGTAGCGTGACGCAGAGGGGTGGTAGATGAAGTCGGTTTCACGGGAGGTAATGGGCAGCACGATGTCGGCAGTGTTGGCGAGCGGTGAGTTCAACGCCGTAATGGCAATTACCTTGGCGCCATACTGTTTGGCAATCTGCGCCGACTCCACCATCTCCGGGGTGTAGCCGGTCACTGAGAGCACTACGACGACATCGTCTGGATCGAGGGTGGAGGCCACCATGCGAGGCAGCAGCGCCTGGGGATAGGCGCAGATCGCATAGCCCAAGCGGACGAGTCGAAACTGCAGTTCTTGAGAGAGCGTGCTTGAGCCACCCCCCGAGCCGAACACCAATATTTGGCGTGCGCCATCCAATTGTTCAACTGCCCCCGCGACATCCGCCTGGGCCAGCAGGTCACGGTTGAGTGCCAGGGTCTGTGTAGCGATGTCGTATACCACGCTGGAACTGTCTTCGGGCGTTGCTTCCTGGATGAAGCGACGCCCGGCTGCCAGTGCCCGGGTCAAGCGCGTTTTCAGGTCGCGCACATTAGCGCAGCCGATGGCACGTGCGAAGCGCGTCACACTGGCATCACTGACCCCGGCACGTTGGGCAATCTCGCCGATACTTGCCTCGGTGGCAAAGTCGATGTCAGCGAAAATCAATTCGGCGACCTTTTTTTCTGCATCGCGAAGCGCGGCAAAGTCAGTGGTGATACGGGATAAAATATCGATTTCTTGGCTCACCGTGGACTCCTGAAGGTTGCCTTGCCTAAAAAGTATGTTAGTTTCTATCTTAAAGTCAACAAGCGTGAAAGTATCTAACATGGCGCCCTTTGGGCCAGATGGTTTTAACATGCGCCACGAACGAGGAGATGGGGTCATGCGGAAAGGGGCGGTAACGATAGATAAAGGCGGCGTGGAGATCAGCTCCAACCTGTTGTCCGGCGTCAGCTTGCCTGCGGCTGTGGTGCATGAGGCGCCGCTTGCCCATAATCTGGAGTGGATGCAGCGGTTTGCCGACGCCCACGGGGCTCAGCTGGCCCCCCACGGCAAGACCACTATGACGCCAGCGCTTTTCCAATGTCAGCTTCAGGCGGGGGCGTGGGGTATCACTCTGGCAACGGCTCCCCAGTGTCGTGCGGCTTTTGCGAATGGTGTCACACGGTTGCTGATGGCGAACCAGCTAGTCGGTCAGGCTAATATGGCCATTATTGCGAGTTTGGTCGAGCAAGGGGCGACGTTTTACTGCGTGGTCGATAGCCAGGAGAACGTGCGACAGCTTGGGCGCTTCTTTGCCGAGCGTGGTTTGACGTTGTCAGTGCTGATTGAAGTGGGCGTGACCGGGGGGCGGTGCGGTTGCCGTACTCAGCAGCAGATTCTTTCGCTTGCCGAGATCATTGCTGATGAGCCAGCTCTCTTGTTGGCAGGATTGGAGGGCTATGAAGGTGTCGTGCATGGGGATAACCCTGAGGCCGGTATCCGAGCCTATGCTAAATACCTGGTTGATGTTGCCGTAGAGCTCGAAGCTGCTGGACGCTTTACTGAAAAAAATCCGCTTGTCACCGCGTCAGGTTCCGCTTGGTATGATGTGATTGCCGAAGCCTTTGACGGTGCGCTGCAGCAGGGAAGCTTCACGCCCATCTTGCGACCTGGGTGCTATGTGGTACACGACCATGGGTTGTACCGCGAGGCGCAGTCCGCCGTGTTGAGCCGACGACCCGATTTGCAGCAGGGGCTCAAACCCGCTCTTGAAGTATTTGCCCAGGTGCAGTCACTTCCCGAGCCTGGGCTCGCCATCATGGCACTAGGCAAACGCGATATTGGCCATGACCAGCTACCCATTGCCCTGCGTCGCTATCGAGAAGCTGGCACGCCAGCGCAGCGGCTATCGGTGGCTGGCTGGGAAGTCACCCACATCATGGATCAGCACACGTTTGTGCGGCTGCCTGATGATGGCCAAGACGTTAAGATCGGGGACATCGTTGCCTTTGGTGCCTCCCACCCCTGCCTGACGTTTGATAAATGGCGCCAACTGCTGCTGGTCGATGACGCCCTGAACGTGAAAGAGCACTTGGCGACCTGCTTTTAACCATCGCTTTGCTCGTTTCTGTTGCTAGGCGGTAACGGCGGTCGATAGACGTTGGATGACAGCGGGTAGCTCGCTGGCGTGGTGAATATTCACTGCGCCTTCGGGCGTGCGTTCCTCTGTAGGGAAGTGATTGAGATGAATGACGTGCATGCCTGCCGCCAAGCCTGCTTCCACGCCCACCGCCGCATCATCGATCACGATACAGTGGTGGGGCGCAAACCCCATGGCGGCCGCCGCTTTACGGTAAAGTTCTGGGTCTGGCTTCCATACATTGAGGGTATAAGCGCTGAACAACCGACTTTGGAAGTGATGCCCCAGGTCGGTGCTTTCCAGGGCGCAGCGAATTTTTCGTTCAGGGCCGTTAGAGACCACGGCTTTTGGATAGCTTCTTAGCTGCTCCAGCGCGTCGGGAATGCCCGCAATAGCCACCAACTCTGCGCGCATTCGCGCTTCCATGCGGGTTCGCATACCCGCTTCAAGCATTGAAAACTCTCCCTCAGCCAGTGCCTGAAAGCGCTGTTCGAGCGTTTTGACGATGGTGTAAAAGCGTACGCCACGAAACTCTTCCATATAATGCTGCGACGAGAAGGGTAGGCCGAACTCGGGAAGGATAGCGCCCATTACTTCGGCGAGAAGGATCTCGCTATCGACCAGGGTGCCATCGCAGTCGAACAGAAGGCAGAAGTGGGTGGGGGCGTTGCGAGTTGAACTCATTGATTAACCTCTTCGTTAACCAGGCTGATCGGCTTCTCACCCTGCAGTGCCAAACGGACGTTATCGACTGCCCGCTGAGCCATGGCATCGCGGGTTTCGTGGGTGGCGGAGCCGATGTGGGGGAGGGCAACCACGTTGGGCATGTTAAGCAGGGGAGACGCAGCGGGGAGCGGTTCCTGCTCAAAAACATCGAGTCCGGCCGCTTGAATGACGCCGTTTTCGAGGGCGTTAATCAAAGCACTCTCATCGACCACTTTGCCCCGGGCAATATTGATGAAGATAGCGGAAGGCTGCATGAGCGCAAACTGTTGGGCGCCGATCAGCCGTTCGGTGTCGGCGGTCAGTGGTACGGTAACGCAGACAAAATCGGACGTGGCCAGTAGCTCATCGAGTTCACAGCGCACAGCCCCCAGCTCCTGTTCCAATGCGGGTTTGGGAGAGGCATTGGAGTAGCGGACTTGCATGCCGAACCCCAGTGCACCCCGCCTGGCAACGGCCTGGCCGATACGGCCAAAGCCAATCATGCCTAGGGTCTTGCCATGCACATCGCTGCCAAACAGCGCGGGGCCAATGCTGGCCTGCCACTTGCCGGCTTTCACCCACTCCGCTAGTTCAACCACCCGGCGTGCCGTCGCCATGATGAGGGTAAAGCCTGTATCGGCAGTGGTTTCGGTGAGTACATCGGGCGTGTTGCACAGCATGATGCCGCGTTTGGTCAGTTCTTCAACGGGAAGGTTGTCGTATCCCACCGAGATGGTCGCGACGACCTCCAAGTTGGGCGTGGCGTCCAATAGCTGGGGAGTGATCGCCAGGCCGGAACCGATAATGCCGTGCGCTTCCGCCAGCAGTGCGTGGTTGTCTGGGTCATTTAGCGCCGTTGTTTTGGGTAACACGCTCACATCAAACAAATCGTTAAGTGTCGCTAGCTGCGCGTCGCTGAGTCTTCCTTGAACCACTAGACGTTTTTTCATTGTTATCTCCAGGTTGTAAAACGCTGATTGAAAGCATAACAGAGCGTACTAAGCGCTAAGTACTAAGCTGACCGGCTTCAAGCGCCTGCAACTTCTCGCGACTCGGCAGGCCTTCCATATCTCCCACCACCTGAATGGCCTGCGCGCCGATTAGGTTGCCACGTTGGGCCGCCTGACGTGCAGTGCAGCCATCGAGTAGCCCGCTGATTACGCCTACGGCAAAGCCATCGCCAGCACCGACGGTATCCACCACCTCAGCGACGTGACAACCCTCAACCGTAAGGTGCTCATCTTGGCCGTCTAAGTGACCGCGATAATAGCTACCTTTCGGCCCCAGCTTAATGATCACTGCGGAAGCGCCTTGATCCAGATAGTAGCCTGCTATGTCGTAAGGCGTCTTCTGCCCGGTGAGCAGTTGGCCCTCGGAAAGCCCAGGTAGAACCCAGTCGGCAAGGCTGGCGAGCTCATTGAGGGTCGAACGCATAACGTTTTCGCTGGGCCAAAGTGATGGTCGCAAATTGGGGTCAAAGGAAATAGTAGCGCCGTGGGCGCGTGCCTGTACCATCAAATGATGGCTAAGCTGGCGGGCGCTTTCAGATAGCGCCGGGGTAATGCCCGTCGCATGAAGGTGGTTAAGCGCCTGAAAGTCGACATCCTGGGCGTCGTCGATAGTGAGATGGCTGGCGGCACTGCCACGTCTGAAATATTCGACTCGCGGGTCGGCGCCGCCCTGGGCGCGCTCTTTAAAGAGCAGCCCAGTGGGGTGCTGTGAATCGGCATGAATATAGCGGTCATCGATACCTTCCGCCGTTAAAGCCGCCTGGATGAACTCCCCGAAGCTATCGGTTCCCACTCGGCTTAGCCAGCCCACGTGAAAACCCAGCCTTGAGAGGCCGATAGCGACATTGTTATCGGCACCGGCCAAGCGCCGGTGAAAACGCTCAATGCTGGATAAACCGCCCGGCATTTCCGCCACAAACATGGCCATGGCTTCGCCAAAGGTAAGAATTTCGGGTGGGCTAGAGGTAGGGTGGGGCATGCTCATTACTCTCTTTGTGCTGTTTATTATCATTCAATGGGAACGATACCATTTTTGCGACTCTTTTCTAGCGGTGACTTAAAAATTAGCGCTGGGTAGAGCCTCGTTCAATCAGGCTAGGTGCAAAACTTATCGTGGTCGGCAGTGCCGATGTATGTGGCGCAATGCGATGCATCAAGCACTCAACTGCCGTTTTGCCGATCGCATCGGTGGGCTGGGCAAGCGTGGTAATACCGGGAGGAACCAAGGCGCACCAATCGAGCTCATCAATTCCCATCAAACCTACCTTGCCAAGCGGTAAGCCCAGCTGCTGAAACAGGCGAGTCACTACGAGGGTGGCATTACCGTTACCACATAATACGGCACAGGCGTGTTGCTGATTAGCGGTTAAAAAGTCGCTAAGCGCCCCAAGCGTTGTGGCGTCATTTGCAGTAGCAAGCAGTGAGGTTGCGTAATTCAGCCCATGCTGTTCGGCAGAGTGGTTAAAGCGGGCCAAGCGTTTTTGTCGGGTGCTTGATTGCTCGGGAGCTTCGCTCACATACAGCACAGACTGGTAGCCTTGATCGGCTAAGTGCCCGAGCGCCATATCAATGGCCAGGTGATTATCGAGCCCAACCACTTCTGCCTCCACATGGTCGACTTCCCGATCTAGCAGCACGATAGGAGTTCCCTGGCGGGTAAATGTGTGTAGCTGGCGTTCGGGGCTGCCGGAGGCATTTACCACCAACCCTTCCACTTGGTACGCACCCAGGAGGTCTAAGTGCTGGCGCTCCTGTTCCGGGTCATTGTCAGTGTTACACACGACCAGCGAGTAGCCGTATTGGCGGCACGCTTGCTCGACACCGTGAGTGATGGCAACGGAAAATGGGTTGCGGATATCGGCAACTAACATGCCTATCAATTTAGAGCGCCCCCCTTTTAGTCCGCGCGCCATTTGATTGGGCTGGTAGCCAAGGATGCCTGCCGCATGGGCGATGCGCGCCTGAAGTGAGGGCGAGAGCCGGTCTCGCTCTTCGCCAAAATAGCGAGATACGCTGGTTTTAGAAGCGCCAGCTAGTCGGGCTACTTCAATAATGGTGGAGCGACGTGAAATGGAAGACATAAACCACTTAAGTGAATGGTATCGATCCCATTTTGAGCAATCACTTATTACTTAGCAACGACTTTTGAGAGTGGCTATGTTTGAAAGTGGCTATGTTTGAAAGTGGCTATGTTTGAGAACGGTAAGCCTAGCTATGCTTTTTCATGTTGACATTATAATCGCTAGGGTTGACCGTCCCTTCGAGTCGACCAATCTGGTTAAAGTCGTTACTGAACAGCACTGTATCAATGGACGTATCCCTAAAAGCCAAATTTTTAACAACGTCTACTTTGCAAGGCATGCCCTTTGCGTCTACATCCACAATCCAGGCTAGAAAACCGTTTGAAAACTTAGCCAGGCTACCGATAGGGTAAAGGCCAAAATGTTGGATATATTCAACCAGCAATGACTTTTCATACGCCTCAGGGCGGCTATTGACCCACCGGTAGGCGTCCAGAGGTTGCCGTGGGTGCTGTCCATTGCGTTCATGGGTCAGCTTGTTGATTATTTTTATAACACTCATTAAACGAACAACGTCTGATAACTCTTCTGCCTGTATGCCCTTAGGGTAGCCGCTGCCATCAAGCCGCTCGTTTGCATTGAGGATAATGTCGCTGCACGTTGGGCTGGGTGTCCAGTTGAGAACCGACAGTTTTTTGCTAAGAGCATGTACGTGCTGCTTGAGTATCTCCCCTTGTGACGGCGACATGTGAATTTTCAGTGAGGGCAACTGTTCACTAATGAGTAGTGGTTTACCCATGGTATGAAGTAAGGCGCCCGCTACTGCCTCCTGCGTTTTGTAGGCATAGGGGTCACGGCTAATTAGCATCATGGCGAGCTGGCTAGCTACTTGGATAGCGTGGCGTACCCACTCCGGCTCATCGTGCAAATATGTTAGCGCATACTGTAGAGCTTTGCGGTCATGGTTGACCATATACAGAATGCTGTCTACACACTCATATAAAATTTCATCGGGTAACAAATGTTTATTTTTCATAAACATCAACATGATTTGGAGCTGCTGAGCTATTTCGAGGACACCCCGCAGTAAGGGCGGATGCTGGGCACTTACAAGTTGATCATGCTCTTCTTGATGCTGCATTTTTTTCTCTTTCGCATTGGCTATAAACAGTTTTGACCTTGCCCGTGAGCTATATTGCGTGCCCGAGCGCAAAGCGGCTTCGAATTCAGCTTCAGAAACGTAATGGAAGAGCGTTTCCGTTGAAGCGGGGCTCATATCAAGAAACTCTATGCCAACAGCGGCATGGCCGTGATGGCCAAAAGGGCGCATATGACGTATGCGCCCTTGGGTATTAAATGCCTCTCCATTTGGAAATTCTAGCGTTACTCTTGGAAGTATCTGATCCACAGAAAGCGCAATGCTATCTTCGAGGCGCACATCCACCATACAGCCGCCCACTGAAAGGTTACGCACTTTCCCTTCTATATTGAGCTCGTGGGCAAACACTTCCAGGTAAACACGGGCGTGCATGCCAAGCACGAAAGGGACTCTTAGGGCACCACGGTTATCAGAAGAAAAGATGGAGTTGGGCAGTTGGCACTCTAGGTGGTAAGTATGGGTGCCTATTTGAATGATATGAGCAGGAACATGCTCAATATTATAAATTTCTCCAGCATCATGCCCATGCCGCGCAGCCTCTATATCAAACGATATGGTGTCGTTATTTAGATAAGGAGACAGCGAAAGGCCCGTGTACGTTATCTCTAGGGTAATTTTTCTATTATCGGGCTCAACTTTAATCGCTGTCGCCTCGATGGATTGAGCAGCTTCCTTAGAAAAAATCGTAATAGAGTGCTCTTTAGTGAACAGCGATTTAATTATTTGACTGGTAGTATTTTGAATAGTTGTGTCGATAAGCATGTCAATACCACCATTTGTATTGTTTTTGTAAGAAAAGGTGATGTTTCTTTATAGGTGTTTATCAACACCTATAGGAAATATTTGCCAATACTTTTAGTACATTAGCTAGCATTCTAGGAGTATTTGCAAACACGCGTCGATAAAATTTATTTATATCTTTCTTTTTTGATGGTTTTTTTAATCTTATGGTGTGGGCATAAATGACATGCTCCCAGGGGGCGAAGATTAGCGCTTTTGTGCATCACAGGAATTAACAGTGTTCGACGCTGTTACTAGGCGCCGCTTTGCTGGAGTGGTGAGAGAGGAGATAGATATCCTCTCTGCTAGGCTAAGAGAAACATAAGGCTACTACCATGCATCTTGACGAGTACCAGCAGTATGACGCGATGGGCTTAGCCGAGCTAATCCGTCGCCGTGAAGTGAGTCGGGATGAGGTGCTGGAAGCGGCCCTAACGGCTATTGAGAAACTTAATCCTGCATTGAATGCTTTGGTACGCACACGTTACGAACGCGCCCGACAAGAGAGTCATAAACTCCCGGCTGATACCCTATTCGGTGGAGTGCCTACCTTAAGTAAAGACCTGTTGATGGGGCTAGCCGGCGAGCCACTGGCTTTCGGAAGCGCATCTCTATCCCACTGGTGCCCCAAGGAAGATGCGTTACTGATTCAGCGTGCACGAGCGGCTGGCTTGGTCATCGTAGGGCAGACAGCTACCCCTGAGCTTGGCTTGATGGGGATTACTGAGCCGAAAGCTTATCCACACCCCCAGAATCCGTGGCGGGCGGGATACTCGCCTGGAGGCTCCAGCGGTGGTGCCGCGTCAGCAGTGGCGGGGGGAATCGTACCAATGGCCCTCGCCGGGGACGGTGGAGGCTCTATTCGTATTCCTGCCAGTTACTGTGGATTGTTTGGTTTTAAGCCTTCGCGGGGACGGGTTCCCCTTGCGCCTGCCCATGGCGAGGTATGGCAAGGTGCGGTCATTGAGCATGCTGTGACGCGTAGCGTACGTGATAGTGCTGCCCTCCTTGAGCAGATCAACGGTATGGCGGCGTCGGGGCCCTATCCGGTGCCGAGGGAAACCGGCTATGTGGCAGCGTTGTCGGTTCCGTCTCCGCCGTTACGCATTGCCGTCTCGCTGGGTGAGCCGTTAAGCCGAGGCTTGGGAACGACATTAAGCCGTGATGTTGGCTTGGCGGTTGAGAAGGCGGCTAAGGCGCTGGCAGCGATGGGGCACGAGGTCGAGTGGTGTGACCCGCCGGTTGATGGAGAGGCGCTAGCGGATAGTTATCTCACCCTTTACTTGGGCCATTTGGCCGCGGATCTTGCTTGGGTAAGTCAGCAAACCAGGGTGCCTGTCCGCAAGCTCGCTATTGAGCCTTCAACCCGCGCCATTGGTCGATTGGGAGCAAAGCTTTCCGCGCGTGACTATGAGCTGGCGAAACGTTACTGGCATGTGGCGGCCGAGCAAATGAGCCTGTTTCATCAGCGCTATGATGCCCTGGTGATGCCAGTAGCCGCAGGTTCAGCCCCAAAAATTGGCGAGCTATACCCTTCAGAAGCGCGAGAGCGGATGATGGGGATGTTAGCAATTCCAGGGCTACCATCGTTGGCGTTGAAGGCGGGGATGCTAAAACGGTTGGCGGTAGACGCGCTCAACCGTACGCCGTTTACCCAGCTAGCCAATCTCACCGGGCAGCCTGCCATGTCAGTGCCTATGCATATTGGCACCAATGACTTACCGGTTGGTGTTCAGGTGGTGGGCCGCCTTGGGGAGGACAAACAGTTGCTTCAGCTCGCTGCTGCCATGGAGCAGCACGATGATTGGCAACACTGCTTACCCCAGCAGGCGTTCCGTGCGCAAGCAGGGTAAACTACGCCGCTTTGATGCGACGCTTGGTCTTTTACATGCACCCCAACGATAAATTGATAAATTCCGAATTTAAAAGCTATGAATTAACCCAGGCTGGCGATCGCTATTTCGATGGTTTAGCCGATAAATTTTCGCGTTCGCTCTACCAAGCGCCTCGTGGCGAACTGCGTTTAGCAATGCTGAACTATCTGTTGCCGCAAATGCTTACTTTGAGCCACCAGAAAGTGCTCGATGTGGGCGGTGGCTTGGGCCAGCAGGCGGCATGGTTGGCTGAGCGGGGGCACCGGGTAACGATGGCTGAGCCTTCAGCGGATATGCTGAACTACGCAAAAACCTGGCATCGGGACGCTAAGACGTTACCGGAAGGGGCCATTACTTACCTGCAGGCGCCGCTGCAACAGTTAACCCTGCATGCCCCAGGCCCATGGTCGCTAATTACCTGCCATGCAGTGTTGGAGTGGTTAGGTGACCCCCAGGCGGCGCTGACGACCTTGAGCGATTTATTGGCACCTGGCGGCCAGCTTAGCTTGATGGTGTTTAACCGCGATGCGCTGCGCTTTTCCAATGCGGTCAAAGGCAATCTTGAGAAGGCGTTGAGTGATCGTTTAGCAGGGAAGGGCAAGCGACAACGATTGACGCCTATTTCGCCCGTTAGTCACGCCGAGATTGAGCAGTGGAGTGCGGATAACGGCTTAGTGATAGACGCCGTCGCCGGTATCCGCGTATTTCAAGACTACTTGCGCCATCCACCCGCCACGCCAGCAGAAAATGCCACGCTGCTGGCGCTGGAGAAGCAGTACTGTCGTCATGATTCCCACTGGCGCCTGGGGCGCTACCTGCTTTATACCTTAATTAAACCGGAGATCGTTGAATGAGTGCCCAAGCCCCAGCGTGCCAGCTATTAGAGCGCCAAAAAGATAACTATGCTGCGCTGTGGGCCATTGGCCCGCCAGTCGATAGCTGGCTTATTGATCAATCGGTGGGTGTGGTAAGCGGCGATTTTGACGTACTGCGTGAGTGGCAGGCGAAAGGCAAGCAGGCCCGCACGCCTTTTGATTTGACGGGTGACAAGCCCCTCGGCAAAGAGATTGTGCTGTTTTGGCCGAAGGCGCACCAGTTAGGTATTTGGTGGCTCAAGTGGTTATGTGAGCAGCTACCTGAAGGGGCACCCATTGAAATTGTCGGCGAACATCAAGGTGGCATCAAACGCGTTCCTAAAATGTTGGAAGAGCTGGGTATGCCATGGGATAAGCGCGACAACGCCCGGCGCTGCTCTTTATTCGCTACGCGTACCGTTGCGTTGACGTCATCCAGCGACAGCGCTTGGCAAACGTTTGAGACGCTAGGTTTAACATTAATCAGCCACCCGGGCGTATTTGGCCACGGCAAAGTTGATGAAGGCACGCTGTTACTGTTGGAGAGCCTGGAGAGTAAGCTGCCCAACAAGCCGCTTAAGGTGCTGGATATGGGCTGCGGTGACGGCATCGTCAGTGCCTGGCTGGCCCAGCGCGGTCATCATGTCTCCGCTGTGGATGTCAGCACGTTTGCCGTCGAGGCGTGTCGGCGTACGCTCGCCGCCAACGGGCTGGAAGGGCGCGTACTTGAAAGCGATGTATTCAGTGCGTTGGAGAGCGAGCAGTTTGATTGGATTGTGAGTAACCCGCCTTTTCATAAAGAGCGTGATATTAGTTATGGGCCAAGCCAGCGCTTGATCAGCGAGGCCCCCGAGCACCTAAAGAAGGGCGGGCACTTGGTGATTGTGGCGAACGGCTTTTTACCTTACCCAGACCATTTACAGCGGGCATTCCAGGATTTTTATACCCTGGCGGATAATCGCCGTTTCAAAGTTTATGGTGCGATGAAAACAAGCCGCTAATGCGACATCTTTATGAGGAATCACTTACTCAGCGAAGAAGACGCTCAATACGTGATCCAGATGGTTTTCCATGGCACGTCGCGCAGTCACTGGGTCGCGTGCCTCGATGGCAGCCACAATGTGTCGGTGGTCTTCCTGGGAGCGCTGCGGCATGTCCGTTTCCATAAATAGCGCTTGAAGACGTCGAAACATAGCGCCGTACTGATGCCCCAGTAGGTGCTTGATCAGCAGAGCGTAGGCGGCGTTACCTGAGGCCTCGGCGATACGGATATGCAGCAATCGATCCCCTGCGCAGTTGCGGCCGCCGTTGGCGTTGTCCGCTACATTGCGTTCAAAGGCGAAACGGATGGCTGTCAGGTCGTCGTCGGTTGCGTTTAACGCCGCCAGCGCCGCAATTTCCGGCTCGAGGTAGCGCCGCGATTGCAGTAACGAAAAAGGCGGAATTTCTTCTTCCAAATTGAGCTCTATTTCACTCTTGAACTCAGGGTCGAGGGCCCAGGGTTCGGTGCGTGCCGCCGCACGCATAACGGGTTCCAGCGCCGCTGTGCTGGATTCAAGCACCACCACGCCGTAGCCCACCTTGACCGCCACCTGGCCAACCACTTCAAGCGCAATCAACGCCTCTCGCACCGAGGCGCGGCTAACGCCTAGCGATTGGGCAAGCTCCCGTTCGGGAGGCAGCAGGGTGCCTGGCGGAAACTCGCCAGCGTGAATTAACTGCTGTAGTTGATCCGCAATCTGGCGGTAGAGCCGCTGCGAGCGGATGGTTTGAATCGGCATGTGAAATGTTCCCTGCCCGTTTCAATAATGGATTAATTAGCATTAACTGCGACTAAAGTTGATCTTTAAAAGCGCAATTGCGCTGTTTGTCGCCTTGCCAGTGGCAAAGTCTCTCTAGCATACTCGTTTTATTGGTCAGGCCATTAGGTGTTTGGATGTCTGACCTACTCTATGATCCCACGATTGTTGGGACATGCGATAGCGACGAAGAGGGCATCCAGCCGATGAGACTCAAGAACAAAACAGCGTTAATCACCGCCGCCGCGAATGGCATCGGACGCGCCAGCGCCGAACGTTTTGTGGCTGAAGGAGCACGGGTATTCGCCACGGATATTGATATTGCCATGCTAGAGGGCGTCACGGGCGTTGAGGCCTATTGCCTGGATGTCACGGATAGCAAAGCGATCCATGAGTTAGCCAGCTCGCTGCCTAATGTGGATATCCTCTTCAACTGTGCAGGCATGGTGGCCGGTGGCAGCGTACTCGAGTGTGATGAGGCTACCTGGCAGCGGTCGCTGGATCTAAATGTCACTTCCATGTTTCATACTTTGCAGGCTTTTTTACCGGGCATGCTGGCAAACGGCGGTGGCAGCGTTATCAATATGGCGTCTCTGGCCTCCAGTGTTAAAGGCGTGGCGAATCGCTGCGCTTACGGCGCTTCCAAAGCCGCGGTCATAGGGCTCACCAAATCCGTCGCTGCCGATTTCATGACCCAAGGCATTCGCTGCAACGCCATCTGCCCGGGTACTGTCGATTCGCCCTCGTTAAAGCAACGTATTGCAGAGCAGGCGCGCAAAGAGGGGCGGAGTGATGCTGACGTATTGGCCTCTTTTGTGGCGCGCCAGCCAATGGGCAGGCTGGGGCGGGTCGAGGAAGTAGCAGCATTAGCTACTTTTCTGGCCAGTGATGACGCCCAATTTATTACCGGTACCGCGCAACTGATCGATGGCGGCTGGGCAAACTGATTCTTTAGAAAGGATAACACTATGAAGCTTTTACGTTTTGGAGCGTCTGGTCAGGAAAAGCCGGGCATTCTTGATAGCCAGGGCAAGGTGCGTGATCTTTCTGCCGTCATTGACGATATCGCCGGTGATCTGTTGAGTGATGAAACGCTGCAGACACTGCGTGATACGGATCTTTCTTCCCTACCTGAGGTCGCGGCGGATGTGCGTCTGGGGCCCTGCGTGGGCCGGGTCGGCAAGTTTATTTGTATTGGCCTCAACTACTCCGACCATGCAGCGGAAACCGGCGCGGAGGTGCCGCCAGAACCGGTTATTTTCAACAAATGGACCAGCGCTATCTGTGGCCCTAATGATGATGTGGAAATTCCACGCGGCTCAAAGAAGACCGATTGGGAAGTAGAGCTGGGTGTCGTTGTCGGCAAAGCCGGCCGTTACATTGATGAAGCCGATGCAATGTCGCATGTTGCTGGGTTTTGTGTGGTTAATGACGTCTCTGAGCGCGAATTTCAGTTAGAGCGTAGCGGTACCTGGGACAAAGGCAAAGGGTGCGACACGTTCGGTCCCTTAGGCCCTTGGTTGGTAACGCGGGATGAAGTAGCTGATCCCCATCAATTGAGTATGTGGTTAGAGGTGGACGGCAAGCGTTATCAGGATGGCAGTACACGCACCATGGTGTATCAAGTGCCTTTTCTGATTAGCTACTTGAGCCAGTTCATGAGCCTGCAGCCTGGTGATGTTATCTCGACCGGCACGCCACCTGGCGTTGGCATGGGTCAGAAGCCACCTGTTTACCTCCGCGAAGGACAGCAGATGCGCTTGGGTATTGAAGGGCTCGGTGAGCAACAGCAGCGCGTTGTCCAGGCGTAAGGACGGTGGAGGAGGTTGGTTCAATGCAAGTGCTTGTCTGTTCAGAACCGCACCATCTTGAGCTACAACACGCTGGCCGTCCCGCGTGCGCTCCGGGGCACGCCGTCGTGAAGATCCGTCGTATCGGCATCTGCGGAACGGATATTCATGCTTACGGTGGCAATCAGCCCTATTTCCAATATCCCAGGGTGTTAGGTCATGAGCTTGCCGGTGAGATAGTCGAAGTGGCTGATGAGCACGACACTCCTCTGCTTGGCCAGCAGGTGTATGTCATTCCCTACCTGCATTGTGGTGAATGCCGCGCCTGCCAGCAGCTCAAAACCAACTGTTGCCAGAACATGCAGGTGATTGGCGTACACCGGGACGGTGGAATGGCGGAATATCTTGCTGTTCCCACCACACATCTTGTGGTGTCGGACACGCTGACTATCGATCAGCTGGCGCTGGTGGAGTGCATGGCGATTGGTGCCCACGCGGTCAGACGCAGTGCCCTTGAAGCGGATGAGCTGGCGGTGATCGTTGGCGCAGGCCCGATTGGCATGGGCGTGCTGCAGGTAGCTAAAAGCCGCGGTGCCCGTACATTGATGGTAGACACTAACTCATCGCGTTTGTCTTTTTGCCGAGATGTATTAGGTGCCGATGCGGTGGCTAACCCCAACGAAGACGATGTGATGGCACTTATCAGCGAGCGCAATAATGGGGCACTGGCAGACGCGGTGTTCGACGCCACCGGAAATCCTCACGCCATGCAGAAGGGATTCGATTTTGCAGGTCATGGCGGGCGCTATGTGTTGGTGAGTGTGGTGAAAGCTGATATTACGTTTAGTGATCCTGAGTTTCACAAGAAAGAGTTGACCCTGATCGGCAGTCGTAATGCTACCCGCGAGGATTTTGAGTATGTGGTGTCACTGATGGAGAGCGGCGCGATCAACGCGGAAGCGATGATCACTCACCGTGCGCCACTCGTTGACGTGCCTGCCCGCATGCCCCAATGGTGTGACCCTGCCCATCAGGTTATCAAGGCCATGATATCTATCGATTCATGAAATGTTTTGGAATATTTCCTTAAACTCTTGTCACATTCGGATGGTCAGCAGTTGGAGAAACGTTACCACGCCGAGGCAACGCTGCTGCTGGCTCACCCGATATCGAAAGAGTGATTGAGGCGTTTCCACAGGCTACCTCGCTAGTGCGTGAAGGCGTGTTGCTGTGTTTTCACCGAGCAGGTGCGCTACACGATTAGCCTCGGTAGTCGAGGGCAGTAATGGTATAGAACATCTCACCATTGGGGGTGAGTACTTTCGCTTCATCGCCAATCTGCTTGCCCAGCAGGGCCTTGGCCATGGGAGCATCGATACTGATCCAGCGTTTTTTGGTATCGATCTCGTCATGGCCGACGATCCTGAGCTGGACCTCCTCCCCATTTTCATCTTCTAAGTTAACGAAAGCGCCAAAAAAGACTTTGCTGGTGTCGGCGGGAAGGCGATCAACGATCTGCAGCTCATCCAACCGCTTGGTGAGATAGCCGATCCGCGCAATCACACGGTTCAGCTCTTTTTTATTGTACGTGTAATCAGCGTTTTCGCTGCGGTCACCCTGAGCGGCGGCTTCACCGACCTTGGCGGTGATGGCCGGGCGCTTGACCCGTAGTAGATGATCCAGAATAGCGCGCAAGCGAGCCGCCCCCTCCGCGGTAATCAGATTGCTCTTGGGGGCCTGGCGCGGATCTTTGGCTGGATCGCGCCAGCGGGTCATGTTGCGGCCTTTCATTACCAATTTCCTATCATGTTTCGAGCCATCTACCTTACGTCAATTACGGGATGCATACCAAGCAAGTTGCAACGGTTGAATCATTCAAACGTTCGTTACATTTTTTGCTATATTGGAGAAGAGACCAGCCAAGCGTAGGTCTCGCTGGACAACAATAATTCAGGAGCCGTTATGCGCACTCTCTCATTTTTACCCCTCTCTCTATCACGTTCGTTGATCGCCGCTGCCGTTGGCACCGCGCTGGCGCTTTCACCGTTAACCGCGACCGCCTTCGAAGGTGAGCTGTTTTCGCTGAAAAACCGCTGGGAGCACACCGTGACGGACATGCCCGCGAATGAGCGGGAAAGTACTTTGAAAGCGCTGGCAGGCGAAGTGGAGCAGTTGGCTGAACAGCACGGCGACGAAGCGGATGTGCTGGTCTGGCAGGGGATTATTCTTGCCTCTTACGCGCGTGAACGAGGTGGTTTGGGCGCATTGGGAACCGCTGGTGATGCGCGCGATGCGTTGGAAAAGGCAATTGAGATCGACCCGCAGGGGTTGAACGGGTCTGCCTATGTAACGCTTGGCGCGCTTTATGACCGGGCGCCGGGTAGGCCACTCGGTTTCGGCAATAGCGAGACGGCTGAACGCATGTTCCAGCGAGCTTTGGAAATCCGTCCGCACGGTATCGATGTCAACTATTACTACGCCTCTTTCTTGAAAGAGGAGGGCAATGCGCAGGCAGCTCGCGAGCACGCCCAGCGAGCGGTGAATGGTAACGCTCGCGAGAACCGGCAAGTCTCAGATGAAGCGCTACGCCGCGATGCCGAGACGCTTCTCAATCAGCTGTAATCCACTCACTGGATTGGCATTCCCGGTGGCAAGCACTGATAATAGGGCCATATCACCACCGGGAGTGCCCCATGGCGTCTAACTCCAAGCACGATGCTGCTCAACACTCTCCTCTGCGAGAGGCCTCTTTTCGGAATACGTCGCTGAATGTTCCCTCATTGAAACGCAGTGATGTCGATCTGCTTAAGCGTGAGATTCTGCATCAAGGTTTTTTCCGTCTCGAAGCGCTAGAGCTTCGCCACCGCCTTTTTGAAGGCGGTTGGAGCGAGCCCATGCGCCGTGAAGTACACAGCCGCTTCGATGCGGTAGGCGTGCTGCTCTACGACCCTGAGCGGGATTTAGTAGTCTTGATCGAACAGTTTCGCGCGGGCGCCATCGATGATGGGGTTTCCCCTTGGAAGCTTGAGCTTGTGGCGGGCCTGGTGGAAGAGGGCGAGACGCTGGAAGACGTGGCTCGTCGCGAAGCATGGGAAGAAGCCGGTTGTAAAGTGACCGAACTGACCAAACTGCATACTTATTATCCCAGTCCTGGTGCCTGCAATGAGCAAGTGACTCTCTTTTGTGGTTTGTTAGATTGCCAGGGGCTTGGCGGTGTTCATGGCTTAGTTGAAGAGCATGAGGATATACGGGTACACGTCATGCCGTTTGCCAATGCGTGGGAACTCTTGATGCATGGACGACTCGACAACGCCATGTGCCTGATTGGTCTACATTGGCTTAATAGCCAACGAGCCTCACTACGTGCCGCTTCACAGCGGGCGTCGACACAAAGCGAAACAAACGAGGAGTGAACATGGCGAGAACGGCCTATGTCACCGATTTAAAAACGCTCCAAGGGGAGTGTAGCGCCAACTATTTGCGTTTGGTGCGCCTGGTGGGCGACATGGAGGCCGGCCAGCGCCGTGATATTGCCCTGCACGGTGATCAACACTACTTTGGTGATCTGCACCTCTATATTCAGGAGCAGGCGCCTTATACCACCATGGTGGATGTGTCTCAAACTGGCCCGCTCGATACCGTCATCGAAGGGCCGCGCATGCGCGTACACCTCTACCATGACGTACGCATGGCGGAGGTGACCGACTTTCAACGCGAGCGTCATTTCAGCGGCCGCTACCGTTACCCCAATGCACGTATGCACCAGCCCGATGAAAAACTGCAGCTCAACCGTTTCCTGGGCGAATGGTTAGCTCACGGGCTTGCCCATGGGCATACCTATGATGTGCCGGAGATGCCCTGATGCGGGTGGTACAGATTACCGATGCCCATCTACGTGCGGATACCCAGGCGCGCTCCCGCGCGGGTATCCCTTGGCGGCAGTTTGAACAGGTCATCAACGCCGTGGCGGCTGAGCAACCCGATCTCGTGCTCTTCACCGGCGATGTCAGCCAAGACGAGTCGGTTGCTTCTTATGCCTTAGCGGTCAAAGGGTTAGCGGCGCTGCCTTGCCCTTGGTATTGGCTTGCCGGTAATCACGACCAACAAGCGTTGATGGCCGCTGAGCGCCCGCTGGTGGAGGAGGTGGAGGTAGGTAGCTGGCGCCTGCTGTTGCTGAATACTCAAGTAGCGGGCGAGCCCCATGGTGAACTAGGGAACAAGCAGCTAGCGACGCTGGCGGAACGCTTACAAGCGGATAACCGACCCACGCTCATCGCTATGCATCATCCCCCGGTTGACGTTGGGGCAGTGTGGATGGATGCCATCGGCCTTCAGGATCGCGACGCCTTTTGGCACGTGCTGGGTAAACATACGCATGTTCATATCATTTTGTTTGGCCATGCGCACCAAGCTTATGCCGAACACCATCGCAGCGGTGACGCCACTATCGACGTTTACGGTTGTCCTGCCATGGCGGACCAGTTCTTACCCGGCGCCGAGCACTTCGCGATTGATGAAGCATCACGCCCTGGCTATCGCATCGTCGATTTACACTGGAGCGAGCTGGCCGGAAGCGAATGGCAAAGCTGGATTGAGCGCATTGATTGACGGGTGGCACGCTCGAAATCTTCTGTTAGGTTATTAAGGAATAAAAAGATAGTTATTAATTCTTTTGGGTTATTATCGGCTCGGCGTTACCCTACCCACATTCGAACGTAAATTTTTGAACGTACCTGTTTGGACGTACACGGCTTTCAGCGTGTGTAACGAGCTTGTACTTGTGAGGTAAGGGGCCATGACCCAATTGTCTACATCGTCTTTTAAGGAGCGGTCGTTACAAGAACGGTCGTCAGAGACGACTGCTTCAGCAACACGTTCTTCAGCGGCGCCGCAAGACGCTTTCAAGGCGCCTGACGCTGCGCGCTTGACCCACCTTAAGCAGCTAGAAGCCGAGTCTATTCACATTATTCGTGAAGTAGCCGCCGAATTCTCCAACCCGGTGATGATGTATTCGATCGGTAAAGACTCTTCGGTCATGCTGCACTTGGCCCGTAAAGCGTTTTATCCAGGTACGCCGCCCTTCCCGCTGATGCATGTGGATACCACATGGAAGTTTCGTGAAATGATCGAGTTCCGCAACCGTATGGCGGAAGAAGCGGGTATGGAGTTGATCGTACATACCAACGAAGAGGGCCGGGCAGCCAATATTAATCCGTTCGATCACGGTAGTGCCAAATACACCGATATTATGAAGACCCAAGCGCTCAAGCAGGCGCTGGATAAATACGGTTTTGATGCGGCTTTCGGTGGAGCGCGCCGCGATGAAGAAGCCTCGCGTGCTAAAGAGCGCGTCTACTCTTTTCGTGACAAATATCACCGCTGGGATCCCAAGAGCCAGCGCCCCGAGCTATGGAACGTGTATAACGCCAAGGTCAATAAAGGCGAGTCCATTCGTGTGTTTCCGCTCTCCAACTGGACCGAGCTGGACATCTGGCAGTATATCTATCTGGAATCGATCCCCATTGTGCCGCTCTATTACTCGGCCAAGCGCCCGGTCGTTGAACGTGATGGCATGCAAATCATGGTGGACGATGATCGCCTGCCGTTAGCCCCCGGCGAAGTGCCCGAGCAGAAGTCAGTGCGCTTTAGAACACTTGGCTGCTATCCGCTGACCGGCGCCGTGGAGTCCGAGGCCGCGACGTTGCCTGAAATTATCCAGGAAATGCTGCTGACTCGTACCAGTGAGCGAAGTGGCCGTGCCATTGACCGCGATCAAGTGGGTTCGATGGAGAAGAAAAAGCGCGAGGGGTACTTCTAATGTCTCATCAATCCAATTTAATCGCTGATAATATCGAGCAGTACCTACACGAGCATGAAAACAAAGACCTGCTGCGCTTTATTACCTGTGGCAGCGTGGACGATGGCAAATCGACTCTGATTGGCCGGATGCTCCATGATTCGAAAATGATCTTTGAAGATCAATTGGCGGCCATCACCCAGGCGTCTAAAACCATTGGCACGACCGGGGATAGCGTCGATTTGGCACTGTTGGTGGATGGCTTGCAGTCAGAGCGCGAGCAGGGCATCACCATCGATGTGGCGTACCGCTTTTTCTCCACCGATAAGCGCAAGTTTATTATTGCCGATACGCCTGGGCACGAGCAGTACACGCGCAACATGGCGACGGGTGCTTCCACCGCCAGCCTGGCAATTATTCTGATCGATGCCCGCTACGGGGTGCAGACCCAAACCCGGCGCCACAGCTTTATCGCCGACCTGCTGGGTATTCAGCACTTGGTGATTGCGGTCAATAAGATGGATTTGGTGGGCTTCTCCGAGAAGCGCTATAACGAGATTGTGGAGGAGTACCGCGCCTTTGCCACCAACCTGCAAGCGCCGGATATACGCTTTGTACCGATGTCGGCACTCAACGGCGACAACGTGGTCAACCGCAGCGAACAGACGCCCTGGTACTTTACTGAGGGTTATGAGGGGCTAACACTGATCGAGTTGCTCGAGAGTGTCGAAATCAGCCGCGACCAGAACCTCAGCGATCTGCGTTTACCAGTTCAGTACGTCAATCGGCCGAATCTCGATTTTCGCGGTTATTGCGGTACCCTGGCGGCGGGTATGATTCGCCCTGGGCAGGCCATCAAAGTGTTGCCGTCGGGTAAAACATCCACCGTGGCCCGGGTGGTTACCTTTGATGGCGATCTTGACGTGGCTTATCCCGGCCAAGCAATCACCGTTACCCTAGAAGACGAGATTGATATCTCCCGCGGGGATTGGTTGGTAGCAGCGGATAGCGAACTGCCACTCTCGAATACCTTTAAAGCCGATATCGTGTGGATGCATGAAGAGGTATTAACCCCTGGCAAGCTTTATGATTTCAAGTTGGCAACGCGCGACCTTTCCGGACAGGTAAGCGCCATTGATTACCAAATCGATGTCAATACGCTGGAAAAGCATACGACCCACTCGCTGGGTCTTAATGCCATTGCCCGCTGTGATGTGGAGTTGACGGCGGCCATTCCGGTGGATGATTACCGCACTAGTCCGGGCACCGGCAGTTTCATCATCATTGATCGGCTTACCAACGTTACCGTTGGGGCAGGGATGATACGCGGAACCGCGAGTGAATCAGCCTCTACCACGCCAACCACCGATTGGGCGGCCTTTGAGCGTGACCTGAATGCGCTGGTGCGTAAGCACTTTCCACACTGGGAAGCCAAGGATATCAGCGGCTTATTCAATCGCTAATGGGCGAAAGACTTGGTCGTTCTTCGCAACATGTATGTGTGACGAACGTTACCTACGTCATTGCGAGGAGCGAAGCGACGCGGCAATCTCTGTATGCGTTAGTCGCAAAACCCGAGATTGCTTCGCTTCGCTCAATGAAAGGGACTCCTCCCCTCTCGAAGCTTCAGAGAGCTACATTGATAAGTGAACCACATCAATGCGGAGGGGAAGAGTCATGAATAAGCATAAGACAATAGGGCTTGATCTGGCAAAGCGTGTTTTTCAGGTATGTGTGGTTGATATACGCACCTCGCACGTTCAGGTCAACAAAGAACTTAAGCGACATCAGGTCTTGGATTTCATGCGCCGCCAACCCGCCTGTCGGGTGTTCATGGAGGCGTGCGGTGAATCACATTATTGGGCGCGGCAGCTGCAGGCCCTCGGCCACACCGTTGCGCTCATTTCGCCGCAGTTTGTGACGCCCTTTCGCAAGGGACACAAGACAGATGCCAACGACGCCCTCGCCATTGTAGAGGCCGGGTTGCGCCCTGATATGCGCTTTGTCCCGCTAAAAAGCATCGAGCAACAGGATATTCAGAGCCTGCACCGTATTCGGGAAAGGTATATTCATCAACGCACTCAGTTGATCAATCAGGTTCATGGGTTATTGCAGGAATATGGGGTGATTAGTGGCCGTGGTCAGAAAGCGTTAAAACAACGTGTCTGGCTCGCCCTGGAAGATGCCAACAACGAGCTGTCGATGCTGATGCGTGACTTGATTGCCGAGCAAATGGCGGAGCTGGATCGACTCAACGACCGTATTCAGTCACTAGATAAGCGCGTGGAGCAGATGAGCCGTGCGGTAATGCCTTGTCGCCAACTGTTGGCAATTGAGGGAGTGGGGCCTGTGATCGCCACCCAGCTCTATAGCGCCCTCGGTAACGGCAACGCATTCAAGAAAGGTCGCCAAGCGTCAGCTTATCTGGGATTAACGCCGACACAGCACAGCAGCGGTGGCATCGCTAAGATCAAGGGCATTGGCCGAACGGGGCAGGTCTCGCTGAAAGCCGCCCTGATACGCGGGGCACATTCGGTCATCAACACGGTGGGTGACAAGCAGGATGCCAAAAGCTGTTGGCTACGCGCGCTGGTCGCACGCGTTGGCAAGAACAAGGCGGCAGTCGCGCTCGCGAATAAGACGGTGCGAACCGCCTGGGCTGTCCTACACCGCGGTCAGTCCTATTGTAGAGAGTTTAACGAAGGTTCAGCACTGATGGTGAGCTAAGCAGTAGCGCCATCAGCGTCTAAGCGCCGACAGGCGGCTACCTTGTTGCCGGGCAACGAACGATGAAAAACAGGTCAGACCGACCTTCTCAAAACCTGCTCATTGCGATGGCTGAAGAAGCCTACCGTTCGTTGAGGAGAGAAGGTGCGCGGCATTCATCAGGGTCCGGGGATAGCGTCCCCCTAGAGAGACCGACTATACGCACGCATCGGCTTTTGTTTTTCCATCATCGTCGCTTGCAACCGGGGAGGAGTCCCTATACGCAATGACAAAGGGTAATCACGCAATAACAAAATTTAAATAGGATTTACTCGGCGTTAGGGAAAAACAGCTGTTGGCCGTCTACCTCAAAATCCGCAATGGCTTGCTGACCCTCTTCAGAGACCAGCCACTCGTGCCACTGAGCCGCAAGATCGTGCTTCAGGTCTGGGTGGCGCTCTTCCGAAAGTAGTAGGCTGCCGTACTGATTGAACAGTGCTTCGTCGCCGCCAAACAGCAGCGTTAAATCCTGTGGATTTTCAAACGCAACCCAGGTGGCGCGGTCGGTAAACGTATAGGCATCCATTCCCGCCGCGGTGTTCAGTGTCGGACCCATGCCGCTACCCAGCTCACGGTACCACTCGCCCTGTGCCGTGACTCCCGCATCTTCCCACAAACGCAGTTCAGCGCGGTTGGTGCCACTGTCATCGCCGCGTGAAGCAAAGGGTGACTCACTTTCCGCTATACGCTGCATGGCCTCAATCACGTTTTCACTGTCGCTGATACCCGCCGGGTCATCACTCGGCCCAACGATAACGAAATCGTTGTACATCACATTGAGGCGTTCAGTGGCATAGCCTTCAGCTACAAACTTCTCTTCGCCAGCAGTGTCATGCACTAAAAGGCTATCGGCATCGCCACGGCGACCGATTTCAAACGCCTGGCCGGTGCCGACAGCCACCACACGAACCTCAATGCCCGTCTCTTCGGTGAAGGTGGGAATGATTGCGTCGAACAAACCTGAATTTTCAGTCGAGGTGGTGGAAGCCAGAGTGATGTAATCATCGGCCGCCATCAGCGTGCCGCTAAAAGTCACACCCAGAGCGCCTGCCGTTATCAATGTGGTGGCTTTCTTCATTTTATTACTCCTTGCTCATTTTTGATTAGTCACAGAGTTCACGCCTTTCGGGGTTACCAAACCAGTTCGCCCCGAATAAATGCCCCTGCCTCGGGTGAAGAGGGGGTAGTAAAAAAATCATTGGCTGGGGTATGTTCGAGTAACTCGCCGTTATGCAAAAACAGCACGTCGTTGGCTAAGCGACGCGCTTGATATAAATCATGGGTAGTCATCACGATACGGGTACCGCTGTGATGGAACTCAAGCACCGCGTCTTCAACCGCTTTAATAGCCGCCGGGTCGAGGGCAGAGGTGGGTTCGTCTAAAAACAGTACGCGCGGGTTGAGCAGCCAGGCCCTCGCCAGCGCCAAACGCTGTTGTTCGCCACCGGAAAGCACCCGTGCAGGCCGTTTGGCCAACGGCGCCAAGCCAAACTTTTCAAGCGCGCTCATCGCCTGCGCTTTGCGAGATAATCCTTTTAGCTCGGGGCGTGGGGTTGTGTTGATCGCTAGCACATAGGTGAGATTATCCAGTGCCGAGCGGCGTAACAGCACCGGGCGTTGAAACACCATCGCTTGAGCCGGTGGCTCGCTTTGCCAGTGCACCGAGCCGCTAGTGGGCGCGAGTAAGCCGTGGGAGAGACGCATTAGCAGGCTTTTACCCGCGCCATTCGGGCCCATGATAAGTGTTCGCTGGCAGCCCGCTAGTTGCAGTGTGGTCGGCTTGAGCAGTGTGCTGCCGCGGTGAACGAAGCTGACGTTTTCCAGTTGCAGCGTGGCAACGGGGGGCGCTTGGTATATCGTCATCCCAGTCGCCTTTTTGCCGTCTCACCGATGACATGAGCAATTGCATTAATCATGGTGACCAGTCCGAGTAGAATAATTCCCAGCCCCAGCGCCATGGGCAAGTTGCCTTTGCTGGTTTCCAGCACAATGCTGGTGGTCATGACGCGGGTCACTCCATCGATATTACCGCCCACAATCATCACCGCGCCTACCTCGGCGCTGGCGCGGCCAAAGCCCGCTAAAATGACGGTCATTAGCGCAAAACGCGCATCCCAAAGCAGGGTAGGGATCATGCGGCTACGCGTTAAGCCAAAGGAGTTCAATTGCTCGGCATACTCAACGTGGAGTGCCTCGACTTGTTGGCGGGTTAGGGCGGCGATGATCGGTAGAACGAGAATGACTTGCGCGATGACCATCGCCGTGGGGGTAAACAGCAATCCCCACTCACCCAGTGGGCCAGCGCGTGAAAGCAGTAAATAGACGCAAAGACCGGCGACGACGGGCGGTAACCCCATGAGGGCATTGAGCGCGACGATCACTGCGTTGCGCCCCGGAAAGCGCCACAGCGCGAGAGCGGCGCCCATCGGAAGTGCAAGCAAGCTGGCAATAAATACCGCCATTAGCGATACCTGCAGCGAAAGCATCACGATTGAAATTAAGGCGCTGTCCATGCTCATAATTAGAGCGAGAGCAGTGCTAAAGGCGTTGTCGCTAGTCAGCATTGAGTGTTGGCGTCATTATTAGGTTCGTTTCGGCATAATGTACCCAAAAATGACCGATTGCACTCTAGACTGAAATGAATGCAGTCTTATGCAGCAAAATACAGTGTGGGCCACACTGTCAGGTGAGGGTATTATTGCAATGAGTGAACGACACGCTTACTTGACCACTGCTGAAGTCGCTGACTACCTGCGCCTGAAAGAGCGTAAGGTGTACGACTTAGTCAGCCAAGGCCAAATCCCCTGCAGCCGGGTTACCGGCAAACTGCTGTTTCCACGCCAGCAGATCGATTTATGGGTGCTGAGTCACCTAGAAGGCGACCAAGCGCAGCGTTTATCGGTGCCGTTAGTCGTCGCGGGAAGTCAGGACCCACTATTAGAGTGGGCCGTGCGGGAAAGTGGCTCCGATTTGGCCATGCTCTGCCAAGGCAGCGGTGACGGCGTGCGTCGCCTGCTTGATGGCAAGGCCATGGTGGCCGGTATTCATCTGCTAGACCCAGCGACTCAGCGTTATAACGAGCCCAACGCGCTCGGCTTGAGCGGTATGCGCGACCTGCTAATCATTCGTTGGGCCACGCGTCGTCAGGGGTTGCTGGTGCCCACCGGTAACCCGCTTAAGATTAAATCGTTAAATGACTTGAAACGTCTGAAGGTGCGTGTGGCGCATCGTCAGCCTGATGCTGGCGCGGCGCATCTGTTAGGTTTTTTATTGCAACAGGCAGGTATAGACCGTTCAGCGCTTACCTGGGCGCCACATGCTTCCTTAAGTGAGGATGATCTGGCGCTCAGTATTGGCCAGGGTGAAGCTGATGTGGGGTTGGGGGTAGAGGCTGCGGCGCATCGACAACAACTAGCGTTTATCCCTATACATGAGGAGTCGTTTGACCTCGTGATGCAGCGACGTAGTTATTTTGAACCTGCGGTCCAGCGGCTATTGGCCTTTGCGCATCAAGCGCGCTTTACAGAACGCGCAGCGCAGTTGGGTGGTTACGATATCGCTGAAACGGGTAAAATTGTCTACAATGCTTAGCGGGCTATTAATCAACCCTGAATCCTGCGTAGCTAGGCTTGACGCTGTTGTTGTATGCGCCACACTAATGTGGCGTTATAGACATCCATCATCACGAAATGGAGAGCATGATGACACAAGCACTGAATGGTAAACGCGTGGCTATTTTAGCGGCCGCTGGTTTCGAAGAGTCTGAGTTGAGCGTGCCGCGTGCCGCCTTACAGAAAGAGGGTGTAGAAGTGCACATCGTTACACCCGATGGTAAGGGTATTCGCGCTTGGGCAGAAACTGAGTGGGGTGATACTTATCAGGCCGATAAAGCTCTCGCCGATGTCAATGAGTCTGACTACCATGCGCTGGTTCTCCCCGGTGGCTTATTCAACCCCGACGAACTGCGCACTAACGACGATGCCCTGAGTTTCGTTAAAGCATTTTTCCAGGCAGGCAAGCCCGTTGCGGCTATTTGCCATGCCCCGTGGATTTTAATCAACGCGGGTGTGGTTGAAGGGCGCCGTATGACCTCAGTGCCGAGCGTGGCGCAGGACCTTCTTAATGCCGGCGCTGAGTGGGTGGATGAGCCTGTCGTGGTAGACAGTGGTCTCGTCACCAGCCGTACGCCAAAAGACCTGGATGCGTTCAACGCCAAGTTACTCGAAGAACTGCAAGAAGGTCGTCACGCTGGTCAGCACGCTTGATGGGGCTATTGCGTCAGTGGGCAAGCTTTGTCAAAAGGCTTGTCCATGTCATTGCCAAACCCATTAAAGGCGACAGTAGCCGCGGGGGGATGGTGGTGCATCCATACCGTGGCTATGGTTCTCAACGTGAAATATTCGTCATGGGCAGGGTTTTTCGTCAAGCAGCCCTGGGGCGGGCGATACCTCGTCATGGCATGCTGCGCGACACGGCCGATGTCGCGCGACGTATTTTTCGCCGCGGGCTTGCCAATGCACAGGTAGAAGTTCGAATTGGCGACAATCAGCTCTGTGTGAGCACCGATCGCGATGGCTATTTCGATGTTCATTTGCCGATCAGCCACACACTCCCTATTGATGTCTCCTGGCACCGCGCGGATATCTTGGTTCACCGCGTAGATCAAGCCACGGTGCGTACGCATGTAGAAGTTTATGTGCCACCACCAGAGGCGGATTTGCTGGTGATTAGCGATATAGATGACACCGTTATGTTCACTGGCGTGGCGGAAAAGCTCAAAATGCTTTATCGCCTATTTGTCAAAAAACCTCACCGCCGCACCGCTTTCCCTGGCGTGGCATCGCTGTATCAGGCGCTGTATCGAGGTGTTAGCGAGCGTGCCGAACGGCCCATTCTCTATGTCTCACGCGGGCCGTGGGCGATTTACGAAATGCTCGAGACGTTTTTTCAGATCAACCGAATTCCTGTGGGCCCCATTCTTTTCTTGCGCGAATGGGGCATCTCCTGGCGTCGCCCCTGGCCACGGCGTGCCGAAGAGCATAAGCGCGAATTGATCGACCGCATGCTAACGCTGTATCACGACATGCCCTGCATACTCATTGGTGACAGCGGCCAGCACGATCCCGAAGTGTATATCGAAATCGTCAAAGCTTACCCCAACCGAATCAAAGCCATTTATATTCGGCGAGTCGATAAAGACCCCCAAAGAGAAACAGCGATTCAGCGTCTGCGCGATGAGTTGGTCGGCACCCAATGTGATTTGGTGCTAGCTGTTGATAGCGTGCTGATTGCTGAACATGCGCACGCCCAGGGCGATATTTCCATTCATGGTTTGCAGGCCGTCAAGCGCGATGTGGAAGAGCATCGCAACAATCCCGTTTAACCGCCATCCTGTCTAACGCTGTTGCCAGTTCAGTTCCCATGGTAAAAGCTAAGCTGAAAAGAGATTGTTGAACGTTAAGTGCTCAAAGACGGTGTTATGTAGATAGGGGCTGCCATGGTTGTTCTGCTTATTATCGTTGCACTGGCCATTTTTGTGCTCCCCAATGTTTGGGCAAAGTGGGTGCTCAAGCGCCACACGAAAGGGCGTGACGATTACCCAGGCACCGGTGCAGAACTCGCTGATCATCTACTGCGTCGTCTTGGGGTTGAAGGCGCCAGCGTAGAGCGCACCGAATTTGGCGATCATTACGACCCGGAAGCACGCTGTGTACGGCTTTCCCCGGATAATTACGATGGCCGCTCGCTGACCGCCGTTACGGTAGCTGCGCATGAAGTGGGGCACGCCATCCAGCACCATCAGGGGTATGCGCCGCTGATAGCGCGCAGCCGATTGGTGGCGGTCGCTCAAAAAGCCGAGAAAATTGGCGCTTTGCTGATGATGGCCGCGCCGTTTTTGTTCTTATTAACACGCCTGCCGGGTGGTTTAGCGATAGTCGTGGCGATGGCGGTGATCAGCTTTGGCACCGCCGCGGTGGTGCATTTAGTGACGCTACCGGTGGAGTTCGATGCCAGCTTCAATCGGGCGTTACCGTTGTTGAAAGAGTACGTGCCGCCTGCGGATATGGCAGGCGCCCGGCATGTGCTCACCGCCTGCGCGTTTACTTACGTAGCCGCTTCACTCGCCAGCGTGATGAATCTGGGCCGCTGGCTGGTGATTTTGCGGCGGTAAGTAGCGCGATACCGCATCAAGCCCCGTACGATGCTTTAAAGCCTGCCCCAGGGCCGTTTTCGCGACACTATCCGGTGATGGCCGTCAGCAGTGCATCGGCGCGCTGAGAAAGGTCATCGCGGGAAAGTCTGGCCTTGCCACGGGCGGCGTCACTGCCGAGTTGTTTGGCATTTGCATCCACGTTGAGCAGCACGCTGTGCAGTGAGGCGTGAATCAACCGCGCCCCGGCGTGCGCGTCGCTAATAAACTGCTGTTCGATATGTTCTTCTGCCTGCTGCGTCAGTGCCAGCGCCGCAGCACACAGCTGCGCCGTTTTCAGCGGTACCTCAACGGCAGTAGCGGCCGCCGCATGAAGGGCGCTTTGACGCCCTTCGTCCTCCTCATGGCGGCCGACGGCTGCTATGAATGCCTCAAAGGCGGCCACATCCTCTTGGGCCAGCGGCGCTAGGCGCTGCTTAAGCGACCCGCCTTCATCAATCAACGCCTGACGCAGTGCCGTGGTGTCATGGCGCTGGCTCAGATGCAGCCCCTTGAGCACGAGCGCTAGGCCCAGGTCGGCACTCACCACGGCCACCGCGCCGCAGCCGGGCATCGGCTCGCGGGCCACGGTGTCGCTAAAATCACTCAGTCTGTGCTCCCAGAGCGGTGCGGTGTTATCCGGCATGACGTCCTATCCTTTTTTCATAGGGTGGTGGATATACCACACCACGTTTCATGCTTTACACAATGCACTTAAGTGCGGTTTTCAATGCTTGGCGCGTCTCGGGACGCACGCAGCGCGCCTTTTCCTGACCATCCCTTAGAAAGATCAGCGTCGGCCAGAGCTTGACCCGGTATGAGCGTCCCAGTCGTTTTCCCCTGCCATCCTCGACTCGGATATGGCGGACCCCGGGGGCCTGATCAATCACTTCCCTGATCAGTGGCTGCGCCGCAAGACAATAGCCGCACCAGGGCGTGCCAAACTCCACCACTATCGGCCCCTGACTGGCATCCAGTTCGCTTCGCTTTGGTACGATGCTATCGGCTATGGTCATGTGTTCTCTCCTGAGGTGATGACAGGCCCCACATCCCTGGAGGCCTGGTTAGTATAGCGACCGATCAAGATAAGCGAGATAAACCCGGTTTATTCGCCAATATTACCGCGCGACGCGGTGCGGGGTAGCCTTCGATGGTGCGGGTGCGGTCTTCCGGGTCCAGAAAATCGGCCAGCGATTGGTAGGTCATCCATTCGGTCGAGCGCTGCTCATCAAGCGTGGTGACTGCTTCATCCACCACGCGCACATTGGTAAAGCCGCAGCGTTCCAGCCAGTGGCAGAGTGCTTGTGAAGAGGGCAGAAAGTAGACATTCGGCATGGCGGCGTAACGTTCGCCGGGCACGAAGACGGTTCGTTCGTCGCCTTCAACCACTAGGGTTTCCAGCACCAGCTCCCCACCGGGCGCCAGCGCCGCTTTTAACTGCTGAAGATGCTCCAGGGGCGCAGGGCGGTGGTAGAGCACGCCCATGGAAAATACCGTATCGAAAAAATTGAGGTTCTCTGGCACATCCTCAATGCCCACTGGTAAGAACTGTGTTGTGCCGCCATCGGCATCGCCGACGAAGTGGCGTACCGCCTGAAACTGCCAGTAGAAGCGCGGCGAAGGGTCTATGACCAGCACAAAGGCGGCACCTGCCCCGGCCATCCGCCAGGCGTGATAACCGCTGCCACCACCGACATCGAGCACCTTACGATACTTCAGGGGCGCCAAGTGCGGGGCAACTCGTTGCCATTTCCAGTCCGAGCGCCATTCGGTATCAATATAGATACCGCCCAGTTGAAAAGGGCCTTTACGCCAGGGGGCGAGCTTTCTTAGCAGGTTAAAGCACTGGCGCTGCTGGCTATCGCTAAGGGCAAGCTCGACGGTGACCGTATCACTGTTTAAGTTCACTCGCCTCTCAGAGGGCAGCGCCGGCAATTTAGCAACGGCCTTTTCCCAGGCGGAGAGGTCGCCGTGGCGGTTGCGATCCAATCCGTGGGCTAACTGCTCAGGAAGCTTTGCCAGCCAGGGAGTTAGCGAAGCATCAAGCGTTGATTGATCTAAAAACGCCTGATAAATCGCGCGATGATCGTCGGATAACGGCGCCACCTTTAATCCTCCTTAAATGCAATTAGCGAGGCAAAATTAAGGTACTGGAACCAGGTCATCGAGCGTGGAAAGCCAGCCTGCTTCAAGCGGCCATGGAGAGCGTCGAGGGTATCCGGTACCAGCACGTTTTCAAGGGCGGTGCGCTTTTGGCTAATTTCCAGGTCGCTATAGCCGTTGGCACGCTTGAAATCATGGTAGCGCTCGACCCGCCAGGCGTTATCGCGCTCGTCGGCATCCACGGTTTTCTCTGAAAGAATCAAGACGCCACCCGGCTCCAGCGCCGCGTAAAGCCGTGCCAACAGCGAATCGCGGTCTGCTGCAGGCAGAAACTGCAGCGTAAAGTTGAGAATGATCATGCCCGAAGGCGCATACTCCAGTGTACGGATATCGGCTTCTTCCACTTGCATGGCATGCTCAGGGCACTCTTGCTGGAAGGTCTGGCGTGCCTGGGCCACCATGGCCGGCGACAGGTCGACCCCTGTATAGCGAAAGGCGGCCGGCGGTAGTGCGCCCGCCAATGCTAGGCCAGAGGCGCCCAGAGAGCAGCCCAGATCATAGACATGGGCGCCATGGCGAAGGTGGCGTTGAGCAATCAGACTCAGCATGCCAAGAATTTGTCCGTAGCCTGGCACCGAGCGGCGGATCATATCCGGAAAGCAGGCGACCACTTTTTCATCGAAAGAGAAACGCGCTACGCGGTCAAGGGGTGTCGAAAAGATAGCGTCACGGTAAGATGCATCACTCATGGGCAAGCCGGGATTGTAAATGAGGCTGAGTAGTTTACGCGCCCTTGTTAACACAGAACAGAGTTAACACAGAACGTAGTTAACACAGAACGTAGTTAACACAGAACGTAGTTAACACAGAACGTAGTTAACGTAGAACAGACCTGTCTGGCAAAGACACGGACTGCAAGGATCGACGCCACAGGAGACGGCATATGGCTTCAGCAACAAACGCTACCCCCGATACGCTACCTGCGTGGCAGACGTTGAAGCATCACGCTGAGACGCTGCAGCACGTCCACTTGAAAACCCTATTTGGCAGCGAAGCATCGCGCTGGGAAAGTTTTACCCGCCAAGTGGCAGGTTTGACGCTGGACCTTTCTAAGCAGCGTTGGGACGACGATACGCTTGAGCATTTGTTTACCCTGGCTAGCGAAGCGGGTGTGCCTTCCGCTATTGAGTCACTGTTAAGCGGCAAACGCGTGAACGTTAGTGAAAACCGCCCGGCTTTGCACACGGCGTTGCGTCTGCCAGCGGATGCAACGCTTGAGGTGGAGGGGGAAGATATTGTTGCGGCTGTACATGAAAGTCTGGCTCAAATGGAGCGTTTGGTTAGCCGCCTGCATGCCGGACAGTGGCGTGGCGCTACCGGCAAACCCATTCGTCATGTGGTCAATCTGGGCGTAGGCGGTTCGGATTTAGGCCCTCTCATGGTCACCCATGCATTAGCCGATTTTCGCCCCAGCGATGTGCATCCCGTCGAGGTGCATTTTGCCTCCACCATGGATGGTTCACAGCTGGCGGACTACTTGAGCCGGTTGAACCCTGAAACCACCATTTTCGTGCTGTCGTCCAAATCATTCACGACCATCGACACGCTCTCAAATGCCAACACGGCGCGTGAATGGCTGCTGAGCCGTTTGACCCAGCATGGCGCGTCCCCCGTCAGTGCTGAACTGGTAGTGCGCCAACACTTTATTGGCGTATCGGCAAGTCCTGAAAAAATGAGTGAGTGGGGAATATCTTCGGACCATCAATTGACCTTTTGGGAGTGGGTGGGCGGCCGTTATTCACTGTGGGGCACTATCGGCTTGCCGATTGCCCTCGTGGTCGGGATGGATAATTTCCGGGCATTTCTGGCGGGTGCTCACGATATGGATCGGCACTTTGCCGAAGCGCCAATGGAAGATAATTTGCCCGTGCTGCTAGGCTTGGCAGGAATCTGGAACGTCAACTTTCTGGACATACGCGCGCACTCCATTCTGCCTTACGACGGTCGGTTGGAGTATTTTGCCGCTTATCTTGAACAGCTCGAGATGGAATCCAATGGCAAGTCGGTTACTCGCCAGGGCCAGCCGGTCAGCTACTCTACCTGCCCGGTACTCTGGGGGCAGCTTGGTCCCAATGCGCAGCACGCTTTTTATCAGCTGCTGCACCAGGGCACCCAGCCAGTGGTGTGCGATTTCATCGCGCCGCTCAAGCGCTACGATGAGGTGGAAGACCAGGATACCCGGCGCCACCTGAAAACCCAGCACCGTCTGGCACTGGCCAACTGCTTTGCCCAGTCGCGTGTATTGATGCTGGGCGACGATGCGATAGACGACGATGGCCCACGCCCCGAACATAAGCGCTACCGTGGCAACCAGCCGTCGACCACGGTGCTGCTCGATCAGTTGACGCCCACGACGCTTGGCGCGCTGATCGCCCTTTACGAACACAAGGTGTTTGTTCAGGCGGTTATCTGGGATATCAACCCGTTCGATCAGTGGGGCGTTGAGCTAGGCAAACAGATTGCCACGGATACCCAAAAGATTATCGACCATCAGGGCGATCTATCGCGTATGGATGCGTCTAGCCGTGGCTTGATCGAGGCGTTCTGGGCCGCTGAGCAGGAGTGATACAGAGTCGCCATTAGAGGGGGCTATCCCCGGTAGCCCCTGATAATAAGCATGGCTAGATATACAGCTTTTTGGTTTTCCGCTATCCTGTGGCCCTTTGTAAGCTGCTGAACTTATTTTTAACGTCTGCATTCAACCACTGACTTAACGCCCAGCGAGGCTGCCAGCACTACTTCTCAGGAAACGACGTTACATGACCCAGTTTGATGCCTCTCAGTACGGCGCGAGTTCCATCGAAGTCCTGTCCGGGCTCGAGCCGGTACGTAAGCGTCCCGGTATGTATACCGACACCACACGCCCCAACCATCTTGCCCAGGAAGTGATCGATAACAGCGTCGATGAGGCGCTTGCGGGCCACGCCACCGCCATCAGCGTCGTACTGCATAGTGATGGTGGGATTGAAGTGCAGGACAACGGTCGTGGTATGCCGATTGATCTGCACCCCGAGCACGGTCTGTCGGGCGTGGAGCTTATTTTCACCAAGCTCCATTCAGGGGGAAAATTCTCCTCTACCAGCTATCGTTTCTCTGGCGGTCTTCACGGGGTAGGTGTCTCGGTCGTTAACGCGCTCTCTCGCCGATTGGATGTTGAAGTCACCCGCGGCGGCGCACGCCACGCCATGGCCTTCGAGTTCGGTGAAAAAGTCGAAGAGTTGCATGAAATTGGCAAAGCCCCCAAGCGGGCGAGTGGCACGCTGGTGCGTTTCTGGCCGGACGAAAGCTACTTCGATAGTCCCAAGTTAGCGCTCACGCGGCTGAAGCACCTGCTGCGTGCCAAGGCGGTGCTCTGCCCAGGGCTAAAAGTCACCTTGGTCGAACCCGACGGCACTACCACCGAATGGGAATTTGCCGATGGCCTGCGCGACTATCTGGTTGAAGCCACCGACGGCTACGAAGTGCTCCCCCGCGAACCTTTCATTGGCCACTTCAATGACGACGAACATGGTGTCGATTGGGCGGTTCAATGGCTACCGGAAGGCGGTGAAGCGCTGCTGGAGAGTTACGTCAACCTGATCCCCACCCCGCAGGGCGGCACTCACGTCAATGGCTTTCGTTCAGGGCTGCTGGATGCGCTACGCGAGTTCTGTGAATACCGCAGCCTGCTGCCCCGTGGGATCAAATTGACCGCTGATGACCTTTGGGAGCGTGCCTCTTTTGTGCTCTCGGTGAAGATGCTCGACCCCCAGTTTGCCGGGCAAACCAAAGAGCGGCTCTCGTCACGCACCATTGCTGGCTTTGTATCGGGAGTGGTGAAAGACGCTTTTTCGCTGTGGCTAAACCACCATGTGGATCAAGCCGAAGCGATTGCCGAACTGGTCATTAGCGCGGCGCAAAATCGTCAGAAAAAAGCCAAAAAGGTCGCCCGTAAAAAGGTCACTTCCGGCCCGGCGCTGCCCGGTAAGTTGGCGGACTGCTCCGGTCAGGACCCTGCTCAGAGCGAGCTGTTTTTAGTCGAAGGGGACTCGGCGGGGGGCAGTGCCAAGCAGGCGCGTAACCGTGAAACCCAGGCGATTCTGCCACTGCGCGGTAAGATCCTCAACACCTGGGAAGTGGAGACCCACGATATCTACGGCTCACAGGAAGTGCACGATATCGCCGTGGCGATTGGCGCCGATCCCGGCAGCGCTGATCTGGAAAAGCTGCGATACCACAAGATCTGTATTCTTGCCGATGCCGACTCCGACGGCCTGCACATCGCGACGCTGCTCTGCGCGCTGTTTGTGCGTCACTTCCCCAGTTTGGTGGATGCAGGTCATGTTTATGTCGCGATGCCACCGCTCTACCGCATCGATCTGGGTAAAGAGGTGCACTACGCCCTGGATGAGAGCGAAAAGGCCGCCATTCTCAAACAGCTGGCGAACAAGCGTGGCACGCCCAACGTCCAGCGTTTCAAGGGCCTGGGTGAGATGAGCCCGCTGCAACTGCGTGAAACCACCATGTCGACGGAAACTCGACGCCTTGTCCAGCTCACTTTAACGGAAGGCGACGGCACCATGGAAATGATGGATATGCTGCTGGCCAAAAAGCGCGCCAGTGACCGCAAAAAGTGGCTGGAAGATTACGGCAACCTCGCAGACATTGAGGTATAACCCCCGATGACCATGGATATTCAAGTAGCGGAGGGCGACGTCGAACGTCTCTCCCTGCGCGACTACACCGAAAAAGCGTACCTCGACTACTCGATGTACGTCATTCTAGATCGTGCACTGCCCAATATCGGCGACGGTATGAAGCCCGTTCAGCGCCGCATCATTTACGCCATGCGCGAGCTGGCGCTGCACGCCAACGCTAAGTATAAAAAGTCGGCGCGTACCGTGGGTGACGTACTGGGTAAATTTCATCCCCATGGCGACAGCGCCTGCTACGAAGCCATGGTGCTGATGGCGCAGCCATTTAGCTACCGTTACCCCTTGGTAGACGGGCAGGGCAACTGGGGGAGTCCCGATGACCCCAAATCCTTCGCCGCCATGCGCTACACCGAGGCCAAACTTTCCAAGTTTGCCGAGGTGCTGCTGGGTGAACTGGGCCAGGGCACTGTCGACTGGGCACCCAACTTTGACGGCACCATGCAAGAGCCGCTGGTACTGCCTGCCAAATTGCCTCATGTATTGCTCAACGGCGGTACCGGGATCGCAGTGGGCATGGCCACCGATATTCCGCCGCACAACGTGTCGGAAGTCGTCGAAGCCACCTGTCATCTACTGCGTAACCCGAAGGCCACCACCGCCGACTTGATGGAATTCGTACCGGCGCCGGATTTCCCCACCGATGCGGAAATTATTACTCCGCCGGCGGACTTGCGGAAGCTCTACGAATCTGGCCGAGGTTCGGTCAAACTGCGCGCGCGCTACATTCGCGAAGAAGCCAATATCGTTATCACCTCGGTGCCCTATCAGGTGAGTGGCGCCAAGGTGCTGGAGCAGATTGCCGCTCAAATGCAGGCTAAAAAGCTGCCTATGGTGGCGGACCTGCGCGATGAGTCAACTCATGAAGAGCCCACTCGGCTGGTGATTGAACCACGCTCAAGCCGTATCGACGTTGAGTCATTGATGGCGCATTTGTTCGCCACTACTGACTTGGAAAAAAACGTGCGGGTGAACATGAACGTGATCGGCCTGGACGGTCGCCCGCGAGTGATGCCGCTACCCGAAATGCTGGGTGAGTGGCTACAGTTCCGTCGTAGCACGGTACGTCGCCGTTTAGAGCATCGCCTAGGCAAAGTCGAAGACCGCTTACATATCTTGGAAGGCTTGCTGATCGCCTACCTCGATCTTGACGAAGTGATCCGCATTATTCGCGAAGAGGATGATCCCAAAGCCTCGCTGATGGCGACGTTTAGTCTCTCCGAGCGCCAAGCCGAAGCCATTTTAGAGCTGCGCCTGCGTCACCTTGCCAAGCTCGAAGAGATGAAAATTCGTGGCGAGCAGGATGAGCTGGAAAAAGAGCGCAAGTACCTGCAGGGGTTGCTGGGCAGCGAAGCCAAGCTCACCACGCTGATGGAAAAAGAGATCCGCGCGGCAGGCAAAGAGCATGGCGACGAACGTCGCTCCCCGCTGGTCGAGCGTGAAGAGTCCAAGGCGCTGTCGGAAGTGGAGTTAATGGGCGCTGATCCGATTACCGTGGTGCTCTCCGACAAAGGCTGGATTCGCGCGGCTAAGGGCCACGACATTGACCCTGAAGGGCTCTCCTATAAAGCGGGCGATAGTTTCCAACTGGCGGCACGCGGCAAAACCAATCAGCCGCTGGTACTGCTCGATGATACCGGTCGCGCCTATAGCCTTTCGGCACATAACCTCCCCAGTGCTCGCGGCCAGGGTGAGCCGGTGACCGGGCGCGCCAATGTCGCCGCTGGGGCGAAAATGGCGGGGCTGATGCTGGCGCCACCGGAGCGGCGCTTTGTGCTCGCGACCGACGGTGGCTACGGCTTTGTCGCACGGCTTGATACGCTCACCGGGAAAAATAAAGCCGGAAAAGCAGTGCTTAGCCTGCCCAAGGGCTGCAATGTGATGGCCCCGATAGAAGTCCCGGAAGGGGAAGGCCTATGGGTTGCCTCTGTTTCCAACGAAGGACGGCTGCTGCTGTTCCCGTTAGAACAACTGCCCGAGATGTCCAAGGGCAAGGGTAGCAAAATGCTCGATATTCCTGGCCCGCGAGCGGCTCGTCGGGAAGAGTTTGTATGCGGCATCGCCGTGCTGGCTGCTAACGAGGCGCTGATGATTCATGCCGGCAAGCGCAAGCTCACGTTGAAAGCCGATGACTTGGCCTATTATCGCGGAGAGCGCGGGCGTCGTGGCAGCAAACTGCCTCGCGGCTTTCAAAAAGTAGATCGTTTAGAGGCAGGAGAGTCGTAAATGGCACGCGGTGATTTGATCCTAACCGTACTGGCGCCGCGTTTAACGGCGGATATCCAATCGCAGGTTGATGCGCTGGTGGTGCAGTTTGGCCTACAGGAAAAGAGTACACAGCGTTTGGCGGACGGCTCGCAGGGCACCAGCGGCATTGAGTGCATTGAGCAGCGATTGGCGGGTGATCATGTCGATATAGACGATGTTAGACATGCCGCCCTGTTGCTCAGTGAAACGCTGGGTGTCGATATCGTCATTCAGGAAGATCTGCGCGATCAGATTCAGCCCCGCTTGGTGTGCTTCGATATGGACTCGACGCTGATTAAAGCTGAAGTCATTGATGAGCTGGCACGCCGCCATGGCGTGGGCGAAGAAGTGGCAGAAGTAACTGAGCGTGCCATGCGCGGTGAGCTGGATTTTAAGGCCAGCTTTCGCGAACGCATGAGCAAGCTGGCCGGGCTGGATGAAAACGTGCTGGCCGATATTGCTGCTGAGCTACCGCTGATGGAAGGCGTTGAGCGTCTGCTAACCAACTTGAAGCGCCTGGGATACCGTACCGCCATTCTTTCCGGTGGTTTTACCTACTTTGCCCTCCACTTACAGAAAACGCTTGGCTTTGACGAGGTGCATGCCAATGAGTTGGTCATCGAAAATGGCAAAGTAACCGGTGAAGTGAGCGAACCGATAGTGGATGCTGAGCGCAAAGCAGAATTATTGGAAGCCATTGCCCGCCGTGAAGGTTTTACGCTGGGGCAAACCATTGCTGTAGGCGATGGCGCCAATGATCTTAAAATGCTGGCCAAGGCTGGTATGGGCGTTGCGTTTCGGGCAAAGCCGATGGTGCGCGCGCAAGCGCGCCAAGCGATATCGACGGCAGGCCTGGACGGTGTGCTCTATCTGCTAGGCTATCACCAGCGTGATTTGACACCGTAACCCTGCTAGGGGACATGTCATTGCGAGGAGTTTACGACGCGGCAATCTTAGCCTTGGGAGGCTCAGTTCAACGAGAGATTGCCGCGCTTCGCTCGCAATGACCAAAGCGAGATTGCCGCGCTGTTAGCCATGACCTGTGTCTGGGTGGGGAACCGGCTTGTCACCTACTTCTTCTGCGCGCAGCTCTATCGGCTTACCCTGAGTCTTATCGGTGTTTTTCAAGCGCAGGTGCAAACCAGACTTGGCTAACAGGTGAGCACTGACCGGCGCGGTGATAAATAGGAAAAGCGTAATCAGCATCTCCTGAATATCTGGTTTACCCTCTACACTCCAGAAATAGAGCATAGAGGCGATCAACATACAGCCGATGCCAAGCGTGGTGGCTTTGGTCGGGCCATGCAGGCGCATGTAGAAATCACGCAGGTGCGCCATGCCCAGTGAACCGATAAATACAAAAATACCCCCAGCGATCAGCAGTAGTGAAGTAAGCCCTTCAATCATTACTGACATAGATCCTCCTGGTTTCCATTGATCATTCGATAATATCCCCGCGCAGAATGTATTTGCACACCGCCACGGTGCTAATGAAACCTAACATCGCAATTAACAGTGCCGATTCGAAATACGTTTTGCTGTCCAGCCATAACCCCAATAGCACAATCAGGGCAATGGAGTTGACGTACATAGTGTCTAGCGCTAACACGCGGTCAGGCAAGCTGGGACCAACGGTGAGGCGATACAAGTTCATCAGCAGCGCCATCACAACTAACGCCAAGGTGATATAGAGCGCAACACTTAGCATTCGTAAATCTCCTTTAGCGGGCGTTCATAGCGCTCGCGAATCTGTTCAATAAGCGCCTCTTCATCGTCGACGTTCAAAGCGTGAATCAGCAGACTCTTACCATCCATACGCAGGTTGGCTGAAACGGTGCCTGGGGTCAGACTAATCGTGCTGGCCAACAGTGTGATGGTGAATCGTTCCTCTAGGATTAACGGGTATTCGATAAAGTGAGGTTTGAGCTTGCGCCAGGGATTGGCGATTAAATAAGCCACCTCAAAGTTGGCGGTGATGATGTCGCCCAGTACGCGAAAGATAAAACGCAGCAAGGCAATTGGTTTGGCAATGCGAGGGCGGGCGTCCCAAAAGCGGTGGGTCAATAAGGGAATTAAGATTGCTAATGACCCACCCAGTACAAACTGGCCAAACGCATAGCTGCGAACCAGTAACAGCCAAACCAGCAGGAGCAAAAGGGATAAGACAGGTGTGGGTAGCCAGGCACGCGGAGTGATCATTGGGCATCTCCTGCATCAGGTAGAAGCGTACGAATTAGCAGCTGTGGGTTAGCTAACTGATCAGCCGTGGCCTGGGTGTAACTGCTCACTGGCCCAGCCAGTGCCACTAATAGCGGTGCTGCACTAAGCAGCCATACCACCCCAAACCACTGACGACGGGGTAAGGCGCTACCGCTGGTGTTACCACGATGGCTGCGCCAGAACAGCGTAGAGCCTGCCCGTGAAAGTGCCACCAGCGAGGCGAGGCTGGAAAGCAGCAACAGTGGCCAGAGCCAAAGGCGTTGAGTCCCTTCGGCTGCATTCATCATCAATGCCTTGCCGAAGGCGCCGGAGAAGGGCGGTACACCAGCAACCGCAATAGCGCCGATAAAAAACAGCATCGCCAGCGCCGCTCCTTGCACCATCGGGCGGCCTTTCACCAAACGTGTGCCTGCTTTACCACGTTGCAGGCCAATCATTTCTGCTAATAGGAATAGGCCACCGGTAATTAAGGTGGTATGGATTAAATAATAAAGCAGTGCGGAAACGGCCTGGGGCGAGCGCATACCAATACCCGCCAGCAGCGTGCCTACCGACACTAGAACTAAGTAGGCCACTAGCAGACGCAAATCCCGCGCAGCCATGACCCCCACACCCGCCGCGGCCAGAGTGGCAAGCGACAGCCACCAAACCCAGGGGTGTTCCAACGCTTCCAAACCGCCAGCGCTTTCGCCAAAAATGAGCGAATAGACACGCAGAATGGCATAAATACCGACCTTGGTCATGATGGCAAAGAGAGCTGCCACCGGGGCGGGGGCTGACGCGTAGGCTTTAGGTAACCAGAAGTAGAGTGGCAGAATGGCGGCTTTTAAGCCAAAAACAACCAGTAGCATCAGTGCGCCAGCAGTGACCAAACCATCGCGTTCCTCTGGCAGCTCAGCCACCCGGATCGCCATGTCAGCCATATTAAGCGTGCCCGTCGCGCCATAAAGAACCCCCACCGCGATCAGAAACAGCGAAGAACCCGCGAGGTTAAGCACCACATAGTGAACGCTGGCTTGAATACGCGCTTTGCCACCGCCGTGCAGTAATAACGCGTAAGAGGCCAAAAGAAGTACTTCAAAAAAGACGAACAGGTTGAATAAATCGCCGGTCAAGAAAGCGCCGTTAATGCCCAGCAGTTGCCACTGAAATAGACCATGAAAATTGCTGCCTTTTTCATCGTCCCCTGCGCAGGCAAACACCACCACGCCGATGGCGAGTACCGCGGTGACCAGCAGCATAAGCGCTGAGAGACGATCAAGCACGAGCACGATACCAAAAGGCGCCTGCCAATCGCCCAAGGCGTAGTAGGTGATTTCGCCACTGTCTGCCTGGCGTAAGAGGGCTATCGTTACAACCAGCAGTAACACGGTAGCTACAACGCTAACTGCACGTTTGTAGTGCACCAATCCGTGCCGTTGATAGAGTAATAAAATACCTGCTACTAACGGTAAAACCACAGGAAAAACAATCAGGTGTTGCATCATTCGCGATCTTCCTTTTTACCGTCGACGTGGTCGTTGCCCACTTCGCTCCGTGCACGCATCGCTAAAATTACTACAAATGCCGTCATTGCAAAGCCGATTACAATCGCGGTGAGCACTAGCGCTTGGGGTAATGGGTCAGCGTAGCCAGCCTCTTCCGACACGATCGCGGGACCATCGGTCGTTAAACCACCCATCGAAAATAGGAACAAGTTCACTGCATAAGAGAGCAGTGTTAAGCCCACCACGACAGGAAAGGTGCGTCCTCGCAGCGTTAAGTAAAGGCCACAGGCGGTTAGCACACCGGTGGTCATCGCATAGAGCAGTTCCATTAACGAGGCTCCTGAGCAGAAGGGGTGGCAGCGTTAGCATCGGGCTCTTTTTCTGGTGCTTCGGTCACTGGGCGGTGCGCCGTGGTGACTTTGCCAAGATTAGCCAAAATCATCAGCGTGGCGCCTACCACGGCCAAATACACCCCTAAATCAAACAGTAGCGCAGTGGCCAGCTCAAAAGTACCGACCAGCGGAAGGCTGAAATAGCCAAAGGCTGAGGTTAAGAATGGATGGCCAAATAGCCAGCTACCCAGCCCCGTTAAGGTGGCAACAGCTACCCCGATGACGGCCACGGGTTGGAAAGGGAAATCCAGGCGCGCTTGGGCCCATTCAACGCCACGGGCCATATAGAGCAGAATCAGCGCGACAGCGGTAATCAGGCCGGCAATAAAACCGCCCCCCGGCTGGTTGTGCCCACGCAGAAAGATAAACGCAGAAACCAGCAGGGCAAGTGGGAGCAATGTCATTGAAATCGACGTAAGTACCGCTGGGTAGCGATCAGGCGACCATACCCGGCCTTCGCCATCACTATGCGGCATAAACAAACGTAAACGGTTGAGTAGCTTGAAGATTGCCAAGCCAGCGATAGCCAGTACCGTGATTTCACCAAGCGTATCGAAGCCACGGAAATCGACCAAAATAACGTTGACCACGTTATAGCCGCCACCGCCGGGCTTGCTGTTTTCGACGAAGAAATTAGAGATCGACAGCGTATCGCGTGTCATTACCGCATAGTTAAGGCTGGCGATCACCAGCCCCAGCGAGCCTGCGAGCAGCATATCGCGAACATTGCGCAGTGGGCTTGATTCCCGCGGCGTTTTTTGGGGTAAGAAAAAAAGTGCCAGCATGAGCAATATCATGGTGACGACTTCCACCGATAGCTGGGTAAGCGCCAAGTCGGGCGCCGAAAAACGTGCAAAGGTCAGTGCTACAAATAGTCCCACTACCGACAGCATCAGCAGCGAAATTAGCCGGTAGCGGTGAGTGGCGGCGGTCGCGATACCACCAAACATCAGCATGCCAGCGCCGAGAATAAGCACGCCGTCCAGCGGCTGATTACCTGCGCTTCCGGTTAAATTGTTCATCTGCACAAGACCGATGCCACCCATGACGAGTGCCGCCAGCCATAACCAGCCGACATAGCGCTGAAGTGAATTTCCTTCTAATGCGCCAATAATTTGCTCCGCGCGATAACCTATCGAGATAAGGATGCGCTCAAACACCCGGCGTGCATCGACGCCTGCAAACTGCTGGGTAAAGCGACGCACATCAGCATGGCGCCAATAAAGCGCAATGCCGACCACGAAGGCGAGCAAACTCATGATGAGGGGCAAATTCACGCCGTGCCAGATAGCCAAATGGAAATCGAGCGGGCTACCGATAACGGCTTGACTGGCCAGCGATAGCAACCCTGTTGCCATCAAGGCAGGAAACAGGCCGACCACGACGCAGAGAACGACTAAGATTTCAACCGGCAACCGCATTAGGTGCGGTGGCTCATGAGGTGACTTGGGTGGCGTTTCACGAGCGGGTTTAAAGAAAACGGCATGCACCAAACGCAGAGAATAAGCGACGGAAAGTATACCGCCCAGGGCGGCTAACGCGGGCAATAACCAGCTTATACCTCCTAAAACGGGTGTCGCCAGCGATTCAGTAAAAAACATCTCTTTGGATAAGAAACCATTAAATAGCGGTACGCCCGCCATGGCGGCTGCGGCGAGTGTGGTGAGTAGGGCCGTCACCGGCATCGCTTTTTTCAGGCCACCCAGCTGTTTTAGCTCCCGAGTGCCGGCTTCATGGTCGATGATGCCAGCACTCATAAAGAGCGCGGCTTTAAAGGTTGCGTGGTTAAGGATATGGAAGAGGGCGGCCAAAATAGCCATCGGACTGCCAATTCCCAATAGCACGGTAATCAAACCTAAATGGCTAACGGTGGAAAACGCCAAGATGCCCTTGAGATCGGTTTTCACCAATGCAAACCAAGCGCCGTATAGCATCGTTACAATGCCAACCAGTGATACGACAACACTCCATAACTCGCTACCTGCGATAGCAGGGTGTAAGCGAGCCATTAGGAAAATACCGGCTTTAACCATGGTGGCCGAATGCAAATAGGCCGACACCGGGGTCGGCGCTGCCATCGCGTGGGGTAACCAAAAATGAAAAGGAAACTGGGCTGACTTGGTAAAAGCCCCAAGCAGTACCAAGCCGAGCATGATTGGGTAGCGCGGGTCGGCAAGAACAGCGTCGCCACTGGCCAGCACATCGCCCATGTTGAAGCTGCCCGCCATGTCGCCCAGCAGCAGCAAACCTGCCAGCAGCGCAAGGCCGCCCGCACCGGTCACCGTTAGCGCCATGCGGGCGCCTTTACGAGCGTCCGATTGGTGCGACCAAAAGCCAATGAGCAAGAACGATGATAGGCTGGTTAACTCCCAGAATAGCCACAGCAGAATCAGGTTGTCCGACATTGAAATGCCGACCATTGATGCCATAAAAAGCATTAGGAAGGCGTAAAAACGTCCAAAGGGTTCATCTTTCGCTAGGTAGTAATGGGCGTAGAGAATAATTAATAGGCCAATGCCTAAAATCAGTAGATTGAATAGCAGCGTTAGCCCATCTAGGCGAAATGCTAAGTTCAACGCCAACTCCGGCATCCAGGTAGCCGAAAAACGTAGCTGCTCGCCGTCTAACAGTGCAGGCACGTTGAGTAGGGTCATCACTAAAGCGGTAGCGGGCAGCACCGCCGTCGCCATCGAGCAAAAGCGGCGACCACGCTGAGCGGTGAGTACCGGCACCAGTACGCCTAGCAGAGGCAATAAGGCTATCCAAAGCAGTGTCATGGGTGTCCATCCAGCGCTAAAATAAAAGTCAAAAGAGTACCAGCAGGGCGCTTTAAAAGCGTTCTGATGGCTTAGGATACATCAAGTGAAACAAGAGCATATCACTTGTGTAGCATGTGTGTAATTTTAGTATAAAGTTTGCCGGTTAACCTATGAGAGATCTGTCGTTCCATGCGTGAGTCCTTTACTACCTGGCAAGCCCGTTTTGAAAAGCTGCGCTCAAATAAGATTTTCGAGGCGGTCGTTATTTCCATCATCGTGATTTCCGCCCTGGTGATAGGGGCCAAGACTTACGAAGAAACGACTCAAATTGAACAGTGGCTACTCTATCTTGATATCGCAGTAACGATTTTTTTCCTGGTGGAAATATTAATCAGGATGGCGGCTGAACGCACGCTTCTTAGTTTTTTTAAAAAAGGTTGGAACGTTTTTGACTTCCTTATCGTGACAGCCAGCTTAATCCCTATGGATGATTCTGAAATGGTGCTGTTGGCCAGGCTGCTGCGTATTTTCAGGGTGCTGCGTTTAGTGTCGATGATTCCCGAATTGCAGATGCTGCTTGGGGCGTTGGTGAAGTCGGTTCCTCGCATGGGCTATGTCGTGCTGCTGATGTTCATTATTTTTTATATCTACGCCGCCCTGGGTAGCTTTCTCTTTCATAATGTCGATGACTTTTTATGGGGCAATATTTCCGTTTCGATGCTCACGCTGTTCCGTATTGCCACGTTTGAGGATTGGACCGATGTCATGTACGCCACGCAAGAGGTGTACGCGTGGAGCTGGATCTACTATTTAACGTTTATATTTCTGACCGCGTTTATCTTTCTCAATATGATGATTGGTATCGTGCTGGATGTGATGCAAAAAGAGAGCGCCTTACTCGATTTGAGTAACGACGAGGGCGACGCCGCTCAGATGCAGGGGCTGCGCGCCGATGTGCATGATTTACGTGCTCAGCTTGACCGCATGGAAGCAGCACTCGCGCAGTCACGCTCGCCTCGTGCGCCATCCCATCAGGAGATGGGCGGTAACCACATCGAAAAGCCCACAAACGACTAATGCTGGAGAGCTTCCATGATGTTGACTGACCCCGCCAACAAGTACCGCCCCTTTGTGGCCGTTGATTTAGCTGATCGTCAATGGCCGAATCAGCGCATTGAAGCAGCGCCCATATGGTGTAGCGTGGACCTTCGCGACGGCAATCAATCGCTGATCGATCCGATGGATCAGGAGCGCAAACAGCGCTTTTTCGACATGCTGCTGGACGTCGGTTTTAAACAGATCGAAGTCGGTTTTCCCTCTGCCTCGCAAACCGACTTCGATTTTGTGCGCTCGCTGATCGAGCAGAATAAAATTCCCGAGGATGTGACCATTCAAGTGCTGACCCAGGCGCGTCCGCATTTGATCGAGCGCACCTTTGAAGCACTGCAAGGGGCCAAAAACGCCATCGTTCACGTCTATAACGCCACCGACCCTATGTTTCGTCGTGTGGTGTTTAACGTGGATAAAGCGGAGTGCGTTCAGATTGCTATAGAGGCCACTCAACAGATACGCGCGCAGATGGAAGCCGCGCCGGAAACTAACTGGACCTTTCAGTACTCGCCTGAGCTATTCACCACCACCGAGATGGATTTTGCCGTTGAGATCGTTGAAGCGGTCATGGAAGCCTATGGCGCGAGCACTGAAAAACCGATGATCGTGAACCTGCCTGCCACGGTAGAAGTGGCTACGCCCAATAACTATGCCGACCAAATTGAGTGGTTCTGTCGTAACGTTAAACATCGTGGTCATCTGATTGTCAGCGTTCATCCGCATAACGACCGCGGAACGGGCGTGGCGGCGGCAGAGCTCACCCTGATGGCAGGTGCCGACCGTGTAGAGGGCACTCTGTTTGGTAACGGCGAACGTACCGGCAACGTCGATATCGTCACGCTCGCCATGAACATGTATACCCAGGGTGTTCATCCGCAGCTCGATTTTTCCAATATCACCCCGATCATGCGTGAAGTGGAGTACTGCAACCAACTGCCCGTGCATCCGCGCCACCCTTATGTGGGCGATCTGGTGTTCACCGCTTTTTCTGGTTCACATCAGGACGCTATCAAGAAAGGTATGGCCGATCGCCGTGCGAATCCTGACGCCGTGTGGGATGTGCCTTATCTGCCCATCGACCCGCTCGATGTGGGCCGTAGTTACGAAGCCGTTATCCGGGTGAACAGCCAATCGGGTAAAGGCGGTGTTTCTTACCTACTTGAGCAGGAGCATGGCATTGAGTTGCCGCGTCGCCTCTCCATTGAGTTCAGCCAGGTGGTACAGGAAGTGGCTGAACGCACCGGGCGCGAGATCACTTCTCAGATGATCTATCAAGCGTTCGCCGATGAGTATCTGGAGCAGCGGGCCCCCTTTGGGTTGGTGAGTCATCGGCTCTCTTCTGAACCTGACAGCCCCAAAGTGACGCTGGAAGCCATCGTTGAGACAGACGGCAGTCGCCAGACGCTCAGTGGAGAAGGTAATGGCCCGTTAGCCGCCTTTGTCAAAGCGCTGGCCGCCGCCGGGCACGATGTAGAAATCATTGACTACCACGAGCACTCCCGCGGCCAAGGCGCCGATGCCGAGGCAATTGCTTACGTGGAAGTACGTATTGATGGCCAAGCGGTGTTCGGTGTGGGCACCGATGAAAGCATTACCAGTGCTTCCATGAAAGGCGTGCTTAGTGCGATCAATCGCCATCATTCAACACAGCCTGTGGCGGCCAATGTGACAGCAGAAACACTAGGATAACTAGCGGGTTATCCCTTTAACGAGGCGAAAGCAATGCGGCCCTGGCAGATCATAGTGTTGACCGCGGTGGTAATGGCGGGGCTTGCCTCTGCGGTGGCTTCCCACGAACCCTTTGACGCTAAATTGGTGCGATTGGAAGCACAGCGGGCACTGCCCACGCTAAAGGACTCGCTTCAACAGGAAACGCCAGCGATCAACGCGGTTTTCCTCAACTATGCCGAGGATCAGGCGTTATGGATGAGTGCTTCGCTGGCGATTTTGCGGCATGGCGACGTGGCGCGAGATGTGTTGGTAGAGTACGGTCTGCTGCCCCAGTTTCAGCAAGTGCTGATGCGCTTCGGTGCGGATGCGGTGCTACCCATCAGCTACTTCCGTGATCATGATATTGCTACCCTGCGAGCCCAGCACTGGGTTGGGGAGCGCTATCATCAGCTTAGCCGCTGGTGGAGCGATGAGGAGGATGGCGCGGATTCAGCGTTCACCCCTGATCGCCGCGGCCAGATGGGCATTGCCTTGCTGGATGAGAATGGTCACGCGCTGCTTAATCAATTTGTGGTTAGCGAGCAGGGCGAAGTGGTGTGGCTGCAGGGTGAGCGATTAGTGGCGGGCGTGGGCGACTTCTTTACCAGCGGCTTGCGTGATTTGGAAAGCCAGTGGCGACGAGGCGATGACATTGGCGCAAGTGATTTAGGCTGGGCCGGGGTGGACCTGCTGGTGATGGCCAGTACCGTCAAAGTCCTACGGGCGGGAAGGGCTGCTCGTGCTGCGCGGTTGGGTAGCGTTGAAGCACAAGGCGCTCGCGCTGGTTGGCGCCAAGGTCTTGTGGCCACCAGCGGTCGCTTTGCAACCTTGCCCCGGATGGCCAAAGTAGCCGCCGTGGCAGGCACCGTCTATGTCGTGGTTCGTCACCCCAGTTTGGTAAGTGCTTTGGGCGCCAATCTTTCCACGTGGCTGGGTTGGCCAGCATGGGTAGGGCAGTTTGTTATTTGGCTGGTGGTGCTACTGCCGGTCCTGTTCATGGCAAGGTTTATCTATCGCTGGTTACTGACGCCACTGATGTGGCTGCTTATGCCGCTGATGCGCCGCTTGGCGAAAGCGGCGAGCAAAGCGTTAGCCAAGCGCGCTACTAAGCCCGCTGCAAACCTCGAATGAGCGCTTTTCCATCACCCTTCATGCAAACGGGGCGGCCAATAAGGCCGCCCCGTTGATTTTCTATCGATCAAGCATGCCTTTATTCCGGCAATGCGTAAACAGCGACTTGATCGCCTACCTGGTTTTTCAAAATGGTATTCCCGCCGGACACAAAGGCAACGTATTGCCGACCGTCGTACTCATAAACGGCGGGGTTGGAGACGGATGGCGCCTCGCTCTGATCCGACCAGAGCTCTTCACCGGTCTCAAGAGAGTAAGCGCGTACTTTGGCGTCCATGGAGGCACCGATAAAGATAACATTGCCTGCGGTCACCGCGGGGCCGCCAATGGTAGGAGAGCCCCAGCTTTCCGGCATGTAGAAGCCGTACTGCTGCGAAGCACCCAGCGGACGGCGCCATTTGATATCGCCGGTGGTCATGTCGAGCGCCACGAGTTCACCAAACGGCGGCTCCCAGCAGGGCATTCCCAGCCGGTTGAGAGCAACCTCTAAGCGCATGCCGTAGGGCGCCCCTTCCTGAGAGGCAAAGCCGCTCTCGTTGCCAGATGCTCTATTGGCTGACTCGTAAAGCTCACGGCCATAAAGCCTGACGTGCTGAACGATATGTGACGTATTGACCACCGCTGTCTGACTCTCTGGATCGAAGGCTACGCCGCCCCACTGCACCCCCCCTGCGCTGATAGGGAAGCCTAGCGTCCCTTCCCCTTCGGTAGTGGGCGGGGTGTACATGCCTTCATAGTGAAGGTCTTCCCAAAGGGCGGAACACTGACCGAAGCTAACCGCGTCGGCCAGGGCCCACACCTTGGGCTTCTCTGACTGATCCATCAACGGCGCCGGTTTAGTCGGGAACGGTTGAGTAGGCGCATAGACTTCCCCCTCAACGGAGCCGTCACCAGCCGGAACCGGCCGTTCTTCAATCGGCCAGACATCTTCACCTGTTTCGCGGTTGACCACAAACAGGAAGCCCATCTTGGTCGCCTGGATCAGTGCCGGTATCTCTTCACCATCGACCGTAATATCCATGAGCGTGGGCGCAGAATTAATATCGTAATCCCAGATGTCGTGATGAACCCACTGACGGGACCAGACCACTTCGCCCGTTTCAATATCAAGGGCAGTGGTTGACGTACCGAGAGGGACTTCTTCAGTGCGGTTACCGCCCCAGTAGTTAGGCGAGGGTGACGACACTGGGAGGTAAACCAAGCCGAGCTCTTCGTCGGCAGACATATGTGTCCACACATTGGCGGTACCGCTCTGCTCACGCATCTGATCGCTCAGTGCCTGGAATGTCCATTCAAGTTCGCCGGTGCGAGCATTGATGGAAAAGACGGTGCCAGGGGGCGCCTCTTCATAGGCCCAATCCATGCCCGCCCAACCCAGAATCAGGCGATCTCCCACCACGGTAGGTGGCTGCAGCAGCGACAACGGCCACTTGTCGTTGGTGTCGTTCCACTGATTAACATTGAGCACACCGTTATCAGCAAATCCTTGGCACGGCTCGCCGCTGTCGGCGTCGACCGCAAACAGTCGCGCATCCATGGTGCCCATGTAGATGATTTTCTGGCAGGACTCGCCAGCCACCGGATCATCGGCCTCCCAGTAAGACACACCGCGATTCTTCAAGGCAGGCTGGGTGAGTGCCTCAAGAGAGGACTGAGTGTCGAAACTCCATTTTTCTTCCCCACTCGCTGGATCCAGCGCGATAATCCGATAGAACGGCGTGCCGATGTAGAGCGTGTCGTTGGCAAAGACAGGGGTTGCTGACCATACCGTCGCCGGTAAATCACCCGAACCATCGGCAACATCGCCGGTATGGATTTCCCACACCTTCTCTAACTCGCCGACATTATCGGCGTTAATCTGATTCAGCGGGCTATACTTTTGCGCGTTGAGCTGGCCATGAAAGCTATCCCAGATGGGCTCGCCAGGCACCAGCGGGATAGGTGCAGTGTTGGTTGCCTCTGCCTCACTGTTTGCCGGACTATTTTCCGGCTCATCTTGCGGTTCTTGTGCCAGTAACGGCATGGGGGATAAGCAGAGCACCAGCGCAGTGGCCGTGCGCCAGCTCAGCGTGGCAGGCGTAAAATGAGGGCGTTTAGCAAATGAAAAATTTGGCATCGTCGGCTCCTCAGGCATGGGCAGGTTGGACATGGTGCGCAGGACGAACCATATCAAGTATCAGGCCGATGAAACCGACCCCCATCGCTGCGCAGATCCACCACTGGTGCAGTAACAACCCTGCTAAGAATGTACCAACGAGCCCCAGTAGGATGAGAGCGCGTAACAGGATGGCCGCTTTTTTGTGTTTGATGCCTGCAAGAAGGAGCGCCATTACCCCGAGAGCGAGGCAGGCCAAAATGGCTACCAGGGCGCCAAGTGTTCCGGTCACGCCAGTGAGGGGCACAAAATAGGCATAGAGAGCGATAGCGAGCCCAGCGAGCGAGGCAATCAATAGCACTATTGCCCCCAGCCGGGTCGGACGTAATGTCGACATAGCGTTATTTCCTCCTTGAAATTTTCAGGATAGTAAGGCGAGCGCCTCACCACAAAGTAATTAGCCCTATAACGTTAGCAGATAACGATGGATTTTTGGCACGTAAGCGCCAATGAAAAAAAATAGAAAATCCACTTCGGACGTCAACAAACACGATGACGCCCCCGTGGGTCTTTGAAATGCTTCCGGCACCTGAAGCGGTATCAATTTTGCTGCACGCGATGGGACTTAATGCTTAGTAGGAGCAAGCAACTCAGCGCTTCCAATTGGACAAACGCCTGTCGCATAACTAGGTGTAGACGGCGGTTACCTTCAACAGCCTTGTGAGATCCTCAGCGGTTAAGTTGTACAGGCTAATAGGGAACATGATTTGACGAAAGCCAGAAGCTTTGAGCGATCCTACAAAGGCGTTTTGCTCATCCTCCCAGGCACTTCGCGCACCAGCCGGGGCATTAAAAATCCGGGTAAGTGTTCCAGCAGCGCTTGAACGAGCGTTTGGGCCTCATGATCGGGTACGTCAAAGTGGGCGGCGCCCTGGACCGGGTCGAGTACGTGCAGGTAGTAGGGCATTACGCCTGCCTCAAATAGCCGTTCCGAGAGGCTCGCCAGCGCTGGCACATTGTCATTGATGCCCCTTAATAGAACGCTCTGGTTTAGCAGCGTGGCGCCAGCCTGCTTTAAGCGCGTGCAGGCATCCACCACGGCCTGATCGATTTCATTGGCGTGGTTGATATGCAGTACGACGACTTTCTGTAAGTGGGTGCTGCCTAGCCAGCCGAGCAGGGCCTCATCCACGCGATCAGGAATGACCACAGGCAGGCGAGTGTGGATACGCAGCCGTTTCAGGTGAGGGATGCTTTCCAGCTGTTCGACCAGCCAGTCAAGCTGGCGGTCGTTGGAAGCCAACGGGTCGCCGCCGGAAAGAATCGCCTCGTTAATGGAGGTATCTTCACGCAGGTAATCCAGTGCTTCCTGCCATTGGGCACGAGAGGGTGAGTTCTCGCTGTAGGGGAAGTGGCGGCGAAAACAGTAACGGCAGTTGATGGCGCAAGCGGGGCTGGCAATCAGCAGTACGCGATTGGCATACTTATGGATCAGGCCTTTGACAGGACGATGATCGGCCTCTTCAAGCGGGTCGGTCACATACCCAGGCGTTGCGTCGGTTTCCTCTCCAAGAGGCAGTACTTGTAGAAGCAGAGGGTCATTAGGATCGTTGGGTACAATACGCGCCAGATAAGCGTCGGGTACGCAGATCTCAAAGAGCTGATGCCCAGCGTCGGCACCGGCAAGCCACGCCTGGCTTAAGCCAAGGCGCTCACACAGCACGGCGGGGTCGCGAATCGCCTGGGAAAGCTGCTGCTGCCAGGCGCTAGGCATCTGGGCAGCGGCCTGCTTAGCAGCGATAATGATGTTCTCCTGCAAAAAGCCCTCCTTCGGGTTATCATGCGCGCACTTATGGGATGAAGTTATTAACGGCGAAGCACGGCTTCGCGCATTACGTTGCTGAAATTAAACATTGAGAGGCTTTATGGCGAACTATTCTACCAATGAATTCAAAGGCGGTTTGAAAGTAATGCTTGATGGCGACCCTTGTTCGATCGTTGAGAACGAACTGGTGAAGCCGGGTAAGGGGCAGGCATTCAACCGTGTGAAGCTGCGTAACCTGATGACGGGCCGTGTCGGTGAGCGTACGTTCAAGTCGGGTGACTCGTTGGAAGGTGCCGATGTCATGGATCTGGAGATGGAGTACCTCTACACCGATGGTGACATGTGGCACTTCATGAAGACCGATGGCTCCTTTGAACAGTACGCGGTAGAGAAAAAAGCCCTAAGTGATACCGAAAAATGGCTCAAAGAGCAGGTGCCTTATACCATCACGTTGTGGAATGATAAGGCTATTTCAGTAACGCCGCCCAACTTTATTGAATTGGAAGTGGTTGAAACTGATCCAGGTTTAAAAGGCGACACGGCGCAGGGGGGCTCCAAGCCTGCTACGCTATCTTCTGGTGCCGTGGTACGCGTACCGCTATTTATCAATCAGGGTGAAGTGCTGAAAATTGATACGCGCAGTGGCGAATACGTCTCGCGTGCGTAGTTAATTGCCACTTCTGCTGAAGTCGTAATGATGGCCACGCATTTTGCGTGGCCATTTTTTGCTGAGCAAGTATTGCAAAGCAAGCATTGACTACCCAACGTATTTCCAGAAACTGGTTTCAAAAAAAGCTTGTCTAAGGAGTAGTGATGGCCATTGATTGGCAACCCTCGGCGTCGATTGAAACGCTCCGCGAGCGTGCGCGGTTAATGGCCAAAGTGCGGGCATTTTTTGCCCAGCGTGATGTGCTAGAAGTGGAAACACCTGTGTTGGGGCAGGGCGGCAGCACCGACGTGCATTTGGTCTCGCTATCGACGCTTGCCCGCACCGACAAAGGTCAGCGTAAACTCTGGCTGCAAACCTCGCCTGAATTTCATATGAAGCGTCTGCTCGCTGCTGGTAGTGGCCCTATTTTTCAGCTCGCCAAAAGCTTTCGCGATGGTGAAGTAGGGGGGCGCCACAATATCGAGTTCACCATGTTGGAGTGGTACCGGCCGCAGTTTACCTTAGACAAGCTGATTAATGAGACGGCTACCCTGGTCATGTCGCTGCTTCCCAGTTTCCCAGGCCCAGTCGTGCATTACCGCTACCGAGAACTTTTCCATACCCACCTAGAGGTGGACCCCTTTAACACGTCGCTGGAAAAGCTGCGATTGATTGCCGCCGAGCGGGCGCAAATGTCTGCACAATCGTTGGCCGGTGAGGGCCGCGATACCTGTCTTGACCTGCTCATGAGCATGGTGATCGAGCCACAGTTAGGCCAGCATGAACTGAGTGTGGTGGTCGATTACCCCACCAGCCAGGCCGCGCTGGCACAACGCCACCAGGATGCGGAGGGGGAGTGGGTGGCTTCACGCTTCGAGCTCTACCTGAATGGTATTGAGCTGGCCAACGGCTATCAAGAATTGACCGATGCCGCTGAACAGCGTAAACGATTTACAGACGACAACGCCGAGCGTCGCCGCTTGGGCTTGCCGGAAGTGAGCATTGACGAGCGTTTGTTGGCTGCGCTGGAGCACGGCATGCCAGCCGGTGCGGGCGTGGCGCTGGGGATTGATCGCCTCATCCAACTGGCGCTAGGCAAAGCACGCCTGGAAGACGTGCTCGCCTTTTCTACGCCTCGCTGCTAAACCGCTGTGTCGCTTGTGAGGGGCGCATCGCTATCAGGGGTGGGAGAATCAATATTGCCCAGCGATTGCCCCATGCTGACCATGACACCTTTAGGGTAGTCAGCAAAGTTAACCGGTTTGGTAAAGCACATCACGACGGTAGAACCCAGTTTGAAGCGACCCATTTCGGCGCCTTTTTCCAGCGTGATGGGTTGCCCAAACTGCATACGTTGAGGCTGGCCAGCCAGCGGCGTTACCTGGCCCGACCAGACAGTCTCAATGGCCGCGACGATCATCGCGCCCACCAATACCATCGCCATGGGGCCGTGCTCAGTATCAAAGATACACACCAGCCGCTCGTTGCGGGCAAACAGGCCCGGGACATAGTTGGCAGTGGCTTGGTTGACCGAGAAGAGCCTGCCCGGCACATAGATCATTTCTCTCAGCGTGCCGGTCACCGGCATGTGCACACGGTGGTAATCCCGTGGGGAGAGATACACCGTGGCAAAACTGCCGCCGAGAAACTCCTCTGCCAGGCTGGTATCGCCGCCCAGCAGCGTTTGCGCGGAGTAAGTGTGGCCCTTTGCCTGAACCAGTTGGCCGGCTTGCAAGCGCCCATATTGCGAAAGCGTGCCATCGGCAGGGCTCAATATTCCCTCGCCTAATGGGCGTGCATCGGTTTTTAACGCGCGGGTAAAGAAGGCGTTAAACGTTGCGTAGGCGCTGGGGTCAGGCTCCAGCGCCTGGCTCATGTCGACATTGAAGTGTTTGATAAAGGCGTTAATCAGGGGGCTTTTTACCCAGCGGTTATCACACTCGCCAAACTTACCCGTCAGACGCGATAGTGTGTGCTGGGGCAATGGGTATTGAAGTAGCGAAAAAGCTTTTTGGGAAAGAGTCACAGTAATATTTTCACTTCTCTATCGGGGTGTCGTCGCGGTTGCCCCATTCGCCCCAGGAGCCCGCATAGCCGCGCATCGTAAAGCCTAGCGCTTTGCCTACCAACCAGGTAAAGCTGCTGCGGTGGTGGCTTTGGCAATGGGTAGCGATTTCCATGTCGGGGGTCAGGCCTAGGGCGCCCAGTTCGGTGATGAGCTCGGCGTAATCGCGAATGCGAAGCGCGCGCTGGCGATCCATGGCGTGGAGCCAGTCCATATTGACCGCCCCCGGAATATGCCCGAGGTATTTGTTGTTGCCTCGAACACCCTCGTACTCCTCCTTGGAGCGCGCATCCCATACCGCGAACTGTTTATCGTCCAGCTTTTCTTTGATCTCTTCGCAGGTGATCAGTGTCTGGGGATTGAGAATTTCAGCTTGATAGTCGCTCTGGGTGGGGGCGGTAGGCTCGGTGCTCTCACTTAGGCCTGCCGCGCGCCACGCGTGTATGCCGCCATTCAAATAGGAGTAACGTGTATGGCCGATGAGCTCTAATGTCCACAACAGGCGTGCCGCCCAGCCACCGCCTTCGTCATCGTAGGCCACTATGTGGGTGTCGCGGGTCAGCCCTAATGCGCTGAACAGGCGCGAAAGTGCTTCTACGCTGGGCACGTCACTGGGTACCGGCCCTTCGCCACGCATCAAGTAGCGGAAGTCGAGGAAAATAGCACCTGGCACGTGGCCCTGACGGTAGCTGTCGCCGTTGACCGGTACATCGATAATCAGCAGTTGGGGATCATCTAAATGGGCCTGCAGCTGCTCTGGTTCAATAATCAGCGGTAGAAGGTTGACTTCCGACGACTGGTTTTCAGTGCTCATGGGTAACTCCTGTCAACGTTAGCCGTCCAAGCTATCAAGAATACGTCGATAGCTGGCAAAGCGTGCTGGATGAATCTTGCCTGCCTCAACCGCCGCGAGTAAAGCGCAACCGGGCTCATTACGGTGGCGACAGTCACGGAAGCGGCAGTGGCCAAGGTAGTCGTGAAATTCGATAAACCCGTCGGTGACTTCCTGCTCATTGAGATGAACTAAACCGAATTCGCGAATACCCGGTGAGTCGATGACATCGCCATCAGCTACCTCGGCGCGGCTCATCGTGTAGAGGCGCGCCGTGGTGGTGGTATGCGTGCCCTTGCGAGAGTCTTCTGACAGCGCGCCAATGCGCAGGGTTTCATCCGGTAGCAGCAAGTCGATCAACGAAGACTTGCCAACCCCGCTCTGGCCAACGAATACCGACGTTCGCCCCTCAAGCTGGTGGCGCAGCTCATCTAGCCCGGTGGCGGTGGCGGTAGTAGTACGTACTACGGTGTAACCCAAATCGCGATAACGCTCCAGCAGCTTGCCTAGCTCGCCACCATCTTCGGGTAGTAAGTCGGTTTTATTGAGTACCAGCACCGGCGCTATGCCGGTGGCTTCGGCGGCGACCAGATAGCGATCGATAAGGTTAGCGTGAGGTGCGGGCTCCACTGCGAACACGATCAATAATTGATCGATATTGGCGGCCACTGGCTTTAACTGGCCACGGGCATCGGGGCGTTTAAGCACGCTTTCACGCTCTTCACGAGCCACCACTACGCCAGAACCTTCCTGCCCGGCACGCCATATGACCCGGTCGCCGGTGACTAAGCCGTCCAGGTTGGCGCGTAGGTGGCAGCGCACCGGTTCATTATCGCTATTACGTACTTCCAGGGTGCGGCCAAAGTGAGCAACTACACGGCCCGGCTGTTCGGCGCCGTATTCACCAGCGGCGAGTTTTTCAGCGTCCTGGACATCACGCTTTTCAGCGCGCTGAGCCCGTTCCGCCTGGACTTTCTCGACGCGCCATTGCTGCTGACGACTTAATTTACGTTTGCTCATGACCACCTGATGCTCGGTACAATAGAGGCCATTGTACCTACCAAGTAGCCAAGCTGTCCTGTATAGCTGCTTGGTAAGCCTATTTAAGGCACACTGACAGGCTATTAATAGCCAACATGGGCAAAAAGGATAACGGTAATGAGCAACGATACGACAGCGGCGATGGCGCCACGGGATGATCTGCTGGTCTGGATTGATCTGGAAATGACGGGGCTCGATCCTAATAAGGAGCGCATCATCGAGGTGGCAACGCTGATTACCGATGCAGACTTAAACGTGGTCGCCGAGGGTCCGATCATTGCGGTGAAGCAGCCCGATAGCCTGCTGGCACAAATGGACGACTGGAATCAGAAAACCCACGGCGAGTCGGGCTTGGTCGCCCGTGTCAAATCCAGTCATATGGAAACGGCTGAAGCCGAGCAGCAAACTCTGGCATTTTTGCAACAGTACGCGGTGGCGGGCTCCTCACCCATGTGTGGCAACAGCATCCACCAGGATCGGCGCTTTTTAGAGCGTGAAATGCCTGCGCTACTCGACTTTTTTCACTACCGAAATCTCGATGTGTCGACTTTGAAAGAAGTGGCTAAACGCTGGAACCCCGGCGCGCTGGCAGGCTTTCAAAAACGTAACGTGCATTTGGCGATGGACGATATTAAAGAGTCGATTGCCGAGCTTGCGCACTACCGCAGCACATTTTTGCGCGTTGAGCAGGAAAGCGACGAAGAAGAGTAAAGCGGTTAAGACATATCGGTGGCAATACGCCTGCCGCGCTTGAGGCGCTGTTCCTCAAGCGCCCAGGCGACGTGCTCACGCACCAGTGCGCTTGGGTAGGCGCGGCGCGCCCAAAGCGCGGCTTCTACGGCATCGCTCCAGGCCGCGTTGCCCAGGCCAATGGCGAGATTGCGCAACCAGCGTTCATAGCCGATTCGGCGTATGGGGCTGCCAGCGGTTTTATCCAGAAATTCCGCCTCGCTCCAGGAGAACAGGCTGATTAACGAGGCACGATCCAGATCGTGGCGTGGGGCAAAATCATCTTCCTGGGTAGTGCGGGTAAAGCGCGTAAAAGGGCAGACCAGCTGGCAGTCATCGCAGCCATAAATGCGGTTGCCCATGGCGCGGCGGTACTCGACGGGGATGGCGCCGTGTAGTTCGATGGTCAGATACGAAATGCACTTGCGCGAGTCGACCACCTTGTCATCAACAATGGCGCCGGTAGGGCAGGCGGTACGACACGCGCTGCAACTGCCGCAGTGCTCTTGCTCAAACGGCGCGTCGATTGGCAGGGGAAGGTCGGTATAAAGTTCACCCAGAAAAAACAGTGAGCCTGCTTTTGGATTCAGCAGCATCGCGTTCTTGCCGAACCAGCCTAATCCGGCCTTTTGCGCTAAGGCGCGCTCCATGACGGGGGCAGAGTCTACAAAAGCGCGGTAGCCAAAAGGCCCGACTTCTTGTTCAATTTTTTTTGCTAATAGGGCTAACCGTTTGCGTATTAGCTTGTGATAATCACGCCCGAGAGCGTAGCGGGAAACATAGGCGCGGTTGGGTTGGCCCAGTACCTTGGTGCTTTCCACCTCAGCGGGAAGATAATCTATGCGCACGCTGATAATGCGCTGTGTGCCGGGTTCCAGCTCCGCCGGGCGGGTACGCTTCGTACCGTGCTTGGCCATAAAGCCCATTTCACCGTGGTAGCCCTTTTCAAGCCACGTATCGAGATGGGCCTCATGGGCCGACAGCTCAGTATCGGTAATGCCGACCTGCTGAAAGCCCAGCTCTCGCCCCCAGGTTTTAATCAGGTCGGCAAGGTGGGCAATTTTCTGGTCAGTCATTGCACGATGAGAACGTGCAAAGGCAGTGGAAGTAGACATAGTCAATCAACAGCAAGGCATTAAGCGCGCTATGCTAACGCATCGGCAGCTATCAAAACATGTGAAAGGAGAGATCGTGACGATCCCGAATACTTCCATGCTACGCCCTCTCTACAAAGCCGCCCAGGTGCGCGAGCTGGATCGGCGAACTATCGCCGGTGGTATCGATGGTTTTGCATTGATGCAGCGCGCGGCCTCAAGCGCTTGGCACAGCTTTCGTTCGCGCTGGCCACAGGCACGTAGCTTAACCGTGATGTGTGGAAGTGGTAATAACGGGGGCGACGGTCATGTGCTGGCAGCACTGGCCATGCAGTCTGGCCTCAAGGTGCAGCGAGTGACGCTCAAGCCCTTGGATGAGCTAAGCGGCGACGCCGCCCGAGCTGCGCAATTGGCCACCTCTGCGGGCGTGGGTTGTGAAGAGTGGGAGGCAGGCACTGTATTGACGGGCGAAGTCATTATTGATGCCTTGCTAGGCACCGGTTTGACGGGTGACGTTGAGGGTCGCTTTCGGCGGGCCATCGAAATGGTCAATGCCGCTCAACGGCCGGTGCTCGCCATTGATATTCCCTCTGGGTTGGTCGCCGACACCGGTGCTGTGCCAAGCCTTGCCGTTAAGGCCACCTGCACGGTGACCTTTATCGGCGATAAGATCGGTTTGCATACGGGCGATGCGCCCGCTTACACCGGCGAGATCGATTTTCGTCCGTTGGGGGTGAAGTCCCAGGCGTATTTTGATATTCCCGCCACGGCGTGGCGGCTTGACGATTCGCTACTGATCGATGCCTTTGCCCCGCGCCTGCGCACGAGCCATAAAGGCTCGATGGGCCATGTGTTGGTCATGGGGGGCGCTCCCGGCTTTGGTGGCGCGGCGCTGCTGGCCTGTCAGGCCGCCGCACGTCTTGGGGCGGGCAAGGTGAGTCTGGCGACAGCACCGGAACACATATCGGCGAGTTTGGTGCGCTGCCCTGAAGTAATGGCTCATGGCATTCGTGGCGGTGCTGAAGCCGCTGAGCTACCTGCGACGGCTGATGTTGTCGTGGTTGGCCCTGGCCTTGGGCAAGCAGCCTGGGGGCAGGCCATATTACAGAGTGCGCTGCAGTCAGAGGCGCCATTGATCGTCGATGCAGACGGGCTGAATCTATTAGCGCGCCAATGGCCAGAGGTACGGCGCGACAACTGGATATTGACACCTCACCCCGGTGAAGCCGCGCGGCTACTAGGGTGTTCTGTGGCGGATATCCAGGCTGATCGGCCTGCCGCTGCCCAGGCGCTACAGCGGGCACGTGGCGGCGTGGTAGTTTTGAAAGGCGCAGGGAGTTTGATTGCGGGTCCCAGTGGTCTAGTGGTGTGTCCCTATGGAAACCCTGGTATGGCCAGCGGTGGGATGGGGGATGTGCTCAGCGGCATGTTGGGAGCCATAGTAGCGCAGCGTGGTGATGTCGAGCTTAGTGCTTGGCTCGCCACCATGGTGCATGCGTTAGCAGCTGATCGTGCGGCAGCGCATGAAGGTGAACGTGGCTTGCTGGCCAGTGATCTGGCATCCTATGCGCGAAAATTGATTAATCCGTGAAGGCAGCCCCCATGCAGGTGCAACTAGATAATGAAGAGGCCCAGGTCGCGTTTGGTGAAGCGCTAGGGCATGCATTGCAACGCCGTGGGCTGGTGTTCCTTGAAGGTGATCTAGGCGCGGGCAAAACCACCTTAACCCGTGGCATCTTGAAAGCTTATGGCCACCAGGACGCGGTCAAAAGTCCTACCTATACGCTGGTAGAGCCCTACGAGCTGGGCTCTCAGCGAGTGTATCATTTAGATCTGTATCGCTTATCCGATCCTGAAGAGCTTGAGTTTATCGGTGGCCGCGATGTATTGGCCGACGAGGCAGTGTGTATTATTGAGTGGCCCAGCCGGGGAGAAGGGTGGTTACCCACGCCTGACCTGCGCCTTGCTTTGGAAGTGGCTGCTCAAGGCCGTTTGATCACTTTAACGGCTTGCAGTGATTTGGGCGCGCGTATCCTGACACTGCTTGAGCGTCAGGCCCCGGAAGCAAGCCTAGCCGGTGGAGCAAGTAAGGTAAGCGACGATCAGTTGGAGAATGGTGTGATTCAATGGAAATGAAGGCCGCTGCGGCTCGTGTATATCGTCTATTGACCGTTAGTTTCTTTGCCCTTGCGGCGGCCAACGTTCAGGCGTCCAGCGTCGAAAGCATGCGCTTGTGGGCGGCGCCTGATCACGCGCGTCTGGTATTTGACCTATCTGCGGCCACCAGTGCTAATGTATTTTCATTACAAAATCCTGAGCGTTTAGTGATCGATTTAGACGATACGCAAATGGATACTGACCCGGATACCTTGCCCCTTAACGACAGTGCCATTACATCGGTGCGAACGGGTACCCGTGAAGGCGGCGGTTTGCGCGTTGTGCTCGAGCTCAATCGCGCCGTCGAGCCACGCCATTTCACCCTGACGCCGAACGATCAATACGGGCACCGGCTGGTGGTGGATCTTGAGTATCCGGGTGAAAGCGCGGTTGAGAATCCCATTGATCCTATCGAGGCGATGATTCGTGAGCAGGAAATCCAGGCCCAGCGCGCCACTGCCCAAGCACAACTGCCGGGGAGTGTAGCGCCACCAATCAACGAAGCACCGGCTGAAGTGCAGGAGGCCAAACCGCATCCGCGTAGAGATATCATTATTGCTGTGGATGCTGGGCACGGTGGCGAAGATCCCGGGGCCATCGGCCCTTCAGGAACCCGTGAAAAAGACGTGGTGCTGGAAATTGCCCGTCGTTTGGCGTCTGAGGTCAATGGTACGCCGGGCTTCAAGGCGGTGCTAACCCGCGATGGTGACTACTATATTGGGCTGCGTCAGCGCACCGCACTGGCCCGCGAGCAGAAGGCGGACTTCTTCGTCTCCATTCACGCCGACGCCTTTACCAGTCCTCGCCCTCAAGGCAGTTCGGTTTATGCGCTCTCTCAACGTGGCGCTACCTCGGAAACCGCTCAGTGGCTGGCGGATAGCGAAAACCGCTCCGATTTGATCGGCGGCGTCGATGGGAGTTTATCACTCCGCGATAAGGATCAGGTGCTGCGCGGCGTCTTGTTAGATCTCACCATGACCGCCACCTTGAATGACTCTCTCTCGATTGGCGGGCAAGTGCTGGAACAGTTGGCGCGGGTGAATCGGTTGCACAAATCGCGGGTCGAACAGGCCGGATTCATGGTGTTGAAATCGCCAGATATTCCTTCTCTATTGATCGAGGTTGGTTTTATTTCTAACCCGGACGAGGAGCGCCGCCTGCGTGATCCGGTGCACCAGGGAGGTCTGTCTCAAGCGATTTTCAGTGGCTTGCGCGACCACTTCCAGCGTTACCCGCCGCCGGCTAGTTTGCTTGCATGGCAACGCGATAACCAACGTCGCCCTTCGGGGAACGAATACCGTATTCAGTCAGGCGATACCCTGTCGGCGATAGCTGTTCGTCACGGTGTGCCGGTGAATCAACTGAAGCAGGCCAATGATATTAATGGTGATGTGATACGGGTCGGCCAAGTGTTGCAAATCCCCCGTTCATAAAAATCGTTCTTGAGGTGTTGTGTTGACTGAGATGACCGCTGCTACGCCGCGTATTCAGGTACTCGACCCACGGTTAGCCAACCAGATTGCGGCTGGCGAGGTGGTTGAGCGCCCCTCGTCGGTCACCAAGGAGCTGATAGAAAACGCGATCGATGCCGGCAGCCAGCGCATTGAAGTTGAAATTGAGCAAGGCGGCACGCGGCTTATCAAGGTGCGTGATGACGGTATTGGTATCGGCGAAGATGATTTGCCGCTTGCTTTGGCGCGCCATGCCACCAGTAAGATCGGTAGCTTGGAAGATTTAGAAGGCGTTAGCTCGTTAGGTTTCCGGGGCGAGGCGTTGGCCTCGATTAGCTCTGTTTCTCGTTTGGAGCTCATTTCTAACGCGCAGGAAGACCCCCGCTATGGGTGGCGGGTAGTCGCGGAAGGTCGAGGCATGGAGGCGCGAGTAACGCCGGCACCTCACCCCCGGGGAACCAGCGTTGGCGTGCGCGACCTGTTTTTTAACACCCCCGCCCGACGCAAATTTCTGCGCACCGAAAAGACCGAATTCGCGCATGTGGAAGAAGCCTTTCGCCGTCAGGCGCTATCACGCTACGACATCGCTTGGGTGTTACGCCACAATCAAAAAGTGATTCACCAGCTTCCCCCGGGGCACTCGGCGGCCGCTCGCGAACGGCGGATTGCTTCACTGTTGGGTAAAAACTTTATTGAGCACGCCCGCTATATCGAACGCGAAGCGGGAGGTTTACGGCTAAGCGGTTGGGTGGGGCTGCCCACTCATTCTCGTTCCCAGGCTGACCAGCAATATTTTTTCGTTAATGGGCGCGTGGTGCGCGACCGCCTGGTGGCCCATGCGGTGCGCCAGGCGTATCGCGATGTGCTGTTTAACGGCAGGCATCCGGTGTTTGTACTCTATCTGGAGCTTGACCCAGACGTTGTCGACGTCAATGTCCACCCGACGAAACATGAAGTGCGTTTTCGCGATGGCCGCATGGTGCATGATTTTCTGTACTCCAGTCTGCATCACTGTCTGGCATCCTCTAAGCCTGCAGAAAGCGATGAACAAAATAGCGTCGAAAAGGCAAATGATTTAGCTGCTTCTCAGCAGCAAGAGCGTGGACAGCCGCCCCAGGGAGAAGCGGGGGTGGGTGAAAACGCCGAGCAGCCGCGTTGGCAGCAACAGGGCATTGCGCTTACTCACTCGCCACATCGCCACCCAGGTGCTGAGCGTGTGCGCCGCTTTATGCAGGGCTATCAAGCGCTGCATCCCAATCATGAAGAAACGCTGTTAACACCCCAGGCGAACACCACGGGTACAGAAAGCGGTGAAGTGCGTGAAGCCCCACTGGCGATGCCTGATAACGACCCCACGGCGGCGCCACCGCTTGGGTTTGCGCTGGGCCAGCTGCACGGTATTTATATCCTGGCTCAGAATGCTCAGGGGTTGGTGCTGGTAGATATGCATGCCGCTCATGAGCGGATCGTTTATGAACGGATGAAAACACAGCTAGCCGCGGTTAAAGGCATAGATGCCCAGCCGCTGCTAGTGCCTGTTTCCATCGCCGCCAGTCGGGCAGAGGTGGCGACCGCTGAGAGCGAGCAAGAAGCGATTGCTAAGTTAGGTATCGAGCTGGATGTCGCTGGCCCAGAGACGCTGCTGGTGCGCCAATTGCCAGCGCTCCTTTCACAGGCAGACCCCGAAGCGTTGGTGCGTCAGATGTTAGAAGAGCTGGCGCGCTATGGGCGCACGCATCAGGTCGAGGCTCGACTGCATGAGCTGCTCTCTACCATGGCGTGCCACGGCAGCGTGCGCGCCAATCGGCGGCTCACTATTGATGAAATGAATGCTCTGCTACGTGATATGGAGCGCACGGAGCGCAGTGATCAGTGTAATCATGGCCGACCCACCTGGACCCAGATGGGCCTAAAAGCGCTTGATCGGCTGTTCTTAAGAGGGCAGTAGCGGCACGATCATAAATTTAATGATTGATAAATAGTGGAGCATTACCCGCGCATGGCTGATACGCGCCCTTGGGCGATTTTTTTGATGGGTCCGACGGCCGCCGGGAAAACCGACACCGCGATGGCGCTACATGAGCGCTTGGGACATGAGCTGATCAGCGTTGATTCGGCGATGGTCTATCGCGGCATGGATATTGGTAGCGCCAAACCTAGCCCGGCTGAGCTTTCCCGAGCCCCTCACTACTTGATCGATATCCGCGACCCAGCATCACCATACTCTGCGGCTGATTTTCGCGAAGATGCCCTCTCTTTGATGCGACAAATCAGCGCGGCGGGCAATGTGCCTCTCTTGGTAGGCGGCACGATGCTTTACTACAAGCGCTTAATTGAAGGGGTGGCGGACTTGCCTGCTGCAGACCCGCTTATTCGCCAGCAGCTTGAAGCGAAGTGGCAAAAAGAGGGGCTTTTATCGCTGCATAAGCGCTTAGCCGAAGTGGATGCCGTTTCCGCTCAGCGCATTCATCCCAACGACCCGCAACGCTTAATGCGCGCACTCGAAGTGTACTATGCCAGCGGGCGTCCGATGAGTGAGTTATGGGCAGAGCAGTCGCGGGAAACCTTTCCATGGCGCGTGTTGTCGATTGCATTGGCACCGAGTGACCGTCACCTTTTACATCAACGCATCGCCAAGCGCTTTGAACTAATGATGGCGGAGGGCTTGATAAATGAAGTCGCTGCCCTCAAAAAGCGTAATGACTTACATTTAGGCCTGCCAGCGATGAAAAGTGTGGGGTACCGCCAAGTGTGGGAATACCTCGAAGGTGAATATGATTATGCCACACTGGTAGAAAGGGGTGTCATTGCCACTCGCCAGCTCGCCAAGCGTCAGCTAACGTGGTTAAGAAGTTGGCCATCGCTCGAGTGGGTAGATTCTCAACGCCCTGACGCGCTTGATAAGGTGTTGAAAATCGTGCGTGAAAGCGGTGCTTAGCGTAAGATAGTCCGTTAGGATAGCGATTTAGTAAGCGTATGTTTTCGAAGGGTCGTTAGATACTTTCGACGACATTAGGCCTTCCAGGCAAAAGATTGCGGCGTAGCACTAGTAGGGCACGCCATTTGAAAATTAACCCCAACGACAGTTTTAGGGAGAGCAACATGTCCAAAGGGCAGTCCCTTCAAGACCCTTACTTGAACATTCTGCGCAAGGAGCGCATTCCGGTCTCCATCTTTTTGGTCAATGGCATCAAGTTACAAGGCCAGATCGAATCGTTTGACCAGTTTGTTATTTTATTGCGCAATACCGTTAGCCAGATGGTTTATAAACACGCTATTTCTACGGTGGTTCCGTCTCGCAACGTACGCTTGCCTGCGCAAGACCCGGCAGAGCAGGATGCGGAGATTTAACACCGCTGGATAAGCAAGAGATTCCACGAGGTATTGATTGTTTTTCGAACGCCCAGACGCCGGTGAAACGGCAGTTCTTGTTCATGTCGATTTCCATGATGAGCAAAAACGTGAAGACCCGGGTGAGTTTCTAGAGCTCGTACGCTCTGCGGGTGCAGAGCCTGCGACTCTACTCACTGCCAGCCGCCATCGACCTGACTCGCGCACTTTTATCGGTTCAGGTAAGTTGGAAGAGTTGCGGGCACTGCTCGCCGCTCATGAAGCCGAGTTGGTGATCTTCAATCACAGCTTAAGTCCCTCCCAAGAGCGCAATGTTGAGCAAGAGCTCAAGTGCCGAGTGTTGGACCGTACCGGTCTTATTCTCGATATTTTTGCGCAACGGGCAAGAACCCATGAAGGTAAGCTGCAAGTAGAGCTTGCCCAGCTTGAATACATGTCGACTCGCTTGGTACGCGGGTGGACACACCTTGAACGCCAAAAAGGCGGGATTGGCCTACGGGGTCCTGGTGAAACACAGCTCGAGACGGACCGGCGTTTGTTACGTGGGCGGATTAAGTCCATTCACAAACGATTGGATAAAGTGCGCAGCCAGCGTGACCAGAACCGTCGTGCCCGTGCCCGCGCTGAAATTCATAGCGTCTCGTTGGTGGGTTACACCAACGCGGGTAAATCAACGCTGTTTAATGCGTTAACGAATTCCGAAGTGTATGCCGCTGACCAACTGTTTGCGACGCTCGACCCGACGCTAAGACGGCTTGAAGTTGAAGACGTTGGGCCTGTGGTGATGGCTGATACCGTTGGGTTTATCCGCCACTTACCGCATAAATTGGTAGAAGCGTTCCAGGCCACGCTTCAGGAGGCTTCAGAAGCGTCCTTGCTGGTGCATGTGATTGATGCGGCAGACCCAGACCGTGAGTTAAACGTAGAGCAGGTAGAGCTAGTGCTAAAAGAGATCGGCGCTGATGATGTGCCGGTTCTCAAGGTCATGAATAAAATCGATAAGCTCGACAGCGCGCCCCGTATCGAGCGAGATGGCCATGGGGTGCCGGAAGTCGTTTGGCTCTCGGCTCAGCAGGGCCAGGGGCTGGATTTATTGCATGAGGCCCTGAGCGAGCGTTTGGCAAACGATGTCATTGGCTTTTCGCTGACACTGACGCCTGAGCAGGGTAAGCTGCGTGCTGGCCTGCATGAACTTAATGCTGTTCGTGAGGAAGCGTTTGATGAGCAAGGGCATTCGGTACTGGATGTTCGATTGCCTCGGCGTGATTTCAACCAATTAATGGCTCAACTAGGTGAGCGTGCCAACCACTATTTACCCGAAGCGTTGCGGGAAGTTGATGAGTGGTAAGCGGCTCATTGCGCATTTTAAAGCGTTATCTGTATTCTAAATTGTATAAAGATGGTACAAGTTTTATAAAGCAATAATATCAAAGTGCGATGCTAACGCGTCATGCGGTGGCATCAGCGCTAGCGAATACCTTAGTGGAGACGAAGTATGGCCTGGAATGAGCCTGGTGGTGGCAACCAGCATGACCCTTGGAGTAGTGGCGGCCGACGCGGTGGAAACGATGGCGATGGCAACCGTGGCAGTAATAATGGTGGCAATGGCGGCAACAATGGCAATAAAGGAGGCAACAACCAAGGACCTCCTGATTTGGATGAAGCGCTGAAAAAGTTTCAAGACAAGCTCAATAGTATGTTGGGTGGCAGCAAAAAGGGCGGCGGCAAGAAGGGCGGTGGCGGCAGTGATGGCAAAAATCGCAATCCCTTTGCACTGCCTGGGTTGCTAGTTGTTGTTGCGCTGGCGATATGGGCGGCCATGGGTTTTTACTTAGTGGACCAGTCCGAGCGTGGCGTTGTCCTTCGCTTTGGTGAATTCCAAGGTATCGTTGAGCCTGGTCTACAGTGGAATCCGCCATTGATTGATGATGTGCGTATGGTCAATGTGACGCGGGTACGGTCACTTACCCAAACGCAGTCCATGCTGACCCGCGATGAAAATATCGTTGAAGTAGAGATTTCAGCTCAGTACCAAGTCGCTAATCCACGCGATTTCGTTCTGAATGTGCGTGATCCTGCTATTTCGATTGAAAACGCATTGGACTCGGCGTTGCGCCACGTGGTGGGGGGTACTGACATGATCGATATCCTAACCTCGGGTCGTGAGATTCTGGGCAGTTCAGTCTCAAGCCGTTTGCAGTCTTATCTCGATAACTATGGTGCTGGTATTCGCTTACAAACCATTAACATTGAATCGACGTCGGCCCCTGCACCGGTAATCGACGCGTTTGATGACGTTATCCGCGCCCGCGAAGATCGTCAGCGTACGATTAACGAAGGGATGGCATACGCTAATGCGATCATCCCTGCAGCTCAGGGTCAGGCGCAGCGTCTCGTTGAGCAGGGCCAAGGGTATCGCGAATCGGTCGTTGCGGAAGCGCAGGGTCAAGCCAACCGCTTTAACTCACTGCTTTCCGAGTACGGTAATGCGCCGGAGGTCATGCGTGAACGTATGTACCTAGACACGATGGAAGAGGTGTTTGGTAATTCGCCGAAGGTGCTGCTGGATGTGAGCGAAAACGCCCCATTAATGTATCTACCGTTAGACCAGATGCGTGGCGCTACTAGCGGTAATCGAAGCAATTCATCGTCTGGCAATGCCGAGAACAGCAGCGATGAGCAGTTAGATGCTGATCTGCTCGAGCGCTTACGTAGCACCCAGAGCAGCTCCTCGACGTCGAATAGCAGTAGTAATAACGGCATCCGCAGGGAGGGCCGGTAAATGATTAATAATCGATCCCTGCTGATAGTGGGTGGTCTGGCTGCCGTTGCGTGGCTGGCGAGCAACACTCTGTATGTAGTAGATGAAACCGAGCGGGCGGTTAAGCTGCGCTTTGGTGAAGTCATCGAAGAGAATATTCAACCTGGCTTACACGCCAAAGTGCCGATTGCGCAAACCATCCGTAAGTTTGATACGCGGTTGCTGACGCTGGATACCGACACTAGTCGCTATCTGACGCTTGAGCAGAAGGCAGTTATCGTCGATTCTTACGTTAAGTGGCAGGTGGTTAACCCAACGCGCTACTACGAAGCGACGGCAGGTGATGAGCTAATGGCTATTCGGCTGATTCAGCCGCGCGTGGATGAAAGCCTGCGTAACGAGTTTGGCCGTTTGAATCTTCAGGAAATTATTGCTGAACGTCGCGATGATCTGATGACCGGCCCCACTGCAGAGCTCGATGAGCTGATGCGTGAAGAGCTTGGTGTGGCTATCCGCGATATTCGAATTAAGCGGATCGACCTGCCCGAAGACGTGTCGGCAGCGGTGTTTGAGCGGATGCGCTCTGAGCGTGAGCGTGAAGCCCGTGAGTGGCGTGCGCAGGGTCAAGAAGAGGCCGAGCGAATTCGCGCTAACGCCGATCGTCGCCGCCAGGTGTTGCTTGCCCAGGCTAATGAGCGAGCCGAAACCCTACGCGGTGAAGGGGATGCCCAGGCTGCCGCGATCTTCTCTGAAGCCTACAGCCAGGATCAGGAGTTCTTCTCCTTTTGGCGTAGTCTAGACGCCTATCGTAATAGCTTTGCTGATGATGGCAATCTGATGGTGTTGGAGCCGAATAGTGATTTTTTCCGCTATTTGCGTAATCCAGAGCCAGAAGGTAGCGAAAGCGATAGCGAGTAAGTGGTTTTAGGCCGGTGTTCTTCGTCTCGTCATTCCTAGGACGTGGCGGGGTTTATCCGGCCAATAAACGTGATAGAATTCATTAACCGGGCGTCGCCCGGTTTTTTTGTGGCCCTCATTTAACGCTGGCGTCGGCAATCATATTGCTTCGTTACTGCTTGAGTTTGTTGGGCCTTCATCGTCTTGCAGGATTGTTTACATGACCATCGCTGACCGCTGGCTACTGCCCGACGGCATGGATGAGGTGCTTCCGCCTCAGGCAAGCCGCATGGAAGAGCTGCGCCGTGCGCTGCTCGATCTTTACCATTGCTGGGGCTATGACCAGGTAATGCCGCCGCCGGTGGAGTTTCTAGACTCCTTGTTAACGGGGACAGGTACCGATCTTGATCTTCAGACTTTCAAGCTCACTGATCAGTTAACAGGTCGGATGATGGGCGCCTCGGCGGACGTAACGCCGCAAGTAGCGCGCATGGACGCCCACTCGCTTAAGCGTCAGGGGCCTGTGCGCCTTTGTTACTGCACCAATGTGCTAAGGGCTAAAGCGGATCAGCACCAAGGCGGGCGCAGTCCGGTGCAGGTCGGCGCTGAACTGTTTGGCCATGCAGGGCTTGAGGCAGACAGTGAGATTATCCACCTGGCGCTGGCTAGCATGGAAGCCGCCGGGGCTAAGGAAATCCACTTAGCACTCGGCCATATCGGCATTTACCGCAGTCTTGTGGAAGCCGCTGCACTCAGTGATGAGCAAGAGAGCGCGCTATTCGAGGCGCTGGCTCTCAAGTCGCCGACGCAGCTTGTACAGCTTGTCGGTGCTAGCGTTAACGACCCGGCGTTAGCCGATATGTTGCTGGCGCTGGGTGAATTACACGGTGGTGCCGATATTTTAAGCCAAGCGCGCGAGCGTTTTGCGGGGGCACCTGCCTCGGTGACAGCGGCGCTGGATCAATTAGAGGCACTTTATCAAGGCGTGCTGGCGCGTTTTGACGTATCGCTCTACTTTGACTTGGCTGAGCTGCGTGGCTATCAATACCATACAGGGATGATGTTTGCTGCCTATGTCCCGGGCTATGGTCATGCGCTGGCAAAAGGCGGGCGCTATGACGATACAGGACGGGCCTTTGGCCGTGCGCGCCCTGCAACCGGGTTCTCGATGGATTTGAAACAGCTGGCGTCGTTGGCGCTGGCGGCTGAAAGCCGCGGCAGTATTTGGGCATCCGCCCAGCAGGATGAGTCGCTCAACGCTGCCATTGTTGCACTGCGTGAGCAAGGGGAACGCGTAATTCAAGCGCTGCCTGGGCAGCGTACTGGGCCGGCGGAGCATGACTGTGACCGCCGTCTTGAGCTTATCAATGGCCGTTGGCAGCCAACGGCCCTGACACAAGAGACGAGTGCATCATAATGGGTAAGAATGTCGTAGTGCTGGGCACCCAATGGGGTGACGAAGGTAAAGGCAAGATCGTTGATCTGTTGACAGAATCCGCCTCTGCGGTGGTGCGCTTCCAAGGTGGCCACAATGCGGGCCACACGCTGGTCATCGACGGCGAAAAAACCGTTCTGCACCTGATTCCCTCCGGTGTTTTGCGCCCAGGCAAAACCTGCGTCATCGGCAACGGAGTAGTGCTTTCGCCTGAAGCGCTGATCAAAGAGATCCGCGAACTCGAAGCTAAAGGTGTGCCGGTGCGTGAGCGCCTGCGTCTGTCACCGGCTTGCCCGCTGATTCTGCCTTACCATGTGCGCTTGGATCAGGCCCGTGAGAAAGCCCGCGGTATCGCCAAAATTGGCACCACCGGCCGGGGTATCGGACCTGCTTACGAAGACAAAGTCGCCCGTCGAGGCCTACGCTTGGGTGATATGCTTCACCGTGAGCGGTTTGCTTCCAAGCTGGGCGAAGTGCTCGACTACCACAACTTCGTGCTGGTGAATTATCACGGCGAACCGGCAGTCGATTTCCAGGAAGTACTCGACGGCGCGATGCAAATGGCCGAAGAGCTACGCCCAATGGTCTGTGACACGGTCAGCATGGTGCACGACCTGCGTAAAGCCGGTGAGAATATCCTGTTCGAAGGCGCGCAGGGATCGCTGTTGGATATCGATCACGGTACTTATCCCTACGTGACCAGTTCTAACACCACGGCGGGCGGCACGGCCACCGGCTCTGGCGTCGGCCCGCTCTATTTGGACTACGTGCTGGGTATCACCAAGGCGTATACCACCCGTGTTGGTTCAGGTCCGTTCCCCACGGAGCTGTTCGATGTCGATGGCCGTCACCTTGCCGAGCGTGGCCACGAGTTCGGCGCTACCACTGGCCGTGCACGTCGCTGTGGCTGGTTTGACGCCGTGGCCCTGCGTCACGCGGTGCAGATCAACTCGGTTTCCGGCATCTGCCTGACCAAGCTCGACGTACTGGATGGCTTGGAAAATATCCGCGTTTGCGTTGGTTATCGCAGTAAAGACGGTGACGTGTTGGATAACCCGGTGGATTCGGAAGGCTACGAAGCGGTTGAACCGCTTTATCAGGATCTGCCGGGTTGGAAAGAGTCGACCCTGGGGGCCAAGCGCGTAGAAGACCTGCCGGCTAATGCCCGTGCCTACATTAGTTTCCTCGAAGAGAAAGTGGGCACCAGTATCGACATTATCTCCACCGGCCCCGATCGCATGGAGACTATCGTTCTGCGTAACCCTTTCGATAGTTAATTCACGTCTAGCCGGGTGTAGGCATCCGATGCGGTTTAAACGGTTTAGGGGCAACGGCGTTGCCCCTTTTGCATCTATAAGCGGTATTAAAAATCGATCCCTCGGCGCGCCTGTAAGCCATTATTGAAAGCGTGGCGCACTTCCTGCATTTCGGTCACTGTATCGGCCATGGCGACTAGCTCGCGGTGGGCATTTCTTCCCGTCATAATCACTGTCTGTTCTGTCGGCCGGTTTTCCAGCGCTTGTTTAACGGTTTCGATGTCCAGGTAGCCGAACTTGAGCATGTAGGTGATTTCATCAAGCACCACCAGGTAGGTTTCTGGGTCCGCTAGCATCCGCTCAGCGTCTTTCCATACCGCTTGGCATGCTTCTGTGTCTGCCTGGCGATTCTGGGTGTCCCAGGTAAAGCCGGTGGCCATTATCGCCACCTCGAGGTTAGTGTCTTCCTCCAAGCGATTGCGCTCACCGCACTCCCAGAGCCCTTTAATGAACTGCACCACGCCAACCTTGTAGCCATACCCTAAGGCGCGAGTGACAGTGCCCCAGGCGGCTGTGGTTTTGCCTTTCCCGTTACCGGTGTTAACAATGATTAAGCCGCGTTGCTCATCAGCACTAGCGACTTTTTCGTCGACGCGTGCTTTGAGTTTTTCCATTGATGCTTTATGGCGGGTGTCTCGATCGCTCATGGTCTCTCCTAAATAGGGGGTTCAAAAACGCTAGCTGAGAATATGTCGGCCATCCTAAGCGGTAACGCCTTGGCTGAACATGTCAGTAAACACTTGTTAGGCTAATTTGCGTACAACTATTTTTCGATATAATGAAAGGCTTGTTAAATAAATTCGACTTTATAACAACAGAAAAGCTACAGGATTGGCCCGTAGGGGGCTGGCTGCTCTAGAATAGGTGGCCATGTCTTGCCAGGAATTACATCATGCCCTCTTTTGATATTGTGTCAGAGTTTGATAAGCACGAAGGCGCTAACGCCATCGATCAAGCCAACCGTGAAGTTCAGTCGCGTTTTGATTTTAAAGGTGTCGATGCCAGCTTCACGCTTGAAGGCGACAAAGTACATTTGGAAGCCGAAGTCGATTTCCAACTCAAGCAGATGCTGGATGTGCTGCGTGCTCGCTTGATAGCCCGCGGCATTGATGCACGCTGTATGGATATTCAAGACCCGGTGCTTTCGGGTGTCAAAGCACGCCAGGAAGTCGCTTTGAAGCAGGGGTTGGATGCTGCAGAAGCTAAAGATGTGGTTAAACGTATCAAAGCCAGTAAGCTAAAAGTGCAGGCGCAAATCCAAGGTGAGAAGGTGCGGGTGACGGGTAAAAAGCGCGACGATTTACAAGCGGTTATGACGTTGCTAAGAGGCGAAGAAGGGCCGGATTTGCCGCTTCAGTTTGATAACTTCCGCGACTAATGATTCCCGCAACTAATAATTTCCGCAACTAAGCGGTGCTATTGAGCTGTCAAATATTTTAATGATGCAATAATCGTTTTATACAGGAGTCACGCACTATGTCTGATCCGCAGCCGGTTTATTTAAGCGACTACCAGCCGCCCGCCTACCGGGTAACTCATACCGAGCTGACGTTTGATCTTGACCCCGCCGCGACCCGTGTGAAAGCGCGACTGTTGATGGAGCGTCATGCCGACGCTGACGCTAATGCGCCGCTTGTGCTCAACGGAGAGCATCTAAAGCTTATCTCCTTGTCGATCGACGCAAAGCCACTAGATGAAAGTGCTTATCAGCTGGATACAGCGTCTCTGCGTATTGATGACGTGCCTGAATCGTTTGTGCTAGAAAGCGAGGTGGAAATCGCGCCCAGTGAGAACACTGCGCTAGAAGGCCTGTATCAATCTAACGGCATGTACTGTACGCAATGCGAAGCGGAAGGCTTTCGCCGGATTACCTTTTACCCTGACCGCCCGGATGTCATGGCGACTTTCAAGGTCACTGTGGTTGGCGACCAGCAGCGAGAACCGGTACTGCTGGCAAACGGCAACCCTATCGCGCGCGGTGAAATGGAAAACGGGCGTCATTTTGTGACCTGGGAGGATCCGCATCCCAAACCCTGCTATCTGTTTGCACTGGTGGCCGGGAATTTACATTGCGTTGAAGACCACTTCATCACCATGAGTGGCAGAAACGTCGCGCTACAGATTTGGGTCGAGAAAGAGAACCTGGATAAAACCGAGCACGCGATGGCCTCTTTAAAGCGTGCCATGGCCTGGGATGAACACACGTATGGTCGTGAGTATGACTTGGACCTCTTCATGGTCGTTGCTGTCAATGATTTCAATATGGGAGCGATGGAGAATAAAGGCCTTAACATCTTTAACTCCGCGGCCGTGCTGACCCACCCCAACACCGCCACCGATGCAGCGTTCCAGAATGTGGAAGGTATCGTGGCCCATGAATACTTCCACAACTGGTCCGGCAACCGCGTCACCTGTCGCGACTGGTTCCAGCTCTCACTGAAAGAGGGCTTTACCGTATTTCGTGACCAGTGCTTTTCGGCGGATACCAACTCAGCGCCGGTCAAGCGCATCCAAGATGTCTCTTTTTTCCGTACGGCCCAGTTTGCCGAAGACGCTTGCCCCACGGCGCATCCTATTCGCCCTGAGCACTTTATTGAAATTACCAACTTCTACACCCTGACCATTTATGAGAAGGGCGCAGAAGTGGTGCGTATGCTGCGCAATCTAGTCGGCGAAGAGAATTTCCGGCGCGGCTCAGATCTTTACTTCGAGCGATTTGATGGTCAGGCCGTGACGATCGAAGATTTTGTAGCCTGCATGGCGGAAGCTTCTGGCGAGGATTTTAGCCAGTTTATGCGCTGGTACTCTCAGGCAGGTACACCGGAAATTGATGCCCACGGCGAGTATGACTATGTGCATAGCGAATACCATTTAACGTTGCGTCAGCGCACACCGGCGACGCCCGGCCAGCCGGATAAATTGCCGCTGCACATACCTATTCGTATGGGGTTGGTGGGTACCAAATCGGGCCAAGATCTCACCCTGTCGCTCGATGGCGAAAAGATAGGTAAAGACGCCGTTATTCACTTGCGTGACGATGAGCAGACCTTTGTGTTTACCGATGTTGCCGAAGCGCCGGTGCCCTCGTTGTTACGTGCATTTTCCGCACCCGTTAAGCTGCATTTTCCCTATTCAAGAGAGGATCTTGCCTTCCTGTTGACCCATGATAACGATGGCTTCAACCGTTGGGATGCCGGACAACGCTTAGCGCTATTGGCGTTGGACGACCTGATTGCTGCGCATCGTAACGGCGTGGAAAAGGTAATGGATAGCCGTGTTGTCGATGCCTTTAAGGCGCTACTGACCGGCTCGATGAGCGATAAAGCAGTCTTGGCAGAAATGTTGACGCTGCCGTCAGAAGCCTACATCGCGGAACAGCAGCCGATTGTCGATGTTGATGCCATTCACGCGGCGCGTGAATTTGTGCGCCAGTCGTTGGCCTTGGCGTTACGTGAAGAGTTTTTGTCAGTTTATGACGCCAATGTAACGGAAGAGCCGTTCGCACCGACACCAGAGCAAATTGCCCAGCGCAGCCTGAAAAACGTTGCGCTCTCCTATCTCATGTCGATTGAAGACGAGCAAGGGTTAGCACTGTGTGAAGCACAGTTTGCCGCCGATCATAATATGACCGATGTGCGTCAAGCGCTGACATTATTGGTTCATAGTGATCGCGATGATTTGGCCTCGCCAGCGTTGAAAGCATTTGGTGAAAAATGGGCGCATGACCCGCTGGTAATGGATCAGTGGTTCTCTATTCAGGTCTCTCGCCCCCAAGAAGATGTGCTGGAGCGTGTGAAGTACCTGATGCAGCACCCCGCATTTTCACTTAAAAACCCCAATAAGGTGCGTGCCCTGATTGGTGCATTTGCCCAAAACCGGGTGAATTTCCACCGCTTGGATGGTCAGGGTTACCAGCTTTTGGCCGATGTGGTAATCGAGCTTAACCGACTTAATCCAGAAATAGCTGCACGTCTCGTCACGCCGCTCACACGCTGGCAGCGTTTTGATGAAACCCGCCAAGCATTAATGCGGTCTCAGCTAGAACGTATTAGGCAACAGCCGCTGTCTTCAAACGTGTACGAGGTGGTCGAGAAAGCATTGGCATAGATGCAGGTGGACGCATAGGCATAGTGGGCAAAAGCAGTTAACCAAGGAAAGGAACAGCAACGGTGACAGACTCTCAGCAACACTATTTACTTATCATCAATGGTAAATCTGCCGGCAGTCCGGCATTGCGTGAAGCAGTCAACGAACAACGCCAAGCAGGGATGCAAATTACCGTCCGCGCTACCTGGGAGGGAGGTGACGCTGCTGATATTGCTGAGTTGTCAGATGCTATGGGTGTCACTCATGTCATTGCCTGCGGTGGTGACGGCACGGTAAGTGAAGTCATGAATGGGCTGATGCGATTGCCCCATGATCGTCGCCCGGTGCTAGGCATTGTGCCATTAGGCAGCGCCAATGATTTTGCCACCTCCGTTGGGCTGCCGTTAGAGCCAGGCGCAGCCTTGGCAGTTGCAAGAACACTACGTGCTTATCCCATTGACGTTGTCCGTGTGACGGCGGGGTCTGAAGATGAGTCGTCTACCAGCTACTACATTAATATGACGACCGGTGGGTTTGGTGCCGAAATTACCTCCTCAACCCCGAAAACCCTAAAGCGGTTATTGGGCGGGGGAGCATACTCATTGATGGGGGCGCTTAAGGCATGGCGTCACCGCAGCTATCGTGGCACGCTGCACTGGGATGAAAAAGAAGAAATTGCATCGTTATTACTGTTGGCGCTGGGCAATGGCCGCCAGTCAGGCGGCGGTCAAGTGCTGGGGCCGAGAGCGAAGCTAGATGATGGCCGCTTGGATGTGCTGTTGGTGAAGGACTTTAGTTCGGTGACAGAACTGACCAAGTTGATCAGTGAGCTACAAAGTTTTCCTTATGAAGGCCGGTTCGTGCGCTATTTCACCACCACGCAATTAAAGGTGACGACCCAGCCGGGGGACCCACCCTGGCCCTTGACGCTGGATGGCGAGGCACGCTTTTACGACCATTTTTGTGCCGAAGTGGTGCCGCTTGCCCTGCGAGTGCTGTTACCTGAGGATTGCCCTTTGCTAACTCCCTCTAGCAAGCCTTAACGGTATTTTTTCAGCTTTTAATCGTTTTTTTTCAAGGAGAGTATCGAATGGCCAATCGTGTTTGGATACCTGCCGTTGCCGCCATAGCACTCTTACTGAGTGCCTGCGGTGACTCCCAGGAAGATCCCACCGTGGCACCAGAAGATAATTCTGAGGTAACGGATGATGAGGCAGTGCGCAACGAAGAGGCGCCCGAGGCGGCTGAAAACGCGGTAGAAAGGGATAGCCCCGAGCAGGTAGAAGATGATCTTGAGGCACAGCAAGCAGCTGAAGAGCTTGAACAAGCGGAAGCGATGCGTGAAGGAAACGAAAGCCCAAATGGCGATAATTCTGCAGCTGACGCAACCGCGGTGGAAGCCGAAGAAGACACGCTTGCTGCCGACCCTGATGAGGTGCTTGATGAAGAGAGCGCCATGCCAGGGGAGGCAACCCGTTCAGACGTCGATGAAATGATTGCTGAAACTGAGCGTCGTTTTGAAGAAGCAGAGCAGCGTCTTGAAGAGCAGTTTCAAGAGATTGAACAGCAGGCACCCACCTCAGAGCCAATGGAAAGTGAAGACTTCTCCGCTGGGTTCGATGAAAACAGCAGCCTTCCAGAACGGACGCCCTTGGAGGATAACCGAGAGGCAACCGATGTCGAGGCGCTGATTGAAGATACAGAGCGTCGCTTTGAAGAAGCTCAGCAGAATCTGGAAGAGCAGTTTCAGGAACTTGAGAGCCGTGAGGCGGAGACCGGGCCAGCGATCGAATCGGATAATGGTGGCGCGAGTGGGTCTGATACCAATGAGGATAGCTCGACAGCCAATCGCAGCCGTGAGGAGTGAACGGTAGCGTTTACGGCCAGGGTATAAATCTTAGCCATAAAAAAGGCCCGCATGAGCGGGCCTTTGTCCATCCGTTAGCAATTAAGCTGGGCGGATGTTAGAAGCCTGAAGGCCTTTTTTACCCTGAGTCACTTCAAAGCTGACTTTTTGACCATCTTGCAGGGTCTTGAAGCCTTCAGCTTGAATTTCGGAGAAGTGGGCGAACAGATCGTCTCCGCCATCATCAGGAGAGATGAAGCCGAAGCCTTTAGTATCGTTGAACCACTTAACTGTGCCAGTTGCCATTTTCTATTTCCTTAACGTGCTTAATATTCAAACGGGAAACTCTATTGTCCACCCGCTACAATCACTCTAGATGTAAACTCCGCTGTCGTCCAGCGTCATTCCTAAGATTTTTTATTTCATGATGAGTAGAGTTCTATGATGCAGCTAGGTTTTATCGACGCCCAGTTTCTTTCCTTCCTATTGGCTATCACGCTATTAACGATTAGCCCAGGAGTGGATACGCTGTTAGTCATTCGGAACACGGCGCGGGGAGGCGTGCGGGATGGTATTACCACCAGTGTGGCTATTTGCTGTGGACTGTTTGTCCATGCCACTATTTCAGCATTAGGTATCTCACTCATTCTGCTGCAATCTGCCTGGGCATTTCATATGCTGAAGTTGGTTGGCGCGGCTTACTTGATTTGGCTTGGCATTACCAGTTTGTTGGCAGCACGCCGAGGGCAGGCGCTTCCCATCGGTGGGGTGAGCAGCAACGCGCCAAGTGTTTCTCGTTGGCAGCCGATCAAAGAGGGCTTTCTTTCCAATGTGTTGAACCCCAAAACGGTGGTGTTCTACATGGCCTTTCTGCCTCAGTTCATCGCGCCTGGCGATCCTGCTCTACTGAAATCGCTTTGGCTTGCCGGAGTGCACTTCATCATTGCGAATGTTTGGCAGATCAGTGTGGTAATGATGGTGGGAAGTGCCGGTAAGTGGCTTGCTAACGCACGATTCGCGCAAACCTTGAACGCTGCTACGGGGGCCGTATTGGTGGTGTTTGGTATTCGTCTGGCATTAACACAGCGCCCGATATAAACCGGGCACTGTGAAGAGGGGAGAAGTTTATTTAGCGGCGAGCAAGCAGGGCTCGGTCATAGCGCACCTGCTGCTCGTTTTCGCTTAGTAGCGAAACGCCTTCACTACTGCCCCCGTTGGCAAGGCTCTCGTAAATCACCCGATAGCTAAGCACTGCTTGTACATAGTCCCGCGTTTCGCGGAAAGGGATACTTTCCACGAATAGATCAAACGCCTCTACGCCATCGCCCAACCACTGGTCAACACGTCCAGGGCCCGCATTATAGGCAGCAGCGGCTGCCAGACGATTTCCTTGGTAGCGCTGTAACTTGTCGCGCAAATAGGTGCTTCCCAGGCGAATATTGAGTGCCGGATCTAACACGCCATAGGGACCAGGATCGCTGATACCCAGTTCGCGGCTGACTTGGCTAGCAGTGCCTGGCATTAGTTGCATCAAGCCCCGTGCGCCGGCTGGTGAAAGGGCGTCAGGGTTGTACGCACTTTCCCGACGGGCAATGGCCATTAGCAGGTAAGGATCAACGCCAGTGAGTTGCCCCCAATGCTGAAAGCTATCGTAGTAGGCCTGCGGAAAACGCCAATCAAGGGCATCCCACATTTCGGCAGCAATGGTGGTTTGCACCAGGCGAGCATGCCACTGCTGTTGAGCAGCATAGTCGGCTAACGCGCGAGCTTGTTGCGGCGTGCCATTCTGCACAGCGTTTAACCACTCGCTATTGGCTAGTCCATCTTCTCCAATACGAAGTAATGCCTCGGTGCGCTGAACGGTAGGTAGTTGCGCGATCCGTTGCCGTGACGCTTCATCAAAATGATTGCGTTCCCTATTCAACTGATAGGGCTGGCCGAGTTTTTCGGCGGCTGCAAAGCCGTAAAAACTGCGGTCTGTCGCTGCCTGCTGGTAGCGTTCCTCGGCGGCTGTATGGTTGCCAAGCTGGGCGTTTGCCCGCCCCAGCCAGTACTGCCAGCGACTATTTTCTTGCTGGTCCACCGGCATTTCGGCAATCCAATGGAGCACACCATTCCAATCACGGTTCGCCAGCGAATGGCGTACACGTAGCTCTAGTACACGCTCGCTCTCAAGCGTTGGCAGTACGCTGTCAATCCAGCTAAGGGTGCCCGGTACATCGCGCACCAGTGCATAGAACGCCAGCTCTTCCTCAATCACAGCGCGGTCGCTAGGGAGCAAGCTCAATCGTGGAGACAGTGCCTGCCAGGCGGCAAACGCGGCGGGTGTATCGTCCCGTGTAAAACGCTGCATGGCAGCCTGATAAAAGCTAGCGGTGGCCGCACACTCCGGTCCTAGACAGGAGGGGAACTGAGTAATTGCACGAGGGGTGGTGGTAGCGCTGTCCACTGCCGCCAGCGCGGTTTGCCACTGGCCGTTTAATAGCCCGCTTAGATAATTTGAAAGGCGCATTTCTCCGGCCTGCCAAGCCAGCATTTTGCGCTCCCAAATAGCGGCGGCATCAATAGTGCCATCCGCCCGCAGGCGGTTAAATAAGGGATCGCAGGCGTCGGGCTGAGAGCTGCCCGTAAGCCATAGTTCAAGGCCCGCTTCACTGGCTAGTTGAGGCTGTGTAGCAAGCAGTGCCATATAGTAGTAGCACTGCCGCGCTGCGCCAGCAGGCTCGCCGTCAGCCACTGCTAGCAAGTCGTTGTAACGCCCAGCATGACCAAATTTTGCAATGGCTTGCCCGCGCATCCAACCCGCCAGGGGGGAGTCAGCGTACTGATTGATAAAGCCATTTATAGCGTCAGCGGAAAGATTAGGCAGTTGCCCTCGTAACCGGTGATACTCCACATAGCCCCGCAGGGGGTGGCTTTCTATCGAACGACTATTCACCCGCTCCCATTGTTGCTCTCTGGCGGCAGCCAGGGCATCGCGTAATTCGCTATCTGAGGCGGCCCATGAAAACGCGGGTAGACCCACCAGCAGCGCGGTACCTAGCAGGCGAGCGGTACGACGAAAGGTTGAAACCAGCATGGTGCTCTCTCTCTGTCAATTTAATGCTATTTAAGCGCAGTGGAAGCGGCCCACAGAAAATATTAAGCAGCCGCTATACTGAACGAATGTAGATAACCATCATCTGACTGCCCAAATACTTGGAGGATTTAATTACGATGGCCCCATTATCCACTTGGTGGTTCCTGCGTCGACTCAAATCCCGCGTTTGGGCGACAAAACGTATCGTGCGTGCGCTGAAACTATTTATACCCATGACGCGTGACGTGGTACGCGGTGATTTTCGTCCCATTCCCTGGTCGGCATTTGGCATGATGGCCTTAGCGCTGGGCTATTTGGTACTGCCGTTTGACTTGATACCTGACTTTCTCATGCTGATTGGCGTAGTAGATGATGTGCTGATTGTAGGCTGGCTGCTAAACCGAATCGATCAGCGTCTGGAAGGCTATCGTGCCTGGAAATATAGTGATCCTGATGTAACGCCTTCTTAAACCACGCCTGTTTCTTACTCCCAGCTGCTTGAAAAAGCGCTGCTTATCCCCATATCTGATCTACGAAACCTATTATGTCTCTGCTGTTTAATCAGCAGAGACAAGTGACTTAACGTGATCCATAAGGGCTAAGCGCATGACTACTGCTACCCACGAAGAAACACTTGGCTTTCAAACGGAAGTTAAGCAGCTCCTAAATTTAATGATCCATTCCCTGTATTCCAATCGGGAGATTTTTTTACGCGAACTTATCTCAAACGCCGCCGATGCCTGCGATAAGCTGCGTTACGCGGCGCTTGATAACGATGCGCTCTACGAAGGTGACAGTGAGCTGCGTATCGAAATCGAGCATGACCGCGACGCCAACACTATCACCTTGCGTGACAACGGTGTAGGTATGAACCGCGAGGATGTGATCGCTAACTTAGGGACAATCGCGCGCTCCGGGACGGCTGAGTTCCTCAAGCAGCTTTCTGGCGAGCAGCAGAAAGACGCCAAACTGATCGGCCAGTTCGGCGTTGGTTTTTACTCGGGCTTTATTGTTGCTGACGAAATTGCCGTGCGTACCCGTAAAGCAGGTACCGATGCCAGTGAAGGCGTGGAATGGCGTTCAAAAGGGGAAGGCGAATTTACCGTTGCTGATATCGAGCGTGCCCAGCACGGCACCGAAATTACCCTGCACCTGAAAGAGGATGCTAAAGAGTTCGCCGATGATTACCGACTCCAAGGTCTAGTACGGAAATACTCGGATCATATCGAAGTGCCTGTGCGTATGCCGAAAACCGAAACGGCGAAGGACGACGAAGGCAACAGTATTGAAGGCAGTGAAGTAACGACCTGGGAAACCGTTAATGAGGCCACGGCCCTTTGGTCACGCCCCAAGAGCGAGGTTTCCGACGACGAGTACAAGGCGTTCTACAAGCACGTTGCCCATGATTTCTCCGACCCGTTAACCTGGAGCCACAACAAAGTCGAAGGCAAGCTTGAGTACACTAGCCTGCTGTATGTGCCAGGCCGTGCACCGTTTGATATGTTCGACCGTGATGGGGCGCGAGGGGTGAAGCTCTACGTTCAGCGTGTCTTTATTATGGATGATGCCGAACAGTTCCTGCCGCTATATCTGCGCTTTATTAAAGGTGTGCTGGACACCCGCGAGCTGTCGCTCAACGTTTCTCGTGAATTACTTCAGCAAGATCCCAATGTCGAAAAAATCAAGTCGGCGCTCACCAAGCGTGGCTTGGACATGCTCAAGAAACTCGCCAAGGACAAAGAGCAGTATCAAACCTTCTGGAATACCTTTGGTAGCGTATTGAAAGAAGGACCGGGCGAAGATCCGTCTAACCGCGAAAAGATCGCTGGTTTGTTGCGCTTTGCTTCGACTCACACCGATACCGCTACTCAGGAACATGCGCTGGCTGACTATGTCGAGCGTATGAAAGAAGGCCAGAAGAAGATCTATTACGTGGTGGCGGATAGCTTCAATGCGGCTAAAAATAGCCCGCACCTGGAGATTTTCCGTAAAAAAGGCATCGAAGTCCTTCTGCTGTCGGACCGTATTGACGACTGGCTAATGAGCCATCTCACCGAGTTTGACGGTAAAACCTTTGCCGATGTAGCCAAGGGCGAGCTGGACTTGGGTGATGTCGAAGACGCCGATGAGAAAAAAGCCCAAGAAGAGACAGCTAAAGCGAAAGAAGCGTTGGTCAAGCGTGTTAAAGAGGCGCTCGGTGACGGGGTGCAGGAAGTGAAAATCACCCATCGACTGACCGATTCGCCGGCTTGTGTGGTATTGCCGGAACACGAAATGGGCTATCAAATGCGTCGCATTATGGAAGCGGCGGGTCAGCCGTTGCCGGAGGTGAAGCCGATTCTTGAGCTCAACCCTAGCCATGCGCTCGTGGCCCGCTTGGAAGGTGCTGAAGGTGACCTCTTCACGCAGCTCTCCTACATTTTGCTGGATCAAGCCATTATTGCTGAAGGCGGTCATCTGGATGATCCCGCCGCCTATGTGAAGCGTCTTAACAGTGTGCTGACCGCTTAGGGTAAGCGCTTTACTCAGGGCGCTATTGGTTAACATTTAGCAACAAAAAAGCGCTTCCTCTATCAGTGCCTAAGACGGCCCGTTTGGTTACCCAAGCGGGCCGTCTGTTTTAGCGGGCGAGTTTTGATAGAGTGGACGTGCACGTTCTGCGAGACTTTTTAGGACACCATCATGGCTGAGCAGCAAATCAAGGTCGCCGTACTCGGGGGCGGTAGTTTCGGTACGGCATTGGCGAGTATTGCCGCCGATAATGGCGCCCGGGTCCGTCAGTGGATGCGTGACGAGGCACTGGTCGCGCAAATTAATCATGAGCACCGTAATGGGCGCTATCTCCCTCACTACGCAATGAACCCAGCGGTGGAGGCCTCTACCGATCTGCAGGCCGTGTTGGCTGAAGCGTCGCTCGTGCTGATTGCGATTCCATCAAAGGCGTTTCGCAGCGTGGTGCAGGCGGCAAAAGCGTGGCTGACCCCAGAGCAGATTCTGGTCAGTACCACGAAAGGGATCGAGCAGGATGGTTTCTTGCTGATGAGCCAAGTGCTCGAGCAAGAAACCGGCTATAGCCACATTGGCGTTATTGCCGGGCCTAACCTCGCCTCTGAAATTGCTGATAAACAGTTAACTGCAACCGTTATCGCCAGCGCGGACCCGCTAACCCGCACCCGTGTTCAGCAAGCACTGGGCTGTCGCTATTTCCGTGTTTACGCCAGCGATGATCGGCACGGTGTCGAGTTAGGGGGCGCACTAAAAAATATTTATGCCATTGCTGCCGGTATGGCGGCAGCGCTGGGAATGGGTGAAAACACCCGCAGCATGCTGATGACCCGCGCGCTGGCCGAAATGAGCCGTTTTGCTGTAGCGCAGGGTGCCAATCCGATGACATTTCTTGGCTTGGCAGGTGTTGGTGACTTGATCGTTACCTGTTCGTCCAATCTTTCGCGTAACTACCGGGTCGGCTATGCGATGGGAGAGGGGCGGACGCTTGAAGAAGCGATCGACTCCCTTGGCCAAGTGGCGGAAGGGGTAAACACTGTTAAGCTGGTATGCGCCAAAGCGAGTGAGATGGGCGTTTATATGCCGCTGGCGGAAGGGCTTAATCATGTGTTGTTCGATGGCGTGCCAGCTCAGGAGATGGCACGCACCCTAATGATGGGAGAGCAGAGCAGTGATGTAGAGTTTATTTTGCCCCGTGAAGCCGTTCAGCAGGCCCACCGCGAACAAGCCTATTATGACCGAGCGCCTTCCGCTGAAAATAAGGGAGGCTCGCATGGCTGATATACTGATCATGCGCCATGGCGAAGCGGAACCGGGATATCCCGATGCTACGCGTCGCTTGATACTGCGCGGCAAGCAAGAGGCCGATACCATGGCCCGCTGGTTGGCCGAGCGCGTGGCGACGGGTGAGCTGCCCCTGCCCGCGCTCTACGCGAGCCCCTATGTACGGGCGCAGCAAACCGCGCAAGCGCTGTGTGAGGCACTGGGTATTCGCCTTGAAACGTTAGACTTTATCACCCCTGACGACTCTCCCGGTGCTGTGAGCGACTGGCTGCTTGAGCAGCCTGAGGGCGCACCGATTATGCTGGTGAGCCATATGCCATTGGTGGGTGACTTGGCAGGACTGCTGGTGGAGGGGGCGCCTGCGCAAGGGCTTGGTTTTCCCACTGCTGCCATTGCTGAGCTTGAAGCGGATGTATGGGCTGCGGGCTGTGCCCAGCTGAAGCGTTTTACTCAGCCCAGCCAGCTTTGATGAGCATCGCCACCAAAAGCGGCTGCCGAGGCAGCCGCTAGGGGGGGAGCGCTTTCAGGCAGCCTTACGCTTACAGCAGTGCGTCGAGCTTCTCTTTTAGCAAGCCATTCACCTGTTGTGGGTTGGCGGTGCCACGTGATGCTTTCATTACCTGACCCACAAAATAGCCGATCATCTTGCCGCGTTTTTCCGGCTCCGAGTCGCGGTACTGGGCAACTTGGGCGGGGCTGTCGGCGATCACTTGATCAATCATCGCTTCAATCGCACCGGTATCGGTGACCTGCTTGAGCCCTTTGGCATCAATAATGGCATCGGCGGACTCGTCCTGGCCATTCCACAGCGCTTGAAACACCTCTTTAGCTGCTTTGCCGTTGATGGTGTCGTCCAGCACGCGACTGATCAGCTCGCCTAGCTGGCGCGCAGAGATAGGGCTATTGGCAATGCTCAGGTTTTCGCGATTAAGCGCGCCGGAAAGCTCACCCTGTACCCAGTTAGCCGCCTGCTTGGCATCGCCGCACTCTTTATGCACCGCCTCAAAAAACTCGGCCATATCACGGCTGGCCGAAATGACGTTGGCATCATAAGCCGACAGCCCCAGCTCGTTTTGGAACCGCTCGCGCTTGTCGGCGGGCAACTCAGGCAACTGGCTGCGCAGGTGGTCCAGGTAAGCTTGATCCAACACCACCGGCAGCAGGTCAGGGCAGGGGAAGTACCGGTAGTCGTTGGCTTCTTCCTTGGTGCGCATGCTGCGGGTTTCATCGCGATCCGGATCGAATAGGCGAGTTTCCTGCACTACGCTGCCGCCATCTTCGATTAGCTCGATCTGGCGCTCGACTTCAAAGGCGATGGCGCGTTCGACAAAGCGGAAGGAGTTGACGTTTTTAATCTCTGCTCGCGTGCCAAAGGCTTCCTGGCCGGTGGGGCGCACTGAAACGTTAACGTCGCAGCGCATTGAGCCTTCCGCCATGTTGCCATCAGAAATGCCCAGGTAGGTTACGATCGAGTGGATCGCCTTGAGATACGCCGCGGCCTCTTTCGCGCTACGCATATCGGGCTCTGAAACGATTTCCAGCAGTGGGGTGCCGGCCCGATTCAGGTCGATACCGGTCATGCCATGAAAATCTTCATGCAGCGATTTACCAGCATCTTCTTCAAGGTGGGCATGGTGAATGCGGATAAGTTTGGTGGCGCCATCTTCCAGGGTAATTTCAACATCGCCCGGCCCGACAATGGGATGATACATCTGGCTGGTCTGATAGCCCTTGGGTAGGTCAGGGTAGAAGTAGTTCTTACGGTCGAATACCGATACTTCTGCGATATCCGCATGCACGGCCAAGCCGAACTGCACGGCCATCGCCACGGCCTGTTCGTTGAGCACTGGCAGCGCACCGGGCAGGCCTAAATCGACCGCACACGCTTGGGTATTGGGCTCTGCACCAAACGCTGTCGAGGCGCCGGAAAAAATTTTGGAACGCGTTGCGAGCTGGACGTGGACTTCAAGCCCAATCACGGTTTCCCATTGCATTAGGCGTACTCCTCGGCAAAGGCAGGACGTTGTAGGTGCCAATCGGTCGCTTGTTGAAACTGGTGGGCGACGTTCAGCAACTGCGCTTCGGCAAAGTGGGTGCCCAGGATCTGCAGTCCCACGGGGCGGCCATTGGAAAAACCGGCCGGCACGCTGATGCCGGGGATGCCTGCCAGGTTAACCGCGATGGTGTATATATCCTGGAGATACATCGAGACCGGATCTTTTTTAGCGCCCAGATCAAAAGCGGGAGTGGGAGAAGCAGGGCCCATCAGCACGTCCACGTCTTCAAAGGCATCCAAGAAGTCTTGGCGAATCAGGCGGCGGACTTTTTGCGCTTTGGTGTAGTAGGCGTCAAAAAAGCCTTCCGACAGCGTGTGGGTGCCAATTAGGATGCGGCGTTTGACCTCTTCACCGAACCCTTCAGCACGTGAGCGGGTATACAGGTCGATCAGGTCGCTGGGGTTTTCACAGCGGTGGCCAAAGCGCACGCCGTCGTAGCGTGACAAGTTGGAAGACGCTTCCGCGGGAGCAATCACGTAGTAGGCCGGGATCGCATAGTGCGTGTGCGGCAGGCTGACTTCACGCACCGTCGCGCCCAGCGATTCGTACACTTTCACTGCTTCGCGAACCGCCTTTTCGACGTCAGGGTCTAGTCCATCGCCAAAATACTCTTTGGGTAGGCCAATCTTCAAACCTGACAGCGGCGCGTTAAGGCTCTCGACATAGTCGGGTACGCCGCGTGTGACGCTGGTCGAGTCACGGCTGTCGTGGCCCGCAATCACGCCCAGTAAATGCGCGCAATCTTCGGCGCTGCGCGCCATGGGGCCTGCCTGATCTAGGCTTGAGGCGTAGGCAATGATGCCAAAGCGTGACACCCGACCATAGGTGGGCTTTAAGCCGGTGATGCCGCAAAACGCTGCGGGCTGGCGGATGGAGCCGCCTGTGTCGGTGCCCATGGCGGCAGGCACCAACCCCGCCGCGACCGCTGCCGCGCTACCACCGGAACTGCCGCCTGGCACGGCGGTTAAATTCCAAGGGTTTTTGACCGGGCCATAAAAGCTGTTTTCATTGGAGGAGCCCATGGCGAACTCATCCATATTGGTTTTGCCCAGGCTGATCGTGCCCGCTGCATTCAGCTTTTCAACCACGGTGGCGTCGTAGGGGGAGATGAAATTATCCAGCATTTTTGAACCGCAGCTGGTTTTGACATCGCGCGTACAAAAAATGTCTTTGAGTGCCAGGGGAATCCCAGCCAGCGAACCAGCGTTACCTGCCGCGCGCGCACTGTCCGCTAATTCGGCATGCTTGAGCGCTTGCTCAGCGGTCACGCTGATAAAACTGTTCAGCTCGCCATCAGCTTTTTCGATGCGCTGTAAATAGTGAGTGGTCAGCTCTCGGCTTGAAAACTCGCCGCTTTTCAAGGAGGCCGCGAGTTGCGTTAATGTTTTCTCATACATGACCCGGAAGCTCCGTTCAGGGGCGAAAAAAAGAGGCGGTGTGGGTGGCTTGGGCAAATTCGGTGGCGTTGCTATTCAACGACGCGAGGCACCAGATACAAGCCGTTTTCCACTGCCGGAGCACAGCGCTGAAACGTGTCGCGCTGGTTAGATTCGGTGACTTCATCGGCACGCAGGCGTTGGGTCGCGTCTAACGGATGAGCAAGCGGTTTAACGCCCTCAGTGTCGAGGCTTTGTAGCTGGTCGACCATGTCCAGAATCCGGCTTAGGTCATCTACAAAGCCGCTGGCTTGGTCATCGCTGACGGCGAGTCGGGCCAAGTGAGCGGCCCGGCGCACATGAGATTCTTCAAGCGCCATGATCGATATTCCTCGTGAACGTAATGGAACAATATCCGCTTTGAGCGGTATACATAACGATATTCAAAAAACGTCTTGTGTAGCAGACGTGGAAAATAGCCGCAAAAGGTACCACATATTGGCCTTAACGGGCAGTATTAGGCACGACTCGTGCTTGCTGCCAGGGGGTTGCGGTGATACCGTTTGCATCCGCACAGGGTTCCCGGTCTGCACTAGGTAACAACATCCATGTTTAAACGTTTAAGGGGGCTGTTTTCCAGCGATCTATCGATCGATCTGGGTACGGCCAACACACTGATTTATGTTCGCGGTCGCGGTATCGTGCTTGATGAGCCGTCCGTGGTTGCTATCCGCCAGTCAGGCAATATGCGCAGCGTTGCGGCAGTCGGTACCGATGCCAAGCGAATGCTGGGCCGTACGCCTGGCAATATCACTGCGATTCGGCCGATGAAAGATGGCGTTATCGCCGACTTTACCGTCACCGAGCAGATGCTTCAGCACTTTATCCGTAAAGTTCATCAAAGCACCTTCTTGACCCCCAGCCCACGCGTGCTGGTATGCGTTCCTTGCATGTCAACGCAGGTAGAGCGCCGAGCCATTCGAGAGTCGGCAGAGGGTGCTGGTGCCCGCGAGGTGTTCTTGATCGAAGAGCCGATGGCCGCAGCGATTGGCGCGGGCCTGCCGGTGGATGAAGCGCAAGGGTCGATGGTCGTGGATATTGGTGGTGGCACCACTGAAATTGCGATCATTTCGCTCAATGGCGTGGTCTATTCAGAATCGATCCGCGTAGGCGGTGACCGTTTTGATGAGGCGATCACCGCGTACGTGCGCCGCCACTACGGCAGCTTGATTGGTGAAGCCACCGCCGAGCGCATTAAAGAAGAAATTGGTTGCGCCTACCCAGGTGGCGAACTGCGCGAGATCGATGTGCGTGGTCGTAATCTGGCTGAGGGCATTCCACGCAGCTTTACGCTGAATTCCCACGAAACCCTCGAAGCGCTGCAAGAAACGCTAGGCTCCATCGTGGCTGCGATTAAGAGCGCCCTTGAGCAGTCTCCGCCGGAATTGGCCTCTGACATTGCCGAGCGTGGCTTGGTGTTAACAGGTGGCGGTGCGCTATTGCGCGACCTGGATAAACTGATTGCCGAAGAGACGGGTTTGCCGGTGATTGTGGCTGAAGATCCGTTGACCTGCGTTGCCCGCGGCGGTGGTAAAGCGCTTGAAATGATTGATCAGCACACCTTTGAGTTGCTGTCGAGCGACTAATCGCAGCGGTTAATTGCGGGGGATTGCCTATTAAACCGCTGTTTTCGCACGGGCCACTGCCGGGTTATCGGCTGTTTTTCTGCGCCTTGGCTGCCAGTGCTTTGATGTTTGTCGACCAGCGCTTTACGCGTATGGAGCAAGTGCGTGCGCAAATGTCGATGGTCGTCGCGCCCATTCAATGGGTGGTTAGTGTGCCTAGCGACCTGCTCAATTGGGGGTCGCTAGCGCTATCTGATCAACAGGCGTTGGTGGATGAAAACCGGCGTTTGCGTGAGCAGATTCTTACCCTTTCCCATCGTGGTCAGCGAATGGCCAATTTGACCGCTGAAAATAGCGAGCTGCGCGATTTGCTGAACGCTGCTAATCGCCGAGATATCCCCTATATCACGGCGGAGCTGCTGTCACTGGACAACGACCCTTTTAGCCATCAGATGGTGGTTAACCGTGGGCATCGCAACGGTGCCTACGTGGGCCAGCCTGTCATCGATGCGTCTGGTCTGGTGGGGCAAATTACGGCTGTTTCGGCCTACTCCAGCCGCGTTCTACTATTGGCAGATGCCAGTCATGCTTTGCCGGTTCAACTCAATCGTAACGGACTGCGCTTTATCGTTCAGGGGGCAGGACGCTATAACAGCGTGAATGTAATGCATGTTCCCGATACGGCTGATATTCGCGAGGGTGACCTGCTGACGACATCGGGGTTGGCCGGGCGCTTTCCGCCGGGTTACCCCGTGGCGCGCGTGACCGAAGTCTTTCACGATCCCGGTAAGCCCTTTGCACGGGTAACGGCCGAACCCATGGCACAGCTACAACGTTCTCGTCACTTCTTACTGCTATTTCCGCCGCCGCGGAAGGAAGTGGATGAGCAAGCGTGGGACGAAACGCTGGATATTTCGGCCGAGGCGTTACGCTCTTCGCTGCAGCTTGCCACTCCCGAACAAGAGGTGCCCTGATGGCGCGTGCACCGGTAGTACCCATTTTAGCGATATGGCTAAGTCTGCTGTTGGCGCTATGCCTGCAGGTCATGCCGCTAGCCGATGGCTGGCAGGTGTACCGCCCGGAGTGGCTGGGCCTGATGCTGATCTACTGGTGTATGCGAACGCCTGACAGGGTCGGTGTTTTTCATGGCTTTGTGCTGGGTATTTTGATGGATTTAATTGAAGGAACGGCGCTTGGGCAGCACGCGCTTATTTATGCGCTGCTCGCGTTTCTATGCGCGCTCGTGTATCCACGATTCCGGGCTTATTCACTGGTGCAACAATCCGCCCTGGTACTGGTACTACTTGGTTTAGTGCAACTCGTTGCGCAGTGGCTACGCACGCTGGTGGGGGATTTTTCGATCCACTTAGCTTTTTTAATTCCCTCGCTGATCAGCGCACTGCTATGGCCTTGGCTGGCGACGATGTTCCAGGCCTTAGAGCGTCGGCTGGCTGCGCAATGACGATGCCAACGCCCGTCTTATGCTTAGCCTCTGCTTCTCCTCGACGCCGGTCTTTATTGGCATCTATTGGGGTACCCGTCACGGTGCATCCGTGCGACATCGATGAGACCCCCCTTGCCGATGAGGCGCCCACGGCGTACGTACGTCGTCTGGCAATTGCTAAAGCTGAGGCCGTTGCCCCCCTAACAGACTTGCCAACGCTAGGTTCAGATACCGCTGTGGTGGTGGATGGGCGTATTCTAGGTAAGCCGGTAGATGCCAAGCACGGTGCCGAAATGTTACAGCTGCTTTCTGGGCGGAGCCATGAGGTGCTTACCGCCGTCGCGGTAAGTGGGCCGGAAGGCATGCTCTCCTGCTGTGTCGCGACCCAGGTGACCATGCGTGAAATCGAAGCACAAGAAATAGCGGCCTACTGGTGTACCGGCGAGCCTGCCGATAAGGCTGGAGGCTATGCGATACAGGGCTTGGCATCCGTCTTTGTAAAACAGATTCAAGGCAGTTATTCGGCGGTGGTAGGGTTGCCGCTGTTTGAGACGACGCACTTGCTACGCCAACAAGGCGTGCCAATCTGGCAGTGCGTTTAACTGCCTCGATGAGAGCGCCGCCTGCGTCGCTGGCAAGGAATACGTCAACCAATAAGGAATTTTGCATGAGCGGTGAAGTTCTCATCAATTTAACGCCAATGGAAACCCGCGTCGCGCTGGTTGAAAATGGCGTTCTGCAAGAGGCACTGATCGAACGCTCCCGTCGGCGTGGCATCGTGGGCAATATCTACAAAGGCAAAGTGGTGCGAGTGTTGCCTGGCATGCAGGCTGCCTTTGTTGATATTGGCCTGGAGCGGGCAGCGTTTATTCATGCCCATGAAGTGATGCCGCCAGGCACGCCGCCAGATGAACAACAAACCATCGGGCAGTTGCTCCACGAAGGACAGGCGCTAGTGGTGCAGGCCACGAAAGACCCCATTGGTAGCAAAGGGGCGCGTTTGACCACGCATCTTTCGATCCCCTCACGCTATTTGGTCTATATGCCGGATTCGCCGCACCATGGCGTATCGCAGCGCATTGAAGATGAGCGTGAGCGCGAGCGCTTGAAGGCATTGCTGGATAGCAGCGTGTCCGAGCAAACGTTGGAAGTGACCGGCGGCTTTATTGTTCGCACCGCCGCTGAAGGGGTGGGCGATGAAGAGCTGAAAGGCGACATGCACTTTTTGCTGCGGCTATGGCGCAAGGTGAGTGAACGTAAAGTCACCGCCACGCCACAAAGTGTCATTTATGATGATTTACCGCTCTTTATGCGTACGCTTCGCGACGTGATGCGCGACGATATCGAAAAAGTACGAATCGATTCACGGGAAAACTTCGTCAAGCTAGTGGAATTCGCCGAAGAATTTATGCCCGATGCCGTCGAGCGTATCGAGTACTACCCCGGCGAGCGCCCTATCTTTGATCTCTACAGCGTCGAAGACGAGATACAAAAAGCGTTAGGCCGCAAGGTACAGCTGAAATCGGGTGGCTATTTGGTCATTGATCCCACTGAAGCGATGACCACCATTGACGTCAATACCGGTGGTTATGTGGGCCACCGCAATCTTGAAGAGACCATTTTCAAAACCAACCTTGAAGCAGCCACGGCAATTGCCCGTCAGCTTCGACTGCGTAATTTAGGCGGCATTATCATTATCGACTTTATCGATATGATTGATGTTGAGCATCAGCGGCAAGTATTGCGGGTGCTGGAAAAAGCCTTGGAGCGCGACCATGCCAAGACCAAATGTACCGGCGTGACCGAGCTCGGGCTTGTTCAGCTTACCCGCAAACGCACGCGGGAAAGCTTAGAACAAACGCTCTGCGAAGCCTGCCCAACCTGTAGCGGTCGCGGAACACTTAAGACTCCAGAAACCGTCTGTTATGAAATCTTCCGCGAGATTCTCCGTGAAGAGCGCGCATACAGTGCCGAGACCTACATGGTGCTTGCCTCGCAGCCGGTCGTTGATCGTTTATTGGATGAGGAGTCAGCGGCGGTGGCAGACCTGGAAACCTTTATCAATAAAACCATTCGATTCCAGGTTGAGCAGCACTACTCCCAAGAACAGTACGATATTGTACTGATGTAATCATGCAGACTCGTTCGCTGGCGCGTTGGGGATTGGTGATAGCCGCTTGGCTGTTGGGCAGTGTGGCGGTATTGCTGCTGCTGTTTCGCCTGGCCATTAGCCAGTCCGATGCGCTTACCCCACGCATTGAAGCGCTGCTTGAAGCACGCATTGGCGTGCCGGTGACCATTGAGCATTTATCGCTCTCGCTCGCCCGTAGTGATCTGCTGTTACGCCTGGATGGCCTGCGTGCAGAAACGCCCGATGGCCAAGCGCTGTTTTCTTTGCAGCATGCGGGGCTGCGTTTGGATATCTGGGCGTCGCTTGCCAATTGGGCGCCCATCTTCAGCGATGCCCGGATAAGCGGTACCGAATTCCATCTTTATCAAGGAGAGGGCGCCGCTTGGCAATGGCCTAAGCCTGCCGAATTGCCGATGTTGATAGCGGCTGATCCGGATGTTGATCTGGCCACTATCGATGATTGGGCAGGTCTCGTTCTGCGTCAACGTCTATGGGTGGATGATACGCGCGTGGTTCTGCACGGCCGACACGACACCGTGATGCTGCATGCGCAAACCCTGCTCTTGACCGGCGATGAGCGACGTACCCGGCTGGAGGGCGCCATCAACATTGCTGAATCTCTCCAGCAAGCCCGCCAAGTGGCCCTTCCTGCCGCTGAAATAAGGGTTGAAATGCAGCCTGGCCAGCAAGGCTTTAGCGATTTTTCCGCCGCCCTGCAACTGGATATTCAGCTTGATCAATTGGTGGTGCTGGCAGCAATGTTTCGCCCTGATCATGCGGCCTACTTAGAGCAGGCCGGAGGGAGCGCGCGGTTATGGGGTCGTTGGAGCGCTGGGCGACTTGAAGAGGCGCGGGTGGCGGTTGATGTGCCGCAGTTAACTCTGCGTCATAACGTTCAATACGCCGTGTTGAGAGACATTGAGGCTAACGGTTTATGGCAGCGTGACGGTGACGGGGGGGAAGCATGGCTAAGTGGCGATGCGGATAGCGTCGAGTGGGCGCAACCTCCTGGTGGCAGCGTTGGCCCCGCTTTGCCACGCCATTGGCACGCCACTCACCAGCCCGGGCAGTGGGAAGTGCGCACCAGTGCTTTTGAACTCGCGTCACTCACGGCTTGGCGCGACTATGTTTTGCTTCCTGAATCCGTGACCCGTGTATTACAAACCTTGGCACCTCGTGGGCAGGTGCAAGGACTCCATGTGGGGCAAGAAGACGGTCGCTGGGGTGTCGACGCGGCGTTGACGGGCGTCGAGGTCTCCCCTTGGCAGCAGGCGCCTGGGGGCGGTCCACTGGACGCTTGGGTGCAGGCACGTGACTTTCGCGGTCGTGTACTGTTTAGCAGTAACGGCGACAGCACCCTCTATTTCCCCGAATTCTTTGCCGACCCCATGCACTTACGCCGCGCCGAAGGGGAAGTGGAGTGGGTGTATGACGGGCCCAATACGATGGTGAGCGGTAAACGCCTTAGCGTTGATTGGGATGGCGCGCAGGTAACAGGTGGCTTTGGTTTGGTCACCGGCAATCAGCGCGGTCATTTTGGTTTGGATGTGGATTTTAGTGAGGTAGATGCGTTAAACCGTCCGCTGGCGCAATGGCTACCGCTTAGCGTAATGGAGGACGGCCTTCGGGACTGGCTGCTCGATGACATTGGTGGCTACGTCACCGAGGGGTCGCTGCAGTTAAGCCAGCCGCTAGGAAAAGACGTCACGGCGGAAGATTTTACCGCCACCTTGGCGCTGGCGATTACCCAAGGGCATTTACCGATTGCGCCGGGGTGGCCACGTCTTGAAGAGGTGGAAGGGCGTCTAAAATGGCAGAACAAGGTGTTAGCAGCGGAAGTGGCGCATGCGCAAAGCCATGGTGTCACCGCTTCAGAAGGTGAAGTGGTCATGGAAAATGAGGTGCTCAAGCTGTCAGGCCAGCTCACGGCGGACGGAGCAGCCTTGACGAGCTTTTTACAGGCAATGCCCGACATGGACCTTTCTCAGTTAAGCGATCTCGGTGTGACCGGTGAGGTAAATGGTGGTATTGCGCTTTCTTTACCCTTGGAAACCCCGGATGCGCTGCAACTGGAAGTTAATGCGCTGCCAAGATTTTCCGAAGTCGTTTACCAACCATTGGGTTTACGTCTTCAAGCGGTTGAGGGAGATCTTGCTTGGCTCCAAGACGGGGAGCGCCGCGGGCTCGTCGGCGAAGCCAGTGGTCAATTGCTAGGTGGGGCAATAGCGGCAGATTTCAATACCCAGCGCGACGCGATTGCTCTGCAGGGTAATTTCGCCACCACCGAGCTTTTTGAACTGGCGGGAGTGAATGGCCGCCAGGGGCGTCTACCGCTCGAAGGACAACTGCAGTGGCAGGGTAATATCAGTCTATTGCCGACGCCTATCTTGCGTTTGGATAGTCGCCTAATGGGCGTCACCAGTCATTTGCCTGATCCTTTTGCCAAGACTGCCCAGCAGCCATGGCCCTGGCACGTGACGGCTGACCTCCAGGCAGGGCGGGTCGAGAGCCGTTTGGCTGATATTGCTTCCGCGCGACTTCAGCAGCGCAATGGCTCCCTTGCCGGGTCGCTATATCTAGGCAATGAGGCAACGCGCGCGCACACTTGGCCTACTCAGGTCGGGTTAAGCATTGATGCCGATGTGCCGCGTATTGACCCGCTGGCTTGGCAGCAGGCAATTGTACCGTTGATGGCAAAAGACGCGTCTCAACCCAGCAGTGGTAACGACCAGGTGCCGTTAACAGTCGCTTTAACGACTCCCTGCGTGGTTTATCAAGATGAGTGTTTAGGCAGTCTTAGTGCTACCGGAGGTATGAACGGTGGCCTCATGGATATGGATTTAAGCGGTAATCTTGTGACCGGGCGTTTGCAGTATAATGCGCAATCGCCGCAGCCTTTGGATATGACGATTGAAGCGTTGTCGCTTGATCGTTTGATGGCGTTGGCTAACCAGCAGCATGACAGCGATGTGCCTACGCCAGACTCCTGGATGCAAGCGGTCGAAACTCAGCGCGAAGAGCCAGTCGACATTCCCGGTTGGCTGGCCGATGTGCCTAATGGGCGATTGCGGTTAGCCGAAATTGCCATGGGACCACGCCGTTTCGGTCCGTTAACGGCTTATTGGAAAACCGATGGAGAGCGCTTTTCACTCACTCCGGTTGGTTTGACCCTTGGCCAGCTCTCCGCCCGGGGAGAGCTGTATTGGGAAGGCGATTCGGTTTCCAGCCATACTCGCGCGAATATTTCTATTCAGGGCGGAGATATCGGCACTGCTCTTGAACGTCTTGATCAGCCTGTGGCCATACGCAGTCGTAGCACTGATGTGGTGGCTTCGCTTGATTGGCCGGGGGCGCCTTGGCAGTTGGCGCTAAGCCGCTCAGATGGTTATATCAGCACCGATATTCGGGACGGTAGCTTCGTCACGCTGGAGTCGGCGCCAGCACGGCTCATTGGCTTGCTTAATTTCGATAATATCTTACGTCGTTTACGCTTGGATTTTTCCGACGTGACCGGACAGGGCACCGCCTTTGACCGTGTCAATGGGACTGCCGATGTCACCGCCGGACTATTGACGCTACGCGGTCCATTGCAAATTGATGCGCCGGCCACCACCCTAACTCTTACTGGCAGTGTTGATCTTGTCTCACGTGAACTTGACCAACGGCTTGGCGTCACACTACCAGTGACGCAAAGTTTGCCCATCGCGGCCATTGCCGTCGGTGCGCCCATCGTGGGCGGCGCGCTATTCCTCGCCGATCAGTTGTTTGGCGACGTCTTAGATCGCGCCACGACGCTCCATTATCGCGTGCGAGGCCCTTGGACCTCGCCGCAGGTTACTTTAGAAGGCCCTCAATGACCGCATATAAAAGTGATGTAGAAACGGCTGCCGCCATTCTGTTGACGCCCGGAGGGCTGGATTTAGCAGCCCTGGAAACGGGGCTGGGCTACGCCATGGGCGCGGGCATCGATTATGCCGATCTTTACTTTCAGCGCACATGGCAAGAAGGCTGGGTGCTGGAAGATAGTGAGGTAAAAGAAGCTAGTTATAATATCGATGGTGGTGTCGGTGTGCGCTCGCTGGCGGGAGAGAAAACCGGCTTCGCCTACTCCAACCAAATCACAGCGGATGCGCTAATGGACACTGGCCGCACCGCGGCGGGCATTGTGCGCAGCGGTAAGCGCTTGCCTGGCCAGTTGGTGCGCCCTGTGTCCGCAGTATCGCGCTATGCCGGTATTGACCCCTTGGCGGGGCTCAGTGCGGAAGAAAAAGTCGCCATGCTCAAGCAGGCTGACCGGGTAGCCCGTGCCGCTGACCCGAGTATCAGCCAGGTGAGCGCCTCGCTGTCTGGCACCTATGAGGTGGTGCTGGTACGGGCCAGTGATGGCACGCTGGCTGCGGATATTCGCCCGTTGGTACGTTTCAACGTTAGCGTTATCGCGGTGAAGAATGGTCGCCGCGAGCGCGGCAGTGCAGGCGGTGGTGGGCGCTACTCAATGGCCAAGCTTCGCGACGATCAAGTCGCCGAGCAGTACGCTAAAGAAGCGGTTCGTCAGGCGTTGGTCAACCTGGAAGCCGTCGATGCGCCGGCTGGGCAAATGCCCGTCGTGCTGGCCTCGGGCTGGCCGGGAATATTGCTACACGAAGCAGTGGGGCATGGCCTTGAAGGCGATTTTAACCGTAAGGGCAGCTCCGCTTTTGCTGGCCAAATGGGTAAACGCGTCGCGGCTAAAGGTGTCACGATCGTGGACGATGCCACCATAGCGGATAGTCGTGGCGCAATGAGTGTGGATGATGAGGGCACACCAGGCCAGTACACGCCGCTAATTGAAGACGGTATTTTAACGGGCTATATGCAGGACAAGCTGAATGCGCGATTGATGGGCATGGCTCCCACGGGCAATGCGCGGCGCGAGTCTTTCGCCCACTTGCCGATGCCGCGTATGACCAATACGGTCATGCTGGCGGGGCAGGATGAGCCAAGCGATATTATCAAAAGCGTCAAGCGAGGCATTTATGCGGTGAGCTTCGGTGGCGGCCAAGTGGATATTACCTCAGGTAAATTTGTGTTCTCTGCCAGTGAAGCTTATCTGATCGAAGACGGTAAGGTGACCGCGCCTGTTAAAGGGGCCACGTTAATCGGCAATGGTCCGGAAGCCATGCAGCGCGTTTCCATGATTGGCCACGACATGGCGTTGGACACCGGGATTGGTGTGTGCGGTAAAGAGGGGCAAGGCGTACCGGTGGGGGTCGGACAGCCCACCCTGAAACTGGATGAGCTGACCGTTGGCGGTACTCAGTCGTCTTAAGGGCAGGCCTGAAAGACTGGCGTCAAAGCGCGAGCGTTTCGCGCAAGTGTTTGAATAGTTTGCGCGAGCTGGTGGGAGGTTTATCTTGTTCGCGTTCTCGCTGGGCATTGCGAATTAGTTGGCGAAGCGTCTGGCGATCCGCATTCGGATACTCGGCCATAAACTGGTCGACCGCGGCATCGCCTTCGTCAATTAAGCGATCACGCCATTTTTCGAGGCGGTGAAACGCGTGGTCGCGCTGCTCCTGCTCTTGGTCAATGGCGTCGAACACGCCTTGAATGGCCGTAAGGTCCTCTTTACGGATCAGTTTGCCGACATACTGCATGTGACGGCGGCGGCCTTCATGGGAACGAATGCGCGAGGTTTCCTCAATGGCGCGCAACATATCATCGGACAGGGGAAAACGGGCGCGTTCGGCCGGTCGCATAGCGATTAACGTTTCCCCCAATGCCTGCAAGGCATGCATTTCACGTTTGAGTTGCGACTTGCTTGGGCGTTCTTCCTGCTCTTCTAGTTCATTAGTACTTGGGACGGTATCGGGACGTTGCTTACGCATAGTGTGACTCATAGACAAGATTCGTTGCGGCATTATACCAGCTGCGAGAACAACATTGATTCGCCGAAGACATTCTGTTGAAAGACAGTCGGTGGAAAAGGAGGCCATATGGCACAGGCATTTGATGCAAACGCGCAGCAGTCGTTACTGACCGCGCGGGCCGAAGAGGCATTAACGTTGGCAAAGCGGTTGGGCGCAGATGCCGCTGAAGTGGGCGCAAGCGTTGATCAGGGCATCGGCGTTAGCGTTCGCCTGGGGGAAGTGGAAACGGTCGAGTTATCGCGTGACCAGGGCATTGCCGTGACACTCTACGTCGGCCAGCGTAAAGGCAGTGCATCTTCGACGGATGCCAGCAGCGCTTCGATCCAGGCAGCAGTTGAAAAAGCACTGGCGATTGCCCGTTATACCGGAGAAGACCCCGCCGCAGGATTGGCCGATGCATCACTAATGGCTTCTGAGCTGCCGGATTTAAAAGTGCATTATCCTTGGTCGCTGACCACGGATGAAGCGATTGAGCTGGCGCTTGCCTGTGAACAGGCGGGGCGTGACGTTGACGGTATCTCCCAGTCAGATGGCGCGTCACTCTCGAGTGGCGAAGGCGTGCGCGTTTATGCCAATAGCCACGGTTTTCTGGGCACTCAAAAAGGCAGTAGCCATTCGCTGTCGTGCATGCTGATCGCCCAGGATGCGAGCGGTATGCAGCGCGACTACGACTACACCTCTGCACGCGACCCGAAGGCGTTGCGTGACCCTAGCGAGGTAGGGCGCGAAGCGGCTGCGCGTACGCTGCGCAGACTGGGGGCCCAGCGTCCGCCAACGGGTACTTTCCCGGTACTGTTTGACCCCTCGCTCTCCAGTGGCTTGATCGGGCACTTGCTAGGCGGCTTGGCAGGCGGCGCTTTATATCGGCAAGCCTCGTTTTTGTATGACCGGCTCGACACGCCGCTGTTTCCTAATTGGTTCAGTTTGGAAGAGCGGCCAATGGAGATCGGTGCAACGGCCAGTTCGCCATTCGATGGCGATGGGGTACAAACCCGTAACAATCGCTTTATCGATCAAGGCCGCATTGCCAGCTATATGCTTTCCTCCTACAGCGCTCGCCGGCTGGGGATGCAAACGACGGGTAACGCTGGCGGGGCGCGCAACGTGCGTTTAGCGGCGCCGCTGCAATCACGCGAAAGCCTGCTGCAAGAGATGGGACGGGGTATTTGGGTAACAGAATTGATGGGGCAGGGCGTTAACGGCGTTACCGGTGACTACTCCCGCGGCGCAGCAGGCTTTTGGGTCGAAAACGGGAAAGTGCAGTATCCGATCGAGGAGTTCACCATTGCCGGGAACCTGGAGCGGATGTTTGCTGGGTTGGTCGGTATCGGTGATGACACCGATACCCGCGGCAGTGTGCACACGGGTAGCTGGTTGATTGATGCCATGACGGTGGCTGGTGACTAACCCGTTAGAAGACGGCTACTGATCTTCTTCAAAGCGAGCATCGAACAGCGCTTGAATAGCATCAAGCGCCTGTTCGGCGTCATCACCTTCGGCGTTAATGGTTAGCTCCGTGCCATAAGGGGCGGCCAGCATGAGCAGCGACATGATATTAGCCGCGTCAGCTACCTGTTGCTGTTTGTGAACGCGAATGGTTGCCGTGAATAGTTGGCCGCATTTAACCAGTTTGGTTGCCGCGCGTGCGTGTAAGCCACGTTGATTGGTCAGTGTAAGTATTCTTTCTGGCACCCTGGTTCCTTTTCGCCGAGTGGTGTCATTAATGGGTAGATGCGCTTAAGACGTTGCTGGCTGCTCGCCGGTTTGAGTAGCAGCAGGCGGAGCAGCTGGCTGTTCGCTTAATGTGTACTGCAGACCTAATTCGCGGTGACGCAGTTGAATTTCGCCCATGCTGTGTACTAATCGCTCTGCTAACTGTTCAACCATATAGACCGAGCGGTGTTGCCCGCCCGTGCAGCCAATCGCAATAGTCATGTAGCTGCGTTGGCTATCTTGATAAGCGGGTAGCCAGCGCTCAAGCCAAGCCTGAATATCGTTACTCATGGCGTCCACGATAGGGTAGCCGCTTAAGAAGGCCACTATATTGGCATCGCGACCTGTGAATTGGCGAAGGGTAGGATCCCAGTAAGGATTAGGTAGGCAACGTACGTCGAAAACCAAGTCAGCATCCAGCGGAACCCCACGCTTATAACCAAACGACTCCAGTGTCAGTGTGAGCTTATCGCGCCGTTGATGTGCCACTTGGTCGGTAATCCGGCGGCGTAAATCGTGAACCGATAGCCGTGAAGTATCGATCAATAAATCAGCCAGATCACGAATATCGTGTAGCGTCTCTTCTTCTTTATTGATGGCTTCTTCAAGTGTCATTTCGCTGTCGCGCGTTAGCGGGTGGCGACGACGAGTGGCGGAGTAACGCTCAAGTAATATGCGCGCATCCGTGGTCAAATAGATCACTTGAAAATTAATCTTACGTTGCCGCAGCTCCTCTAACATAGAGGGCAGTCGTTCCAAGGCGCCAGGCAAGTTGCGCGCGTCAATGCTGACCGCTAAATGGGCACGGTCGCCTTGGTCGCGTAGTTGGTCCACCAACGAGCCCAGCAGCATGGCAGGGAGGTTATCAATCGCATAATAGCCAAGGTCCTCAAGCGCTTGTAAGGCGATAGATTTACCTGAACCAGAGCGGCCGCTAATGATCACAAGTTGCATAGAGTCTCTCTTTGCTTTGATCAGCAAGCTGCGTTGAGGGTGGTGAAGTTAAACTTCCCCGCCATAAGGTACTGCAGGCCTCAGGCTATTACGGGGAGGTTTGATCACGAATTTTGGCGGTAAGTAACTCAAGTAATTCGCGCTGGCTGCCTGCTTTACGTAGCTGCTGACGGGTACCTGAATCGTTCATAATGGTGGCGACTTGCCCAAGCAGTGAGAGATGCGTGTCATCCGCTTCCTCTGGCACCAATAATACGAATACCAAGTCAACGGGGTCGCCGTCGATGGCGTCAAAATCAATGGCTTCTGTGAGCTTTAAAAACCCCGCAATGGGAGTAGTGCAGTGTGGGCTACGCGCATGAGGGATAGCCACGCCATTACCAATGCCGGTGCTGCCCAAGCGCTCGCGGCCGATTAAGCGGCTGAACACTTCTTGGCTGTCCAGGCTGGGAGTATTTTGGGCAATAAAGGTGCTGAAAAACTCCAGCACCCTTTTTTTGCTGCCCCCGGGGACGTCAAAAAGAACCCGTTCCGGGGGGAGTATGGTTTCCAACGTCATTGAATTAACGCACGCCAGCGCCTTGGGCGCGAGCTTGTGCTTTTTCCTTATGTTTAACAAGTTGACGGTCAATTTTGTCCGCTAACGCGTCAATGGCGGCGTACATATCACTGTCTAGGGCTTCGGCATGTAAATCAGCCCCTGCTGCATGCAGTGTACAGGCGGCTTGCTGGCGCTCTTTCTCCACCGATAGGGTGACTTGCACCGTGGTTATATTGTCGTAATGGCGCTCTACACGTTCAAGCTTTTCGTTGACATAGTCACGCAAGGCGTCAGTCAGTTCTACGTGATGACCAGTGATATTAACTTGCATTGACGTACTCCTTATCCATCGGACTGTACTTCGATTGTAACCCTTTTTGCCGTATTGCAAAGCCCTTGTCGAGAGTTTCCCCTTAAACGTTGACCAGCGCTAGCGTAAGCGACGGCGTTCACTGGAAGAGGGAATGCCCATCGCTTCGCGATATTTTGCCACCGTACGGCGGGCTACCTGAATTCCCCCCTCGCCTAATAGTGTTACTAAACGACTATCAGAAAGTGGTTTGCCGGGCGGTTCCTCTTGAATTAGCTTCTTAAGGCGGGCGCGGATCGCGGTGCTTGAGTGGCTGTCACCGTCCTGGCCGCTGACTTGGCTTGAAAAAAAGTATTTGAGCTCAAAAACGCCCCGAGGCGTATGAATAAATTTCTGAGTGGTTACTCGGGAGATTGTCGACTCGTGCATTTCGACGGCTTCGGCGATATCGGCCAGAATAAGCGGTTTCATGGCTTCTTCGCCATGTTCTAAAAAGCCAATTTGTCGTGTGACAATTTCGCGGCCAACCCGCAGCAAGGTATCGTTGCGACTAGAGAGGCTTTTGATCAGCCAGCGTGCTTCTTGCAGGTGCTCTTTCAAAAACTGGTTGTCTTGGCTTTTGTCAGCACGTTTGATCAGGCTGGCGTAATCGGGCTGAATGCGCAGTCTTGGCAGGGCCTCTGGGTTGAGTTCTAAGTGCCAGCCTTCATGGTCATGGCGTACGACGAGATCCGGCGTTACGTAGCTGTCGTCGGTATCGCCATAGGCGCTGCCTGGGCGGGGATCAAGACTGCGTATTAGCAGAATGACATCCGCCAATTGGGCGTCATCGAGCCCCAGGCGGCGCTTGAGCAAACGTATGTCGTCTTTACCCAATGCTTCAAGAAATTGACGCACTAAGCGACGAGCGGGCACCAGTAGTGGTGTGTTATCGGGCAGGGCAGCCAACTGCAGCATTAAGCACTCCCGCAAGTCGCGGGCAAATATCCCCGTGGGCTCGAACTGCTGGAGTTTAAGTAGAATGGTTTCTACTTCGCGCTGGCTGAGCCCTTCGATTCCCTGGTCGCGAAGCCCTTCACGGATGTCATTAAGCGGCTGGGTTAAGTAGCCATTCGCGTCAAGCGCATCGATTAGGCTTTCTGCGACTAGCTGCTCCCTGGCACCAAAATCGGTCATCGCAAGTTGCCACAGCAAGTGCCCATGAAGACTCTGGCCAGCCGCCTGACGCTCGAAGTCAGGGCCTTCGCTGCTGCCGCTGTGAGTGCCAACGTCTTGATAGGTGTCAGACCAGTCGCTGTCGACGGATAATTCGGTAGGAATACTCTCTGACCACTCTTCCTCTTTAGTCTCGCTGACGGCCTGCTCGCTAAATTCATCTTCCTGTTCCAGCAGGGGATTGGCATCCAAGGCCTGCTGAATTTCTTGACGGAGGTCCAGCGTTGACAGCTGTAGCAGGGCAATCGCCTGCTGCAGCTGAGGCGTCATGGTTAGCTGTGTGCCGATACGCAGTTGGAGAGAAGCTTTCATGACCATCTGAGAACCACTCGTTAATCAGAATGCTCCACCCTAGTGTGAGTAGCTCCTGGGCGCAAGTGCAATAAGCATGCCATTGGTAGTAAAGTTGTTGTGGAACACGATTTAGAGGCAAAAAGTTTAGATGCAAAAATCAACTCAGAGGCGAAAATCAGCGCCTAAATAAACGTCTCTCACTTTTTGGTTAGTCAGAATCGATTCGGTTGAGCCGCTGGCGATGATCTGCCCATCGCCCACGATGTAGGCGATATCGCAGATGTCGAGCGTTTCGCGCACGTTGTGGTCAGTGATGAGTACGCCAATATGACGCTGCTTAAGAGCCCGGATGATGGTTTTAATCTCGCCGACCGAAATGGGGTCAACGCCAGCAAACGGCTCATCCAATAATATAAAGGCGGGTTCCGTGGCTAGTGAGCGAGCTATTTCTACTCGCCTGCGTTCGCCGCCTGAAAGGCTCATGCCCAGGTTGTCGCGAATATGCGTGATATGGAAGTCTTCTAGCAGTGCCTCCAGGCGCTGCTCGCGATCGCTGCGGTTAAGCTCTTTGCGCGTTTCAAGTATCGCCATAATATTATCGGCGACCGATAATTTACGGAAAATCGACGCCTCTTGTGGCAGGTAGCCAATCCCCGCCGCTGCACGCTCATGCATGGGAGCGCGGGTGAGGTCTACCTCGTCGATGCCCACTTTGCCTGCATCGGATTTTACCAGCCCCACGATCATATAAAACGAGGTGGTTTTGCCCGCGCCGTTGGGGCCGAGCAAGCCAACCACGCTGCCTTGGGAAATCTCTAAATTAATGTCTTTGACCACCCGGCGACGTTTGTAGCTTTTGGCCAAGTGGTGGGCATACAAGGTTTTGATGGGCGCAGTGTCTGTAGTTGCCAAAGCGTGGCTCCCTATTGTTCGGGCTGAAGCGTCATGCGGATACGCTGGGGTTCGCTGCCGTCTACGTCAGAGCGCGCTTGGATCACTTCACGGTCAATGAAATATTCAAGACGACCGCCGGTAAAGGTATCTGCTTGTTGGATCAATTCGGCTTGGTCTATCAGCTCGACCCGACGCTCGGCGACATGATAAATAATGCGCCTTGCCCAGCCTTCCGTAGGACCTTCTTGCCCTTCGACCTGATGGCGCAAGTAGGCGCGTTCACCGGTCGAGGTGGCGCGGGAGAGCTCACCTGCCTCATTGCGTTCGATCTCTACACGATCGCCTCGTAACTGCATTTCACCTTGACGGATGTTGACATCGCCGCTGTAGACAGCGGTACCCGCGCGCTGATCAAGATCTAAACGATCGGCTTCGACTTCCACCGGGGCCTGACTGTTTTGGGCCAGGGCCGAGAGCGGCAGCGCTAAGGCAAATAGGGCAGTAGATAGCAGTGTTTTCATGGCGAATCCTGTTAGCGTTGCGTGGCCGGAGGGTGCGAGCCACGTACATTATCCGTTAGGCGAACTTGGCTTTCGTTAAGCCAAGCATCCATCCGTGACGCGCTCATTTGCTGGGGCGGCTGTTGCAGCAGCACCGGTGTTTCGCTCCACGCATGTTGGTTTAGTCCGTCATAGTGCAATAATTCAGTATCTAACTGCCAACCCTCATCCGGTGCGATCAGGCGGGCTGATCCTGACAACAGCAAGGCCTGGGTGGCCGTGTTAAGGGTGCCAATATCGGCGCTGGCCAGCCATTGACGGTTTTCGCTGTCGTATAAAATGGCTTCGGGTTCTTCCGTCCAAGTTTCGCTTTGTTGCGGCGTATGGATCAGGCGCGGTGTTTTAAGCGCCTGTAATATTTTGCCATTATCGCCGAACAGGGTTATCTCAGCGTTTTCCAACACGTGGCCTGGTTCTTGGGCCTGCGCTTCGGGATCGATAGTCGTGTCTTGGGGCCCACGCGGGTCGAGCCAAACCAGCAAGGCGCCCAACGCCATTACCAGCCCGGCTAGCCAGGCGCGTGTTTTAAACCGTTTAGTCATTACGTGCGACCGTGCAGGTAAGTATCCAGCACTGCGCCCCAGTGCCCTTGCGACTCTAGCAGCGTGTCACAAATTTCACGCACTGCGCCGTGCCCGCCTAGGCGGTCGGTGATCCAGTCGGCGTGGGTGTGCATGTAATCTGGCGCATTGGGAACGGTGATGCCGATGCCGCAACGCTTGATGGCTGCCAAGTCCGGTAGATCGTCACCGCAGTAGGCAACTTGCTCCAACTCAATATCGAGACGCTGGCAAAGCCCGCGCAACGTAGCGAGCTTGTCTTCGCAACCTTGATGCACCAGATCAATGCCAAGCGAAGCCGCACGCTGGCTAACCATGGGGGAGTCACGGCCGGTCACCAGCGCAACATGGATACCCACGCGCTTGAGTAGTTTCAGGCCATGACCATCTTGCGTATGGAAGGCTTTGATTTCGATGCCGTCGGCCTGGAAATAGAGGCGACCATCGGTGAGGACGCCGTCAACGTCCAGCGCCAATAGGCGAACACGGCGGAGTCGATCAAGTAGCGCGACAGGTAGGGTCATAGAGCCTCCGTTATATTAATGGGTCAAATTGATGATAAACGCCGCTGGTTTAAATGACGCCGCTGGCGAGCAAGTCATGCATATGGAGCGCCCCAATAGGGCGCTGTTGCTCATCGACTACCGCCAGCGCCGTAATGCGGCTCTCCTCCATAATGCGTACCGCCTCCGCTGCCAGCACATCGGGGCCGATGCGCTTGCCAGGGCGCGTCATGACATCGTCAACGCAAATTTCGCGTAGATTATCGAACTGATCCAGCGTGCGCCGCAGGTCGCCGTCGGTGTAGACCCCGGCGAGGCGGCCATCACTGTCTACCACACACGTAAAGCCTAGACCTTGCCGGGTAATTTCCAATAGCGCATCGCGCAGCGGGCTGCCCAGTGGCACTTGTGGCAGGCGCGCGCCGTCATGCATCAGGTCTCTTACGCGTAGCAGCAAGCGTTTGCCCAGGCTGCCGCCAGGATGAGAAAGCGCGAAATCTTCAGCGGTAAAGCCGCGCGCTTCCAGCAATGCGACGGCCAGGGCATCGCCAAGCGCCAGGGCGGCCGTGGTAGAGCTGGTCGGGGCCAGGTCGAGCGGGCATGCTTCACGCTCAACACCGCTGTTCAAGTGCGCATCGGCATGGGTGGCAAGCGTGGAAGTGGGGCGCCCTGTCATGCTGACAAGCGGTGTGCCCAGGCGTTTAAGCAGTGGTAAAAGCGCGGTGACCTCGGCGGTTTCACCTGAGTTTGACAGCGCCAACACCACATCGGCGCGCGTAATCATGCCCAGATCACCATGGCTAGCTTCGCCGGGGTGAACAAAAAAAGCCGGGGTGCCGGTGCTGGCAAGGGTGGCCGCTAGCTTGCCAGCGATATGTCCTGATTTGCCCATGCCGGTGACGACCACTCGGCCTTGGCAAGCCAGGATGAGCTCGCAGGCGCGGTCGAAGCTTTCATCTAACTTGGCTTGCAGGCCGCCAATCGCTGCCTGCTCAATTTGCAGCGTACGCAGCGCGCTTTCGCGTAGTAGGCTGGGTGAGGCAAGTGGCTGGCGCATAGCGTTTTCTCTTAATCAATGAACAAATAAAAAGTGATAACCGCCAAGAATAACATTTTGCTACCGCTAATAGGCAGTAATTGGGCCTTAGGCAGTGTTGCTTATCTGCCTCTGCCAACGACTGGCTATTTATTCGCTTTCGCCTGCTGACCCGTTGCGATGCTTTAGCGTTCCATAATGCTTTGTAGCGTTATAGTACAATGTTTGATAATGTTTTAGAAACACTGTTTTATAACCGCGGTAGCAGCAAGATAGGGTATGATGGTTAGCCCAAGCTGCACCCCGTTAAGAGTCAATTGATCCATGACCGATGCGCCTTTTATTGAAATTGAAGACCTCTATTTTTCGCGGGGTGAGCACGAGATTTTCCGCGGCGTTAATATGACGATTCCACGCGGCAAGGTAACCGCCATCATGGGGCCGAGCGGTACCGGTAAAACCACCTTGCTTAAGCTCATTGGGGGGCAGTTGACTCCCGAGCGTGGGCGAATAGTCATCGATGGGCAGGATGTTCATCAGCTCTCCCGAAAGGCGTTGTTTGCCCTGCGCAAGCGGATGGGAATGCTGTTCCAGAGCGGGGCGCTGTTTTCTGATTTAAATGTATTTGAAAACGTGGCTTTTCCGTTGCGCGTACATACCGATTTGCCCAATGCAATGGTGCGCGACCTGGTGCTGTTGAAGCTGCAGGCGGTTGGGCTGCGTGGGGCGCGCCATTTGACGCCTGCGGAACTTTCGGGGGGCATGGCACGTCGGGTCGCGTTGGCCCGTGCGGTGGCGCTAGACCCCGAATTGATCCTGTACGACGAACCTTTCGTAGGCCAGGATCCGATTTCAATGGGCGTGTTGGTGCAACTTATCAAGCGCCTCAATCAAGCGTTGCAGTTGACGTCCGTGGTGGTCTCTCATGACATCAAGGAGACCCTAAGTATTGCCGACTACCTCTATTTGATCGCTGATGGTCAGGTGGTTGCCCATGGTACGCCGCAAACGCTAGATACCAACCAGGACCCACGGGTCAGCCAGTTTATCCATGGTGAGCCCGATGGCCCGGTGCCCTTTCACTATCCCGCCGAGGCGTTTTATCGCGATATTTTGGGCAAGCCACCGATGACAAAGACAGGCTAATTGCTTCAATGCAGGGTAAATACAGGGCAGGGACAAATGCAGTCAAAATTTTCTAACGGCACCGCGCGCATTACCCGACTGGGGCGTCGTGGGTGCGATTTACTGGAAGCATTAGGCCGAGCAGGCATATTTCTTTTTCAATCTGCCATTGGTGTGCCTTCCCGGGAAGGTTGGCGATTGTGGCTGCATCAGATGCACTTTGTGGGTGTGCTTTCCCTCGCCATCGTGCTGGTGTCTGGGCTGTTTATCGGTATGGTGCTGGCACTTCAGGGTTATACCATACTGGTCGATTTCGGGGCTGAGCAGGCGCTTGGACAGATGGTGGCGCTGTCGCTGTTGCGCGAACTGGCACCGGTCGTGGCCGCGCTGCTGTTTGCGGGTCGTGCGGGCTCGGCATTAACCGCTGAAATTGGCCTGATGAAAGCCACTGAGCAGCTGACTAGCATGGAAATGATCGGTGTTGATCCGTTGCGCCGAGTGGTGGCTCCTAGGCTATGGGCAGGTTTCGTGTCCCTTCCCTTGCTAACGGTGGGGTTCAGCGTGGTGGGTATCTGGGGTGGCTATTTGGTGGGCGTCGAGTGGCTGGGTGTGTTTGAGGGCTCCTACTGGAGCAACATGCAGGCCAACGTGGCGTTTATCAACGATGTGGGTAACGGCATGATCAAAAGCGCTGTGTTTGCGCTAGTGGTTACCTGGATTGCCGTTTTTCAAGGCTATGACTTGGTGCCAACGTCGGAAGGAATATCGCGTGCCACGACGCGGACGGTGGTGTATTCGTCGCTTGCAGTTTTGGGGCTTGATTTTATGTTGACTGCCGTCATGTTTGGCGGTCTTTAATGGGTGGAGCAGTTTCATGAAACGCAGTAAAACCATGGAGTTCGGTGTTGGTCTGTTTATGATCGCTGGCATCTTGGGGCTAGTATTCCTCGGCTTGCGTGTTAGCGGACTCACGCTCTCTGCGCCCGCACAGTCGTTTCAGCTGGAGGCCAATTTTGCCAATATCGGTGGTTTAAAGCCCCGCGCTCGAGTCACCATGGCTGGCGTGACGGTGGGGCGGGTGGAAACGATTGAATTAGACACTGAATGGTACGATGCGCGAGTGGTGTTGAGTCTCGATAGTGAACTTGAAGGTCAGCTTTCAAGAGACTCAATTGCCTCTATTCTCACGGCGGGACTGTTAGGCGAGCAGTACATCGGTTTAAGTGTGGGCGGGGACCCGGATATGCTGGAGGATGGCGATACGATTCGCGATACTCAGTCGGCCTTGGTGTTGGAAGAACTTATTCAGCAATTTGTGTCCAATATGGCAAGCAACTAACGCTGCAAACGAAGTGTTCACCCTGTAAAAATAATGGGTAGGGAGATAAAGATTATGAAGGGAGTAAACCTGATGCTAGGTCGTTGGCTAGGTATGGTAATCGTGGCGCTGTTAATGCCGCTGCATGCCATGGCGCAATCGCAGTCACCTGAAGAGATGGTTCGAGAAAATGTTGAATCGCTCATGGCAGATCTTGAGGGGCGCAAAGATTATTACGCCAACAACCTAGGTGAGCTTGAGGCGTTAGTAGATAGCAATCTCGACCAAGTCGCAGATTTTCGTTATATCGGCGCCAGCGTGATGGGTAACTATTTCCGCAACGCGACACCAGAACAGCGCAGCCGTTTTGCCGATGTGTTTCGCCAAACCCTGATTGATACTTATACCCGCGGTTTGGTGACGTTTGATTATGCTGAGCTGCGCGTACTTGATGCCCAGCAGGCACAGCGCTATGAAGATCAAGCCAGCGTTGCCATGGAAGTGGTGGCGAGCAACGGGCAAGTCTACCCGGTTAGCTATAGTCTGCGGTTATCAGACGGTGAGTGGCGCGTGGTCAATGTGATTGTCAACGGTATCAATCTGGGCCTGACGTTCCGTAACCAATTCGACCAGGCCATGCGCGATAACAACCGCGATTATGATGCGGTTATTGATGGCTGGTCCCCTGAGGTGGGCGTTGAAGAACTCGAACAAGGGGGCGATGCGTGACGGTGCTGTTTTCGCGCCCCGGTGTCACCGTTGAGGCTGAAAGCACTAAGTTACAAATAGTGGGTGATGTGGATATCACCCTGGCGGCCGATTTAGCTGCCAGCGGTGTTGCGTGGCTAAAGCACGCCGAGCTAACCCTGCTGACCTTGGATTTTAGCCAGGTTGAAAAAGCCAGTAGCGCTGCGATTAGCGTACTCTTTGAGTGGCTCCGCACATGTAGGCAATGCGGAATCCAAGTTCAGGCTATTCATTTTTCAGCCCCTTTACGTCGACTCGCCTCATTAGCCGAGCTTGATGCACTGATCGACCAGCCGTCAGCGACGTTGGCTGATTAAAGCGGCGCCATCGCCAAGCGCGCTGCTTTTCTTTATTATGTCGACCCTATTACGCTTATTCGTCACGACGACCCCAAAGGAGTTTTTTACGCCATGCAACCCAACGAGGTAAAAGCACTGCTTGAATCCCGTATTAATGGATGCCAGTTCCATATCCAGGGTGAAGGCTGTAATTTTCAGGTAATTGCGGTTGGTGATGCCTTTGAAGGTCTCTCTCCGGTCAAGCGTCAACAGCTTGTTTACGCTGCTCTTAGCGATGAGATCGCCTCTGGCGCGCTGCACGCCATTAGTATCAAAACGTTTACTCCGGCGCAGTGGCAAACTGCACCGGAAAACGTCCAATAACGGTCTCTCCATGGATAAATTAATCATTACCGGCAATGGCTCGGTGGACGGTGAAGTGTGGGTGAGCGGTGCCAAAAACGCAGCGCTGCCTATTCTGTGTGCCAGCCTTTTGGCCGATGGCCCCGTGGTGATCAGTAATTTGCCGCACTTGCAGGACATTACCACCACCCTGGAGCTACTTGGCCGCATGGGCGTTGAGCCGGTAATGGGCGAAAAGCTGAGTATCCAGTTAGATGGTTCTCAAGTGACCCAGTGCCATGCGCCTTATGAGCTGGTCAAGAAGATGCGTGCTTCCATCTTGGTGCTGGGGCCGCTGCTTGCTCACTTTGGTAAAGCCGACGTGTCGTTGCCTGGCGGCTGTGCGATTGGTTCGCGGCCGGTGGATCTGCATATTCGTGGTTTAGAGGCCATGGGCGCAGAGATTCGCGTTGAAGCTGGTTATATACGCGCACGGGTAGATGGTCGTTTGAAGGGCGCTACCATCTACTTCGATACCGTGACGGTGACCGGTACTGAAAACCTGCTAATGGCCGCGACCTTGGCGGAAGGCACGACTATTTTGGAAAACGCTGCCCGCGAGCCTGAAATCGTCGACTTGGCCGAGTGTTTGATCAAAATGGGCGCGCAAATCAGCGGCCACGGCACCGACACGATTACTATCGAGGGCGTTGAGAAGTTGCATGGCTGCGAACACGATGTCATGCCTGACCGCATCGAGACAGGTACTTTCCTGGTAGCGGCCGCCATGACCGGAGGCCGAGTGAAGGTCAAGCGCACTCGTGCAGATATTCTGGATGCCGTCATCGCCAAGTTAGAAGAGGCGGGCGCTGAGATTAACAGCGGCGACGATTGGATTGCACTGGACATGCATGGCAAGCGGCCAAAGGCGGTCAATATACGCACGGCGCCTTACCCTGCTTTCCCTACCGATATGCAGGCGCAGTTCGTGGCGATGAATGCCGTCGCCGTGGGCCACTCACGGGTGGTTGAAACCATCTTTGAGAACCGCTTTATGCACGTTCAAGAGCTTAATCGCATGGGCGCCAATATCGTGCTGGAAGGCAATACCGCTTTGATAGAAGGGGTCGAGAAGCTTTCTGGGGCGCCCGTCATGGCGACCGATCTTCGTGCTTCCGCGTCGCTGGTAATTGCAGCGATGATGGCCGAAGGCGAGACGCTGGTCGATCGTATTTATCACATTGACCGTGGCTACGAATGCATCGAAGAGAAATTGCAGCTGCTGGGTGCGCGTATTCGCCGTATTCCCGGCTAGACCATGCGACCTCACTCGCTTGCGACTAGCTGTGTTTGCGACTAGCTGTATTAATCCTGCCTGCTATTAACGACTGGCCTATACGATGAGTAAGCAACTGATTTTAGCCCTCTCGAAGGGCCGTATCCTGGAAGAGACGCTGCCTTTGCTGGCCGATGCGGGCATTACGCCCGCAGAAGATTTAAGCAAAAGTCGAAAGCTGCTTTTTGACACCAACTTGCCCGACGTGAAGCTGGTGATTATCCGTGCCACCGATGTGCCCACTTACGTGCAGTTGGGTGCAGCGGATGTCGGCATTGCTGGTAAAGATGTGCTGCTCGAGCACGGTGCTGAAGGGCTTTATGAACCGCTGGATTTGGAAATTGCCCGCTGCAAATTAATGACGGCGGGCGTGACTGGCCAGCTGCCTGCGCGTGCCCGGCGCCGGGTAGCCACCAAATTCGTTAATGTGGCCCGTCGTTATTACGCCGAGCAGGGTATTCAGGCCGAAGTGATCAAGCTTTATGGCGCAATGGAGCTGGCACCTCTCATGAACCTAGCGGACGAAATTGTTGATATCGTTGATACCGGCAATACGCTGCGGGCAAATGGTATGGAGCCACGAGAGCTAATTGCGCATATCAGCACCCGGTTAGTGGTCAATAAAGCAGCCATGACCATGAAGCATGAACGCATAAAGCCGTTACTGGCCCGCCTAGATAGCGCGGTTAAAAAGCGTCAGGCCCAGCTTGTCGAAGGATAGAAGGTGACCCATGAGCGATCCCATTAGCGAACCCCGTAATGCCACTGTTTCACGCTTGTCCACAAGCGATGCAGATTTTCATGATCAGCTTGATGCGCTGTTAGATTGGGAAGGGGTATCTGACAAGGCGGTCCAGGCGCGCGTCGAAGAAATTCTTGCCAGTGTCAAATTGCGCGGCGACGCCGCCGTGATTGAGGCCACCAACCGCTTTGATCGTCTTGCCGTTGCCTCGATGAGCGAGCTTCGGCTGACGCCTGAGCAGCTTAAGCAGGCGTTTGATCACTTGCCTGCTGAGCAGCGTGAAGCGCTCTCTAGTGCCGCTGAGCGTATTAAGCGCTACCACGAGCGTCAAAAGCCCAGTTCCTGGCAGTATGAAGAGGCGGACGGTACGGTGCTGGGTCAGAAAGTCACGCCACTGGACCGCGCAGGTATTTACGTGCCCGGCGGTAAGGCGGCCTATCCTTCGTCGGTGCTGATGAACGCGATTCCTGCCCATGTGGCCGGTGTGCGTGAAATCGTCATGGTCGTACCTACGCCCGATGGCGTTCTCAATGAGCTGGTATTGGCCGCGGCTCACTTGGCTGGTGTCGATTATGTTTTCACCATTGGTGGTGCTCAGGCGGTTGCAGCCCTTGCTTATGGCACTGAGAGCGTACCCCGTGTCGACAAAATCGTGGGGCCCGGTAACATTTATGTGGCCACGGCTAAGCGTGCCGTGTTTGGGCAGGTGGGGATCGATATGATCGCTGGTCCTTCGGAAATAATGGTGGTTTCCGACGGGCAGACCGATCCCGACTGGTTGGCCATGGATCTTTTCTCCCAAGCCGAGCACGATGAGGATGCCCAGGCCATCCTGATCAGTTGGGACGCCGCCCATTTGGAAGCCGTTGCGGCCGCGATTGAGCGATTACTGCCTACCCTGGAGCGCGAAGCCATTGTACGGGAGTCGTTGCGTAGCCGTGGGGCGTTGATCCACTGCAGCGATGCACAAGAAGCAGTGACGTTGATTAATCGTATTGCCCCAGAGCATTTGGAGCTTTCGGTCGCTGCGCCAGAGACGTGGCTGGATGATATCCGCCATGCTGGGGCAATCTTTATGGGGCGTTATACCGCTGAAGCATTGGGCGATTACTGCGCAGGACCTAATCACGTGCTGCCTACCTCTGGCACGGCGCGCTTCTCGTCACCCCTGGGCGTTTATGATTTCCAGAAACGCTCGTCCATTATCCACTGTTCTGCCGACGGTGCTTCTGAGCTGGGTAAAATCGCTTCGGTACTGGCGCGGGGTGAATCTTTAACTGCCCATGCTCGCTCGGCTGAGTACCGTATTCGCGATTGATTGGTGCCACCTGCCGCTGCCCGCGCCGGCGCGCTCGCGCCTTATTGTGTGTCGCGTTGGCCGGGCATCTCTTCATTGATGGGAGTGGTGGGAAGCGGGCGCTCTCCCACTTCAAGCGTCATTTCCATGCGCTCGCCGCTACGTACGATGGTGAGCGGAAGAGAAGTGCCAGGCTGTATTGACGCAATTTCACTCATCGTCGAGCGAGCATCTAAAATGGGTTGTCCGTCGACGGAGAGGAGTACGTCACCCGGCTCTAGCCCGGCTTGCGCCGCCGGCCCTCCGCTGACAACACCGGCCACGATGACGCCTTGAGGTGTTTGTAGTCCAAAGGAGGCCGCAAGTTCGCGCGACAGCGCTTGTGCTTCAATGCCCAGCCAGCCACGAATCACTCGTCCCTGAGTGACCAGCTCATCTAAAATGCTATGAGCAAGATTGGCAGGAATCGCAAAACCTATCCCTTGCGATCCCCCTGAGCGTGAGAATATGGCGGTATTAATGCCTACCATGGCGCCGTCAGGGTTGACCAGCGCGCCGCCAGAATTACCTGGATTGATGGCGGCATCGGTCTGAATGAAGTCCTCATAGGCGTTAAGCCCCAGGTGGTTGCGCCCCGTAGCGCTAATAATACCCATGGTGACTGTCTGGCCCACGCCGAAGGGGTTGCCAATCGCAAGCGCGACATCGCCGACGGCAACGTCCGCCGAATCGGTCAATTCAATCACCGGTAAATCGTCAAGATTGATCCTCAACACCGCTAAATCACTTTCAGGGTCGGTGCCAATCACTTCTGCCAGTGTTTCGCGCCCATCGCGCAACGCCACCTGAATTTCGTCTGCCCCGTTGATCACATGATGATTGGTCAGTACGTAGCCATCTTCACTGACAATGACGCCGGAGCCTAAGCTGGAAAGCATCCGCTGATGCGTAGTGGCATCGTCGCCCCGGCTATCAAAAAATTGCTGAAAAAAGGGATCCGACATCAGCGGGTGCTGATCACGCTCCACAATGCGTGAAGAGTAAATGTTCACAACGGCCGGTGCGGCTTGTTCTACAGCTCTTGAATAGCTTACAGGGCCTTCGTCGCGGGAGAGTGGGGCCGCCTGATGTATTTCTGGAGCCGGGCGATTAGGATTAGGCTCCACCACTGCCGGGGCCGTAGAGATAACCGGGGCAGGGGGTTGAGAAGCCGTGGGCGGTAAGTCGCTAAAGGGATTGGGAAGCTGCTCGGGAAGTGCAAGCAATATCACTACAGCGAGCAGTACGCCAGTAATAACGGGCCAAAGGTAAGGCAGCACATAGCGGCGCATGTAATAAATTCCTTAACGGGTCAGCCTCGCTGTTCGCGATAAAAAGCAGCGAGTTTTACAATGGGCTAATGGTAACACTTTCTAAAGGCTTTTGAGGTCCATCGTGGTGGCGACGGATGTCCATTGAGTTCAGTTAAACCAACAAAGGGACGCTTTATGATTCATCGGGATCAATTAGTAGCCGCCTGCGATCATCAACTGCGTGCGGGTCAGTTTAAAGATTTTACTATCAACGGTTTGCAGGTGGCAGGAAGTGAGCAGGTTAAACGCGTGATGACCGGGGTGACTGCTTGTCAGGCCCTCTTGGATGAAGCCGTTGCGTGGCAGGCAGATATGGTGCTGGTGCACCATGGCTATTTCTGGAAAAACGAGCCCGTTGCGATTACCGGCATGAAGCAAAAACGGATTAAAACACTGCTGGATAATGATATTAGCTTGCTGGCGTACCACCTGCCGCTGGATGCGCATGCCGAGATGGGCAATAACGCTGAGCTGGCCAGAAGACTGGGATGGAAAGTAGAGGGTTGCCTGGATGGTGAGCTGGGGGAAGGGGTGTTGTGGTCGGGGCGTTTAGCCCAGCCGCTCTCGGTCAGCGCTTTAGGTGCGCAAATTGCGAATACGTTACAGCGCCAGCCATTGATCATTGAGGCACCCCAGGTAGGCGATATCGAGCGCGTTGCGTGGTGTACGGGTGGCGCGCAAGACATGATTACGGCAGCCTTCGAGTCGGGAGCGCAGGTGTTTGTGTCGGGTGAAATATCAGAACGAACCACGCATTTGGCGCGGGAAATGGGGATTCACTATATCGCTGCAGGACATCACGCCACTGAGCGTTATGGTGTTCAGGCGCTGGGAGAGTGGTTAAGCGATGAGTATGACGTTGAGCATCGCTTTGTCGATATTGATAACCCAGCCTAAAGAAATGGCCCCGTTATGCCATTGAGTAATGCGATGGCGGTGATCGGGGCCGGATGAGTCAGTGCTTGTCGAAGTCAATACTTATAGAAATCACTGCTGATCAATGTCAGTAGCGCGGTGGCTGAGGCGGCGTCGCTTGATGACTTTTCAAGCCAAAATCTTCTGACAGCGTACCGCCCTTACCATCAGCGTAGTCAAGCGGTGTCGCGAGGGGGGCCTTGTCATCCTGCGTTTGCTGGCCAGGCTTGGCAGCGATACCAGAAAGATCCAGATTGTGCTGAAGGGACGCATCGCGAATATCCCACTCTGCAGCATCCTCTTTCAGTTGAAGCTCTAGTTGGTTAGCCTCGTCGCGGATATTGCTTAGACGTTGGTAAATTCCGGTCAAATGGCTGCCCACGCTGTTTTTCATCTCAGCAATTTGATGTTCACGTTCAAGTAGCTTTTGACGCATGGAAGCAGCCTCACGCTGGCTTTTGCTGAACAGGCGATAACTGCCCAATCCAACGATTAAACCGACGATAAAACCGATAATGGCAAAGGTTAATGGTGAGCTTGCGTCCACAGTGTTCTCCCTGGCGCATTGAATATAACCGCAGACTGCATTAGCCAGCAGTTTTTGAATTAAACAGGCTGCCATTATAGGCGTCACTCAGCCGGTTGGGTCAATCCACTCATGCGCTTAGACGCCTCTACGGGTATAATCGCAGCCATCTTAGTGTTGCCAGTCGTTGCACTGGCGGCTGCTTTACATGCTGAGGGAGGCGATTGCATGTCATCAACATCGGCGGAGAGGGCAATGTCCAAAACACGCCCCGCATCGCCTATTGAGCGCTATCGCGCAGATTTAGAGCGTGAGGATTTTCAATATGATGCGGCACAAGAGCAAGCCGTTACGCATCTCCAGCGACTTTATGAGGAGCTAGTCGCTGCACCAACGACTGTGCCGAAAACGTTGGTCGCCCACAAAGGGTTGAAAGCCAAAATGGCAGGCTTGATGGGCAAAAAGTCATCCTCTGCTGACAAGCCCGTATTGCCTCAGGTGAAGGGGCTCTATTTTTGGGGTGGGGTTGGACGCGGGAAAACTTACTTAGTCGATACGTTCTACGAGTCGCTTCCTTTTCCAGACAAAATGCGTACGCACTTTCATCGCTTTATGCAGCGCGTCCATAACGAGTTGACGCATTACAAGGGGGAAAAGAACCCGCTCACACTTATTGCGAGTAAATTTGCGAATGAGGCGCGCGTGATTTGTTTTGACGAGTTTTTTGTCAAAGATATTACCGATGCGATGATACTGGCTAACCTACTTGAAGCCCTCTTCGAGCGGGGGGTGGTACTGGTGGCGACCTCCAATATTGTGCCTGATGATCTTTATAAAGACGGCTTACAGCGCGCACGCTTTCTGCCTGCCATCGAGCTTGTTAAGCGTCATTGCAGCGTGGTCAACGTCGACTCTGGTGTTGATTACCGGCTACGCGCACTTGAGCGGACGGCCATTTTTCACTCGCCACTTGATGAATTGGCAGAGCGTGAGCTTTCACGCAGCTTTCGGGAAATAGCGGGCCAAGAGGGTGAGACAGAGGCCTCGTTGGAAATTAACCACCGGATACTGAAAGCACGCCGTTTGCATGACGATGTTGCTTGGTTTGAGTTTGCCGAGCTATGCGATGGGCCACGCAGTCAAAATGACTATATTGAGTTGGCCCGAGAGTTCCATACCGTGCTGGTTTCCAATGTTATAAAAATGAATGCCAAGGAGGATGATCAGGCGCGACGGTTTATCAATATGGTGGACGAATTTTATGATCGTGGCGTAAAACTGCTGATGTCTTCGGAAGTGCGCATTGAGCAACTTTACAGTGATGGCAAGCTGACGTTTGAGTTCCAGCGTACCCTTTCTCGCTTGCAAGAAATGCAGTCAAGGGAGTATCTGGCACTGGCGCACAAACCTTAAAAATTGAGGTCGGCGCAGGACAAGTAAAAAAGTGACGAGACGGCTTAACTTGTCGCTATCCTTGCTGTAGAATGCCGCCTCGCTACATGTTGCTGGCGTTTGCTTGCAACCAAAAAGAATAGGGATGGTGCTTCGCCGTATAACGGTGTGAGTCACCCAATACATTTAATCTGGTGATTTTATCCATGAAGACGTTCAGTGCTAAGCCGCAGTCCGTCCAGCGCGACTGGTATGTTGTCGACGCTAAGGACAAAACGCTCGGTCGCCTGGCAACCGAGATTGCTCGTCGCCTGCGCGGCAAGCATAAGCCCGAATTTACCCCTCACGTTGATACTGGCGACTACATCGTCGTGATCAACGCAGAGAAAGTCCACGTAACCGGCAACAAGGCGAAGGCTAAAACCTACTACCGCCACACTGGTTACCCGGGCGGTCTGCGCTCTATGACATTCGACAAGATGCTTGATCATGCGCCCGAGCGCATCATTGAGTCTGCCGTTAAAGGCATGTTGCCGAAAGGTCCTTTGGGCCGCGCCATGTACACGAAGTTGAAAGTGTACGCCGGTGCCGAGCATCCGCATGCTGCCCAACAGCCGCTTGAACTAGACATCTGAGGAAATCTTCGCCATGACACAGCAGTATTACGGTACCGGGCGCCGCAAGACTTCCACCGCTCGCGTGTTTATGAAGCCAGGCTCTGGCAAAATTACTGTCAACAACCAAGACCTAGACCTTTACTTTGGTCGTGTTACCGGTCGTATGGTGGTTCGTCAGCCGCTTGAATTGACTGAAACGCTAAGCCAGTTTGATATTTTTGTCACTGTCGCTGGTGGTGGTGGTTCTTCTCAAGCAGGTGCTATTCGTCACGGTATTACCCGCGCCCTGATGAACTACAATGAAGATCTGCGTCCTTCGCTGCGTGCCGCTGGTTACGTAACGCGTGACGCACGTCAAGTAGAGCGTAAGAAAGTCGGCTTGCGCAAAGCACGTCGTCGTCCGCAGTTCTCTAAGCGTTAATTCTTTACGCTATGCTGCAAAACGCCCAGGTCATCGACCTGGGCGTTTTTTATTGGAATATCAAAAAATTATATTGCTCGTACCACTATGGTCACGGGCGGTTGTTCTTGTGCACAGCGCTTTGTTTTTTTACCATAGAGCGTATTTAATATTCGTCGCCGCAAGACGCCTTTGCGGCGGAACGGGTAAGCTGATGGGAGAAACCTGAAATGGCAGATAACGGCGTAAACAAAGGCCGACGCCGTTTCCTCGTAGGCGCCACCTCCGTTGTAGGGGCGGTAGGTGCTGTCGGGGTTGCGGTCCCCTTTGTGGCTTCTTGGCAGCCTAGTGCCAGGGCAAGAGCGGCGGGTGCTCCCGTTCAAGCAGATATATCGAGGCTTGAGCCTGGGCAGCGTATGACTGTTGAATGGCGCGGTCGTCCTATATGGATTATCAACCGTACCCCGGAGATGATCGAGCGTACAGAGTCATTAGGTGATGACCAGTTGGCTGACCCCAATTCGGAAGTGCCGCAGCAACCTGCCTATATCGAAGGTGAGCTACGCTCTATCAAGCCCGAAATAGGCGTCCTGATCGGTATTTGTACCCATTTGGGGTGTTCTCCGCTTTTCAGGCCTGAGCCCGACGCTGAAGGCGTGGGCGTTGAAAACTGGCCTGGTGGTTTCTTCTGTCCTTGCCATGGTTCTCGGTTTGATCTGGCCGGCCGTGTATTTAGCAACGTGCCTGCCCCGATTAATCTCGAGGTTCCACCCTATCGCTTTGAGAATGATGATGTCATTGTCATTGGCGAAGATGAGGAGAGTGCCTAATGGGTAATCCGAATAGAGCCAAGGCGGAAAAGGGCATTATGCGGTGGGTGGATGATCGCTTTCCTGCGACCCAGATGTGGCAGGAGCACCTCTCCAAATATTATGCGCCGAAGAACTTCAACTTTTGGTATTTCTTTGGCTCACTAGCGCTACTGGCGCTGGTTAACCAAATCCTGACCGGGGTTTGGCTGACCATGAGCTTTAATCCCTCAGCGGAAGGTGCGTTCGATTCTGTCGAATACATCATGCGAGACGTAGAGTGGGGCTGGCTGATTCGCTATATGCACACCACCGGCGCCTCAGCTTTCTTTCTCGTCGTTTATCTGCATATGTTTCGTGGCCTTTTATACGGCTCGTACAAAGCCCCGCGCGAGTTGGTGTGGGTTTTCGGTATGACCATTTATCTGGTGCTAATGGCAGAAGCCTTCATGGGCTATCTGTTGCCTTGGGGACAGATGTCCTATTGGGGCGCCCAGGTCATCATTTCGCTGTTCTCTGCTATTCCCGCTATCGGCCCTGACTTAGCGCAGTGGGTGCGGGGTGACTTCCTGATTTCAGGTATTACCCTCAACCGCTTCTTTGCGCTGCACGTCGTGGCCCTGCCTATCGTTATTTTGGCACTCGTGGTGCTGCATATCATTGCCCTGCATGAAGTGGGTTCTAACAACCCAGACGGTATTGATATCAAACAGAAAAAAGATGAAGCCGGGGTTCCGTTGGATGGCATTCCTTTCCATCCTTATTACACGGTTAAAGATCTTGTTGGCGTCGCAGTATTCCTGTTTGTGTTCTGTGTGGTGGTGTTCTATTTCCCTGAGGGTGGCGGCTACTTTATTGAGAAGCCTAACTTTGATCCGGCGAATCCGCTGCAAACGCCTGATCACATCGCACCCGTTTGGTACATGACGCCGTTCTACGCCATTCTCCGTGCGATTACTTTCTCGGTGTTTGGCTTAGATGCTAAATTCCTGGGGGTTATCTTCATGGGGGCGGCAATCGCAATACTGTTTGTGTTGCCGTGGCTAGATCGCAGTCCTGTACGCTCAATGCGCTACAAAGGCTGGATCTCGAAAGTCATGCTGCTGCTGTTTGCCATCAGCTTCGTTATTCTCGGTGTTTTAGGTGTATTGCCATCAACAGCAGGGCGAACCATTCTGGCGCAAACATGCACCGTGATTTATTTTGCCTTCTTTGTCTTGATGCCGTTCTACACCAAGCTGGAGAAGACTAAACCCGTTCCGGAAAGGGTGACTGGCTAATGAAAAAGTATCTATTTGGACTCCTTTTCGCTTTAGTGCCAGTAACCGCGATGGCTGCAGGTGGCGCAAGCGTGCCGCATTCAATGGATCCTGATCTGCATGATAAGGCCTCGCTGCAAAATGGCATGAAGCTCTATGTCAATTACTGCATGGGCTGTCATTCGCTTCAGTACCAGCGCTTTTCTCGTGCGGCTGAGGACTTGAACATTCCGGAGGATCTGGTTGAGGAAAATCTGATTTTCTCACCAGATTTGGCCTACAACGACCAAATGCATAACGCGATGGACAGTGGTGATGCGGAGGGTTGGTTTGGTGCGCCGCCGCCCGACCTGTCGCTGAAGACACGGGTGCGCGGCACCGACTGGATTTACTCTTATCTGCTCGGTTTTTATAAAGATCCGAGCCGCCCGACCGGCGTTAACAACACGGTATTCGACTTGGTAGCAATGCCTAACGTGTTGGAACCGCTGCAGGGGGTGCAAGAGTTGGTATGTGCTGAAACGGATCATCCGGTAGAGGGGCAAGAGCCGGATGCGCTGTCAGGCAAATATCAGTCATGTGACGTGCTGCAAGTGACGGAGCCTGGTGAGCTTGAGCCAGCTGAATTTGAGGAAGCGATGTATGATCTTACTAACTTCCTGGCTTATGTAGGCGAGCCCTCTAAGCTTCAGGCCCAGGCGCTGGCGCCTAAAGTGCTGATCTTTATTTTCATCTTTGGTGTGATTGCTTACCTGCTCAAGCGTGAGTACTGGCGAGATATCCACTAATTAGTTGTAGCTGATCGTCAGTAAGGCGCACGGCGTAAGCCGTGCGCTTTTTGCTTGTTAGCCTAGCAATAAAGCAAAGCAAGCTAGCTTCCCCTAAGGGTGTGCTGGCGTGTTATTATCCAAGATTGTTTTGAAGTGAGGATGCTTTCATGGGTGTTGTGGCCAAGCGGTCGTCGATGATCTTTTACTCGGGTAGTGATGATCATTTCAGTCATCGTGTGCGCATTGTGCTGGCCGAGAAAGGGGTCGCCGTTGATATCGTCGATGTTCTCGATGAAAAACCACCAGAAGAACTGGCAGACCTCAATCCGTACAACAGTGTGCCGACGCTGTTAGATCGTGACTTGGTGCTTTATGAGTCCAAAGTCATGATGGAGTATCTGGATGAGCGTTTCCCTCATCCTCCACTGCTGCCTGTTTACCCGGTAGCGCGTGCGCAAAGTCGTCTATGGATGCATCGCATCGAGCGTGAATGGTGCCCGATGGTGGATCAGATTCGTAGCGGCGGGAAAAAAGAAGCAGATAAAGCGCGTAAAGAATTGCGTGAAAGCTTAATTGGTATCTCACCAATTTTTGAAGACATGCCTTATTTTATGAGCGAAGAGTTTACGCTGGTCGATTGCTGCTTAGCACCTGTATTGTGGCGTTTACCGGAGCTTAATATTGAACTGCCTGAAAAGCAGGTTAAGCCGTTGCTGGCATATATGTCGCGTGTATTTGAGCGTGAAGCGTTTAAGGCATCTTTAAGTGAGCGTGAAAAAGAGATGCGCGCTTGAACTCATTCGGTTCCCTTTAGCGTGTTAGCGGCAGGGAGCCTTACTTGTAAGGAGGAGGGAGTCTAGATGAAATCGAGTCGCCCCTATCTCGCCCGAGCGCTCTATGAGTGGTTGCTGGATAATGAGCTAACGCCTTATTTAGTGGTGGATGCTACCTTGCCAGGCGTGGAAGTGCCCCGCCAGTTCGTTCAGAACGGACAGATCGTGTTGAACGTGGCGCCGACTGCCGTGCGTGATCTATTTATGGAGAACCAGGCGATAGGCTTCAATGCTCGTTTTGGCGGGCAACCTATGCAGGTGATGATACCTACACCTGCTTTGATTGCGATCTATGCACGCGAAAACGGTGCAGGCATGGTCTTTGGCCATGAGCCTGAACTGGGTGAAGGCGCTGAATCGTTTGGGGATATTGAGGAAGACGAAAAAGCCTCAAGCAAGCCTGAGCTTTCGATCACCGAGCCGGTGAGCGAAGAGGCGGGTACGCACTCTTCCAGCGAAGCGTCAGAAGATGAAAGCCAAGCTAAAGGCAAAGAAAAGAAGAAGCCTACGCTGCGGGTAGTGAAGTAATACCCATCGTAAGCTGTTGCGGTATTGATAAAAAAGCCTCGCTTAAATCAAGCGAGGCTTTTTTTATGCATCGAGTAGTTATGCATCGAGCCGTGGCAAGACGACGGAGTTAGTCGATGTAATCAAACACCTTAACGATGCGCTGAACGCCGCCAACGGCTGAGGCGGCATTGACGATCCTGTCAGCCTCTTCACGGGTAACGCGTCCCATCAAATACACGCTGGCATTTTCGGTGGTGACTTTGATTTTAGAGGAGTCGATGCGGTCATTGGTTGCCAAGTGGCTAACGACGTTGGTAGTCAGCCATGTGTCGGTTAGGCGTTGGCTTGCGGGTAAGCGAGCAGCGATGATGAGTTCGTTATGCACTTCGTTGACGCCACGTAAGCTGCTGGTCACATCGCCTGCCATCGTGCGGAGTTCTTCGCTAGGCACTTGTCCCACCAATAGTACAACGCCATCAAACGCATGGGTACGAATACGCGCATCGCCCAGTCGTGCGTCGGCACGCTCGAGTGCGTCGTCGACTTCACGCTCTATGGTGGCATCAATGGCTTCAACGTCATCACTACGCTGAGCGTAATTCGATTGATTGGAAGCCGAGTTGTTGGCGCAGCCGCTGATAAAAAGAACCGCGCACAGCGCAGCAGTAATAAAACCACGAGAGGGTAGGCGTTGGGTCATCGGTATGACTCCTTAGTGCTCAGTAGCAGTGGAAAGTTAGAGAAAGCCATCGTTCTTGTTAGCGCTTGGGCCAGGACAGCTGGGCTTTAAGTGCTGCCAAACAGCTGTTCGTCGATAAGATCACATAAGCAGTGAATTACCAAAAGATGCACCTCTTGAATGCGTGCCGTTGACGTGGCTGGCACGCGAATTTCGCAATCGTCTTGACCAAGCAGGGAGGCCATGTCGCCGCCATCGCGGCCCGTTAGGGCCACAACCGTCATGTCGCGATCATGTGCTGCTTGAATAGCCTGCACAATATTGCCTGAGTTGCCGCTTGTCGAGATGGCCAAAAGCACATCGCCCGGCTGACCAAGGGCGCGGATCTGCTTTGAAAACACTTCGTTATAGCTATAGTCATTAGCAATTGAGGTGAGTGTAGAGGTATCCGTCGTCAGGGCTAATGCAGGTAGGCTTGGGCGTTCACGTTCAAAGCGGTTGAGCAATTCAGAGGAGAAGTGCTGGCTGTCTCCCGCGCTGCCGCCATTGCCGCAGGTAAGTATTTTTCCTTCGCTAACAAGGCACTGCACCATCATTTGGCTTGCCACTTCGATAAAGGGTGGAAGCACCTCGCTAGCATACGTTTTGGTATCGATGCTGTCGTTGAAGTGGCCAAGTATACGAGATTGAAAGTCCATCAGGGCTTCCTGGTTATAGAGTCAAAAGGCATCAAAAGCAGCTTTCGCCCAGTGATAGTCAAGGTCGGGCGGCTTGCCGATGATTCCAAGGATATCAAACCGGCATGGCGATGAAAGCCCGCCGCGGGCGATATATAGCTTGGCCGCACGCACTAATCGCTGCTGCTTCTGATAGGTAATCGTTTCCAGTGGATGTCCATAGCGGGCGGTCGTGCGATGTTTGACTTCGACAAAGACCAGAATATCGCCATCTCGCATGATCAAGTCAAGCTCACCGCCTTTCACGTAATGGTTCTGCGTGACTAGCGTGAGCCCTTGCTGGCACAGCCATTGAGCGGCAATCTGCTCAATGGCTGTGCCGCGGGCACGAGCGGTATGCGCGTTATTCGCCACTTTCATCTAAGCTAGGGATTAAAATAGGCGAGGGGACACCATTTTGGAATTTGGCCCAAGGCAGCTCACGATGAATACGGCCATCGTCGCTTAAGTAAAGCCGTCCGGTACTGCCGTTTAAGCCATTCATTGCGTCAAGATTAGAGAAGCGAACGGCCAGCTCGTAAGCATCAACACCCATTGCCATTAGGCGAAACATCGACGCATCTGACTCGTCCCGCAGGCTCTGGTAAGTCGAAGCAAAGGGAAGGGCTTCTTCGCCACCGACCGCAGCATCAGGGATTTGCCAGGGGATATCGATAAACATCACGTCGTTCAGATCCTGATCAAGGCGCGTTTGCAAACGACCTTCATGCAGATGAGACGTGGCATAGATCGGTAGGTTGGGTGCGTAATAGTAATCCATGGTGGGGGGAACTTGGCGGGCATACTCCGGTAATGCCAGCAGGAAGAGGGCGTCAATATTGTTTAGGCGGGCGCGCTCTCCGCTGACATTAAGCGCAGTTTGAACCGCGTTGGAAACTGAATTGTTAGGGTTATAACGCACGGCATTAGTGACTTCGCCGCCTTGGCTATGCCACTCATTCCAAAAGGCTTCGCCAACACGACGGCCCCAATCGTTATCAGGCACCATCATCGACATCTGCCGATGACCATCCTGCCAAGCGCGTCGCGCGGCTTGGCGCGCTTCATCTTCAGCAGAGAGGCCGTACTGAAATAACCGCTGCGCTTGATTGTTGTCGCCACTGCCGTAGTTGAGCGCTAGAGTTGGCAAGGGAACGCTGTCGCGCTGTTCTAGTTGGGTGACTTGGTCTTTGTCTAACGGGCCAATAACGAGCTGTGCATTCATCTGTTGAGCGCGATCATAAAGCTCATCAAGCGAGTAACGTGATGCGTCGAGAAAACTAAGTTCCACATTCCCGCCTTGGACATCATGATGCTGGCGCATGGCGGTGGCGATGGTATTTGCGACACTGCTAAGCGGGCCAGACTCAGGCAGTGCCACCACGATGCGGCGTATATCCTGCCCTTCAAGCTCTGGCAGCGCGACTGTCACTGCACCCGGCTGATCAAGCGCTTCACGCGCCCAACGCTGACGCTCTTCAAGAGTTTGCTGTTGGTTCGCCTGCATGGGTAATTCATCGTCAAGGACTTGTGCTGCGCGGAGAACGGCTCGCGGTTCACCAAGGGCGCGAGCAAGTTCTGAAAAAAGTAGCGCCCAGCGCACGCGGTCGGCGTCTGATAAAAGCCCTTCGTCAATGCTATCTGCCGTTTCAAACGCTCTGTCGCGATCACCCTGCTTAGCTAAAATATTGGCCGCTTCTAGACGCGTTTTGGCAGCCTGTTCTGGCGCTTGCTGTTCCGCTTGGTTGAGTAACTGGCCTGGGTCTTCAGCAGGCACGCGGTCTACCACGCTAGGCGACTGCATCGCACAGCCCGCAACGAGAAATGCCACAAGGGCTGCGGCGAGTAAGCCACGTAATGACTGTTTCATGTATCCTTCCTTAAGTTTCCATTTGCGCTGTCGCTGCTCGCCAGCGTTTGCCGAGGCTACGGCATAAGCATAGCGCACCGGTAGAGCAAGCCATCAACGAATCGAGAGTCCTCAACGAATTGAGAGGCATTAACGAATTGAAAGTCATCAACGAATTGAAAGTCATCAACGAATTGAGAGTCAACAATGCCAGACCATAACCCGGGTACATTGTACGTGGTTGCTACGCCAATTGGGAATTTGGACGACTTAACGGCGCGCGCCATCCGCGTGTTGGGCCAAGTGACCCGGATTGCAGCAGAAGATACACGCCATAGTGGGCGTCTGCTAACGCATTTAGGGCTCAATAAACCCATGCTCTCCTTGCACGAACACAATGAAGCGCGCCGGGTCGAGACGTTGGATGGTTATCTTGCCGCAGGCGAAGATATTGCCTTGATCAGTGATGCAGGAACCCCGCTAATCAGTGATCCCGGTTTTGTGCTGGTGCGCGAACTACGCGCACGTAATCGCCATATTGTACCTATTCCCGGCCCCTGCGCGCTGATCACCGCGCTTTCAGGCGCGGGGCTGCCGACAGATCGCTTTGTGTTTGCCGGTTTTCTGCCGGCCAAACCAGGGGCGCGGCGCCAAGCATTGGAGGGCTGGAAAAGCCGCGAAGAGACGCTGGTATTTTATGAATCTCCCCACCGTATCGTGCATACCCTTGAAGCATTGCAGGCGCAAATGGCGGATCGCGATGTGGTTTTAGCGCGTGAGCTAACGAAAACCTTCGAGACGTTTTTACACGGCACTCCAGCATCGTTACTGGAACAACTGACTGCCGACCCTAACCAAGCCCGCGGCGAATTCGTGGTCATTGTTGCTGGTGCCCCTCCGGTTGAGCAGAGTGAGTATCAGGACATTTCGGCCGATGCGCTACTGGCCGCCTTATTGGAAGAGGGAGTCGGCGTGAAGCAGGGAGCTTCGATTGCGGCGCGAATACTCGGTGGGCGTAAGCAAGTTTGGTACGCTCGTTTGCAAGCAATCAAAGGCGAGCATTGAGGCTAGTCGAGGGCGCTGGTATGCTTGCCGCCGGAGTTGGCCAGACAGTCGCCGCTAATGCCCCTCAAAAGGCATTGGGGGAGGAAAGTCCGGGCTCCATAGGGCAGAGTGCCAGGTAACGCCTGGGCGGTGCGAGCCGACGGAAAGTGCAGCAGAGAGTAGACCGCCTAAGCCCCTGAAATAAATCACTGGGGCCGGTAAGGGTGAAAGGGTGCGGTAAGAGCGCACCGCGCGCCTGGTAACAGTGCGTGGCATGGTAAACCCCACTCGGAGCAAGACCAAATAGGGACCCAATGGCGTGGCCCGCGCTGGGTCCGGGTAGGTTGCTTGAGCGCTGTGGTAACGCAGCGCCTAGAGGAATGGCTGTCCACGACAGAACCCGGCTTATCGGCCGACTCCCCCATATCCATATTAGGGCGTGCCTGCACGCCCTTCATTACTTTGTCTCTAACATCTTGTGTGAGAAAAAAATGCCTTCTCCTGACGCTGAACAGGTTGCTTCCCGCTTTCAACATACCAGCGTACTACTGGAGGGTGCTGTTGATGCCTTGGTTCACGATGGCCAGGGTATTTATTTAGACGGTACTTTTGGTAGAGGGGGCCACTCACGGGTAATTCTTGACCGCCTTAGTGAGCAGGGCCAGCTTCTCGCCATGGATCGCGATCCGCAAGCGATTGCCGCTGCCGCTGAAATTAACGATCCACGTTTTCAAATTACCCAGCGTGAATTTGCCCAGCTTGGCGAGTTTGCCCGTGAGCAAGGCGTATTCGGAAAGCTCTCAGGCATATTGCTGGATGTCGGCGTTTCCTCTCCTCAGCTTGATGATCCCGAACGTGGTTTCAGCTTCATGCGGGATGGCCCGCTGGATATGCGCATGGATCCTACGCAGGGACAAAGTGTGGCTGATTTCCTGGCCCGGGCCAGTGAAGCGGATATCGCCTATGTGTTCAAAACCTACGGTGAAGAGCGCTATGCCAAGCGGTTAGCACGGGCGGTAGTGACTCGCCGAAGCGAGAAGCCGTTTACGCATACGGTGGATTTAGCCGAGGTGCTGAAAGTTGCCCACCCGGCGTGGGAAAAGGGCCGCCACCCGGCGACCAAGGCGTTTCAGGGGCTGCGCATCTTCGTTAATAGCGAGCTTGAACAGTTAGATAGCGCACTCGAAGCCGCGCTTGAGGCGTTGGCTCCTGGTGGTCACTTGGTGGTGATCAGTTTTCATTCATTGGAAGATCGTCGGGTGAAGCGCTTTATTCGTCATCATGTTCGTGGTGATACTGATCTTCCTCGCGGCGTGCCCATTCGTGACGATCAATTGAATCGGCGGCTTGAGGCAATAGGCAAAGGGGTGCGGCCAAGCGAAGAAGAAGTGGATGCGAATCCTCGTGCACGAAGCGCCGTCATGCGGGCTGCACGCAAACGGATGTAAATGAAATCATGAGCATGGATCGGATTGAGCAGTGGGCAACCACGCTACGCACCGAATGGCCTTTCAAGCTACGTCTGCGCCCCTGGCCGGTAGCTATGATGCTGCTGTTTTTACTTTGTATCGGCTCTGGTTTAGCCGTTGTTATTACGACGCACATGACGCGGGTTCAATTTGCGCAACTGCAACAGCTAGAGCAAGAAGAGAACCAGCTACAAACGGAGTGGGGGCAGCTTCTGCTTGAAGAGGGGGCGTGGTCAACGCCTGCCCGTGTCGAGCAAATTGCCACTGAACGCTTGGGTATGCGGATTCCCGATGTTCATGACGTCGAGGTGATACGTCCATGAGAAGTCAGCGTCGCGGCGGTACCTCTCGTCAGGCCCCGATTGCCCCTCCTCTTGGAGGTGGCCGTTTCGTGTTTATTTTATTAGCGATTGGTTTGGCCTCCGCTATATTGATTGGCCGTATCACACTGCTTCAGGTCATCGACCGTCCTTTTCTGCAAAGTCAGGGAGATGCACGTACCCTTCGCCATGAAGCAATCCCGGCGCACCGTGGCATGATCACTGACCGTAACGGTGAGCCGCTCGCTATTTCTACTCCGGTAGTTACCCTCTGGGCCAATCCTCAGGAGCTGCCCGAGGATGCCATCCAGCGCGTGATGCTAGCCCAGGCGTTAGGCATGACACTGGATGACTTCGAGTCTCGCGTGGCACGCTTCAGCGAGCATGAGTTTATGTATCTCCGCCGTCAAATGACGCCTGCCGCCGCCCAGCAGATACTCAATCTCCGCACTCCTGGTGTTTATCCCCAGCGTGAATACAAACGTTACTATCCTGCTGGTGAAGTGGCCGCGCAATTGCTAGGGGTCACCAACGTTGATGATATTGGTCAAGAGGGCCTAGAGCTCTCCTATCAGTCCTATTTGGCCGGTCACCCTGGGCAGCGGCGAGTGATCAAAGACCGGCGCGGACGTTTGGTGCGCGAGCTTGGCGTGATCAACGAAGCCCAGCCGGGTGGCGAGCTTACCTTGGCTATCGACCAGCGTATTCAGTATATGGCGTACCGTGAGTTGCGGGCGGCAGTGGCCGAGAATGAGGCTGACGGGGGCGTGCTGGTGATGATGGATGCACGCACAGGAGAAGTGTTGGCAATGGCTAACCTACCTTCTTATAACCCCAATAACCGAGCCGGGCTGGATCCTCGCGGGCTGCGCAACCAGGCGTTAGTAGATGTCTTCGAACCCGGTTCAGTGATGAAGCCGCTAGCCATGGCCGCCGTATTGGAGAGTGGCGTAGTGGATCGTGACGCGGTGGTGGATACATCGCCCGGTTGGATGCGGCTGGATCAATTCACTATCCGCGACTTCCGTAATTATGGCGAACTCGATCTACCCGGTATTTTGGAAAAATCATCGAATGTGGGCATGTCGCGTTTAGCATTACAGTTAAGCGATACGGCCATTTGGGAAAAGTACAATCAATTAGGGTTGGGGCAGGCGCTTGGCACCGGTTTTCCCGGCGAATCGACGGGTAGCCTGCCAGCTCCTGTTCGCTGGTCACGCAGTGAACGGGCGACACTCTCTTATGGTTATGGCCTGTCCGTGTCAGCAGTGCAGTTGGCGAGTGCTTACACGGCGCTAGCCAATGATGGCGTGCGTTTACCGCCCTCGCTGCTACGCCTCTCTGAGCCGCCACAAGGCATTCCAGCGATAGAACCCACGGTAGCTAATGACCTGCTTAATATCTTGGAGACCTCGGTAGCCGCTTACACCGGTGGCCGGCGTGCCCGCGTTGAAGGGTATCGCGTGGGGGGGAAAACGGGCACGGTGCGTAAAATAGGTCAACAAGGTTATACCACCGATGCTTACCGTAGTGTTTTTGCCGGAATTGCGCCCATTTCTAACCCGCGTATCGTCACGGTCGTTATGATTGATCATCCCAAAGCCGGTGAGTTTTATGGGGGGGCTGTTGCCGCCCCGGTTTTTTCCAGCGTAACCGGTAACGCTTTGCGCTTGTTGGACGTTCCGCCGGACCACGATGAAGAGTAGTTTTTCTAAGGAGATGGCATGACGCTGAGTTCAGTCGATGTGTTGGCGGCGCTCGCGCGCGTATGGCCCAATTCACCGCTGCCTGATGACCTTCCGGCGCTGCCGGAGCAGGTGCACATTGAAATGGATTCTCGCAAGCTCCAGGCGGGCGATGTGTTTGTGGCAGTGCCGGGTACGCAACATGATGGTCGCGACTTTATCGAGCAAGCGCTTAAGGCAGGCGCTGCGCTTGTATTAGCGCAAGGCGAGCCTGGCAAGGTGTCTCTGGAAGGGCGCGTGCTAACGCTGCCGCACCTATCAGTGCGGCTAGGTGAATTCGGGCGCACTCTGTTTAAAGTACCTAATGACCTCGAAGTGATTGGCGTCACCGGAACCAACGGTAAAAGCTCCGTCACGCATTACATCGCTGCCCTTAGCGAGGCGTTAGGCACGCCCACCGGCCTCATTGGCACTTTGGGCGTTGGTCGTCCCGGTGCATTGCGCGATAGCGGCTTAACGACGCCTGGTTCTTTGGCACTACAGGCGACGCTGGGTGAGTTTGCAAGCCTGGGCGTTCGGCGCGTTGCGCTCGAGGTCTCCTCCCATGCGCTGGATCAACACCGTTTGGAAACAGTTAATGTCAGCGTGGGCGTGTTTACCAATCTGACTCGTGACCATTTGGATTACCATGGCAGTATGGCCGCTTACGCCGCGTCAAAGGCCAAACTTTTCCGCCGCTCTGAGCTTAGCCTGGCGGTGGTGAATGGCGATGATCCCTTGGCGCGGTTGATGCTGGCAGGCTGCCATAGCAATGTACGGGTGTTGGCCACGGGTAAAGACGAAGCCGTCACCTTGCGTGTGCTCGACTGGCAGGCTTTTGAGCAAGGTCAGCAGGCAATGATTGCGACCCCCGATGGCGAGAAAATGCTCAGCTTGGGATTAATGGGGCGCTTTAATTTAGATAACGTGCTGCTGGCGATGGCGGTGCTCTATGGATTAGGCGAATCGCTTGATGCGCTCTTTACTGCAGCCGCGTCGCTAACGCCGGTGCAAGGGCGTATGGAGCTCTATCGAGCGCCTAGCTTCCCCAGCGTCATCGTCGATTACGCCCACACCCCGGATGCGCTTCACAGCGCGCTGCAAGCACTGCGTGCCCACTTAGGCGATGCGGGCAAGCTGTGGTGCGTATTTGGCTGTGGCGGTGATCGTGACACCGGCAAGCGAGCCGAAATGGCTAGAGCCGCCGAGCCGTTAGCGGATCATATTGTGGTGACCGACGACAATCCCCGCTATGAGCCTGCAGCGCAAATTCGAGCGCATATTCTGGACGGGTTTTCTAACGCCGTGCAGCCCGTTGAAATTGGGGATCGTCGGGAAGCAGTGGCCACCGCTATTCAGCAGGCCAATGCTCAGGATGTGTTGCTGATCGCTGGAAAAGGTCATGAGGCGTATCAAGACATCCAGGGGGTGCGCCACGCCTATGCTGATAGCGAAGAAATTCAGCGCGCCTTCGCTACGCGGAGGCTTCAATAATGCAGTGGTCACTTGGCAAAATCGCTTCAGCACTGGGCATTGAAGCGCCCAGCGAGCAGGCGCAGCTTTGTATAAGTTCCGTCGTTACCGACAGCCGTAAGATCGAATCTGGCTGTCTGTTTATTGCTTTGAAAGGCCCTCACTTTGATGGCCATGACTATGTGGCAACGGCTCAATCGCTTGGCGCGGTGGCTGCCTTGGTCGATACCCCCGTGGCGGTCGACTTACCACAACTGGTCTGCCCCGATACACGCCTCTCGTTAGGACTTTTGGCGGGTGTGCATCGGTGCGCATGGCAAGGCCCCTTGATAGCGGTGACCGGCAATAGCGGTAAGACGACGGTTAAAGAGATGTGCGCGGCACTTCTAGCACCATTGGGGAATGTATTAGCCACCCAGGGTAACCTGAATAATGACTTTGGCGCGCCGCAGACCTTGTTACGCTTGCGGCCGGAGCATAACGCCGCTGTCATTGAGCTTGGTGCTAATCATTTGGGTGAAATTGCCTGGACAGCGCCACTGACTAAGCCCGATGTGGCAATCATTACCAATGTTACCGGTGCCCACGTGGGGGAGTTCGGTGGTATGGGGCAGATTGCTCAAGCCAAAAGCGAGCTGCTGGCCTGCCTGGGTGAACAGGCGACGGCGGTACTCAACCGGGATGACCGCTATTTTACATTTTGGGCGGCTCGCGCGGCCCCACGGCGGGTTGTGAGCTTCGGTTTTCATCCCAAGGCCGATGTGAGCGCCGCAGCGCTTTCCTGTGATCCGCAAGGGCGGTATGCTTTCACGCTATTGCAAAATGGCCAGGCGTTGGGACAAGTGCGTTTGCCGCTACTCGGTAAGCACAATGTCAGTAATGCGCTGGCCGCGGCCGCCGCGGCGCTAACACTGGGTGTGCCTAAAGAGCAGGTCATCGTGTGCCTGGAATCACTACACGCGTTAGCCGGCAGGTTAACCGTGGTGCCCGGTTTGCGAGGTGCCACCGTGCTGGATGATAGTTACAATGCCAACCCTGGCGCAGTTAAAGCGGCGTTGGATACCCTGGCGAGTTTCCCCGCTCCACGTTGGTGTGCGTTAGGGGCAATGGGCGAGTTGGGAGATACCTCTGAGGCGCTGCACGCTGATATCGGCCGCTACGCCGCTGAGCTTGGCATTGATGAGCTGTTGACGTTGGGCGATGCCGCTCGTTCTGCCAGCGAAGCCTTTGGTCGTGGGCTGCACTTTAACGATCACGAGGCGCTAATGCGTCATGTCACTAATTCTTTGCCGCCGGACACCACCTTGCTGGTGAAAGGATCGCGCAGTGCGGGCATGGAACATGTCGTGAATGCACTGCGTTCGGATGAAATAAGGTAAACGCCGTTCATGTTACTTCACTTGGCGAATTTTCTGTCGCAGTATCAAGCTGATTTTCAAGTCGTTAATTATTTAACGCTGCGTGTGATTTTAGGCGCGCTCACGTCGCTAATGCTCTGTTTATGGCTGGGGCCATGGATGATTCGACGTCTAGTCGAAGGCCAGATAGGCCAGTCCGTGCGTGATGATGGGCCGCAATCCCACCTTTCAAAGGCGGGCACCCCCACCATGGGCGGTGCAATGATATTGCTAGCCATCGCTATGAGTACCCTATTATGGGGCGACTTGACCAATCTCTATATATGGGTAGTGCTCGGTGTGACGCTAGGCTTTGGTGCCATTGGCTGGGTGGATGATTACCGCAAGGTCGTTGAGAAGAACCCGCGGGGTTTACCCGCTCGCTGGAAATATTTCTGGCAATCAGTGGTGGGCCTGGGAGCGGCGGTGCTGCTCTATTTGACTGCCGCCACGCCGGTCGAAACCAGCTTGCTGGTGCCGCTGTTTAAAGAAGTGGCTTTACCGCTGGGCGTTTTCTATATCGTGCTTACTTACTTTGTCATCGTAGGTAGCTCCAATGCGGTTAATTTAACCGATGGATTAGATGGTTTGGCCATTATGCCCACGGTGCTCGTGGCCATGGGTCTGTCGGTCTTTGCCTACGCTAGCGGTAATACCGTTTTCGCCGAGTATCTGCATATTCCGTTTATTGCTGGGACCGGTGAATTAGCCGTTTTTTGCGCCACGATTGCCGGTGCTGGCCTGGGCTTTTTATGGTTTAACACTTATCCCGCCCAGGTGTTTATGGGCGATGTCGGTGCGTTGGCGCTTGGGGCTGCACTGGGGGTGGTAGCGGTGATCGTTCGCCAGGAGATCGTGCTGTTTATCATGGGCGGCATTTTCGTAATGGAGACGGTCTCGGTTATCCTGCAAGTGGGGTCGTACAAGCTCACTGGGCGCCGTATTTTCCGCATGGCGCCTTTGCATCATCACTATGAATTGAAAGGCTGGCCTGAACCACGCGTGATCGTCCGTTTTTGGATTATAACCGTGGTGTTGGTGTTGCTTGGTCTCGCCACGCTTAAAGTGCGTTAATGCAGCTGGTCATGCATAAATCGACGGGTCATTGGCATGATGCTAGAGGGAGCCTGTGATGGTTCAAGTAGCGAAGGGCGTCACGCTAGTGGTAGGCCTGGGGCTCTCAGGTCGTGCTATTTGCCGCCATTTAAGCCGCTTAAATACGCCTTACATGGTGGCAGATACGCGGGCAGAACCACCCGGGCTGGATGATTTTCGTAGCGCGCATCCGGGCATTGATGTTCATTGCGGTGCGCTTACCGGATTGGATCTTCGTGAAGTGGAAGAGGTCGTCGTAAGCCCCGGGCTTGATCCGCGAATGCCGGGTTTGAAAGAGATCGCTGACCAAGTTAACCCGCGCACCGGGGAGCCTCGGGTGGTGGGTGAAATGGCCCTTTTTGTTCGTGCGACAAAGGCCCCCATTGCCGCGATTACCGGTTCCAATGCGAAGTCGACGGTCACCACCCTGCTGGGCGAAATGGCCGCCGCCGCAGGTGTTAATGCAGCCGTCGGTGGCAACTTGGGCACACCCGCGCTGGATCTGTTAGCCAGTCATGCCGATGCCGAGTTATATATTCTTGAGCTCTCAAGCTTTCAACTCGAAACCACGCCCCGTCTTGGGGCGAGCTGTGCCGCGTTTTTGAATTTATCCGAAGACCACCTTGACCGGCATGGTGATATGCAGGGCTATCACGCCGCCAAGCAACGTATTTTTATCGGTGCGCGCCATGCGGTGGTGAATGCAGATGATGCCCTCACTTGGCCTGACTATCCGGTTGATCAGTTGGCGTATTTTTCCCATCGAGCGCCGGAAGCGGAGGAGTGGGGGCTAGCGCTTTATCAGAACAAACTGACATTGATGAAAGGGTCTCAGCCTTGGCTGTCGATTGATGAACTCAATATCACCGGGCAGCACAACTACGCCAATGCCCTGGCGGCGTTGGCGATGGGGCAGGCACTGGGGTTGGCGGCGGCGCCCATGTGTAGCGCGTTAAGCGCTTTCAAAGGGCTGCCACACCGTAGCGAAGTCATCGCCCGTATCAATGGTGTTACCTGGGTTAACGACACTAAAGGTACAAACGTCGGGGCTACCCTGGCGGCCATCAATGGCATTGGCGCAACGTTAGAAGGCCGATTGATTTTACTCGCAGGTGGTGTAGGCAAGGGGGCAGATTTCACCCCATTGGCCGGGCCTTTAGCGCAATGCGCGCGCCAGGCGCTACTGTTTGGCCTGGATGCGCCGCGGATGGCTAAGGCGCTGGCTGGCCACGTGGCGATTCAACAAGTAGACGATTTAACCCAAGCCATGCAAATAGCCTATGAGATCGCTCAACCGGGGGACTGCGTGCTGCTGTCACCCGCCTGCGCGAGCCTGGATCAGTTTGCCAATTATCAAGCACGCGGTGAGCTGTTTCGTCGTTGGGTGCAGCGGCAGGCAGCGTCTACAGCCGGAGAAGTGCAATGAGCCGACTACAGCGTCTGCGTACAGTGCTTACCACGCGTGACCTGCCCTGTGATGTTTGGCTGGTGATGGCGGCGGTAGCCTTAGCCGGTTTGGGCTGGGTGATGGTGAGTTCGGCATCGATTGGCCTGCTGGAAGATACTTATCACTACTCCCGTCAGCACGGTATTTTTTTACTGCTCGCCATTATGGCCTGTATCTTTATGCTCTGCGTGCCGCTGGAAGTCTGGCGCCAAAATGCGGCGCTGATTCTGCTCACCTCTATTTTTCTATTGGTGCTGGTGCTCCTTATTGGTCAAGAAATTAACGGTAGTAAGCGTTGGATAGCGTTGCCGGGGCCGCTACCCAGTTTGCAAGTATCTGAGTTTGCCAAAATCGGGCTGATATTTTATATGGCGGCATTTATGTCGCGTTTTGCCTACGATTTGCGTCGGCGTGCGTTCAGCATGTGGCGGCCCTTAGCCGTGCTGGCAGTGCCCGCTGGACTGCTGTTTTTCGCCCCCGATTTTGGTGGCATGGTGGTCTTTACTGTTTGTGTCATTGGTATGTTGATGATGAGCGGCGCATCGCTGGTGCTACTGGTGGGCAGCGGTGCGCTGCTTGGCTCGGGCGCCGTGATGATGGTCGTGATCGAGCCCTATCGACTGGCTCGCTGGACGAGCTTTCTGGATCCCTGGGCGGACCAATTTGCGACAGGCTACCAGCTAACCCAGGCACTGATTGCCTTTGGGCGCGGTCACGTCACCGGCACCGGGCTTGGTAACAGCGTACAGAAGCTGCACTACCTGCCTGAGGCGCATACCGACTTTATATTTGCAGTGATCGCCGAAGAGTTGGGCATGGTTGGTGCGATCATCGTCGTGCTGCTGTTTACCCTGTTTATCGCCCGCGCCATGTTGGTGGGTCGCAAAGCCGAGTTGGCGGGGCATCTTTTTGGCGCTTACGTTAGTTACGGCATCGGTTTTGTTGTGGCTGCGCAAGCGTTTATTAACATGGCAGTGAGCTCCGGTCTACTGCCGACGAAAGGGTTAACACTGCCGCTAATGAGCTACGGCGGTTCTAGTCTGTTGGTAACTGGCGTCATGGTGGGGCTGCTGCTGCGTACGGATGCTGAAACACGCCACCGCCCACGGCGCGCATCCACCCCCTATCGAGCACGCCATGAACCGCGTTTATCGTAACGCTATGTCGCTTGGTGTTATTAGGAGTTTGATGTGAAGACTAACGTTAGGCGGCGAGTTTTGATAATGGCAGGCGGCACCGGCGGTCATGTCTTCCCAGCGCTTTCGCTGGCGAAGGCGCTGCAGGCACAGCAGGTAGATGTTGAATGGCTGGGTAGCCCTAGAGGCATCGAAAACCGCCTCGTCCCTGAGGCCGGCATTAAACTGCACACGATCGCCATTAGCGGACTACGCGGTAACGGTTTATTGGGCTGGCTAAAAGCACCGCTCAATTTGAGCCGTGCCGTCTTACAAGCGCGCACGGTGATCCGAGCGTTCAAGCCACATGTGGTAGTAGGTTTGGGCGGTTTTGCTAGCGGCCCGGGTGGTTTGGCCGCATGGCTTGCACGCGTGCCGTTAGTGATTCATGAGCAGAACGCAGTGGCAGGGCTGACTAATCGCGTTTTATCGCGACTGGCCAAGCGCACTTATGCTGCTTTCCCTGAGGCGTTTGGGGCACGGGCGGAAGTGATTGGTAACCCCGTGCGCGACGAAATTGCGATGCTGGGCAGTACGCCGCGGAATGTTGAAGCGCTCTCTGCCCGGCCACTACGGCTTTTAGTGGTGGGGGGCTCGCTTGGTGCGGTGGCGCTGAATGAACGACTGGCGCCCGCGCTGGCCGCACTGCCGGCTGAGCAGCGCCCAGAGGTGCGTCACCAGGCGGGTAAGAACCGTGAAGAGAGCACTGCCGAAAATTATCATCAGCACGGCGTAAGTGCTGACGTCAGCCCTTTTATCGATGATATGGCGGCCGCCTATGAGTGGGCCGACTTGGTGGTTTGCCGCTCAGGAGCGCTCACCATTGCGGAGCTAGCCGCGGCAGCCAAGCCTTCGCTATTGGTACCTTTTCCCTTTGCTGTCGATGATCATCAACGTATTAACGCGCAGGTGTTGGTCAAGGCAGGCGCCGCGAAATGTGTCGTTCAGTCGGAGCTGACCGTTGAGCGATTAAGCGAATTTTTAACTCAATTACTCGTCCCTTACACCCTGGCTGAAATGGCCGCAAAAGCCCGTCAAGCGGCGCATTTGGATGCGACGAAGCGTCTTACCGAAGGGTGTTTGGCGATGGTGCCGCTAGGAGACTCTGCGTGACCGATTCAGATAAAACCATGACGCCTACTCAGCGCACTCCCGCTGGCCCGGGCATGCGACGGATTCGGCGGATTCACTTCGTTGGCATCGGTGGCGCCGGTATGTGCGGTATCGCAGAGGTATTGGCGAACCAGGGATATAACGTCAGCGGTAGCGACATGAAAAACTCTTCTGTCGTGGAGCGGCTGCGGCAATGCGGTGTGTGCGTGGCGATCGGTCATGCCGAGGCGAATGTTGAAAACGCCGATGTGGTCGTCGTGTCTAGTGCCATTGATGAGACGAATCCAGAGATTCGCTGGGCCCATGAGCATCGTGTGCCGGTAGTCCGCCGCGCTGAAATGCTCGCTGAATTGATGCGTTTTCGCCATGGTATTGCCGTTGCGGGCACCCACGGTAAAACCACGACGACCAGTTTAACGGCGACGCTGCTGGCAGAAGGGGGCTTGGACCCAACCTTTGTGATTGGCGGTAAGCTGACCAGCGCCGGTGCCAATGCGCGTTTAGGCGAAGGCGACTATCTTGTCGCTGAAGCTGATGAGTCTGACGCCTCGTTTTTGCATTTACAGCCCATGGTGTCGATCGTTACCAACATCGATGCTGACCATATGGCGACGTATGGCGGTGACTTCGAACGGTTGAAAAACACCTTCATCGAGTTCCTGCATAATTTGCCCTTCTATGGCTTGGCGGTGCTGTGTATTGATGACCCGCATGTGCGCGTGCTGTGTGATCAGGTGAAGCGTCAGTTCGTCACCTATGGCTTTGATAACGATGCCGATTATCGCATCGTCGATTTTGCCCAGCGTGAAGGCGAAGTCTCGTTCACCGCCTTACGTCCGGGTGGCGCTCAGCCGTTAGCGGTGCGCCTGGCCATGCCTGGCCGCCATAATGCGCTCAACGCAATGGCGGCCATTGTCGTCGCCACTGACGCAGGCGTTAGCGATAGCGCGATCTTGAGCGGGTTGGCGGGCTTTGCAGGTGTCGGCCGCCGATTCCAGGTGCATGGCAATTTCCCTGCGCCCAAAGGCGGTGGGGATATCATGCTGGTCGATGACTACGGCCACCACCCCCGTGAAGTCGACATGGTGATTCAAGCGGTGCGCGCAGGTTGGCCCAATCGTCGTCTGGTGATGCTTTATCAGCCGCACCGCTACAGCCGTACTCGCGATTTATATGAAGATTTTGTACGGGTGCTTTCCCAAGTCGACACGCTTGTATTGCTAGACGTATACAGCGCGGGTGAAGCGGTGATCCCAGGGGCCGAAGGAAGAACGCTGGCTGGGTCAATCCGTCAGCGCGGCGAAGTCGACCCGCTCTTTGTCGAGCATAAGAATGAACTACCTGTGTTATTAGCCAACGTATTACGCCCTGACGATATTCTCATTACCCAAGGCGCCGGTGATGTAGGCGGTATTTCTCTGCGCTTGGCGCAGGCACGGTTAGTGATGAGCGAGGTAGCGCTGTGAGTGATGACGTAGCAAAAAAACCATCGTTGGACAACGTCGTCGTGGTATATGGCGGCACCTCAGCAGAGCGTGAAGTATCGCTTAAAAGCGGTGCGGCAGTGCTGGAGGCACTTCAACGTAAAGGTGTTAACGCGACTGGCTATGATCCCAAGGACAATGGCTTGGTAGGTTTGGAGCAGTTAGCGCCCTCTGTGGTCTTTGTTGCCCTACATGGTCGCGGCGGGGAAGATGGCACCCTGCAGGGGGCGCTGGAACTTTTGAATATTCCTTATACCGGCAGTGGCGTGCTTGCCTCGGCGCTAGGTATGGACAAGCAGCGCACCAAGCAGGTGTGGAGCGCGGTGGGCTTGCCGACGCCTGAAAGTATTATGTTGGATGCCGCGGCGGACTGGTCAGCGGTAGTGGCACAGCTTGGCTTGCCCCTGATTGTAAAGCCCGTGCATGAAGGTTCTACGCTGGGTATCAGCATTGTCAAAAGCCAGGCCGCGCTTGAAGCCGCCTACCACGAGGCGGCGCAGTACGATGCACGTGTGATGGCAGAGCGCTTTATAGTGGGCGACGAATACACGGTTGCCCTACTGGGTAATCAAGTGTTACCGGCGATTCGCGTTGAGGTGCCCGGTGGCTTTTATGACTACGAAGCAAAATATATCGCTAACACCACACAGTATCACCTGCCATGCGGCTTATCTGTCGTTGACGAAGAAGCGTTAGCGCAGCTGTGTCAGCAGGCGTTTTCAGCCATTGGCGGCGTAGGCTGGGGCCGCGTTGACGTCATGCGCGATAGTGAAGGGCAGTTCTGGCTGTTAGAAGTCAACACCGTGCCTGGGATGACTGATCACAGTTTGGTGCCTCAGTCTGCGGCCCATGCGGGACTTTCATTCGACGATTTGGTGTTGGCGATACTGAAAGCCGCAGGCGGGCAATAAGCACTATGATGAGTTTGTTATACAGGGTGCCTTATGAAAAGGCGTAATGCTTGGCTGGGCGTTATCCTGTTGGCCTTGCTGATGGGTGCGGGTGGGCGAGCGCTTTGGCTGTGGCTAGACCGCCCCATTGAGCGAGTGTCTATCCGTGGGGAATGGGAGTATGTCAGCGCTGATTACCTACGCACACAGCTGGCGCCGTTGGTAATTGATGCTACGTGGCTGTCCGCTGATTTAGGTGAATTGCGTGATCGCGCACTGCAGGTAGGCTGGTTGAACGAAGTGCGCATTACCCGTGAGTGGCCCAATGCGTTAGTGTTTGAGCTCATTGAGCAACAGCCCGTGGCACGCTGGAATGACGATTTTTTACTTAATCCAGAAGGTGAGCCTTTCGCCTTTGCGCCTTTAAACGCGCCGTCGGGCCTGCCGGACATGGCCGGTCCCGCGGGAAGCAGCGAAGAAGTGTTGGACTACTATCAGCGGCTTTTGCCGCATTTTGCCCAATTATCACTTAAACTGACCCAGCTTCGCTTAGAGCCTCGCGGTGCATGGCGGTTGCAATTAAACGATGGTGCTTGGGTAATGTTAGGGCGTCGTCAACATGAAGTGCGTCTGGCACGTTTATCGGCTTCATGGCAAAGAGAGTTATACACTTTAGGCGACCAGATTCGCTATATCGATCTGCGTTATCCTAACGGGGTCGCTGTTGCGTGGCACGGACAAAGTGAATTTGCTGTGCAAGATGAGTAATGCTTCTATTACTTGCTGCAAATAAGGTGTAAAAGTGAGTGGTTGCCATCATTGAAAAAGCCCGTTATCGGCTTTAAATTGCTTCCTATGGCTATTATTGTGGGTTTGTAGTAGTCGTATTACGTCTATTGTTTCTATACTATGGGCTAGATGTTGATTAAGTGGCTTTTATTTTTAGCTATTTGCACTTAGTGAGTGTCAAAACGACACACTGTTTATTTTGGGTAGCACGCTTTAAATGTTGGATTAAGCGGTATCCGACTAATTATTTATTTTAATAATCATGCAAGGAGATTTACCGACTCATGGCAGGCTCACCCAACGCATCCAATATGGTGGTCGGGCTGGACATTGGAACGTCCAAGGTCGTCGCGATAGTCGGTCAACCTACCGATGATGGCGGAATAGAAATTGCCGGTATTGGTTCACACCCCTCCCGCGGTATGAAGCGTGGAGTTGTAATCAATATTGAATCAACGGTGCAGTCTATCCAGCGTGCCGTTGAAGAAGCCGAGTTAATGGCTGGCTGTGATATCCACTCTGTCTATGTTGGCGTGGCCGGTAGTCATATCAGTTCAATGAATTCTGATGGCGTCGTGGCTATTAAAGAGCGCGAAGTAACACCTTCCGATATAGAGCGTGTTATTGATTCCGCACGAGCACGCGCTATTTCAGAAGGGCAACGCGTACTGCACGTATTGCCTCAAGAGTTTTCAATCGATGCGCAGGGAGGCATTCGTGAGCCCCTGGGTATGTCCGGCGTGCGCCTGGAAGCGCAGGTGCATTTGGTGACAGCCGCATTGAATGCGGTGCAAAATATTGAAAAGTGTGTCCGTCGCTGCGGGCTCGAGGTAGATGCTATTATTTTAGAGCAGCTCGCCTCAAGCATGGCCGTACTAACGGAAGACGAGCGTGAGCTGGGTGTCTGCATGGTCGATATCGGTGGCGGAACGACCGATATGGCGATCTTTAGCGAAGGTGCCATACGTCATACAGCGGTTATTCCTATCGCCGGTGATCAAGTCACTAACGATATTGCCATGGCGCTACGCACGCCCACCCAGCATGCTGAAGAGATCAAAGTGAAATATGCTTGTGCGCTTACTCACTTAGCGTCAAGCGATGAAATGATTAAAGTACCTAGCGTAGGTGATCGTCCTGCACGTGACCTATCACGCCAAGCACTCGCTGAAGTGGTAGAGCCGCGCTACGAAGAACTGTTTACGCTAGTAAGAGATGAGTTGCGCCGAAGTGGCTATGAAGACATGGTGGCCGCCGGGATAGTGCTTACCGGTGGTACCTCGCGCATGGAAGGAGTTAGCGAATTGGCAGAAGAAATTTTCCATATGCCTGTTCGCATCGCATGTCCGCAAAACGTTAGAGGTTTAGCGGATGTCGTGCGTAACCCCATATATGCGACGGGCGTTGGTCTGCTGCATTATGCCTTGCAAGAAACGCGTCATGGGCAAGGCCTAAGAAGCCACGGGGGAGTGGTTGCTGCCCATAAGGGCCGTAATGAGCTTGCCCGGCGTGATATCAAGGAAGACCATTCGGCGCTGGCAAGAATTAAAGGCTGGTTCAAAGGAAATTTCTGACAGGGCCGCAAGCGCGGTTCAGGAGACGGGGCTTATGTTCGAATTGGTAGATAACGCACCCTCGAGCAGTGCGGTCATCAAAGTGGTTGGTGTTGGCGGCGGTGGCGGCAATGCTGTTAACCACATGGTCGAAAGCAATATCGAAGGCGTTGAGTTTATCTGCGCTAACACCGATGCGCAGGCGCTCAAGCGCGTTTCGGCGAAAACGGTATTGCAACTGGGCAGTGAAATCACCAAAGGGTTAGGCGCAGGTGCCAATCCTGAAGTGGGTCGCCAAGCCGCAATGGAAGACCGCGAACGTATTGCGGAGTTGCTGGTAGGCGCCGATATGGTCTTTATCACTGCCGGAATGGGCGGTGGTACAGGCACCGGTGGTGCGCCGGTCGTTGCTCAGGTTGCTAAAGAACTAGGCATTCTCACCGTCGCAGTCGTGACGCGCCCCTTCCCCTTTGAAGGGCCAAAGCGCATGCGCGCGGCAGAAGAGGGCATGAAAGAGCTCTCTGAGCACGTCGATTCGCTGATCACCATTCCTAATGAAAAACTGCTGTCGGTGCTGGGCAAAAATGCCACGCTGCTAACGGCGTTTAGCGCTGCTAACGATGTGCTATTGGGAGCGGTTCAAGGGATTGCCGAGCTGATTACCAGCCCCGGTATCATCAACGTCGACTTCGCTGATGTGCGCACTGTAATGTCCGAAATGGGCATGGCGATGATGGGTACCGGCGGAGCGACGGGTGAAAACCGCGCTCGTGAAGCTGCCGAAAAAGCCATTCGCAGCCCGCTGCTGGAAGATATCGATCTTCATGGCGCGCGCGGTATCCTGGTCAACATCACTGCTGGCCCTGATTTGTCGATTGGCGAGTTCAATGATGTCGGTGCTACCGTGCAAGAGTTTGCGTCGCCGGACGCTACTATCGTGGTGGGTACCTCCATTGATATGGAAATGTCCGATGAGCTGCGTGTAACGGTAGTGGCAGCAGGCCTGGACGGTAACAAGGCCAAAACGGCCGCCCGTGAGCCCGCTCGTCGCTCAGCAGCGGAGTCTTCTTCTGATTACCGCAAGCTGCAACAACCAACGGTAATGCGTCAGCAGGCCACCGCGCGCGCTGAAGCACCTGAAGCCGCCGCTAAATCTCGTCCTGAAAAGCGTCGTGCTACCGAAGCCGACGACTATCTGGACATCCCCGCGTTTCTACGCCGCCAGGCGGATTGATTCTCGATAACAGCAGCACTGTAACAGCGGGCGAGCGTTTTATTGGCTAAAACGCTCGCTTGCTGTTAAAGTGAACACTGTTTGATAACTTTTTCTCTACGGTCATTACCGTCATCAGAGCTCGACTACTGCCCATGATCAGACAACGCACCCTACAAAATGTCATTCGCGCCACCGGCGTGGGCCTGCATTCTGGCAAAAAAGTTCATTTGGCTTTGCGTCCGGCGCCTGCCAATACTGGGATTGTGTTTGTCAGAACCGATCTGGACCCTGTCGTGCATGTACCTGCGCGCGCTGAGTTGGTTGAAGATACTAAGCTGTGCACGGCACTCTCCAATAATGGCGTTAAGGTGGCTACCGTCGAGCACCTCATGTCCGCTTTTGCCGGGCTGGGTATCGATAACGCCTACGTGGACGTTAGCGAACCTGAAGTGCCGATTATGGATGGCAGCGCGAGTCCTTTCGTCTTTTTGATTCAATCGGCGGGTATTCTGGAGCAGGATGCTGCGAAAAAATTTATTCGCATCAAGCAGCGTGTTGCCGTCACAGATGGCGATAAAGAGGCCGTTTTCTTACCGCACCAAGGCTTTAAAGTCTCTTTTGCTATCGACTTTGACCACCCGGTTTTTGAACAGCAGAAACAAACAGCATTGATCGATTTTTCGACCACTTCCTTTGTCAAGGAAGTGTCGCGTGCACGTACTTTTGGCTTTATGCGTGATTTAGAGTTTTTGCGTTCTAATAATTTGGCATTAGGCGGTAGCTTAGATAACGCAATCGTGGTCGATGATTATCGCATTGTTAACGAAGGCGGTCTTCGTTATGAAGATGAGTTCGTTAAGCATAAAGTGCTGGATGCTATCGGTGACTTGTATCAGCTTGGCTATAGCTTGATTGGTGAGTTCCGCGGTGTTAAATCCGGTCACGCACTGAACAATCAGCTTTGTCGCGAACTGATGGCACAGCCAGACGCTTATGAAATCGTAACGTTTGAAGAAGATAAGGCCGTGGCGCCAATCTCCTACGCAGCCCCTGCGATGGCATAACGTAATTGCCCTGAGTAACTGAGCGAATTCGTCGTGAATTGCTGGTCAAGCATGGCCACTTGATTAAAGCACCGCTTAGGCGGTGCTTTATGCGTTTAAGGGGTGGAGATTGTTATATTGATAGGCTACTTCAATGGCGATATGGCCGCGGTTATTCACTAGGTGCTCGGGCATGAGAGGCCAATCGTTCTAGGGCGCGTTTTAAGGCTGGGTTGGATGTATCCTCTGCGCACTCGGCCAGTGTCTTGCCAGCATCCGCTGAAAGACGGCGGGTATTGCGTGGTGGTGCCACGATAGGGCGCACAGGGCGTACCTTGAAGGTAAAGCCGCTAACGCCTTCAAAGCCGGGCAATTGATGAAGTAGTTCTAACAAGCGCTGCTGCTCAAAACGTAGCCATGTGAGCCAACTGGCTTGACCGCTGATGAGCGTTAAACGGCCTTCGCGAAAACCACCGACAAAAATATGTTCACGCATCTCTTCCGGTAGATGCGCGCGAAGATGCCGTTGAGCCTGATCAATCAAGCGCGATAGGCGCATTAACTGATTAATATCGCCGGACTTGCTGAGCAGGCGGGCAATGGGCTGTGCGCGAGAACGCTTAACCTTTATACTCATACGCTTAATTCCTAGGGTGCAGCTATTTTAGGCACCGCTACTAATGATGTCGGCCACCTTCGCCGATGGCTGATTAGTAAACTTTACCACGCTCAGGAGCCGGTCTACAGCATGACAGCTACGCTTGATGTTCAATCAGCTTTGCCGCGACGACATCGTCGTTACGGCTTAGCGCGTTGGTGGCTGGCCGGGCTGTTAGTGAGCTGTCTCTTACCCGCAAGCTTAAGCCCTACGGATGCCTTCCGCGGTGGCGATCGCAGTATCACTATTTGTTTATGGGTACCTGCGATCTTGCGTGCGCAGTCGCACTGGGTGGCTAAACGTCAGCGTGCGCTACGCCGTTGGGCGCAACGGCCCCAGCGTTTTGCCCCGGTACGGCAGCTCAGCAGTTGGTTTGCGCCGATCAAACTGCGGGTAGCCGCGCGCGATGTCTTGACCCAGCGCGGCCCTCCTTCCCATTGATTAGGCTGTCACGATGCTTACTTTGTCCCTACGCCGATAGGTAAATGCCTACGCTGATCGGTGAATACGTTGCAGAAGGGTTCTGCAATGCAAGACAAAGTCCGATGGGTTGTTTGTGAATATTTGGATTTTTCATGCTTAATAATTTGTTACGTAAAGTTGTCGGTTCCAAAAATGACCGCGACGTTAAACGCATGCACAAAAATGTGCCGCAAATCAATGCACTTGAAGCAGAGTTCGAGGCACTGAGTGCTGCTGATTTACAGCAAAAGACCGCCCAGCTACGCGAGCGACTGGAAGCAGGCGAGTCTCTTGATACGCTGCTAGCGCCCGCTTTTGCGATTGTCCGTGAAGCCAGTAAACGCGTCATGGGCATGCGCCATTTTGATGTCCAAATGGTGGGGGGCATGACGCTTCATCGTGGTCGAATTGCAGAAATGAAGACCGGTGAAGGTAAAACCCTGGTGGCCACGCTCGCGGTATATTTGAATGCGCTGCCCGGGAAAGGTGTTCATGTGGTGACAGTGAACGACTACTTGGCTCGTCGTGACGCGGAGTGGATGCGACCGCTGTATGAATTTCTCGGCCTTTCGGTTGGCGTTATCTTCTCTGGTCAGACGGGCGAAGAGAAGCGCCATGCCTACCAGTGTGATATCACTTACGGCACCAATAACGAATTCGGCTTTGATTATCTACGCGATAACATGGCGTTTTCACTAGAGGATAAAGTGCAGCGTGGCCTGCATTACGCCATTGTCGATGAAGTCGACTCGATTCTCATCGATGAAGCGCGTACGCCACTCATCATTTCAGGCGCGGTAGACGAAAACACCGATCTCTATAAAGTCGTCAACCAATTGGCTCAACAGCTAGAGAAAGGTGAAGAAATTGAAGATGAGGAAGCCCCCGTCGTGGGTGACTTCTTAGTCGACGAGAAGCAGAAACAGGTCGAGCTGACCGAGCAAGGGCACAATAAAGTAGAAGAGCTGATGCGTGCTGAAGGCCGACTTGGTGATGAAGAATCGCTCTATGCCGCACAAAACCTCAATCTGCTGCAGCACATGCACTCGGCCTTGCGTGCACGTTACCTTTATCATCGTGATGTTGATTACATCGTTTCTGAAGGGCAGGTGGTCATCGTCGATGAGCACACCGGCCGTTCGATGCCAGGTCGCCGCTGGTCGGAAGGTTTGCATCAGGCGGTTGAGGCCAAAGAGGGTGTAACGGTTCAGCGGGAAAGCCAAACGCTTGCTTCGACCACTTTCCAGAACTATTTCCGTCTGTATGAAAAATTGGCCGGTATGACCGGTACTGCAGATACCGAAGCTTTTGAATTTCGCCAGATTTATGGGTTAGACGTGGTGGTCATTCCCACTAACCGCCCCTTGGCGCGCAAAGACTTAAATGATTTGGTGTACTTAAGCGCCGAAGAGAAGTACGAAGCGATTATCAAAGATGTCAAAACCGAGACTGAAGCTGGTCGCCCCGTGCTGGTCGGTACCGCCTCGATTGAAACATCCGAGTACCTTGCCAATCTGATGCGTGAAGCAGGCCTTAACTTCAACGTACTTAATGCCAAGCAGCACCAGAGCGAAGCCGAGATTATTGCTCAGGCGGGCCGTCCGGGAGCGATTACCATCGCTACCAATATGGCCGGGCGGGGTACCGATATCGTACTGGGCGGCAACTGGGAAGCAGAAGCGGCTAAACTTCAAAACCCTAGTCAGGAACAGGTCGATGCGCTGAAGGCTGAGTGGCAAGCGCGCCATGATGGCGTGCTTGCCGCTGGCGGCTTGCATGTGGTGGGCTCCGAGCGCCATGAGTCTCGGCGTATCGATAACCAGTTGCGGGGTCGTGCTGGCCGCCAGGGCGATCCAGGCTCCACTCGCTTCTTCTTGTCGCTAGAAGACAGTCTGATGCGGTTGTTTGGTTCTGATCGCGTCAAGCGTCTGATGCAGGCGTTGGGGCTTGAGCATGGCGAAGCCATTGAACATAAGATGGTTTCCAACGCCGTTGAGCGTGCCCAGAAAAAAGTCGAAGGACGTAACTTCGATATCCGCAAACAGCTACTCGAATACGATGATGTTGCCAATGATCAGCGCCGGGTCATTTACGACCAGCGTAATGAAGTGCTCGCCGCGGATAATATTGCCGATGCCGTTATCGGCATTCGCGAAGAGGTTATGGAAGCAGCGATAAGCGACTATGTTCCCCCGCAAAGCCTGCCCGAGCAGTGGGATTTGCCAGGTCTGGAAGCGCATTTAAAAACAGAGTTCAACCTGGACGCGCCGGTGGTTAAGTGGGCAACTGAAGATGATCGCTTTAGTGAAGAACAGTTGCGCGAGCGGTTGCAAACCATGCATCGCGAGTCCTACGCGGCGAAAGTGGCGGCAGCGGGCGAGAAATTGATTCGTCGCTTTGAGAAGCAAGTCATGCTTCAGGTGCTCGATACTCGCTGGAAAGAGCACCTTCAGTCAATGGATCACCTGCGTCGCGGTATTCACCTGCGCGGGTACGCTCAGAAAAACCCCAAGCAGGAGTACAAGCGTGAGTCTTTCGAGCTCTTCCAGCACCTGCTTGAACACATTAAAGAAGATGTAACGCGCATTCTGAGCCACGTGCAGGTTCGCCAGCCCGAAGAAGTGGATGCTTTAGAGCGCCAACGCCGCGAAGCGCTGGAGCGTGAAACGGCCACGGCTGCTAGCCGACACGACGCCCCGGCCCCTGAACCGTCCGAAAACGAACAGGGGGCACCGGGCAGTGAAGGGCGCCCGGTGCGTCGCGAAGGACCCAAAGTAGGCCGTAATGACCCCTGTTTTTGTGGTTCGGGTAAAAAGTATAAGCAGTGCTGTGGGAAATTAAGCTAACAGCGATTGTGCCTGACATAACGGCTGACCAAGGGTTACCGAAAAGGAGAGAATCATGGCGGTGGGAAACACTCCCTTCCCAGAGTTGACACCCTTGCAAGGGGTGCGCCTTGGGGGGGCAATGGCGGGTATCAAAAAGCCGGGTCGTCGTGATGTGGTGGTCATTGAGCTGCCCGAGACAGCGACGGTCTCGGGGGTGTTTACACGCAATGCCTTTTGCGCAGCGCCGGTAATCGTGGCCAAACAGCACCTTGAGCAGTGTCGTGCAGAAAACCGTTCGCCACGCTACTGGCTGATCAATACCGGTAACGCCAATGCAGGCACTGGCGAGAAAGGCTTGCGCGATGCGCGGGCTAGCTGTGCGGAGCTTGCCAAGCAGGCTGGGGTTACCGCTGAAGAGGTATTGCCGTTCTCAACCGGCGTGATTGGTGAGCCGCTGCCGATGGAGCGCTTATTGTCTGGTTTCGCACCTGCCCTTAAGGATCTCGCCAACGACAGTGCTGCTTGGCAACACGCCGGGCAGGGCATTTTGACGACCGACACGCGGGCTAAAGGTGCCACTGTGACGGTGGATATTGGCGGTCAACAGGTCACTATTAACGGCATCGCGAAAGGGTCGGGCATGATCAAACCCAATATGGCGACCATGCTGGGCTTTGTAGTGACTGATGCAACTATCGAAGCACCGCTGCTGGATCGGCTACTGCGTGAAACCGTCGATCGCTCGTTTAACTGCATCACGGTGGATAGCGATACCTCTACCAATGACGCTTGTATGTTGGCAGCGACCGGTACAGGTCCTCACATTACCGATGATGAACAGACTGCCGTTTTCAGCAACGCCTTGCAACGGGTAATGACTGAGCTGGCGCAGGCGATTATTCGCGACGGCGAGGGCGCAACCAAATTCGTTACCCTTCAGGTCGACGAAGCTAAAAGTCGTCAAGAGGCGCTTGATGTGGCCTTTACTGTTGCGCACTCCCCGCTAGTGAAAACAGCACTTTATGCTTCAGATGCTAATTGGGGGCGTATTTTGGCCGCGGTAGGACGTGCGCCTGTGGATGACTTTGACGTCAATCGTGTGGTGATTGATCTCGGGGGGGTGCGGCTAGTCGAGCAGGGTGGACGTGCAGCAGGCTACACCGAGGCAGCGGGAAGCGCTGTGATGGCGCAGCCGGAAATCACTATTCGCATTAACTTGGGGCGCGGCGAAGAGAGTGCCACCGTGTGGACTTCTGACCTCTCCCATGACTATGTGACTATCAACGCGGATTACCGAAGCTAGTAAACTGCCTCGGGTTTAGGGCAGTGAACATGATAGAAGGCAAACGCAGCGAGATAGCACCGATGTCACTGAATGGGTGCGCGCAGTGGATCAAGACGTAACGAGTAAATGAGTATATGAGCATAAAGGTAAAACGTAGGGTTCACGTCGCGGCAGCTGCGATTATCAGCGCCGACCAACAGCAAGTTCTGATCGCCCGCCGACCCTCGAACGTCGATCATGGCGGGCTATGGGAATTCCCAGGGGGCAAGCTGGCGCCTTATGAAACCGGGCTTGAGGGGCTGAAACGCGAGCTGCACGAGGAGCTGGGCGTTGAAATCCTCTCTGCTCAGCCGTTGATTCGAGTGCACCATGAGTATCCAGACAAGCATATTCTGCTGGATGTATGGCAAGTGCATGAGTTCGCTGGCGAGCCTTTTGGCCGTGAAGGCCAAGCGGTACGCTGGGTGCCTATGAACGAGCTCTCCAACTACCCCTTCCCAGCAGCCAATTTGCCGATTCTACGCGCGGTAAGGCTTCCTACCGAGTATTTGATTACCGGAGAAGAGGCCGACGAAGCGCGTTTCGATGCCTATTTGGAGCGGGCATTGAACGAAGACAAGATTCGGCTTGTGCAACTGCGCGCCAAGCAGTTGGACGAAGCGGCTTATCTTGCCCGAGCTCAGCGTGCCTTGAGCCTCTGCCATGCGCATGGTGCGCGGCTGCTGCTGAATGGTGAGCCCAGCTTGCTAGACCACATCGACGCGGATGGCATTCATTTGACCAGCGAGCGTTTAATGCAGCTTGAGCGTCGGCCGATTGCTGAAAGCAAGTGGCTTTCCGCATCGACCCATAACCAAAAGCAGCTGACTCAGGCGGCGGTATTAGGTTGCGACTTCGTGAGTTTGTCACCACTGCGCACCACACCCTCTCATCCTGAGGTCGCGCCGCTCGGCTGGCATGATTTCCAGCAGATGGTTGAGCGCGCCGGTATGCCGGTGTTTGCATTGGGGGGTATGACGCGATTTGATGCCAATCACGCGCGGGCAGTGGGGGCACAGGGCATCGCGTCTATTCGTGATTTCTGGAAGTAACCCGCCCATCCAAACGCATAAAATGAGCGCTTTGCTGTAAAAACGCCTGCCTGGGTATTGACCCCTGGCAGGCTTTTTTTTGTTAAAGCCTCTGGTTAGCGTGATGAGTGCAATCGTTAATCACGCTTCTTAATAACGGTTTCTTAATCGCGGTAGCGGCGAGTGAGATCCCCATAGGCGTCAATACGACGATCCCGCAGGTAAGGCCAGATCCGGCGGGTGTTTTCACTGCGTGCCATATCCAACTGAACGACTAACTGCTCACTCGCTTCGCCAGCATGAGCGAGTAACTCTCCCTGCGGCCCGCAAATAAAGCTCCCGCCCCAAAATTGAATCCCGTCACCCACACCGGAGTGATCCGCTTCAAAGCCTACTCGGTTAGCGACTAGAACGGGCAAACCGTTGGCGACGCCGTGGGCGCGCTGAATGACAGTCCAGGCATCTTTCTGGCGCGTTTTTTCCGCCGTCTCATCGTTAGGATCCCAGCCAATGGCAGTGGGGTAAAGCAGCAGGTCCGCGCCTGCCAGGGCCATTAAGCGGGCAGCTTCCGGATACCATTGATCCCAGCAGACCAAGACGCCAAGACGGCCGACCGAGGTTTCAATCGGGGTAAAGCCTTCTCCTCGGGCGCTGTCATGGTCGCCAGGGGTAAAATAAAACTTCTCGTAAAACCCAGGGTCATCGGGAATATGCATCTTACGGTACTGGCCAACGCGTCCTTTGTGGCGGTCGTATACCACAGCCGTGTTGTGGTAAAGCCCCGGTGCACGGCGCTCGAACAGTGATCCGACTAAGACGATGTCCAGCTCTTCCGCAAGCGCTGCAAGCCGCTGACCGGTAGGGCCGTCTAGCGGTTCTGCTAGATCAAACAACGCAGGATCTTCAAACTGGCAGAAGTAGTGCGTGGCGTGCAGCTCTTGAAGCAGCACCAACTGGGCGCCTTGCTCAACGGCGTTGCGGATACCTTCTTCGCTGGCTGACAGGCTTTTGGCTTTATCCGGCCAAGCGGATTGCTGCACTACAGCGACGGCTAGTGACGAGCTTACTTTCATCGGCATTATGGCTCCTTTATTCAGTCAGTATCGGCTAAGCGTTGGGCAATGCGTCTCAGGCAAGCGTGTCACGGGCAAGCGTGCCTTGGGGAAGCTGCATGGTTAAACAGTGCAGGCTGCCATGCTGGCGAATGACGCTAACGCACTCAATCGGAATTAGCGCGTGCTCAGGAAACGCATCGGCGAGCGCGTGCAGCGCAGTGACATCCGCGGGATCGCCGTAAGTGGGCACCAGAACCGCCTGGTTGATGATCAAAAAATTGGCATAGGTGGCGGGCAGACGATGGCCGTCTTCAGGGTCGAAGCAAGACTGTGGCCACGGAAGCGCGATCAGTCGGTAAGGTTCACCATTGCGTTGTCGGAAGGACTGCAATTCTTGTTCCATCGCCGCCAGCGCTAAATAGTGTGGGTCACTAGGGTCATCGCAGCGTACATAGGCGATGGTCGATGGGTCGCAAAAGCGGGCAAGAGTATCGACATGGCTGTCGGTATCGTCGCCCTCTAAGTGGCCGTTGGCTAACCACAAAACGCGATCAACACCAAAATCTTGAGCGAGCTGGGCTTCAACATCGGCACGCGACAGAGTTGGGTTGCGGTTGGGGTTGAGCAGACAGGCTTCGGTGGTCAGTAGGGTACCTTCCCCATCGGTTTCAATACCGCCGCCTTCCAGCACCATACTCCGTGCCGTTACCGGGCAGTCCCACATGCCTGCGTCGGCAAGCCATTGGGTGAGCCTGTTATCCCGCTCGGCGGGGAATTTGCCGCCCCAGCCGGTGAAGGTGTAATCAAGCATCATCAGGTGGCCCTGTTCATCGATAACACTGATCGGCCCATGGTCTCGCGCCCAGGTATCATCGGTGGGTGCGACAATAAGCTGCAGCCGAGAGGCAGGTACGCCGTAAGCGTCGAAGGTGGCCGCCAAACGCTGTTGCGTGGATGGATCGGGCACGCAGATCAACACACTCTGAAAACGGGTGGTCGCGATCACAATACGTTCTAGGGTGGCTTCGATGCGTTCAAGTAAAGGCGCCCAATCGCCCTCAGGGCGTGGCCAGGTCAACTGTATCCCGTCTTGTGGATACCATTCGGGGAGCAAACGATAGGTCATAGTCGCCAATGTCATGTCGGACGTTGATAGTCATTAAACCGATGTAATGCGCGGGTGAGTGAGCCGCGTCGCGGTCAAGAGTAAATCGGCGCAATGTAGGCGGTGGTGAGGCAAGATGCAAGCGCAACCTATTTAATCTGAACGCTCGTCATGGTGTTCGCTCTAATGGCCGTTCGAACATGCAGCGGGACTAAAAAAACCGTACCATGAGCGCTTATTAATAAGGAATGACGCCATGCTTGATCGTTTGCCTTTTCTGGTGGGGCTGCGCTACGTGCGCGCTAAACGCCGGAACCACTTTATTTCGTTTATTTCACTTACCTCTATGTTGGGGTTAATGCTGGGGGTTGCCGTACTTATTCTGGTGTTATCGGTGATGAACGGCTTTGACCACGAACTGCGTACGCGCATTCTAGGTATGGTGCCACACGCCAAAATTGAGTCCCGTGAGGGGATGGTCGAATGGGAATCGCTGGCCGAAGAATTAATGCAGCGAGAGCGCGTGATTGGTGCAGCGCCTTTTGTCGAACAGCAGGGCATGTTTTCGGTGGGTGGCCGTAATCAGGGAGCGATGGTCAATGGCATCAATCCTGATTGGGAAGATCGCGTCTCCATCATCGGCGAACATATGATCGAAGGCGCATTGTCTGATTTGGTTCCCGGTGAGTGGAACGTAGTGCTGGGATCAATGCTCGCGCGCAGTCTTGGCGTTGGCGTGGGTGATCGAGTTACGCTTTTGGTACCCGAGGCGTCAATTACCCCAGCCGGGGTATTCCCCCGGTTAAAGCGCTTCACCGTGAGCGGTATTTTTAGTGTCGGTGCTGATTTAGATGCTAACTTGGCCTACGCCAACATTGAAGATATGCAGACGCTTGCTCGTTTGGGCGACGCCATTGGCGGGCTTCGGCTTCAGCTTGATGATCTGTTTGCTGCGAGCAGTGAAACGCAGGCCATCATCAATGAGCTCGGCCCCGCATACCGGGGCAGTGACTGGACGTTCTCCCACGGCAATTTGTTCCAAGCAATACAGATGGAAAAGCGCATGATTGCGCTGCTTTTAACCGTCATTATCGCCGTGGCCGCGTTTAATATCGTCTCTACGCTGGTCATGGTGGTAACGGACAAACGCGCCGATATCGCCATTCTACGTACCATCGGCGCCACGCCGAGTTCCATCATGGGCATTTTTATTGTTCAGGGGCTGGCGATTGGTCTGATTGGTATTGCCATTGGTGTCGCGGTGGGCGTACTGCTGGCTCTCACCATTGCTGACTTGATTGGCTGGGTCGAAGGCACGTTAGGCATTCAGTTTTTGGATGCTGGCGTTTACTTTATTAGCGATCTGCCTTCTCGCCTCCAGTGGAGCGATGTGAGTCGTATTGTATTGGCCGCCTTTGGACTGACCTTCCTGTCCACGCTCTACCCGGCTTGGCGTGCGGCGCGGGTTCAGCCAGCGGATGTATTGCGCTATGAATAATGGCTTCAGGAATAAGGATGACATGATGTCTATCAATACGATGTCGGCCCCTACGCAGCAAGACGCCGCCATCATGCTCGATTGCCAAACGTTGAGCCGAGTTTACAGCGAAGGGCCCCAGGATCTAACGGTACTCGATCAGCTCAATTTGCAGGTGCGCGCTGGTGAACGGGTTGCCATCGTGGGTAGCTCCGGCTCTGGTAAAACCACACTATTGAATTTGCTCGGTGGCCTTGATCGCCCCAGCGAAGGCAGCGTAGTGATTGCCGAACAGCCGCTATCGGGCTTGAACGAAGCGGCGCTGGGCCGCTTTCGTAACCGTTACATTGGATTTGTATACCAATTCCATCACCTGCTGGCAGAGTTTACGGCGCTCGAAAATGCGGCGTTGCCGTTAATCATTCGCGGGCAGTCGAAAAAGGCGGCCGAGCAGCGGGCGATGCAGATACTGGCGCGAGTAGGTATGCAGCCGCGGGCGGATCACAAACCGGGTGAGCTCTCAGGCGGAGAGCGTCAACGCGTGGCGATTGCCCGAGCGCTGGTTACCGATCCAAGCTTGATGTTAATGGATGAGCCCACCGGCAATCTCGATCAGACCACAGCAGCCACCATTTTGGCGCTGATGGACGAACTGGCCAAAGAGAGCGCCTGTGCCTTTGTCATTGTGACGCACGATGTAGGCCTTGCCGCTCATCAAGACCGTGTGTTGAAGCTAGAAGCAGGGAAATTGGTTGAGCAGCCCTCGGTTGAGCAACTCAGCGCGCGTTAATGATCGCACTTGAGCAATACGCTCAATCATCGAACTCTGCTTCAATTTGTGCGCGCCGCTGCCGACGTTTTTGGCGGCGGCGTTTCCAGTTATGGGAGACGTGCCAGCGCCAGATCAAGCGAATACCGATATTGACGACGATCGCCAATATAATCGCTGTCACCAGCGAGCCAACGATAAGAGGCGGCATGATGTCGTGCATCTGTTCGGCAATCCAGCGCGTGGAGATACGGGAAGGGGCTTCTCGAACGGGCGCCCCCAGTATGAACGTGCCGATCCAGTAATTGCCGTAAAATACCAGCGGCATGGTTAATGGGTTGGTGATCCATACCAAGCCGACTGAAAGCGCTAGATTACAGCGCGTTAAACGAGCACCCAGGGCGGCGACCACCATCTGAAAAGGGATGGGTAGCATGGCGCAAAACACGCCCACGCTAAACGCATTGGCAACGCTTCGGCGAGTGAGAAGCCACAAACCCGGGTCTGCGATCAGCGGCGCCATAAAGCGAAGTGAGCGCTGTTTTCTGATGGTGTCGGGTTTGGGCATGTAGCGCTGCAGGAACCTGCGCGGCATGACGGATACTCTTACCTATCGATGCTGCCCATTATCCATATAGCATTGCCCTTCGGCTATGCTAGCCCATCAATGAACATTCGCCAGGGAGGGTCTATGCGGTTAGGTAGCGCAATACCCGCCGCACTGGCAGCGCTTTTGGGGGCGGTGTTGGCGTGGTTTGGCCATGCTGTCGGCATCCCTTCAAGTACGTTTTGGTGGATACTGGTCGCAGCGTTACTGGTAACGGTGTGGCGGCCACGCTTGTTCGCCGGGTTGCTGATTGGTCTTTGGGTGTTCACTGGCGTTCAGGATGAATGGGCGAGTCGTTTGCCGGCAGGGTTGAGTGGCGAGGATGTTAGCGTTGATGCCACCGTGCTAACCGCTCAGCCGATGGGAGATGCCACGCGATTGATGCTGAGCATTGATAGCTGCCAGCGCCCAGCCCAACGGCCACGTTGTTCGGCGGTCAGCAAGGTGCGGGTAACGGCTTATAGCGATGAAACCTTTTATCCTGGCGAGCAGTGGCGGATGACGTTGCGGCTGCGTCCACCCAGTGGTTTTGCCAATCCCGGCACGTTTGACTATGAGCAGTGGCTGTGGCGCGAAGGCATTCACGCCACGGGCTATCTGCGTCAAGACCCTGCGCCGCGTCGGCTAGCAGAAGCCGGGCCATCGCTGCGCCAGTTAGGGTTGAAATTTATCGCCCGACAATCGCTTGATGACCGTACGAAGCGCTGGCTAGCGGCGCTGACGTTGGGTGATAGCGGGCAGCTTACGCAAGACGACTGGTCACTATTGAATGCAACGGGCACGACGCACCTGGTCGTTATTTCAGGCCTGCACGTTGGTTTGGTGGCGTCGTTTGTATTGATGCTGGCCAAGTTAGCGGCTCGTTTGACCATGCCCACCAACTGGCGTATGCGTGCTTGGCCATGGTGGGTAGCCGCGGCGGCCTGCATGAGTTACGCCGCGCTTGCCGGTATGGCACCGCCCGCCATGCGCGCCATGGTAATGACGTTGATTGGCCTGTGGGTGCTCAGTGGTCGGCATGCCCCCAGCCCTTGGCAAGGATGGTGGTTGGCCATGGCGATGGTGCTGATCGTTGATCCGTTGGCGTTATGGCGACCCGGCATGTGGTTGTCTTTTATCGCCGTGGCATGGTTGATCATAATTTGGCAGGGGCGGCGGCGCCCACGTGGAATTAAAGGCTGGTGTTGGGCGCTGGCAAGGTCACAGCTGTTGCTGGCACCGTTAATGGCTGACGCCGTGCTGGTCGCTTTTGGTCGCATAGCGCCCGCCGCGCCGTTAATTAACCTAGTAGCCGTCCCGTGGGTAAGTTCTGTCATGGTACCCACGGCATTGCTGGGTTGGTTGCTATCGCTGGTGCCTTTTCTCGGTCAAGCGATGTGGAGCTTGTTTGAGGTTGCACTCACCGTTTTTCATACTTTTTTGGCACTCTCCGTTCAGCATTGGCCGCTGTGGGAACCTGATCGCCCCTTAACCTATCCACTGGCCTTGGCGCTGTTGTTACTGTCACTCTGCTGGGGATTGCCTGCAGTGCTGCCGGGTATCCGGCTAGCCTCCACGGCACTGGTCGTGGCGCTGCCCTGGTGGTCGCTATCATCAATGGCTCCCCAACAGGGGCTTCGAGTGACCGTGCATGATGTGGGGCAGGGGCAATTAATCGAGCTGCGAAGCAAGCACTATCGGCTACTTTACGACACCGGTCCGCGTTTTCGCGGCGGTTTTATGCCGCTGGAGTCGCTGTGGTCGCCAGGGCAACGCTTTGACCAAGTGATCGTCAGTCATTCGGATAATGACCATGCGGGCGGTATTAATGCGTTATTAACGGCGCATCATGTTAATAAATGGACCGCTCCTGCTGGTGAGACGCTGCCAATAGCGAGTCGGACATGCCAACAGGGGCAGTCATGGCAGCGCGATGGCGTTGATTACCGCTTTTTATGGCCGCCAGCGGGTGCCAATGAACTATCGCCTAATGACCGTTCCTGTGTATTGGAAGTGAGCGTGGGCGAGCATCGGCTTCTCATCACCGGCGATGTCAGTACCGAAATAGAGCGACGGTTTTTGCTTGAAGTGGCGACGCCTGTCGCGTTCCTTGTGGCGGGGCATCACGGCAGTAGCACTAGTTCGGGGGTGCAGTTCGTGCGGCATACTGCCCCCAAACACGTGGTGTTTAGCGCCGGTCGTCATAACGCTTTCCAACATCCGGTGGATAACGTCGTGCGCCGTTTTCATCAACAGGGGAGCTGTTTGTGGAGTACCGCACAGGACGGTGCGCTGCGTTTCTGGCTTGAAGCAGCGCATCCCATTGAGGTAAGAACGACCCGACCACTGCCAGGTCGACGCAATCGGTGTTGAAGCGCGGCACCATCAGGTAGAATTCATGGCATTGCACACTATTGCTAGGAGCGCGTGTGACTGATTCAGGTTGGGGTGTTTACAAGCGGTTATTGGGCTATGTGAAGCCGCACTGGCGTGCGTTTGCACTGGCAGTGGTGGGGTTTGTCGTGTATGCCGCGTCTAGCACTGCGCTGGCGGAGATGATGAAACGCTTGATTGATGGCATTCAAAACCCGGACGCGGCCTTCCGGTTCTTTTTGCCACTGTTTGTCATTATTATGTTTTCAGCCAGAGGACTGGGTACTTTTTTAAGCACCTATTTTATGGCGTATGTGGGGCGCTACGTGATTCATACGCTGCGCTGCGATGTTTTTGCCCATCTGCTTCATCTGCCCGGCCGTTTTTTTGACCACCACTCCAGCGGTCAACTGGTATCACGGGTGACCTATCACGTTGAGCAGGTTGCCGGCGCTGCCACTAAGGCTGTGACGATTATTTTGCGTGAGGGCCTATTTGTCATTGGCCTGGTTCTCTATCTCCTCTGGACCAACTGGATGCTAACCCTGCTGTTTTTGGGTGTTACCCCAATTATCGCCGTGGTGGTGAGTTACGTGAGTAAGCGGTTTAGGCGCATATCCAAGCGCATTCAGCACTCCATGGGCGATGTTACCCATATTGCCTCGGAGGCACTTTCCGGTTACCGCGTCGTGCGTACGCATGGCGCTGAAGCCTATGAAAAGCAGCGCTTTGAGCGAGTGAGTGAAGAGAACCGTCGGCAAAGCATGAAAGAGGCCATGACAAGAGCGGTTAGCTCGCCGGTGATTTTGATGCTGGTCGCGATCTCAATGGCGCTACTGGTATGGCTGGCCATGGCACCCTCCCTAATGGCAAACATGACGCCGGGCGAGTTCGTGGCCTTTATTACCGCGGCGGCGCTGATGATCAAGCCCGTACGCCAATTGACCGAGATTAACGGTGAAATTCAGAAGGGGTTGGCGGCAGCAACAGAGCTTTTTGGCCTATTGGATATGACGCCTGAGCAGGATAATGGCAAGCGCATTGCCAGTCGTTTAAGCGGTGAAGTGGTGATCGATAAGGTTAGTTTCCGCTATGCCGACGAACAGCCCGACGTGCTGCATGATATTAACTTGCGCTTGGCGCCGGGTGAGCTGGTGGCAATAGTGGGCCGTTCGGGGAGTGGGAAGTCGACGCTGGTGAGCTTGCTGCCGCGTTTCTACCGGCCTAGCCAAGGCAGCATTACCATCGATGGCATTAATATTGATGAGTACGCACTTGGGCCACTGCGCCAACAGATTGCCTTGGTCTCTCAGCAAGTGACGCTATTTAATGCCTCTATTGCCGACAACATCGCCTATGGAGTCGCTAATCCAGACCCTCAGGCCATTCAAGCGGCAGCTGAAGCAGCTTACGCTCACGAGTTTATCGATAAACTACCCAATGGCTATGCGACCACGGTCGGCGAAAACGGCGTTATGCTCTCGGGTGGCCAGCGCCAGCGTCTGGCGATTGCTCGGGCCATCTTTAAAGACGCGCCGCTGTTGGTGCTGGATGAAGCCACCTCGGCGCTGGACACCGAATCAGAGCGGTATATTCAAAAAGCCCTGGAGCGCGTCTGCGAAGGGCGTACCACGCTGGTGATTGCCCACCGCCTGTCGACTATCGAACGCGCTGACCGCATCATTGTGATGGATCAAGGGCGCATTATTGAAGAGGGCACACACCAGGCGTTGTTGGATGCGGACGGTGCTTATGCGGCGCTGCATCAACTGCAATTTCAAGAAGCCTCATGACCCTGGCTAAAAAAGCATATAAAGCTAGGCCGCTGGCCGAGCGTTGGTTGCAAGGCGCTTATCAGGGCAGCTATTGGCTGTGGCCGCTCAAGCCCTTAGGCTCGCTTTATCAGTGGGCCATGGCTCGCCGTGAGCGGGCCTACCAGCGCGGTGAAAAGAGCGCCTGGAAGGCACCGGTGCCGGTGATCGTGGTGGGCAACATCACGTTGGGCGGCACCGGGAAGTCACCGCTGGTGGCGTGGCTGGGTCATTGGCTGGTTACGCAGGGCTGGTCGCCAGGAATTGTTACCCGCGGTTACGGCGGCGCGGCGCCGCACTATCCTTTCTTTGTCACGGCGGCCACCCGCGTTTCTGAAAGCGGCGATGAGCCTTTGATGCTGGCGCAGCAAACGGGGTTACCGGTAGTGGCGGACCCTAAGCGTGCACGCGGCGTGCAGGCACTCGTAGCGATGGGGTGCGATATCATCTTGAGCGACGATGGCTTGCAGCACCTGGCATTGAAACGCGATATCGAATTGGTGGTGGTGGATGGTGCCCGTGCTTTAGGCAATGGGCGCTGCTTGCCCGCCGGCCCGCTGCGCGAATCGTCCAGTCGATTAAAGCGCGTCGATGCGGTGATTGTTAACGGTGAGCCACTGCAATCCCTTCCCATCAATACATTTACTTGCATGCAGTTAGCACCGCGTTGCTGGCGCCGCTTAGAAGATGGCGTTCGATTTCCGCTAGCGCCGCTGCCCTTTACGCTGCCGGTGCACGCCGTGGCGGGCATTGGCAATCCCGAACGTTTTTTTCGCACGCTGGCTGGCTTGGGCGTTGAGGGTGAATATCACCCCTTAGCCGATCATCAGCATTATCAGGATGATGCGTTAAACTTTAAAGAGGTCCGCCCGGTCGTCATGACTGCCAAGGATGCCGTTAAATGTAACGCCCTGGCGCCACCGGATAGTTGGGTACTAGAGGTGGAAGCGACCCTTCCATCTGACTTTGAACACTGGCTGGCAGCGCGGCTGTCGGCACTTTCCTAAAGGAGTCATCGCATGGATAAGGAACTGCTGGCAATGCTGGTCTGCCCATTGTGTAACGGCAAGCTAAAATACGATCGCGAGGCCCAGGAGCTGCGCTGTCATTACGATGGTCTGGCCTATCCCATTCAAGAAGGGATCCCGGTGATGCTGCCTGAGGCAGCCCGTGCCATGGATGCCGATGAGAAGCTGCCTACGTCTCCGGGGCGCTCTGCAGGCAGCGCTTCAGGATCTTCAGGAGGCGTTTAATGGCTTCAGCTGACTTTGCCATGCCTGAATTTACGGTGGTAGTCCCTGCACGCTATGGCTCCACCCGCTTACCCGGCAAGCCGCTTTTAGAGATTGCCGGTGAACCAATGGTCGCCCACGTTTGGCGCCGCGCTTGCCTAAGCCATGCCAGCCGAGTAGTGGTTGCCACTGATGATAGCCGCATTCGCGAGGCTATGTTGCCCTATGGTGCTGAGGTAATCATGACGCGTGCTGATCATCCTTCGGGTACTGACCGCCTCGCCGAAGTGGCTGATATTTTAGCGTTAACGGATGATGCACTGCTGGTAAATGTGCAGGGTGACGAGCCGCTGATTCCGCCCGCGTTGATTGATCAGGTCGCCCTTCGATTAGCTGATGACCCCGAGGCGTCGATAGCCACGCTGGCAGAGCCCATCAACGATGTCGACACGCTGTTTAATCCCAATGTGGTAAAAGTGGTGCGGACCTTGCAGGGGAGAGCACTCTACTTTTCACGTGCGCCCATTCCCTGGGATCGGGAGCATTTCAAGCAGGCGCCCACGCTGCTAGCTACCGATGCGTGGCTGCGCCATATCGGGCTATACGCTTATCGGGCGGGCTTTCTGGCGGCTTATCAGGATTGGCCAGCCTCTAGCCTTGAGCAGTTGGAACAGCTCGAGCAACTGCGTGCGTTACAAAATGGCCATGTGATACAGGTCGCCTTAGCCTGTGAGATTAATCCCGCTGGGGTTGATACCGCCGAGGATTTAGAACGCGTGCGTGCGTTGCTTACTCAGCCCGATACTTATGGAGAGCACCCGTGAAAGTGTTATTTGTGTGTCTGGGCAATATTTGTCGCTCGCCCACGGCTGAAGGTGTTTTCCGTCATGCTATTGAGCAAGCAGGCTTAGCCGACGAGGTTGAAATAGACTCGTGTGGCGTGGGCAGTTGGCATGTGGGCAAAGCGCCCGATGCCCGCGCTCAGCAAGCGGCTTTGGGCCGCGGTATCGATTTAAGCGGCCTGCGTGCTCGTCAGTTAACCGAGCGGGATTTTATTGAGTTTGACTATGTACTGGGGATGGATCAGGACAATTTATGCGCCATGCATGAGCTGAAACCCGCCAATAGCCGGGCGCATGTTGGCCTGTTTTTGGATTTTGCCGGCACCCCTGGCGCCGAAGTAGCTGACCCGTATTATGGGGGTGATGAAGGCTTTGAAAACGTTCTTACGATGATAGAAGCCGCCTCAGCAGGGCTGATCCAGCACCTTAAGCGTGAGCGCTAAAGTGGCGGCTTTGCATCTCCAGTCCAACGTCGATTTAACCCTTGCCAATACTCTGCGGCTACCATGTAACGCCGAACACTACGCCGCGCCAAGTACGCTATCAGCCCTGCGCGCCGTGCTCGCCCACGCCCACGCCCAGGGTTGGCCTGTGACGTTGCTAGGCGGGGGGAGCAATGTGCTCCTGCCTGAGCAATTGCCGGGCCTGGTGCTACGGCCAGCGTTAAATCAATGGTGGTTGAACCATGGCCAAGTCGCTCAACAAGGGGATGTGTTTGCGCATGTTGGGGCTGGCGTTAATTGGCATCGCTTTGTCATGGCGACGGCTGCACGACGGTTATGGGGGGTGGAGAACTTGGCGCTGATTCCCGGCAGCTGCGGGGCGGCGCCGGTGCAGAATATTGGCGCCTACGGCGTTGAGCTTGCTGACACGCTGCAAGCTGTGCAGGTGATGGAGCTTGGCACCGGGCACTGTTACTGGTTAAGCGCCCAAGCGTGCGCATTTAGCTACCGTGACAGTATATTTAAAGGCGAGCTGGCTGACAGCGTCGTCATCACTCAACTGGTAATGCGTTTATCTCGTGTGCCAGCGCCCCAACTTCATTATGGTGACCTGGCCGCACGATTATCCGCTACGCCTACGCCGCTTGAGGTGGCTGACGCGGTTTGTGCTATTCGCCGTGAGAAGTTGCCTGACCCTGAGGTGCTGGCCAACGCAGGGAGTTTCTTCAAAAATCCGCTGGTTAGCAATGAGCAGGCCGCCCAGCTATTGCGTTATTATCCTGCGATGCCGCATTTTCCCCAGGGGGAAGGGCAAACCAAACTGGCCGCAGGTTGGTTGATCGATCAGTGCGGTTTAAAAGGCATGCAACAGGGCGCCTTTGGCGTTCACCAGCACCAAGCGTTGGTACTGGTGCATTTTGGCGGCGGTGATCGCCGAGGGTTGATGAAAACGGCCGATTTTATCGTTGCCCAAGTAGAAGAACGCTTTGGCGTCAAATTAGAGCCCGAGCCTCGCGTCGTTAATCCTTAGCATCGTTTCTAGTAGCTCTTTCTAACACTAATAAAATGTGTCCTTTAAAAAGCAAAATCCCCGCTTGAGCGGGGATTTTGCGGTTACCACATACGCCCGATTTTACTCGGAGCGATGCTCTTGCTGTGCCTGTTTACGCTTTTCACGCGGGTCATTGTGCGCCCGGCTACGGCGACGACGGGGTTTGGCGACTTCATTTGAAGGCGCATCGTCCGGCGAGTCGTTGACGTCTGGCTGAGTGGCCGTATCAGCGGTCGCTAGATCATCGGCCTTCTGCCCAATGCGAGGCTCTTCCTCGCTTGGCTTATTTTCGCTGCTGGCGGTTTCATGACTGGATAGCTCATCAACCAAAGAGGCAGCGGTGGCAGGCTCAGAAGCGCTTGGTGTAGCGGCCTCGTCGATAGTAGCTGCCGGATCGACAACGTTGGCTGCAGGCGGTTCAATCGCTTCTGGGGCGACTGGTTCACTAGCAAGCGGCTGACTATCGGTCGTTTGCTCCGTCTCAGCAGAGGCCTGGTCGATCGTTGCCGCTTCTGCGCGCTCTTCATCCAGTGTCGGCTTGTGTTCAGGTGCAGCAGGTTGCAGCGCCGGAGTCTCCGCCGAGGTCGCTTCACCAGAAGGGGCTGCCTGTTCATCGTTGCCTGAAGCCGCCGGTTCGCTTGGTTGGCTAACGGCCGTTTCCTGCTCAGCCAGCTCATTTCCAGTCACCAAGTCAGTTCCAGTAACCGAGTCCGTGGCAGGAGCCGAGTCAGAGATAGGCGTTTGCGCTACTTCCGGCGTTGGCTGACGGCGTTGATGCGTCGACTTACGCGCCTTGGCGTTCTCTGCCGCAGGACGTTCAGCGGTCGTGGCGTTGTCCGCTTGGTCGGCCGTTTCAGAAGCGTCGCTGGCTAACAGAGACTCAGGCTGCGTGGCGTCATCAGTGGTCGGTGGCTCGGCAGCCGGTTCGTCTACCACGGGTGCTTTCGCAGCCGTTGGTGCTTCGGCCTTCGGCGCGGCAGGCGCTTCATTCGAAGTTTCAGCGGCTTCTGGCGCTTCATTGACTGCTTGTGCCTGCAGCGTCAGTTGCTCAGCTTCTGCCTGGGGGTTGATCGCCTGAGAGCGCGTGCGGTTACGCGGGTTGTTCCGTGTACGCTTCGGCTTACCGTCATCTTGCTTGGCAGTCTCATCGCGCTGGTTGTCTTGACGCTGCTCTTTCTGTGCACCATTTTTGCTGCTGTTGCTCTCTCTGGTGCGCTCTTTAGAACTATCTTTAGAACTATCCTTAGAGGTTTCTTTTGACGAGCTGTCCTGATTAGCGCCGCTTTTGGATGAGCTGTCTTTAGCCGAGCGGTCAGCCTGAGGCTCGTTGCGTGCCGATTTGTTGGCAGACTCTTGGCCATTGCTATCGTCTTGCTGAGGATGACGACGACGGTTACGGGTGCGGCTAGGGCCACTGCGTTTGTCGTTACTGTCCTCATTGGCAGAACGCGGAGCGGTGTTGCGCTGATCGCTCTTTTGCTCGGTTTTTTGCTCCGATCGAGCACTGTTGTCACTGCGTTCGTTACGGCTGGTGGTTTCGCCGCGTTCGCTGCGTGATGATTTCTGCCGCGATTCACTGCTGCGCTGATTGGTTTTGCGCTCGCTTGGCTTACGGGGTGCGGGCGTTTCTGCCTTCGCTACAGGCGCAGGCTCGGCACTGCTTTCGTCGCTACCTAGTAGCTTGGCGAAACCTCGAATAAAGCGGCCAATAACGCTGGGCTGCTCGCTTGCAGGTGCTTTCGCTGAAGGCGGAAGAGAAGCCGCCGGCGCTTTCTCTTCCGTTTGCAGCGATGCAGGTGCTGGGGCGTTATGAGTGACGCTTTTAACGGCCGCTTCAGCGCGTTGAGCGGGCGGCACGAAACTGGGCGTCGGCTCTTTACCTATTTCAGTATCGGTAGAGAGTTCAAAGCTGGAAAGGCTCTGGGTGTCATCCTCATCCAAATGGTCATCGCGCAGGCGCTGGACATCGTAGTGCGGCGTGTCCATATCAGGGTTGGGCAGCAGCACGACGCGGACATTCTGACGAGACTCTAAATCGGCCAGCACACTGCGTTTTTCATTAAGCAAGTAGGTGGCGACCGGTACCGGCAGAATGGCACGAATTTGCGCGCTGTTCTCTTTCATCGCCTCTTCTTCAATCAGGCGCATGATGGACAGCGAGAGCGAACGCACATCGCGAATGGTGCCTTGACCGTTACAGCGCGGGCAAACCACGCCGCTGGTTTCACCCAGTGACGGGCGCAGGCGTTGACGGGACATTTCCATCAGGCCAAAGCGTGAGATACGGCCAATCTGTACCCGCGCGCGGTCCAACTTGAGGGCATCGCGCATGCGGTTTTCAACTTCGCGCTGGTTGCGCGCGGGCCCCATGTCGATGAAGTCGATCACCACCAAACCGCCAATATCGCGCAGGCGTAGCTGGCGTGCGATCTCATCGGCGGCTTCGGAGTTGGTTTGAAGAGCGGTTTCTTCGATATCGCTGCCGCGGGTAGCACGCGCGGAGTTGATATCGATAGAAACCAGCGCTTCCGTATGATCGATCACGATCGATCCGCCAGAAGGGAGTTTTACTTCACGCTGATAGGCCGTTTCGATTTGCGATTCGATCTGAAAGCGCGAAAAAAGTGGCACTTCGTCAGCGTAAAGTTTGATCTTTTGCTGATACGAGGGCATTACCTGGCGAATAAAGCCGAGCGCTTCGGCGTGAATCTCGGGGCTGTCGATGAGTACTTCGCCAATGTCTTGGCGTAAGTAGTCACGCATAGCGCGAATGATGACATTGGATTCACGGTAAATCAGGAAGGGAGCAGGGCGTTTGGCCGCTTCGGTAGTGATCGATTCCCACACCTGAACCAGATAGTCCAAATCCCACTGTAGCTCTTCCGGGTTGCGGCCAATGCCGGCGGTGCGCACGATCAAGCCCATTTTGTCCGGCACGGTCAGCTGACCCATGGCGTCTTTGAGCTGGCTACGCTCGTCGCCTTCGATACGGCGCGAAATGCCACCCGCGCGCGGGTTGTTGGGCATCAATACCAAAAAGCGGCCCGCCAGGCTAACGAAGGTGGTGAGCGCGGCGCCTTTATTGCCACGCTCCTCCTTGTCGACCTGAACGATGACCTCTTGGCCCTCTTTAAGCACTTCTTTAATACTGGGACGGCCGGAAACGTCTTTTACAAAGTATTCTTTAGAGATTTCTTTGAGCGGCAAAAAGCCGTGGCGATCAGCGCCATAATCGACAAAGGCGGCTTCAAGAGAGGGTTCTACGCGGGTGATTTTGCCGCGATAGATATTGGCTTTCTTCTGTTCTCGAGCGCCGGACTCGATGTCTAAATCGTACAGGCGTTGTCCATCAACTAAGGCGACGCGCAGCTCTTCAGGCTGTGTCGCATTAATAAGCATCCGTTTCATGTTGTCTCGCATAGCGTTGCGTGCCGGCGAACTGCCTATAGGGTGACGTAGGCGAACCGCTGGGTGCTGCGTGCTTGTGCTCGGCGCATTGCAATGCTGACGCGTCAAGCCGGGAAGGCGCATTGCCAACCCGGCCAGTAGGGCGTTGAGTACGTGGCGGAGGCAGGACATATTCCGGTGGTTGTCACTTCCAACCGGCCCTGCTGACACCGCCGACACCTGGCATACATCGATTCACCAACGCCGGCCACCGGCACAGCGTTGAACTTGTCGCCCGGAGCCAGCCAGCGCCTTGTGACGAAAAAGGAGGGGCTGCTCGGGGCGTGGCGTTGTTTCGTTGCTGCCTGCCGTTGAGGGCGAGGCTTACTTTCCTCTGCCAGCATAAAAACGGGCGGCAGAGTTACTGCATTTTTTAAGATCAGATATTAGTGCTGAAAAACGGGCAATGCGTACACTGGTGCCGTTTTGTGTTCAGGCCTGCGTGTTAGTCGGGCAGGCGCATTAACCGAGCTCAGCGTAGACGTCTTCTGCTAACAAATTTAACCAATTAGCTATTTAACTGCTAGTTGCTAGCGTTAGACAAGAAAGCTTTATGCGCTGGGCTGGTGAACGTTTTGGAATATAACAGTAAAGACAACGACCAGCAATTGACGCAATGCCCTTGGGTCTACGCTAGAATGCCGTTTTTAGCTGATGTTAGCGAACTACAGCAGGAGCAAGCGGCAATGTCCGAAGGGCGCGAAGTACAGTGGGTGGATATTGCCCCGGAGCAAGCTGGGCAGCGAATTGATAATTTCCTCATGACGCGGCTCAAAGGAGCGCCAAGGGCGCTGATCTATCGCATCGTGCGGAAAGGCGAAGTGCGCGTTAATAAAAAGCGCGTCAAAGTAGATTACCGTTTGCAGGCGGGCGATTTAGTGCGCGTGCCACCGTTGCGCTTGGCGCCCCGTGAGGCGGTGAAGGATGTGAGCGATAATTTACGCGACCTGCTGGTGGGCAGCGTTATTATGGAAGGCCCTGATTGGATGGTCCTTAACAAGCCTTCGGGCTTGGCGGTGCACGGTGGTAGCGGGGTTAAAATAGGATTGATTGAAGCGCTGCGACAGGTGCGCGATGATTTGAGCTTCCTGGAATTAGTACACCGTCTTGATCGTGATACGTCGGGCTGTTTGTTGCTGGCCAAGTCCCGTGATGCGTTGGTGACACTCAATGAGTCACTGAAAAAGCACGGTATGGATAAGCGCTATCTGGCCTTGGTGAGCGGCCGCTGGCCGGCACGTAAAACGTATGAGAGTGCCCGCTTGGATCGTTTTGATGCGGGCAATGGCGAGCGACGGGTGAGAGTCGACCCCAATGGCAAAGTGTCGCGCACACATTTTTCTGTGGTCGAGACGTTTGAAAAGGTCACCCTGATCGAAGCCGAACCGGTAACGGGGCGGACACATCAAATTCGCGTGCATGCGGCTCATGCTGGCCATGCGTTGCTGGGCGATGATAAATACGCCACCCGTGAGAGCGGTCTACTCACTAAGCAGCTAGGGCTGGGGCGGCTGTTTCTGCATGCTCGTGCATTAACGTTTCCAGAGCCCGGTAATGGGCGACCGGTGACCGTCAAGGCACCGCTGCCCGAGGCGCTGGAAGCAGCCCTTAAGCGTGCTCGTCAATAATCCGCCCTTCAATACGGAGCTGCCATGCAGTATGAGCTAATTATATTTGATTGGGATGGTACCTTGATGGATTCGGTGCCGCGTATTGTCTCCTGTATGCAGGCCGCTGCCCTGGAAGCTGAGTGGGGCGAGCTTTCGAAGGCTGAGGTGGAAGATATTATTGGCTTGGGATTGCCTGAGGCCATCGCCCAGCTATGCCCGGGTATTTTGCCTGCGCAGGCCGAGCGCCTTCGTGAGCGTTACTCGCACCATTTTGTTACCGCGGATGCTACGCCGATGCTGTTTTTTGCCGGGGTGGAGGCACAAATCGGCCGCTTGCGTGGGCGTGAGCAGCAGCGATTGGCGGTAGCGACCGGTAAAAGTCGCCGTGGCCTTGACCGCATTTTTGCTGAGACCAGCAGCGGCGGCTGGTTTCACGCCAGCCGCACCGCCGATGAAACCCGCTCGAAGCCCCATCCGCAAATGCTTTCAGAGCTGTTGGCCGAGTTAGAGGTGCCTGTCGAGCGAGCCGTTATGGTCGGCGATACGGCGTACGACCTTGAAATGGCCCGGGCCATTGGCATGGATCGTGTCGGCGTCACCTACGGCGTACATACGCCGGAGCGTTTGGCGCGCAGTCAGCCCAAGTGGATTGCCCATAGTATCGATGAGCTTTTTGATCGGCTGTCAGGTGAATAGCCAGCGCTTACATAAGGACATTTTATGAGCGACGACCCAAACCGCCCCGGTGGTACTGACGACGGGCATTTTGATGCGACCCATGCGGGTCGTAACCAGGAAGAGGATCGCTGGACACAAGGGCCTGAAGTGCCACCAGCGAAAAGCGCTAGCCAGATGTCGGGTGCGCCAGGCGATGATGCAGAAACACTACGTGAACGCCAGCGGTTAGCGCAGATGGAAATGATGGATCACTGGATCGGTGGGGTTTTAAAGGAACAGCGCCGCAGCCGCCGCTGGAAACTGTTTTTCCGCCTGATGATGCTGGCGATTGTTTTGGTGACGCTGTTTAGCACCTTCTATAGCCTGTTTTGGGATTCACCGGGTGCTGCTGCCCTGGAACAGCGGCATTTGGGTATCGTTGAGGTTAATGGGGTGATCGCCAGTGATTCCCCTGCCAACGCCGAGCGTGTCATTGAAGGTTTGAATCGTGCTTGGGAAGCGGAGAGTGCGGCCGCCGTGGTGCTGCATATTAATAGTCCTGGCGGCAGTCCAGTGCAATCTCAGCGTATCTATGCAGAAATTATGCGTTTACGTGAACAGGGCGATAAGCCGATTATTGCCGTCATCGAAGATATCGGTGCCAGTGGTGCTTATTATATCGCCGCGGCCGCCGATGAGATCGTGGCTTCGCCGGTGAGCCTAGTGGGATCCATTGGTGTCATTTACGCAGGCTTTGGCTTTGAAGAGGCAATAGTCAAGATAGGCGTTGAGCGACGCGTGATGACCGCTGGTGAGAATAAAGCTTTCCTGGATCCGTTCCAGCCGCTGGATGAAGATGCGGAACAGTTTTGGCAGGGCGTGCTAAGCCAAACCCATCGCCAGTTTATTGACGATGTGCGGGCGGGTAGAGGGGAAAGGCTCAGTAACAGTCCCGACATTTTTTCAGGGCTGGTTTGGAGTGGCGAGCAGAGCCTTGAGCTAGGCCTGATTGACCAACTGGGCAGTCTTGAACAATTGTCTCGCGACCAGGTGGGCGACACCCATTGGGTAGATTATACGCCGAGCTTGGATCCGCTTGATCGCTTGACGCGCCGTTTTACCCAGGTCGTCGCTGAAGTGCTGGGCGTCAATGCGCCCAGCAGCCCGCTACGCTATTAATCATAGGCGCTGAGCTAGGTGTGCGCGCCAAGTGGGTCAAGGCCCGCTTGGCGCAACATATCGCAAAGCGCAATCAGCGGTAGCCCAATCAGCGCATTGGGGTCGCGTCCCTCGAGTTTTTCAAACAGCGCAATACCTAAACCTTCCATTCGAAAGCTACCTGCGCTGTCGAGCGGCTGCTCTTTGGCGACATAGTTTTCGATCTCCTGGGCGCTCAAGTGGCGGAAAACCACCTCAAAGGGCTCTACATGCACCTGATGGCGCTGGTGGCGTGTATCCAGTAGCGCCAAACCGGTCAAGAAGGTGACGCGTTGGCCAGAAAATCGCGTTAGATTGGCGCGTGCTTTTTCCGCGGTATGCGGCTTGCCCAAAATGTCGCCTTCAAACACGGCTACCTGATCAGAACCAATAATGCAGTGGTGGGGGAAATGAGTCGCCACGGCATTCGCTTTGCTGAGCGCTAGGCGATGTACTAGTGCGTGAGGCGTTTCATCGCGATGGGGGGTTTCGTCAATATCAGGAGAGTGACACTGGTAAGGAAGTTGTAGGCGGTTCAACAGTTCACGCCGCCCGCGCGAGCTGGATGCCAGTACCAGCTCGGGCATCGACGCATGACTGATCGATGGCTCGGTCGTTGAGGATGAAGTCACAAATGGCTCCTGGCTGGGTGGTCGCACATGTCTTTCGTTGCCTGTGTGCAAAGCTCACGGATGCAACACGAAAGCAATAGAGTGTAGCGAAAGCATCTAAATGTGCCTATGGTGGCGTTGAATGGCCGCCTATATTGATTATTTAAGGCAGAAGGCATGAAGAAATGTACCGACGGCTTTGACACCAGCGGGGGGAGTGCCTATCATTGCGCGCCTATGTTGACCTCACAACTCCCCAGCCGGGTTGAGCCTTATAAGCTTGCAGCCCGCCACGAACGAATCGAAGGCTTGGTAGCGCTTGATAAGCTACCGCGTCTTGCCGAAGAAGCGGGTGTCCAAACCGGCGACTGTCATGTCGTGCTTGAGTTTGGCGTCGATGCTCAAGGCCGTCGTGAAATTCGTGGCCACTTGCAAGCGACGTTGGCGCTTGCCTGCCGACGCTGCCTGGTGCCGCTGCCTCAAGAGGTAAGCAGTGACTTTTTGCTTGGAATGGTCACTGACGAAGCCTTAGCGGCCGAGCTGCCTGCTAGTCATGAACCGGTGCTGGTGGAAAAGGAACAGCTGGATCTTTTGACGGTGGTTGAGGATGAGTTGATCCTTAGCTTGCCTCAGGTGGTCTATCACGACGAAGCCGAATGTCATGTCTCGGCGGAGCAGCTGGTCAGCAAAACTGAAGGCGCGGCGTCAGAAACAACGCCAGCGATGAATCCATTCGCGGTGCTTAGTGTCTTAAAAGGCAAAAAATAAGCACCCTCTACCGTTAATACCTTGGAGTAAACACCCATGGCAGTTCAACAGAACCGTAAAACTCGTTCCAAGCGCGGCATGCGTCGTAGCCACGATGCCCTAACCGCTCCGACGCTGTCTCAGGACAAAGAAACCGGTACGACTCACCTGCGTCACCACGTTTCTCCAGACGGTTTCTACCGTGGTCGTAAAGTGGTTGAGGTATAAGCCTTAATCGCATTACTAAGCGGCTATACGGATTCAGTGCGGTATGCGCCTAGCGATTGATGTGATGGGGGGTGACCAAGGCCCTCAAGCTATTATCGCAGGCGCTGCAAAAGCGGCGGTGGAACACCCCGCGCTTGAGCTGATTTTGTTTGGGCCGCGTCAGCAGATTCTTGCTGAGCTTTCACGCTTGCCGCAGCCACTGGCTGCGGCAACGTCACGTTTGGTGGCGCGTGAAGCGCCCGATAGTATTGCCCCGTCGACCACGGCCGCCTGGGCCTTACGCAAAGGGCACTCCAGCAGTATGGTGCAAATGTTGCGATGCGTCGCTTTGGGCGAGGCGGCAGCTGGCGTAAGCGCGGGCAATACGGCAGCGCTTGTGGCGTTGGCAAGACGCGAGCTGGGTATGGTCGAGGGGATTTCCCGGCCGGCGATCAGTACGGCGATTCCAGTACGCCAAGGGCGTCGCTGTTATCTATTGGATCTTGGCGCCAACGTGGATTCCCCCGCCCATCGATTAGTTGATTTTGCGCTAATGGGGGCGGCCATGGCGCAGTGTATAGACGGCAACGCCATGCCACGGGTCGCGTTGCTTAATGTGGGCGCTGAGGCTACCAAAGGTTGTGTCAGCGTGCGCGAAGCTGATCGTTTGCTGCGCGAGTATGGCAGCCGTTATGGCTTCGATTACCACGGGTACGCCGAAGGTGGCGATCTGTTTACCGGTCAGCTTGACGTCGTGGTATGCGATGGGTTCGTGGGTAACGCGGTCCTTAAGGCAAGCGAAGGCTTGACAAGTATGCTGGTTGAGCGTGTTCAGCTGGCGTTCGAGTCACGCTTCACTGGCCGCCTAGCAAGCCTACTGGCCAAGCCTGTGTTAAAGCGCTTAAAGCAGGAGTTAGACCCTGTACGCTATAACGGGGCTAGTTTGCTAGGGTTGCGCGGTATCGTGGTGAAAAGTCACGGCAGTACCCATGCCGATGGTTTCTACTACGCTATTCAGCGCTCTCTGAAAGAAGTAGAGCATAATTTACCTGCGCGGATCGCAGGTCGTTGGCAGGCGCCATTAAATGAAAAAAGTGGCGCCTGCGAGCCGTGATTAGATAATAAATAGTTTGTTTTTTGCGGGTTTATAGGTGGCATCAGGATGTGCCAATAATCTCGCCTATCGCTCATATGAGCAAATGCCTACAAGTGCAAAGGTGAACGACATGTCTCAACCCCTTGCCCTCATTTTCCCCGGGCAAGGCTCTCAGCAGCTTGGAATGCTGCGAGAGCTGGCCGAGCGCTATAGTGTGGTGGGAACGACATTTGAGGAAGCGTCAGATGCCTTGGGCTACGACTTGTGGAAGGTCGTCCAAGAGGGGCCCGAAGCTGCGCTTAATGCCACTGCGTGCACCCAGCCCGCGCTACTCTCTGCTAGCGTTGCCATTTGGCGCGTCTGGCAGGAGTTAGAAGGGCCGCGCCCCACCCTGATGGCAGGCCATAGTTTGGGGGAGTACAGCGCAATGGTGTGCGCGGGTGTGATGAGTTTTGCCGAAGGCGTAAACTTAGTGCGACTGCGCGGTGACGCCATGCAGGACGCCGTTCCCGCCGGTGAAGGCGGTATGGCGGCGATCCTTGGCTTGGCTGATGACGCGGTAGAAGCTGCCTGCGAAAAAGCCGCCCAGGGCGACGTGGTGTCTGCGGTCAATTATAATTCACCCGGTCAGGTCGTAGTGGCAGGCTCCAAGGAGGCCGTTGAGCGGGCTATCGTTGCCTGCCAAGAAGCGGGCGCCAAGCGTGCCATGGCCCTGCCTGTTTCGGTTCCTTCTCACTGTGCATTGATGCGTCCGGCCGCTGAGCGTCTGGCAGAGGCAATGCAGGCGATCGAACTGCGAACGCCTCGTTATACCGTGATCCAGAACGTGGATGCCCAGGCGCATGCGGATACCGTTACACTGCGCACACGTTTAATCGAACAGCTCTATCAGCCAGTACGCTGGAGCGCCTGCGTTGAAGCAATGGCAAGTCAAGGCGTTGAGGTGTTTATTGAGTGTGGGCCAGGAAAGGTGTTGACCGGCCTCAATAAGCGTATCGTGAAGGGCAGCAAGGGATTAGCGGTCAACGACCCTGATAGCCTGAATGCTGCGCTTGAGCTAGCGCGTGAAACGTTGGCTGATAAAGCGTGACCAAGGGTGGTGTTATTCCGCTATCCTTGCTTGATTATACGGTTAGAGGCAGAACGTTATGACCCAAGAAAGTAGAGTTGCCCTGGTAACAGGAGCCAGTCGTGGTATTGGCCAGGCCATTGCGCATGAGCTAGGTCGTCAAGGCCGACTCGTGATTGGTACGGCAACGAGCGAGTCTGGCGCAGAAAAAATTGATGCTGATTTGAGGGCGAATGGCATTGAAGGCGCTGGTCTGTGCCTCAATGTGACTGACCAATCCAGCATCGATAGCGTATTGAAAACCATTACCGAACGCTTTGGTGCGCCGACCATTTTGGTTAACAATGCCGGTATCACGCGAGACAATTTGCTGATGCGTATGAAAGAAGATGAGTGGGATTCTGTTATGGATACCAACTTAAAATCTGTCTATCGTGTGAGTAAGGCATGTTTGCGAGGTATGACCAAGGCGCGTTTTGGGCGTATTGTGTCGATTAGCTCCGTAGTGGCAACCATGGGCAACCTGGGCCAAACTAACTACGCTGCAGCAAAGGCGGGCATGGAGGGTTTTAGTCGTGCGTTAGCGCGTGAGGTATCCTCGCGGGCCATTACGGTGAATGCGGTGGCACCTGGCTTCATTGCCACCGATATGACCGAAGCACTGCCTGAAGCACAGCATGAGATGTTACTGAAGCAAATTCCGTTGGCCCGTTTAGGAGCGCCGGAAGAGATCGCCGCCGCGGTAGGCTTTCTGACCAGCGATGCAGCCGGTTATATCACTGGTGAGACGCTTCACGTGAATGGCGGCATGAATATGCGTTGATGGCCTTGGGTATGGCGGTTGCGTCGACCCAAGGGCGTCTATAAACTACCCCGCAGCTTTTGGCTTGCGGTTTCCAAATAGCTGGTTATCAAAAACGGCTAATGTGAACGACTGGAGTACGTTGATGAGTACTATTGAAGAGCGCGTGAAGAAAGTGGTAGCAGAGCGCCTGAACGTTAAAGAAGAAGACATCCAAAACAACTCTTCTTTCACAGAAGACTTGGGTGCCGATTCGCTCGACACCGTTGAGTTGGTAATGGCTTTGGAAGAGGAATTCGATACTGAAATTCCTGATGAAGAAGCTGAGAAAATCACCACGGTTCAAGAAGCCATCGATTACGTGAACGCCCACCAGTAAGGGCTGCGTCGATGCATCGAACCAGGGTGGGGTGCTAGCCACCCGCCTTAAGAGCCGTCCTTTCGCAGGGCGGCTTTTTTGCTTTGCTGCCACAATGCTTATAACGTTCAATCTCCGTTATACTGTTGACCAAAATTAAGCAGCAAATGACCCAAGTGGGTCGCGTCACCATGGATGCCTGGAGGAAAGCTGATGGCACGGAAAAGGGTAGTGGTAACTGGGTTAGGCCTGGTGACCCCAGTGGGCAATAACGTCGATGAGTCGTGGGCAAATATTGTCGCCGGTAAAAGCGGTATTACCCCTATTGAGCACTTTGACACCAGTGGCTTCAATACGCGTTTTGGTGGGTCGATTAAGAATTTTGATATTAGCCCATACCTGAATCCTAAAGATGCCCGCAAGATGGATCTGTTTATTCAGTACGGCATGGCGGCGGGCGCTCAGGCGGTTGAAGATGCCGACATTGAGTGCACGGAAGAGAATGCGGACCGTATTGGTGTGGCTATCGGCTCAGGCATTGGCGGCTTGCCAATGATTGAGCATAACCACAACGCGCTCAATAAGGGCGGCGCTCGCAAGGTATCGCCGTTCTTTGTGCCGGGTTCCATCATCAATATGATTTCGGGCAATATGGCGATTCAGCACGGCTTTAGAGGGCCGAATATTGCCATCACGACTGCCTGCACCACCGGCACCCACAACATTGGCTACAGCGCACGTACGATTGCCTATGGCGATGCGGACGTGATGATCTGCGGTGGCGCTGAAATGGCCACCACGCCATTAGGTTTGGGTGGTTTTTCGGCGGCGCGCGCGCTATCTACACGTAATGATGATCCAGAAGCGGCAAGCCGCCCCTGGGACACAGACCGCGATGGTTTTGTGCTATCTGATGGCGCTGGCGTGCTGGTGCTTGAAGAGTATGAGCACGCCAAGGCGCGCGGTGCTCACATCTATGCTGAGCTGGTCGGCTTTGGCATGAGCGATGATGCTTATCACATGACGTCGCCACCGGAAGATGGGCGCGGTGCGGCGCTCTCCATGCGCAACGCGATTAAAGATGCCCAGGTAGATGTGTCTGAGGTGCATTATATCAATGCCCATGGTACTTCAACCGCGGCAGGCGATCTGGCAGAAAGCCGTGCTATCGAGAACGTACTCGGTGATGCTGCCAATAATGTGGCAGTGAGCTCGACGAAATCGATGATCGGCCACCTGCTGGGTGCCGCAGGCGCGGTAGAGGCTGTGTTCAGCATTCTGGCTATTCGTGACCAGATTGCCCCGCCGACCATCAATCTTGATAACCCGCAGCCGGGTTGTAATCTGGATTATGTGCCGCACACTGCGCGAAACATGCGTATCGACATGGCGCTTTCCAACTCCTTTGGCTTTGGTGGTACTAACGGCTCGCTATTGTTCAAGAAGGTGTAATTGACGATGCTGCCGCCCGCGTTATCTGACGAACAAACTGTACCGTTTGATGATCGCGGGCTAGCGTATGGCGACGGCCTGTTTGAAACAGTCCTGTTGCGCGCGGGCGCACCGGTGCTATGGCGTTATCACAAAGAGCGTCTGGCGAAGGGATGTCAGCGCCTAAATATACCGTTACCTTGCCAAGCGACTTTAGATGCCACATGGCAGGGTGATTGCACCGCTGAGCTAGAAGTGCTCAAGCTTATCCTGACGCGTGGTAGTGGCGGGCGAGGTTATGCGCAGCCGGATCAAGTAACACCGCGTTTACTTAGTCGTCGCACGCCTTTTCAGCCCTCGATTCAGCGCTGGCAGTACGGGGTGACGGTGCGGCTTTGTGATTTGCGTCTGAGCCAACAGCCGCGGTTGGCGGGCATCAAACACCTTAACCGGCTGGAGAACGTGCTCGCTCGGCAAGAGTGGAGTGATGCCGCCATTGCCGAGGGTTTGCTGGCGGATAGCGAAGGCTGGTTGATAGAAGCCACCAGTATGAATATTTTTTGGCAACAGGCGGGGCAGGTATTCACGCCTTTTGTAGATCAGTGCGGCGTTGCAGGCACGCTACGCGCTGGATTGATAGAGCAGGGGACCGTGGCTCAGGCAGCGCTGCCGCTGAGTGACCTGGCTCAGGTCGAGCGCTTATGGGTGGCAAACTCCGTTCAGGGTGTGTGGCCTGTCGCTACGTTGTTGGCAGCGGATGGTGCTCTGCTGCAGCGCTGGGCGGTAAGTAAGCCAGACCCATTTCAGCCTTTAGCCCATCGGCTACTCGGTTTTGTCTAAACGCTTATGTTTTTCTCGATATCGCCCTGCAATTTCCTAGAGGTGTCATGGTGAAACGGTTATTAACCGCTTTGTTGGTAGTAGTTTTCGTCGGGGCTGCGGGTGCGGCGGGCGGTTATTTCTATTGGCAGAATAGATTAGAAGCTCCCCTCGCCCTAGAAGAACCAACGCTTTACCAAGTGCCTTCTGGGGCGGGGTTCAATCAAGTGGTTGAAGAATTGGAAGATCAGGGCGTGCTGAAAGATGCCTGGGCGTTTCGCTTATTGGCACGGATGGAACCTGAGCGCGTGCCGCGGTTGCGTACCGGCGAATATCGGCTTTTGCCTGATATGAGCGGATTGGAAATGATGGCGCTGCTGGGTAGTAATAACGTCGTTACCTACTCACTGACGATCCCCGAAGGATGGACGTTTCGTCAAATGCGTGACTTGCTCAATGCCGCGCCTAAACTCGACCACCGCACGGCTGAGTTGAGTAACGAAGAAGTAATGACGCTGCTCGATCGTGAAGGCACCTTTCCTGAGGGGTGGTTCTTTCCCGATACCTACCGTTATCATCTGGGAATGAGTGATGTCGATATTTTGCGTCAATCGCTCGAGCACATGGAGCGAATTCTGGACAGCGTCTGGGAAGAGCGTGCTGACGATCTCACCATCGATTCCCCCTATGAAGCACTCATCATGGCCTCCTTGATTGAGCGCGAAACCGGTGCGCCAGAAGAGCGGCGTGAGATTGCCGGGGTGTTTAAGCGCCGCATGGAACAGGGGATGCGCTTACAAACGGATCCAACGATTATTTATGGTATGGGCGAGCGCTACGAAGGGCGCATTACCCGCGCCGACATACGCGAAGCGACGCCCTATAACACTTACGTCATTGATGGAATACCGCCCACGCCGATTGCTCTACCGGGGCGTGCTTCGTTAGAAGCGGCGGTCGACCCATTGCCCGGCGAAACGCTCTATTTCGTTTCTCGGGGCGATGGTACGCACCATTTCTCGCGCACGCTGCGCGAGCATAATAATGCCGTCAATCGCTATATTCGTAACCGGTAATCGTCATGACCCATCACCAATGTCATCACTTCAGCCATTTTTACAGTAAGGAAGCATGATGAGTCAGCGTGGACGCTTCATTACACTTGAAGGCGGCGAGGGCGTGGGGAAGTCCACCAATGTCAGTTTTGTCGCTGAGTGGCTGGAAGCCCAAGGGCTCGAAGTCGTGCGCACTCGGGAGCCAGGCGGTACGGAGCGTGGCGAAGCTATTCGCAAGCTGTTGCTGGATCCCGCCCCTCAAGAACCGCTCCATGTGGATGCAGAGTTGCTACTGATGTTTGCCGCGCGCGCCCAGCATTTGGCCGAAAAAATCCTTCCCGCCCTGGCAAGAGGTGCCTGGGTGGTGTGTGACCGTTTTACCGATGCCACCTTTGCCTATCAGGGCGGTGGACGGGGTATCGCTAAAGAACGTATCGCCGTTTTGGAGGACTTCGTTCAGCAAGGGCTCTCGCCCGACTTGACTCTACTGCTTGATATGCCTAAAGAAGCGGCGAAAAAGCGCTTGGAATCACGCCTGCGCACTCGTCATGAGCAGCGTGATCGTTTTGAGCAAGAACAGGCCGATTTTTTCCAAGCAGTGCGTGACGCCTACTTGGCAAGAGCAGAGGCTGCTCCAGAACGTTTTGCAGTCATTGACGCTCAATACCCGCTCGAAGAGGTACAAGCGCAGCTTCGTCAGATCCTTTCGACGCGAGTGGCCGCATGGCGTTAACCGGCGTTATGCCTTGGCACCTGGCCATCTGGCATCAGTTAACGCGCTTAGCCGATAGTGGGCGCATGCCACATGCGCTGCTCATTCACGGTGCTCATGGGTTGGGTAAACAGCCGTTGGCGGAGGCGCTCATTGCACGCACGCTATGCGCCAAGCCTGAGGAGCAGGCCTGTGGTCATTGCCACAGCTGTCGGATGCTGGCGTCGGGATACCATCCCGATTTGCTTCGTGTTGGGCCGGAAGAGGGCAAACGTCAGATTCGTATAGACCCTATTCGTGAGGTTAATCGCTTTGTCTCGCAAACGGCCCAGCAGGGTGGCTACCGCGTTATTGTGATCTCACCGGCTGAGGCAATGAACATCGCTGCCGCCAATGCGCTACTCAAAAGTCTCGAAGAGCCGGGCGATAAGACGCTGTTCATTCTGCTTTCGGACGTACCGTCTCGCATGTTGCCAACCATCCGTTCTCGCTGTCAGCAGTGGTCATTGCCAAGCGTTGCTTTTGAGGCGTGTCGCGGATGGCTAATCGAAAAACTCAATAGCGCTGACGAGGCCTACTTCTGGTGGCAGGTCGCAGGGGGATTGCCACTTTTGGCGGTGGCGTTGGCCGCGCCCGAAGAGCGAGCCTTGCGCCACCAGATCCACGACAGCTTCGAGCAGTTGGTGCGTGGTGCAGAGCCTGTTTCTGAGGCCGCGCGGCTGGATCGTCAGGCGATAGATGCCATCTTGTGGTACGGTATTGCCTGGCTGGAAGACCTGATTCGTCTCGGTTTGTCGGGCGAAGCGACGGTATTGCACAACCCTGATTTAGAACCGCTCTATCGCCAAGCGGTCAAAAATGGCCGCGTGCAGGATTGGTTCCGGCTACTGGATTATGCCCGTGAACAGCGACGATTACTGGCGGTGGGCGCTAATCCAAACCCCCAGCTTGTGCTTGAAGCCTGGTTAGTGCGCTGGTCGGCGCTTTTGCGCTCCTAGCGGGTTGTTCTCTTTCACGTTCATCTAGCGAGGTCGTTATGGCAGCTCAGAAAGCGCTCTCTCTTACTATTCCCGACGTGCCGACCTTGCTTTCCGCTTATATGCCTTTTTTAGATCGCGGAGGCATTTTTGTGCCCACACGGACACCGTATGCCCTGGGACAGCAGGTCTTTTTACTCCTGACGCTGCCGGGTGAAAGCGAACGCCTTTCCATCACCGGGCAAGTGGTATGGGTGTCGCCGGAAGGGGTCAGCGGCCTCCGTATGCCAGGTATTGGCCTGCATTTCAGCCAGCAAGATTACCCGGTGCGCGACCGCATCGAGACGCTGCTTGCCGGGCAGTTGGATAAGGCCGCTCCGTCGTTTACGCTTTGAATAAAACCGTCGCTTACGCTTTGCAGTCAATGCTTATTGCGTTAGTGACCTATCTGTTGTCGAGACCTGCATGTTTGTCGATTCACACTGTCATTTAGATCGTTTATCCGAGCAGACTCACGGGGGTGACCTCGCTGCTACGCTTGAAGCGGCGCGAGCTGCCCACGTCAGTCAGTTTCTGGCGGTTGCTGTCACCTTGGAAGAGCTGCCGCAACTGGCCGCTATCGCGCGTGCACACCACGATGTGGCTATTTCTGCTGGCTTGCACCCCTTGCACCAGAGCGAGAACGAGCCCAGCGTCGAGGATATAAAAGAGGCAGCCGAGCAGTATGGCGCGGTAGCCATCGGTGAAACCGGGTTGGATTACTACTATCGCGACAGCGTGCCGGTCGCCGTGCAGCATGAGCGTTTTAAGCGCCATCTGATGGCCGCGCGCGAATTGGAGCTGCCGGTCATTGTCCATACCCGTGAAGCCAAAGAAGAAACGCTTGCCTTGCTACGCGAATATAGCGACCCCCGCGTGGGGGGTGTATTACACTGTTTTACGGAAGACTTGGCGATGGCGCGAGAAGCGGTAAGGCTAGGCTTTTATATTTCGTTATCGGGCATTATCACCTTTCGTAATGCCGAGCCACTGCGGGAATTGGCTCGGAAACTGCCGCTGGATCGCCTGCTAATCGAAACCGATAGCCCCTATCTTGCCCCTGTTCCTTACCGCGGCAAGCCCAATGAGCCAGCATGGGTGGTTGAAGTGGCGGAATGCATCGCCAAGGCGCGTGGGATTAGTGTTGACGAGGTCGCCATGCAGACCACTGCCAACTTTTATCAGCTCTTTCGTGCCGCCGCACCTGATGCGCCAGCACATGTCAAAGAAGCATTGGCGCAGTCTGGTCTTCTATAGTCTGGGGTGAGTACGCTGAAGCAGGAGGGCGAGATGAATATCGATAGATTGCTGTTACAACGTGGTGCAGACGGAGAGGGTGCTGGCACGATTCCTCCTCTTGACCAATGGCAGCCGCCGCTCTCTGGAGACATGAACCTGCGTATCCATTCAGATGGCCGCTGGTGGCACGAAGGCGAGCCCTTTGCTCGCCCCAAGATAGCGCGTTTATTAGCCACGCTGCTGCGCCTCGATGAAGAGGGTTACTGCTTGGTGACGCCAGTAGAGCGTTGGCGCATAGAGGTCGACGACCTACCGTTGGTCGCGGTAGAGGCAGATTTTCATGATGATGCTTGGTGGTTTACAACGCAGTTTGACGACGTCGTTCGCCTGGATGCGGAACATCCGCTCTCAGTGACGTTGACCCCTCAGGGCGAAGCCGTGCCGCAACTTCCGGTGCGTTTCGGTCTGGCTGCTAGGCTGCACCGCAATGTTTATTACCAGCTAGTCGAGGCTGCAGAAACGCGTGATGCTATTGATGGCAAGACGGAGATAGGGGTAATGAGTGCCGGTCACTGGTTCGCGCTCGGTCAGGTAGACAGTGAATCATCAGGCGAGGCGATGTGAAGTTAACCGCTGAACAGCAGGCCGTCGTTAACCATCAAGTAGGGCATGCGCGGGTAGCGGCCGTCGCGGGGGCGGGCAAAACCACGACGATGGCCGCTCGAGTGCTCCACCTGCTGGCGAATGATGTGCCGCCCAAGCGTATCTTGGTGCTGATGTTTAACCGCTCGGCCAAAGATGATTTTCAGCGTCGTTTAGCCTCAATGGCACCTGCTGGGCAGGCGTTGCCTGATGTGCGCACTTTTCACTCACTAGGGCACCGCTTGACCCAAAGCTTATGCCGCTGGGGAGCGCTTGCGCCACGTCAGTTATTATCCGCCGATTGGCAATTAGAAAGGCTGCTTCGCCAAGCGAGCCTTAATGTCCTGAGTGACGCGGTTGAGCGCCGCGATGCGGCGCTGGAAGGCGATCGGCTGGAAACGTTAGCCCACTTCTGCGGCTTGGTTAAAGCAGAAATGATCACCCCGGAATTGCTCTATGAGCGGCTCAATTTTGACCCGGATACCGACTATTTTCCGGCCGCTTTTGCCGAGGCGGAGCGGCTACTAGAGTCGGAAAGGGTAATGACCTACGCTGATCTGCTCTATCGCCCTCTGCAGGCACTGGAGGCGAACAGCGCCTTACGTGGTCGAGTCGAAGGCTATCTCGATCATGTCATTATCGATGAATACCAGGATATCAATGCCGCGCAACAGCGTCTTTTATCGGTGCTGGTGGGCAGCCGTGCGGATGTGATGGCCGTCGGTGATGCCAACCAGTGCATTTATGAGTGGCGCGGCGCCAAGCCTGACACGATGCTGGAGAATTTTACGGCGACCTTCGGCGCAGCCACTGACTATCCGTTATCGACGACGTTTCGCCATGGTCATGCGCTGGCGCTGGCTGCTAATCATGCGATTGCCGCGAACCAGCGTCGCCCTAATCAACTCTGTCTGGCGGCGCCTAATAACCCTGAAACGCGAGTCTCGGTAGGCCAGGGCAGTCGGTTGCTGCTAGACGCACTGATGGATTGGCAGGCCCAGGGGAGAGCGTTTAACGAGGCCAGTTTGCTGGTACGTAGTTGGGCGCTATCGGTGCCTTTTCAACTGGCGCTTTTGCAGGCGGGTATTCCCTTTCGGCTGCAGCGCGAGGACCGTTTTGTTTTTCGCCTACCGCTGGTTCAGGCTTTGGCTGGGTATTTAAAACTGTCACGCCGCCCGGGGCTGTTGCGTGACCCCCAGCAACTGTTACTACTGCTTTCTCAGCCTACTCCTTTTGTGGCCCGTGAACGGCTGCAGCGGTTAGCCTATCAACTGGCATCGACCCAGCAGTGGCCCGAACGGCATGATCCTATGTTAACGGCTTTAAAACCGATCCAGCGACGTACGCTTAAAAAGCGCTGGACGTTGTTATGTGACCTGCCAAAGCTGAGTGCATGGCCACCTGCTGAGCTGTTAAGGCACGTAGTGGAAACTATCGAGGCGGAAAAAACGCTCAAACGGGCGGCCGCGCGACGGGATAAGGGTGAAGAGGACGTTCGCTTACTCGACGTCTTGATCGAGCAGGCTGAGAGTGTGCAAGACCCCGATGCGTTTATCGAGCTATTGGAGCGCCCGGTTGAAAACCAGGCGGGCGGCGTACTCATTAGCACTGTGCACGGCGCGAAAGGGCTGGAGTGGCCCCTGGTCGCGGTGGTCGGTGTCAACGAAGAGGATTTTCCCCACTATAGCCGCGATAACCCGCTGAGCGATGAGCGCTTGGAGGAGGAGCGACGGCTTTTTTACGTGGCCATCACGCGTGCCCAAGAACAGCTGTTGGTGCTTCATGATGGCGGCGCGCACCGCCCTAGTCGCTTTATTGGCGAGAGTGCTTGGCAAGACAGTATGCGAGTGGCTTCTTGCTTGGCTAATCCCACCCCCCCGTCGGCTTCACTGCAAGTGGCATCGGTCGCGCTGGTTGAAAACTATCTAGCGCGCCTAGGGCGCGATGACATTGCACTGGCAGCAGCGCAGGTTGAAGAGCGTCAAGTAGGTTATTCAGCTGATACTCATTTCTACCCCGGTCAACGTCTCCATCATGCGGTGTTTGGGAAAGGTGAGGTAGCGGCGGTCGAGGGAAGTGCGAGTGACCCCGTGATCGATGTACGTTTCGACCAAGCTGGCCGACGCAGGCTTATTGCTCGCCGGGCACCCATTAAGCTACTTGAAAATGGATTGACACTTGCAGTGTAAGTGGTTGATTCGCTACTAATACACACTAATTCACATTTGAGTTCAAATTTAGCTTTAGAGCTGTTTGACTTAGCATCGCCCTGCCGATTTAATACCTCTACTCCTATCGAGTTAAAACTTATCAGCTCATAATATATAACGTATAACATAGGGAACGAGCATGGTTAGGCAAGTGGCTTGGCTCTGCGCCATTTTGATCGTCACCCATAGCGGCGCCTTGCTTGCCGATAGCACCTTACCTAATCTTGAATTTAATGGGTTTGGCACCTTGGGGCTCGTTCACTCTGACGAGCAGAATGCTGACTTTGTGACTGACCCCTTTGCTTCGCAAGGTGCTGGCTACAGTAATGAGTGGAGCGCAGAAGTTGATAGCCGATTAGGGATTCAATCTACGCTGCATATCACCCCTAAAATCTCTACGGTTGTTCAGATAGTCAGCGAGAAACGTTATGACGGCTCTTACGCACCTAAGGTTGAATGGGCGAATGTACAATACGAAATTACCCCTAACCTGAGTTTTAGGGTTGGGCGTATGGTACAGAGCTCATTTATGGCCTCTGAGCATCGAAAAGTGAATTACGCCACGCCCTGGGTGCGGCCTCCCCAAGAAATTTATCGCTTACTTCCAGTGGCTAATTTTGACGGCGTTGATATGCGCTATCGCTACCCCATCGGGGAGGCCACCAATGAATTGCAGATGAATTTTGGTGGTGGTGGCGTTGATTACGCAACGGGCAGTATCGACGCCAGCGATTCCTGGGGTATTTCTCATCGCACGCATTGGGGAGATGCAACTCTGTTTGCCAGCTATGGCGAACTAAAAGTAAGCGCAGATGAACTCTCACAACTCTTTGACACTTACCGTTTCTTTGGTCTACCCGGTGAAGAGCTGGCTAGCCGCTACGAAGTTGACGGGAAGCGTACGAACCTGCTGAACTTTGGGTTAGGTTATGACCCTGGTTCATGGTTTGTGATGGGCGAGTGGGCACGCTCTTCATCGCCTTCTCTGTTAGGGGAGAGTGAAGGAGCCTACATGACGCTAGGTTACCGTATCGCCGAGTGGACACCCTATGTAAGTGTGGCGCGAGCAAAAGTCACCAGTAACACCTCAGAGCCGGGGTTAAATGCTGCCCTGTATCCGTCACCGTTTGCAGAAGGGGCCCAGCTACTCAATAAAATATTGAATGAGTTACTAGCCAGTGGAATGCAGCAAGAGAGCATAACGGTTGGGGCTCGCTGGGATTTCAGGCCAGGTATGGCCCTTACGGCTCAGTATGATTACATCGATATGCGCTCAGGGTCATCTGGAGGGCTAATTAATCAACAGCCCGAGTTTACCCCAGGTGGGCGGCTTAACTTGTTCAGCCTTGCGCTCGACTTTGTGTTTTAAGGAGAGTGGCAATGCTTAAACGTCTCACAGGAACCGGAATCAGCCTCTTATTGGGGGTGATGTTGAGTTTAGCTTATCACCCTGCTTCAGCTGAAATACTGGTGGTGGTGTCAGCCGAGGCGCCTTTTACTCGCCTCACCAGCAACGATTTAAAGGATATTTATTTAGGCCGCCGCACATTGGTAGTTAACGGAGTGCAGATGGTCCCATTGGATCTGAGTGAAGGCACAGCAGAGAGAGGTGAGTTTTACACTTATTACACGGGGCAAACCCCTGCGCAGATCAAGGCACACTGGGCTAGGCAGATATTTACCGGGCGAGGTCAGCCGCCCCAGGCGCTGGCTAATAGTCGCTCAATGGTAGAGCGATTAGTCAGTGATACAAAATCACTGGGCTATATAGACCCTTCCTTTCTTGATGAGCGTTTGAGAGTGGTAACAATTGAGTAGTCTCAATGATCAAATAAGCCCTCGTCGGTTAACGCCATTAAAAAGCTGCATTCATCGATGGCCATCTCATCTTGTAGAGCCACTTATTTTTTTCAGCATAGTGGCAATTACGATGCTGCTAATTATATGGGGAAGTACTTATTTTTTAGTCAATAAAGAGCGTATGTCCATTGAGCGTCAGGCACAGCTATCCGTGGGTGAAATCACCGACACCTACGAAGCACAGGTGGTAAGAGCTCTCAGAGAAATTGACACAACACTGAAATTGATACGTTTTACAGCGAGCAACAGTGTTCAAGCTAGCGTGCTTAATATTTTAAGCGAACAGCGGCTGCTGCCCCCCGCACTCTTATTTACCATCAGTATTGTTGATTCGGAAGGCATGGTCATCGAGACCACTGATCCAGGGCGACTTGGTCAGCGCCTTACCTTCCTTTTAGACACAGGGCAGAATGGCGATTATTTAGTCGTGGGAGAGTCTGCTGCTTATCAGGAAAAGCAGCTCACCTTCACCAGGCCATTAATGCCTGAGCAAGAAGAAGGAGCCTCAGGTTGGGTAACTATTGCTGTTGATGCCAATTATTTTGTGAGTAGTTATGAATCTCGGTCCCTAGGCCAGCAGGGTATGCTCGCTCTCGTTGGCATGGGTGGCATCGTACATGTCAGGCGTTCTGGAGATACTATTTACTCAGGTGAGTTAATGGATATAGCCGCCTGGAAAAATAATAGCCTGGATGACGTTAGTGAACCTTTTAAAACTTATTGGCAAGGCGTTGAACGTTATTCACTGGCGCGCAAGCTGTACGATTTTCCACTATCGATCGTGGTAGGGCTCTCAGCCCAGGAGCAGTTGGCCGCGTCCCGACAGCTTGCGCGAAAATATTGGCAGCGGGCTGGTTGGGCAAGCGGCCTATTGCTGATCATTCTGGCGATACTCGGCCGCTTGAGCTGGCAACTTCAGCGCGCGCGGCAGCGAGTAATGGAAGAGCGCGTATTACATGCCCAGGCGGTTGAGCATCTAGCGTTTCATGATGCATTAACTGATTTGCCTAATCGCGCCTTTTTAAGCCATCTGATTACCCAAGCTGTGAAACTGGGTGGTCGCCATAGTGAATCTTTTGCGCTGCTTTTCTTGGACCTTGATCGCTTTAAATTAATCAATGACACCTTAGGTCACGATGCAGGCGACCATCTTCTGCAAGAAACCGCTCGACGACTGACTTCTTCGGTGCGTGAAAGTGATGTCGTCGCCCGGCTAGGAGGGGATGAATTTGTCATTCTTTTGACAAAGATCAGCCGACGAGAACAGATTGAGCCTATTGCCAAAAAAATTCTCTCCGCCGTTAGAGAACCCTTTATGCTCGCTGGCCAGGAGTGCCATGTCTCGGTAAGTATTGGCGTCTCGCAGTATCCATTTGACGGGCTTGACGAGCAAACATTAATGAAAAGCGCCGATATGGCGATGTATCAGGCGAAGCAACTGGGCAAAAACAATGTCCAATTCTATACCGACGAATTAAGTACGGAAATGGATGCGCGTTTAACCTTAGAGTCTGGCCTGCATCGTGCGCTTACGGATCATGAATTTAGGTTATTCTTCCAATCAAAGCATGACGTCGACGCAGGCAACACGCTTGGCATGGAGGCATTGCTTCGTTGGCAGCATCCAACGCTTGGATTGCTGGAACCTGCTCAATTCATGGCCCTGGCTGAAGAGAATGGTTTGGCCATGCCTATCGGTCAATGGGTGCTCGAAAATGCCTGCCGGCAAAACATGCTTTGGCAACAAGAAGGGTTCCCTGAATTAACAATAGCGGTCAATATTTCAGCACGTCAATTTTACGACAATAGCTTTGCGGAGCGTATAAAGGAGGTATTAGCCGCTACCGAAATGAATCCCAGGCTACTTGAGTTGGCAATTACAGAGAGCATGCTGTTGCAGAATGTTCAGCATACGGCGAGTATCTTTACAGAGATTAAAAAACTGGGCGTTATGATAGTCGTTGATGATTTTGGTACTGGATATTCTTCTTTATCTGATTTAAACGCTTTGCCTGTCGATTCTTTAAAAGTAAGTTCTTCAATAGTTAAGCGTTTATCAGGCACTCGCCAGGAACAACAGTTATCGTCATCGGTCATAGCGCTGGGTAAGTGCCTGGGTATGAAGGTCTTCGCGAAAGATATCGCTTCTCACGAACAGGAGCATTTCATAGGCAGTCACGCTAGCCTTCATTTCAACGGCTTTTATAGTAATCGGCCGTTGTCAGCAGAAGAGAGTTCTTGCTATCAAGACAAGCGAGGTCGCTAAGCACTCACTACTTACTCTTGTGATCATAAGAGTAAGCAGTGAACGTAGATTTTAGCCTACTGTCTTACATATTCGGATAGTTAGGACCGCCACCGCCTTCCGGTGCTACCCAAGTGATATTTTGGGCGGGGTCTTTAATATCACAGGTTTTACAGTGCACGCAGTTTTGGAAATTGATTTGAAAGCGTGGCTGCCCATCACTATCTTCCACCACTTCATAAACGCCGGCCGGGCAGTAACGCTGGGCGGGTTCTGCGTACTTGGGTAGGTTTTCACTAATCGGAAGTTCCGGATCATCCAGGCGCAAATGGCATGGCTGATTTTCTTCATGGTTAGTGTTCGACAAAAATACTGATGACGGTTTGTCGAAGGAAAGCTTGCCGTCGGGCTTGGGGTAGTCAATCTTTTCAAACTCGTCCGCAGGCTTCAGGGCGCCGTGGTCAGTGGTGGTGTCGTGCACGTTAGGCAGCTTGTTGCCCAGCAGCTGGTGGGCAAAGTTATAGGCGCCACCACCAATAGTGCCGTATTTATGGATGGCGGGCCCGAAGCTGGCGCTCTCTTTTAGTTCCTGATACGCCCAACTGGCTTCCCACTTCTGGGTAAAACTAGTCAATTCCTGGGCGCCCTCATCGCCACTTTTAATGGCTTCAAATACACTCTCAGCAGCCACTAAGCCAGACTTCATGGCAGTGTGTAAGCCTTTAATCTTGGAAAAATTGAGCGTGCCCGCATCACAGCCAAGCAGTAAACCGCCGGGAAAGGTCATTTTGGGCAAACAGTTGAAGCCACCTTTAGTGATGGCCCGGGCGCCGTAAGCGACGCGTTTGCCGCCCTCTAGGTATTGGCTAATAGCCGGGTGATGCTTCATGCGTTGAAATTCATCGAACGGCGAAAGCCAAGGGTTTTGGTAGCCAAGGTCCATAATAAGGCCGACCACGACTTGTTGATTTTCAGCGTGATACAAAAACCAGCCGCCATGGCTATTTTTATCCAATGGCCAGCCGGAGCCGTGCACCACAAGCCCTGGCTCATGCTTGTCTGCAGGTACGTCCCAAAGCTCTTTCAGGCCGATACCGTAATGCTGGGGATCACGGCCCGCATCCAATGAAAAGTCTTTAATCAAGCGTTTGCCCAGGTGACCGCGCGAGCCCTCAGCAAAGAGCGTGTATTTGGCGCGTAGTTCCATACCTGGCATATAGCCATCTTTGGGCGTACCGTCAGCGGCGACGCCCATATCGCCAATTAGAATGCCGCGCACAGCATTGTCTTCAATGATGACGTCCTGAGCGGCAAAGCCTGGAAAAATTTCAACGCCGAGTGCTTCCGCCTGCTCGGCCAGCCAGCGACACAAATTACCGGCACTGATCACATAGCGCTGCTGATCGCCGCCGGTGTTATGCATACTTTTTGGCACCAGTGCATTGGGCACTTTTTGCGCCTTTTCAGCGTCCTTAAGTAAAATAACGTCGTCACGAATAGCGGGCGTGTTGAGAGGGGCACCGCGCTCTTTCCAATCAGGAAATAGCTCTGTTAGCGCGCGGGGCTCAAAGACCGCACCTGACAAAATATGGGCGCCGACCTCTGAGCCTTTCTCCACTACACAGACCGTCAATTCTTGTTCTGCTTCGTTAGCTTGCTGCATGAGTCGGCAGGCGGCGGAAAGCCCGGATGGGCCAGCGCCGACAATGACGACATCAAAGTCCATTACATCGCGTTCAACAGTTTCCACCCGGCTTCTCCTTATTCTCTTTAAGCACCATTAACTGCAAAAGCAAGCGAATGTCTACATTCGGGCACTAGCTTATAAACAGATGGCCTTAATTTAAAACGGTCGTTTGCTTCTGGTTATGTCCCATGATAGGCATAATACCTGTGTCAGGTCACGCCTACGATGGTGCAAGCAGTATTTCTTGGCTGCCTATGCTGCCCATCACTTGACGGTTTCGACCAAGGCAGTAGCTTGCAAGTCTTGTCGCCTACTAGCAGGCTATGGCAAATTGATAGGGTTTTTCAATTACGCACCTATCAAACGCTTGAATGAATTTTAAAGTGCCGCCATGTTGGCAGTACTCAAGCAAGACGTTTTCGCTTACAACGTACTTAGTAACTCTATTACTAATCGCTATTCAATCAAGGGTGCTCGCTGAGCGGGTGCCGTCCCAGGTTAACGGCTTTGATTACAAGCCAAGCGAGGAAGCTATGAAAGTACTCGTCGCGGTGAAACGCGTCATCGACTACAACGTCAAAATCCGCGTCAAAGCGGATCATTCTGATGTGGACCTTACCAACGTCAAGATGGCCATGAACCCCTTCTGCGAAATTGCCGTGGAAGAGGCCGTGCGCCTGAAAGAGAAGGGTGTGGCGACCGAAGTGGTGGCTGTGACCGTGGGTCCCAAGGCCGCCCAAGAGCAGTTGCGCACCGCACTAGCGCTGGGCGCGGATCGCGCTATCCACATCGAAACCGACGAGCGCGTCGAATCGCTGGCGGTCGCCAAGCTGCTGGCCAAAGTCGTGGACGAAGAGCAGCCCGGCCTGGTCATTCTGGGCAAGCAGGCCATCGACACCGACAATAACCAGACCGGCCAGATGCTCGCCGCGCTGACCAATTTGCCTCAGGGCACGTTCGCCTCGGAAGTGGAAATTAGCGGTGACGGAAGTGATAGAAAGCTTAATGTCACCCGTGAAATCGACGGCGGCCTGCAAACCGTGGCACTCACGCTGCCCGCAATCGTCACCACCGACCTGCGCCTCAACGAGCCGCGCTACGCCAAGCTGCCGGACATCATGAAGGCCAAGAAAAAGCCGCTGGATGTCAAAACCCCCGCCGACTACGGCGTCGACGTGGCCTCCAAGGTCACGCTGCTCAAGGTCGAGTCGCCCGCTGAGCGTAAAGGCGGTATCAAAGTGGCCTCGGTAGACGAGCTAATCGACAAACTGAAAAACGAAGCCAAGGTGCTTTAATAGGAGCGGATCTCATGAGCATTCTGGTACTTGCCGACCTGCATGAAGGCCAACTGGCGGGCGC